>CAWGIP010000030.1:0-122908 GCA_963822675.1 uncultured Pseudomonadota bacterium | reverse complement strand
TGCTCGCCCACCTGCTGAAATGGCGGTTCCAGCCGTAGTTTCCGCGGCAATAGTTGGCGCTTGACCATTGCGGAACAGCGCGGCCAACTGGAAGAGCACCTGAAGGACAACCCGAGCCTCAAGTCCGTGCTGCACGACAGTCTTGCGACGGCCTACCGCTTTGCCCTGTTTGCGGCACAGAGGGAAACCGGCTTGCCGGAGGACGCTTTTCCGGCGAATTGCCCTTGGACCATCGAGGAAGTCATGCGGGACGGTTTCCTGCCCGGTTAGGAGGCTCGGACCTCACGGCGGCTGGGCGCTGGGTAAGCTTGAAGGAGCCGGCAGAGTGATCGCTCACATCTCGATCGGGGTAAAAGACACTCCACCGAAGCAAGCGCTTCTACGATGCCGCCTTAGAGCCGCTCGGATACAAGTGCATCAGGCCCGCAAAGGCACTGGTCGGCTACGGGTATGGGGCTGACACCGTGTCATTGTGGGTTGTCTCCGCCGAGCGGCCCGTTCGAGCAGACGAAAAGTCCGGCCTTCACGTCTGCTTTGCGGCACCGAACGCCGCCGCCGTCGATGCATTTCATGCGGGTGGCGCTGCGCTCGGGCGGGCAGGATAATGGTTTGCCAGGCCTGCGCCCAAACTATAGCCCGGACTACTATGCTGCCTTCATCATTGATCCGGACGGATATCGGATAGAGGCGTATTTTGGTCCGGGCGAGAAGTGATCGAGACTTGCAGCATAGGCTCAGCTGCTATTCGCTGAGTAGTTCGTCGAGCGTGAGCGGACATGTCTGCGGAACGGGCAGGGGAGGCTGGCCGTCAATCTGCTTCGGCAATCGCTGCAGGGCTCGCCTGTAGAGCCGGTCCAAGTTCAGATGCTGGCGCATCGAGGGTGCATATGCGTCGGCCGCTTCCTGTCGGAACCGGATCCAGCTCTTCCTCCCAGCCGGGCACGGCGGTCGAGTTGGGCCATGCCAGACTCTGAACTGATGGAGCAGCGCCTGCACCAACAGCGATCCGCACGCGCGCAACTCGCTGCGCCCCACGCTTTCGATCTCCTCGGCGATGTTGGGCCAGTCAAGGTCCGTGTCATTCACCCGCTCGCCGGCCGCGATGCGGCGGAGCAACGTGCTTTGCCGCTCCGACCAGGCAAGAATGTCCTCGTCGTAACCGCTCATCCCCGCACCCTGATGATAACGAAGGGCCGCGGCAATAGCCGCGTCTTTCGTCAGCCACCCACAATCTCCCCCGCGCGATACCCTTGCGCAAACAGCAGCGCCAGCAAGCCCGCGCGCGATCGACCGCGCGGCCGCCTCGGCGGCAACAACCGGCTTGGCATGGAAGGCGATGCCCAGACCCGCTGCGCGCAGCATGGCCAGATCGTTTGCTCCGTCGCCCACGGCGAGCGTGTCGGCCAGTGGAATGCCATGCGCGGCGGCGAGGCTGCGCAGTGTCTCGCATTTGCCGTCCCGATCGAGGATCGGCTCGGCGACGCGCCCGGTCAGCAGTTGGCCGTCGTCGAGCAGCCGGTCGCCCGTTGCACGTCGAATTCCTGCGCATGCCGCGACCCGTTCCGGAAAGAAGCTGACCTGCCGGATAAAAGGGCGGTAATGGCGCCATGCGCGCGCATGGTCTGCACCAGTTCGCGCGCACCCCGGGTCAGTCGGACACGCCGCCAGGTCTTCTCCAATGCATCCAGCGGCAGACCCCGCAGCATGCCGACCCGCTCGCGCAAGGCTTGGGCGAAGTCCATCTCCCCGTTCATGCTACGCTCGGTGATGGCGGCAATGGGCTCCTTGAGCCCGGCGAACTCGGCGAGTTCATCGAGCGTCTCGCCGGTGACGATGGTGCTGTCCATGTCGGCGATCAGCAGGCGCTTGCGCCGCCCCTTGGCTGGTACCGCGATCGCGTCGATGGGCGCACCGTCGAGCGCGGCGCGGACCAAGCTCATGTCGGCGGGGCTGGCAGGTGGATATCGACCGCTTCGCCGGGGGACAGCACGATCGGATCATCACCGCGCACGGCCGCGCGCACCTGCGCGACCGTCGCGCCCGCCAGTGGGTGGACCGCCGGATCGGCGATCAGTGTCAACACGTGCTCCATGCCGGATTCCGCTTAGGCTGGACGTGCCGGCTTGAGCGCGAGGCCATACCTGCGGCTGCGACCGCAGACCTGCCTTGAGTTGGCGAGTGGGCGTCCTGAGCAATGCCAGCAATGATACTAAGGTGCGCCAATGGCCATGAGCTTGAGCGTCCGAAACCTCGATGACGAGCTCGATTTGCCGATTGAAGCGTCGGGCCGCCCGCCATGGTCAATCCGCCGAGGCGGAGGTTCGCGACATTCTCCGAAACGTGTGGCGGGCGAAGCCGAGAGTGGCTTCGGGTCGCTGGTGGCCGAGCTTCGCGCATCGACGGCGGATCGCTCCCACGCGCCGGCCGAACAACTGCTCGGCGAGAGCCGGGACGAACGGTGATCACGCTTGTCGTTGACGCCAGCATCGCGATCAAGTGGGTGATCCAGGAGCCGGGGACAACGCAAGCCCATCTTTGCTCCGGCATCGTCTCTCTGCGCCGGACCTGCTGGTGGCAGAGTGTGCTAATGTGCTGTGGAAGAGGTGCGCCGGGGCTAATTGTCGGCCGGGGAAGCGTCGTTGGCGGCGCGACTGCTTGAGCACGCGGACATCGAGCTTCTGCCGACGCGACGATATCTCGAAGCTGCGGCGATGCGGCAATCGAACTGGATGAGCTGCATTTATTTGGCTCTCGGCATGGCCGCGGGCTTGGACCTGGTGACGGCGGACCAGCGCTTGCGTGAAAAGCTCCGAAATCGGAAGCTCCCCATTCGGGTCATCTCCCTCACGGAAGCCGACGAGGAGCTTCGCCCCGGGAGACGTTGACTGGCTTAACGAGCGGCCGCCCGGACCGACGGGCGCTGATCGTGGCGGGCCCCACCGCGAGCGGGAAATCGGCACTGGCCGTCACGCTCGCGGAGCGGCTCGGTGGGACAATCATCATCGCCGATTTCGCACGCAGGTCTATCGCGATCTGCGCGTGCTCACGGCGCGGCCCGCGCCAGCCGAGGGAGCACGCGTGCCGCATCTGCTTTACGGCGTGCGCGCGGCGACTGAGCCGGGGACGTTGCCTGGTGGCGCGGAGCGGCGCTCGCCGCGATGGAGGCGGCGCGCGTCGCGGGGCAGGTGCCGATCCTGTGCGGCGGCACGGGGCTGTATCTTTCCGCTCTGGTCGAGGGATGGCCGCCATTCCCGCGCCGCATCCGGTGTCGCGCGCTGAGGCCCGGTCGTTGCTTGCGGAACTCGGTCCAGTTGCCGTGCACGTGCGTCTGTCGATTGCTCGATCCCCGACGGCGGCACGACTTTGCCCTACCGACGGCCAACGCTTGGCGCGCGCCTGGGAGGTCTGGCGCACTACGGGACGGGGCCTCGCTTCCTGGCAGGCCGATTCCCGGCAAACGGAACCCGAGTGGCGGTTCGTGGCGATTTTGCTCGATCCCCCGAGGGGCCGCCTTGCGTAATGCCATCGCCGCCAGGTTCCGCGCCACGCTGGACGCGGGCGCGTTGGACGAGCTGCGAGCGTTGTTGTCGCTCCGCCTCGATCAGAGCCTGCCGCTGATGCGCGCGCAGGGTGTGCGGGAACTGGCTTTGCATCTGCGCGGGGACATAGCGCTGGAGGAGGCGGCCGCCCGGGCCACCTGTTCACCGGCCAGTATATGAAGCGACAGATCACGTGGTTTCGTCACCACCGTCTCGCCGATCCCGCCCGCACGCATCGCCTGCCGGTTCTGCCTGCAAGCGGGGCGCTTGAAACGGAGGCGGCCATCAGCTTCACGTCGGTGATCCTGTCGGAGTGCCGCTCATCCGGGCCGTGAAGAAAAAAGCCGGTCGAGAGCCTCGGCGCTCTCGACCGGCCAAATTATCGCCGCCTGGGTCAATCCTCCGGGTCTCGGGCATCCACTTGAGGCTGAGTTCCATGCTGGCGACCCTGCTGAGGTGCCGACGATGTCACGTCGCCGGTAAGGCGAACCCTGCCACCGCTTGGCTGTCAGCACATGTGACGCGCGTCACACTCTGTGTGGAAAAGCCGCGCCTACTCCGCTGCCGCCTGCGTTCGTATTTTCCTAACGTTTTTAGGCGTGCGATTGTAATTTTCATTATGCAAATCGCCTCAACTGCGTGATTTTCGAATTGCCGGGGTTGACGCACCGCATCATCGCGGCCTAATCCCGGCAGTATCTTCGTCCGCAACCGCATGCGAACGAAGACCGAGAGGGAAGACCATGCCGGCCGAAGCCAGCCAGTCCGGCGCCGAGATCTTGCTCCGTGCCCTGAAAGATCAGGACGTGGAGGTATTTTCGGCTATCCGGGTGGCGCCGTCCTGCCGATCTATGACGCACTGTTTAAGCAGAACGCCATCCGTCACGTCCTGGTCCGGCACGAACAGGCCGCGGTACATGCCGCGGAGGGTTATGCACGCTGCACCGGGCGGTCGGCGTCGTGCTTGTCACCTCCGGTCCTGGCGCGACCAATGCCGTCACCGGCCTGGTTGATGCGCTGATGGATTCTATTCCGGTGGTTTGCCTTACGGGCAGGTTCCGACCCATTTGATTGGCAATGACGCCTTTCAGGAAGCCGACACCACTGGCATCACCCGGCCCGCGACCAAGCACAATTACCTTGTCAAGCGGCCGAGGATCTGGCGCGGGTTGTGCACGAGGCGTTTTACGTCGCCCGCTCGGGCCGGCCCGGTCCGGTGGTGATCGACTTGCCGAAAGACATCGTGATCGGCAAGGCACCCTATGCGCCGCCCCGGCGCCGAGCACCCCAGCTATCGCCCGCAATAGAACCGGACCTGGCCCAAATCAGACGTGCGATCGCGCTGCTGAAAGGGCAAATCGGCCCATGATTTATACCGGGGGAGGGGTGATCAATGCCGGGCCAGCCGCATCGGAAGCGCTGCCCGTCGTCCGCGCACCGGCTTTCCCTGCACCAGTACGCTGATGGGGCTCGGCGCCTGTCCCGCTCGGACCCGCAGTTCCTCGGCATGCTCGGCATGCACGGCACCTACGAGGCCAATCTCGCCATGTACGGCTGCGACGCCTGCTGGCGATCGGTGCGCGCTTCGACGATCGCGTAACGGGACGGCTGACCGCTTTTTGCCCCGACGCACGGAAAATCCATCCGACATCGACCCCTCCAGCATCAACAAGAATGTGCCCGGTCGAGATCGCGATCGTCGGCGACGCGGGCCGCGCACTCGAGGCGCTGCTGGAGGCCTGGAACCGGACCCGGCGAAACAAGACACCACGGCGCTGGCGGAATGGTGGCGCCACATCGACGCCTGGCGGGGCAGGCAGAGCCTGCGCTACACCAGGACCGCGCCGCGGTGCGATCATCAAGCCGCAGCACGCGATCCGACGGCTGTATGAGCTCACGCGCGAGTGCGGACGGAAGTGTTCATCACCACCGAAGTGGGCCAGCATCAGATGTGGGCCGCGCAGCATTTCGGCTTCGAGAAGCCGAACCATTGGATGACATCCGGCGGGCTTGGCACGATGGGCTATGGCTTGCCCGCGGCCATGGGCGTGCAGATCGCCCATCCCGACGCGCTCGTCATCGATATTGCCGGCGAAGCCAGCATCCTGATGAATATTCAGGAAATGGGCACGCTGGCGCAATACCGGCTTCCGGTGAAAGTTTCATTCTCACAACCAATACATGGGCATGGTCCGGCAGTGGCAGGAACTGCTGCACGGCGGCCGCTATTCCGAAAGCTACTCCGCGGCGCTGCCGGATTTCGTTAAGCTTGCCGAGAGCTTCCACGGGTCGGCCTGCGCGCCGAGCGGATCGACCAGCTGGATGACGTGATCCGCGAGATGCTGGAGTCGGACCGGGCCGTGATTGCCGATATCGCGGTGGATCCGAAGGAGAACTGCTTCCCGATGATCCCGTGCGGGGCCGCGCATAACGAAATGATCCTCGGCCCCGAGCATGAGGACGAGGCGGCCGGCATCGCCGATGAGGGGCTGGTTCTTGTTTGACCGCGCTTCGCACCGCCGCTTCGCGGCGACCTCTCCCGCTTGCGGGAGAGGTGAGGTTTGTAACGGCCCTTGACTTCACCTCTCCCGCTTGCGGGAGAGGTCGGCGCGCGCGGCGCGCCGGGTGAGGGCGCGCGGTGCCTCGAACTCCTCAACCTCTGCGCATCGCCACCATATCCGTCCTGGTGGACAACGAGGCGGGCGTTTTGGCGCGCGTCATCGGCCTCTTTTCCGGCCGGGGCTACAACATCGACAGCTTGACAGTAGCGCCGGTGGACGATGCACGCGGACGCTCGCGCATCAACATTGTGACCTCTGGCACCGAAATGGTGATCGAGCAGATCAAGGCGCAGCTCGATCGGCTGGTGCCGGTGCATCGGGTCGCCGACCTGACCCGCGAAGGCCCCCATATCGCCCGCGAAATGGCGCTGATCAAAGTGGTTTGCCATGGCGAGCATCGCGCCGAGGCGTTGCGCCTGGCCGATGCGTTCCGCGCCCGCGTCGTGGACGCCACGACCGAGAGCTTCGTGTTCGAAATGACCGGTGCGACGGACAAGCTGGACGCGTTCGTGGACCTGATGCGCCCGCTTGGCTTGGCCGAGGTCTCGCGCACCGGGGTCGCGGCGATCGCGCGCGGGCCGCGGACGATTTAGGGCGTGGTCGCAGGAACCCATCCCGTCCGGCGCGATGCTGACGATCTGTCCGCTAAAAGCGTAACTGTCCAGGCCTTGGCGCGCGGATGCAGACCTGTACGTTAAGCTCCGAACGCATGAGCGGCCTGACGGAAAGGAGAGGACAATGCGCGTCTATTACGACCGCGACGCCGACGTGAACCTGATCAAAGGGAAGCGCGTCGCCATCATCGGCTATGGCAGCCAGGGCCACGCCCATGCCAACAACCTCAAGGAGAGCGGCGTGGCCGAGGTCGCGGTCGGGCTCCGCGCCGGTTCGGCCGGGGTGAAGAAAGCGGAGGCCGCAGGGCTTCGCGTCATGGACCCGGCCGAATGCGCCAAATGGGCCGACGTGGTCATGGTGCTGACGCCGGATGAGGGCCAGGGCGACCTCTATCGCGACAAGCTCGGGCCCAACATGAAGCCCGGTGCGGCGCTGGCCTTCGCACATGGGCTTAACATCCACTTCGACCTGATCGAGCCGCGCCCCGATATCGACGTGTTCATGATCGCGCCCAAGGGGCCGGGCCATACCGTGCGCAGTGAGTATCAGCGCGGCGGCGGCGTGCCGTGCCTGGTTGCGGTCGCACAGAACCCGTCCGGCAACGCGCAGGAAATCGCGCTTTCCTACGCCTCGGCGATTGGCGGCGGGCGCGCCGGGATCATCGAGACCACGTTCAAGGAGGAGTGCGAAACCGACCTGTTCGGCGAACAGGTGGTGCTGTGCGGCGGACTGGTGGAGTTGATCAAGGGCGGTTACGAGACGCTGGTGGCCGCGGGCTATGCGCCGGAAATGGCGTATTTCGAGTGCCTGCACGAAGTGAAGCTGATCGTCGATCTGATCTATGAGGGCGGCATCGCCAATATGAACTACTCGATCAGCAACACTGCCGAATACGGCGAATACGTCTCCGGCCCGCGCATCGTCAGCGAGCAAACCAAGCAGGAGATGCGGCGCGTGCTGGCCGACATCCAGTCCGGCAAGTTCACCCGCGAATGGATGCTGGAAAACCGCGTCAACCAGACCAGCTTCAAGGCGATGCGTCAGCGCATGACCGAACACCCGATCGAACAGATCGGCGTCAAGCTCCGGGCCATGATGCCTTGGATCGCGCAGAACGCCCTGGTGGACAAATCGCGGAATTAGGCGGGGATTTGCCGGCTCAGCGGATGAGCTCGGCCGGACAAGAGGACCGTCCGGCAAGCAGGCAGTCCTCCATCGTGGCGACGGCACGCAGTTCGCGCACCAGCGCCAGGCCGAGCGCGATCAGCAGCAGGACAACGGCGATACCGGCAAGGCTGGCCGTCTGCCGGTCGGCCTCGGCCTGATCGTCAAGCAGGAAAGGTTCACTCGTCATTCTGGCGTACCGGACCTCGGAGCCAAACATAGCGCGTTGCTCCGGGCTGGCGAAAGCGGTTGCGACCCGGCATAACCGTCAAATGTTTGACGGGGCAGTCAGCCATCTCGCCAGAGAGCCGGTCTGGGCGGCGTTGATCGGCCGCGTCGGCCCGCCGCTGCTCAAAGTGGCGCGGCGGCGCAGCCTATACGAGGCTTTGATCCGCGCCGTGGCGCATCAGCAATTGCACGGTCGCGCGGCGGAAGCGATTCTCGCCCGCCTCATGGCGCTTTATCCCGACGAGACATTTCCCGCGCCGACGCGGCTTCTGGCGGCGAGTGATGATCTTCTGCGTGGCTGCGGGTTCTCCGCCGCCAAGATCGCGACCATGCGCGCGATCAGCGACCGCGCCTTGGATGGCACGATACCGACTCGGCGCGCTGCTGCGGGGCTAAGCGATGAAGCGCTGATCGAACGGCTGACCACGATCCGCGGCATCGGCCGCTGGACGGTGGAGATGCTGCTGATCTTCACGCTGGGGCGTCCGGACGTGCTGCCGGTGGATGATTTCGGCGTCCGCGAAGGCTACCGCCTGCTGTTCGGTCTGGACGCTCAGCCCCGCCCGCGCGCGCTCGCGGAAATCGGATTGGCCTGGGCGCCGCACCGTTCAATTGCCGCCTGGTATCTGTGGCGGGCCTCCGACGAGGGCAAGGCGAAGCCGACCAGCCGGGCCTAAAGCTTTCGCCGGACTTTGGCCGGTCAGGCCTTCAAGTCCAGGACCACCGGACCAGAGACCGGGTCAGTGACACCGAGACCGCCCGGAAGTTCCTCGAGCGTGTCGCGGAAGCTATTGAGCGTCGCGATCATTCCGTCGCGTGCCCCGGCAAGTGCCGTCGCATCGCGCCACTCGCCGATTAAGCAATAACTTCGCTCGCCGGTCTTGATCATCACGCCACGTTCCAGGCCGGCCCAATTCGCTCTGCCGTTGCGGTGAGCGTCAAGGAATTCATTATCTCGACCTGGTTTTACACGAAATCGAACGAGGTTGAAGCTGGACATGCCGTGCTCCTGACCGGGATAGCGGTAAGCGGTGGCACCGGAATTCAGTTCACGGATCCCAGGCTTGCACCGCGGTTTGACGCGCAACCTTGCCGGCCGCGATCTCCGGCGTGGCCGAGCAGAACACTTGCTTGCCATCGGGACAGGCGCAAGCCTGAGTGAACGCGAGCCGATGGTAGTCGCCATACCGAACTCGAAATGCAATAGCTCAGGGCCGGCCACGGGCGATATGGCTACTCGCCTGCACCTTTGCCCATGTGTCGCGGAGGCCGACGCAGCGGTTGAATACCGGCCGGCCTGGCATGGAGTTGGGATCGGCGCAGAAGTAACCCTGCCGCTCGAACTGGACTGCCTGACCTACAGCGGCGCAAGCAAGCGCGGGCTCCACAAGACAACCGGTCAGTAACTCCAGCGAATTCGGATTAAGGTCGGCCATGATGTCGCCCTCCGCCCCCGGATCGGGCCGCGCGAACAGGTGATTGTAAAGCCGGACCTCAGCCGGGACGGCGTTAACCGCCGCCACCCAATGCAGAGTCGCCCGCACCTTCCGACCGGCAGGCGCGTCGCCGCCGCGAGTTGCCGGATCGTAGGTGCAGCGCAGCTCCACCACTTCGCCAGCATTGTTCTTTATCGCCGCGCGGCACGTGACGAAGTAGCCGTAGCGAAGCCTCACCTCTCGTCCCGGCGACAGGCGAAAGAACTTCTTCGGCGGAGTTTCCACGAAATCGTCGCGCTCGATGTAAAGCTCGCGCCCGAAGGTGACAGGGCGCGTTCCGGCCGAACTGTCCTCGGGATTGTTGATCGCCTCGAGCGTCTCAATCTTACCCTCCGGATAGTTGTCGATCACCAGCTTCAATGGTCGCAGCACCGCCATACGGCGCGGCGCCGTTTTATTCAGAAGCTCGCGGATCGAAAATTCGAGCGACGCGAAGTCGGCGACGCTGTTCGCCTTGGTGACGCCGCTGCGTCGCACGAAATCACGGAGCGCGGCCGGCGGCACACCGCGCCGGCGCATCGCTGCGAGCGTCGGCATGCGCGGATCGTCCCAGCCGGAAACGCGACCCTCGTTCACCAGGCGCGTAAGCACGCGCTTGGATAGCGCGGTATAGCTGATGTTCAGTCGCGCGAACTCGTACTGCCGTGGGCGTGAAGGCACCGGCAAACTCTCGATCAGCCAGTCGTAGAGCGGACGGTGATCTTCGAATTCCAATGTGCAGAGCGAATGCGTAATTCCTTCAATCGCATCCGACTGGCCATGCGCATAGTCGTAGGTAGGATAGATGCACCATTTCGTCCCGGTGCGCGGATGAGCGGCATGCAGAATGCGGTACAGCACGGGGTCGCGGAGATTCATGTTGGGGGAAGCCATGTCGATCTTTGCCCGCAGCACGCGCGCACCGTTCGGAAACTCGCCCGTGCGCATCCGACGGAACAGATCCAGGTTTTCCTCCACGGAACGGTCACGGTAGGAACTGTTCTCTCCCGGCTCGGTCAGCGTGCCGCGCTGAGCACGCACCTGCTCCGGCGGCGTGTCATCAATATACGCTTTGCCAGTGTGGATCAGATGCTCGGCCCATTCAAAGAGTTGTTCGAAGTAGTCGGATGCATGATGGAGATGCTCGCCCCAGTCGAAACCAAGCCAGTGCACGTCACGTTTAATCGCGTCGATGAACTCCTGCGCCTCCTTCGTCGGATTGGTATCATCGAACCGTAGATGGCAGCGCCCCTGATACTCCTGTGCCACGCCAAAGTTCAAACAGATGGCTTTGGCGTGCCCAATATGAAGATAGCCATTGGGTTCGGGCGGGAAGCGGGTGACCACGCCAGCAACGCGACCTGCCTGCAAGTCAGCCTGGATGATGTCACGGATGAAATCACGGCCCACTTCGTTCGTCTGCGTTTCAGGTGCTTCCATGTCTTCGGCTCCGGCCGGTCACTTCGTGTTCAACCTGCGCGATGGGTCGAGCTTCTACGGAGTTGCTTGAAATAGTCGAAGCCGCAAAGAACTGCCAATACGGGTTCTCGACCAGCGCTCGCACACCTGCTCGTCGGCGAGGTTGTAGGTGTGCTTGTTATCGCTGCTCCCGTACATTCATGCAGTTGTGTGCACGATCACGGGCCCGGCTACCGCCGTTGCTGGTCCTGTCAGCAGGGGCGCCACGTTCCGCTCGATCCATGCCAGCGCACGCCTATTGGACTCTTCCGCGCCCGCGTAATCGTCGAAGATGCTGATCGCGGTTACAAGATCATCCGGCGCATAGATCACGTAGTAAGCTTTAAAGCCCGGAACGTCGCTGATGATCGGGATCGCCCCTTCCTTGATCCTGCGAGCAAGCTCTTCCGCCATACCGGACTTTGCCTTGCCCTGACGAATGGCTGCGTACATCGGTTTCTCCTTCGAAAAGCTGCGCCGCGGTGGGCTGCAGGCTGGCAGGGTTGTTAGGATCCAACTTTTTTCCTCGTTTGCCATCGGAAGTAGCTAATCATGTTTGCATTTGGCGCCCGCTATCCTGGAATCGGGTGATCGTGCCGTCAGGGTGCGTCATCAGTGCCGTCGCGCCACCGAAATGGGCCATAAGCAATACGGTCCGCGCGGCTGGCGTGACATAAAGCGCAGTTGAGAGTGCGTCGGCGACCAGTGCGCTTGGCGCCCACACCGAGCTTGCGATGTAGTGGTTTGCACTCGCGCCTGTCAGCGGGTCGAACAAGTGGTGAAACCGACCCGATGCCTCAAACTTCGTTCCATAGCCGCCCGAGGTGCAAAGCGCGCCATTGCTCAAATTTAGAATGGTCGCGAATTCATCGGGTTGCTTTGGGTCAGCGAGGCCGATGCGCCAGGGCGCGTCGCTCGCATTCAGCCTGAAGGCGCTGATTTCGCTACCTCCCAAATTGGCGAGAATCCGCTTGCAGCCGCCTGCTCGGAGAATGGCGGTTACACGATCGGTCACATAGCCCTGCGCGACGCCATTCAGCGTGAGCCCCATTCCGGGCCGCTCGAGGGCGACCCGTCGCGGGCCCAGCTCGATCGCTCGCCAGTCGACAAGCTTGAGCGCCAACTCGAGCGCCTGCCGCGACGGCCCCTCCGGCGCCGGCGCGGCGCCTGCAAAGAAGTGGCGCGCGTAAAGATTCCAGAGTGGTTGGACGCTCACGTCGAAGGCCCCACCGCTAAGTTCTGCAAGGCGCAGGCTTGCGGAGAGGACAACCAGCAGGTCTTGGGATGGCGAGTTCGATCCGGCCCTCGCGGTTGAGCCGTGCAAGTTCGCTCTCCGGGCGAAACAGGGCGAAGATACGCTCCAGACGCTCGATTTCATCGATGCATTGCGCAATAATCCGATCGGCGGTCTCGCGATCCGGGTGAACCAGCAGCAAGCGGGACGGCGAGCCGAGCGACGTGCCGTTCCATTCATAAAGTGGAGTTGCCGACGCCGGTCGTTGATCGCCAGCAAGCAGCGGCACACTCATGGCGACGCCCATAATAACTAGAACTCCGCCGGCGCGATAGGCGACGGACGCTGGTCATCGGACAGGCGACACTTCCCGGGATTGAGGTGCCCGCCTCAGCCCGATGACGTGCCGCGCCAGTGATATACCGAGTATTGTCCATCACAGATGCTCCGGCCCAAAGGCGGGATCGGCCGTTACCGGTCTCGCTGGCACCGGGCCGCCGCGCTTGCGCCTCCAAACCAGGGGCGGGCACGTATGCGCGTCATAATAGGTGACCTGGCAATCAAGGCAGTAGAAGCATTCATTCATGTCAATTGCGCCGCTGCGCTTGATCGCACCCACCGGACACACCGACTTCGCAGAGTCGGCATGGGCTGCCGCATTCGGGACGGCGCTTCAGCCAGTTGAACATCCGCACGCGGCCGAGGATCGCGAGCCCCGCGCCGAGGGGGCAAGCAAAGCGGCAATAGAATCGCTCGATGAACAGTCCCGCCACGATCAGCGCGCCGGCATACGTAACCAGCGGCCAAGTGGTCATAAATCGCAGCACGATTGCGGTCTTGAACGGTTCGATCTCGGTCCCCTGCATGGCCCGGTCCCAGGAGACGAAAGACACGGCGATGAGCCCCAGCACGACCAGGTATTTCAGGGCGAGCAGGCGCTCATGCAGTGCTTCGGGGACATGAAGCTGCGGGAATCCGAGCCGCCGCGCGGCTTTATTGCTCAGCTCCTGCAGCGCGCCGAACGGACAAAGCCAGCCGCAAAACACGGCGCGCCCCCACAGGAAGAGCCCCGCCCCCGTGAAGAGAGCGAGCGTGGTCACGAGCGGGTCGGCCAGCACATAGTCCCACCGGAAATCCGTAACAGCGGTGTGAATCCAGGTCAGCAGGTAAACGATCGTCAATTGACCCCCGGCGTACCAACCGAGCCAGACCAGCGTCCAGCTCAGGAAGCCAATTCTGATCAATTGATGCAATCCGGGCTTTCGGCTTATCGGGTCCTGCAGGAACAGGATCAGGGCCAACAGTGCGAGCGCCGCGCCAAGTACCGCCCAATTTGATCGGGTGCGCCAGCCAGAGCGATTGCCAGGCCAGACCTCGCTCATCGCCCGCAGTGCCCGCGGTTGTGGCACTGGCTCCCGCCTTCCTGGTCACGTACTCCTCCGGTAGCTTGTAATGAAGGTCGAAGCTCGCGAACTCGGGCTGCCCGCTGTCGGAAGGCGCGCTGATCAGCAGGCGCAAACGCCAGGGCTTCGTCGGATCGAATTGCCGGGGACCCCGGAAGAACACCAGCGCGCGCTCGGTCAGGGCCGGTGGGTGTTGCCCGTGCAGGAACGGGAGCATCTTGATCTGTTTTCCCGTGATCGGGACGGTGTTTTCGCCCTGTACGAGTTCCAGCGACCTCAGTACCTCTGCTCTTTCGGGATCCGAACCGAGCACCGGATAACGTGCGTTCGTTGCGATGAGCAGTAACTGGTCATCGATACCGCGACCCGCTGTGTATTGATCGTACCAGAATTTCCCAAGGACGTTGATCCCGATGCCGGCAGGCGTGAGCAGCGCGGCATAGAGGTCGAGAAACGGATTCGCCTGGTCGGCCGGGTCAGCGCCCGGCAGATGGTTCGCGACGCGTACCGGCAATTGCGCGTAAAGGTCTGCATAGCTGAGCCGCAGATGGCCGATCGCGCCCGTAGCCTCAAGCGCCAGCCAATCCGCCGGGGCGAACCGTTCTATGTCAAGCCGCGCGACCGGGCCTGTATCCGCATCAAGCAGTCCACGGCTGCGTGCTACGATGCGTCCACCGCGCACGATGGCATCGCTCATCAGCACCGAGGTCGTGGTGGCCCGCGACACGGCATCGACTTTTGCGGCCCCCGATTGGCCCGGCCTTTGCAAGGTGCCCTGATCCAGCGACGAATTCGTCAGCTGCTTGACGACATCGACCCCGCGC
Source organism: uncultured Pseudomonadota bacterium (assembly GCA_963822675.1). Taxonomy (GTDB): domain Bacteria; phylum Pseudomonadota; class Alphaproteobacteria; order Acetobacterales; family Acetobacteraceae; genus CAWGIP01. The sequence continues at coordinate 108,407 of CAWGIP010000030.1, read as the reverse complement.
TTGATATCGAACCCCGTGAAGGACTCGGCAAATCGGAAGAACTCCTCGTCACGAATGCCGAGAATGCTGATAGGCTCGCTGTGATGAACGAGTCTCGCCCCGGTTACCTTACCATCGAGACTGATCCCTACGAGCAGCACGATCGGGCGATTGGAAAAGCCGCGGGACTGCGTGACGTCCCAGGTCGAGAACAGGTAGCCCAATAATTGTCCGTGCTTGGTGACGGACGCCGACGGCGGAGTGCCGCCGACCTCGCCCGTCTTATCCGCTCCGGGGAAGATCGCTTGGAGTAATTCGGGGCTCAGATATTGCGTCAGCGTCTCGCGCCCGGCACGCGGCGCCTCGCCAAGCGCCCACGCGGGTCCGCCCCTGACAGCGGCGACGAGCACCAAGACCAGTGAGACTGCCACGAAGTTGCGAAGGCGGCCGGTCATCAGAGCCCAGACTACACAGAAGAAGAATATTCGACCAGGATCGCGAGAGCGCGATCCGGCCTGCGGAGTAGCGGCTTTCGCGAGGCCGAATGCTCCGTGCGCGCTGGCTTGCGTTACCATTCAGCTGCGAGCTAGCCGTTGGGCTTGGATTTGGGCCGCATGGCCGGGCTATGATGAGGGGCATGTGCTTCATCGGCTCGGGGGCCGTGAAACCAATGTAGAAGCATCTCGAATGGGCCTGCATGATAACCGTGCCAGCCCGGCGGCTGAAGCTCCGCCTGGGTGGCGTTAATCACCGACTGGGGCGCGCCCTGCGCAAGCTCCAACGTCGCCCGGGCGGCAGCTTAATGCGCTCTGAACCGTACCGGGTTCCCCGGAGGCGCCGATCCTTGAGAGGATGGAGCGATGGAGAAGCGGAAGTCATCGGGACGGTATGCGCCCGTGGTTCGCACGCGAGCGGTTCGGATGGTGCTGGAGCATGCGGGCGAACATGGATCGCAATGGGAGGCGATCGGCTCAATTGCATCGAAGATCGGCTGCACGGCGGAGACGCTGCGAAGACGGAGCGGGAGAACCGCGAGCTCCGGCAGGCCAATGAGATTCCTCCGCAAGGCGAGCGCCTATTTTGCCGGGCGGAGCTCGACCGCCGGTCCAACACATGATCGCGTTCATCGACGATCACCGCGAAGCGTATGGGGTCGAGCCGATCTGCAAGGCGCTGCCGATCGCCCCGGCGACGGACTATGACCATCTGGCGAAACGACGCGATGCGACCAGGCGGTCGGCACGGACGCAGCGCGACGCCGCCCTGAAGGTCGAGGTGCGACGCGTGTTCGATGAGAACTTCCGGGTCTACGGGGTGCGGGAGATTTGGCGGCAGTTGCAGCGGGAAGGCTTCGATGTGGCGCGGTGTTTCCGTCGCCCGCCTGATGCGCCAGATGGGACTGCACGGCGCGATTTCGAGGCAAGCGGATGCGCACTACGGTGAGCAACAAGGCCGCGGCTTGCCTGCTCGACCGGGTCAATCGCCATTTTCGCCGCCGCGTCCGAACACGCTTCGGGTCGCGGACTTCAGCTATGTGGCAACCCGGGTGGGCTTCGTCTATGCCGCCTTCGTCATCGACGCCTATGCCCGTCGCATTGTCGGCTGGCGGGTCAGCCGGACGACGCACGCCGGCTTCGTGCTCGATGCGCTGGAACAGGCGCTATCTGAGCGGCAGCCCGTGCGTAGTGGACTTGTCCACCACTCCGATCGCGGCGTGCAATACGTCTCGATCAAATATACCGAGCGCTTGGCCGAGGCCGGGATCGAACCCTCTGTCGGCAGCATCGGTGACAGCTATGATAATGCCCTGGCCGAGACGATAATCGGCCTGTTCAAAACCGAAGTGATCCATCGGCGCGGTCCCTGGCGCAATGCGGAAGCCGCGGAACTCGCCACGCTCGAGTGGGTCGACTGGTTTAACCACCGGCGTCTGTTCGAGCCGATCGCTAACAGCCCACCGGCCGAAGCCGAAGCGCGCTATTATGTGCAAACTGAAGGTCTCGCCATGGCGGCGTGACTTAAGCAAGACGGCTTCCGGGGAACCCGGTACGGTTCAGCTTTGCATGGCCTCGTCGGTGGCCGGCCATGTGCGAGCATTCGGCGAAGACGTGGTGCCCGGCGTGTACAAGGACTGGGACGAAGCGGAGACTGGGACGAAGCGGACCTGGTCATACTGGTCGGCAGCAATACCGCCTGGTGCCATCCAGTGCTGTACCAACGGCTGATCGCCGCGCGTGCCGCGCGCGGCACACGCAACGTCGTGCTGGATCCGCGCCGCACCGCGACTGCCGAGGACGCCGACCTGCACCTATGCCTCGCACCAGGCAGCGACGTGCTGTTGTTCAATGGGCTGCTGACGTATCTGGCGTCACATGGCGCGCTGGATGAGGACTGGATCGCGCGCCACACCACGGGCTTCGCGGCAACACTGGCCGCCGCACGCATCGATGCCGCCGATCCGGCCGCGGTCGCCGCTCGGTGCCGCCTCGATCCCGGGCCGGCTCGCGACGTTCTACGAGTGGTTCGCGGCAACCCAGCGCGTACTGACGGTCTTCTCGCAAGGCGTGAATCAGTCGTCGGCCGGCACTGACAAGGTCAGCGCAATCATCAACTGTCATCTGGCGACCGTGCGGATCGGGCGGCCGGGGATGGGACCGTTCTCGGTAACCGGCCAGCCCAACGCGATGGGTGGGCGCGAGGTTGGCGGGCTGGCGAACCAGCTTGCCGCGCATCTGCGCTTCGACCGCGAGGTCGATCGTGACAAGCTGCGCCGCTTCTGGGGCGCGCCGCGGCTCGCATCCAGACCCGGCCTGAAGGCGGTCGAACTATTCGACGCTGTGCTGGATGGCCGGGTGAAGGCGCTGTGGATCGTCGCGACCAATCCCGCCGCCAGCCTGCCACGCGCCGATCGCGTGCGCGCTGCGCTGGAAGCGTGTCCGTTCGTGGTGGTCTCCGATTGCTGGCCGATCGACACGACGCGCTACGATCATATCGTGCTGCCGGCGGCCGGCTGGGGCGAAAAGGACGGCACCATCACCAGCTCCGAACGGCGCATCTCCCGCCAGCGCAAATTTCGCGATGCGCCAGGCGACGCGCGGCCGGATTGGTGGATGTTCGCCGAAGTCGCGCGGCGGATGGGCTTCGGTGAAGCGTTTGCCTGGGATGGACCAGCCGCGATTTTTCGCGAGCATGCGAGGCTCCGCGGCTTCGAGAATTCTGGCGAACGTGTCTTCGGCGTCGCCGCTCTGGCTGACCGCAATGACGCCGCCTATGACCAGATGGCGCCGCGACGCTGGCCGCTGCCAAGCTACGACGATGCTGCCGAAGGTTGGAGACTGTTCGCCGGCGGCGGCTTCGGGACCCGGATGGCCGAGCCCGGTTCGTCCCGACGCCATATCGTGGTCTGACCGGAACAGACGCGCGACCGTTCCTGCTCAACACCGGCCGGGTCCGCGACCAATGGCATACCATGACCCTGTACTGGCCGCGTGCCGCGCCTGATGACGCACGCACCGGAGCCCACGGCCGCTCTTAATCCAGCCGACGCGGCGCGGCTCGGCTTTACGGCCGATGATCTCGTCCACATCGAAACCGATGTCGGAGCGGCTCTGCTGCGCGTCTCAATGACCGCGGCGCAGCGCCCCGGCGAACTGTTCGTGCCCATGCACTGGACGGAGGAGTTCACGTCCGCCGGGCCGATCGGCCGCGCAGTAACGGCGCGGCTCGACCCACATTCTGGACAGCCCGAATTGAAGGCCACGCCGACCTCGGTCAGTCGCGTGGAGGCACGATTTATGGCGTTCTGCTGCGACGTGCCGGTGGCGCGCTGCCGGCGATTTGCCATTGGGTGCGGGTTCCGCTGGCGAACGGCCAGCTCTACCACCTGACTGGCACGCAAAATTTGCCGATCGGCGACGCCCTGGTCCGGTTCAGCGCGGCGCTATTGGGTCCATTACCGGATCACGCCGACTGGGTGGAAATGGAGGATGCGGCGCGCGGTGTGTTGCGGCGCGCCGCCCTGGTCGATGGGATGCTGGAGGCATGTCTTTTGTTGGCCCGCGATAGGGCATCGCTGCCTCGGCTCGTTCGACCACCACGGCCCCAAACCATGGAGGCGACCATGACGCCGGAGCAACAGGGTATTGTTTCAAACCAGCTTCGCCAAAATAGCGCCGATCGCCGATCTCGCAGCAACCCTCTTTTACGAGGATCTGTTCGAGCGCGATCCACGGCTCCGTTCTTTGTTCAGGGAAGACATGACCGAACAGCGTCAAAAGCTGATGGCGATGCTTGGTACGGCGGCAGCAAATCTGCAGCACTGGGAGAAAATCGCAGCGGTGGTGCAGGCGCTTGGCCGTCGACACGTTGCGTATGGGGTGGAACCGACGGACTACGAGACGGTGGGAGCAGCCTTGATCGCCACGCTCGAAAAGGGATTGGGCGATGACTTCACGCAAGGCGTCCGCGAAGCGTGGGTCGCCTGCTACGCTGCGGTCACGGCCGAGATGTTGGGTGCCGTTGCATCCGCTGCACCACTTACAGAATGAATCGTCCCTGTTAGCGGCGCAGGCGACCGCCCTTGCGGAGCGCGCAGGATAGAGCTTCGGTGACCTCCGCCTGGGTGGACAAACGGAGCCGGGCGGGACGCGCCACACGGGACTTACCAAAGGTCCTTGTTTGCGGCGCTCAATCGCAATCGACGCCTCGCCAAGGATTTCGAGGCGACCATCGCATCCGCCATGCCTTCCTCTACGCAGCCTCAGTTATGCTCATCCGACGGCTGACTCGTTTCAACTAAGATTCGAGATGGACTCTTAGACGGCTGAGCCCCCGAGTGGGGCGGGAACCTACCGCCGCGAACGAGGCGCGTCTGTTCCAGCACCTATGCCCAACATGACAGCCACTTGGCGCGTAATCGCACGCATGGTCGCGGGATCGAGGTGACCGATCGCTTCACCCGTGTCGGCGAGGCGTACCGTTTGCGGCCAATCCACCATCACCTGCGAAACCATATGCAGCCCGGTCTCCTGGCTTGGCGCGACTTCGATCCGCATGCTGATGCCGGCGTGTACTCCATCGTGATCGGGAGGTACTGTCGCATAGGAGAGCTCGGCCAGCAGGTCCGGACGGACGACGGCAGGCCGCGCCTTATCCCGCGGCAGCCTTTCAGAACCACAGTACCGCGTCGGACGGCGCCAGGATCTACTGGCCGACTGTCGACCACAGAAGCCGCGAACCCGCTTTCCACAATAGGATCGGTCCGAGGCCGCCACTCGGGTAATAGCCCCAATCCGCGCTGCATGGGCAGAGTCGGGAACGCGCCGAGCAGCAAAGGATCAATCAGCAGGACTCTGTACCGCGGGAACCTGTCTCCAGTTCCTTGGCGGCTGACCGCGCCACACATCTCACCAGGAAAAGCACGACACCTCACGGCGCCGGGCAAGTTAACTAATCGGAAAAGGCGTCAAAACACGATCATCCGACTAATGAAGCCAGCCAGCCACGGTTCGCGGAACATTTGCGATAGGTCAAAAGCGGATGCGACGTTGCAGCCGGCTGTTTAGTAAGATTTCCGAGCGACCGCGACCTCATTAGGTCCCACGCATAGTGATCCGGAGCGAGCAGAGGAGGAGCCTGCCGGCCGCACCTTGCCGCCGCGGCCGACCGGCCTGCTGCCGCGCCTATGGATCGGCGGCAAGTCCCCGGCCACGGGTAACGCCCTATGGCCGATGCCGGAGCCTGCCGGTGGGTTCGTAGGCGTTCCCAAGGTCGATCTCGAGGACCGCAATCTGCCTAGCCACTCCTTCTCGGGTCCGCCGAGACGAGCAAGCCACGGTGGTGCGAGGGGTTCTCGACGGCGGATTCCTAACTCCAAGCAGCCCGGGTGCAGGTGTCCAAGCATCTATCGGCCGGGAATACACGATAAGTAATAGGATTTTGTCACGGGATCACGGGACGTCAGCGCGAAATGCCCGCTCGACAACGGCTATGGCATCAGGTTCAAGCCACAGGCGCGTTACGACGAGTTTCGCAGCCTCAGCTGCGACACGCCCGACGTACTCAAGGTGAATTGGATAGAGGCCTTGCAGCGTGGCAGAGCCGAACGGCTCATTATAGCCGTATAGAACACAGAAGCCGGATAGAGCGGTTGTATGAGCGACAGTATCTGTTGGGACATAGGTAGCGGTCGGCACATCGAGGAAGGGCGCTCGCACCCCGCCCAGCGCATTGCCGAAATCGTCGCGTGCGATTTGAACTGGTGTTGTGCTTGTGAGCTCGATCCGATCTACCCGCGGCGGAGGCACCGAAAAGTCAATCCACTGCATGAGGTCGGCAAAGGCTGCATTGGCAACGTAAGCAAACGGATAGGTGTTCGGGTCCACCACGCCGGGAATGCCTTTGATTGGCCCATGGACATACTGCTGGTGCGTGCATCCGAGAGGCGGAAGGTCCGATACCGCGATCTTAGAAATTTCCGCCTGGTCCAACTGCAAGGTGATCACGGGGGCGCCGAAGTCATTCGAGACGTGGCTGGCGCCTGGAACTTCCCAAAGGCGATAACGGTCACCGGGTGCGTCGCTGTCGGGACGACGATAGGCAAGACCGGCAGGACCGGCCGCGGCACCCAAGGCGACCTCAGTTTCGGTATTGATTTGCACGACGGGAACGTCGCGCGGCTGCATTTGGTGGCGCGGATCGCCGGCTGGCAATGCGCCGGCAGGCGTCAGGCCGAAGTTGATGTTGCTTGGCCCGGTGGTTCCCCCCGGGACATACCCGTCATAGACCGGGGCGCCAGAGGGCATGCGCTCGAGGCGGTGAAAGATGTCGGCCTGTGTGAAGGCAAAGCTTCCGTCCTGGGAAAACCCAGCTTCGATCACGTGCTTGACGTTGTAGCTGTTGATCGGACTTTCCGGTCCGTTCGTCTTGAACAATGCGCCAATCTGCGCGGCTATGTCGAAAGTGATGCCGTCGTAGACGCCGCTGTTCCCGCCCGGGACAAAAGGCAAGTAGGGCCAGTTCAGTTCGGCGTACCGCGTCGGGTTCCAAGCCTTCAGGGCGTCCACCACCACCGATTTCGAAGTCCACCCCACAAAGATGTCGCCGCGCCGGACGAAGTAGTCGAGCGACCGGTCCCATACCGCAGCAATGTCTAAATTTGCGCTCGGGTTTAGCGGCTCGATCACGACGCTGCCACTGAACTTGCTGTGGTCTGCCGGACGCTTGACGATCATTCGGGTCGTATATGGAATAGCCGTGCAGCCAAGTGTGGCGCTGGCCGGGCAGGGCATTACGGTCTGAATTCCGGCCGGGGTGGTACCTGGTACAGATTTCCCGGTACCCGGAAAAGAAGTACTCTTCTTCCACATAGCCCGTCGGAACCGGCGGCTCTACGCCGAACCCATCAATGGTGAGCGCAAAGTCTGTCGCGGTAGAGGGGAATGGTCCGATCACTGTCGGCTGGGAAACGGTAAATGGCGCGACATCCGCGGCAATGACCCTGTAGGGTAGAGCCGCCAGACCAAGCGTCAACGCTGTCATCTGCGCCGACCGCCACCTCGTCATCCGACCGCTGTAGCGGTCGCTGATGCTTAGCATCTACTTCCTCCCAAACCCGATTTATTTTGACGATAGCCCTTTGTCGTAACTTTAGACGCAAGTATTTATCTGAGGAGACCTTGTCGTGATCTATGAATGCTAGGTATAGCCCCTTCTCGTCATGGTCTATACCTGATCCGTGGCATTCTGCAGGCGCCGCCGTCAGCGCGGATGAACGCTCCTGGCTAGCATATTCGGGGGCAGGTTTTCCTGGCTCCAGATAATATTACTCACCCGCGTTACCGAGGGCCTGTGCTGGCGCTCAGTGGCGCCGGTGACCGGGTTATCCGCGCATTGGGTCGGTTTTGAAGCCCGCGCTTTTCAACGGTTGCCGGGCACGCGGACGCCCGTTTGACCTATTTGCGCCGTTTGCCTGCCTGGTCGGGCCGGCGTGTGGACAGGCGGGCCTGCTGGAACGCCCGCATGACAAACCAGCAGTCCAAGTAGGCGTCGTGCCGATCGGGCTCGCGCACACTGGGCTTGAAGTTCGGATAATCGATCGCGGTCACGGCGGCGGCGAGCGCTTGGGCCACGGCCGCGCGTGCGACTATGGCACGGTAGGCGTAGTCGTGCTCCGGGGGTATGGGCGACAGAGGCGTGCGGGAAGACGCGTTCGAGATCACCGGAGGTACGGGCGCGAACCAGCAGCGGGCCGTCGTGTGCGTCGCGCGAGGCGACCATGGAGAGGAAGCTGTCGGGGAGTGGCGATCCACATGGCGGGGCTCCGGATGGATGTGTGCGAGCCGCGATCGCTGATGGGATCGCAAGGCGGCTGGCGGGCAGGGCGTGAACGGCCCGGCGGTGGAGGCAGCGGGCCGCTCGCTTCGGATTTTGGCGTTAGGCGGCGCGCTTGCGACGCGCCCTTGGGCTGGTATCCTGGCAACTCCGGTTGATCCGCGTGGGCTGGCGCGCTGCGCAGAACTCGAGCCAATACATGTCAGTCAGAGCGATGCTGCTGCGCTTTCAATGCCTGTCTTCCTACAGAGTCCGTCCGGAAAGTTCACTTGGGGCTGCAGAGCTTTCGCAGCATTAGCCGAATTGAGGCGAGCCGGATGAATGCCACGGCGTTGCGGGTCAGGTTTTCCCAATCCTTGGCCAATCGGCGGCAGCGATTGAGCCAGGCGAAAGTCGGTTCCACAACCCCATCGCTCGGGCAGAACGGCAAAGCCGCGCGCTTGATCGGACCGCTTCACGATCTCGACGGAAAGTCGCGGAAGCAACTTCGCCAGTTCCTTGCGGAATTGCGGTCCCTGGTAGCCACCGTCGGCGAACAGCTTGGATAAAAACGGGAACAATCCGAACAGGCCGATCAACACCAGCACGCCACCATCCCGGTCCTGGACATCGGCCGGATGCACTACCGCATTCAGCAGCAGGCCAAGCGTGTCGACCATCGGCACATCGCCGAGGACCACGCGGAAGACTATCAGATCTGCATGCTGCATCTTCGGCCAGCAATCGCGGCTCCGACGTTCATTGGTCAGGCCCCGCGTCGCCACGGAAACTTTGAGATCGTGCGGCGAATCAACCACCGGAAGGGAGGGCTTTGCTTGTCGCTATAGGGCTGGAGATGGACGAGTTCGGCGAATACGGGTTAGAACTGCGTATCTCCTTGAGGCACTGAAGGTCTCAACGAGGGCTCCACCGGGCGGCTAAGACCTCCACCCCCCAGATAGGCCAAAGGCCCGGCGAAAGCCGAGCCCTCAGTTACCCGTCCCGGATGCAATCCCGGATCTCTTGGCCAGTCTCGGGGGCTGGTTAGTTACCATGCCGAGCAATGGCGTGGTGCGTGGGAAGCTCTTCCCACCTCGCGGGTGTCCTAAATTTGCGAAATCCGAGGGCAGAAGTCAACCGGAACAGAGAGTTAATTAGCGTGTAAGGCCGGTAAAAGCCGTAAAGGGGTTTACAGACTTCGCAACCCGCTGAATTCTTTCATTAACGGGAATTCCCGTTTTTATTTGATGCCTCATATTTTAACGCATGACCAAGCCCCCGACGATCGTGTTCGCCCGCTCGCCGCGCCACAAGCGCCCCAAGGCGCAAGCCGCCGCAATCGAGCCTCAGCCGGTGCGGATCGTCGTCGCTCGAAAGCCAAAGCCGCGCATTTTGGGCGAGCGAATCCGCTTCCTACAGGACGGCACGCGCCGGCCGGCCAACGACCACTGAGGGCAGCGCCGCTACTGGGTGAGGCGCACAACCGGCCGCCCCGCGTGATGTTGAAACACCCGGCAGATCGCTGTGCATTGATGGGCTATGCCGAAAGCGCACCGCACATGCTAAAATCCGAAGGGAGCCCGATCCGGCTTCGGTTAGCGAACCGCACGGGTTGGGGCTCGATTGCGGTGGCCGGCGGCTTGGCGCGCTTGATGCGGCGAGGCGGGCGGGCGAAGACGATGCGGGGGTCGGTTGGTCATGCAATAAAATGAGGCGGCAAATAAAACGGGCGTTAGCGAAAGAATTCAGAGGGTTGCGATGTCTATAAATCCCCTTACGGCTTTTAACGGGGCATTGCCAAGTTAACCGCCTCTGGCCGGCTGAGATCATCGGCCACGCGGTCTGGCTGTATCACGTATTCAGCCTCAGTCTGCGCGATGTCGAGCTTATCCTGGCCGAGCGCGGGGTTGTCGTCACTCACGAGAGCATCCGAAACTGGTGTCGGAAGTTCGGGGCTGATTTTGCCAGGAGGCTGAGCCGCCGGCGACCCAGGCCTGGAGACACGTGGCACCTCGATGAGGTGTTCGTCCGCATCAATGGCATGCTGCATTATCTGTGGCGTGCGGTGTATCAGCACGGCGTCGTGTTGGATATCCTGGTGCAAGGCCGATGGGACGGGGCGGCCGCCAAGCATTTCTTCAAACGCTTGTTGCATGGACTCAAGTACCAACCGAAGCGCCTTATCACCGATGGCTTGCGCAGCTATGGCGTTGCTCAGCGTGCCATTCTGCCCGATGTTCGGCATCGGACGAGCCGGTATTTGAACAATCGGGCGGAGAATTCGCACCGGCCCACCCGACGACGAGAGCGACAGATGCAACGGTTCAAGTCATCCGGTCAGGCGCAGCGGTTCCTTTCAATACGCGACATCGTCTACGTCACTTCCGACCGCGGCGTCATCTCATGGCTGCGGCTGCCTATCAGCGCGCTCGCGCCAAAGCCTTCCGGGTCTGGCGACAGGAGACCTGTGCCCGAACGATCGCTTGATCTTCAAGGAGACCGGTGACTCGGGTCGGCTTCAACCCGGTTGCAGTTAACTTGACAATGCCCGATCGATGCTCGCGACCTGCAAACCGAAAATTGCCAGGTGCGCGGGAGTAGGTTCTGGGGTGACATGCGTCACATCACAGAAGCCGCCGTCCATCATTATCCCGTTCGGCACCAACTCGGTGTTAACCTAACAATCAAGGGGGCAAGACCATGCCGGACGGCGGTCAAAACGTACCAATGAATGAGCAGACAGCAGGAATGTCAGAACCCAGGCCAGCACCAGAAGGCAACGGACCGACCCAGGGACGCCAGCGCGATCCGATTGCTATCGTCATCCCGACAGAGAACGACTCGACGCCGAGGATCCTCGCCCTTGCAGTCACTGTCGGCTTCTTTGGACTTTTGTTTCTCCTCTGCTTCAAGGCGGCACCAGATGCGAACAACTCGGTGCTCAATATCATTCTAGGCAGCTTGGGAACGGCGTGGGTAAGCTGCATGGCATATTATTTCGGTGGTAATCAGGCTGGCAGAGCCAAGGACAGGATGCTATTTCAGAGCCGGCCGGTTGCGAGTTCAGACGCCCAGTAGGGTAGGCCATTCCACCGGTGGGGCATCGGATGGACAAGCCCGATGCCCCTAGTCATGCCGTCATTCCTGAAGGCAAATCATGGCTTGTGCCGCCCGACCACGGCCGCCGACACGTGCGCGGTGCTCCCGCACTTGCTGCACTCCACCGGATGCGGATCAACGGCGTGTCGCCCTGCCCCGGCGCACCAGGTCATCGAGGTCCGCCATGCGCGGTGCAGGCGGGAGTGGCAGAAGAGCGAGACGTCGGCGCAGTCGGCCGCCAGCATGTACCGGGCCGTCGGCAAGCCATCGGGAAGCTCGGGCAGGCGTCGGCGCGTGCTCAATCCGTGTTCGTCCGCAACCGGTCGGCGTATCGCTTGGCGCGCCGGTCCGTCTCGAAGCCGCTGAAGATCACCACCGACACAGACCCGTCGCCATCCGCATCGATGTCCTCAACGCGCCATTCGTCCGGAACGGCGTCGCGGTTTTCGTAGACGAATATTTCGCGCATGGGGCTACTTCTTTTGCAGATCACATCGAGGGCACCATCGCGCTGGCGGCGCGTTGAGGCTGGATGCAGAAATGGCAAGAAAAGCCGGTGAGGGCGCAACTCCTGCGGAGGCTGTTGGCGCGCGGCGAGCACCAAAGATCGGGCGAACAGGGCGCCACCGGCGACCTCGGCAATGTGCTGGTTGTGCAGGAACGTCCCGAGCCGCCACTATCAGCGCGAAGAGGCGGCCCGTGTGATTTGCCGCGCTGCGGGCGTGGCAAGGGCGAAGGTAGTGGTAGTGAGCGCCGGCAAGAGTTGTCACATTCCGGCATTTGGCTGATCCGCCCGCACTTGCGTGACGGCCCAGGTATGCCAAACCGCCGTCTCCTACGGTTCCAACGGCAACCCGTCACTCTGATCCGACCTTGGGCGCTTGAACTGACGGCACTGGCGCCGCCCAAACTTGTAGCTCCGCCCAGGCTTCCTCCGACATATCCTCCCGACGCGACGCAAATGGATCAGCCTCCACCTGGCCGCTAGGCGGGCGCTCAAGGGACTTTCGGGCGAAGCACTCAGGCGGTTGCGGAAGGCCAGCAGCGCCTTATGCAGAGTGCCATCGATCAGTTCGAGCACGCCGCACGCAGCATTAGCCGACAGATGCGCGACGGCACCGAATACCTACGGGCGTTGTTCGCAGTACCCACCATTCCCCGGGACGAGAATCCGGGACACGCAGGAGTGGTCTGCGGCCTGGTAGAAGGGGTGGTCGAGGCCAACCTGCGCGCCTCTCGGGAACTGTTTCGCCTCGCCTGTCCATCTGCTGTGATCGAGCTCCAGCAGCGATTCGTCCGCAAATATCTGGACAGGGTGATCGAGGGGAACGAGACACTGGTCCGATGGGCGCAATGCAATGCACCAGACACTGTCCCTCAAAACGAGCCCAGGCATCGGCGGTAAACGAGACGTGTGCATCGCCAGTCCGTAGGATGCGGGGAGACCGCGTAGCCAGCGCTCTCACTCGTTGCATAGCGGGACCACGCAGCGGCGAGCCTGCGGACAGGCCGGACGCACCACAGGGGCAAGGAGCGCGTCCGGCGGCCGCCGGATGAATGGGCCGATAACTCATCTGGCTGCGCTACGGTAGCATTAATCCTGTATCAGAACGGCTTCATCGCCGCGGACCTGCTCGGCGAGCGGCAGCGGACCGAAGCCGCGAGGCACTCCGGTGCAGCCGTGTCCGCCGCCGCCAGGGTCGGCCCCGTTTGGAACAACCCCATGAAGAGTGGGCGGGCGTAGATCTTCCGCGGCGTTCGTCGCATCCACGCCCGGCGCCCAGTGATGCAGTTCGGCGCTGGCGTTGATCAGGGCGGTGATGGCCTGGGCGGCGACGTTGACGTCCACCGGCCGGATCGACCCGTCGGCGATGCCGTCGCTGATGACGCTGGCGAGGCGGGCCGACAGGCGGTCGAAGCGGCGGACGAATTGTACCTGCATCTCCTCCGGCACGGCGGTCAGCGCCGAGGTCCGTAGCAGCGGAATCTCGCCCGAGACGTCATGGCGCACCATTGAGGAAGCAAGTGAGGCCAGGTTGTCGAAGCCGGTGGTGGTGCAGGTGTCCGCCGCGACCTGGTAGCGCCGCATGATCTCCAGAGTGCGGTCGAAGCACTGCTCGACCAGATCGTCCTTGGCCTGGATGTGGTGGTAGAATGCTCCCTTCGTGACATTCAGCCGGGCGGAGATCCGCGAGACGGAGGTGCCGAGATAGCCATGCTCGTTGATCATCTCGGTGGCGGCCTGGAGGAAAGCCTCGCGGTAGCCGCCCGCGGGGTCTGCCGGAGCCTCCGCGCGCGGGAGCTCCATCGGGGCCCAGATGGTTCCCGGCGCCGCCAATCCGTTCACCAGGATATCGAACAGCCGGTCGATCATGCGACGGTAGTCGGCGGGGTCATACTGGCGCAGCCAGAGCGCCGCCCAGAACACCTGTGAGATCAGGAGGTGGGCGCGGGCGTTGCGCTGAAGGCGCACAGGCTCGCACAGCGCCTGGGCGCCGAAGATGCGCCGGATTGGCGGAACATCTCGGTAAAGGCGCTGTTGACCTTCGGATCGTCGATGGTGCGCACGTCGTTGAAGGCCGCGATCGGTTCGGCTTCCCCCATCTCGACCGCCGCCTGTAGTCGGCGAAGTCGCGCAGGAAGGTCCGCAGGCTGGACTCCGCCGTCGGCTCCGGATCCGAGCGGTCCATCAGCTCGTCGTAGCGTGCGATCGCCTGGAGAAAGCAGGCGGCCGCCAAGTCCTCCTTGCGACGGAAGTAGTAGCTCACCGCCGTCGGACCGAGCTCCAGTCTGCCAGCCACGTCGGCGAGGGTCATGCCGCGCACGCCCTTGCGGTTGATGAAATCGACGGCGGCGCGTCACGATCATTGTCTTGCGACGCTCGTACCTTCGCCGGCGAGCGCGGCGGTTCGGAGCTCGTCGTCACCACTCTTACGATCCCCCTCGGAAGTATTCTCATCGGAACGCGTTCGGCTCAGCCGCGGAACCGGTTCGTCATGGCAGACCTGCACCGGTCAGGTCGCGCCCCGGTCGGCGCTGATGCTATGCGTCCGTCGCGGTCCTAGCGTCTCAGCCGTGCTCGGCGGCCGGCCGATACCCGTCGCGCAGCTCGCGCTTGAGCACCTTGCCGATGTGGCTCCGAGGCAGGGCGTCGAGAACCCGCACGTCGGACAGGCGCTGGACCTTCCCGAGCCGCCCGTTCGCCCAGGTCCGGATCTCCTCGGCGGCGGCTTGCGAGCCCGGTGCAAGCGTGACGAAGCCGACCGGCGTCTCGCCCCAGTCCTGCGACGGCACGCCCACCACGGCCGCTTCCGCACACGGCGGGATGCTCGCGAAGCGCGGCCTCGAGGTCGGACGGATAGACGTTGAAACCGCCGGAGATGATCAAGTCCTTCTTGCGGTCCATGAGGATGAGGAAGCCGTCCTCGTCGAAGCGCCCCATGTCGCCGTGCCGGATGAATCGCCGCCCTCCTCGTCGTACCAGGTCGGCCTCGGCGGTCTTGCCCGGCTGGTTGTGATAGCCCGTCATCATGAGGCCGGACGCCCCCACGATCTCGCCGACCTCGCCCGGAGCAACTTCCTGCCCGTCGTCACCGATCAGCCGGATTTCGGTGAGGGGCCATGGGCGGCCGACGGTGTGCAGCTTGTCCGGGTGCTCGTGGGCGAACAGCACCGTCCCGCCCCCGCCTTCCGTCATGCCGTAGTATTCGGTCAGGCCGCCCGGCCAGCGCTTCAGCACGTCCGCCTTCAGCGCCGCCGAGAGCGGCGCGCTGGTGCTGAACTTCATCTTGAAGGCCGACAGATCGAAGCTGGTGGAACTCGGGATGGGCCATGATCCGCTGGTACTGCACGGGCACAAGCATGGCGTGCGTGACGCGCCACCTCTCCGACAGCTCGAGGAACTCGCCCACGTCGAACTTGGCCATCAGCACCACCGTCGCGCCGCCTCCGAGCGCCGGGAAGAGGCTACAGAGCGTCGTGTTGGAGTAGAGACCTGTCGAGATGATCGCGACCGCGTCGGTCCCGTAGCCGAAAGCCGCTCCGGGCGCCTCCCAAGGCGTGCGCATGGCATGGGGCTGCACGATGCCCTTCGGCGTGCCGGTGGTGCCGGACGAGTAGATGATGTTGAAGGCCGATCGGGGATCGATTTCGATCGGCGCGGGGGTCGACCCCTCCGGAGCCAGCCATCGCCTCAGCGGCTCGCCCGCCGCGTCGTCGTCCAGACTGACCAGCGGCGCGGCAATGGCCGAACGAACGGGCGCGAGGTGGTCGGCGGCGGCCGCATCGACGAACAGGAACTTGGCGCCGCAATCGGCCACCATCCTTTCCAGGCTCTGGGGCGTCGAGGACGGCGCGAGCGGCGCGACCGCCACACCCGCCCGCAGGGCGCCGCAGAACACCTCCACGTAGGCGATCGAATTCGCCGCGCACACGGCGACGACATCCCGCGGCCTCACGCCCCGGGCCTGCAGGGTGGCTGCGATGCGATCCATGGCGGCGTCGAGATCGCCGTAGGAGACCACCCGCTCGTCCTGAATGAGCGCGGGATGCGTCGGCCGCTCCGCCGCTTGTGCGCCGATGCGTTCCGGAATGCTCTTGAAGATCAGAGCCGCACCTTCTTCGGACACCGAAAATCCTCACCTGACCGTGACGACAAGCCGGCCGGAGCGGCACGCCCGGAAAACCTTTCCAGTATCGCCCGTCAGGCAGACCATAAATTCGAATTCGTATGTCGAGATGTCAACAACAATGGCAGCTTCGCAGGAAACTGTGGAGGCGGTGCATACCCTGTCCTCAAAATACCCGCTGCGGATTGCCTTCGCGCTCCCGATCCGATAGCGTCGAACAAAACGACAAGGCTCGCGCCACGATCGGGGAACGTCATGACTGCATCCGTTGATCGCCGCGACTTCATGCTGGGACTGGTCGCGGCGGGCTACCTGCTCCTGGAGGGCGGGCCGGCCAACGCCGCGGGCGATCCAGCCTGCTCGCCCAGCCCTGGGCGGTCTGGGACAAGGAGGAAAAGCCGGTGCGCGGCGGC
The DNA here is from genome assembly GCA_963822675.1 of uncultured Pseudomonadota bacterium. Taxonomy (GTDB): domain Bacteria; phylum Pseudomonadota; class Alphaproteobacteria; order Acetobacterales; family Acetobacteraceae; genus CAWGIP01. The sequence goes on along the minus strand of CAWGIP010000030.1, from coordinate 91,978 downwards.
TATCTGCGGACTGCGGCCGAGCAATACATCGGCAAGATGAACCCCGATCACTGGCCGGTGCTCGACTGGATCACGATGGGCTATTTCTACGAGAAGCTGATCATCACCGACGGCAGCTATCGTCCGACGGTGCCCTGGCTCCTGGAGTCCCTCACCTATGAGAACCCGACGACGGCAGTGACCAAGCTGCGCGACGGGATCACGTTCCAGGACGGCACCAAATTCGACGCCGCGGCGATGAAGTTCGTCATCGACTGGATCCGCGATCCCAAGAGCGGGGCCTGGAGCGTCAGCTGGCTGGCGCCGCTCGACACCGATCGAGGTCGTGGACGAGCTGACCCTGCGCTGGCACTTCAAGACGCCCTGGGCGGCGTTCCCCGGAGTCATCGCCAACGTTCCGGGCTACATGATGTCCCCGACCGCGCTCAAGAACGGTCCGAACAGCTTGGACAACCACCCGGTCGGCACCGGACCGTTCATTCTGGAGGAGGCCAGCCCCGGCAATTTCGTGAAGGCTGAAGCGCAACCCGAACTGGTGGTTCGCGAAGGCATCGGGCAATCCCGACATGCCGTATTTCGACGGCGTCATCGTCACCGTCATTCCCGATCCCGCGGTGCGCCTCGCCAATCTCCGCGCCGGCAAGATCGACATGCTGCTCGCGGTGGACAAGTCGCAGTACGCGGCGCATCAAGAACGATCCCGCGCTCAACGTCCACGTGCTAGCCGCTCAACTCGGTCAACGCGCTTGCGCTTCAACTGCACGAAGGGTGTCTGCCAGGACATTCGCGTACGCAAGGCGATCAGCCATGCGATCGACCGGCGCGCGTTGATCGCCGGCACGCAGTTCGGGCTCGCCCGCATCGCCAGTTGCATGTATCCCGAGGACCATTGGGCGCATAATCCGGACCTGAAGCCGGTGTCCTATGATCCGACGCTTGCCAAGTCGCTGCTGGCGGAGGCGGGTCATGGCAGCGGCCTCACCGTGCGCGGCTACTACAACAACACCACCCAGGGTCAGACCGTGGCCGAGGCGATCAAGAGACATGCTGGCCCATGTCGGCGTGACTGGCAGGTCGAGTTGCTGGCGCCGGTCGCCGCGACCGCGCGGCTCAAGAACGCCGACTACGATCTCGCCCAGGGCGGCTGGACCTACATCTATGATCCGGACCTGATGGCGACCGGCCTCTACATGCCCGACGGCGGCTTCAACTTCGGCCGCAGCCACAACGAGGAGGCGATCAAGCTGATCGAGGCCGGCCGCCGCGAGCTCGACCCGGCCAAGCGCCAGCAAGATCTACTGGCAACTCGAAAACGTGCTCTACGACAACTACGAGGACGCCTGGCTGTGGTGGGAAGAGAACGTCATCGCCATGCGCAAGAGCGTGCGCGGCTGGAACCAGGAGCAGTTCATCAAATACAAGGAGGCCTGGTTTGTGTCGCATCCGCTGTGGTTCAAGGACGGCAAGCCCGACAGCGTCTGAGGCCGCCGCAGCTCACGGTATCGTCGGACAGCGAGGACGGCGATGGGGCGATATATCCTGCTGAGGCTGGCGCACGCCCTCATCATCCTGGCGATCGTCACCGTGCTGGTGTTCATCATTGCCCGCCTGTTGCCGGGCGATGCCGTCATGGCGGCGATGAGCGGCAGCGTGGACATGCACGATCCCGCGGTGGTCGCGCGCGTGCGCCATGAGTTCGGCCTCGATCAGCCGCTGTACCGGCAATTCATCGTCTGGCTCGGCAATTTCGTCCGCGGCGACTGGGGAACCTCGCTCGGCACCGGCCAGCCGGTGCTCGACATGTTCCTGCAGCGGCTGCCGATCACGCTTGAGCTGTTCGGCTGGGCGACGGTCTGGTCGTTCGCGATCGGCATTCCGGTCGGGATCGTCAGCGCGGTCAAGCGCGGTTCGCGCCCTCGACATGACGCTGACCGACCGGCGCGCTCCTTGGTGTCTCGATCCCGGTCGTTTTGGGTGGCCATCGTCCTGATCTACCTGCTGGCGGTGATGCTGCCGATTTTCCCGCCTTCGGGCTACGTGCCGCTCTGCGCCAACGCATGGCTCAACTTCAAGGCGATGGTGCTGCCGAGCTTCGTGCTCGGAACCCATTCGGCGGGACTGCTGGCGCGCTTCGTGCGATCAAGCCTGCTCGAAGTGCTGAGCCAGGACTTCATCCGCACCGCGCGCGCCAAGGGCCTGACCGAGCGTGCCGTGGTCATCCTTCACGCCATCAAGCCGGCGATGATCCCGGTAGTCACCGTCATCGGCCTGTCGTGGGGCGGATTGCTGGCCGGCGCGTTCTTCGTGGAGGTGATCTTCGCCATCCCCGGCCTCGGCCGGATGAGCGTGGATGCGATCTTTCAGAAGGACTTTCCGGTGATGCAGGCGATGCTGATCGCGGTTTCCGTCAACGTGCTGCGTCGTCAATCTGCTGGTCGACATCCTCTATGGCTATCTCGATCCGCGCGTGCGGGTGCGGTCGTAACGGAGCGCCGCCGATGAGCGAACGCCGCCATCGCGCCTCGTCGCGCCGCGCCGAGCGCGCCCGCATCGCGCGCTCGCCGCTGCTGCACGCGCTGCTGCGCCACCGCCTCGCCGCGCTCGGGCTGGTGATCATCGCGCTCATGTGCCTCCTGGCGATCTTCGCGCCGCTGCTGGCGCCCTACAGCCCCTATGACCAGGATCTCTATGCCGTGCTGTCGCCGCCCTCGGCGGCGCATTGGCTTGGCACCGACAATCTCGGGCGCGATGTGCTGTCCCGCGTCATCTATGGCGCCCGCGTGTCGCTGTTGGTCGGCGTCGTCAGCACCGCGCTGTCATCGGCGATCGGCGTCGCCGCTGGGCTTGTCGCCGGCTTCAAGGGCGGCGTCGTCGACGCGATCATCATGCGCGTCACCGACGCCTTCCTGTGTTTCCCGCCGCTGATCTTCATCCTGGCGATGGCGGCGGCGCTGGGGCCTGGGATCCACAACGTCATCATATCGTTCGCCGTGTTCGGCTGGACCGGCTTCGCGCGCATCATGCGCGGGCAGGTGCTGCTCGTGCGCGAGCTGCCGTTCATCGAGGCGTCGCGCTGCGCCGGCGTGCCGCCGCTGCGCCTCATGTGGCGCCACGTGCTGCCGAACGCGCTGACGCCGATTATCGTCGCCGCCTCGATCACCGTCGGCACCGCGATCCTCGTCGAGGCCGGCGTGTCGTTCCTCGGGGTTGGCGTGCAGCCGCCGACCGCGAGCTGGGGCAGGGAGCTGCGCATCGGCTTCACCTATCTCGAGACGCGTGCCGCTGTTCTCGATCGCGCCCGGGTTGATGATCTCGCTCGCCGTCTCGCCTTCAATTTCGTCGGCGACGGCCTGCGCGACGCGCTCGACCCGCGGCTTAAGGGGTAAGCGGAAAAGCTCATGAACGGCGCCGCGACATGACGGCGCTGCTGGCGGTGCGTCGACCTCGCAGTCGAGTTCGCGACCGGCGACGGCGTCGTCACCGCCGTCAGGATGCATCCTTCGACATCGAAAAGGGCGAGATCACCGCCCTGGTCGGCGAAAGCGGCTGCGGCAAGAGCGCGACGGCGCTGGCGATACTGCGCCTGATCCCTGACCCGCCCGGCCGCATCACCGGCGGGCAAATCCTGTTCGAGGGCAGGGACTTGCTGAAGATCGGCGAGAACGAGATGCGGGAGCTGCGCGGCAACCGCATCGCGATGATCTTCCAGGAGCCGATGACCAGCCTCAACCCCGTCCATACGCATCGGCCGGCAAGTCGCCGAGCCGGTCGCGCTGCACAAGCAGTTCGGCGCCGCCAGCCGCGCTGGACGCGCGGTCGCTGCTAGCCTCGGTCGATATTGCCGATGCCGCGCCGGCGCGCAGCGACTATCCGCACCAGTTCTGCGGCGGCATGCGTCAGCGCATCATGATCGCGATGGCGATGGGGTGCGGCCCCGATCTGCTCATCGCCGACGAGCCGACCACCGCGCTGGACGTGACCATCCAGGCCCAGCTTCTCGATTTGCTGAACGCGCAGATCGAGCGCCACAACACGGCGCTGCTGCTCATCACCCACAATCTCGGCGTCGTCGCGCGCTATGCGCACCGCGTCACGTGATGTATGCCGGGCGCATCGTTGAAGCGGCATCGGCCGACGCGCTCTATGCGCGGCCCCGGCACCCGTACACGATCGGCTTGCTGCGCTCGGTGCCGCGGCTTGATCGTCCAGTCGCCGAAAAGCTCATGCCGATCGAAGGCCATCCGTCCGACCCGCTGATCTCCCTCCAGGCTGCGCCTTTCATCCGCGCTGCCCTTCGCGCTCGAGGCCTGCCGCGCCGGGGTGCCCCCGATGCGCGCCGTCGGCGAAGGCCATGGCATCGCCTGCATCCGCGACGTCCATGGCTGAAGCTGCCTGGCGCGATCCTCGTCGAGACGAGGAATTTGGAGGTCCAGTTTGCGGCATCAGCCGGCCTGTTCCGCGTGAAGCGGAGCGGCGTCGTTCGCGCGGTCGATCGCGTGAGCCTTCAGATCCGGCGCGGCGAGACCCTGGGCCTGGTCGGCGAGAGCGGCTGCGGCAAATCGACGCTCGGCCGGGCCATCTTGCGGCTTACTGCGCCCACCGCCGGGCCGGATCCTTTCGACGGGCAGGATTTGACGGACTTGCCCGAAGCGGAGCTGCGCCAGGTGCGGCGAAACATGCAGATGATTTTTCAGGATCCGTTCGGCTCGCTCGATCCACGCATGACCGTCGGCGATACCGTTGCCGAGCCGATCCTCGTGCATCGCTTGGCCACATCTGCAAACCGGCGCGACAAAGTGGCCGAGCTGTTCCGCCTTGTGCACCTCGATCCGCGCATGGCCAACCGCTATCCGCATGAGTTCAGTGGCGGGCAACGCCAGCGCATCGGTGTGGCACGCGCCCTGGCGGCCTCGCCGAGCTTCATCGTGTGCGACGAGCCGGTTTCCGCGCTCGACGTGTCAATCCAGGCGCAGATCGTCAACCTGCTTGAAGAGTTGCGTGAGCGGCTCCGGCTGACCTACCTGTTCGTATCGCATGATCTCGCCGTGGTTCGCCACCTGAGCGATCGCATTGCGGTGATGTATCTGGGCGAGATAGTCGAGATCGCGCCCAAGCTCAGCCTCTACGACAATCCGCTGCACCCCTATACGCGAGCACTCATCGCCGCGGTACCGGTGCCGGATCCGGCCGTCGAGCTGCGGCGCGCGCGCACACTGCTGCATGGCGAAGTCCCAAGCCCGCTCAACCCGCCGAGCGGCTGCCGCCTGCATCCCCGCTGTCCCCATGCAATGCCGATGTGCAGCACGGTGGCGCCGCAACCGCGCGAGGTCGCGCCGGGCCACGTCGTCGCTTGTCATCTCTACGCGGAGCCGGCCGGCGGCGAACAGGCTGCGCGCGTCGAGACAACCGGCCGCGAGCATCCGCTTGCCACGCCGAGCAACGCTGCCGAGATGGGACCATGTCATTCGAGATAGGCCGGCGTCGGGTAACGCTTTGGAGCGAGGGCTCCCGGATTGCGGCCGAGCTGTTCAAGCCGGTGAATGCGGACGGGGCGCGGCCGGCAATCCGGTTGTGCCACGGTGGGGCGGCCTTAAGGAACACCTCGCCGAGCGCTATGCCAGACCGTTCCCCACGGCAGGTTTCGTATGGCTGGTTTTCGACTACCGAGGCTGGGGCGGCTCGGACGGGCGGCGGTCCCCGATGCGGGCGAGCGAGCAGGGCGAGCCCGGACACGTGGTCAATACCGTCTCGCTGGCCGCCCTTCGTCGGCACGGGCGAACACGCGCCCTATTCCTCGTCCAAGGCCGCCTGCCTGTCGATCAGCCAATCTCTCTACTCGCAGCTGATCGCGGCGAACACCCGGATCGGCGTCTCCGCCGTTTGTCCCGGCATGGTCGCTACCGCTATCCACCACTCGTGGCGAAACCGACCGGCCAGCGACCGACCATGGAGTGACCAAGAGTGGACGACCCGCAGCACCGGGCGAACTCGGATCGGTTCTAGGGCTGCGGCGTTGGCCCGAAAGGATCGCCGACGCGACATCCGAGGGCACGGGAGCAAAGCATGACGCGTCACGAAAGGAGCGGGGGGAAGGGCCTCGCCGGAGCTGGCCTCGCGGCGCTTGGCATCGTCTTCGGTGACCTTGGCACCAGTCCTCTCTATACGTACCAGACCGTCGTGCAGGACGCCGGGCGCAGCGACCCGGCGACATTGCTCGGCAGCCTGTCGCTGCTGGTCTGGTCGCTGATCATCGTCGTGACACTAAAATATGCCGTCGTGGTGATGCGGGCCGACAACCACGGCGAGGGTGGGATACTGGCGCTGCTCGCTCTTATCGGCGCGCGGTTCACCGGGCAGTGGCTAAGCCGCACCACGCTGCTCACCGCGGCAGGACTGTTTGGCGCCGCCTTGATCTACGGCGACGGCGCAATCACGCCAGCGATCTCGATCCTGAGCGCGCTCGAGGGGGTGAACGTCGCCACCAATTTGCTCAAGCCGTATGTTCTCCCCGCCGCGGTGGTGGTCCTCGTAGCTCTCTTCGCTGTGCAGCCCCTGGGCACCAGCAGGATCGGCGGCGTGTTCGGTCCGGTGATGCTGCTCTGGTTCGTGACAATCGGTCTGATCGGCGCGTTCAACATCGTGCAGTACCCGACCGTCCTGCGCGGCCTCGACCCGTTCCTAGGCATCGCGTTTCTCGTCAACCACCGGCTTGGCAGCTTCGTATTGCTCGGCGGCGTGTTCCTCGCGCTGACCGGCGCGGAGGCGCTCTATGCCGACATGAGCCATGTCGGCCGAACTCCCGTCCGGGTGACATGGCTCGCGATCGTGCTGCCTGCCCTGCTGCTGAGCTACGCCGGCCAGACGGCGGCCCTCAGCGCGCATCCGGAGCTCAATGGCAACCCGTTCTTCGCCACTATCCCGGACATGCTGGTTATTCCGATGGTTGCTCTCGCGACGGTGGCCACGATCATCGCTAGCCAGGCGATTATCACGGGGTCGTTCACGCTCACCCGCCAGGCGATCCAACTCGGCTGGTTTCCGGGACTGAACATCCGGCAGACCTCTGATTTGGAGTACGGCCAGATCTACGTCCCGGTCGTGAACTGGGTCATGATGGCCGCAACGCTGCTGATCACAATCGGCTTCCGCAGTTCGGACCGGCTGTCGGGCGCCTACGGTACCGCCGTGGCAACCACGATGCTGATGACCACGGCCCTTATCTACGATGTCATGCGCGTTCGCTGGAACTGGAGCGTGGCGCTCGCGGCGCCGATCGCACTCGCCTTCCTGCTCGTGGATTTGGTCTTCTTCGTCGCCAACCTGCTCAAGATTTTCCAAGGGGGCATCGTCCCGCTCCTGATCGGGGCGTCATTGTTCACCGTGATGATCACGTGGCATAGGGGTATTCAGCTGGTCCGCGGGGGGCTGAAACCGTTTGCCGCACAGTCAGGTGACGTACTGAGTCAGCTGCGGAACGGCGAACTGCTCCGTCCCCCGGGCGCTGTGGTGTTCCTCTCCCGTTCGGAAAGCGAGGTGCCACCCGTCATGGCGCGGCATGTGTCGCAGTTCCGGTCGCTGCCCGAGAAGGTGGTCGTGCTGTCCGTCGGGTTCGAGGAGCAGGCCAGGATTCCCCCAGACGAGCGAGTTCGCGTACGCACGGTCCTGGAAAATTTCTGGCAGGTGAACGTGCGGTTCGGCTTCGTCGAGATTCCCAGCCTTTCTTCCGCAATGATCGCCGCGAAAGACAAGGGGTGCTTCGTTGATCTAGATACAGTGCTATACATCGCCGGCAAGGACGAGATCGTCCCGAGCGAAGCCGCGCCCAGTCGCTCGTTCGGAATGTCGGCTTGGCGCCGCAGGCTGTTCGGCTTCATGTATCGCAACGCCGTCCGCCCCTCGGACCGCTTCGACCTGCCACGCGATCGGCTAATCGAGATCGGCAGGCAGGTTGAGGTCTAACTTGCTATCCCACCGCACCCCTCCCGACAGGATCGCTTCGAACATCCACGCCTGCCAGACCGTACGCGCCGCGGAGCTCCAGAGTGTGAGGACCACCGGGACCGGTGGCCCGCGTGAATACGACACTGGCAAGAGTGCGCCTCGACGGCGCGCATCATCTATGGAGGAAGGTTCCATTCGGAGAGTTGTCGGATTGATCCGGACGCTGCGAGCGGTAGAAAAAACAAGGCCACATGATGAATGATAAATCTCTGCCAAATGAATTCATGCTGTGTGCATGAAATCCTGGATGCTTGCTCGAACAGTGTTGTGTGAGGCGGCTTGGAACTACCGCACCACACCGAAGGTAGGGCAGTGGATGAAAGAACGCTGCCCGCGCGTGTCCTCTTAAGCTTCCCGGCTTACGAACTGACGGACCGTATCCCATGGCCTGCGGCCCTGGTTGCGGTAGCCCAGATGCGGCCGCTCGTGATTGTAGTGGTGCAGCCAGGCATCCAAATCGGCCTGCAGAGTGTCGACGTCGCGATAGAACGTCTCACGCATCGCGCTGCGGAAGAACTCGTCGAGCACCGTGCCGTTGAACCGCTCTACGAAGCCGTTATCCGGCATGATGCTTTTGGTGCCTTGCGTTCGGCTGATCTGAGTTGGGTCGGTGCTATGGTGCGACCATCCGGGACGAGAGGCACCGGGAGCACGTAGGTGCGGGCAGGCCGTCGATCAGACTGTGAGCCGAGAGCTCGAGCTCGTTACATGGCCGCCTCTGCGACTGGCCCGGATGCGCTGTGAGCGCGGATCTGTAGGTGTCGTGTTGCCCGTCGGCTCCCGTCGGCTTAACCGAGGAGGGCAGAGGGGTGCGTATCATCGGACTGGATATCCACCGCGTCTTCGCCGAAGCGGTGGCATTGGAAGCTGGAAGTGTCATCCGGCTGGGTCGCATCGAGATGCGTCGAGACCGGCTGGCGGCATTTGCGCGGTCGCTGACCCACGACGATCATGTCGTAATCGAGGCGACCGGGAATGCCGCGGCGGTGGCTGAGGTCTTGCGCCCGCACGTCGGTCGCGTGGTCATTGCCAATCCGCAGCAGGTACGGCTGATCGCGCACGCGAAGATTAAAACCGACAGCATCGATGCATCGGTGCTGGCCCGGCTCTACGCCACCGGGTTCCTGCCGGAAGTGTGGGTGCCTGACGAGCGAACCCAAGCGCTGCGTCGTCAGGTCACCCGGCGAAACCAGCTGGTACGCCAGCGAACGCGTCTGAAGAACATCGTGCAGTCGATCCTGCATTCGCAGCTGATCCCACCCTGCCCGATAGCCGACCTGTTCGGTCCAAAGGGCCGCGCCTGGCTGGCGGAACAAATCCTGCCTGCGGACGAGCGGTTTGCCGTCGAGCGACACGTGCGCGAATACGACCGGCTCGGAGAAGACCTGGACGCGGTCGAGCGAGACCTGGCGCGGGGTGCGCTGGCGGACGAACAGGCGAAGCGACTGATGACGATCCCCGGGATCCACATGGTGGTTGCGGTCGGTGTCATGGCGGCGATCGGCCGCATCGAGCGCTTTGCCAGCCCACAGCAGCTGGTCAGCTACTTCGGGCTGAACCCGAGCGTGCATCAGTCCGGAAACGGCCCGGTCCATCGGGGCCGGATCACCAAGCGAGGCCGCGGACACGCCCGCGGCATGTTGGTCGAGGCCGCTTGGGTCGCCGCGCGTGTCCCAGGCCCGCTGCGCGCCTTCTTTCTACGGATCCGAGGCCGCCGCGGGCAGCACGTCGCCGCTGTCGCCGCCGCCCGCAAGCTCGCAGTCCTGATCTGGCACATGCTCCGCCGGAACGAAGATTACGCCTGGGTCCGTCCCGCCCTGCACGCCAGGAAAATCCGCGATCTCGAATTGAGCGCCGGGCATCCGGCGCGCCGTGGACAGCGTGGCGCGGCATACGCCTACAATCTCAGCACAGTGAGGCAGCGCGAGCGGCGGCGGATCGAGCAGGCCGAGAAGGCATACGAACGGCTGGTCAAAGGTTGGACCCAGCACGGACCCAAGGTGCGCACGGGCGTCGCAAAAGAGGAGCGTCAATGAAGGCTGCGCGGCGGGGCTTTCACCTCATGCCCTGCTCTTCGCCACGCGATCACCCATGCGCCAGGAGAAGATAGCACGCCAGTTTGAAAAAAGGGCTGTTCAATCTCATCCGTGGTCTTGGGCGAGTGGATGCGCGTGCGACGGTGCTCGACCTCGTTCAATGCCAGATACAGCTCGTACGGATGACCCTCGGTGCCGCAGAACTCCCGCCCGTTGTCGGTCAGCACCGCAGCAACCGGCAGATCGAGCGCGCGGTAGAACGGCAGCGCGTCATTGTGCAGCACCGAGACCGCCGCTTCCGGCTGCTTGGAGACGTGCAGGAAGCCGAACGCATAGCTGCCGAACGTGTCCACCACGGCGTGCAGATAGACCTTGCCGATGCCCTTGAGATTGCCGACGAAGAACGTGTCCTGGCACAGCAGCTCGCCCGGCCGGCTGCTCTCGACGTGCCGTTCGCGGAAGCACGGGTTCTGCTTTTCCAGAAATTCGATCTGCTCGTTCGACAACGCGATCGCCTGCTCGGCATTGCGCCGCTCCAACGCGAGCCAGCGCTGCTCGCGCGTGCCGAGATCGTGGTCATTGAGGATCTTCTGGATGGTGATCGCCGAAACCCGCACCCCCTCCAGCATCAACAGTGTCTCGGTGCGGTTGCAGCCATAGGCCGGATGTTCCAAGGCCAGCGCCAGAATGCGTTCGGCGGTCTCGGCCGGCGTCGTCTGCGGATGGCTCCGGTGGATCGGCGGCAGATCCTTCAGCCCGTCGAAGCCGTGTGTCTGAAACCGACGCTTCCACTCGTAGAAACTGGTCCGGTCCATGCCGCGACGACGGCACGCCTCCGCCGCATTGCCCAGCCGCGCCGCCAGGTCCAGCACCGACAGCCGCTGCTTGACGACCTTCGTCTCTGCATCCATTGCTTCCTCCCACTCGCCGCTCTTATAGCACGGAAAGAAGCCTAAGAGGACACCTTCCATTCCGAACTGCTCCTTACAGACGGGACGATAGTAGCGCTTGCTGAACAAGCTGAATACGCCACCCAGGAATTCCTTGAAGGAGTCGGCCAGTGTGCCCAGTGTATCGTCCTCCGAGACAGCCGGGATGCCGGTTTCGTCAAGCTTCAGGCCGCAGGATTGCGCCTTCTCCTGCATCCATTTGAGGGTGATGTCGGATAGCGCGCGAGACGGGTAGCCTCCCCCGACGTTAGCATGGGCGCCAACGAACCAGCGCTGCTCGATGTTCTGGTTGAGCTTCTGCTTGGGATCCCAGAGCGCGACCTTATAGGGCTCGCGATGCTCGTCAACGGCAATAGCATGGAAAGCGTTCTGGACGATCCCTGACAACTCGGTGTCGTGAAACTCGAACTGCTCTTTGTTGAAGGCGTCAAAAAACTCAATTGGAATACCCAGAGCACCGACAGTATCCCACACGCCGAGGAACTTGATCGGGATCAGGGGAGCCTTCTTTTCGGCACGGAAGTTCCTGGCTCGCTCGGAATCGGCTCCACCGTCGTGCGCCCGGTAGAGCTCATAGGCTTCGAGGAGTTCGGGGCTTTCTGCACTGGCGCCAGACGTCCCCTTTGGAAGCAGCCCGCAGTTTCGAATCATCCCCACGAAGCTGCGGGCGGTGCAGGCGCCCCTGCTGAAACCGAGCACAAAGATCTCATCCCCATCCTCGTACGTGTCCGACAAATACTGGTAGCCTTCCGTGATTTTGCGTGAGAGCCCAAGACCGAAAGCTCCGCCGGCGACCCTGTCGTATTAGTTGGTGCCTACCCCTTATCATACCACTTCGCCTGCTCGATTTCACCGGATGCTATTTGCCCATCCCCGAGCCTGAGCACTGATCGGTAGAACCGACAAACGTTGGTCTTGACGCCGGCATTTGGATCGACATGCTCGATCAACTGGCGCATCTGCGCATCACCAAGGTCAGCTAGCCTTTCGAAGTTTTGGTGCAGCTGAGCGAGTCCTGCGTCGGGCTCGGCAGGCGTGTTCCACGTCCCATCGAAGCAAATTACGATGCGCTTCGGCATGAGCCCTCCCAAATCTAATTCGCGAACCGCCGTGACGGCAACGGGTTTGCCAGCCTTTGCTCGTTCCGCGCACTATACACGCTTACGCCCAGCGAGAGACCACGTTCTACGCTAAAACGAAAGCACCTGACTTACGATGTGATGGCGTTTGTGGGGCCGAACTCGGTCAGACCGGGGCCGAGTCTGCGGTATCCCTCTCGTCAAGCTGCCGGCCTAGGTGCACCGCGCCGCAGCATGCCTATATAGCGACAAAGCACCCGGGTAGCTTCTCGGCGAGCGCGTCGGGACCATCGCGCCGCACGCGGCGACGCAACTCGGCGAGCATAATCACAGCACGGATGTTCGGAGCGCCACCGCGCCAGCCGGCTCCAGCCCGACCACATTGGAGCTGTCGAGTTCCACGCCGATTATCGGAATGTCCTTCGTGTGTCTCGAATTGCCCCTTTGCCGGGCGTTGGAGCACGCCCGGACGCACCGCACCGGAGTCCGCGAGTGCCGATCGTTAATCCATGGTAGCTGGGAGCCAACTCATACCGTGTGCTGCTCGCACGAGCGAGAGAAGCAATCTGGGGTTCGTGCCGCCCTTACCCAAATCGGACGCGACATATCAGATGCTCGTCACTTTCGTGTAGTGCAGCCGTCAGCGCTCCACAAATTGAAAGGACAACACGATGCTCCAGAAGGCTGAGCACGTCAGCGAGCCGGCTTCTGGTGGCTCGCGAAGCCCAACACCTTCCGGCAACATGAGTAGCAGCAGCCGGAATGATGGGCTGAGGTCGGCGACACGCGGCAGCGCAATCGCGCAATCGACGGAGATTAGGCCCGGCTCTCAAGGCCGCATGCCCTGCCTTGTCCTAACATGCCTTTTGCTCCTCCTTTCCTCAATTGCACGCGGCCATAGCGAGTGCAGCATCGAGCGCAGGGCGGAGGTCCCGGTGCTGCTCTCGGATAACCATGCGCTTGTTGAGCTCACCGTTAACGGGAGGCAGCAACCTTCCTGCTCGATACCGGCGCGGATCGCACGGTCTTCGCAGCTACGGCGGTTGGGGAACTCGGGCTCGAGCGCGATAAATGGGTAAGCTCGAGCATTCGCGGCATCGGCGGCGTGATCGAAAGAACGGCGAACGTCGTGCTGCGATCTTTCGAGATTGGCGGTGTTCCTCTCCGCCGCCGCAGTGTCAACCCGGTGCTCAGTTTCGTCGTCGCGCCGCTAAACTGGCACACAATTGGGGGTCGGACAGTTTCCGGGCTCTTGGGCGCGGACTATCTCTCCGTGTTCGATCTCGATCTCGATCTGCCAGGAAGAAAGCTCACGCTCTATCGCACGAACGGCTGTATTCGGGAGCCGATCCCGTGGGGACCGGCGAACTCGCCCGTGTCGCTTGAGCGTCCGAGATCCTACGTGATCTTAGCGCCCGTACAGATTGGCGGCCAGACGCTGCACGCTCAGCTTGATACGGGCTCTACGGTTTCCTTCGTCAGCTGGAAGGGGGCGGCTCGACTTGGCATCACGCCGGCGATGTTGGCGCAGAATCCGGAGCTGAGCGTGCGCGGTATCGGCCGGCAAACGTTACCGATGCGTAGCCGAGCGTTCGAGTTGGTGCGTCTCGGTCCAGCCGAGTATCACGATGTGAGACTGATATTTGGATCACCGGCGGGCGGCGGTTTTCCGTTTGATATGCTGCTGGGCATGGATCTCCTGCGCAGCGAGCGCCTTTTTATCTCATATGCCACGGCGCGGTTGCTAATCGCGACCGGTGCAAAGGACGCCGAAGCACCGGCGCGTTAATCTGCAGGTCGTCCGGCCGACCGGCGGGCGAACACCGCGCCCGTGCCGAAGGAGCAGCATTCTCTGGAGCACGCCACGCGACCAAGCGAGATCGCCTTCGGCGTCCTATAGTGTACGGCCGAAGATGCCTGGGCCACGCGGCAATTGGTAAGTGGCCGACAAGGCTGAGCTTGTAACGGAGGCGTCAGAGAACGACCAGCGCAATGGCGTCGCTGGGATACTGCGCCCGGTTCAACAGGCTGTCGCTGCGCTCATTGAACTGCTTGCCGCAATCCCGGGAGCGGAATCGGCGGTAGCCCTGAGCCGTGCGTTCTGGCCGTTCCGTTACGCTTGCCGCCCCGCAACTCACACACCGCATTCTATGCCCCCTCAGCAGGGCAAACCCTAATGACAGCCGCCGCGGCTCGCCAAGACCGGGCTGGCACGAATGCTGACGGAACCGGTTTGCGGCAAGGCACCGCGGGATTAAGTGCCGAACAGGCCGGCGAGGAGACAGGACATCGATCCAGTAGCGCGGTGGTGACGACTGGATCCCAAAAACCTGATCCCATTCGGCAAACCCGAGGTTCGCGGTCAGATTCAGAGGTGCTTGCCGACGAAAGCCAGCGGATCGGCATTTCCTACACTGGATCTTGCCTGACCAGCTTGCAGCATAAGTGGCTTCCCGATGACCAGACCTGGGAAAAGAAGCGCTACCGGGTCACGCTCTGAATCGAGCCGGGCCGCATGAAGTCTCGCGGTAAGGTGGTCGCGCATGGGGTGCCGTATGGCGCCAGGGCGCGGATGATCCTGCTTTATCTTATCTACCTTTCTCGTAGCGAGCGTACCCAGCTGAAGAGAATAAAATTGCCGGCACTGGCGCCGACCGTGAGGTAGTCGATCTCATCGATGCTCAGTAGCGCAGAGCGGCAGAGAAACCGGATGCGCTCGCGCAGGCGGCCTTCTCGATCGGCGTTCGCCAACGACCCAATAAGATCGGCGAGATGCCACAATGGGCAGCGTGTCGTGTAGGTAGCGGGCGTGGTAGCTGTTCCTCAAAGTGATGTGTCTGCAACGGGGTCCGATCGCGTCGGCCCCAACATTGCTGGGGACAGCCATGAAGTCACTATGTCGGGTTTGACGTGTCTTTGGGACAGAGCAGCGTCTGCGCGCTGGACCAGGACGGTGTGATCGTGCGTGAAGCGAAGGTGGCGAGTGAGTTCCGCCGCGTTGGGTTGGCTTTTTGCAGCGGCTCGGCCTGGCCGTGACCCGGGTTGGCCTGGAGGAAGACTGGGACCGGGTTGGTCCCTATCACCACCTGTGCCTACACGTTCGACAACGTCGATGTTGCCGTTCACGACGAAGGGCAGGTCGGCTGCTGACCGCATGGCTGCGATCTCCGGCCCAGTTCGAGACGCGATGGAAGCCTTCGTCGACGAGCTGGCGGCCGCCTGGGCGATGCCTCGATCGGTGCTCCGGCCAACTATACCGGCTCGTTGGGCGAGATCCAGAACTTTGGCGGCTACATCGGTGGTGCGCTGGCACCCACCGCTACGGGTTTCATCGTGCAGGGCACTGGCACCTTCGTGCCGGCGTTGCTAGTGCGCGCCGCGGTCGGCGTGGTCTGCAACGCGGCCGTGCTCCGACGCCCGATCACAGCGGCCGATCTGGGCGAGGCGCCGCCCGAGTTCGCGTGCTGATCGCGGCCTCGGCGCATTGCCTCGCCTGAGGTGTTGAGTTCGGAGGTGCCGTACTGCGACGGCAGCGCAGCCGATGTTATCGCTCAAACCTCTAGTGCTGGTAATGCTTCCTTTCATACTCCGCAAACTCACCCATGAAGGGCGCCGCAATGGCGGCGTTGATCTTGCAATCGAGGAACACCGGACCCTCTGGCTTCGCCAGAACGGGCGCCAGCGCACGTAGATCGTCCAGTGTGCGGATGGTCGCCGCCTGGAAGCCAAACGCCTCCGCCACGGGAGCAAAATCCACATCGGGAAACATCGATTTCGCCACCGGCAGATCGCGCATCTTCAAGAAATGCAGCTCAGCGCCGTAGGTGCAGTCGTTCAGTAGCACGATCACCAGAGGCAAATCCTCGCGCACCGCGGTCTCCAGCTCGCCCATGGTCATCAAGAAGCCGCCGTCGCCGACAACTAGCACCGTTGTGGCGTCGGGCCGGCCCTTCGCGAAACCAAGTGCGGTGCCGAAGCCGAGCCCGATCGAGGCGAACTCACTGGTCATCTTGAGATGGCCCGGATCCGGCACCGCAAGATATGGCACCACGCCGAGAAGATTGCCCGCGTCGTATACAAGGCTGCGCGTTTCCGGCAGCAGCTTGTTCAACTCCACCGCCAACGCGCGCGGGTCGACGGTGCGCGGCGTGTGCGCCGGCTGGAAATCGCCGGCGATGTCGAAGGAGGCGAGCATCCGCCGCGTCTCCTCGTTGTGGAACGGCTTGTCGCTCGCCACCCTCGCTGGAAGCGAGGCCATCAGTTGCTCGGCGACCAATTTCGCGTCACCCACCACGGCGATATCGGCGGCAGACCAGCGGCCGATATTGCCGCGTACCGAATCCACTTGGATCACCGGCACGTCCTGCGGCACCGACATCCCGAAGCTCATCGTTAGCAGATTCAGTCCGGCGCCGAACACCAACACACAATCCGCCTGGTCGATCATCCGCCGTCCCGCCGAATGCGAGAACGAGCCGATGACGTCGAGATTGTATGGATTACCACGGAACAGATCCTTGCCCTTGAGCGAAGTGACCAGCAACGCGCCGATCCGCTCCGCGAGCTGCTCCAGTACCTGGCGCGCTCCCGCACGGTGTGCGCCGAACCCGGCAATGATGAGCGGGCGGCGCGCCCGCTCCAGCACCGAAGTGGCGGCGGCAATCGATTGCGCCCGCGCGCCGCTCGGCCGGCGCGGCGCACGCAGGCGGGCGGGAGACGGATCGCTGGCACCCACCGACACCTCGGCGAGTTGTGCGTTGACCGGCAGCAGCATCGCGGCGGTGCGCGTTGCGCCGCTGCCACCGCATCGGCAAGCACGCTGCGCGCCGCTGCGGCGCTGCTGGCGAAAAAGGTGCGCAGGCCCGCGGCGGGCAGCACGGCGGCAGCGTTGAAGGCCTTGTAGTCGGGGCCAGGGCCATTCGGGTTGCCGCCCGGCACCGGGGCGTCGCCCGAGATGATCAGCACCGGCGACCCGGGACGACTGGCATAGACGGCAGCATGCAGGCCGTTGGCGGTGGCCGGACCGCGGCCGGTTACCGCGACGCCGAGGCGTCCCGTGGCGGCGGCATAGCCCTCCGCCATTGCCACGGCTTAGTTCTCGTGTCGTGCGCCGCCAATGCGCCCACCATCTCTTGCGATGGCGAATTTCGCAAATTAGGGCTTAGGGTCGGCTGCGCGCCGTACGGACCAGGATGTCGCGCCATTCCGATACCGCCAAGCCGATCGACTAGATGCTCCGCCGCTGGACACGTTCGCCCGGTTCCTCTCCGACGGCCGCATCTGCGCGACCTACGATGCCCCCGAGCGCGCCCAGGACGATGGAGCTGATGTTCCCGCGTAGCAGAAGTCACAAGCCGGGCTGATCTTGGTGCACCCGATCCAGGGGTTGAACGTGCGGTGCGTCCATTCCGTTGCTGGCATCGGCGCCCAGCGGGCTCAGATCTCCACCGACCGCCCGACTTTCGGCGGCGGGTCAAGAAGGAAGTCGTTTCCGCTCAGGCAAGACTTTCCCGTGTAGCACGTACGTACGTTCCGATCGTGACCAGGAAGCCAGGAACGTCGGTATTACATTAGGTCCCGCGCGATCGAGCGCTCCCAAACCCGATGGCAAATCTCGCTCGCACCTTCCCAGGCCCGCAATCCTGCCCGCAGCAAAAACATCTCGCGCGTGCATGAAAGCCGTGTCTCCGTTTCGATTTGTATCTGCCATGCATCGCGCGCGATCATGTCAGTCCGCCGCAACTCCGCGACCGCGCTAAGCGGGTCATCCTCCTTGATATCAAATTTGGAGTGGCCCTCGCTGCCCAACACAAGGCCGATGCGGTCGATGCGCACGACGCCCGGAGCGATCGGCGTAGACGGCTCCGGCGCCGCGGTCTCCGGACCGGGAAGCGACGGCAATGCGCGCTCCGGCTGAACCGGGCGAACCGGCAGGTCGAGCCTGCCGCCGAAAATTGTCAGCGTTGCTTTTTCCGGGCCCGGCCACATCAACGGCCAATAGGCGGTCGACAGCGCGAGCCTCACCCTGTGGCCCGCTGGAAAGACCGCACCTGCGTCATTGAGCTGGATACGCACCCTGTAACGCTGTCCGGCCATAAGCGGCGAAGGCGCTTCATGGCCATCGCGATGGGTCAGATTGAGAAGTCCGTAGCTCACGCGTAACGACGCGCCGGACGGATGCACGTCACACAGCCGGATCACCAGATTCGCGATCGGCTTATCGGACGCGATGTCGAGGGTGGTGATCGCCGCCCCGAGGATTTCGAATGGCGCACCGAGCGGGGCTGTTTCGAATACCAGCGAGCGTTCGTCGTCCTCTCGCTGATCGCCCGCCTGATCGGACGCATAGCCGAACGGGCACCATTCTCCAGCCCGCTTGCCCACGGTCTGGGGTGAGCACAGAGTGCGTGCCGTCAGCTTCGCAGACTTCGTCTCCAAGCCGCCATCGGTCACGAACAGGCGCCGGGGTCGGGTGCCCTCCGGTGGCCATGACGGTTCCGAGATCCACCGTCCCGGCAGCACCTCATTGTAACGTGTGGGATCAACACTCTCCGTCATCCAGGCACGCAACATGGGCTCGTTCATGATGCCGGTATCAATGTCTTTGAGCCAGCGATCCCACCACCGCAGCGTCTCTTGCAAAAAGCCGATCTGCGGGCCCGGACGCGCGAAATGGGGATAAGCGTGCGCCCATGGCCCAATGAGACCTTTCCGTGGAACGGCCAAGCGCTCCAGAAGGCGCGGAATCGCGTTCGTATAGCCATCGGTCCAGCCGCCGACGGCATACACCGGACATTGGATGGCACTGTAATCCTCGCACACGGAGCCGTGCCGCCAGTAGGAATCGCGCCGCTGATGCTGCAGCCACGACTCCAGGAAGAGTGGCACGCTTTCCAGACGTTCGACCCACATCGCCCGCCAACGGTCGCCCACGAGCGCGGGGTCGGGCGGATGGCACATTGCGCGGAAAAAGAATGAGCCCCACCCAAGTCCTGCCGTAAGCAGCGCGCCGCCCATGTAGTGCACATCGTCGCGATAGCGGTCATCGGTCGAGCAGATAGTGACGATGGCTTTCAGTGCCGGCGGCTGCCGCGCCGCGACTTGAAGTGCATTGAACCCGCCCCAGGAGATTCCGATCATGCCGACGGCGCCGTTGCACCATGGCTGCGCCGCGAGCCAGGCGATCACCTCCAAGGCATCGTCCTGTTCCTGCTTCGTATACTCGTCGAACAGCAAGCCACCGGACTTACCGCTCCCGCGGATGTCCACCCGCACGCCCGCATAGCCATGACCGGCAAAATATGGGTGCGTCAGCGCGTCTCGTTCGTAGGTCCCGTCGCGCTTGCGATAGGGCAGATACTCCAGGATCGCCGGAACCGGATTTCGCTCGGCATCATCAGGAAGCCAGATCTTGGCTGCCAGCGTCGTACCATCGCTCAAGGGGATCAGCGTATGCTCGACAACCCGGACCGTGCGTGGGAAAACAGTTACTATCAAAGCAATGCTCCAGAGGCGTGCGGCCGATCGCTCTAAGGTATCAGACAGCCCGCTTCCTGAGGACCCATGCCGCAAGGTCGCTCACGGGCACTCGCGACGCGACTATGGTCGTCAGCGATGACAGCAGGAACGGGTTCGATCGTGTTCCGTCTTCCACAGGTTTGACATACGACGCGGCTGGTCCGCCACCTTCCCGCCAGGCAACTCCGCCCCGAAAGGTTCGCGCCCTATGTGCCCCTTCAGGGCACGCATTGTTGATCACTCCGGATACGCACGGCATAGCGTTGTCGAGCGAACAGTACAGTCGTCCCGAAGTGTGCCATGTCCGGAACCGTGTCGTCCACTATACAAACTGTGTCGGCTACTGCACAGTGAAACGTGATCTCCCCTTCGCAGCCAATCGCTTTTTTCACATCGGACAATATCGCAGCGGTCTCAAACGGAGGAAATCACTTGGTCTTTCTCAGTGGCTCAGGCGACAGCTTTATCAGGGCCAATGGGAGCAATCAGCTGATCGTAGCTTCGAATACCATCGTATTTACCAATAATGACACCTCGGACTCCGAAGGCCTAGCAGGAAGCGGCAACGAAGTTTCGCTCGGCCCCCGACCAGCATAGTCTGGGACGCATCGACAGGTGGCAACGACATCATCCCCACCCGGGTGACACAGTTTTAATCGGCGGCCCGGGGGTGGCCAATGACGTATTTGATCTACGACCGGTTCTTGCCGGCGGCGGATCACTCAGCATAGCCACTTTCAACGGAGATGTTATCGCGAGAATTGCTACTGCGCCGAATGGGCCCGCTAAGCCCTTCGGCGGTTGTCGAGAACGAAAACGCCGCTGCATTTCTTGCGCACTCCGATTTGTAGACGTCCCTTCTGCGCCTTCATGTACTGAACACGACGGACGAGACGGATCAACGCCAGGCCTCGTTCGAGAATTGCCAAAGCCGCAATCGGATGCGATGAACGAGGATGTACGGCCAGCCATCGTGGTCGATCACTCTCGGCGGCGCCCCTCTGCCTGGTCGGCGGCCGGATAGTATTGCGGAGCCTCTCGGCGGTCAAACATCCCGTCGTCGCGGATGCAGCGCACGCAACGATAGCGCAACTCACCCAATGCCAGCGAAGGATTTCGGTTGCCAGCGGGCGGCAAGGTCCGAGTCCTTCCAAGAGGTTAGGAGCAGCATCTTGCCCGGATTGTAGATGTTTTCAAACACATCGTACCCGGTGAGACCGTGTATGTGCGTGTCGACCCCGAGATGGCTTGGCAGGAGATCTTCGTGCGTCGTGAGCTAAACATGGCTCGTGGCGAGCTGGGTGGACGCGCGATAGCTGCACGAGCGGCGGCTGATGCTGCTTTGGGTACAGCAGCGGCGCTGGCTACGTATATTCGCGATGGGTTGGGCGCTCTTCCGATCAGCGCGGAAGAACCACGACAGCTTATGCTGTTCGCACAGGCCGTGGGCTGAGACTGCGAAACCAGCTATCAATTGCGAAGAGGTTGCTGTGCGGCTGCACTTGCTCACCCGGCGGCCCTGTTGCGTTTCTTAATTTCCGATCTGGATGGCGTCTTGCATAAGCTAGTCGGGCATGCGCTTCGCATACGGTTTGCCGGGAACGGTGGGGGAATCACAAAACCGGAAATTGGGGGTTCCAGTGTCACCAATCGGCCAGGAACATTGCTGCCCACTCCGGAACATCCAGCGGTTAGGCGCTACGCTGAATATTGTGCTCGGCGTTGTGGTTCCCCTGGATAGTGGCTGCGGTCGCGAGGGCGGCGGAAGCGCGTTGCACACTGGGAGGTCTCGGGATCGTTGGGTGCAGGTGGCGTGGTCGCGGTGAACCGCGGAAGTGCTGCTGGGTTGGATCTGATTTGATCGGGGACATGCGGGCCGGGAGCTCTAGACCCTATGTTCGCGCTGTGAACTGAAGGTGGCTCGCCTCACGACATGCAATCATCCGAGGGTTAGGCCGTCGGGAAGACGGCCCAGAGCCTCATGCACGGGAGACGAGCCAAATGAAATCTATCACGAACTATGTCGGGCTGGACGTGCACAAATCGACGATATCGGTCGCGGTCGCCGAGGAGGGGCGGAGTGGCGAGGTGAGATATCATGGCGTGGTTGAGAATCGCGCTGACGTCCTGCTGAAACTGGTGGAACGGCTAGGGCGCCGTGGCGAACCACTACGTTTCTGCTATGAGGCTGGCCCCTGCGGCTACGGTTTGCATCGATTGTTGAGCGGGCTTGGCCACGATTGCGCAGTGGTCGCCCCCTCGTTGATCCCGAAAAAGCCGGGCGAGCGGGTGAAGACGAACCGGCGCGACGCGGCGATGTTGGCCAGGTTACATCGGGCAGGAGAACTGACCGGGGTCTGGGTTCCGGACGCGGCGCATGAGGCCATGCGGGACCTTGTCCGTGCGCGGGCGACGGCCGCGCGGGTTCTGACCAAGGCACGGCAGCACCTCACCGGGTTTTTGTTGCGGCATGGCAAGATTTATACCGGTCCGAGTGCCTGGACAGTGGCACACCGACGCTGGTTGACGACGGTGCGGTTTGACCATCCCGCCCAGCAGATCGTATTGCAAGACTACATCCATGCCGTCGAAGATGCGGAGAAGCGGATCGCCCGGCTGGTCGAGCAGATCGAGCAGCTGCTCGAGCATTGGTCGATGACACCGGTGGTGAACGCTATTCAGGCGATGCGGGGCGTCGCATTCATCAACGCGGTCACCATTGTCGCAGAGATCGGTGATTTCGCACGGTTTCCTAATCCCCGCGAACTCATGGCCTACGTTGGCCTCGTGCCATCGGAGCATTCAACCGGCGACAGTGTGCGACGGGGCGGTATCACGAAGGCTGGGAATAGTCAGGTTCGGCGGGCGCTGATTGAGGGAGCCTGGACCTACCGCATGCAGGCAAGGGTCAGTCGAAAGATGCACGATCGCATCGACGGCCTACCGCAGGGCATCCGGGATACCGCGTGGAAGGCGCAAGTGCGTCTCTGCGCGCGGTATCGGCGTCTGATTGCAAGGGCAAAAAGACAGTCGTCGTTACGACCGCTATCGCACGCGAGATGATCGGCTTCATCTGGGCGATCGCCCGTCAGGTCGATTTGCAGTCAGCGTAGTCGCTAACCCCGATCACGCCACGGATCAGGAGGACAAGGAACACCGCGATCATTCCGCAGGCGCCCAAGCTTGGAGGCAGGGGCCAGGGTGGGGAACCCTCGTGCCCTGTTATGAGCCGATCATTCCGACCGACGCTCGCTTCTAGAGCGAGGCAGCCCCAAGACGAAACTCCGGCAATGCGGTATCCAACCCGCGCATGAGAGCTTGTTAACCGGCGTCTTTAGTTCCTGCCTCCTGCCTTGGGCACCAGCCAGAACGAAA
Organism: uncultured Pseudomonadota bacterium; assembly: GCA_963822675.1. Taxonomy (GTDB): domain Bacteria; phylum Pseudomonadota; class Alphaproteobacteria; order Acetobacterales; family Acetobacteraceae; genus CAWGIP01. The sequence continues at coordinate 69,019 of CAWGIP010000030.1, read as the reverse complement.
CTTGCTCCGGTTGCTGCCGGTAGGTGAACCGTACGTTCAGCCTTGACAGCGAACATGAGAGCAGTTCGCTGAAAAACCCTGGATTCGACGCGACGCAATGCTTCAACTGTAGCCGGTTGTCGCTTGGGGCGAGATGCGCGGCAGGTTTCGTGATCAGGGCGGTCTGTTCTGGTATATCTCGCCTGAGGCTCGCGTGCCGGACGGACACCCGCTGCGGCGCGTGCGGCAGTTGGTTCGGGTCGTGTTGCAGGAGCTGAGCCCGAGCTTCGGGCGGCTGTATGCGCGCGAAGGTCGTCCGTCGGTGCCACCCGAGCAATTGCTGAGTGCACTGCTGCTTCAGGTGTTCTACGGCATCCGCTCGGAGCGGCAGTTGATGGAGCAGCTGGACTACAATCTGCTGTATCGCTGGTTTGTCGGCTTGTCGCCGGACGACGCCGTATGGGACGCTACCACTTTCACCAAGAACCGCGAGCGGCTGCAGAACGGAGACGTCTTGCAGAAATTCATGACCAGGCTGCTGAACCATCCGGAGGTGAAGCCGCTGCTGTCGGACGAGCATTTCTCGGTGGACGGCACGCTGATCGAAGCATGGGCGTCGCAGAAGAGCGTCCGTCCGAAAGACGACAGCGATGGCGATGGCACCGACTTCCGTGGGCAGAAGCGCAAGAACGACACCCATGCCAGCGTGACCGATCCGGACAGCCGGCTCTACCGCAAGGCCGCCGGGCGCGAGGCAAAGCTGTCTTACATGGCGCATGTCACCATGGAGAATCGGCACGGCCTTGCGGTGGCGGGCACGGTCACGCTGGCGGACGGCACCGCCGAGCGGCGCGCTTCCGAAGCGATGCTGAAAGCCATTCGAAAGGCCGCCAGGCACCGTATCACGGTGGGCGAGGACAAAGCCTACGACAGCACCGGGCATGTGGCGGCCCTGCGCCGGCTCGAGGTGACGGCGCACGTCGCCCGTAACGATGCGCTGACCAAGACCGGCAACCGGCGGCGCAGCGCGATCGACGCCCGCACAACTCGCCATCCTGGCTACGCAATGTCCCAGACACGCCGCGCGATGATCGAATGCATTTTCGGCTGGGGCAAGCAGCACGGCACGATGCGCCGAAACCAAGCACCGCGGGATTGCCCGGATCGCCGAGGACTTCCTGCTCAATCTGATCGCCTACAACCTGATCCGCATACCCAAACTGCTATTCGCCTAGACTAGAGCGGTCCCTGGGTGACTGGAATTCGGGGGATTTCGGCACGGGGGCGATCTGTGATTTACCGGCTTCCGGTTGCGTGGACCGGAGGCGAGATGACCTGGCGACGGGGCAAGGCGTATTCGCAGGATTTGCGGGATCGGATTCTTGCGGGCGTGGACGGCGGACTGAGCGTGTGCCAAGCGGCCAAGCTGTTTCGGGTGAGCATCTCCTACGTCTCCAAGGCGGTCTCGCGGCGCCGACAGACCGGTGAGAGTGCGGCGCGTCCGCAACGGGGGCACGTGCGGCCGAAATTGGCCCCGCTCCAGGATGCCATCCGCGCCGAGGTGGAGCGCCGAGCGGATGTCACCCTGGCCGAACTGGCGATTTGGCTGCACCGGACGCATGCCGCCTCGGCCAGTTCGGGACTGCTGTCGCGCACGCTGGCCCAACTGGGGCTGACGCGAAAAAAAAGTCGCAGCGCGCGGCGGAGCAGGACCGTCCCGAGACGGCCGCCGCACGCGAGGCATGGCGGGCGGGGCAACCGGAGTTGAACCCCGCCAAGCTTGTCTTCATCGACGAGACCTGGGCAACGACCAACATGGCCCGCCGCTATGCGCGCGGCCGGCGCGGCGCGCGCGTGGTCGCGGCGGTGCCGCACGGACGTTGGCGGACCTCGACTTTTATCGCCGGCTTGCGCCAGAACGGTCTCACTGCTCCCGGTCTGTTCGACGGTGCGATCAACGGCGAGCTGTTCGTAGCCTATGTCGAGCAGGGACCGGCGCCGACGCTATCGGCGGGCGACATCGTGATCATGGACAATCTGGGCTCGCACAAGGTGGCGGGCGTGCGGGAGGCGATCGAGACGCGTGGAGCCGAACTGCGGTTCCTGCCGCCATACTCGCCGGATCTCAACCCCATCGAACAGGCATTCGCGAAACTGAAGGCCCTGCTACGCGCGAAGGCAGCGCGCAAGCTAAGTTCCCTGTGGTTTGCAGTGAGAAAACTGCTGCACCGATTTACCCCGTCCGAATGCTCGAACTATCTCGCACACTGCGGCTATCGCCAGTCACCCTAAAATCGCTCTAGACACGCTCGGTACCATTTTGGCCTCAGCTTTCGCGTTTCGGATTGCTGGCCGCGCTCACGGTGGCTGGGTGCGCCGACTACGGACCCAGCGAATACGGCAGCTACGGCTACGGTGCTTACGGCGGGTGTTATGGACGCGCGAATACGGGCAGTTTTATTATTAGCAGTCCGCTGAAAAACTCCGATTTCGGCCATCTCTGTTCCGGTCGTAACCATCAAACCGTTGGTGCAACCTTGCTGGTTCGGGTGGGAGGTGGGCGGCGTGGTCTGTTCTGTGGGGCGGTCGGGGCGCGGTCGCGCGCCGTGCCTATGAGCGATTTTAGGGTGACTGGCGATAGCCGCAGTGTGCGAGATAGTTCGAGCATTCGGACGGGGTAAATCGGTGCAGCAGTTTTCTCACTGCAAACCACAGGGAACTTAGCTTGCGCGCTGCCTTCGCGCGTAGCAGGGCCTTCAGTTTCGCGAATGCCTGTTCGATGGGGTTGAGATCCGGCGAGTATGGCGGCAGGAACCGCAGTTCGGCTCCACGCGTCTCGATCGCCTCCCGCACGCCCGCCACCTTGTGCGAGCCCAGATTGTCCATGATCACGATGTCGCCCGCCGATAGCGTCGGCGCCAGGACCCGCTCGACATAGGCTACGAACAGCTCGCCGTTGATCGCACCGTCGAACAGACCGGGAGCAGTGAGACCGTTCTGGCGCAAGCCGGCGATAAAAGTCGAGGTCCGCCAACGTCCGTGCGGCACCGCCGCGACCACGCGCGCGCCGCGCCGGCCGCGCGCATAGCGGCGGGCCATGTTGGTCGTTGCCCAGGTCTCGTCGATGAAGACAAGCTTGGCGGGGTTCAACTCCGGTTGCCCCGCCCGCCATGCCTCGCGTGCGGCGGCCGTCTCGGGACGGTCCTGCTCCGCCGCGCGCTGCGACTTTTTTTTCGCGTCAGCCCCAGTTGGGCCAGCGTGCGCGACAGCAGTCCCGAACTGGCCGAGGCGGCATGCGTCCGGTGCAGCCAAATCGCCAGTTCGGCCAGGGTGACATCCGCTCGGCGCTCCACCTCGGCGCGGATGGCATCCTGGAGCGGGGCCAATTTCGGCCGCACGTGCCCCCGTTGCGGACGCGCCGCACTCTCACCGGTCTGTCGGCGCCGCGAGACCGCCTTGGAGACGTAGGAGATGCTCACCCGAAACAGCTTGGCCGCTTGGCACACGCTCAGTCCGCCGTCCACGCCCGCAAGAATCCGATCCCGCAAATCCTGCGAATACGCCTTGCCCCGTCGCCAGGTCATCTCGCCTCCGGTCCACGCAACCGGAAGCCGGTGAATTACAGATCGCCCCCGTGCCGGAATCCCCCCATTCCAGTCACCCAGGGACCGCTCTAGTTGCTACGGCGCTCAGTTCGGATAGCAGGCGGATCGCCATCAGGGGACGCCTGGATGCCGGCAGGGGCATATTGCGGGACGCGAAGGTAGGGAGTGGGACCGCGGCCGCACCCAGCCATCATGAGCGCGGCCACCAATCCAAAACGCGAAAGAGTTGATCTGAGCGCAAACACCTTGGCCATCCTGTTTCAGGTTAGCGATATCCGCCCCGATCGCGGTCCACTGCTGGTCCGTCAAGCGACGGCGGCCCGAGGCAGATCAGTCAGGAACCGAGGCAACGCGCTCATAGCCCATCAGCTCGATCAGCTGGCCATGGCATTCGGGTTGCTTCCCTAGCAAGCCGCTGCACCTTCAGGTGCTGGCCACCCCTTCCGCCGGGGTTGGGTGCCTTGTCCTTCTCTGTCCAGACCTTCATCGGGGCACGCTACACGGCCCCGACAAGGGGAAAACGGGGGGGCCCCCGACGCCCCCCCCCGCGGCTCAGCGCGGGTACGCCATGTAGCGCCGCCATAGGCAGCGCGGAAGGCATACCAAGCCACGGGCTCGCCGAACATACCGTCGAAACAATCTATCAATGCTATTCTGGGCATATTTCATGAATCTCCCCTGACTCTCCGAGGACCACCCCTGTCGCTGGAGATTTGATCCAGTGGCTGGAGAACTGGGAAAACACACGGGATGGGGTCGAGGGTCCCGCGTCCTCCCCGTGAGGGATAAAAACGCCGGCGACCCTGAGAGGCGGCCGGTTGCTTTTGGGTGTGCTCACAGGGTCGGTTCAATGGCCGGGGTTGTGCGTCCGCACCGTTCTCACAATGGGCTACGATTGCGAATGCTTCGTGCCCTGGGTCGCGTGACCATTTGCTGGCTGAGATGTGGCGGTCCTTGACTGGGTGTCAGTGGAAGCGGACTGGTTGTACTCGCAGGCGAAGGCCGGCATTGCGGTGAGTATCAGAAGCAGCGCGGCGGCAGATAGGCGGATCATTTTGCGTTCTCCTGCTAAGGCAGAGCCTGACGGGTTCTGCTCGCTTGAGCATGGCGCCGAGGGCCGGCTTAACGCAAGCGGCTTGGATGATGCTGTCCCGCGGTCCTTGGGACACCTTGTTGAAGCCAACGCGGCAAGTGCGGCGGGGTGAAGCTGGTTTTGCCACACGGCGGCTGGGGACAAGAACCCGTGCCGCTCGATCCCATGTGGCGTTGTAGGTCTTGCGGAAGTCGAGCAGGGCGAGGCGCAGTTCCTCAACGGTTTCGAACCGACGCGCCAGGGGGCTGTCGGAGTTCTGTGGGAGGTCATAGGTTACCCCTGAGGCGTGGAGGGACGTATGGCGATCCGGAGCCAGCTGATCCAGGAGTTGCTGGCGGGAAAGGCCCCCAGGATGTGTTTGCTCAGGATGGCCTGCTGGATGAATTGAAAAAGGCATTGGCCGAGCGGGTCCTCAATGCCGAAAAATGGATCAGCACCTGACCGCCGAGCGACCGGAAGCGGGCGGGACTGGCCGCGCAACCATCGCGACGGTCACTGCCCGCAAGACCGTGCTCACCGGCGCCGGCATGCGGGAGCTGCAGGTGGCGCGCGACCGGCAGGCGAATTTCGAGCGGCAGCTGACCTTCCGATTCGTCCTCCTTCGGGACCCGTGGTTTGGTGTCGCCGACAGTCCCGGTTTTGCGGACACCAGACGGACATTTTCGGCGAAATTTTCGCGATGTGCTCCGTAAGGGACTGATTTATTTCTGCCGACGCTCGGATTTGAACCGAGGGCCTACTGATTACGAATTGCCTGAGTAAACTGCGTAATCAAGGCGTTAGTCACATATTCAGCTCGTAATCGGGGCCATGTCCATCAAGGGGTTATGGTCCGAGTGACTAGCGGGCGACGTGGGGTCGTTTTATCCGATCGCGGCTTCAGCCCGTCATTCTAAGCCTCACGACATACCCTGCGTGTCTCGCCCGCTGTTCTCGCGTGTAGCAGATCGCTTGAGCAATCCAAAAACGAGAGAAACTGGCGCGGGACATCTATCGGCGATTGAAGAACCCGCGCCAGTGGTGTTGTATGCGGTCGGCCTTCAACTCCCCTCAGTGTTGAAGGTCAGCCGGGCGGGGTTCTCGAAGCACCTCCCTCACGCCCGGCTACGGATTACTACTAGGCAACCTTGGGCCGGCGAGGAGCAATCCGCACCCGGCCCGCCTTTCCAGGACAAAGCTTACCAGCGGTCAACGACTTTGTCCGGTCATGCCGGTCGTCCCACTCCACGTCTGCCACCCACCATCGCTCTGCCCCTCCCGACGCGCCCAGAACCGCAGCGCCCGCTCCTCCCTGCTGCACCGGCAGCGTGGCCGCATTCAAGGGCCGCGTTGGCTGCCTCGCTGCCCGGCAGGCTCGCCTCGGCGCAGGTCTGCGCGGCATGGTTCGACGGCGCGATCGCCGGGCCAAGCGCCATCACCCCCAGCACCACGAGCAGCAGCAGGGCCACCACAATGCGCGCCGCATGGCTGCCGCCACGGGCGCGCCCGAAGCGCCCATTTGGCCCGCATCCTGCCCTGGTAGTTCATGCCGAGCGCGCCGCCGCCCGGCATTGCGGAATTTGAGCTACGAGGATACGGAGGCCCAAACCCGCATCACGAAACCAGCAAAAGTGAAGGCGTAAGCCGCACTCACGCGAGCTGCGCTGGACGCGGGCCCTCACGAAATGGTGAGAGCACCTGGAGCGTCGATCTTGTATTGGCGCCCCACATGCTGGTTGACTTTGGATTCGAGAGTTAGTCGACACGCGAGGACCTTCGCCTCAAGGTGATCGGGGGTAAAATCGGGGGGGACGACAAATGGCTGGTGTGAAGGATGTCGCCCAATACATCCTCGAGAAGATCGGAACGACATCGACTTGGAAGCTCCAAAAGCTCGTCTATTATGCCCAAGCTTGGCACTCTGTCTGGGAAGACGAGAGGCTATTTCCCTCCCGTATTGAAGCGTGGGCGAATGGCCCTGTGTGCCTTGACCTATACGAACTGCATCGCGGACAGTTCTCTATTTCGAAGGTTCCAGGCGGTGATATTCGGAACCTGAGCAATGCAGAAAAAATCCATCGATGTTGTAATCAGCTTCTACGGCAAGTTTAGTGGGCAGCATCTTAGCGAACTGACACACAAGGAGCGCCCTTGGACAGACGCTCGGGCGGGCCTTTCCCCTGGAGAGCGTGGCAACCACGAGATCACGCTCGAATCTACTGTCAGAGTACTATTCCAGCCTTAGGTAATTTTGTCCAAAAAGAAGAAAATAGTTCCGCGTGCGGCAGACAGGGGTTCCTCTTCGAAGGAAGTCCGAGGATGTGACCTTGGCAGCTCGGAGAACGAAACTCCAGTCTGGATTCTGTCAACGTTCGACTATGATGGCCCGTGGGGGATATCAGCTTGCGTTGCCGCCGACTGCGGCAAGCATCTCGGCATCCATCTTCAATCGATCGAGACTATGACTTGGGGCCAAATTGTGTCCGCTGCGGGCGGTAGAGCATCTGGAACGAACAGCCATCCAGTAAAGGTCCCTGACCTGTCATTGAAGGCCCGGAAGCGCCTTGCCGAGAAAAAAATGGATGACGTGGAGTCGGTGTTCTCTCTTCGATTGGAAGGCGCCGTCCGCCTATACGGGATCAGGGTCGGAAGGATAATGAAACTTCTTTGGCTTGATCCGTGGCACAGTGATAGCGACAAAGCGGTTTGTCCCAGCCGAAAGAAACACACCTAACATCAGGTTAAGAGCCAGAGAAGCAGGAACTCCGCGACCGGTCACACCAGGCCTGTGCTCGCCCGTAACCACAGCCGAGACGCTGCGCGAGCCGCACTTCGAGCACTTCCAGAGCAGATGCGCGATCGGCACGTCGCCCCGCACAGAGAGCAGCCAGGTCCGCCGTCGCCTGATGCAGGCAGGAGCGGCAGGTCAGTTCCAGAGTGCTGCGCGGCGTCCGCAGCATGCTCCGCGGCGTCGGCAGCGGCTGATCGTCAGTCCCGCCGCCGCGTTCCATCGGGATTGAGCCTCAGCAGCTCGTTCAGCACCGGGTGCTTCCGCTTGGGCGCATAGACCACCCGGCCAGCCTTGGGCTCGATAGCGGTGGCTTGCTCCCTCGGCGCTTGATCCGGCTCGGCGGGCGGGCCGTGACGATACGCGGAGGCTTGGACCTGCGGGGAATCTAGCGGGGCAGGGTTCGGGCACAATCACCGCAGGGCGCAATGCTGGTTTCAGCATTGGGGACGTGGAATTTCAAAGTCGCCATTTTTTGAAGTCGTGGGAACGGAATTCCCATGTCTGGTAAGGCGTCCGACGGTACGGGCCCCCAGGAGTGGGCTGCAAATGGTCAAATGCATCCGTCTGGCAGCGTTAGCGCTGCCCCTCATCGCTACGCCGGCATTTGCTAATTCCCACGGCGGTTTTCATGGAGGCGGTTTTCATGGTGGCTTCGGCCACCACGGCTTTCACCATGGCTTTCACAATCGCGCCTTTTTCGCGGGTGGCTTCTTCGGGGTTGGACCGTTCTACGGTTACGGATGGGGGTATCCCTACGGCTACGGATATCCCTACGGTTACGCATACTCGTACCCACAACGGGGTTTTTGTGTAGCACCGTCACCGCCCTGGCCACCGGAATACTGTGATCAACAGCATCGGTAGGCGGGCTGCCTCCCGGCCTTGATCCTAAGGGCAGCAAGGCCACCTACTCCTCGCCCGCCCCGGCGCCCTGCACCGGCACGTTCAGCGCCCGGATCATCGTCAGCAGCCCGCCGTCCGCGCAGCGGGCCACCGAATCGCTGCATGCGATCGGCATCGATGGGCGCGAGCGCACCGAGTACCTACCGATACCTAGAGGACGCCGACGTGAGCGGCTACCTGCTGTGGGGTCATGTTCTCGACAAAAGCAGCGAGCTGGAAGGTTCCGTTAGCAGTCGTGGAGTAACCAATAGCAGCCGGCCATTCCGGCGCGCCGGTCGGAACGATGTGGAGGTAATCCAGCAGTGTGCTGCCGCTTCCGTCCCACTGTGTTGCACCGAGAATATTCGACAAGTTCAGGCTATCGTTTTGGAGCCCCGGGCCGCCGATGAGAGTGATGTCGCCGGCGCGTGGGATGACGCTGTTCCCGCCGCCACTATTGTCCCAGACAAGGTCGATTGAGGCGCCGAGACCTACAGCATTACCGGTGCCGAAAATTCCCTCGCTGGAATAAACGCCTCCATTTGTCCACACCGTGGAACCGGCGTTGACGACGAGGACGGCGTTGCCATCGCTTGAGAAAGTCTGTCCGGTACCACCGAGGAAAACGCTGTTGTTCCCTGCCCCGCTGACCGCCGCGTTGGGGACGTAGGTAGTGAGGTTCTGCCCGTTGGTGAGGATGAAGATGTTGCCGGAGACATTTGATGCTGTGATCGTATCTCCAAAAGTGCCCGATGCCCCAAAGGTAAGACCTATGATCCCTTCACTGGCCACGATGACGGGATTGCCGCTCGCGTCGAGGGCTGTGTAGGAAAATCCATCAACTCCTGCTGGCACCGGCACGTCCTGACCTGGTGTGACAGTTTGTGCCGTGGTTGGTGTGCTTCCTGAGAGGAATGTCAGGGAATAGGACGCAACGCCGTCCATAGGGTCGGTCGGGAGCGTAATTGATGACAACGGCACAGACCCAGGCGCCTCGGTCACGGTAAACGTGTTCGCGCCGCTCGGATCTTCGCCGCCCTGCTGATTGAGGTTGACAGGTATCGGCGCAAGGGTCTGGACATTTGGGTCCGCCGTATAGACTCGGGAACAACAGCCCCGCCAATGGGGTATCCGGCGGTCCTGTCCACAGTTTGCCGAGGGCTGGGAGAACACCAGTTGTCATTAGGTGGTTCGCAAGCGCATTGCTCCACCCGCCACCGTTGGGACTCGTAAGCGTGATCTGCTGGCCAATAGGTATTCCCGCTAACGAGACCTGATCCCCGTAGACGTGGTAATTGATGTCATTCGGTTGCGCCGGACCCGGATTGAGCTTTGCGGCTGGTTGCAACTGAGCGGCCAAAGCCGGTTCGAATTGCTTGGCTCCCGGAGCATTGAACGTGATCGCCGGTATTCCGGATACATCACTTAGGAGCTGGGCAATTCCGCCGCCCAGGGAATGTCCGGTGAGGGTCAGCGTCGCGTCAGGAAATTTCGCCTTTACTTGCGCAAGGAACTGCGCTGCTAGTCCGACGTCCTGTGCTAAGGTGGAGTTCGGCGTAGTGCCCTTCCATGAGGCATCGGCAAGGAGGTTCAGGGCGGCATTGCTGATATTCGAATAGGGAGGATATTGTGCCGCGAATCGCCACCACAACCTGATTACCGTCTTGGAGTGCCTCGGCAAAAAAGCCGTTTGGAGTCCCGCCGAGATTCGGCGAGGCCGGCTCGATCAGCCCAGCATTGTAGGCAGCCGTGCTGCCTTGGATTTGCGTGTACCCATCCACATTGGCGGTCGCTGGCGTGTATGCCGCATTCGCTAGATCGGCCAGAACCGCTGCGGAGGGCGTGCCAACCCCTTGAACATTGCCGTTGGCACTTGCGGTGTGACCTGCCGCATCAGTCACCGTCACCGTAAAACCGTCATTCGGTTTTGCCAGGGTGACATGCGGTCCCAGATTGACAGTCAGCGTCTGGCTGGCCTGACCTGCCGCGAAATTCACGGTTCCCGAGGTTGCCTGGAAATCTCCCGCCGGAACCGGATTGGCCCCTGATCCGGCGACGGACCAGGTCGCTGTTCCCGCTTGGGTGGTGTCTCCTGTGCGCGTCGCAGTGAAGGTGAACGGAGTGGTAGTGGATGGTTGGCTCCCGGCTATCGTATTGGGGGTCGATGCAGGCGGTGTGTTTGCGAGTTTATCAGCGTCGGTTGCGATGATCGAAATTCCACCGCCCGTGCCAGAAGGTGCTGCATTGCTAATACGTGGTATTAGCTCACTAACGGCTCCCAACCGCGCCTGAACGAAAGAAATTGGATCTGTAAGGTTGCCCGTTGGGGGCGCAGCATCACGCACGTTAAATGCCTTGAGGTTCGCAGCAAATGCTGTTTCACCCGCATAGCCGGTAGGGTTGGTTACAGGGCTGAACAACGTCTCATTGTCCGACGAAAGCACCGTAAACGGCACATCCTCTGACAAAAGCTGATTGTCCAAAGAAAGTACCGCATCAATAAGCGGGTTCATCGCTGTCAGGTCAGCCGCGACCGTTGAAGAGCCGCTATCGATGGTGTCGCTCAGGGCCTGCGCCCGAGCGAACAGGCTTGCTGCTGCTTGCTGGCCCGCCTGCACTTCAGCAGGACTTGGTGTTGTGGTTCCGCTCATGACTTGTTTCCTCCCAAAGCAGCGATTTCGTTATTGTTGCGCCCGCTGGTTCGGCCACAACTATTTGCGGCGCCAGAGGCATTAGCTGGACCGAGTTTCTGTGAGCTGTGACGCGTGTCACAATTGATGTCCTTCTTGCAGTCCGCTTTCTCTTCCAGCCGCCGGGCCGAAGCTTATGGCATGGCTGCGACTGGCATTGCCAAATTCCGCAACCGCATTCCTGAGACGCACCATGCACTTTCCGTAACCTTGTAGCCATGGCTACATTTATGCCGCCGCCCGCCTCTTATCTTCGCCATCGCTTTCCGGCCGAGATTATCAGCCACGCCGTCTGGCTGTATCACGTGTTCAGTCTCAGCTTGCGGGATGTTGAGCTGTGTAGTTGCCCCCGAAAAACCGGACAGGACGTAGTTGTTATTGGTGGTCCACGGCCGTGCTCGCGTCAAGCCAGACGCTTCGCGTCTCCGCGCTGCGCGCGGCTGACGGGCTTGACCCGATCCCGCCGGTGAACGGTTTGCCGTGATGCGATCGCCGCGGTGCGCCGACCGCAAGATCGGTCGCACCATTCTCACCAGGACACGGAACTCTCGCGGCGATAGCGCAGAGCGCTTTGTGCGGGTGCACCATGTTGTAGTGGCTCGAACCAGCCGTCGAGCTTTCGACGACCGTCCTGGCGTCGGGCCGGGGCGAACCGGGCATAATCGCGTTTGAAGTTGCACGAACGCCTCGGCCATGCCGTTGCTTTGCGGGCTGTTGACGGGCGTGGTGCGCGGGATCAGGCCGATATCGCGAGCGAAGCGCGGGTGTCGTGGGCGGTGTAGCAGCTGCCGTTGTCGGTCAGCCATTCGATCCTCGTGGGTAATCGGTTCACCTGGCCGAAGCGATGTTCGACGGTGGCGACCATGAGATCGCGCACGTCCTCGGCGGTGATGCCGCCGGTGGTCGCGACGAAGCCCATGGCCTCGCGGTCGCAACAGTCGAGCGCGAAGGCGATGCGGACCTTTTCGCCATTGTCGCAGCCGATCTCGAGCCCGTCCGAGCACCAGCGGGTGTTGCGGGTATCGACGGCGATGCGTCCGTCATGGCGCCGCTCCTCGCCACGTCCGCTGTGCCGCTGGAGCAGCAGGCCATGCAGCTTCATGACGCGATAGACGCGCTTTGGATTGGGCGCTGCGCGCCCGTCTTCTTCCGCCTGGCGGCGGAGCAGCGCGTGGACGCGGCGATAGCCGTAGGTCGGCAGCTCCAGCGATCAGCGTCCGGATATCGGCGACGAGTTCGGCATCGGGCAGCGGCGGGCGTCCGCGCCGTGCGAGGCTCGCTGGCGCTGGCGCATTGCCGACAGGTGTGGACGCGAGATGCCGATCGCGTCGGCGACGGTGCTCACTGGCCACCTCTTCGGCAACGAGCTCGAGCGCAACAACAGTTTTTTTGGGCCTGCGGCCCGGGAGACCGCCTCACGCAGCAGCTCGTTCTCCATCGTCTTCTTGCCGAGCAGGCGCTGGAGCTCACGAACCTGCGCTTCGAGGACGCGATACTCCGAGGCCGGAACGACCTCCTCCGCCGGCGCTTGCCGCGGTGAGTGCGCCTTGCGCCATCAGCCGGCGCCAGGTGAACAGCTGGTTGCCGGCAATGCCGTGCTGGCGGGCGACCAGCGACACGCTCATGCCGGGCAGATAGGTCTCCTCGACGATCCGGATCTTCTCTTCCGGCGTCCAGCGCCTCCGGCGCTGCACCGAGGTGATGACCTCCACCCGGTCGTTCTTCCCAGTCATAGACACAGGCATACTCCTGGTTCTTGCCCAAGGGGTACACCCTGTCCGGTCAATTAGGGGGCCGCTTCAATCAGATCCTAGCGGAGCGCGGCGTGGTCGTGACCCACGAGAGCATCCGGCACTGGTGCCAGAAAATTTGGCGCAGACTTCGCCAGGGACGACGAGCAAAGTGGCTGCAACAGCTTCCATAGCTGCTGCCGCGCCGTCACGCGATGCGACGGACGCAGCATCGGGTCTTCCGCAATCATCTGCAGCAACGAGAACACAATCTCGAAAGTGTCGCTGTATGCGTCTGCACTTTTGCTCATCGCTGCATCCAATCGACATGCGCAAACCGCGCCGGCTTGACCTGCGCCGCCAGCATTAGCTCAGTTACGGTCCATACCAACGCATCGACGCGGTCCGGGCTCGGACCGGGCTCAGTCGGGCACCAACCGCACATTTGATCCTCAAGCCCCGACAGCGGGCTGCCGACGTGATGCGCGCGCTGCTGCTCGTAGAGGGCCACGACCGGTTCCGCTCGAGTTGCTTGCCACGGCTGGCACTCACCAGCGTCACCGGTACCGCCGCAGCACCGGCCGCCCGGATGGTCTCCCGCACCATCTCACCACCGAAATTTGCCCTCAGCAACGATCCGGTCCGCCTCTGTAGCTGTGATACGCATCGATGGCGCCCTTCGCCCACCGGTCCGGGCTGAAGTGCCCCGACATGTCGGCCAGATGTAACAATGCCCGTCCTCGCCTATACCCGCCACGTACAATCCCGGTTTCGGCGTGACTCTTGCTCGTACCCGCCAGCAGGGTCGACGGCCACCACAACGCGACGTAAAAAGCTAAGCTCCACCTTGGACGACCCGGCATTCGTCCAACATCGCCCGGTTCCATAACCACCTTCGATGTCATCGAGAATTTCCGCTTCGAGTTCCTGCCTGCCCAGTGTCGTGTTTCATATTTGTCAGCAGATACTCCAGACGTGGATGCATCGAGGTTCGGCGCATTGTCCATCGTCCGGCTGCGCGTTATCGCAGTCGTCGGCGATGCAACAATCTCTCGCAACAGCTGGTCGCTTTCGGCGTGGTGCTGACGATGCACCGCGGCAGTCGCCCTCGGGCCGTTCACCCGCAACGCCAATTGCGCCATCGCCACAGCGTTCTTGCGTGCCAGTCGAGCATGCACAGAGTTCGTCAATCCAAAGCAACTGAGATTCGGACCGCGTAACCGCTCCGGTTCCTCGCCGGAAAACAGATGCGCGATCGCGCCGTTCGGCCAAACCAGACGCCTCTTGCGTGGGCTCATACACCGGTCCGGCCCACGACGGAGCCATCGCCAAAATGCCGCTGGGGCCTTCAACCTAACGCGACGAACAGCATCCTCGTCGGACCGATTATGCCAATCTGCGCATGCCTGCCCGGCTCAACAAGCCACGGATGACCGCAGGCGCGTCTTGCCGCTTCCGCTCCCGCCAAGCAGCAGCCAAATACGCCACTCCCCGGCGGCGGAAACTGGTCCGGCCGAGCCCACAAGCGCCAGATGTAACGCACGTGCTCCCGCTTCTCCGGCGACAGGCCGGAAAATACCTCACGCAATTCTTGATCAGTCAAACTGGCAAGTTCGGCGGCCAAATCAAGGCCAGGATCAGCGGCGGTGGCAGCAGATGTCATGCCACGCCGCCCTCGACCGCCAGGCCATGACCCGCCGAACCGGGCCCCGCCTCGCCACGCTTGGCCACGACCGCCCAACCCGGCCGAGCCGCGCCCAGCCGAACCGGGCCGCGCCCTGCCTAGACCGACGCGTCTTTCCGTCGGTTAAGTCCAGCCCGCCGTGAGGGCCAGGCTACGTGTCCCTCGCAGCCAATCGCAGCCCGTCACCGCCGCGGCTCAACAACCGACTGTAAAGGCCGCGCGCCCCACTTGCGCTCGCTTCCTTCTCCCGCTTCGCCGCCTCCTCGCTCGCCACAGCGCTGATTGCGCAACTCGGCCTGCTGCCGCACCTTGCGGAGACGCGCGTGACCTCTGCTCACCGCGCTACTCCGCCGCTTGGGGCACCGCAGGTCTGCGCCATAAGGCACGTTCTTGCGCCTCGGACTGCGCAGGAAACTTACGGCAAATTGCCAAACTCGCCACCGAAATCGGCGCGCAAATGGGCGGCAACGGAGCGACGCTGCGGCACACCGGGATCACAGCTCGCCCGCGTCACGCTACCTCGCCATGCCGCAGCCATGGCCGCCGTCACCATATCAAACTCCGCCGCAACCGCGATCTCTTGTCATATCGCCGCTCCATCACCGCCGCGTAGCTCTGGCCTTCGGCCCTCAAAACTCGCTTCCAACTCGCGGAATTGCTTGTCAACGCTGCGAAAACCGCTCCAGATGCTCGCAGTGTGCCTGGGCATCTCTCACCGCCGTCGCGGCCGCCGCCGCTGCTCGCCGATATCCGATCGCCGCTGGCTTCATGCGCAACTAAATCCTGCCGCCCAGATGTGCATCCGCGACCTTGCGCTTGGCCCGAGCAATGCTCCGCCGTCTCCCCGCGACGCCGATGCGCGTCTTCGTATGCCGCACGAGCTCGGGCGGCAGGCCGTGGTCGATCAGCTTTCATATTCTTTCGGTAGCGACATGGCGCTAGTCCTTGTCCTCTATAACCGGCTCCCCCATCATAATGGGGGTTCTATCGTCTGTTTAAACCGGACGCAATTCTGCGTCCGTTACTCAGCTCGGCGGCGGCTCGCCCCGCCGGATCGCCCGCACGCGCCGCTCGATACTCCGCGTCCGACAACCCGCGCGCAGGCTGCCGGCTTGGCGCTGCCGGCGCTGCCGGCGCTGGCGGCGTGGCGGCGTGCTGGTGCTATTCGGGGGTGGCTCGGTCACCGCCGGCGGGCTGCGATGGTAGCCGGGTGGCATGGCTGCCCATCCGGATCGCTCGCCTGCCCGCGGCATACTCCGCATCCGCTCAGCTCCGGCATGGCTCAGCCTCGGTCGCTATCGAACGGCGCCAAAACCGCGCCCGCCGCTGCGCCTCGCCCTCGGTGCGCCGCAGCTCGGCCAGCTTGGCACGCGCCGCCGGCATCCCATCCACCTGGCCGGATTGCTGCTTCCCTCTGTAACTAACCGATCCCTTCGTCCGAACTTGCGCGCTTCGCCACAACATCCGCCGGCGGTTGTCTGCTCATCCCCGGTACCCCTCGGTCGTAGCTCGAGAATTCGTCACACGCCTGGCCCCAATGCCTCCGCAGCTCATGCCCGGCCGGCAAGGCCTCCGCCTGCGCGCACAACTCACGCCAGCGGCTCAGGACGAAGTCGGTCCGCTCGGGGTAGCGCCGCCTCACCGCCGTCGCCGCCCGAAGCGCCGCACGCCGATGTTCCGTCTCATGCTGCTTCTCGTTCATGCGCCTACCAAACCCCGTCCCGGCCGAGCATAAGACAGGCGTCGCATGCCGCCGCAGCCCCAGCGGGGGTGTGTCGGGTCCGGCAGCCACGCTCCCGCGTCTGGCAGCCTCTGGCCGAAACCGCATAACCCTCGGGGTCAAACGCCGAGGACCTCGACCTTCGGGATACGTCCGCGTGAGCAGTCCGCCTTTGGCCCAGCGGCCATTCCTGACACCAACGGTCGGGTGAGAGCCGGCGGGGGCAGCCGTCCGGGTCGCCGGCCGCCCGCACCACCGGCCTTCGGCGGATTATGCAACGACGCCGACCTGGTTGAACCGGCGCGGACCGCGGAACCCGCCAGCCCGCAGTTACACCGGCACGTCAAGGGCGGCGCGCCGATTCCTGGAATGGAAGGCCGGGCCCCGCACCCGCAGCGAAGCCCGCCGCCCGGGAGCCAGCGCCGTGCAGCGCACCGGCCGTGATGCTGGCGCAGCCCGGGATACTCGCCGGCGTCAGCTGGCAGTGTCCATTCCCACCCCAGCCAGCAGTTGAGGCCGCCGATGCCGCGCCACGCTCGCGCGCCTCACACCGGCCTCGGCGCGCCTGCACGAAACACGCCGATCTCGTGTGGATCCACCGACAGCGAGCCACGGCCCGCCGCTCGCAGCCGGAACACCGACGCCGGCTTCCTTCAAGTCGCGCAGATCTCGTGGTGGCACCTGACATGCTATCACGTGCCCAAGCCCGGCTGCCATTGGCGGACAGCGTGATACCGCTCTGCAGGTATCGCCGACAGCTGCGCCCGGTCGCATGCCGAAGCCCCGAAAGCGCAGCCGCGACCAACCTTGGCGCCGAGGTGTTGGAAGCGCCGAAATTCGATGTTCGTTTCGGTCAGAAATTCGCCGACCTGCGGAAATTCCGCTCGCGTGCGGAGACAGTTTCCGTCATCAATGCGGGCTTTTCAGTGGCTTGCACCGGCGATGCCGATTTGTCCCACGATATGAGCCCACGTTGCTGAAGCCAGAAATGCATCAGTCGTCACCCTCGGCGGCGGTGGGCTGATGCTCAATCGTTACAGTCTCACGGCGTTTTCTGACGGCTCGCACGAGCCCGGACAGCTCGCCGATGACCGATTTGTCGTTGATGGTGACGGTGGTGTTGTTCTCGCTTGTGGCGTGGATCAGCCGCGGGTGCACGAATGGCGCCAAGCCCAGGTAGATTTCGACCCTGAGGCGCGGATCCAGATTGGGATCGCGAGCCAGCTCCAGCGCGCGCATGGCCGGATCATCCGTGGTGTAAGCCAGCATGTCGGCCAACGTCTGTCGAGTGGCCTGCCGCGCCACCTGACGCTCTTTGGCCAGCTTCCTCAGCGGATTACCGGTCCCGCCAGTGCCAAACGGGCGACCCGCACCCGGCCTCTTACCACCGCGACCAAACGACAAAACCGAACGCCCATGTGGAATATTTGATTACAATACCCGGAGTTGGGAGAAAAATCTACTCTAATTCCTGGCCAAAAGCTCAAAAGGAGGTTACTCTCGGCCTGTACGGTTACTCTCGGCCTGTACAGAGTAACCGATAACTTCCATAACTTTGATAACCGAGAGTTACCCTTCGTTCCCATACAGGTTCATTCCGCCGTAAAGGGGTTTGAGCAACTTTGGGTTATCGAAGTTATCATAGTTATCAAAGTTACAGGGTTACTCTGGGTTATCAGCAGGCCACTTCGTTGCAATATCGATTGGCTCGTAACAGCCGTGGGCGGTGCGCTGGACCAATCCGGCTTTGCGCATTTTGAACAACCGCTGCTTGATATTGTTCGGGCTCTCGCTCAGCCGAGTAGCGATCTCTTTGGGTGTCATGGGCCGCTTGGCTGAGACGAGCAGCTCGATGATGCGCCGGCGCATGCCGACGAGGCTGTCGTCAGTTTCTTCGTAGTCGCCCAACACGGCCCAGATGCCGGTGTCGGGGTCCATTTCGACGAGCCAATCGACGCACTCGCTATCGCGGCCGCGGGCGTAGAGGCGGCAGCCCTTGTCGGTGGTGCCGAGGACGATGACGGTATCGGCGGCACCGGCGATGCCGGTAGTTCCGGACACCTGGTCGAGCACGTCTTCAGCCGCAGATTTGCGGACGTGGTGGACGACGATGACGGCGATGCGGTGCCGGATTGCGAATTCTTGCAGGGCTCCGACAAGCCGGTAGTCGTATTGATAGGGCTCCTCGTTGCGCTGCTTCATGCCGCGCACTTTGCCGAGCGTATCGATGATGATGACGCCGGTTTCGGGGTTCTCGGCCATCCACTGTTCGAGATCGATGATACCGCCGTCGTCGATAGGCCGTAGGCGGTGGGCGATTTGTAGATTTGCCGGCCAATTTGTAATGGCGGGACCGAGGATTTGCCGGATGCGGCTCTGCATCCGACGTTCGTTGTCTTCCAGGCCGAGGTAGAGGACGGCGCGCTGACTGACGAAACGGCCGAGGACTTCCCGGCCGCGGGATGTGCCAAGAGCGATACCAAGGGCCATCCAGGACTTGCCGATCTTGGGTTTGCCGGCCAGGACGGTCAGGCCCTCCGGGATGAGGTCCGGCACGATCCAGTTGATTGGCATGAACTCGCGACTTTCCAGTCCAGACGCGGTGTAGGGGCGGATACCGATGATAGGTTCTTCGTGGGGCAGCTCTGTTTTGGCTGCCAGGCGCTGGAACTCCTCCTTCGTGCCGCCGGCCTTGATCCAATCGAGGATATCGCCGCTTTCGGGCAGGCCGGGCAGATCGAGGAAACGGAAAGTGGTGCCGACGGCTTTCAGGAGACGTGCGACGAGTTCGGCATGCTCGCGCCCCGCCTTATCGTTGTCGGCCAGGATGACGACGTTGCGCCCGGCGAGCGTCTGGGCGTTGTGCGCGCGGAACTTGTTGGCGCCCATGATCGAGCATGTCGCGACCAGGCCCCAGTCGCGCAGCGCTTCCGCCTTCCGCTCGCCCTCGACCAGGAACACGTCCGCATCCTTGGGGGCGCGCAGCAGCTCGGGCAAATGATAGAGCGGGACTTGGATGCCTTTCGTTGACCATTCCCAGCCGACGCCATTCGGGCGGCACTGGCGAAATGTCTTGCCGGCGCCGGTCGGCTCGAACCGGATGGTGCGCACGACGATGTTGCCGTGCTGATCGTGGTAGTCCCACCACCCGACGGGGCGCCCGAGTTCGCGCACCATGTTGGGCGGAATGCGGAATTCGGAGCGGTCGGCGCCGTTAGGTGGCCACTCGCCATGCACTTTGCGGTAAAGCGCCCCGTATCCGCCACCCTCGGTTGTCTCGTGATCGAACCATTTGCCGGCTGAGGGCTTGATCGACTTCGAGCCGCTGTTTCCGAAGCGGATGTCGTCGCGACGGGACAGGGTTTTGTTCGGCTCGCCCCAGAGATGGCGGGCGAGCGAGATCATTTCCTCGGTGTGCGGGTGCACTTTCACGCCCGCCCTCCCGTCATAAAAATTGGGTTGCGGCGCGGGGCGCCTGTCGAGCCGATTTGCAAGCCGCGAAGTTCGACGCGCGCGTTCATGCCGCCCCCAGCATGCCGACCCGCCGCGCGATGTCACGCAGGATCGTGGCTTGCTTTCGCGATATGGTTGCCTGCCGCAACAAGCTCGGCACGAACTCGCGTTCCCAAGGCCGCAGACACCCCGGCCGCTCGGTGCACGCTTGCGCCAGTGCGCGCCAATGCGGTGCAGCATGCCGATGCGCGGATAGCGGAAGCGCTGGCGCCTGTCCGACAAGGCGCTCGCGCCAAAAGCCGATGTCGCTGCAAATGAGACGGCCGACCGCGGCTTCGGCGGCGGCCCGCTCGCCTTCGCTTCCCGGACGTTCGGCAAGGGCCAATACGCGGTCGAGGCGCTCAGCGACGCGGGCGCGTTCCGCGGGCGGGAGGGTCACGGCCCGCCTCCTGCAAGTCCGAACAACAGGCTGCGCTCGCTTTCTTCCGCGGCCTTCAGGAGATTCAGTTGATGCTGATCGACATGCGTTTCGATGCAGCTTCGGACCAGCGACCGTAGTATGTCCGGTTCGATTGCATCCAGTTCGACGCTGGTATCCTGCCCGAACCGTTTTGCCCGAGGGTCCGATGCCTTGGTCGGCCGGCTCGGCAGGTTCCAAGCGGCTATCTGTTCCGGAGTGACGGCGAGCGGTGAAGTAGATATCGGCGTCGGGCGCTAGGTCTCGCAGCGTTTCCTCGATCTTCTCGGCCGCGTTCACGCCCGATGGATCGAAGTCGCCGAAGTGATAGATGTGGACCGGCACGTCGCAGGTCGCGCGATGTACTCGGCGGCCCATGAAGGAAGGACAGGCTGGCGTAGCCGCGGGCCGCATCAGCGGCACGTCGTTGCACGGTGACCGGATAGACGACCCCGCTCAGCGCGTCCTTCTCGATCCACATTTCGACGTAGCTGTCGACATCGGCCCATAGATCGCGGCGGTAAAACTGCGCTGTGGCCTCAAGCGCGTGATCGAGGTTGCGATATGATCGGGGCTTGCGCTGGTACCGAGTGCTATCGGTCAAGTAGCCGTACGGCAGTTCGCCCGATCTGCGCATCAGCGTAAGGTCGGTCTGCACCTTGGCGTATCCGCTCTCAGTCTTCTCGATCAGGCTGCGCACCGTGGCGGCATAATAGACCTGCCGAACGGTCATCGGCTGCATCGCCTCGATAATGTCGAGCAGGGCCTCGCGCCTGGCCTCAACCTCCGCCTTGGTCGAGCGGAGGCGCTTTATCTGGCTAGATGGATTAACTGTGGTGGGCTGCGGGGTGAGGGCATCGCGATCCCCCGACCCGCCGTGGCTCGCCGCCTCGGTCGAACACATAGAGCGGCCGAACCGGCATGCGGTGGCCACCGACCGTGCGAAGTATGCGCCGGTCGATCGAGGCAAGGCCCGCGGCGACCGTGATTGCTTCCTCGGGTCGTCCGCAGCGGCGGGCGAGGTCCTTCAGCAATTCACTGACCAGTCGCGGCTCGCCGGCGATGCTCATGGCGGCGCGTTCGGCGTGGCGGTCCTGGGCCGGCGAAAGGCGGGTGGTGGGGATGCAGGGGGTAGGCACTGGCAGGCTCTCCTTGTTCACAGGAGGCCCTGGCCGGTGCTTGCGCTCGATTGGGCGAACCGCTAAACGCCGTGGCGTCGCCAGACACCACAATGCGTTTCGCCGCCTCGGTGCGCCGCCCGTACCGGGGCGGTTTCGCGTTTCAGGCGGCTGCGCGATTGTCGTGGCGAGGCAGGTCGCGCGCGAGTTTTTGGTCCATCCATGCGTCGATCTCGGCTTCGAGCCACCGGTGGGTTTTGACGCCGAATACGATCCGCTTGGGGAAACCACCCTCGGCCTCTAGCCGGCCTGCCTGCTCGATCGAAAACGGGACGCCCTTCGCTTTGACCTCGCGCCAATTGATGAACTTCGGCATCGAACTACCCCAGTTGCAAGTGCCATAGGATATTACTTTGATCTGCCTGTTGCAAGTGCCACTAGAGACTTGTATATCTGCGGCAGATGTCGGATTTTCGGAAATACGGGCCAGATGAGGCAGCAGCGGCCGCGGGCATCGGCCGCGCGACTTTGCATTCGTGGATGGCCCGAAAGGCACTTGGGCCGGCGGCCCCAGGCAGGGGCAAGGCCCGTGCGTTTAGCTACACCGAGGTTGTTCGTCTGGCAGTTGTGGTGAGATTGGTGCGGCTTGGGGTCACTATCGGCTATGCTGCCCCAGCGGCCGAGCAGATCGAGGGCGATCTCGCCCGCGGGCTGTTCCTGGTGCTATGGCCGGTCCCGGGACACGTAAACCCGGACCTCGGCGGCCCCATGTTCCAGTGCATCGAGGCCAAGTCCCTGACCGAACTCGGCCCCAAGCTATGGATGTACGAGCCCAAGGGACACTTTGACGCGCTCGCTGTCGTCGATGTCTCGCTTGTCGCCCGGCAGGTTCGGGAGACGCTGAGTGACCAGAAATGAGTGACAAACGCGCCCTGCCGGGCTGGCCGCGTGGGCTGCGCGAAGATTTGGCCGCAGGGTATGTCGGCCTCTCGGAAGCGGCCTTCCGCTCCGAGGTCAAAGCCGGCCGGGCGCCGCAGCCGGTCCGCATCACCCGCGCAAGGCTCATTTGGCTGCGGGACGACCTTGACCGCTACCTTGACCGCCTGGCGGGCCATGCCGCACCATCGGAACAAGTCAACCCATGGCTGGCGGGATAGATGGCTCCCGTCGATTTGCCTTACCTGAACATCTATCGATCGCGCGGGAGAATGTTCGGCTACTACCGCCGACAGGGTCAGCGCATCCGGATCAGAGGCGAAGTCGGATCGGCCGATTTTCTGGCTAACTACCAGCGTGTCGATGTCGAGTTTGAGGCGAGGGCCCCCGCGCGGCGCTCGCCCGAGGCGTCCGCCATTCCCGGCAGCTTCCGCGCGCTGGTCGAGACCTACAGGGCAAGCCCGGAGTTTCGGCAGCTCGCCGCCTCGTCCCGCCGGGATTACGGACGGGCGATCGATGGCCTGATTCCAAAGTACGGTGATCTGCCCGTCGCCCTTATGCCAAGGGCCTGGATCATCGCCCGTCGAAACGAGCTGCAGGACAAGCCGCGATCGGCCAACTTCCTGGTAGCTGTGATCCGGCGGCTGCTGTCCTATGCCGTCGATCTCGAATGGCGTCCCGATAACCCGGCGCTCCGGATCGGAAGCCTGCGCACGGGCCCCGGATATCGGGCATGGACCGACGCCGAAGTGATGGCCATGACCGGCCCTGGCGCCCCCGCGTGGCTGCGCCTGCCGGTATTGATTGGCCTCTACACTGGCCAGCGCGAGGGCGACATTCTGCGCCTGCCATGGTCCTCGTATGATGGCCTGGTGATCCGGGTGCGGCCGTCGAAGGCCCGACGTCAGAAGTCCAGCCTGGAACTGACAATTCCCGTGCACCCCGCGCTGCGGACGGAACTGGGCGGCGCCACGAGGCTCGCCCTGGTGATCTGCACCACCGAGACCGGCAGGCCGTGGACCACGCATCATTTCGTCCACCGGTTCGCCGAGGCTCGCACCAAGCTTGGCTTGCCCGATGACCTGACGTTTCACGGACTGCGCTACTCGGCGGCGAGCAGGCTGGCGGAGGCCGGGGCAAGCGATGCCGAGATACAGGCCATCACCGGACACGCGACCCGCGCCATGGTCGGCAAATACTCGGCCGGCGCGCGACAGCGGGTGATGGCGGAAGGGGCGATTGCGCGGTTGCCGGGAGCACGCAAAAAGAACGGTGAATGACTAACGCCCGGACAGACGAGTGACTAGCAGCCTGCTAAGCCATTGCCGACGCTCGGATTTGAACCGAGGGCCTACTGATTACGAATCAGTTGCTCTGCCGCTGAGCTACGTCGGCACACTGCGCGGGCGCGGGGGATATAGCGGCAGTTCCGGACACCTCGCAAGCCGCCGCCCGCCACATCGGCCAACTCGCGTCATCCACCCGCGATTTTCGGGATCAGCACCACCTCGCTCGCCTCGTCGAATGCGGCGCCATACGCGTCCTGGTGAATCACGCCGTCGATCGCGATGGCCATGCCGTCCTCGACCTGCCGGCCCAGTCCCGGAAAACGCGCATCGAGTTCGCGCACCAATTGGCCGAAGGTGCGCGCCGCCACGTCCAATTCGGCGCGCCCGCCAGACAGCCCGGCCGCGCCGGCTCCGGACAAAATAATCCGTGGCAAGGCTCAGCCGCCGTCGCCATCGCGCGCGTCGAGTGCGGCCAGCACGCGGGGCGGCGACATGGGCAGATCGGTCAGGCGCAGGCCCGTGGCGGCGCGGATCGCATTGCCCACCGCGGCCATTGGCGGCACGATCGGCACCTCGCCTACGCCGCGCGCGCCGAACGGGTGGCGCGGGTTGGGCACTTCCACCAGCACCGCCTCGATCCGCGGCAGGTCCGAGGCCACCGGCACGCGGTAATCCAGGAAGCCCGGATTCTCCATCTCGGCCTTGCCCGTCGTAGATATATTCCTCGTTCAGCGCCCAGCCGACGCCCTGCGCCGCGCCGCCCTGGATTTGGCCCTCCACATAGCTCGGGTGGATCGCCTTCCCCACGTCCTGCACCGCCGTGTACCGCACAACCGAGACACGCCCGGTCTCGCGATCCACCTCCACGTCACAGATATGGCAGCCGAACCCTGGCCCCGCGCCCTGAGCGTTGATCGACACTTCGGCACTGATCGGCCCGCCGGTGCGCCCGGCCTTCAAGGCGATCTCGGCCAGGCTCAGCGGTTCGAAGCCGCCCGCATTCGCCCCCGCCGGATAAGCGGCACCGTCCATCCACTCCACCGCCTCCACGGGAATGTCCCAGAGCTGCGCAGCGCGTGCTTTCAGCTGCTCCACCACCCGCTCGGCCGCCTGCGTGACCGCCATGCCGGTGGCAAAGGTCACGCGCGAGCCGCCGGTCAGATGCGAGAACCCGATCGCGCTCGTATCCCCGACCACCGGGCGCACCTTCTCGATCGGAATGCCCAGCACCTCGGCGGCCATCATCGCCATCGCGGCGCGCGAGCCGCCGATATCGGGATTGCCGGAAACGACGCTTGCGGTGCCGTCCTCGTTGATATGCACGGCACCGGAAGATTCCCCGCCGATATTGAACCAGAAACCGCAGGCGATGCCCCGCCCCTGGTTCGGGCCGAGCGGCGCGGCGTAGTGCGGGTGGCGCTTCGCCGCTTCCAGCGTCTCCAGGAAGCCGATATCGCGATGCGTCGGGCCGTAATGCGTCTTCGTGCCGTTGCGCGCGCCATTGCGCTCCCGCAGCGCGATCGGGTCCATGCCCAGCTTCATCGCCAGATCATCCAGCGCGCTCTCGACGGCGAAGGACGACATCGGCGCGCCCGGGCGCGCGATAGGCCGCCACTTTGGGGCGGTTGGAAACGACGTCGAATCCCTCCACCTCCACATTCGGCAGATCGTACATGGCGAACCCGCACATGCAGCCCGGACCGATCGGCGAGCCGGGATAGGCGCCGGCCTGGTATTTCAGCACTTGCCTTGCCGCGACGATCGCCCCGTCCCGCCTGGCGCCGAGCGTCACCTCGATCACCGAGCCCGAGGTGGGGCCGCTCGCGCGGAACACCTCCTCGCGCGTCATCTGCATCTTCACCGGCCGCCCGGAAAGCTTGGCCAGGGCGAGCGCCACGGGCTCCAGATAGACCAGCGTCTTGCCGCCGAATCCGCCGCCGATTTCCAGCGGCACGGCACGAATATTGGCGATGTCCCAGCCCAGCAGCTTGGCGCAATAGGCGCGGACCATGAACTGGCCCTGGCTCGAACTATACACCTGCGCCTGCCCGTCGGCGGCGACGCTCACCACGCAGGCATGCGGCTCGATATAGGCCTGATGCACGGGCTGTGTCGTGTAGCGGGCCTGCACCGTCACCTCCGCCTCACGCAGGCCGGCGTCGATATCGCCTTTCTTGAAATAGACCCGCTTGGCGATGTTGGAGGGCTGCGCCGGCCGGGGTTCGACGCCGGCAGTGAACAGGTCATCGTGCAGCACCGGCGCATCCGGGCGCATTGCCGCCTCGACGTCAATCACATGCGGCAACACCTCGTATTCGACATCGATCAGTTCCAGCGCGGCGTCCGCCACGGATTGCGAAATCGCGGCCACCGCGGCAACCGCGTGCCCCTCGTACAGAGCCTTGCCGCGCGCCATGCAGTTGCCCGAGAGGTCGCGAAAATTCATCGGGCCTTCGCCGACAAACGCTTCTTCCGAAGGGATGTCGGGGAAGTCGGCCCCGGTCACGATCGCCTTGACGCCGGAGAGGTCGCGCGCCCTTGTCGTGTCGATGCGAACGATCCGTGCGTGCGCGTGCGGGCTGCGCTTCACCTTGCCCCAGAGCATCCCGGGAAGCGTCATGTCGGCGCCGAACGTCGCGCGCCCCGTTACCTTGTCCACGCCGTCCGGACGAACCGGGCGCGTGCCGACGACCTTCAGCTCCGGCTTGCTGACGATGTAGTTCATGCCACCCTCTCTTCCCCGCGCAGCTCGGCGGCGGCGTCCAGCACCGCCGCGATTACCTTGTCATATCCCGTGCAACGACACAGATTGCCGGCGAGCCAGTAGCGCGCCTCTTCCTCGGTCGGGTCCGGGTTCGCATCCAGCAGCGCCTTGGCAGCGACGATCAGACCCGGCGTGCAGAACCCGCATTGCAGAGCCGCGTGTTCCAGGAACTGCTGCTGCACCGGATGCAGCGCCTCGCCCTCGGCGATCCCCTCCACGGTCACGATCTGCCGTCCTTCCGCCTCCACCCCCAGCATCAGGCAGGAGCAAATAAGTTGCCCGTCGCAAATGACGCTGCAGGCGCCGCAATCGCCCGACGCGCAGCCTTCCTTGCTGCCGGTCAGTCCCAGCGTGTTGCGCAGCACGTCGAGCAGCGTCTCCTGCAATTCACATAAAAACTCGGCGGGCTCGCCGTTGATGGTGGCGGTCACGTGGTGTTTGCTCATGCGTTCGTCCCCGTTGGCGCCCGGTGGCGCGTGCTGATCATGCCGGCGCTTGGGTGCGCGCGAAGGCGATGGCGGCGGCGCGGCGTGCAAGCACGCCGGCGACCTTGGTCCGATATTCGATGGTCCCGCGCTTGTCATTGATCGGCTGGCACACGGCGCGCGCCGCCGCATCCAGCCGGGCGAGCGTTCCCGGATCAAGCCGGTTGCCGATCAGCGCATCGGCGGCGGCCGCGACCAGCAACGGCGTCGGCGCCACGGCACCGAGCGACACTCGTGCGGCCGTGCAGACGCCTCGCGTCCAGGGTCACGCTGACCCCGCAACCGACCACCGCGATATCCATTTCGGTTCGCGGAATGAAGCGCAGATAGGCGTCGCCCGAATGGGGTGGGCGCGGCGGCAAGCGCAGTGCCATGACCAGCTCGCCCTCGCGCGAGCGATGTGCGACCCGGGCCGGTCACGATCGCCTCGACCGGCGCCTCGCGTTTGCCGTCCGGCCCGGCGATGACGACCACGGTTCCGGCGGCGATCATCGCCGGCACGCTGTCGGCGGCGGGCGAGGCGTTGCAAAGGTTGCCGGCCAGCGTGGCGCGGCCCTGGATTTGTTGCGAGCCGATCAGGTCCATCGCCTCGACCACGCCGGGCCAGGCCTGCTTCAAACGCCGCATGCGCTTCGATCATCGACGCCGGGCGTGGCGGCGCCGACCGTGAAGCCGCGATCATCTTCACTGATGCCGATCATGCCGGGGATGTGCTTCGTGTCCACGATCAGATCGGGTTGCACTCGGCCGGACCGAAGTTGCACGAGCAGGTCCGTCCCGCCGGACAGAAGCTTGGCAACGCCGGACGCCTGCGCCAAAAGGGCGACCGCATCATTCACAGTGGTGGGCGAGGCATAGCTGAGCCTGGGCATGTGCATTCCTTGTTGCGCGGCGATTGGCGCTTCGGCGCGCATCCCCGCTTATGTACCGGCAAGTCGCGGCCAGTTTACCGCGTTCGTGCTGGCAAAGGTCAAGCAAGGCCCTGTCCGGGGCGCCGCAATGAGCCTGCCGCCGGAAGTCTCGCGCCGGTTCGGTCCCGGTTTCGGCCAGCGGGTACGCCGCTATTTGCAAATCAGCCGCCGCCGCCTCGGTGCGCGGCACTGGTTTCCGCACATACCGCTTTTCGTTGCCGTAGCGGCGCTGGGCGCCGAACAGATGCGCCACGCGCTCTTTGTCGGTATGCAGCTTCGCTCAGGCATCCAATGGGATCGCAACGATTTGCTGCTGGCTTCCGGTGACGTTATCACCAGCGTCCGGCATGGCGGACCGAGTGCCATTACCGGCGTCTTTTTGTTCGCCATGGCTTTCGGGCTGCTGACCCGCTCCCGGGTGGCCTGGGCCATTGCCCTGCTCGGGTCGGCGGTAAGCTTCATGCTGATCCTGCTGGTCTGGCATGTTCCCGCCGGCCGGCCGGTCGGGCTGCTCGCCTATAGTGCCGCGCTGCTGATCGCGCTGATCGCCTGCCGAAGCCGGTTCAACCGCAGCAGCCTCGCCAGCGCCACTTTGTTCGCCGCGGTCAGCATCGCCTCGCTCGTCGCCTACGCGGTGTTCGGCAGCTACCTGCTGGGCGCCCAATTCAACCCGCCGATCAAGGACGTGCCCACCGCCTTGTACTACGGCGTAGTAACAATGTGTACCGTGGGCTATGGCGACATCGTGCCGGAGACGACGGAAGCGCGCATGTTCGCGATTTCGGTGATGGTGCTGGGGATCACCGTGTTCGCGGCCTCGGTCAGCGCGCTGCTCGTGCCGCTGGTCAACCGGCAAGTCGAAAGCCTGCTCGCCGGACGGGAGAAGACCATGCCGCGCAGCAATCACTATGTTATAACCAGCGACAGTTCGCTTGCACGCAACACGCACAAGGAGCTGACGATACGCGATCTTCCCGTGACCCTGATTTTGACGCACGCGCCGGAACCGAGCACGGGCGAACATGACATCGTGTTGGGCGACGCCAGCGATCTTGACGTATTGCGCCGGGCCGGCGTCGATCAGGCGAAAGCCATCCTGGCGCTCAGCCAGGACAATTCCGAGAACGCCTTCGTGGTAATGGCGGTGCGGGAGCTGTCGGACGCGATCAAGACAGTCGCCGCGGTGAACGACGCGCGCAACATGGATCGGGTGAAGCGGGCGCGACCGGACCTGATCATCGCGCCGCAGGTTCTGGGCGGCGAGCTGCTGGCGATGGCCTTGTCCGGCGAGAAGGTCGATAACGAGCAGCTTATGCGCCAGTTGCTGCATTTCGCCGCGTAGAGGCGCCACCGTCAGTCTCGCAGCACCTTCACCAACGTGCTGCCCAACGCCGCCGGGCTGTCAGCGACGTGGATGCCGGACGCGCGCATCGCCTCGATCTTCGCCTCCGCCGTGTCGCGCCCGCCGCTGATCACCGCGCCGGCATGGCCCATGCGCCGTCCGGGCGGGGCGGTGCGGCCGGCGATGAAGCCGACCACCGGCTTGCTCGACCCGGCTGCGCGCGATGAACTCGGCGGCCTCGATCTCGCTTTGCCCGCCGATCTCGCCGATCATGACGATCTGCTTGGTCTCGGGGTCGGCCAGGAACATCTCTAAGACATCGATGAAATCCGTGCCCTTGACCGGATCGCCACCGATCCCCACGCAGCTGCTTTGCCCGAGCCCCGCCGCCGTGGTCTGCGCCACCGCCTCGTAGGTCAGTGTGCCCGAGCGGGAGACGATGCCCACAGACCCGCGGCGATGGATGTGGCCCGGCATGATGCCGATCTTGCAGGCGTCGGGCGTAATGACGCCGGGACAATTGGGGCCGATCAGGCGCGTGCCCGAGCCGTCCAGCGAGCGCTTTACCCGCACCATGTCAAGCACGGGAATGCCCTCGGTGATGCAGACGATCAGCGCAATGCCCGCGTCGATTGCCTCCAGGATCGCATCCGCCGCAAACGGGGGCGGGACGTATATGCCGGAGGCCGTGGCGCCGGTTTGCTGCTTCGCCTCCCAAACCGTGTCGAATACCGGCAAATCGAGGTGCCGGCTGCCACCCTTGCCGGGCGTTACCCCGCCGACCACCTTGGTGCCGTAAGCAATAGCCTGTTCCGAATGAAACGTTCCCTGGGCGCCGGTGAAGCCCTGGGTGATGACGCGCGTCTCCGCGTCGACCAGGATGGCCATTCAGGCGGCCTCCTTCACCGCATTGACGACTTTCTGCGCGGCATCCGCCAAATTGTCGGCGGCGATGATCGGTAGTCCCGAGCGCGCCAGGATTTCCTTGCCAAGATCGACATTGGTACCTTCCAGCCGCACCACGATCGGCACCGACAGCTGCACCTCCCGCGCCGCCGCGACCACGCCCTCGGCGATCACGTCGCAGCGCATGATGCCGCCGAAGATGTTGACCAGGATCGCCTCGACATGCGGATCGGAGAGGATGATCTTGAACGCGGCGGTCACGCGCTCCTTGGTGGCGCCGCCGCCCACATCCAGGAAATTCGCCGGTGCCGCGCCGTACAGCTTGATGATGTCCATGGTCGCCATCGCCAGGCCGGCGCCGTTGACCATACAACCGATATTGCCGTCCAGCGCCACGTAGTTCAGCCCATGTCGGCTGGCTTCCAGCTCCTTCGGGTCTTCCTCGGCCTCGTCGCGCAGCTTCTCAAGCTCTGCATGACGGAACAGGGCATTGTCGTCGAACGCAATTTTGGCATCCAACGCGACGATCCGATCGTCGCCCGTCACCACCAGCGGGTTGATCTCGATGATCGAGCAGTCCAGCGCCTGGAACGCCGCGTAGAGCGCCTCCACGCAACGGCCGAATGCGGCGACCTGCGGCCCGGCAAGGCCCATGCCGAAGGCGAGGCGCCGTGCCTGGAACCGCGAGAACCCGGTTGCCGGATCAATGGCAACGCGGAGGATCTTCTCGGGGGTGCGCGCGGCCACCTCCTCGATCTCGATCCCGCCTTCGGCCGAGCCCACCACGGTGACGCGCCCCGAGGTGCGATCGACCAGCAGCGACAGATACAGTTCACGCGCGATCTCACAGCCCGCCTCGATATAGACGCGGTGGACCTTGCGTCCTGAAGGCCCGGTTTGGCGCGTGACCAGCACATGGCCGAGCATGGCTTGTGCCGCAGCGTGTGCTTCCTCGGGCGAGCGCGCGAGGCGGACGCCGCCCTTGCCGGAGGGGTCATCGGCAAAGCGGCCCGCGCCGCGCCCGCCCGCATGGATTTGCGCCTTCACGACAGTAACCGGACCGGGCAACTTGCGTGACGCGGCCTCGGCTTCCTCGGCGGTCCAGGCAACATGCCCTTCCAGTACCGGCACGCCGTAGCGCCGCAGCAACTCCTTGGCCTGGTATTCATGAATGTTCATCGCGTCGCGCCCCGCTCAGCCGATGAGCTTCTTCGACGCATCGATCAGCTCGCGCACCGCGGTGCAGGATTTGTCGAACGCCGCTTTCTCCTGCGCATTCAGTGCGATTTCCACGACCCGCTCGATCCCGTTCGCGCCGATTACCACCGGAACACCGACATACAGTCCGTTCACCCCGTACTGGCCGTCCAGCCAGGCGGCGCAGGGCAGAACGCGCTTTTTGTCCTTCAAGTAACTTTCGGCCATTGCGATCGCCGCGCTTGCGGGGGCATAGAAGGCACTGCCGCGCTCCAGCAGCTTGACAATCTCGCCGCCACCATTGGCTGTCCGCGTCACGATCGCGTCGATCTTCTTTTGCGTGGTCCAGCCCATCTTTACCAGGTCGGGCACTGGGATACCCGCAACGGTCGAGTAGCGGATTAGCGGAACCATGCTGTCGCCGTGCCCGCCCAGCACGAAGGCGGTCACATCCTCCACGGACACATTGAATTCGTGCGCCAGGAAGAGGCGGAAGCGCGCGGAATCGAGAACGCCCGCCATGCCGATCACACGGTTCGCCGGCAGGCCCGATTTCTCCTTCATCACCCAGACCATCGCATCGAGCGGGTTGGTGATGACGATCACGAACGCATCGGCGCAGTGCGTGCGGATACCCTGCGCGACTTCCGCGATCACGCCCGCATTTTTGCCGATCAGGTCGTCGCGCGACATACCGGGCTGGCGCGGGAACCCGGCCGTCACGATCACCACGTTGGCGTCCTTGATCGCGGCATAGTCGGAACCGCCGGACATGATGGCGTCGAAGCCCTCGATCGGTCCGGATTGCATGATATCGAGCGCCTTGCCGGCGGCGACGCCGCCGAACACATCGAACAGCACGACATCGCCCAGATCTTTCAGGCCCACCAGATGAGCGAGCGTGCCGCCGATATTGCCGGCGCCAATCAGGGCGATTTTCTTGCGGGCCATGCGGACCTCCCGAGCGGAAGCGGACGCCGCCGGCATGCCGGACAGGCCGGCTGGTGCTAGCCCAACGCTTGCACCCCGGCAAGCCGACCACCCGCGCTACGTCAGATGCGGCAGGGCGAGCCATTCCCGGCTCTGCATCTCCGCAAGCCGCGAGGCGGTTCGGTCGAAGGTTCGGGCATCCGCGCCGGCTTGATAGAGCTGATCGGGCGAGGCTGCGGCGGAAGCCAGCAGCTTGACGCGGTGTTCGTACAGGGCGTCGATCAGCACGATGAAACGTTGCGCCGCGTCGTGGTTGTCGGGCGACAGACGCGGAATGCCGTCCAGGATCAGCGTGCGGAAATGCGTGGCGATCGCCAGATAGTCGCCCGCGCCAAGCGGGGTGCCGCACAACGCCGCGAAATCGAAGCGCGCTACGCCGTCTGCGGCCATTGGCACGAATAGCCGGCGCCCCGTGACCGTCAATGACTCCAGCCGAGGTACGGCGCCGCCGGTCAGCTCGGCGAACGCTTGATCAAGTGCCTGGCGCGCTGCCTCATCCGCCGGTACGTGCCAGGTGCGTAGAGCACGGACCCGCCCGCGCCGGTGGTCCGGCCCGGCATCCAGTTCCAGCACATCGAGCCGCTGCTTCAGCAAGGCGATGAACGGCAGAAATGCGTCCCGCCCCGGTTGGCCCTTGAACAGATCATCCGGCCTGGTGTTCGAAGTGGCCACGACCATTACGCCACGTTCGAACAGCGCCTGGAACAGCCGGCCCAGGATCATCGCATCGGCGATATCGTTGACCTGGAACTCGTCGAAGCAGAGCAGCGCCGCGTCAGCGGCGATGGCGTCGGCAAGCGGCGGGATCGGATCTGTGCCGCTGCCGGCTGCGCGGCGCCATTCATGGATACGCATATGGGCGCCCTGCATGAATTGATGGAAGTGCAGGCGCCGCTTGCGCGGAACGTCGGCCGCCGCAAAGAACAGGTCCATCAACATGGATTTGCCGCGTCCGACCGCGCCCACAAGGTAGAGACCGTTGGGCCGGTCCTCCGGGGCTTCGTCGAACGGCTTGCGACGCAGCAGGCGGGAGAAGAAGCCATTGCCGTTGGCGCGCCTTGGCGGCGGATCATAGAAGCGCAGCTTGGCCCAAAGGTCTTGCAGCCGCTCCGCGGCGTGCGCTTGAGCGGGGTCGTGCTCAAGGCGGCCGGACGCCACCAACGCCCGATACGCCGGCAGCGGCCCGGCCGACGTTTCGGGCGCGATTCTGTCCATGTCGGCGCGCGACTTAGCGCGGATCGGGGCGGGGTTCAACGCAGCGGATTCCGTGCTAAGGCGGCTCGTTCACTGGACCGACGGACCGCAAGGACGGAATGGGGATGGGACTCGACTATGCCAAGTTGCGCGCTACACCGGTTGCGCATGATCCGTTTCCGCACGTCGTCGTGCCGGATTTCGTTCCGGCGGACGATTTGCGCGCGGTCCTGGACGACCTGCCGCGGCTGGGCCAGCGTGGCTCGGTGCCGCCGGGGGCGGTGCGGCTGGGCCCCGCCGCGCTTTCGCTGGTGCGCGCGCTGGAAGGCGCTGCGCTGCGTGAGGCGATCGCCGAAAAGTTCGCGCTCGATCTTGCCGATGCGCCCACAATGCTGACCTTACGGGGCTGGACCAATGAGCGCGACGGGCACATCCATCGCAACTCGTCCGCCAAGCGTGTGACTGCTTTGCTATACCTCAATCAGGACACCGGCGCATGGTCACGGCACAAGGGCTGTCTGCGGCTGCTGCGCAGTCCTGGTGACATCGAGGATTATGCGGTGGAAGTGCCGCCGGTGACCGGCACCCTGCTTGTCTTCCCCAACGGGCCGCGCTGCTGGCACGGGCATAAAGTGTTCACCGGCCGAAGATACAGCATGCAGCTCAACTACATGACCACGGACGCGAAGGCGCGCAGCGAACTGCGCCGCCACCGGGTTTCAGCCTTTGTGAAGCGGTTTCTGCGCGCTGCATAATATGCCCCGAATAGACGTGGGCTAAATCGACATGTAGCCTGGAATCCGGCACGATCGGAGCCCGCGGCCGACAATACCTTGGCCTTCCGTCCGAACCTTAACGAGAAGGGAAGGGCATCCATGATCGATAATCCGTACGTACTCGCAGGACGTCCACGGACCCTACGAAACCCACGACATCGGCAATTTCGCCCTGGAAGAGGGCGGCACGATCCGCAACTGCAAGCTGGCTTACGCCACGCATGGCCGGCTCAACCCGGCCAAGGACAACGCCATCCTGGTCACGACCTGGTATTCGGGGACCAGCAAGATCTGGGAGCAGGTCTACATCGGCAGCGGCCGGGCGCTCGACCCGGACAAATACTTCATTGTGGTGATCAACCAGATCGGCAGCGGCCTGTCCAGTTCGCCGCACAACACGCCGGCACCCGACGGCATGGCCCGGTTTCCCCGTGTGCGCGTCGGCGATGACGTGCGCGCCCAGCACAAGCTGCTGACCGAGAAATTCGGCATCAATCAGCTGCAACTGGTTACCGGCGGCTCGATGGGCGCGCAGCAGACCTATGAATGGGCGGTGCGCTTTCCGGATATGGTCAAGCGCGCCGCGCCGATCGCCGGCACCGCCAAGAACACGGATCACGACTTCCAGTTTACGGAAACACTCAACGAGGCGATTACGTCCGATCCGGGCTGGAACGGCGGCTATTACAAATCATCCGCCGACGTGCATCGCGGCTTGCGCCGTCAGGCACGGCTCTGGACGGTGATGGGCTGGAGCACCGAATTCTTCAAGCAGAAATCGTGGCGCGCGTTCGGCTTCTCCTCGACTGAGGATTTCGTCGCCGGTTTCATGGAAGGCTACTTCTTGCCGATGGACCCGAACAACCTGCTGTGCATGGCCTGGAAATGGCAACGCGGCGACGTGAGCCGCAACACCGGCGGTGATCTCAAAGCGGCGCTCGGCCGCATCAAGGCGAAGGTCTTCGTCATGCCGATCGACGAAGACATGTTCTTCCCGCCGCGCGACTGCGAACCGGAACAGAAGATGATCCCCAACAGCGAGTTCAGGCTCATCAAGAGCATCGGCGGACATCTGGCGTTGTTCGGCGTCGATCCCGGGCTATGCGCCGCAGGTGGACCGGCACTTGAAGGATTTGCTGGCCGTTGGTGCCTGATGCTTCTCGGCCGCGAGGATCAGCCGAACGCGCCCACCTCGTGCGTGATCGCGACGCCGATCTCGCGCACCAGGGCGAACAGTCTCGCGCATCGGGGCGAAGATCTCGGTGTGTTCGCGGGCATAGGCCGTGGTCCCCCGCGGCGCGGCCGGTTCGGCGTAGTCCTGCTCCGCACCCGGATCCGCCGCGGCGGGGAAGATCTGCGCCAGCACCTGCAATGACTCCGGAATGTCCAGGCGCAGGATTGCCGCTTCCAGCGCGGTGCGCGTCAACCCGTGACGTGGCGAGAAATCGGAAATCTCGGTGGACAGCAACCAAAGGCGATGAATCAGCGCCAGACGCAGGGCGTGCAGCAGCACCTCGCGATTGGCCATGCGCGGCGCTTCCGGCCAGTTCACCCGCAGCGCCAAATGGTCCGCCTGGATGCGCCGGAACATGGTGAGGGCGGCGGCCCAGATGTTCAGCCGCTCAAGCGCACGCGCCAAAGAAACCAGCGCCTCACGCCGTCCGGGGAGTTTCGTGTGCGCCGCGCGGTCGAGCCAGGCGCCCGGATCAAGCGTGGCGATCACGGCGCGCAACACGTCGATATCCGAGTGGGCCAGAGCGTGCGTGGCAAGATCCATCGCGCGGCGGAACTCGGCGGGAATTCCGCCGCATTTCCGAAAACAGTTCGGGATGGCGCCCCGCCGCCGCGCCAAGCCCGTGCAGCGTGTTGGCGCACCAGCCGAGTTGTTGCAGAATAGCGTTGTTCGGAATCGCGCGCAGTTCGCGTGGATGGCGAATGCGGGCCGCACTCCCCATCCCGTCGGTCTGCCGCGCCGAAGGACGCGAGCCGGTCGGGTCCAGCAGCGCCGGTCCGAATGCGCCCAGCAACGCGCCGTAGCCCTCGTCCTCTACCAGCTCCGCCATGCCGGCGCGAATCGTGCCGAAGAAATCCGCGGCGAAATCGGGATTGGCATAAACCGGGTCTTCGATCGGCCCGGCGGCTCGATGAAATGTCTGTTCGGCAATGCGCGTCACGGTGGCCAGTGCCAGCTCCGGCGTGCCGAACAGAAGGTAGCCATCGCCGCCCTGAAACGCGCTTTCTTCCCGTACTGCCAATCCAGCCCGGTTCATCGCCTGCCGGGACGCTGTGGGCGAAAGATATTTCAACCGATCGGAAAGCGAGCCGGGATGCGCCCCGCGACCCACGCTCTCGCCATGCGTATCGAACAATACAAGCTCGACGCCCGTGATTCCATGCTGCGCCAGCGTCTGGCCAATTTTCAGGCGCAAGCGTTCGATGAGATAGCTCGCGGCCAGCTGACCCACGTAGCGGCCGGAATCCGAATAGCCGAACTGCAATGCCAGCCGGCCCACCGATTTCACATAGGCCCGGAAATGCCGGCTGCGCAGCGCCTCTTCCAGCACGGAAGCGCCGTGCTCCAGCGCTTCGGCGGTTTCAAACAGCGGGCTTATTTCAATGTGCTGTTCCACCCCGAACAGTCGCGCCAGCCAAAGCGCCGCCAGCAGCGTGTAGCCTGTCTCCGTTTCGGCGATCAGGAAACGCACCGGAACGGAGCCATCGATGTGCTTCACGATCTGCGCAACCGTCATCATCAGGCGGGCCGCAGACGCCTGCTCGATAACCAGTGCTCCGAAATCGACCGGGACAGGCCGGACGGCATCGAGCGCGGCATTGATGGCGGCGAACAAAGCGCGCCGATGTGCCGGCTCCTCGGGCGAGTCGGCAATCCCGAGGCGCTGGCGCACGACGTTGTGGATCTGCGCCGCGTTCAGCCGCACATGCGTGTGGGCGAGAGCGAGCCCGTGCGAAGCGAGCCCGGCACGTGCCGCGCACAGCCCCAGCTTCGCACTCGCGTCGACGGCGGCGATGGCTTGGTCAAACAACGCCATCAACGGTTGTGGGTCGGTCAGCGCCGTCTCGCGCTTTCCGACCAAGACCTGCGCGAAAGCCGCAACGCGGGGCGGGTCCGGCGCGTCGGGACACAGAGCAAGCTGCTCGGCGACGGTATCCAGCGCGGAAGCGGTGCGCGAGCGCACCAACTCGGTTTCCGGCACTACCGGGATCAGCGCATGCGTGCGGAAAAGCTGCAGCCGCTTCATCTCCAACCGCAGCCGCAGCGTATCCAGCCAGCCGATATCGGTTCGCCCGTCGGTATCATAGCCGACCCAGCTCGACAGGATGATCGGTCTCGGATTCAGTTCCGTCCAGCGGTCGGGCCAGGCGTCGCGCGCGACGGACAATAGCGCCGCATTGAAGCGGTCGATCGCATCCCGCCCGTTGCCGATCGCGGCCACCGCCCGGGCGAACTCGTCGCTCAGCGTGATCGCCGGAGGCCGATGCGATCCAGAAACGGTCACGCATCGCCCCGATGCGGTTTCTGCGAGAGCGTGTGCCACCTCGGCCGGCAACGCGAATGTCGGATGCGCGGTAAAAACACCGGCGAACCGGGCGCGCTCCACCAGCGCGCGGAACTCGGCCCAGCGGATCGGACTGTCGTTCGGGTCCGGGCGCAGCAGGTGTTTGGCCAGTTCCGACAATGCGGCGTCGTTCCGCTCGGGATCAGTGCCGCCGACATAGGACGCGAGCCGCCGTGCACGATCGGCGAAGGCCAGGTCGCGGAGATACGCCACCAGTGCGGCAATGCCTTCCGTGGTCAGCGTCCCCGCGTCGATCCGCCGCGTGATCGCCAGGGCGACGAGCAAGACGGGATTGCCGAACGGGTCTTCATCCGCGCGCGCGCCAAGGCGCGAGGTCAGATCAAGCAACTCCCGGGCGAGCGGCCCGGCATGGTCCAGCGGAAGATCGGGCACGGCCACAGTCTGCCGCCGATTGTGCGGCGCAGCAAGCCGTGGTTTGCGCGCTACTTCGCCTGCGCCTTCTCCCAAACCACATGCGTCCAGGCGCCCTCCGGCTTATGCGAAATGACCGGTTCGGACTTGCCGGACAGCAGCACGTCCACAGTGCGATCGAAATCGGCCGGCGCGAGATAGCCGATTCCGTGCGTGCCGCCCGGAACGAGCTTGGCAATCTCCTGCATCATCCGCGTCTGGTGGCCTTCGTCCAGTGCGCCGGCGGTATCGTTGGCCATAACGTCCTGCACCGCCTCGGGCTGATGCTGCATCGCGTATTGCCAGCCACGGAACGAAGCGCGCAGAAATCGCGCCAAACGGTCCACGGTCTTCGGATCGTTCAGCTTGGGCTGCATGGCATAGAGCCCGTCCTCAAGCGTCGCCACGCCTTCGTCGCTGTATTTAAAAACAATCAGTTGCGATGGCTTCATCCCCGCTTCGATGAGCTGCCAATATTCATTATAGGTCATGGTGGAGATGCATGCGGCCTGTTTTTGCAGCAGCGGATCGACGTTAAATCCCTGTTTCAGCACGCGCACGTCAGGATTGGCGCCGTTGGTGCTGTAGCCGAGCTTGGCCATCCAGGCGAGGAACGGGTATTCGTTGCCGGCGAACCAGACGCCGAGTGTCTTGCCCTTGAAGTCGGCCGGGGTCCGCACGCCGCTATCCTTGCGGCAGGTCAGTTCCATGCCGGATTTCTGAAACACCTGCGCGATATTCACCAGCGGCACGCCCTTTTCGCGCGTGGCAAGCGCCGAGGGCATCCAGTCCACGATTACGTCGGCCCCACCACCCGCGATCACCTGCGATGGATTGATGTCCGGCCCGCCGGGACGGATGGTCACGTCCAGGTTCTCGTCCTTGTAGAAGCCCTTAGCCTTGGCGACGTAATAGCCCGCGAATTGCGCCTGCGTGACCCATTTCAGTTGCAGCGTCAGCGGATCGGCGGCGCGTGCCTGGAGTGACAGACCGAGGCAGGCGGCCGCAACGGCAAGGAATTTCGCTTTCATAACGCTCTCCGGCGAGTGCTAGTCACGAAACGAAGGATGCCAGAACGTGACCGCGCGCTCCAGTGCTGCGATAGCCCCGAAGCTGAGCGAACCGGCCAGCGCGGCACAGGCGATCGTCGCCCACACGAGTTCCATATCCATCCGCGCCGCCTCGGTGGAGATGCGAAATCCCATGCCGAGGATCGGCGTGCCGAAGAACTCGGCCACGACCGCCCCGATCAGGGCGAGCGTCGAATTCAGCTTGAGCGCGGTGAAGATATGCGGCAACGCGGCGGGCAGGCGGAGCTTCAGCAGCGTCTGCGTGTAGCCCGCGGCGTAGCAGCGCATCAGATCCCGTTCCATTGCTCCGGACGCCGCGAGGCCCGCGCTGGTGTTCACCAGCATGGGGAAAAAGGTCATCACCACCACGACGGCGGCTTTCGATGGCCAGTCGAAGCCGAACCACATCACCATGATGGGTGCGACGCCGACAATCGGCATGACGCTGGCCAAATTGCCCAGGGGCAAAAGGCCGCGCCGCAGGAAGGCCGAGCGGTCGATTGCCAACGCGACCAGGAACCCGGACGCGCAACCGGCGGCATATCCGGCCAGCACGGCTTTCAGGAACGTCTGCCGGAAATCGGCGGCGAGCGTCGGCAGGTTGGCCCCGAAACTGACGGCGATGGCCGATGGCGCGGGCAGGAGCACGCGCGGGACGTCCAGTCCCACGACAACCATTTCCCAAGCCCAGAACACGAGGATCCCGAACACGGCGGGCGTCGCCAGGCGCGCCGCCGCGCCCTCCTCGCGTGCGAAGGCAAGCAGAGACGCGAGCGCCGCCGCGAACGCGATGACGGCCAGCAGCGAAGTTGATGCCGCCGGCCAATTGGCGCCAAGCCCCGCTCGCGCGACCAGCCCGGCGCCCAGCGCAATTACGGCAAGGGTCGCGCCCCGGATCACATCTGACCGCCGCGCAAGCGGCGCACGCCGCTTTCCAGCGCCGTCACCACGGCCAGCGCAAACACCGAAAGCAGCGCAGCCATGACCAGCGTCGCCCAGAGCGCAATCGTTTGGCCATAATAGCTGCCGACCAGCAGCCTCGCCCCGAGCCCGGCCTGCGCTCCGGTCGGCAATTCCGCGACGATCGCGCCGACCAGCGCCAGCGCCACCGCCACGCGCAGGCCGGGAAACAGGAAACCGAGTGAAGCCGGCCAACGCAGCTTTGCGAAAATCTGCCAGCCGCTGCGCATTGTACGTGCGCAGCAGATCGAACTGCATCGGATCGGCCGCACGCAGGCCCGTGACCATGCCGACGGTAATCGGGAAGAAGCTTAGATAGCCGGCTATCAATGCCTTCGGCAACAGGCCGGTAATCCCGATATTGCCGAGCACCACGACGACCATCGGCGCGATCGCCAGCACCGGCACGGTCTGGCTTGCGACCACCCAGGGCATCAGCGAGCGATCCAGCGAACGGACGTGGACGATGCCGATGGCGATGACGATTCCCAGAACAAGGGCGAAGCCCAGTCCGACCAGTGCCGCGGAGAGCGTCACCCAAGCATGATACAGCAGGTTGCGAGGCGAATTGACCGGATGGTCGAACACGCTTGTTTCAAGCTCGGTGAATACCTGATGCGGTGCCGGCAAGACGGGCCGCTTCATCGACCAGCTTGCCTCGACCCGTTCGGCGAACCCGGCATTGTCCTCGACCTGCACCGTGCCGGCATTGAGCGGCACCGCGAGCGCGTACCAGGAGGAGCACGACGCTAGGACGGCGGCAATCGGCAACGCTGCCGAAGCTGCTTTGAGACGTGTCGTCAATCTCGGAGTCCGGATCGAAGCCCGCTCATCCCCGCGAAAGCGGGGACCCAGGCTCCGCGGGCCGGGACAATGATTTCGCTGGCGGCCGGCTCGATTCCCGCTTGCGCGGGAATGAGCGGTACAGGCGGAACCGACGATCCGCCCTAGTCATAGCTGTGCCCCTCATGCAGTGCCCGCCGCACGCGCTGGGCCACGGCCAGGAACGCAGGTGTTTCTCGAACGTCGAGGTCGCGCTCGCTCGGCAGCTCGTTCT
Organism: uncultured Pseudomonadota bacterium; assembly: GCA_963822675.1. Classification (GTDB taxonomy): domain Bacteria; phylum Pseudomonadota; class Alphaproteobacteria; order Acetobacterales; family Acetobacteraceae; genus CAWGIP01. The sequence goes on along the minus strand of CAWGIP010000030.1, from coordinate 27,972 downwards.
CGATCACGGCGATGATCCGGCCCGGACGCGCCGACATGACCACGATGCGCGTCGAGAGGAACACCGCTTCCTGAATGGAATGCGTAACGAACATCGCTGTCAGGCTGGTCTGCCGCCACAGCCGATGAACATGCAGGTTCAGCCCGTCGCGCGTGATTTCGTCCAGCGCCCCGAAAGGTTCATCCATGAGGAGAAGCGCCGGCTCGAAGCTCAGCGCGCGGGCGATGGAAACGCGTTGCTGCATCCCGCCCGAGAGTTGCCAGGGGAACTTCCGGCCGAACTCCTGCAATCCGACGAGGCGCAGATAGCGCTCCGCCCGCGCCCGCCGCTCCGTCCGCGGAAGCCCCATGATTTCCAGCGGCAGCATCACGTTGCGCGCCACGTTGCGCCACGGATACAGAGCGGGCGCCTGAAACACGTAGCCATAGGCGCGATGCAGACGGGCCTGCTCGGCGCTCATGCCGTTGACCGTGAGCGTGCCGGCGCTCGGCTGCACCAGGTCGGCGACGGCGCGCAGCAGGGTCGTCTTGCCGCAGCCCGAGGGGCCGATCAGCGACACGAAATCCCCGCGCCTTATATCCAGATCGACGGAATTGAGCGCCGCGACCGGCTGCCCGCCGGCATCGAAGACGACATCCACGCCGCGCGCCGCGACAACGGCGGAAGCGCAATCCGAATCCTCCAGGCCGGCTCGTGGCAGAATCGCGCCTTCGGGCATCATCCCCGGGCTGCGAGCCTGGCGTCGGTGTCGAGCACCGCTTGCAGCAGGACATTCGCCCCGGCGGCGACGTGCTCGGGCTCGGCCTTTTCCAATTCGTTGTGACTGATACCCTTCTCGCAGGGAATGAAAATCATGGTGGTCGGCGCGACCCGGGCGATATAGGCGGAATCATGCCCGGCTCCGGATACGATCTTGCGCCCGGCATAGCCTTGCGCTTCGGCCGCGCGGCTTACCGCGTCGATGCAGTCCTCGTCGAAGCGCACCGCCGGAGAGTTCCACACGCGCTCGATCGCCACCGTGACCTTGCTCACCCCGGCGATGTCAGTGCAGCGAGCGATAGGTCGATTCCTCCATCCCTTCCAGAACGTCATCGTCGGGATGACGATAGTCGATGGTGAAGAACACGCTACCCGGGATGACGTTGCGGCTGTTCGGACTGACTTCCAGAAGTCCCACGGTTCCGACCGCATCCGGCGGGTGATCAAGTGCTTCCCGGTTGACGGCTTCGATCATCCGAGACGCCGCCAGCAGCGCGTCGTGGCGCATGTTCATCGGGGTAGAGCCGGCATGGCAATCATTGCCGGTGACCGTCACCTCGTACCAGCGCATCCCCTGCACGCCGGTCACGACGCCGATTGTCTTCTGCTCGGCTTCCAGGATCGGCCCTTGCTCGATATGCAGCTCGAAATGCGCGGCCAGCTTATGCGCGCCGCAAGTCTCCTCGCCCTGATAGCCGATGCGCCGCAGTTCGTCGCCGAAGCGATGGCCCTCGCGGTCCTGCCGGTCATGGGCGTAATCGCGCGAGAACACGCCGGCGAACACGCCCGAGGCAAGCATTGCCGGGGCGAAGCGGGATCCTTCCTCGTTGGTCCAGTCGATCAGCTCCAGCGGACCGTTGGTCTCAAACTCGGCGTCATTCAGGGTGCGCAGCAGTTCCAGGCCGGACAGCACGCCGACGATGCCGTCATACTTGCCGCCGCTCGGCTGCGTGTCGAGATGGCTGCCGATAGCGACCGGCGGGCGCGTGTTGTCGCGCCCCGGCCGGCGGGCGAAAATATTGCCCATGTCATCGATCGTGACGGTGCAGCCGGCTTTCTTGCATTCGGCTACGAACCAGTCGCGCACCTGCCGATCGAGGTCGGACAGCGTAAGCCGCCGCACGCCGCCCTTTTCGGTGGCGCCGATCCTGGCGGTGTCCATGATCGTGCCCCATAGCCGCTCGGCGTCGATGCGCAAATTGCTCGCTTGGGCGCCCATTACTCGGCAGCCTCCCGCATTGGATTGTTCGGGTGTTGCTTCCAGGTCATCGGCGGCAGGTTGCTCGGAACCTGCACCATCGTGATGCAGCCCTCGACCGGGCAGACATGGGCGCAAAGATTGCAGCCGACGCATTCGCTCGTCGATGACCTCGAACCGGCGGGCGCCGTTCGCGAAACTGGCGGCGATGGACTGGTGCGAGGTGTCCTCGCAGGCCGCGTAGCAGCAGGCCGCATTTGATGCAGAGCGCCTGGTCGATGCGCGCCTTGGTCACGTAGTTAAGGTTCAGATCGTCCCAATGGACGAAATTCGCCACGGCGCGGCCCCGGAAATCTTCCACACGCCGCGTAGTCCTTCTCGTCCATCCAGGTGCGCAGCCCGTCGCTCGATCTCGTCGACGATCTTGAAGCCGTAATGCATGGCCGCGGTGCAGACCTGCACGGTCCCGGCGCCCAGGCTGATGAACTCGGCGGCGTCGCGCCAGGTGGAGATGCCGCCGATGCCGGAAATCGGCAACCCGGCGCATTCGCGGATCGCGGGCGATCTCGGCCACCATGCGGAGCGCGATCGGCTTCACTGCCGGGCCGCAATAGCCGCCATGGGTGCCCATGCCGTCCACCACCGGCGTCGGCGCCATCGGTCGAGATCGACCGAGACGATGGATTGCACCGTGTTGATCAGCGACACGCCGTCCGCGCCGCCGCGCCGCGCCGCGCGGGCCGGCTGCAGGATGTCGGTGACGTTCGGCGTGAGCTTCACCAGCACCGGCATGCGGGTGGCCTGCTTGCACCAGCGCGTGACCATCTCGACATATTCGGGCACTTGGCCGACGGCCGAGCCCATGCCGCGCTCCGACATGCCGTGCGGACAACCGAAATTCAGCTCGATCCCGTCTGCGCCGGTCTCCTCGACGCGCGGCAGGATCGGTTTCCAGCTTTCCTCGGTGCAGGGCACCATCAGGCTGACAACCAGCGCGCGGTCCGGCCAAGCGCGCTTGACCTGCTTGATCTCGCGCAGATTGACCTCCAGCGGACGGTCGGTGATCAGCTCGATATTGCTGAACCCTGCGACCCGCTGGCCGTTATAGGTGACCGGCGCCGTAGCCGGCTGCATGTGTTGACGATCGGCGGGTCCTCGCCCAGCGTCTTCCACACCACCCCGCCCCATCCGGCGCGAAAGGCGCGTTCGACATTGTATTGCTTGTCGGTGGGCGGCGCCGAGGCGAGCCAGAACGGATTGGGCGCGCGGATACCGGCGAAGTGCGTGGCGAGATCAGCCATGCCGCGTCTCCCCGGTAGACGCCGATGGATCGCGGCGGCGGCGATCTTGCCGTCCTGCACCGCTTGCACGGTCAGGTCCGGCCCGGCGATGCAATCGCCGCCGGCAAACACGCCTGCGATCGAGGTCTGCCGTTCGGCATTGACCGCGATCCGGCCGTCGCGCAGTTCCGGCACGCCGCTCGGGTCGTTAACGGCGAGGCGTTGCCCGACCGCGGTCAGCACCATGTCCGCGGCAGCGTGAACCGTTCGTCGGTGAGCCGCTCCTTGTTCCAGACGGGTTCGCGCGAACTCCACCCCGGTGATGGCGCCTGCTTCCGAAAGCAGGCGGAGCGGCGCGGCGAAGTGGCGGATGCGAACGCCATGCACCTGCGCCCATTCCTGCTCTTTCGGCGTCGCCGACATCTCCGCCGGCCCACGCCGATAGACGATGGTGACGTCCTCGGCGCCCAGCAGCCGGGATTGCGTCGCCGCGTCGATCGCGGTGTTGCCGCCGCCGATCACCACGACGCGCCTGCCGACGGGAAGTGCCGCCTTGTCCTGTGCCTGGCGCAAGGCGGCGATGAAATCGGTCGCGTTCTGCACGCCGCGTGGCATCGGGTCCGCCGATGCCAAGGTCGTTCACGCCGCCGAGCCCGATGCCCAGAAACACCGAAGCGAAATCCCGCCGCAACGATCCGAGCGAAATGTCGGTCCCGAGCGAGCGACCGTGCTCGATGTGGATGCCGCCCACGCCGAGGATGAACGCCACCTCGCGCTGCGCGAAATCATCTGCAAGCTTATAAGCGGCGACGCCGTATTCGTTCAGGCCGCCCGGTTTGGGTTTGGCCTCGAACACCACCACCTCGTGGCCGAGCAGCGCGAGACGCATGAGCGCAGGCCAGACCGGCGGGGCCGGCTCCCACCGACCGCGACCTTGTCCGGCCTGTGGCAGGCGCGCGCGGGAACGGTTGCGTGCCGCGCTGCATGAGCCAGTCGGTCGCGTGGCGTTGCAAAGCGCCGATGGCGATGGGCCGGTCCTCCTGGGCGGTGCGCACGCAGGCCTGCTGGCACAGGATCTCGGTCGGACAGACGCGGGCGCAACTGCCGCCGAAGATGTTTTCCTCCAGGATCTTTAGTGCCGCGCCCTTCAGGTTCCCGGTGGCGATGCGGCGAATGAAGCCGGGAATGTCGATCCCGGTCGGGCAAGCCTGAATGCAGGGCGCATCGTAGCAGAAATAGCAACGGTTCGCCTCAACCAGTCCCTCGTCAGGAGAAAGCGGCGGATGCGCGTCCGCGAAATTGGCCGCGAGCGTTGCAGCATCGAGCCGAGAAGCCGCGATGTCGGCGATGCCGCTCATTCGTGTCTCCGTCATCTTTGCGGGAAGCATGAAAGAGTTTGACCGGATGGTCAACGGCTTTCACTATGCCGTGATCCTGCGCTCAGAAATGAGCCGGGCAGCACAACCGGCCGGGTAGGCAAGATTTGTGTGGGGCCGGGGAGGGGTGGACCATGCTTCTGATACGCGGCGGCACCGTTGTCACGGCGGAACAGAGTTTCCGGGCCGATGTCTATTGCCAGGGCGGACGTATCGCCGCGATCGGGCAGAACCTGGACGTGCCGGCGGACGCCGAGATCGTCGATGCCGGCGGCATGCTGGTGATGCCGGGCGGGATCGATCCGCACACGCATATGGAACTGCCCTTCATGGGCACGGTCGCGAGCGAGGATTTCTTCAGCGGCACCTCAGCCGCGGCTGCCGGCGGGACGACCATGATCATCGACTTCGTTATCCCCAGCCCGAACGTCTCACTGTTGGAGGCCTACAAGACCTGGCGCGGCTGGGCCGAGAAGGCCGCCGCCGACTACAGTTTCCATGTCGCCGTTACGTGGTGGTCCGATCAGGTGCGCGAGGAGATGGGCGTGCTGACGCGTGAACACGGTGTCAACAGCTTCAAGCATTTCATGGCGTATAAGGGCGCCATCATGGTTGATGATGGCGTGCTGCTGAACAGCTTTGCCCGCGCGCTGGAGTTTGGCGCGATCTGCAACGTCCATGCCGAGAACGGCGAGGCGGTCTGGTATCTGCAACGCAAGCTGCTAGCGGTCGGGATTAGCGGGCCGGAAGCGCATGCGCTGTCGCGGCCGCCGGAAGTCGAAGGCGAGGCCACCAACCGCGCCATCGCCGTCGCCGGCGTGCTGGGTGCGCCGGTCTATATCGTGCATGTCTCCTGCGAACAGGCTGCGGCGGCAATCGCGCGCGCCCGCTTGGAGGGATATCGCGTCTTTGGCGAAGTGCTTGCCCAGCATCTGGTAATTGACGACAGCGTCTATCGGAACCCGGACTGGGCGACGGCCGCAGCCTATGTCATGAGCCCCCCGTTCCGCCCCAAGCACCACCAGGAGGCGCTTTGGGCCGGACTCGCCTCGGGCCAGTTGCAAACAACGGCATCCGATCACTGCGCCTTCTGCGCGCCGCAGAAGGCGATGGGGCGCGACGATTTTACGCTTATCCCGAACGGGACCGGCGGCACCGAGGATCGACTGTCGATCCTCTGGCATCACGGCGTGCGCACAGGGCGGCTGTCACCCAACGAGTTTGTGCGCATCACCTCCACCAACACCGCGCAGATTTTCAATATTTATCCGCGCAAGGGATCGCTCTCGGTCGGCGCGGATGCCGATATCGTGGTTTGGGACCCGGAGGGGCGGCGCACTATTTCGGTCAAGACGCATCATCAGAAGGTCGATTTCAACATCTATGAGGGAATGGAGGTTCAGGGGCTGGCGCGGCATACGATCAGCCAGGGCAAGCTGGTCTGGACCGACGGCGATTTGCGCACCGAGCGCGGCGCCGGCCGCTACGTAAACCGGCCGTGCTATGCGCCGGTGTTCCAGACGCTTGCGATCCGAAATGAGCTGAACAAGCCGCACGCTGTGGCGCGGAGTAGCTGAGCGGCGGCGAAGGGAGGGCAACTCTTTACTCCGCCAGGAAATGGGCCTCCTGATCGGGCCAGCTCACCGCTACCCACTCCCCCACCATCACCGGGTCGGCCGCGTATAAGTCGTCGCGCTGATAGGCGATGAACTCGCCCGGCCCCAAATCCGCGAGCGTCAGCTTCACATGCGTGCCCTGATACTCGGTTGCGATCACCTTGCCCGCAAGCTCGTTCGCTCTTGCCGGCGGGTGCGTCGGTTCGGCACCGAGGCGGGCCACGCTCAGCCGGTCTCGCCGCACCGCCAGTGCGACCGACTGGCCCTGCACCGGTGCCGTTGTCCCGATACGGCAGATGAACAGCGCACCATCCGTGCTGGAAACTGCGGCGCTGCCGACGCTGACTGACTGGACCGTGCCGGTAAGGATGTTCTCCGCGCCCATGAACTGCGCCACATAGGCGTTGCGAGGCGCGTTGTAGATGGTGCGTGCGTCGCCCACCTGCTCGATCCGGCCGCGGTTCATGACGATGATCCGGTCCGCGAGCGCGATCGCCTCGGGCTGCGAGTGGGTGACATGGACGAAGGTGATCTGGAAGCTTTCCTGCAGCGTTTTCAGTTCACGCCGCATCTGCACCCTGAGTGATTCATCGAGTTGCGATAGCGGCTCGTCCAATAGTAGAACGCGCGGACTGGTTATCAGCGCGCGCGCGAGCGCCACCCTTTGCTGCTGGCCGCCGGAAAGCTGCGACGGCATGCGTACCGCCAGCGATTCCAGCCGAACGCGCGCCAGCATCTCGCGCGATTGCCGCCGCCGCTCCTCCTTGCCTACGCCGCGCATTTTCAGTCCGAAGGCGACGTTATCCAGCACGTTCAAATGCGGAAACAGGGCGTAGCTCTGGAACATCAGCGACGTGCCGCGCCGAGCCGGCGGTATGCCGATGACGTTCTCACCGCCGATGGTCAGTGTCCCGCGATCGGGTGTTTCATGCCCGGCGATCATGCGCAAAATCGTGGTTTTACCGCAGCCGCTCGGCCCCAGCAGGCAGCAATAGCTGCCGTCCGGGATGTGCAGGTCGATCGAATTGACCGCAACCAGCTCACCGAACCGCTTGGATATGGAAGTTAGTTGAACTTCGCCGCGATTGGCCATCCGGGGTGCCTTCAATGCTCGCTCACGCTGCGGGTCCGATGACCGGTCGCGGCGCCGTTGCGGGCAGATCGGTCGCTGTAGCGGGCGCGATGACAAAGCTGCGCTCCAGGTGCTGACCGCGCCTGCGGCGGATCGCGGCAATGCCCCAAAGCACCGCGACGATCACGACGAAGGAAACGAGCGTCGTCATCGTGCCGAGCGCATACAGCGCCGGACTGGTAACGGTGCTGGTCATTGCCCAGATTTGCAGCGGCAAGGTGTTGTCGCTGCCGACCGTGAGCAGGCTGCGCGCGAATTCGTCGTAGGACAGGGTGAAGCCGAACAGCGCGACCGCCAGGATACCCGGCAGCAGGATGGGCAACACCACGCTTGTCAATGCCCTTGTGTCGCTCGCGCCCAGATCGCGCGCGGCTTCCTCGTAGGACCGGTCGAACCGGCTGATCACGGTGAACATCACCAAAAGCCCGAAGGGCAGGGTCCACGTGAGCTGCGCAAACACCGCCGAGCCCCACCAGCTCGGCGCGAGGTTCAGGATTTGGAAGATCAAGCCAATGCCAAGGCCGATTACCAGGCCCGGCGTGACCAGACTTGCGATCGTCAGGTACAGCACGAACGAGGAACCGAGGAACCGGCGGCGGAAGGCGAGACCGCCCATGACCGAGAACAGCACCGTCAATGCGGTCACGATCGCGCCCAGTGCGAGCGATCGTTCCAGTGCGCCGGCCACGTCGCCCCAGCGCGCCTCTCCGAACAGCGAGACGAACCAGTGCAGCGAGACGCCGTTTAGCGGGAAGGTCAGGCCGCCATTCGGCCCCTGGAACGAAAGCACGTAGATGACCAGCATCGGCCCGTAGATGAACAGCACGAACAAGCGCGAAGAACGCCGCCAGGAGATAAAAGCCGATGGTGCGCCGCTGATACTGCATGACCCCGCGCCTAAGAGGTAAGTTCGCCGCGAACGTCTACCGTGCGCAGCAGCAGGACGACCATCAGCATGACCACGGATACGAGCAGAACCGCGCTCGCCGCCGCCGACGGGTATTGCAACACCGCTATCTGGTTGGACATCGCCGAGACGACCGACGCGGTGCGCCCGCCGCTCATGACATTGACCACGAAGAAATCGCTCATCACCAGGGTGACGACGAACACGAGCCCCAACACGATCCCGGTCCGCGACAGAGGAATAACGATGTCCGTCAGGATTCTCCAGCCACCGGACCCCAGGTCGCGCGCCGCCTCCAGCAAGGCCGGGTTGATGCGTGACATGGAATTGAATAGTGCCACCACCATGAACAGCGTGTAGAGATGCACGTAAGCGACAACCACCGAGACGTTGGAAAACAGCAGCCAACGAAGAGGTGCCTTGGTGATGCCGCTCGCCAGCAGAAATGAGTTGATCACCCCGTTAACCCCGAGCAGGGGGATCCAGGAAATCATGCGGATGATATCCGATGTCCAGAACGGGACCGTGCACAGCAAGAACAGCGCGAATCGCCAGGTCATCGACCGGACGTGGAACACCAGGAAGTAGGACAGCATGAAACCGATCACCAGCGTGATCAGCCCGACCACGACGGCGTAGCTTACGGTATTCAGGTAAAGCTGGAACGTGAGATGCGACGTGAACAGATCGGCGTAGTTCTGGGTATCGAGCGCCGGCTGGATGCCGCTCAGGTCGCTCGTCCAGAAGCTCACGGCCACGACGACGAGCAGCGGCAGACCGTAGAACAGCACTAGGATCAAAGCTACCGGCGCGATCTGGAGATAGGAGAGGGCGCGTTGCATTCGTCTTCTGTCCATTCGGCGATTTCGCACCGTTCAGGCCCGCGCGAGGGAGCGAGCCTGACAGGCGACGTGTGGGGCGGGCGAACCCGGCTAAGCGGCGATAAATTCGTTCCAGCGTTTAACCATGTACGCGTTCTCGCGCATGACCGTGTTCCAGCACGCGATATGCCCCATCCGGTTCCAGAACGCACCGCCGTCGCGTACTTCGCCCGGCTTGGCGACAACCTTGCCGAACGGGTCGGTCATCGGGCCTGCGGCGGGCTTGCCCTGGTACCAGAAATCCCATTCGGCCGGGGTCAGGAACTTGCGCGCGGTCTCCGGCACCGAGCTGTAATAGCCCTGCTTGGCGATGAAGCCACCCATCCAGCCCGACAGATACCAGTTCAGATACTCGTAGGCGGCATCCAGCTTCTTGCCGTTGACGTGACGCATGATCGACAGCCCGGCGGCCCAGCCGCGATAGCCTTCCGCGAGCGGCGTATAGAAGCAGGGAATGCCGCGCACGCGAACCTCGGTGACTGCGGGCGACCACATGGATTGTAGCACCACCTCGCCCGAGGCCATCAGGTTCACCGATTCATCGAACGTGGACCAGAAGGCGCGGAACTGTCCGGCCTTCTTCAGTTCGGCCAGCCATTGCGTGGTCTTGTCAATTTCCGGCCGGGTCATGTCGCCCTTGTTGCCGTATTTGATCCGCCCGTCGGATCTCGAACACCATCGCGGCGTCCATGATGCCGATGCCGGGGATGTTGACTAGCGCGGTCTTGCCCTTGAACTGCGGGTCTATCAGCTCGCGCCAGTTCTTGATCGGCTGCTTGATAAGGTCGGGGCGCATCCCGAGCGTGTCGGCATTGGTGATATGCGGCACCATCGCGATTATGTCGGTCGGGCCATCCGCGAAGCGATTGCCGTGCAGCTTCTCCAGATACTGCACGCTGTAAGGCAGTGTTCCTTGGCGCGACATCGGCGTGCCGTCGGGCAGGGTGCCCTTGGTGAACATTGGCGTAGTTTCGTTCCACCATTTATACTTGCTCAGCGGTATGCCTTGTAGCACGCCGCGCGGCACGACCAGATGGTAGGTCCAGTGGTCGAGATCGAATATATCCATCGAATTTGGCTGGGTAATGGCGCGGTTGATGATCGCGTCATCGGTGCCCACCTGCATCTGGATCTTGAACCCCAGATCCTTTTCGGCCTGTTGCGCGATATTGATGATAGCCGAATAGGACGGGCCGAAATGCCGGATGGTGATATCCTTGATGCTCTGCGCCCAGATCGTCGGGGCACCGGCGAGCCAGGTTCCCGCCGCGACGCCGGCGGCGGTACCGCCGCGCAGCACCTGTCTGCGGCTTGGCCCGGCTTGTGTCTGCTCCCTCGGAACCCCTGTCCGCGTGGTCTTCGATTGCATGTCTCGTTCCCCCTGTTGTGCGGACGATGCCGCAAAGCTGTCGGCGCCTGTTACGTTTCTGCTCGGGCTTGCGCCATCCGGTTGAAGGCGCGCAAGGACCGCGTGATCAACCCGGGATCAAGATCGCGCAGGATGAAGACGATCCGTGAGCGCCGATCATCGCTCGGCCAGGATTGCAGATGGAACGGCGGATGCACCAGATGCTGCACGCCGTTGACGACAACGGGCGTGTCGGCCCCCGGCACGTTCAGTAACCCTTTCACGCGCAACACCCGCTCGCCGTGGCGGTTCAGTAGCATGGTGAGCCAGATCCCGAACGCGGTCCAATCGAGCGGCTCCTCGAAGATCAGGCAGGAGCTGACGATTTCGGCCGCGTGCCGGCCAAGTCCTGCATGATCGTGGCTGCTTTGGTCCGAACGAAACTCGGCCGCCAGCCATTGCTGCAAGCCGTCCGCCTCACGCGCGCGGGCGTAGGGGCTGTCGCGCAGCACCGCAGTGGGTGTCATGGCGTCACGATTTCTGTCCAGCAGCCGCGCAGATGGGTTCAGGTCGGCCAACTTGCGGTATAAGTTCTCGCTGGTTTCCGTCGATGCGATATCCGTTTTCGTCAGCACCAGCAGGTCGGCGACAGCGGCCTGTTTGACCGATTCCGGGTTATGGGCGAATTGCCGGGCGCAGTTGACCGCATCCACCGCCGTGACGACGGTGCCAAGCCGGAAATGATAGCGGATCACCGGATCGGCCATTAGCGTGAAAATGATCGGAGCCGGGTCGGCCAGTCCTGTCGTTTCCAGCACGATTCGGTCGAACGGCCGACAAGCACCACTCTCCCGCTTGTCGTACAGCGCACGCAATGCTTCGCTCAGGTCGCTGCGCACCGTGCAGCAGATGCACCCGTTCTCCAGAACAACCGTGGAATTGTCCAGCCGCTCGATAAGCAGGTGATCGAGCGCGACTTCGCCAAATTCATTGATCAGAACAGCGGTATCGGACAGTTCGGGATGGCGCAGCAGATCCCGGAGCAAGCTCGTCTTGCCGCTGCCGAGGAAGCCGGTAAGCACGGTGACGGGGATTGCTTCGCTGGTCAGTGTCGCCACCGCTTGCCTCACGCTTGCTCAAGCGCGGTGATCAGCGCCGGGTCCAAAGGGTCGCATTCACGGGCGACCAGGCGTTCCGCTACGGGCCACAGCGCAGCGAGGTTGCCGACGATTTCCGTGGCACCCGTCGGCGCGCTCAGCAGATAGCTTCTGCCTTGCCAGTCCGACAACCCGAGCCGGTATTGGCAAAGCACAAGATTTGCCAAAGCGACGCGGCGCAGCCGCGCCTGGCGGGCCGGGCGCGCCTCATCCTCCGCCATATCGGTCCAATGCGTCTCGCACTCAAACAGGCCGCAGAGCCCGCACATAATCAGCCCGGACCGGAAGCCGTCATGAAGGTCTCAACCCCTGCGCGGATGACGTCGCCGGAAATCGTCGGCGATCTGATCGAACGTGCAAAACTCTATCCCGGGGTGGCTGATGATATGCGCGTAGATGCGTTCATGCATCGCCAGAACCTGCGGGCGACCGGACACGTCGGGGTGAATCGTCATGGTGAACACGGCGTCGTCATATTCGCGATAAACCCAATCGAACTGATCGCGCCAAATCTCTTCCAGATGCCGTGGATTAACGAAGCCATGGCTGTTCGGCGCCTTCTTGATGAACATCATCGGCGGCAGGTCGTCCAGTACCAGCTCGCGGGAATCTCGATCAGATCGGTCTCCCGTCCCCGCACCAGCGGTTTCATCCACTGCTCGGGCTGCTTCGTGTAGTCGATCTTGGTCCAGGAATTGCCGACCCGCACGTAGTAAGGGTGGAAATCGTCGTGCATCAAGCTGTGGTCGTATTTGATCCCGCGTTCCAGCAGCAGCTCGTTGGTAACGGGGCTGAACTCCCACCACGGCGCCACATAGCCGGTCGGGCGCTTGCCGGAGAGCTTGGTCACGAGATCGATGCATTTGTCGAGCACCGTCCGCTCCTGCTCGCGAGTTATAGCGATCGGGTTCTCGTGCGAGTAGCCGTGAATGCCGATTTCATGCCCCGCCTCGGCCACGGCTTTCATCTGCTCGGGGAAGGTTTCGATGGAATGGCCGGGGATAAACCAGGTGGTCTTGATCCCCCAGCGTTTGAACATACGGAGCAGCCGGGGCGAGCCCACTTCGCCCGCGAACAGGCCACGCGATATGTCATCAGGCGAATCCTCGCCGGCATAGGAGCCGAGCCAGCCGGCAACGGCATCGACGTCAATCCCGTAGGCGCAGAGAATCCGCTTTGCCATCCGCTATCTCCGTGATCCGGAACCAAACGTGCCCGAACCGCCGGGCCATGGGTAATGGGGCCGATCAGCCAAGCGTGAATGTTACCCGCCACCACCCGGGCCGACAAGCAATCGGGCGGCGAAACCGGCATCGCGGCGCAATCGACAGGCCGCCCGCTCGGTCGCCGGCAATGGTTGTCGCGGCTGCGTGTCCCCTGCTAACCTGATAAGCAGCGTGGTCGGGTGTTTCGAACCCGGCTGTTCGGTACACTCATCCAGAAAGAGCATGAGCGCTGAGTGCATTCTGACCGACGCCAGGATTGTTCTGGTGGACGGAGTGGTTAACGGCACGCTGGTCCTGCGGGCCGGGCGCATAGCGGAGGTCCAATCCGGTCGTTCGTCCGCCCCGGGGGCGCGCGCTATGGACGGCGACTATCTTATTCCCGGCGCGGTCGATCTACACACTGACAATCTGGAGCGGCAGGTTCAGCCGCGCAGCAACGCGCGTTGGCCATCGGGCTCCGCGATGATCGCACATGACGCGCATTGCGTGGCCGCGGGCGCCACCACCGTATTCGACGCGCTGTGTCTCGGCGATCTCGGCTTTGACAAGGACCGGGTGCGCACGTTTCGCGAAGGCGTCGCCGATCTTGATACGCTGGGCGGAGCCGGTCTGCTGAAGGCCGAGCACTTCCTGCATCTTCGTTGCGAGGTGCCGGCGCCCGATATGCTGGACCTGTTCGATACGGTTGCTGATCACCCGCGCGTCGGCATGGTTAGTCTCATGGATCATACGCCCGGCGTAGGTCAGTACGCCGATATCGAACGGTACCGGGCGCTTCGGCTCAGCCTGGGCACGCCCCTGGCGGAGATCAATCGCAGCATCGCGGAGCTACAGGAGACGCGAGCGAGGCTGCGCGACGCCAATCGTCGCGCGTTGCTCGCGCGCCTCGCCAGCCTGAATGCAACGCGCGCCAGCCACGATGACCGCACCGCGGCCGAGGTCGCAGAGAATGAAGCGGACGGCATTCAGGTGAGCGAATTTCCCGTCACTTCCGAGGCAGCGCATGCGGCACGGCGTGCCGGCATTGCGGTCATTGCCGGGGCGCCGAACCTGGTGCGGGGCGGGTCGCACACCGGAAATATCGCAGCGGCGGAGCTGGTGGCGTCCGGCGCCGTCGATGCGTTCGCCTCCGACTATGTTCCGGCGAGTTCTTGTCGAGGCCGCGTTCGGTAGCGTCTTGCTTGGCCTCGATCTGCCATCCGCGATTGCGCTGATCACCGATGGGCCGGCGCGCATCGCCGGACTGAAAGATCGCGGCCGGATCGCGCCCGGACTGCGCGCCGACGTCGTTCGGGTTCGGCTGCATGACGATCTGCCCGTCGTCCGTCAGGTCTGGCGAGAAGGGCAGCGCGTGGCGTGATTGACCCCGGCCTTGCGCGGTACGCGGTCTATTACGCGCCGACCCCGGACGATCCCCTCTTCGCCGAAGGCGCAGCGTGGCTTGGGCGTGATCCGGAGAGCGGCGCGCCTGTGCCGCAGCCGGAGATTGCCGGCATCTCCAAAATAACGGCCGAGCCGGCGCACTACGGCCTGCACGCAACACTGAAACCGCCGATGCGGCTCGCGCCGGGCACGACTTGGGCCGAACTAGCCGACGCAACCCGAGAAATCGCTTCGGGCGTTGCACCCTTCGATCTGCCGTCCCTGATTGTAGCCGATTTGCTCGGCTTTCTGGCCTTGCGCGAAACAACGCCGTCGATGCCGTTACAGGCGCTCGCGGATCTCTGCATGGCAGCGCTGGACCGGTTCCGCGCACCGCCCGCCGAGGCAGAGTTGGAACGCCGCCGCCGCGCCGGGCTGAGCCGCGCGCAAGCGGCGATGCTGGAGCGGTTCGGTTATCCGTACGCTTTCGGCACGTGGTTCTTTCATATTACGTTGACCCGCCGCCTCAGCGCCGAAGAAAAGGCGCGCTTTATGCGGCTGGTGGAACGGCATTTCGCGGGCGCTCTGCTGCTGCCAAGGCGCGTGACCGATATCTGCCTGCTCTGCCAGCGGGAACCTGCCGCGGCTTTCGTGATCGCCGAGCGCTTCCCGTTACGCGGCTGACAGGCTTGCGCTTCCGTCTCAACCGTCGCGGCGCTAGCCTGCGCACGCGGAAAGCGGAGGCAAGGCGATGTACACCACCCGCCCGGAGATCGTCGGAACGTTCGGCGTGGTCGCCAGCACGCACTGGCTGGCGAGCCAGGTCGGGATGGCCGTGCTGGAACGGGGCGGCAACGCGTTCGATGCGGCGGTCGCCGCCGGGTTCACGTTGCAAGTCGCCGAGCCGCATCTGAACGGCCCGGGCGGGGACGCACCCATCATTCTGCACTCCGCCGCCAGCGGCACGCAGCACGTGATTTGCGGGCAAGGCGTGGCGCCCGCGGCGGCGGCGCTGGAGCGCTTTGCGCTGCTCGACGTAAACCTGATCCCGGCCACCGGACTGCTGCCGGCCGTGGTGCCCGGCGCCTTCGATGCGTGGTGCCTCATGCTGCGCGAGTGGGGGAGCTGGGAACTTTCGGACGTGCTTGCCTACGCAATCGGTTACGCCAGAAACGGCGTGCCGGTCGTGCCGGCGATTAGCGCAACGATCGAAGGCGTGCGTCCGTTGTTCGAGGCGGAATGGACCACATCCGCTGCGGTATTCCTGCCCGACGGCAAAGTTCCGGCCGCGGGCAGCCTGTTCGCGCGCCCGGCGCTTGCCGATAGCTATGAGCGCCTCTGCCGCGAAGCGGTCGGATCGAACCGTGAGGCGCGGATCGATGCGGCGCGCCGGGCCTGGTACCGTGGCTTCGTGGCCGAAGCGGTGGACCGGTTTTTCCGCTCGGCCGATGTTCTGGATAGCACCGGCCGCCACCATCGCGGATTGCTGGCAGCCGAGGATTTTGCGCGCTGGTCGGCAAGCGTCGAACAACCGGTTGCCTACGACTATGCCGGATACACTGTGCTGAAGTGCGGACCCTGGAGCCAGGGGCCGGTGTTCCTGCAACAGCTCGCGCTGCTTCGCGGCTTTGATCTGGCGTCAATGGACCCGCTCGGGGCGGATTTCATCCATTTTGTGGTTGAATGCGCCAAGCTTGCCTATGCCGATCGCGAGGCATGGTACGGCGATCCACGCTTTACCGACGTGCCGTTGGGCAGGCTTTTGTCCGACGAATACAATGAATCACGCCGCAAGCTGGTCGGGGCTGACGCGTCGATGGAGCTGCGTCCGGGGGCGTTGGACGGGCACACGCCCTGGGTGGACCGAAGCGCATCCGACCGCGCGTCGCTGGCGCCGCATGCGGCGGGTGCGGGCGAACCGACTTTGGCACGGCTCGGCGTCATCGGCGCCGATACCTGCCATCTGGATGTGATCGATCGGTTCGGCAACATGGTGAGCGCCACGCCTTCCGGTGGCTGGCTGCAATCCTCGCCGGTGGTCCCGGAGCTTGGCTTCCCGATGGGCTCGCGCGGGCAGATGTTCTGGCTTAGGCCCGGACTGCCGAACAGTTTGGCTCCTGGCAAGCGGCCGCGAACCACCTTGTCGCCAAGTTTCGCACTGCGCGACGGGAAACCGTGGATGGCGTTCGGCACGCCCGGCGGGGAGCAGCAGGACCAATGGTCGCTGATCATGTTCCTGCGAATGGTTCATTACGGCATGAACATCCAGGAAGCGATAGATGTGCCGAGCTTCCATTGCGAACACTGGCCATCCAGCTTCTGGCCCCGCGCGGCTCGGCCCGGACGTGTGGTGATCGAGGGCCGCTATCCCGATGCTGTTTTGCATGAATTGCTTCGGCGCGGGCATCGGGCCGAAGAGGGCGGCGACTGGTCGGAAGGCCGCTTATCCGGCGCGCGTTGGGAAAACGGCCAGATGCGCGCCGGTGCAAATCCGCGCGGGATGCAGGGCTACGCGGTCGGGCGCTGAGCCGTTTAGCGAGGGTGGCTCGGGCGGAGGAAACGGATGTTTCTGTGGATCGAGTTGCAGGACACCTTCACGATCACCGTGATCGTGTTCGGGTTCTGCTACGCAATGGCAGTGGCCATCTACATCGGGGCGACGGCAATCTCCAATCGCCGGCTTGCCGCCGATCTGAAGGCCACAACACCGGTGATGCTGACCCCGCTATCGGTAATCGTGGGCCTGCTGATCGCGTTTCTCGCCTCCCGGGTATGGGCCAATCTCGATCATGCGAATGCCTACATCACGCAGGAGGCGCACGCGATCCGAGACTCCCTGATGATGGCTGACGCACTGCCGAATGCCCAGCGGTCTTCACTGCATGCCGCGATGAAGCGCTATTTGCACTTCATTGAGGCCGAAGACTGGCCGGCAATGGCGGAAGGTCACGTAACCCTGCGCCGGATTCCGCCCGGCCTCACGGACGCGCTCACGGCGCTTCTGACTTTCGTTCCGTCCGGCCCCGGTGAGCAACTCGCGCAACAACGCGCGGTCCAGGAAGTCGAGCAGGCGCTGGAGGCCCGGCGCAGCCGCATTTTGCTAAGCCAGGCGGTGATCGCGCCTGTCCAGTGGATCGTTATTCTGGTCCTGACGGCTCTGATCCTGGTGACGATCGCGATGGTGCATATCGACCGTCGCGCGACCGTCGCGGTTAATCTGTTCATCTTCTCGACTGCGGTGGCGGCCTGCCTGGTGCTGCTGATGGTCAACGACCGGCCCTTCTCGGCAGGCGGATACACGGTCCAGCCTGCGGCCCTGCGACAACTGGGCGTTATCGAAATGGCGGCTCCGACTACAGGACCGTCAGCACGATGACGCTGCCGATTCCCGCCGCAAAACAATAATACGCAAACGGGTTGAGCGCCCAACTATCATGCTCGCGAAAGTAGCGCATCAGGAAGGCCGTGCTGGCATAAGCGGTCACGCCGGCTACGATCGCGGCAAGCACGGACAGGCTGACGACATTGGCCGCGAGCGCCGTTCCGGCATGGCGGAGTTTCGGCACTTCCAGCACCGTGGCGCCGAGAATAATGGGCGTGGCGATCAGGAAGGAGAAATGCGCTGCCGCCGCGTGGTCGATGCCGCGCAGCAACCCGCCGACGATCGTTGCGCCGGAGCGCGAAATCCCCGGGATCAGCGCGGTGCACTGCCAGCAGCCGATGGCGAAGGCATCAGTGGGCCGAAGCGCCGATAGCGGTCGATGCCCGTTCTGACCCGCCGCACCCCGCCCACGCAGCCGCTCGCCGAGCAGCAAAAGCAGTCCGTTCAGGATCAGAAAACCCGCCGCGATCACGGGAGCCCCGAATAGCGCGCGGAAGAAGTGTTCGAGCAGGAATCCCACGACCACACCGGGAATGGTCGCGATAACGATCAACCAGAACACGCGCCGGCTTTCGCTAGCCTGATGCGCCGTTGCCGCCCCGACAACCCCGGTAAACAACGCCCACCAATCACGCCAGAAATAGAGCAGCAACGCAGCCGCAGTGCCGAGATGCAGCATCACTAGGAACGGCAGGAACGCGGGCGCCCGCTGATCGATGTTCCACCCGAGCAGGGCGGGGAGCACCACGGCGTGGCCAAGGCTGCTTACGGGAAAAAGTTCCGTGGCGCCTTGGAGGAGCGCAAGGCCGACGGCTTGGATTGCGTTCATGATGGCCCTTCCTCGTCCGGACCGGGGAGTTGCTGCAAGTAAACGAGCGGCATTAGTCGTTTAAAGGATACGAAGCCATCAGCCGGCGCTGGTTGCGCCACAGCTTAAGCAGTTCCAGGGAGCGTGTCGGGCGATGGCCCCGGCGGCGGTTGGCCGCGCCGATCCGGAACGCCTGTCGATAGTGAAAGAACTGGTCGCGCCAGGCATCGATCAGCCGGGTCCGGGGATCCCAAATATGCGTTGCTTCGGAGCCCGACCCGTTGATTTCGATGATGCGGAAGCCCTCACCGCGCCCGAGGGCGGCAAGAGAAGAGAAGCGGATGTCAATGCGGCCGAAATGGAATTCCGGTATCGCTCGGGCGATGCGCTCGAAAGCAGCGGTCAGCTCGGGTGTCACGTGGCTGGTCCCGTTGTAGAAGATCGAGCCTTTGCAGTGATTGCCGACAAACACCAGAGGCACCGGATCGCCTTGCGCCGGAACGTCATGTAGCCTGTCGGCCAAGCGCGGCAGATAGAGCTGCGCAATACGTCCGGCGCGCGGGTCGGCCAGGATGAGTTGCCGCAAGCTCGATCGCCCGTCGCCGACGACGGCGGGCACGTATTTCAGCGTGATCGAGGTGATCCGCCCGCTGGTCTGGTCGGGATGACGAACGTAGAAGATCCCGGCCTCGCCCTCCTCGGGCACGAATTCCTGCAACAGCAAGCTCTCGCCGCGCGGGAATTCCGTCAGATAGCGTGTCATCGCCGCACGGTTGGCGATCTTGCGCACACCCGTTCCGTTGCAGCCGACATCCGGCTTGACCACTACCGGATAGGTAAAACCAGCCCGCGCCATGGCGCGTTCGGCCTCCGCAACGTCATCGGGTTCGGCAACGGAAAATGCCACGTAGCGGGCGAGCAGATGACGCGCGCCGGGGCCGACCTGATCGAGGATGGAGGACTTGGTCTCGCCGCACAGGCCGCCCGCTGTGATGGTCGGGTTCGCGGCCGTCAGCAAGGTCGGACCAGCATGGCGGATGCCCAGAAGCAGGCAATGCGCCACGATCGGCGTATAGAACAGCCAGCTCGGCCAGAACTCGAAGAAGGACACCGGCGGCGGAGGGTCCGTGAGCTTTTCCGCCCGCGGCAGGGTGGCCTCTTGCGTCATTGCTGGTGCGCGTCCCGATAAGAACGCGGACGCCGCTTTCGGCCGCCCCGTTTGGGCCCGTCGGATCGCGAAACCCGGCCGGCGACACGGCCGGCAACGATCAGGAAGATGATCAGCCCGACCGCTCCCGCCCAGCGCCAGACCCCGAAATGGTCCATGAGGAAGCCACCGATCTTCATCGACAGCGCGAACAGCCCCGACGTCCAGAACAGGGTCGCGGTCATGGTTGCCAGGATGAATTGACGCAAATTCGCGCCGAGATAGCCGCAGGTCGTGTAGGTTGGCAAACGAACGCCGGGAAGGAAGCGGCTGATCAATACCACGCGAAACACTCGCCCGCTCAGCCAGGCGCGAACCGCCTCGGTCCGTTGCGGCGGCAAAAGCCGACGTACCCAGGGAACCATGGCGGCGAGCCGCCCCAAACCATAAAGGCCGAGATCGCCCAACACGATCCCGACATAAAGCGAGCCCAACGCAAGCGGGATCGAGAGATCACCGGCGGCGGCCTGCATTGCCGCCAGAACGGTTGCCGCATCCTCAAGAATGAACGTGGCGAAGATGATGGCGAAAGCCTGCAACGCCTGATGGCGCGCGGCGAAGGCGAGCACCGAGGAGACCGACAAGCCGAACATTCAGCAATGAGCCGCCGCGTGTTTGAGGTGTCATCAGCGCGGTTCCGGTCCCCGCCAACCCGGGAAAATGGGCGCGCTCGACCGTATAGTAGATCATCGTCGCGTGATCAAAGCGCCGGCTTGTGCCGGGCGCGGTTGGACAAGCCCGGATACCGACGAGTATCCTCAGATGCAATCGCTGTGGGTGGAATGATGACGACGAGCATTGCCTGGAGCAACAGCATCGCCGAAATTGCCGGCATCAAGATGCATCTCGCGCGCGCGGGGTCCGGTCGGCCCGTGCTGGTGCTCCACCACGATATCGGGACGCCTGACCGGCTGCCATTCTACGAGCGGCTGGCGCAGCGCTTCACCGTGCTCGTGCCGCACCATCCCGGCTGGGGCCGGTCGGAGCGGCCGCAATGGCTGCGCAGCGTGCGTGATATTGCGGCAATCTATCAATGGCTGCTCGCCGATTTGGGACTTGCGGACGTCTCGTTACTCGGTCTCGGCTTCGGCGGCTGGATCGCCGCGGAGATGGCCAGCCTCTCGCCGCACGCGTTCCGCCGATCGGTGCTGGTGGGTGCCGATGGGCATCAAGCCGCCCGCCGGGGACATCCTCGATCAGGCGATCATCAGCTACATCGCTTACCCGCAGGCGGGGTTCCACAGTCAGGACGCGTTCCATCAAACCTTTGGCGAGGTTTCCACCGACCAGCTTGAGCAGTGGGACATCGCCCGCGAGATGTGCTTCCGCGTCGCCTGGAAGCCCTACATGTACAGCCAGACCTTGCCGCATCTGCTGGGTGGCGTGCGCGCGCCGGCATTGGTCATTTGGGGCGATGACGACCGGATCGTGCCGCGCAGCGCCGGCGAGGCGTACGCGAGAGCACTGCGCAACGCGCGGCTGGAGGTCGTTCCGGCGTGCGGCCATTTCGTCGAGATGGAACAGCCGGACGCGCTGGCCCGGCTGATCGAACCGTTTCTGCTCGGCGATTGAGCAGGCGCGAGGATCGGGGAGTCGCAGCATGCATCTTATGTATTTCACCGAACAGCCGATGTCGGCTTACGATGCAGAAGAGGGCCTGAACTTCGGCGCGACGGCACTGACTTTCTCCAACCGCCACTACGACCCGGTGGCCGCCAGCCGCCTGTACAACCAGTATCTCGAAGACTACATCTACGCCGACGAATGCGGCGCCGACGGCATCATGCTCAACGAGCATCACAACGCGCCGTTCTGCATGCAGGCCAAGTGCAACGTCTTCGCCTCGATCCTGGCGGCGGTGACCAAGCGCGTGAAGATCGTGCTGCTGGGCAATCCGCTGCCGCTGGCCGAAAACCCGATCCGCCTGGCCGAAGAGCTGGCGATGATCGACATGATCAGCAAGGGCCGCCTGGTCTCGGGCTTCGTGCGCGGCGGCGGGCAGGAGCAGCTCGCGACCGGCGTCAACCCGGCCTACAACCGCGAGCGGTTCGAAGAGGCGCACGACCTGATCGTGAAGACCTGGACCACGCCGGGGCCGTTCCGCTGGGAGGGCAAGCATTACCAGTACCGGGTGGTGAATCCCTGGGCTGTGCCGCTGCAAAAACCGTATCCGCGTGTCTGGATTCCCGGGCGTGCTGTCGAAGGAGACGATCGTCTGGGCGGCGAAGCACCGCTATCCCTATATCGCGCTGAACACGGCGATCGACGCGACCAGGAACATCTGGGAGCTCTATTCGAAGGTCGCGGCCGAGGCGGGCTACACGGCCGGGCCGGAGAATTTCGGCTATCTGATCCGCGTTCATGTGCAGGACAGCGAGGAGAAGGCGCTGGAGAACGCACGCCAGTTCATGTGGATGCAGGGCGAGTTCACCGGGCTCGCGCATCCGGTCTGGGCCAATCCCGTCCGGCTATTTCTCGCCGTCCGGGCGGCGCGCTTTCGTGGAGTTCGCGGTCGGGCGCGCCAAGAACCCGCGTGGATCGCCGACGTTCGAGGAGCAAGTTGCGAGCACCATGATCATCGCCGGCACGCCCAAGACGGTGATTCCGCGCTTGCGCATGCTGCTGGAACAGACCCGCCCCGGCATCATGGGCTTCTGGGGCAATGACGGCTCGGTCAGTCCGGAGGACACGCGCACCTGCATCCGGCTGCTGTGCCAGGAAGTGATGCCGGCGGTGCGCGAGATCGGCAAGGAACTCGGCCTCAACTCGCCGTTCGAAGCCGCCGCGCCGGTCAGCATCGCGTATTCGGGCGATGTCCGGGCTGCCGCTGAATAGGGTCGTGCTTCTGTGTCCTCTCCGCCTTTAGGGCGGAGAGGACGGGTGAAGTCGGGAACCCGGCGGCCGGTGCAGGGCCTACACGATGGAAAGGATCAAACGAAACTTAATACCAACGCATCAACCCCGCGTTGCGGGTGGATCGCACGGCTTTGTTCCCATGTCGGCCGGCACCGAGACTTCCAGGATCTCGAACGTATCCGAGGTGCGAATTTCGTTATGCGGCGTGCCGCCCGGGATGAAAATCGAATCTCCTGCTTCCAGCTTGACGGCGCGATCAGCGAACTCAAGCTCGACCCAGCCGCTTAGCAGATAGACGAACTGGCCCTCGCAGAAATGCACGTGCCAGCCTGTCGGGCGGCTCATCCCCGCGCTTGCCGATGTAATCTGCGCGCGCATGAAGCCCTTGCTCGCTTCCGTAACGCCGAGATCACGATACTTGAAGAAGGCGCGCCGGCCTTCGACCATGGTGGGTTGCTTGGCGCTGGACACCGCCACGTTCATGGTAGTGGATTTGGGCGCGTCCAGAGTGGTTGCTTCGCTCGGCATGCTTATTCCTCCTGGCTAGCAGAGTGTCGGCCATTGGAAGGAGGGTAGGGCGGGGCGGGGGGAAGTTCAACGCTCGTGGCGTGTTGACCGCTGGCAGGACCGACGGTTCAATGGACGGTGGGGCCGCGTACACGGGTCCGATACGTGCGGCACCAACAATCGGGAGGAAACCACCAGATGACAGGACACCGTTTGCTGCGCGCAACCGCCATTGCGCTGGCATTGCTCGGAGCGGCCGCGTTGCATGCGCCCGCGCAAGCCCAACAAGTGCCCACGAATCATGTCCGCGGCACTCTCAAAGCGGTGCAGGGCCATGAGCTGACCGTGCAGACGAATCGCGGCAAGGACGAAACAATCCCGCTGGCGGAGAAGGCCGGGCTGTTCCTTGTGACCCCGTCCAGCCTCAGTGCGATCAAGCCCGGCGAGTTCGTCGGCATTACTTCGGTTGAGGAAGGCGGCAAGCGCGTCGCCGAGGAAGTGCATATCTTCGCCGAAACGCTCCGCGGCCTGGGCGAGGGGCACTATCCCTGGGATCTCAACCAAGGCCCGAACATGATGACGAACGCCAATATCGCTCAGGTACAGGAAGTCGGCAACGACCGGGTACTCAAGCTAAATTACCAGGGCGGCGAGCAGACCATCGCGGTTCCGCCGAACGCTAATATTGTCTTCTTCGACAAGGCCACGCCCGACCAGCTCGTTCCCGGCCGCAAAGTGTTCGTGATTACGAAGAAGGAGAGCGGCGGGAGCACCGATGCCGCGGCGGTGGTGATCGGCGCCGAGGGTGTGAAGCCGCCGATGTAGCGCGGGAATACCAGCAGCCCATCGCGTTTATGTGTATAAGTCTTGACTTAATCTGACAGGCGGTGTCGGCTGGCGTCAACCAGGGGACACCCTCATGACCAAGGACCAGAAGATCATCCGGCCAAAGCCGGCCTGCTGGAGCTCGCCAAGCAGCTCGGCAATGTCTCGCAAGCCTGCAAAATCATGGGCTATTCGCGCGACAGCTTCTACCGCTTTCAGGAACTCTACGACAAAGGCGGCGAACTCGCCCTGCAGGAACTCTCCCGCCGCAAGCCGATCCTCAAGAACCGCGTCGCCCCCGAGGTCGAGCAGGCCGTGGTCGGCATCGCCATCGAGCAGCCGGCCTGGGGCCAGGCAGGGTTTCCAACGAACTGCTCAAGCGCGGCATCAGCGTCTCGCCGTTCGGCGTGCGCAGCATCTGGCTGCGCCACGACCTCGCCACCATGAAGCTCCGTCTCAAGGCGCTCGAAGCCAAAATGGCGCAGGAGCGGCTGATCCTCACCGAAAGCCAGCTCGCCGCGCTTGAACGGGCCAAGGCCGACAAGGAAGCGCATGGCGAGTTCGACACCGAATGCCCCGGCTACTGCGGCGCGCAGGACACCTTCTATGTCGGCACGCTCAAGGGCGTCGGGCGGATCTATCAGCAGACCTTCGTCGATACCTACAGCAAGGTGGCTTCGCCAAGCTCTACGACCGCAAGACGCCGATCACCGCCGCCGACCTGCTCAACGATCGGGTGATCCCGTTCTTCGAGGAGCACGGCGTGCCGCTGCAGCGCGTGCTGACCGATCGCGGCACCGAATTCTGCGGCACCCACGACCGTCACGAATACGAACTCTACCTGGCGGTCGAGAACATCGACCACACCAGGACCAAGACCAAGAGCCCGCAAACCAACGGTATCGTCGAGCGGTTCCATAAAACCATGCTCGACGAGTTCTATCGGGTGGCGTTCCGCAAGAAGCTCTACAGCTCCATCAACGAGTTGCAGTCCGATCTTGATCTCTGGCTCGCCGACTTCAACGAACACCGAACCCATCAGGGCCGCTACTGCTTCGGAAAGACCCCGATGCAGACCTTCCTCGATGCCACTCAGCTCGCACGCGACAAACAAATCGGAGGTGATGCACGCACCAACGCAAGCCGCTCGATCATAACCGCCAGTATGATACCGTCTGTCAGATCAAATATAGACTTGTACACCTCACGGCAGCGGGGCGGTGGGTAGCTTGAAGGGGCCGTCAGAGTGATCGCTCAGATCTCGATCGGGGTAAAGGACATCGACCGGAGCAAGCGCTTCTACGATGCCGCCTTAGAACCGCTCGGATACAAGTGCATCAGGCCCGCAAAGGCGCTGGTCGGCTACGGGTATGGGGCTCACACCGTCTCATTGTGGGTTGTCTCCGCCGAGCGCCCCATTCGGCAGACGAAAAGTCAGGTCTTCACGTCTGCTTTGCGGCACCGAACGCCGCCGCCGTGGATGCATCCCATGCGGTGGCGCTGCGCTCGGGCGGGCATAATGGTTTGCCAGGCCTGCGCCAAATATAGCTCGGACTACTACGCTGCCTTCATCATTGATCCCACGGATATCGGATAGAGGCGAATTTTGGTTGGGGCGAGAAGTGATCGAGACTTGTAGCATGGGCTCAGCTGCTAGTCGCTGAGCAGTTCATCCAGCGTGACCGGACATGTCTGCGGAACGGGCAGGGGAGGCTGGCCGTCAATCTGCTTCGGCAATCGAAGCAAGGCTCGCCGGTAGAGCCGGTCCAGGTCTAGATGCTGGCGCATCGAGGGCGCATAATCATCCGCCGCTTCTTGTCGGAAGCGGATCAGCTCCTCCTCCCAGCCCGGGACGGCGGTCGAGTTGGGCCATGCCAGGATCTTGAGCTGATGGAGCAGCGCCTGCATCAATAGCGATCCGCACGCCCGCAACTCGCTGCGCCCCACGCTTTCGATCTCCTCGGCGATGTTGGGCCAGTCAAGGTCCGTGTCATTGACCCGCTCGCCGGCCGCGATGCGGCGGAGCAACGTGCTTTGCCGCTCCGACCAGACAAGAATGTCCTCGTCGTAACCGCTCATCCCCGCACCCTGATGCTCGACGAGGGCCGCGGCAATAGCCGCGTCTTTCGTCAGCTACCCACAATCTCCCCCGCGCAATAGCCTTGCGCAACAGCAGCGCCCGCAACCCGGCGTGATCGACGCGCGCGCGCGCCTGGCGCGACTATCGGCTTGGCTCGGAAGGCGATGCCCAGACCCGCCGCGCCCAGCATGGCCAGGTCGTTTGCTCCGTCGCCTACGGCGAGCGTGTCGGCCATTGGAATGCCATGCGCGGCGGCGAGGCTGCGCAGTGTCTCGCATTTGCCGTCCCGATCGAGAATCGGCTCGGCGACGCGCCCGGTCCGCACTTGGCCGTCGTCGAGCAGCCGGTTCGCCCGCTGCACGTCGAAATCCCGCGCATGCCGCCACCCGTTCCGTAAAGAAGCTGAACCCGCCGGATACAAGGGCGGTAATGGCGCCATGCGCGCGCATGGTCTGCACCAGTTCGCGCGCACCCCGGGTCAGTCGGACACGCCGCCAGGTCTTCTCCAATGCATCCAGCGGCAGACCCCGCAGCATGCCGACCCGCTCGCGTAGTGCTTGGGCGAAGTCATCTCCCCGTTCATGCTGCGCTCGGTGATCGCGGCAATGGGCTCCTTGAGCCCGGCGAAATCGGCGAGTTCATCCAGTGTCTCGCCGGTGACGATGGTCCTGTCCATGTCGGCGATCAGCAGGCGCTTGCGCCGCCCCTCGGCTGGTAGCGCGATCGCGTCGATGGGCGCACCGTCGAGCGCGGCGCGGACCAAGCTCATGTCGGGCGCGGCTGGCAGGCGGATATCGACCGCTTCGCCGGGGGACAGCACGATCGGATCGTCACCCCTTAGGCCGCGAGGACGCGCGCTATCGAGGCCTCTGTCAGCGGATGAACCGCCGGATGGGCGATCAGCGTAAGACGTGCTGCATGTGAGGCACTGGTAGACGGAATGTGCCGGCTTGGGCTCAGAGCTATATGCTGCACTGCGAGCAAAGACCGGTCTTGAACGGAGTGGGTCGCGTGATAGCAACGCAGCATTGATACCAGGGTCGGCGATGGCCACCAGTTTAAGCGTCCGAAACCTCGATAGCGACCTGATTGGCCGGTTAAAGCAGGCGAGGCCAATATAAAGATCATGGAAAGTCTGCCGAGGCGGAGATCCGCGACATCCTCCGAAACGTCTTGGCGGGCCAGGCCGGCAGGACCGATTTCGAGTACGCTGGCTGCCCCGAGCTCCGCGCATTAACGGCGGACCGCTCGCACGCACCCCCGGCCGGAAGCAACTGGTCCAGGGAGAGCCGGGACGAACGGTGAAAGCGCTTGTCGTTGACGCAAGCATCGCGATCAAGTGGGTGATCCAGGAGAAGGGGACAAAGCAAGCCCTATCTTTGCTGCGCCATCGCCTCTGTGCGCCGGACCTGTTGGTGGCAGAGTGTGCCAATGTGTTGTGAAGAAGGTTCGCCGGTGCGAGTTGTCGGCCCGGGAGGCGTCCTTGGCAGCGCGACTGCTTGAGCGCGCGGACATCGAGCTTCTGCCGACGCGACGATACTCTCGAAGCGGCGACGGCGCTGGCAATCGAACTGGATCACCCCGCCTACGATTGCATTTATTTGGCTCTCGGGATGGCTGCCGGATCGGACCTCATAACGGCAGAGCGAGGTTATCGGCCACCTGGCGGCTGAGCACCCGGGCCGTGTCCCCGACCGTCTCTCACCCCGGCCCAGCTGCGTGCTCTGGGACTCGATGACCAGCGGGCTGCCGCCCAGGTCGGCGACGCCGGTGGCGAAGGAGACCCGGGTCCGCAGCGACGGCTTGTCGAACATCACCGCGACGGTCTGCGGGCCGCGCCAGCGGCTTGCGCGGCGAACCGGTCCGCTTTCATCAGGGCGGCCAGGTCCAGCACCTCGGCCTGTTCGGCCGGGTTCAGGTGCGTCGGTCGACGCAGGAAAAGGTGCCGCGGCGACATGCCCTGCAGCCGCTGGCCGCCGCGCCTGGGTGTCGGCCAGCGAGTGGTGCCTGCTCGCCGCGCTCCACGAGGCACTTCGGGCGGGTGGCGACGTCATTAAAAATATCG
>CAWGIP010000029.1:0-89261 GCA_963822675.1 uncultured Pseudomonadota bacterium | reverse complement strand
GCCGCCCGCCCCATGAATGATACATTTCGGCAAGCCCCGTCGTGCCCGACGAGAACAGGATGAAAAGCGGGTGATTGAACGGGAAGCGCGGGACGGCTTCGATTGGAGACGATCCGGCGGAGACCAGCGTGCAAATTGGCAACTCACCTCCAGTTCCGGCAAAGGGCCTTTACCCAGCGCTACGGCAGCTCGAAGCGAGGGTAGGCCACGCGCAATCTCGGCCGTGCGGCCCATCGCCCGTGCGTCGGCGCCCGCCAGGCAGACCAATAGCACGGGATCAAGCTGCCGAAATCGGCTGAGAACCGCAGCCGCCCCCATATCGGGGGCAGCGGAGGAGAATATCGCGCCAAGCGCAGCTGTCGCCAGGGCCACCACTGCGCCTTCGATGTCGTTCCGAATTACTGCAACGACACGATCACCAGGCGCGACCCCGAGCCTCTGCAACACGCCAGCTGCATGCCGTACCATCTCACGAAGTTGCCGGCGAGTGACCCGCTCGGTCGGCCGCCCGTCATCGTGCACGCCGGTGAGCGCGGGCCGGCAATCGTTCTCCGGATCCGGCGCGGCAAGCAGATTCTCGACATAGCTCAGCCGCACATTTGGAAAAAATCGTGCGTGCTCGGGGCCATTGCCCATGCACACCGGCTCGGGATCGCCTTCAAAAGTCATCCCGGACCATTCGAGAAATAGCTGCCAAAAGACGTGAGGTCTTGTCGATCGAGAAACGGTGGAGACGCGCCTGGTCAGAGAGGTCAAGCGCCGTTCGCCGTCCACAGAACCGACTGAATTCGGGTGAGCTGAGAGCGGGCAATGGCGGCGGGATCGGGGATGCTTATTGGCTTGCGCACTCGGTCCGGGACCAGATTATCTAAATCGCTCATTGCGCGCCGAATAACTTCTTGTAACCCCAGGCAACCCCGATTATACGATAAGATTCCGATGTAACCTCTACACTCTTCCGTGTCTGGTACTCGATTTGTTTGCCGATATCGACGCCGAAGGAACGCATTGTGCGTGGCCAACTCGTCCTGGCGTGGGTAGTCCCTTGTGACGCTGGAAGTCCAGCGTTTCACTGCACGACTCGAACGCAATTCCTCGGAACAGACGAGCTTAGACGAGCCGACCGCTTCTGGTTTGCACAAGACCGGGTCGCATTCGTTGTCGCCCACGCCCTTCACGAGTGATGCTGTCAGCCGTCCTGCCCGACCAGCGCAGGACTGGGAGTTTTTGACAGATGAACGCGGGCGGCCGTTGCTGCGCCCGGCCAATCCCGTCATGACATCTTCTTCAGCATTTCCCACACGCGCGGCTTGGCTGCATGTGCTCTAGGAACGAGAAGCGAAATCGGTATCGATGTGGAGGGCAGCGATGCCGCTCGTCTTCTGACATCGAAGGTGGTTGGCTGACCAGTTCAGAGATGCGGCGCTCAATGCTCTCACGCACGAAGCGAGGGAAGACGCTGCCGTTCGGCTCTGGACGCTTAAGGAAGCAGTCGCCAAGGCTATCGGTCAGGGCCTTGGTCAGCGGATAGGCGAACTCGGATTCGTGCTTGACCCGCCCCGGTTCACGCGGGCACCAGCCGGTGCGGGCTACTGGCAACTTGCTCAGACGCGTCCTACGCCAATACACGTGCTGGCGGTGGCCGTTCGATCTGCAAGGAGACAGTCGGTGCAGATTGCGATTGAGTCGTCGTCGATCGATACAATGGAGGCTTACTTCTCTCCGGGCTCTCGACGCTCTGGCCGCGGATAATCGCGGTCAACCGGGCCGGCCGGCTGCTCAGGCGTGCCGGCGACGAGCCGGGATACCAGGCCAAGGGCACGGCGATTGAGTGGCCATCCATAAGTGCCATGGTCAGCTCGTGGTCGCTGATTGCGACGTCGCGGACTCGGATGTCCGTGCCTTCAGCCTGTGCCGAAGAACACATGCCACGTCCTCAGAAGGTCGGGCTGGCGCACCAGCCGGCGAATCCCACCCGGTGCGCAGATAAGATAAGCGGTACGGTTCGCGAGTGTGACAGACCCCGCCCCGGTTCATTGCGCAACCCCTGGAGCGCGGCTAGGTTCCGCACGGCAAAAGGCGGCCGGCTCGCGGGCAGTCGGCCTTGGGGGGCGCAACGTGAAATACCTGCTCGATGAAACCCGGCTTCCGAAAGACTGGTACAACATCATCGCCGACCTGCCGCGGCCACCCGCGCCAGTGCTGCATCCCGGCACGCTGCAACCGATCGGTCCGCAGGATCTCGAACCGCTGTTTCCGATGGCGCTTATAGCGCAGGAGGTCGCGACCGAACGCTACATCGAAATTCCCGAGCCGGTTCGCGACATCTATCGGCACTGGCGGCCGTCGCCGCTCTATCGCGCGGTCCGGCTGGAACGCGCGCTCGATACCCCGGCGCGCATCTACTACAAATACGAAGGCGTCAGCCCGGCCGGCAGCCACAAGCCCAACACCGCCGTCGCACAGGCGTTTTACAACAAGCAGGCAGGGGTCAAACGGCTCACCACCGAAACCGGCGCGGGACAGTGGGGCTCGGCGCTCGCCTATGCGGGTTCCGTATTCGGCTTGGAAGTTCGCGTCTTCATGGTGGCGGTCAGCTACCGCCAGAAGCCGTACCGCAAGGCGCTAATGGAGGTCTGGGGCGCCAATTGCGTCTCTAGCCCGAGCGAGAAGACCGAAGCCGGACGGCGCATTCGTGCCGAACACCCAGATTCAAATGGCAGCCTGGGAATCGCGATCAGCGAGGCCGTTGAAGTGGCGGCGCAGAATGCCGACACGAAATACGCGCTCGGTAGCGTGCTGAACCACGTGCTGATGCACCAGACGGTGATCGGTCAGGAGGCGATCGCGCAGCTTGAAATGGCCGGCGACGCGCCGGATGTGATCGTGGGCTGCACCGGCGGCGGCAGCAACTTCGCCGGCATCGCCTTCCCGTTCCTCGGCGCGCAGCTTCGCGGCGGGAAGAAGCTCGGAATTATCGCCTGCGAGCCGGCGCCTGCCCGAGCCTCACGCGGGGCAAATATGCTTACGATTTCGGCGACACCGGACATCTGAGCCCGCTCGTGAAGATGCACACGCTCGGGTCCGCCTTCATACCGCCCGGCTTCCATGCCGGGGGGTTGCGCTATCACGGCATGGCCCCGCTGGTGAGCCTGGTGCAGGAACTGGGGCTGATCGAATCCCGCGCCTATCACCAACAGACGTGCTTTGAGGCCGGTGTTCAATTCGCTCGTATCGAGGGCATTATTCCGGCGCCGGAGGCCAACCATGCGGTGCGCGGGGCGATCGACGAGGCGCTGCGCTGCAAGGAGGAAGGCACGAGACGGGTGATTCTGTTCAACCTCTGCGGTCACGGCCATTTCGACATGCAGGCCTATATCGACTACTTCGCGGGCAACCTGGAGGACCGCGACTACGACGACGCGGAGCTGCAAGCGTCGTTGGCTGCGTTGCCGAAAGTCGCGGCATAGAACCCTGAAAACAGGCAGACCGGGTTGCCCGCGCCGCCGCGCGTGCTAAGCGGCTGCCGGCATGAAAATTCTGTTCGTCACGTCCAACCGCCTCGGCGATGCCGTCCTGTCCACCGGCCTGCTCGACCACTTGCTGCGCACCTATACACGCCCGCGCATCACCATCGCCTGCGGCCCGCATGCCGAGGGCGTGTTTGCCCGCATGCCCGGGCGCGAGCGCACCATCGTCCTCGAGAAGCAGGCCTGGAACCTGCATTGGCTACCGTTCTGGGCCCGGGTAGCCGCGCGCCGGTGGGATCTCGTCGTGGACCTTCGCGGTTCGGCGCTCACCTACACCGTTCTGGCGCGCCGGCGCGCGGTGATACGGCCGCACCCGGGACACAAGACCGCGCAACTCGCCGCCGTCTTGGGCCTGCAGACGCCGCCGCTTCCGGTGATGTGGACGGATGCGGAGGATCGCGCGCGCGCGGCCGCTCTGTTGCCCGCAAATCGGCTCGTTATCGCGCTCGGCCCGACCGCGAACTGGGCGCCGAAGATTTGGCCCGCAGAGCGGTTTGTGGCGTTGTATCGCGCCTTGGCGGGGAGCAGTCTTGCCGGTGCCGTCCCGGTTATTCTCGGTGGTCCGGGTGCGACGGAGCGCGCGATCGCAGCTCCGGTCCTGGCTGCCCTGCCCGAAGCCATTGATCTCGTCGGACGGCTTAGCCTTCCAGAGGCAGCTTCGGTGTTGGCGTCCTCTGCATTGTACGTCGGAAATGATTCCGGTCTGATGCACTTGGCCGCAGCGTCAGGCTGCCCAACGCTCGGTTTGTTCGGTCCCACTTCGGCACGCGAATACGGCCCCGCCGGTCGCCGCGCCGCCGCGATCACCGGCAGCGGGCCGGAGATGCGGGATTTGTCCGTCGCCGATGCGCTTGCGGCTGCCGAACGGCTGATCGACGCCGAGCAGCCGAACAGAACTCTGTAGCCCCGTTCACATCTCCGCTGCCTCGTCGAGATCGGCGCCCCACATCTTCTCCAGCGCATACATCGCCCGTGCTTCTGGCTTGAAGAGATGAACGATGATGTCGCCGGCGTCGATCAGCACCCAGTCGGAGCCGTTCGCACCCTCGACCTGCACGCGCTGCAAGCCCGCCGTGTGCAGTTTTTCCAGCAGATGCTCGGCCATGGCATTGATTTGCCGATCGGCGAGGCCGGTGGCCACCACCATGCGGTCACAGAAAGTCGCCTTGCCGACCAAATCCAGGCTGACGACCTGCTCGGCCTTGTCGTCCTCCAGGCTGCCGACGATCAGCGCTTGCAGCTGGTCCAGCCTGGTC
Source organism: uncultured Pseudomonadota bacterium (assembly GCA_963822675.1). Taxonomy (GTDB): domain Bacteria; phylum Pseudomonadota; class Alphaproteobacteria; order Acetobacterales; family Acetobacteraceae; genus CAWGIP01. Next base: position 84,475 of record CAWGIP010000029.1, on the reverse strand, counting down.
GCCTCGATCGCGTCCGCCGGCCGTATGGTTGCATCGGCAACCTTCCTGGGGCCGGCCGCCGTGGCCTTCTTGCGCGGCGTGCCGGGAGTCTTGTCCGCGGCGATGAGCGGCTTCGGAAGCTTGCGTTTAACGGGAGCGCGTGGCCCTGGCGAGCGCGATCCCGGGGTGAGCGGTGGCTTGGCTATGACGTGCCTCCTTGCCCCGCCGCGCGGATAGCGCTGGCGGATGCGGGATGCTGGGGCGCCTCAAGAAAGACCCAGGCCGGCGCAGTGGCTTCGGCGAGTTGGTGCGCGGTGCGGCTCAACCGACGCGCGGGGCGGAGCCGTCGCGCGGCGTGTCCGGCCAAGGCGCGCAGGTTGCCATGGCCGCGCGGCAGGATCGCGAGCGGCACGCTTGTCGCGAACGCATGCCATCGTCGCCATCGCGGCAGTTGGTCCAGAATGTCGGCCCCCATGATCCAGACGAATTTCGTCTCGGGGAAACGACGCTGCAAGGCAGACAGCGTGTCAATGGAATAACGCGTTCCCAAAGCCGCCTCGATGCCCGTGGCAACGATCCGCCGCCCGTCGGCGAGAACGCTCGCGGAGGCAAGCCGCTTCCGGAAATCCGCCATGCCGGCGCGCGGCTTGAGCACATTTCCGGGCGAGACGAGCAGCCAGACCTGATCAAGCCCGAGCCGCTCGCGCGCCGTTTCGGCCACATGAATGTGTCCCGCGTGCGCGGGATTGAAGGAGCCGCCAAGCAGGCCGATGCGCATCCGCCGCCGGTCGCCGAAGCGGGGGATCGGATCGTGCTTCAGGGACGCACCTGGCCCGTTCCGTGAATCACATAGCGATAGGTCGTGAGTTGCCCCAAACCCACCGGCCCGCGCGCCTGGATACGTCCGGTGGCAATGCCGATCTCGGCGCCGAAGCCGAATTCGCCGCCATCGCAGAATTGCGTGGACGCGTTCCAGAGGGCGACGGCGCTATCCACCCCGGCAAGGAACCGCTCGGCGGTGGCACGATCCTCGGTGATGATGGCGTCGGTGTGCTCGCTGCCATGACGCGCGATATGCGCCAGCGCCGCCTCCAGCCCGTCCACGACGCGCACGGACAGCACGGCGTCGAGCCATTCGGTATCGAAATCCGCTTCGGTGGCTTCCGGCAGACCCGGCACGATCGCACGCGCGGCGGCATCGGCGCGGAAGTCGCAACCGAGCGCGCGCAGGTCGGCGGTCAGCGCCGGCAACAGAACCGGAGCGACGGCCGCATCGATCAGCAGCGTTTCCGTAGCCCCGCAGATCCCGGTACGACGCATCTTGGCGTTGACGACGATCCTGCGCGCCATGTCATGGTCTGCCGAGGCATGTACGTAAGTGTGGCACAGCCCCTCGGCATGCGCGAGCACCGGGATACGCGCTTCGCGCTGCACACGTTCCACAAGAGATTTGCCACCGCGTGGAATGATCAGGTCAATCAGCCCGGCGGAAGCCAGCATGGCGGCGACATAGGCGCGGTCGGTGCCCGGTGCGATCTGCACCGCGGCTTCGGGCAGTGCCGCTTTGCGCAAGCCGCTCGCCAGCGCCGCGTTGATCGCGCGGGCGCTGCGGATGCTTTCCGAGCCGCCGCGCAGGATCACCGCGTTGCCGGACTTGAGGCACAACGCTGCCGCATCAGCCCCGACATTGGGCCGGCTTTCATAGATCATGCCGATCACACCGATTGGCGTGGCTATGCGCCGGATATGCAAGCCGTTCGGGCGGGTCCATTCGGCAAGCGTGCGCCCGAGCGGATCGGGCAGGCTCGCCACCTCCTCCAGCCCGATCGCCATCGCAGCGACGCGCGCATCGTTGAGGGTGAGCCGGTCGCGGAACGCCGCCGTCCCGGTATACTCGGCGAGGTCAACGGCGTTGGCGGCGAGAATGTCCTTCGCGTGCCGTCGCAGCGACCCCGCCATTGCGCCGAGTGCATCGTCGCGTTGGGCGCGGCCGCTCCGGGCGAGCGTGCGCGATGCCGCGCGCGCCGCTTCGGCGGCATGACGGAGGTGCTGCGTGGCTTCGGTTTCGCTGTGCATCATCTAACGATCCATGCCCCGCCTACGGCGGTTGGCCGGTAATTTGCCCTCTCGCCGGACCGCTTGCTAGTGCCCCGATCCGGCACGTGTCGGTCTTACCGTGCGCCGGCCACAAACACCTGCAACGTCGCGTAGGAAAGCCAAACCCGTTGGCCTCGCAGCACGTCAAGGCCGAGCAGCATGTCAACGGTCGGGTGGAAATGCAGCAGCGCGGCCAGCACCTCCGGGTGCTGGACTGCGACATCGCCCACACGCAGCGTCGCGAACCGGTACGGATGCGCCACGCGGGCGAAGGCACCGACGCCGTTGACCGACACGCCCGGTGCCGGCGCGATCGGCTGCGTCATAAGCCCGAGCCGCATCATGCCGGATGCACCAATCAGGCTTGTGCTGGCGCCGGTGTCCGGCAATGCGCGCAGCATGCGTCCGTCCACCTGAACCGGGATCACCAGGGCGTCGCCGTACGCGGGCAGCGCGGCGATCGCGGTGTAGGGAACGGTCCAGGGCAGGAATCGGCCGGCGCAGTCGCTGACATCATAGAGCGTCATCGTGCGCGCCGGCAGGTCGAGGGCGAGGTCGAAGGTGGACAGGAAGTCCCGGCCGAGCAGCCCGTCGATAGGGGCTTTGCTCAAGTCAGTTCCTCCTATAGGGGCAACCACGAGCGTGTCGTCGTGGACGAGCGTGCGGTGCTTGAGCGCGATTCCGGCAAGCACGAGCGAGTTCGGATCGGCGACGGCGTGGCGTTCGTAGCCGCCGACACCCATCACCGTGCTGGTCACCCACTTATCGAGCCGGAGGCCGAGGCGCTGAACGGCGGCAGGTGTGACCAGCGAGCGCGCCGCGCCGGTGTCCAGCACCAATCTGGCTGGCGCCCCGTTGATTGCGACCGTTACCAGGATGTGGCCGGCTGCCACCTCCAGCAGCACGGTCGCGCGCGGGCGCACCGTGCAGGCCACGGCCGGACTGGCCGCGAGTACCAGCAACAAGGCGCAGACTGTGCAGATCATTCGGCCGAGATCACCTCTCCCGCTTACGGGAGTGAAGGAGGAGGAAATATCGCTCTCGACGCCTGGTCGGTTAGTCAGCGATCGCCGCATCATTTCGAGAGCTTCTTGCACAAGAAGAACTTGGCGTGCCCCGGCGGGTAGTCAGGCAGCGTGCCGAACACGTCGTAGCCGTGCTTCTCGTAAAACGGGCGCGCCTGAAAACTATGCGTCTCCAGGGTCACGGCAATGCAGTCCCGCTCCTGCGCACAGGCTTCCGCGGCGCGTAGCAGCCGCGAGCCGAAGCCGTGCCTGCGGATCGGTTCGGCTACGAAGAGAACGCGTATTTGTAGCCACCGGCCCCAAACAAAGCCGAGCAGCCCGCCGAAGATTTCACCCCGCTCTGATCGCAAAACGAAATTGACCGGATAGAAAGCCGCGCTTCCCGTGGCGGCGATGTTGAACGCGTCGATGCCGTCGGTAATGAGCCGACTGGCCGCTTCGGCTACCAGCGGCTCGAAGTCCATGCGCACATCGTCCATTTGGGTGATCCCGTGCCGGCCGGAGAACAGTATCGAACGTCACCGCCAGCGCGCAAGCCGGGCGGCAGCCTCGATCATGTCGGCTTCCGGCCCGCAATAGCTGAAGCGCAGGAAATGGCTGCCGCGCGTCCGGTCGAAATCGACGCCCGGCGTCGCGGCGATCCCCAGCTCGGCCAGCATGCGCGCGCAAAACGCGGTGCTGTCATTGGATCGTTCCGCAATGTCGGCGTACAGGTAAAACGCGCCCTCCGCCGGGCTCAGCCGGTCGAACCCCGCCTCCGGCAAGGAGCGCAGGAGATGATCGCGCGAGCGGCGGTAACGTGCCGCGTTGGCGTGCAACTCGTCATGACAATCGAACGCCGCTTCGGCCGCGATTTGCGAAATATGGGGGGCGCTGATGAACAGGTTTTGCGCCAGGCACTCGGCCGGGCGGACCAGATCCTCGGGCAGCACCATCCAGCCGATGCGCCATCCGGTCATGCTGAAATACTTGGAAAAGCTGTTGACCACGACCGCGTTCGGGCTGGCCTCTGCCGCGGTGGCCAACGGGCTGTCGTAATTCAGCCCGTGATAAATCTCGTCACTGATCAGCCGCACCTCGTTTGCGTCGCACCAGCTTGCGATCGCCCGCAGTTCCTCCGGATGCACCATCGTGCCGGCCGGATTGCAGGGGCTCGCGACAATCAGCCCGTCGGGTGCCGGGTCCAGCCGATCGAGCGTCGCCACGGTCGGCTGAAACCTTGTCTCTGGCCCGGCCTCCAGGATCACGGGCTCGATTCCGAGCGCGGTGAGGATGTTGACATAAGGCGGATAGAAGGGTGCGACCAGCGCGACCTGATCGCCCGGGTCGAACGCGGCCAGGAAGGCCAGCGGAAAGGCACCCGAGGCCCCTACCGTCACGGCGATGCGCGCAAGCGGCAGATCGAGCCCGTACCAGTCGCGGTAGTGGGCAACGATCCGTTCACGCAGGCTCTGTCTGCCGAATGCTTCGGTATAGCCCAACGCGTCGCCCGAGCGCAGGGCCGAGATAGCAGCGGCGACGGCGCCTGCCGGGGCGCCGGTGCCCGGCTGGCCGACTTCCATCCGGATCACGTGCGGCGCGCCGGCTTGCAGCGCGGACTGTCGCGCGTTTGCCGCGGCAATCACGTCCATGACGATGAAGGGCGGTGCGGATGCGCCGCGCCCGACTTTCAGAGCCATCCGCTCAGCCTCCGCCGACCGCCAGCCCGGCGCCGCGCGGGTCGGTCGCCTGCCGGCAGGAGGCCGGGCTGCCGGGAAGATACTGGCTGCATTCGATCACGTTCGCCCGTCCCGGATCGGGGACGGGAGCCGGCATGGGCTGGCCGCTGCGCAGCGCGTTCAACAGTGCCAGCCCGGCCGCCAGCGCCGCCGCATCCTGGCCCGAACCCGCGGCCTCGGCGCGAAAGGCTTGCAAATTCGGACTCCAGGCGACCGCGGCGGACAGCAACGGCGGTGGCGCATCGCGCGGCGAGGGGGCGAGCAGGAAGCCCATCCCGGTAGATCCGGCCGGTGCCGAACAGATTGCCCATCGTCAGCGCGCAAGCCACGGCACCGCCGTTGCGATCGAGCGTCAGCAGCGTCGTTGAAGCAGGCAACGGCGGCAGGCTAGCCGCCGGGGCGCTGGACGTGAGCAGCGCTGTCGGCGCGCCACCGCTCGCGCGCCATTCGGCGGCGACGTCCCGCGCGCGCTCACCCGCCCGGGCCAGATCCGCCGGATCGCGTTCGAGCGCCAGGAAGGCGGCCGCGGCGGCCAGCCCGCCATCGGCCGGCGGCGGCAGAAACGATACGCTTTCGTTCTGCCAGGCGAGCGTGATCGGCTGCGCTACGTGCGGCAGCGCGGAATAGAGTGCCGCTAGAGGCAGCGGTCCGCCGATCAGCGGTGTCTGCTGCGCAATGCGACGCGCCAGAATGCCTTGGTAGAAATCGCCGACGCCTTCGACGCGGATTTGCGCGAGCGTCGAGCCCAGGGCGGGCTGGAGCAATTGTTGGCCCACGGCCAGGGGAACGCCATTCCGGCTGAACGTGGCCCGCGCCGCCGGGTCCGCGAACAGCGGGCCGGAAACGAGGCGTAGATCCTCGACCAAGGCGCGCGAGGCCGGCATGCCAGCCCGCGCAAGTCGCTCGCCCGGTGCGACCAGCAGCTCGAACGGCAGATGGCCATAGCGGGCGTGCAGCAGAAACAGCCCACGTGGCAGAATGGGCAGCGCCGCAGGACGGTCGGCCGCTGCCGATGGCAGCTGCAGCGGGGCTTGCGGCGTGAACAGGATGGCCTCGGGGATGCCCTTGTTCGGCGAAGTCCCTGCCTGGCTGATAGGCGATGCAGGCGCCACTGCCGCCGATTCCGGCACGCGACGGCAAAGTAACAGTAAGCGCGAAGGCGGCGGCCACGGCGGCATCCGCTGCGTTCCCCCCAGCCGAGAGCGCCTGCCGTCCGACCAGCGCCGCCTCGGGCTCGTCGGCCACGACGCCGCCCAGAAATCCGCGCACGAAACCGGTTTGCCCGGGTTGTGGGCCCGGACCGCCTGTCAATGTGTTGGTTACGGCACTGACAGTGCCGCAGGCCGCGCATGTCAGCAATGCCGTCAGGGCGACTGCCGCGCTCCGGCCGGCACGCAGGGCGCGACCGGTCCCGCCAATCCCGACGCATCGTCCTGGCACCACCACCCGCCTTCCGTAAAGCCGTGATCGAGGAACGGCGCTGTCGGCCGATCCGGGGCCGTGCCATAGACGCGTTCCAAAGGAGCGGCAACCGCAACGCAATGGCCGGCCACCGTTGCGCTTGCCGTGCACGCGGCTTTGCGTCATGTCCGGGCGGCGCGCGATGGCGAAGCCCGGAGGAGGACATCGCTGAATGAACACCCCGCTCCGCCTTCTCGCCACCGGCTTCTTCGATCAGGCGCGCAGTCCGGTGGCGCCTCGCGACCCCTCCCCCCGCCCCCCTCCCGCAAGGGGAGGGGGAGAACGAACTGCTCCGGACGGCTCCCCTCCCCTTGCGGGAGGGGATGGGGGAGGGGTCGAACAGAAGAGAAAGCGCCAGTGGAAAGGGTGGCTGATGGTCCTGCTGCTGGTATTTCCCGGAATGATCCGCGTGGGATCGGCCGCCCAATTCACGCCGGCGCAGCGCGCCGAGATCGTGCAGATCCTGCGCGACGCGCTGAAGCAAGACCCCTCGATCCTGCGCGATGCGGTGCGGGCATTGCAGGCGGACGAGGCGCGGCGGCAATCCGAGGCCCTGCGCGCGCGTAAGGATACGCTGGTCGCACCCACCGACCCGGTTGCCGGCAATCCGAAAGGCGACGTGACGATCGTCGAGTTCTTCGACATCCGTTGCCCGTATTGCCGGAAGCTTGAGCCAGGGATGGCGGCACTGCTGGCGCAGGATCATGGTGTACGGCTGGTGTACAAGGATCTGCCGGTTCTGGGGGCGGCAAGCGTGCTCGGCTCGCGGGCGCTGCTCGCGGCCGAGAAACAGAATGCTTACGAGACGCTGCGAACCGTGCTGATGCAGGCGCCACCCGCGATCACCAAGACGAGCCTGGAAGCGGCAGCCACAAAGCTCGGCCTCGACTGGCCGCGCCTGCAACGCGACATGGACGATCCGACGGTCGATGCGCGCCTCAACGTCAATCTGCGCCTTGCCCGTGCATTGGGTATCGACGGCACCCCGGCTCTGATCGTTGGCGACGCGCTTATCGCCGGTGCGCCGGACCCTGCCGATTTGCGCAAGGCGGTGATGCTGGCACGGGAGCAAGCGGGCAAGGAGGCAGCCCCGGCCGGGTCTGCGAGGTGACGCGGACAGCGGCAGTCGGGGACGTGAAAATGGCTGCCGCCGAAGCGCGCGCTCTGCGTCTTGCATTCCTAAGGTGAATGCCTTATTTGGGTAAACACCTTAAGGAAGACGGGCGCAGGAGGAGCAGCATGGCGTACCGGGACGCACGTGACGAGCCGATGCCGGGCGGCACAGCCGCGGGCTCGCGGCTATCGGCGACGCATTTCGATGTTCTGATCGTGGGCGCCGGGCTGTCCGGCATTGGCGCGGCCTGTCACCTTCAGGTGCGGTGTCCGCAAGCAAGTTACGCCATCCTTGAGGCGCGCGACGCGATTGGCGGCACCTGGGATTTGTTCCGCTATCCCGGCGTCCGCTCGGATTCCGACATGTACACGCTCGGCTACGCGTTCCGGCCGTGGCGGGAAGCCAAGGCGATCGCCGACGGCCGTCCATCCTGAATTACATCGCGAGACGGCATCCGAATACGGCGTTGACCGGCACATCCGCTTTCGCCATCGCGTCCGGCGTGCGGTCGGTCGTCCCCTGAAGGGCGCTGGACAGTCGAGGCGGAACGCACCGACACCGGCGAGACGGTCGCGCTTAGCTGCGACTTTCTGCTGATTGCAGCGGCTATTACAGCTACGCCGAAGGCCATGCGCCGGAATTTCCGGGCACCGACGGTTCAAGGGCCAAATCGTCCATCCGCAATTCTGGCCGGAGGATCTGGACTACGTGGGCAAGCGCGTCGTGGTGATTGGCAGCGGCGCGACGGCGGTCACGATCGTGCCCGCGATGGCGAAGACGGCAGCGCATGTGACCATGTTGCAGCGCTCGCCCACCTACATTGTCTCGCGCCCGTCCGAGGAAGCATTGCCAACCGGCTCCGCCGCCGTCTGCCCGCCAAGCTGGCTTACGGAACTGACCCGCTGGAAGAACGTGCTACTCGGCATGTATTTCTACCGTCTGGCGCGCGGGCGGCCGGAACAGGTCAAGCAGCGCATCTCGCCATGGCGCGCAAGAGCTTGGCGCCGACTACGATGTCACGACGCATTTCACCCCGCGTTACAACCCGTGGGACCAGCGGCTGTGCCTGGTGCCCGATTCCGATCTGTTCGCGCAGATCCGCGCCGGGCAGCGCCTCCATTGCCACGGATCACATCGAAACCTTTACCGAGACCGGCATCCGGCTCCGCTCGGGGGCAGAGCTTCAGGCCGATATTATTGTCACTGCCACCGGTCTGAAGCTCATCTGCTGGGCGATATCGCGTTCAGCGTCGATGGCCGTCCGGTGGATTTGTCGAAGGCGCTTTGTTATAAAGGATCTATGTTCAGCGGCGTGCCGAACCTCGCCTCGGTATTCGGCTACACGAACGCGTCCTGGACGCTGAAGGCCGATCTCACCAGCGACTATGTGTGCCGCTTGCTCAACCATATGCGGCGGCGCGGTTATGTCGCCGTCACGCCACGGCGTGATGCGTCCGTCAGCGAAGAGCCGTTCCTCGATTTCTCATCCGGCTATGTCCAACGCGCCCTGGAGATGTTGCCCAAGCAGGGGTCGAAGAAGCCGTGGAAGCTGTATCAGAACTACGCTCTGGACATGGCGGCGCTGCGGTTCGGCAGGGTCAGCGACGGCGTGCTGGAGTTTACGCGTGGCGAGCGGGCTGCCCGACGGGCTGTTTGACAGGCTTCCCTCTCTGCCCTTTAGGGCGGAGAGGGAGTCGAGTGCAACCGAATCTCACTTCTCCAGCACATAACTCCCCGGCGCATCTTGCAAAGGCGGGTGGGCGGTGCTGCCGAGCGATGGAGGTTTTCTCTTCTCGCCGGCATGCGCGGCGAGCCAATAGGACCAGTCGGTCCACCAGCTCCCGTCGTGGCGCGTCGCGGATTTGCGCCATTCCTCCGGCGTTTCCGCTGCTTGATTATCGCTCGCCAGATAGCTGCCCTTGCCGCCGGGCGGGTTGATCATGCCGGCGATATGGCCGCTGGAAGCGAGCACGAAACGCACCCGCCCGCCCATCAGCTTGGTGATGCGCCAAGCCGCGCCCCAGGGCACGATATGGTCTTTCTCCGCGCCGACCGCATAGAGGTCGATGCGGATGCGGCCGAGATCAAGCGGCTCGTCCTTGAACACAATCTTGCCGGGCTCAATCAGATTGTTCTCGACGTAGGTATTGCGCAGGTACCAGCCGTGCGCGACTCGCGCCATGCGGGTGCCGTCGGCGTTCCAGTAAAGCAGATCGAACGCAGGCGGTCTTCTGACCGAGAAGATAGTTGTTCACCACATTGGACCAGATCAGGTCGTTGCTGCGCAGCAGATTGAACATGTTGGACATCTCGCGGCTGTCGAGATATCCGCGCTCCATCATCTGCTGTTCGATGAAATCAATGGTGGGCTCGCCGAGAAATACCGCCGTGTCGCCCACCTTGCTGAAATCCTGCAGCGACACCATGAAAGTCGCCGAATTGAAACGGTTATCGCCTTTGGCCGCGAGCCACGCCAGAGCCATGGACAGCAGCGTCCCACCGATGCAATAGCCCATCACGTTCACGGTCGGGCTTGCGGTGATCTCACGGACAACATCGCTCGCCGAGAGCGGACCGAGATCCATGTAGTCCTCGATGGTGGTTCCCTCCATCGAGGCGTCCGGGTTGCGCCAGGAGAGCATGAACACCGTGAACCCCTGGCCGACCAGGAAGCGCACCAGGCTGTTTTTCGGCTGCATATCCATGATGTAGTATTTGTTGATCCAGGGCGGAATGATCATCAGCGGGATCTTGTGCACCGTGTCGGTGGACGGCGCGTACTGGATCAGCTCGATCAGTTTGTTGCGAAAGACAACTTTCCCCGGCGTCAATGCCAGATTGCGGCCCGGCGCAAACGCCGTCGTATCCACCATGCTCAGCTTGCCCCGCTGCACGTCGTGCAGCAGGTTGCGCAGCCCTTCGGCCAAACTCGCCCCGCCGGTCTCCGCTGCGCGCCGAAGCGCCACGGGGTTGGAGGCCAGCAGCAGCGTCGGGCTCATCGCGTCCGCAAACTGACGGAGGTGGAAATCGAGGCGCTGCCGCTCCGCCGGTTCCATGTCGTCGGCGTCGCGCGACTGGCCGAGCAGCCAGTCCGAGGCGAGGAGATAGAGGCTCTTCAGCGTACGATAGGCGGGATTGCCCTGCCACTCGGGCGCGGCGAACCGCTTGTCCGCGGCCGTCTGGGCTTGTGTCGCGTCCGGCGGCGCCAGCCCCAGCCAGCGCTGCCCCATCTCGTTCCAGGTCTCCAGCGCGGATTGCCATAGGCGCAGGTTGAAATCGACGGCGGCGGTCATCGCTTTGTAGGGACGGGTAAGCGAGCGCAGCCAAACCGTGCGCAAGGCGCGGGCGATTTCCGCCCAGTCCACCGGGATGACCTGGCGCAACGGGTTCGCATTCAGCGCCTCTTCGGTCGTGCGCAGGATCGGGTCTTTGGCCAGCACCTCTCCGAGTTGCTGCACGCTATCCTTAAGCAAGTTACCGGCGAGCTGATCGGAGGGCATTCGCCAGAAATTCAGGGCGGCGGCCTCGTTGCCGGCTGCCAATTTCATTGCGGAATCCATCCAGGACGTCCACAGGCCGAGCATCGCCTCGGCGGCGCGGCGTTGCTGGCGCTCGGTTCTCCGGGCGAGTCCCGCGGCCGGCCTCCGCTCGCTCGTTCTCCTGCTTGACTTCGTTTGCCATGCGCTTCCCCCTCGCGTCGCCAAATCTCGCGGATGCTCGGGATGTTGGGTTTAGTCCGGTCCGCCTAAAGAGCCGTGCTCAACACTGCTGGATGATTGCCGAAGCGTTCGCCTCTCAATAAGGTGAGCGGCGGTAAGCCGGCGATCGGAGCCGGCCCCTTCAAGGAGGAAACATGAAACACGTCATGCGTGCGGCGAGCCTCGGATTTCTGCTCGCCGGCCTGAGTTGGTCCGTCGCCTCGGCCGGCGATAAGATCCGGATGGGTGTTACCGCCACGCTGGAAGGTACCTATACCGTTCTCGGCGAAGATGGCATCCGCGGGCTGCAAGTTGCGCTGAACGAGTTCGGGAAGAAGGCGGGCGGCAAGGATCTGGAAGTCATCATTGCTTCGACCGACGCGAGTCCCGATTCGGCCGTGCGGGCGGTCCGCAAGCTGGTCGAGCAGGACAAGGTGGATGTGGTCCTCGCGCCGCTTTCCGGGTCCGAGGGCATCGCGGTCAAGAACTACGCCAAGACGCAACCGAACAAGACTTTCGTCAACTCGGCTTCGGGCGCGCAGGAGACCACGTACCCCGATCCCTCGCCGAACTTCTACCGGTTCAACCCGGACGGGGCGCAGATGTCGGCGGGGCTCGGAACCTACATCTACAAGGACAAGGGCTGGAAGAAGATCGCCACCGTCGGCGAGGACTATTCCTTCGTTTATACGCAGGTCTTCGGCCTGGCGCTGGAATATTGCGGCCTCGGCGGGCAGATCGCGCAGCGCTTCTGGGTGCCGCTCGGCACCAAGGACTTCGCGTCGGTTATTGCGGCACTGCCCGATGACGTGGACGCGATCTATATCGGTCTCGGTGGCGGCGATGCCGTCAACTTCCTCAACCAGTATCAGCAAGCCGGTGGCAACGCCAAGCTGATCGGCGGCTCCATCATGGTCGATCAGACCGTGCTCTCCTCGAAAGGCAAGGCGAAGAACGCGCTGATCGGCACGCCTTCTTCCGGGCCGCAGGCCGATACCTCCACGGACCCGAAATGGCAGGCCTTCGTGCATGCCTATCAGGCGGCGTTCCCGCCTGAGAAGCGCTTCCCCTCACCGTCTTTGCTGGCGACGTTTTACTACATGAACGCTAAGGCGTTGCTGACCGCGCTGAACCAGGTGAACGGCGATGTCAGCGGCGATCAGAGCAAGCTCAAGGCGGCGCTGGCGAAGCTGGTGCTGGATGGACCCACCGGCCCGGTCCGGCTTGACGCTAACCGCCAAGCGATCGCGCCGAACTTCGTCAGCGAAGTGGTCGAGGACAAGAACGGCAATTTGGTGAGCAAACTGGTGCGCACCATTCCCGAAGTGCGGCAAACGCTGGGCATTGATCCGGCCGTGTTTGCCAAGATCGGCGAGCCGGGACGCGACGTGCCTGCCTGCAAGAAGTACTGAGGCTTTTGACCGAGGACGGGGGCGCGCGGTTTGCGCTCCCCCGCACCCCGGGTGCGGACGGAAGAGACCCGGACAATCGATAATATCATTCGGTCAGACGACCATTGGAGCGCGCGCCACACTTAATCTGCGGGCCACGCCCGAACCTCAACAATTCGTGACGGACACGCGCGACCCCTTGGCCACGATACCGTTGCCGGCTTTGCTCGTGGACGCAAGTGGATGGAGACAGCAGGTCAGTCCCAACCGAGCGCCCTCTAATCCGCGTTTCCCGCTTGAAAGCCTGTTGGCCGGATCGACTTAAGTCGGGTCTGCCGGACCAAGCGAACGCGGTCCAAAGGAGGCCTCATGCAGTTCACGGTGAACGGAAAACAGGTGGAGGCGACGTTCGATCTGCGAACCTCGTTGCTCGATCTCCTGCGCGATCACCTGGGACTGACCGGCACGAAGAAGGGCTGCGACCAGGGCGCTTGCGGAGCATGCACCGTCCTGGTCGACGGTATGCGGATCATTTCGTGCCTGGCGCTCGCCGTGCAGTATCAGGGGCGCTCGATAACGACGGTCGAAGGGCTCAGCCGCTGACGGCGAACTTCACCCGATGCAGCGCGCCTTTATCGAGCATGACGGTTTCCAATGCGGCTATTGCACCCCCGGGCAGCTCTGCTCCGCCGTCGGCATGGCTTGACGAATCGGGCGCGGCCTGCCGAGCCTCGCACCGCAGATCTGGCCGCGGAGAAGATTGCTCTCTCGATCGCGACGAGGTGCGGGAACGCATGAGCGGAAATCTGTGCCGCTGCGGTGCCTATAACGGCATTATCGACGCGGTCTGCCTCGACGGTTCGGGAGGAGGGCGCATGAGAGCGTTCAGCTACGCGCGCGCCGATGACGTTGCCCGGCGCGATCCGGCTTGCCAGCGAGACTGCGGGCGCCCGCTATCTCGGGGGCGGCACCAACCTTGTCGACCTGATGCGCGAAACCGTGGAGCGGCCCGAGGCGCTGGTGGACGTTACCGGCCTGTCGCGCCGAAATCGAGCGAGCGCGGGCGACGGCATTATCCTGATCGGTGCCGGCGTGACGAACACCGAGGTGGCCGCCGACCGCGCCGTGCGTGAGCGTTTTCCGGTGCTCGCCCGCGCCATTTTGCGGGCGCGAGCGGGCAGATCCGCAACATGGCGACGGTCGGCGGCAACATCCTTCAACGCACGCGCTGCATCTATTTCTACGATGATGCGGCACGCTGCAACAAACGCGAGCCCGGTGCAGGCTGCGACGCGATCGACGGGTTCAACCGGTACCACGCTATTCTCGGCGCCTCGGCGGCATGCGTCGCCACGCATCCGTCCGACATGTGCGTGGCGCTCGTCGCGCTTCGACGCCACAGTCCACATGCAGGGTCCGACTGGCAAGCGCACGCTGCCGCTTGCCGATCTCCATCGGTTGCCGGGAGGACGACCCGATGTGGAAACGCGAGCTTCTGCCCGGCGAACTCATCACCGCGGTCGAGCTGCCGGCGCTTGCGTTCGCAACGCGATCGACCTATCGCAAGGTGCGGGACCGCGCGAGCTACGCTTTCGCTTTCGTCTCCGTGGCGGCGGCGCTGGACGTGGGCGCGAACGGCGTGGTGCGCGACGTGCGGCTGGCGCTCGGCGGCGTTGCGCACAAGCCCTGGCGCGCCCGGATTGCCGAAGCGGCCCTGCGTGGCGAAGCCGCGACCGAGGAGAGCTTCCGCGCCGCAGCCGAGGCCGAACTCGCGGACGCCGCTGGCCTCCGCCACAACGCCTTCAAGATCGAGCTGGCCAAGCGGACCATCGTCGCCACACTTAGCCAACTCGTTGAAGGAGCGACGCCATGAGCACTCAAGGACGCGGCAAAGGCGATACAGACCGCGATCGGCCTCGCACCGGATGGATGGAATCCCGGCGGCACACCCGACCCCCTGATGCGCAGGCATGGCGTAATCGGCGCACCTGTGACGCGCGTCGACGGGCCGCTCAAGGTGCAGGGCAAGGCGCGCTTTTCCGCCGAGGTCGCGCTCACCGGCTGACCTTCGCCGCGCTCGTCCACAGCACCATCGCCCGGGGCGGATCGCGCGCATTATACCGCTGCCGCCGAAGCGCGCCGGGTGTCGTGCTGGTCATGACCTACAAGAACGCGCCGCGGATGAAACCGCCGCCGCTCTTCTAACATCCCCGCTCGGCGGCGGGGCCGAGCAACCTGCCGTCATGCAGGATGCGGAAATCCACTGGAATGGCCAGGCGGTGGCGCGTCGTGCTCGCCGATACGCAGGAACAGGCCGATCATGCCGCCTCGCTGATCGAGGTCACCTATGACGCCGAACCGGCGGTCACGTCCTTCGACGCGGCGAAGGGCAAGGCACATCCCCCGCCAGTCGATCCTCGGCGAGAGCGCCCGAGCTCGAGATCGGCGATGCCGAGGCGGCGCTGCGGGCAGCAACGGTCGTCGACCACATCTATCGCACGCCCCGCTACAACCACAACGCCATCGAGCTCCATGCCGCGACCATCACCTGGGACGGCGATCAGCTCGTCATCCATGACGCGTGCCAGCTCGTCAACGCGACCGCGTGGACGATGGCGCAGGTGTTCGGGCTGAAAGACGATCAGGTGCGCGTGATTTCGCCCTATGTCGGCGGCGGGTTCGGCGGGAAATGCCTGTGGGATCACCAGATCCTTGCGGCCGCCGCCGCCAAGCTCGCCGGAAGCCCGGTGCGATTCGTGCTGTCGCGCGAAAGCGTGTTTCGCATTGTCGGTGGCCGCACCACGACCGAGCAGCGCGTGGCGCTGGGCGCGAAGGCCGACGGCACGCTCGCGGCGCTCATCCATACCGGCGTCGCGGCGATGACCACGCATAACGCCTGCCCGGAGCAATTCAGCTTTCCGGCGCGCCATCTCTATGCCGCCGAAACGATCAACTTGGCGCAAGACGTGGCGGACATGGACATGCTCGCGAACACCTTCATGCGCGCGCCGGGTGAATCGATCGGCACCTTCGCGCTCGAATGCGCGATCGACGAACTTGCGCGAGGCCATGCAGCTTGATCCCATTGAATTGCGCCGGCGCATCGAGCCCGAGAAGGACCCGACCTCTGGCGCCGAATTCTCGTCGCGCCATATTCGTGGAGGCATATAGGAGGGGCGCCGAGCTTTTCGGCTGGAGCGAACGCAACCTTGCGCCACGGTCGCGCCGTGAAGGCGAGTGGCTCATCGGCATGGGCGTGCGCGACGGGCACCTATCCTTATTACCGATTTCCGGGCGGCGCGGCACGGATCACGCTTAAGGCCGATGGCCGCGCGCCGTCGCCATGGCGAGCCAGGAAATGGGCATGGGCACCGCGACCATGCAGGCGCAACTCGCCGCCGAGCGGCTGGGATTGCCGCTGGAACATGTGAGTTTCGATTACGGCGACAGCTCGCTTGCCGAGCGGCACCGTAGCCGGTGGATCCTCACAGACGGCCTGCATCATCGCCGCGGTGATCGCCGCGGCTCGAGGCGCTCGTGCCCGCGCTGCTCAAGCTCGCGGGCAACGATTCACCGCTTGCCGGCCTGAAGGCGAGCGAGATCGAAGCGCGCGATGGCGGGCTGGGCAGATCGGACGAGCCGGCCTGCCGCGAATCCTATGTCTCGATCCTCTCCCGCGCGGGCCGGGAAGAGATCGTCGCCGAAGCGGCAAGGCGCCGAGCCGCTCGAATTGCAGAAATACTCGATGCATTCCTATTGGGCCCTGTTCTGCGAGCTGCGGGTGAATGAGGTTACGGGCGAGACCCGCGTTTCGCGCTTCCTCGGCTCATTCGACTGCGGGCGCATTCTCAACGCCAAGACCGCGACGAGCCAATTCAAGGGCGGAATCATCATGGGGCTTGGGCTCGCGCTGACGGAGGAGACGCTTTTCGACGAGCGCACCGGACGGATCATGAATCCGAGCCTCGCCGAATATCACGTGCCGGTGCATATGGACGTGCCTCAGATCGACGTGATCTGGACTGATATTCCCGACCCGCACAGCCCCATCGGAGTGCGCGGCATCGGCGAGATCGGCATCACGGGTGTGGGCGCGGCTATGGCCAACGCCGTCTACAACGCGACCGGCAAACGGATCCGCGACCTGCCGATCACGCTCGACAAGCTGCTGTAGCGGGTCGCGCGCTTCGGCCTATCGGACCCGTTCGACCAGCAGACTGCCGGCGGGCAAAGGGCTTAGCAGCTCCGCTTCCGGCCGCGACAGCTCGAGCCAACCCAGCCAGTCCGAGCGTTCCAGCACGACCATCTGCCGGTCATGGATCGGCGCCACGTCCGGCCCAGGCGCGGTCGTCAGTAAGGTAAACGCCTCCGGCGTCTCGCCCGCCGCCGGCCGCCATAGTCCGGCAAAGCAAAACCAGTCCTCACCCGTTTTGGTGAATTGCCACTTGGCTTTCGGTGGCCTGGTGCCGGTGAACTCGTAGAAGTGCGACGCCGGGACAAGGCAGCGCTCGTTTGGAAACCGGCGCCCTTCGGAACGGAAGTTGATGACCGGCCCGGCCTTGGGCCGCCCCGGTGAAAGCCCCAGCGCAGTTGGACCAGTTCGATCCCGTTCCCGGCCAGGCGAAGAACCGGCGCGATCTCGGTCGGCCAGATGTCGTCGCGCGGTTCGAGGTTAGGCACAGCCTCGGGTATTCTGAGCGGCAGCCGCGTCTGGCTGAAGGCCTCCACATAGGCGCTGTAGGGAATGCGGTTGCCGAAGTCGTTGCACATGGTCTTGCTGCTCCAATCGCGAACGCGGGTCAGGGCGTGCCAAGTCCGAGTTCGATCCGCTTCTTCTTCGGCAAACTTTGCGACACGATGAAATACGACTGGCGGATGTAGTCTCGCAGCGCGTCATCGGACAGGCCGGGCTTTGCGAAATGCTGGATCCATTTCATCCCGCGCGATGCAAGATAGGGCGCCGGACGCAAACCCGGTCGTTCCTTAAGTATCTCGTAGGCGATGTGGCTTACCTTGAAGGTGAAGGCCGGTTCGTCGTGGTGCCGGCCGCCGATCGCGAACACCTTGCCGCCAATTTTCCAGACATGCGATCCGCCCCACTGTATGACGCAAATGGTAGCGGGAAGCCCCCGACAGAATGCGTTGTATTCTTCGCAGGTCATATGTCGCAGCAACCCTCACCCGCCGCGCGTTCGCGCCGCGACCTCTCCCGGAGGGAGAGGTGAATTATTCTCGTGTTTCCCGTCGTGCTGAACCTGCTTTAGCTTGCGAACAAAACGTCGTTCAGCTCTCCCGCCGGAACGTTACCACCAGCACGTCGCGATAGCCCGGGAGCGCGGGGTCGATCGGCTCAATGGGCGTTACGCCGTGCATCACGCGGTTGTCGTCCACTAAGGCCGCATCAAACGGCTCCGTCAGGGTGAAGCTGCCCAGCGGGCGGCGGGCGAGGTCGGTTACGGTGGTCACGCCCTCGCGGACATTGCTGCGGGCAATCAGCAGCACCAGCACATGGTCCACCCCGTCCTGATGGGTGCCCTCCGGCGTCGGCCGCCCGGCCTGCCCGGCGCGCGCTTCGATGCGGAACTGATGGACCTCGACATGCCAGCGCAGCTTCGCGCCTTCCGGCGTCGGGGTCAGCCGATCGAACAGCGCGTGGCAGAACGCCAGGATCGCGGTCATGCTCGCCCCGGCGCCGATCTCCTCCAGCACCGGATCGAACCAGCGAGCAATCCCGCCATGCAGTGGGTTGTAGTCGCGGCTCTGGTAGTGCGCCTGGTGCGGCTTGCGTCTTACGCTCTCCGGCCCGACTGCGAATGCGGCGTGGCGTCGCTTCCGGTAGCGCCCGCCATCCGCCATGTAAGTGTCTAGGCCGAGATCGTCCCAGCTTGCGGCGAAGCGGTCCCAGTCGGCGAGCGAGCCGAAGCCGGCCACCAAATTCCGCATCTCCGCCCCATGCACGAAGGCGAACCCGTTCCGTTCGACGATCGCCCCGAGCGGCGTGAGCGCGTCCGTGTTGCTCATTTCGCAGCTGCCTCCTGCGTCGCCGGCAGCGCCGGCCGTGTGCGGCTTTCCGGCAGGATCGGAACCACCAATGTCTGCGCCGGGTTGTAGATTTCGACCCCGAGTTCCTGAAACCGGCGCTTTACCCGCCGGTTGAATTCGCGCTGAACGGGCCAGCGACCGGTATCGGTGCACGGGATCTGTCCGGCTATCGTCGCCGAGCCGCCGTCCACCTTGTCCACGCCCCAAAGCTGCAAGTCCGTCAGGATGCTCGGCGCGAATGCCGGATCCTCGCGCATCTCCGCGGCGATGTCCTTCAGCAGCTGCGACACCCTATCGGTGTCCTCGTCGTACGCCACCGTCACGCTGACCGCGGCATTGCCGATGCCGCGATTGATGTTGGTCACGCTGGTGACGCTGCTGAACGGGATGATGTGCACCGACCCGTCGGTCGCGCGCAGGCGGATGGTTCGGACCGAAAGGTTCTCGACCGAGCCCGTCAGGCCGGACACCGTCACCTGGTCGCCGACCTGCATCGCATTCTCCAGCAGCAGAAAAATACCGGTGATCAAGTCCTGCACCAGCTTCTGCGACCCGAAGCCGATCGCCACACCGACGATGCCGGCACCCGCGAGCAGGGGACCGATGTCGATGCCGATTTCCGAAAGCACCGTGAGGCCGGCGATGATCACGATCAGGACCATCAGTCCCGCGCGCAGCAGCGGCAACAGCGTCCGCAGCCGCGCGGAGCGCGCGACGTGTTGCTCGCGTGTCAGGCGGGCCAAATGGCGCTGAATGGCCAGGTTCACCGCTTCCCAGACCAGAATCGCGAGTAGCAGCGTGAAGGCGATCGTGCCGAGGCCGGCGGCCAGGCGGTGGCCAAGCATCGTGGTCGCGAACCAGCCGAACAGCGGTACGCCCCAAAATTCCAGCAGCACGGCAAAGGCGGCGATATAGACGACAGCGCGCGCCAACGCATGCACGGCTGGCTGGTAGAAGGCAAGTCGCGTCGGCAGGTCGGGGTAGCGGGATGCCAGTTCGGGGCGCACCTGCCCGGCGCGTTCCAGCAAGCCGTACAGAACGATCAAGGCCAGTCGCGCCAGCACCGCCACAAGCACGATCGTGCCGAAAAAGCGCAGCATGAGCGCGAAGCCGTTCCGGATCTCGATCGCCCAGGTGATCCAGGTTGCGATCAGGAAAAACAGGGCGATCCAATGCCAGACGGGCGCGACGGCGTTGCGAATGCGCGCCAGCGACCCCGTGGCCTCGGCAGGTGCCAGCAACCACAGCTGCACCGCGCGACGCTTCTCCAGCACCATGATCGCCAGGAACAGGTGATCGATCAGTGAAATGATTTTGAGCAACCCGTCATGGGCGGGCGCGGACATGCCAAGCGCCACGCCGACTTCCGCGATCGCGTAGCCGAAAATCACAACGGCCGTGAGCCGTCGAATCCAGCGCATGGCCCAGGCGGCGGTGACGTTCGAGACGCGCAGCAGCCGAAGTCCCGGTCGCTCCGGCGAGAACAGCATGCGGGCGAAGCACATGATGCCGGCGCAGATCGCGTAGGCGTCGATCATGGCGATGACGACCAGGCGCGTCTGCTCGGAACCCGCAAGAGAGGAAGCAGCGACAATGTGCCCGGCAATTGCGAAAGCGAGCACCGGCAGCAGGTCGAAGAGGAACCGGGCCAGCACCAGGGGCACGCGCCGCATCAATGCGGCGGCCGCCAGCCGCCGCCTTGGCCGCTGCTCCGTCTCCCCGGCCTCGGCGGCGGCTTCACCGTCTTCCGGCAAGTCCGGGGGCGGGGGCGCGCCGGCCGGCGTCGTATCGGTCGGGGCGGCGCGCCGTTCCAGTATGGAAATCGGGCGGCGGACCAGCCACCGGACCGCCGCTTCCAGCACAAGCCCCGCGGCGTAGGCGACCGCGACGCGCCAGACCGCCTCCTGCAGCAGACTATGGGCCAGCGGGTTGGTCGCCATCACAACGAGCCAGCCCCAGAGGAGCGGCAGGCTTTGCACCGTCCGTGCGGTTCGCAACGCCTGAGCGGAAAGCTGGCCGACAAGTCCCGAAGCGCCCAGCAGGAGCTGCGCTCCAAGGCTGTTCCGTTTGAGCGCGACTGTGGGCTTAGCCGGCTCCGGCTTCGCCGCGGCCGGGTGCGAGGCCGCACCGGGTTGACCCGCTGGCGCTGCCGCCTCGGCTTTGGCCGGCGCCGGCGCCGGCGTAGCGGGCGGGGCCGGCAGCGCGCTTTGCGCCCGGGCGATCGCCTCCAGCGTATCGAGCACCTGCGCTCGTTTGGCCGGATCGTTCAGCACGTCAATGGCTTGCCGCGCTTGGGCGGCGCTGACGGGCTGCGACGCGAGGCTTGGCGCGGCCGATTGGGGCGCGACGGATTGTGCCGGCACGGCGGCAAACGCGTGGCCGATGCCTGCCGCGAGCAGGATGAGAAGCAACAGCCATTTGAGCTGACGGATCATTCGTCGTCCAGACCCCTTCCCCAGCCCCTTGCGGAGGGCTGGCGTGTCGATGTCCACTCCAAGGATCATATCTGTCACGGCAACCCGCCTTGTCGATGCGGTCGCGCTCGGGCCAGTGTGCGGTCGTCCGCGACACTAAGAAGCGCTTGGCATCGCGGCATCGGGAACGATGCCCGGCATGTTGGCGTTGGACGGCGACCCCGACCCGGGAGCGTCCACCATGAAGCCGATCCGCCTCGCGGCGATTCTCGCCTGTGCATGCACCCCGCTACTCGCCCGGGCGCAGACCACCGGCGCCGACTGGCCAGCTTTCAATGGAGGCTACAACGGCGACCGGTTCTCGCCGCTCGCCGAGATTACGCCAGCCAATGTAACGCAACTGCGGCCGGTCTGCACGTCCAGATACGGGCGAGACCCTTTCCTTCCAGACCGGACCCGTCGTCGTGGGCGGGACCATGTTCATCACGACCGGCCAGAATACCTACGCCGATCGACGCCGGTACGTGCGCGCGTCGCCTATCTGGACGGCAAGCTGTTCCGCGGTGCCGACGACGGCCATGTTTACGCAATAGACGCCCGAACCGGTCGCACGCTCTGGCACGTGGCGATCGCCGACCGGGCAAGAACCCGTTCGGACAGTTCGATGCCCAGCAGGATTGGAGCGGCTGGCTGACGGCCGTGGACGGCGATAGCGGCCGGGAGCTCTGGAAGGAGCACGCGCGCACGCCGCTGTTGGCCGGCGTGCTGGCGACGGCGGGCGGGCTCGTTTTCACCGCCGATCTGACCGGCAAGGTGATCGCGTTCGACGCCGCGACCGCCCGCATCCCTGTGGCAAGGCGATGCCGGAGGGGCGGTGGGCGGAGGCGTGATCTCTTATGCCGTTGGCAATGGACCAGTAGCGGATCGCCGTCGCCGCCGGCATGCATTCGCCGACCTGGCCGATCTCGCCGACGACGACGGCGCGGATTGTGGTGTTCGGTTTGTCGTAAGTTCGCCCCTGCCCTCACCTGCCTTGCTGACGCAAAGCGACCTCTCCCGCAAGCGTTGCGGGAGAGGTGAAGCGGGGCTGGTTACTGTCGGCGGCCTGAGGAGGCGCGCCGTCACGACACCTCTCCCGCGTGCGAGACCTTTGCAGAACGTCGCGGGAGGGGGTGTTGATCCGATTTTGTCGAAAAATAGATCGGCACACCGCAAAATGGCTGCTGATGCCGATGGAATGGAGCGGTCAGGACGGCGCGGGTGGGATCTGGACAGGTCATGGCGTCAGCACCGCCCATCGCTTGAGGTTAATCGCGGTGCAAAGGATGTCGAAGTGGGTGGCGTTGCGCAGCAGGCCGCGTATAACGCATCCGCCGCCATCCCAGGTGGTACTTTGGCGATCGCGAAAATCCGCTCGACCGCGCTGCGGCGGCGGGCGATGCCATCGTTGCGCTTCGTCTGCCAGAAACTCAGTGCATGGTGCTTGTTGGGCCGATGCGCGATCCGGTCCTTGGCGCCGCGCGCCTGCGCTTCCTGGCGCCGCGCCTTCGTGTCGTACACCTTGTCGGCATAGACCGCGCGCTCGTCGCCGACGATCAGCGCATCGCCGGCCGTGGTGTCGGCGATGGCGGCGGTGGTCAGCCGGGCCCGGCGGATAATGTTCGAGCCGAGATCGACGCCGACATGGGCCTTATAGCCAAAGTAGCGTTGGCTGCCCTTCTTCGCCCAACTCGCCTCCGGATCGAGCCGGCTGGGCACGAGCTTGCTCGCCGCGCGCTCCGGCTTCGCTGGCGCCGCCGGCTGCTCCCCCGGCGGCGCCGTCGCGCCGCTGCTGGTGTCGGTCTGTCCCACCGCCGCATCGGCAGGCTTGCGCGGGCGCCGCACCTGCGCCTCTACCAAGCTGGCGTCGATCAGCGTGCCCTGGCGCAGGATCAGTCCCTGCGCGTCGATCTGGCGCGTAATCGTCTCAAACACGCGCGCGCTGAGGCCCAACTCGCCCAACTCCTTGCGAAACCGGCTGAACGTCGAGTGGTCGGGGGTCTCATCGGAAAGCGAGAGGCCGACAAAGCGGCGAAACGACAGACGGTCCGCCAGCGCCTCCTCCAATCCCGGATCGGACAAGCGATACCATTGTTGCAGCAGCAGAGCCTTGAACATCACCAGCGCCGGATACCCCGGCGCGCCGCACCGCGATGGATCAAGCGGCGCCAGCAAGACCGAGATGGCGACCCAATCAACCAGTTGTTCGATACGAGCCAGCACCTGATCCCGAGCATTCACCCGCCCCGCCAAACTGTCCGCCAAACTCCATTGACCCAGCCTGCAAATCGCCACGATAAGGCTCCCCCACCTCCTATCGTGGCAAATCACAACTCGCTCCGATTCGCAAAGGTCTCGCGTGCGGAAGAGGTCGCCGCGCCGGAAACGGCGCGGCGGGTGAGGGTTCCTCAGGCCTTGATCGGGATCCAGATTTCAAGTCCACCCGTTCCCGAGTGCGGATCGAACCGCTCGTCATAGCGTTCGAAGTTCGGTGCATCTGCGACTTCATGGCCAGACTCGGGAAGCCACTTGTTCCAAATGGTACTGATCGTGTGGCGAATCGTCGAGATGTGGTCGCGGTGAGAGAACACCGCGTATTTTTGGGCGGGGATGCGTACGCGAGTCAGTTCATTCGGGATATCCGAGAAGTCGGACACCTCCACACCGCAGATATAATCGAAATTGCCGCTATCGTCGGCATTGCAACAAACCCCGTAGGTCGTCCGGCCGACCTGGCCGGGGATATGGCCGATATACGGCCCGAAGCGTTGCCATTGCGCGGGGATGGCCGTGTGGCTGGTTTCGACGGTGTAGCGCTCGCTCAACCCCGCCACCAGGAACGGTTTGCCATTCTCGAAGCGCGGCGGCTCCAGCTGCACAAATCGGGTCTGATCCATCTTGATGGGCTCCATAAGTTGGACGTTGGCGACATCGCCCCGGGCGCGGACGCTTTCAGGCGTGATTCCGAGCTGATCGCGAAACGCCCGCGTGAATGCCTCGTGAGAGCCGTATCCCGCGTCGAGCGCGACGGTCAGAATGTCGGGCGCTCCGTTCGCGAGGGACCGTGCGGCCTCGCTCAGGCGGCGGGCGCGCACATAGCGCATGACCGAATGACCTATCGCCAGGCCGAAGGCGCGGGTCAGGTGATAGCGGGACACGCCACCGATGCTGGCGATCTCGTCAAGCGAGATGTCCTCGGCGAAGTGGGTTTCGATGAACCAGAGCGCCCTTTCGACCGGGTTCATGCAGGCCCTCACAGCGGCACGGCCTCCTGGTTACTCGCTCCCCGGCGCCCCGCGTTTGATCGCGCTTGCGGATGGTGCCTCGTCGGCCGCGCATTGACGACGACCGGGCGGCGCACCACAAGCGGCGGCCATGGCCTCGCCCGCGCCCTGGATTCTCTGTGAACCCTACGCCGGATTGCAGGCCCAGGCACTGGGGCTGGCCGAAGCGGCGGGCCTTATGGCGGAGCTGCGTGAGCTGGTGCCGCGCGCGCCGTGGCGCTGGTTCGCCGCCGCTGCCTGGCCCGCGCCGCTCGCCGCCGTCCCTGATTCAGTGCGTCCGCCGCTGCCGCCGCTGGCGATCACTTGCGGGGGCGTCGGCGCCGCCGTGGGCGCAGCGATCCGGCGCCGTGGGGTGCCGGTGGTGCAGGTCCAGCACCCGCGCATGGACCCGTGCAAATTCGATCTGATCGTGGTCAACCGGCACGATTCCCTCACCGGTCCCAATGTCATCGTCACGCGCACCGCGCTTCATCGGGCGAGCCCGCAGCGTCTCGCCGCTGCGCGGACCGTCTGGGCGCCGCTGCTCGCTCATCTCCCCCGGCCGCTCGTCGCAGTGTTGCTGGGCGGCAGCAACGGGCGGTTCCGGCTAGATGAGGCGGTCGCGCGCAGCTTGGCCGACCAGCTGGCCGGGCTGGCGCGGCTGGATGGCGCTGGATTGGCGGTCACGCCGTCCCGGCGCACCGATCCGGCGGCGACCCGGGCCATCACCGAGATGCTTCGTCCGCTCGGCGCCTATGTTTGGGACGGCACCGGCGAGAACCCCTATTTCGGCCTGCTCGGGTTTGCGGACGCAATCGTGGTTACGGTGGATAGCGTCTCCATGATTTCCGAGGCGGTGGCGACCTCGGCGCCGGTTATGCTCGCGGGGCTTCCCGGCCGGTCGCGCCGGAACAGCCTGTTCACGGAGGGGCTGCTCGCCGACGGCCGCGTGCGCCCGTTCGCGGGGCGGCTGGAGTTGTGGCAAACCGCACCGCTGGACGACACCAAAGCGGCCGCGGCCGAGATGCGCCGACGGCTGCGCCTGTAGGGAACCTGAATGCTTCAAATCCACACGTTCGATATGCGCGCGGGCGGGAATGTCCTGTACAAGGCACTGGCGCATCCGCTGGCGGCGGAAGCAATTGCCGCGCTCTACCGGCGCCTGGCGCGACTGGCCCCGGTCGCGATTTTTGATCCGCAGGGATTTGCCGAGCCCCTGCTGGCTCTCTATCCCGATCTGCCGGGCGAGCGTGCCCTGTGCGTCGATGACGTGCAGGCGGTTGGCCAGGTGCGGGCCGGCATGACCGCACTTGCCCTGACCGAACTGCCTCGCACGAATGCACGTGTCGTGCTGGTGGCTGCGTTTGATGCCGCCAGGATCGCCGATCGCATCGCACCGCTGCTGCCACCGGGTGCGGAGTTGTTGACGCTGGACGAGGCGCGGCTGCCGGCGTCACTGCTGACCAATCCGACGCGGATGCTCGACAAGCTGAACTTTGCAACCAATTTCGCTTTCTTCCGCGATGACGGCTCTTTTTCGACCCGGCTCGTCTCCTGCAATTACTGGTCGGGTTACGGCGCCGGCGCGGTGCGGCTCTGGCTGCGGCTGTTCGACGCGAGCGGCGCCGTGCTGGCGACCTGGGAGCAAGAGGTGGCCGCCGGACCAGCCGGCTTTGCGATCGACAGCCGGGACATCAGGACGCGCTTCGCGCTGCCGCCGTTTTGCGGGCAGCTATTCGTGCATGTCATCGGCGCGGCCGGGCACGACGTGGTGAAATACGCGCTCGACACTTTTGCGTCGGATGGCGGGCCGAGCCTGTCCTGCACGCATGATGCCAATGCCTGGCCGTCCGACCGCTATGCCGGCCTGCCCGCGCCCCGCGACGATGAGCGCGTGGTCCTGTGGCTGCAGAACAGCCATGCCACGCCCATTCCGGCGGGTACGGTCCAGTTCGATCGCATGGGCGCGGAGCGTCCCGTTTCTTTCGATCGAGCAGTCGGCCCGTACGCGACGGTCGCGGTGGATGTCGCGGAGGTTCTGCCGGGGCTGCGCTGGCCGGCACAGATCGAATTGCGCGCCGGGCGGCATGTGGTGCGGCCACGCTACGAAGTGGTCCGCGCGGGGCGGACGCGGATCGCGCACGTGAACGTGGAGCGCGCCGATCTGCAGCCCGACCCGGTGATTGCCGCTCTGCCAGAACAGCTCGGTCGCGGCTTCCTGTTGCCGTTTCCGGTGCTGGACACGGCCGAGTTTCGAACCACTGTCCAGCCAACGCCGATGGCGACGACGCAGGAGCGCTTGCCGTTGCGGCTTGACGTGTTCGACGAGGCGGGAACCAAGCTGGCCGAGCGCTTCCTCGGTTGCCTGCGCCGTGATCACGCTCTGGCGCTGGATTTCGACGAGATTACGCAGGCGCGGCGAGGTCATGCGGAACTGGTGTACGATTTCCGCGATGGCGGCGAAGCCGATGGATGGATGCACGCGCTGTTCCGTTGGGAGAGCCGCCGCTCCGGCCACGCCGCGGAATCCAGTTTCGGTGCGCATATTTTCAATACGGTGATGACCTTCCGTGACGAGCCGCAATCCTACAGCGGCCGCCCGCCTGGCTTGTCCACGCGCCTGTTCCTCCGGCTCGGCATCGTGCAGAGCCGCTGCTTCGCGGTGCTGATCTATCCCGCCTCGGCGCCGTTCCACGCCCGCTCGGCGACCGCACTGCTGCTGCATGACGGTTCCGGGCGCGTGATTGCGGAGGAGCGGTTGGCGATCGCTTGCTCCGGTTCGGCAACCATTTGGCCGCATGCAGTGTTCGGTGAGGCCCGGCTGCGCGACGCCGGGCCAACCGGCTATGTCCTGATACGCGACGCGACGTGCAGGCTATTCGGCTATCACGGTCTTATGGACGATGCGGGCGGCTTCTCGCTGGATCATATGTTTGGCTTTTGATTCCAACTTGCCGACTGCATGGCGTGGCAGCGGGAGAGGTGGACTTCACACGACGCTTCTCGTGCGTTTCCGCCGGAGACCACCAGGTGATCCACGGCACGCCGACCCGGAACAAAGAAATACTCCCCGCCCAGCAGCGTGACGAACTGCTTAAGGCCGGTCAGGCGCAGTGGTGGCCCTGCCGGCAGAGGGATGGTGAAGACCACATCATCCCGCCCGCTGCCGACGATCGGATCCATTTCATCCTCCAGCGCATTAAAGCTGGGGGCGCGAATCCAGGTCTGCTGGACGAATTCGAACTGGCGCTCGATATCGGCATTCAGGCACATGAACACCAGCCCCGGATTCTTACCATTCTCCGGTTTGTAGGGGCGGCCGACCCGCAGGATGCGGTGCCGATTGGTGATCTTGAGTTGAAGCTCCGAGCCGGGATCGAGCGTGTCGCGCGGATTTGCCCGCCTAATATGCGCGCCGAACGGGCAACGCTGCCCGGTTTCGTCTTCGGTGCCGGGCGCGAATTCGTTGTCGGGGGCCGGACCCGGCTTGTGCGGGTGGCGCACGAGGGAGGAGCCGTTTTTCCAGCGGCCGACCATTTTCGCCGCGATCCAGTGCTCGACCTCCTCGGGGGACATGCCTGACGGCGCGGCCCCTCGCTGCATAAGCATTGCCGCCGCATCTGTCAGGAACTGCTTGAATGCGCTGCAATCTTGTTCGAGCTGACGGACGACGAGGAATGTTCCGTTGCAGCCGAAATCCCGATCCCGGGTTTGCTGGGCCACGGAGAAATCGGGCCGTTGGCGGGATTTGTCCCAGTGCGCGGACGGAAGAATGCCCCGTGGATCGGCACTGGCGGGAATGCTTGGAGAGGGCGGAATGTAGCCCGCATTGTCGGTATAGCCCAGGATGATTTCGCCCGGTTCCACAAGCTGGTTATTATCCTTGCGCTTGGTCCAAGGCCCGACTCCACGGAGCACCGGCTGGGAGATGCCATCGGTGAAGCCGAACGGCTCCGTCCTCGGATCGGTGAGCGACGCAAACGCCACTTCGCGCACACAAGCTTCCGCATCCAAAACCGCTAACTCGGTCGCCAGCGCGCCGAGTTTCTCTTCCGAACGGGCGTAAAGCAGCAGTACGGCGTCTATCTGCCGGTCTCCCCGGCCCCAAATATCAGCTTTCGGATCATCGCCAAGCGCGCGGGCACGCCATTCGGCATGCATGCCGTCCTGGAACGCCACCGGGAATGTCGCGATATCATTGGCGGTCAGCCCCAGCTTGCGCAGCCCGTGCGCCGAGAACCCGGCGACCAGCGCAGTGTCGTGGTGGCGGGTATTGCCGTAGCTAATCTTGCCCGTGATGGCCCTCAGCCATTCGCAGGCGCGCGCCCTGTCGTCCGGCAAGCGCAGCAGCAGGCATTTGCCGAGCGGCATGTGCTTGAGCCCGCCGAACGCCAGGGTTGTTATTTCATCCGACTTCGACCGAGTTGGCCGGCCGCGGCGAGGAGCCGAAGCAGGCGAGCCAGTCGGCCGCTTCGGCCTCGGTCGCCGCGCAGGCGATGCCCTGGCGGATTGCCGCGTTCGTGCGCATCCGCGCGAGCGTAAGCTTGGGGTAGGCGGTGTACCAGAACAGCGAGGGATATTGCTGGCGTCGCGTCCAGCGCCGGAGCCGGTCGCCGTCCACCGCACCCAGGAAAAAGAGATTGTTGGTCCTCGGGAAGCCTACGGTGTTGCTCCAGATTCCCGTGACGCCGAAATGCGCCTCCTCGATGAAATCCTCGATATAGCTTTCCCAGGCGCCATCGTAGTTGGAGAAGAACAGCAACGTGCGTGTCTTGGGCAGCACCACCCAGCGCGCGAAATGGATCACGCCGGTATCGCCCAGGAAACTCGGGCGCGAAAAGATCACGCCGATCTGCCCGGCGATCCACAAGCCGGCGCGCAGCGTGAGCATGCGCAGCCGGCCGGGCTTAATAGTCGAACTGGCGGCCAGATGGTTCTGGAATGCGAACGCTTCCCGTGCCATCGCGGCGTCCACGGCCGCTTTCGGCGGGGTGCGGTCCTGCGGCATGTCGCGCTTTTCCAATCGGAGCAGCCGGGAATAGGCGATGCCAAGCAGGACGAGCTCGGCCGCAACGATTACTGCGGTTGCCCAAAGCGCGGTGACTGACGCTCGGCAAACAGCGGCAGCACGAAGAGATGCGGGATGCCCAAGAACAGCAACAGCGGCCACAACACGCCGCAGAGCGCGACAACCAACATCGGGATGGCGGCGACCAGCAGGAAGGGCCACAGCAGCACGCGGATCCCCGATAGCAGCAGGCGTGCATAGAGCGTCCAGTCGTCCGCCGCCGGTTTCTCCTGCAAGCACGGCGCCGGCTCAGCGGTGAAGGCCCACTTCTCGGATGCTTCCCAAAGCTTTGCGCGAACCGCTTGCAGCGTCTCCAGGGCGGAGCGGGTGCGTGGCATGTCATCGAGCCACTTGGCGACGGTACTCGCAAGGCGCTGTTCCTGCCGGAGCCGCCAGACCGTCATCCCCGGAGTGCCGCTATAGTCCAATCCAGGCGTGGTGAACCAACCCTGTCCGACCTTGATCCGGTGGCGTGCGAGAAACCCGGTCAGTCTCCCGCGGTCAACGGTATGGCCCGCCACCTTTAGCAGCTCAATCAAGTAGTTACTTAGTGCATCACTCACCCGCTCCAGCGCAAACCCGGCCTCACCGTCGGCCGAAAACTCGATCACTAATTGACGCCCGCAACCTTCTAAGGGAGGAACCGTGATGCTCATGAAATGGACGATTGCCGCGTTGTCGAGATAGTTCTTGATGTCATCCCTTAGCCGGATTGCCGAAGTGTTCAGCCAGATGGGTTCGCACATCCGCCGCGTCGGCGCTGAATGGAATGGCGAGGGTAACGAGGGATTGCTGCATGGGATTCCTCCCGGCGATCATAAGAGGTCTATGTCAGAGATCGAATTGCACGGTCAGGTGTCTGGGCGACGGGGCCAAAACGCTGCAATCTCCCGTCGGGGCCCGGCGCGCGCCGCAGATTGTTCTCGCACCAGCAGCGCTTTGAACGTCTCGACGAGCTGCGCCTCTGCTATCAACACGCCGATGCACCAATGCAATCCATAACCCAGCGTCATGTTGTCGGCGGCTGGTCGATCCGGATTGAATTGTTTGGGCTCGTTCACGCGGCGTGCGTCGAACATGGCCGCCTGCGTGGAGATCAGCACCTTCTTCCCTTGCGGTATACGCGTCCCGCGAATCTGATACTCCTGGTGGCAACCGCGCAGAGGCCCGAAATGCACGTTCTTGAAGCGAAGCGCCTCGAACAGGCAGCGCTTCAGTAATGCGTCGTCATTCGCAAGAGCGGCCGCGCGCGCGCGCTCCAGAGCGTCGGGCCGGCGCAGCAGCGTATCCAGGATATGCCCGCCCGCGAACGTATCGGTCGGCACGAAGCCCGTGACCATGCCGATCATGATGGCGCGGATAGTGGCTTCCTTGGCGCGGATCTCGGCTGTCGTCAGGCTGTTGCGCTCCGGAAGGAGCCTCTCGACCAATCGCGCGAGCACGGTGCCCGGCCTTCGTGGCGTCCGGATCGAAGCGTTGATCAGCGGCCGCAGCCGATCGCCTGCGCCGAGTGCTGCGCGGCGAAAGCCGGGCTTGTTGAACGTATCGCCGAAGATATAGGGGCTTATGGCAAAGCTCCACTCGGCGAATTCGTCGCCGTTAGGAATATCAATCCCGTAATAGCTCCGGCAGATCTCGATCGGCACCCGCGTAATGAGATCCTTCACCGCGTCCAGCCGGCCCCGGCTTTCCTCCACGATTTGTCGGGCGCAACGCGCTGACAGGGGTGCCACGACACTCGACACGTCCTCGCGCGTGAACGCTTGCATGATCTGCTGGCGATAATTCTGGTAGCCGGCGCCGTCGTCCATCGTCAGCATGAAGTTCGTGCCGCCGTTAACCGGATTCGGGCCGTCGTTGATTTCTATAGTCCGCTCGGCGAACAGAACGGTGAAGATCTTATCTTGCCGCAAGGCTTCCTGAACGTCGTCATATCGCGTGATCAGCGCCCAGGGACCGTATCTCGGCACCCAACCCGGGCACACCGCGACCGGCTTCAACCACCGAAGCAGACCGAGCCACCAGAGCGGGTTCTCCGCCAACCGAGCCTCTATCTTCTCGCGCAGCCCCTTCGGTTCCAGATCCTGCGGATCGAAGGGGCGAAACGGCTCGGGTTTCCTCGACCTCGCGGGGAGGGAGCATTGCGTCCGCGTTCATGACCGTTACTCCACCCTATCCAGCAGACTGGCGCTCACGTCAGGCAAAGTGGAACGAAACGAATTGAGCAGGCTGCTGGCGGCTTTGAAGTCCACCGTGTCGAACCCTTCGCTGAACCAGGCATGCACCGGCTGCAGCAACTCGCGAGCCCTCGTGCTTCGGCCTTGGCCGGTCCACAATCGAGCCAGCGCCGTGGCGGCACGCAATTCCCACATCTTTGCCCGCTGCTCTCGGGCAATCGCCAGCGCGCGATGGAAGCACGCTTCGATCTCGTCCTGCTCGCTCGGACGGTAGTTCAACAGCCAGACGCCCCGTCGGCGGTGCACCTCGGCATCGAACCAGCGCTCGCCGTTCCGGTCCGACCCTTCCAGCGCCGCCTGAAGCAGATCGAGCGCCTCGTCGGTCCGCCCGGCGTGCTCGCAGGCGCGGGCGAGCAAGGCAAGGAAGCAGGCGCGATTGCCGAACGGTCCGGGCGCCGCCAGATCGGCCACGGCCTTGCGCGCCAGCGCGAGCCCTTCAACGGGTTCGCCGTGCGCCGCCAACACGACACCGCGTATCAGCCGTACCGTTTCGTCCCAGAACGGGAATTGCTGGTCCGACGAGAGGGCGATGGCTTCTTCGGCGTGCTGCCGCGCCGCGCGATGGTTGCCAAGCAGAAGATTGAGCAGCGCGGCGAAGGCCAGCCCGCGCATCAGCACATGCGGCGGCGGCAACTCCCGGCAGTGGACCAGGGCCTGCTGAACCCGCGACAAGGCCCGGTCGGGATAGCCAAGCACCAACAGGCCAATCGACGCGTAGCACATTGCGAAAATTCGCATGTCCCAGGCCGCGAGGTCGGCGCCGGATGCGCGTCCCCCGGGAGCGGGGAAGCCGAGCACCCGCTCAAGGCTCTCCTGCGCCTCCGGAAACTCGCCCAGCCAGATCAGGCCAATGCCCATGAACAGGTGCCCGGCGATACTGGCGCCGCCGGCCCGACTGGCCTCGCCGATACGCAGCAGCTCTTCGGCGATTTTACATCCGTCGCGGTGCTCACCGCGGCTGAGGTGATGCATGGCCAAGCCGCCGAGCACGCGCACCAGCATTTCCGTGTCATTTAGCCGCTGACATAACTCGCGGGCGCGCAAGATCGTCTGGCCGGTTTCATCGTCACCCGAACCTCTCGACACGATCAACGCCCGGCCGAGCGCGCTTTGCAGTTCCAGCTCCAGACGCTGCCGCTCCGCGCTTTCGGGCAATCGGTTGAGCAATTCCAATGCCCGGCGCAACTGCACCACCGCTTCCACCTTGGCGTAGCGCGCCGCCGATTTCCGCCCGGCCTTGCCCCAATAGCCGATGGCCTTTTCGATCAGGCCGCCTTCGGCGCAGTGATGGCCCAGAAGTTCCGGGTGCAGTTCCACCTCTTCGGGGAAGCGTTGTTCCAGCGCCCGCGCGATCCGCGCATGCAAGGTCTGCCGCTGCCCGCGCAGCAGCGTCCCATAGGCGGCGTCGCGGATCAGGGCGTGACGGAAGAAGTAGGAGGCTGTCGACAGGGCCGCCGCGGTGCCCGACCAGATCGGACCGCACCAGCCTCTCCAACAAGTCGTCGAGCAGGCTGCCGGGCAGCTCCGCCACGGCTTCCAGCAGTTCCTGGCTGAACTCGAGCCCGATGACCGCGCCGACCTGGGCGACGGCGCGCGCATTGCCCAGCCGATCCAAGCGCGCCATCAGCGAGCCGTACAGCGTATTCGGAATCTGCGTCGGCGCGCTGCCGGCCCGCGACGGCCGGTCTTCGAGCACCGTCTTGGTCAGCTCCTCGACAAACAGCGGCACGCCGTCGGCGCGGGACAGAATTTCCCGTATAGTCTCCTTCGAAATCTGCTTGCCGCCTGCTACGCGCTCGGCAAGCGCCGTGGAGTTGTCGCGGCTCATGCGGCTGAGCGACAACGTCGTGACATGCGAATGACTGGGCCAGGGCGGCGCGAACTGGGGTCGTGCCGTGATCACCAGCAGTACGCGCAGGCTGGCGACGCGCTCCACCATCAGCGCCAGCACTTCCAGCGTGGTCGGGTCGATCCACTGCACGTCCTCGAACACGATCAGTATGGGCGCTTCCCGCGACAAGTTTGTCATTGCCGAGAGAATTGTCCCCATCGTCCGTTCCTTGCGTTGCTCGGAACTGAGTTCGGGTAACGGGAAGCGAGCGTCCGCGGGCAACGAAAGCAGTGCCCCCATGAGCGCGACATCTTCGGGGCCGCCAGCGACGGCCATTAGTGGTTCCAGTTTGTCCCATTTTCTTGCGGGTGAATCTTCGCGCGCGAACCGTGCCGCTCCCTCAACTCGGCTGATAATCGGGTAAAACGCACTGTTGGAGCGATGTTCGGAGCAATAGAACGTCCACCGAAGGCGCGTGTCGCCCGCTACATGTTCCTGAATCGCGCGCCGCAGCCGCGATTTGCCGATGCCGGGCTCGCCCCGGATTACGACAACCCGGCCGCCGATCTGACAGACCTGCTCCCAGCGCCGGCATAAGAGGGCGAACTCTTCTTCCCGGCCGACCAACGGCAGGAGATCCGCTTCGTGCTGTGCCTCGAACCGGCTTTCGAGCGAGCGGGCGCGCAGCACGCGCCATACCCTGACCGGCTCGCCGAAGCCCTTCAGCGCGACCGCACCCAGATCGCGATATTCGAACAGCCCGCCCGCGAGGCGGCGCGTCATGTCGGAGACGATCAGGGTGCCGCTTTCGGCAAATTCTTGCAGGCGCGCCGCAAGGTTGAGTGTCTCACCGACGCCGACCAGCTCAGAGACCGGCCGCGGCGCGGGACTGTCGCCCACTACGACAAGCCCGGTGGCAATGCCGATGCGCACGTGCAATTGCGTATCGCCGACCGGGGGCAGGCACTGCACGGCATCGATGATCTGCAAGCCGGCCCGGATCGCGCGCTCCGGGTCGTCTTCGTGCGCGCCCGGATAACCGAAGAAGACGAGCGTGCCGTCGCCCATATAGGAGGCAACGACACCGCCGAACCCGGCAACCACCTCGGTCACGCAACGCTGGTATTCGCCGATCACCTCGCGCAAGTCTTCGGGATCAAGCGCACGGACCAGCGCCGTCGAGCTGACGACGTCGCAGAACATGACGCTGAGCTGTCGGCGTTCGACCGGTTTATAAGAGAGCGTGGCGTCGGCGGCCTCGATCGCAGTCGTGACCGCGGCCGTCGGCCCCGGCTCTGCCTCCAACTTCCGACCGCATTCGCCGCAAAACCGGGCCGATGCTCCGTTGCCGGCCCCGCAGCCGGTGCAAACGATCCCGAGCACGGTACCGCAAGCCGGGCAAAACCGACTGTCGTTCTGAAGCTCCGACCGGCAGCTCGCGCAGATCATACTCCCCCCGTGTCGTCGTTGTTGCGGCCCCGGGCGTCGGCGGGGCGCCGTCCTCCTGGCGCTGTTCTATTTGCTCGCGCCCTTCGTGACCAGCCGATGACACTAGCGTCATGCGAAGGTACTGGCAGAGCGGCCGGCACAGATGTGACGTGGGTCACAGCCCGCGCGTGTGTGCTAGCGGGGCAATCCCCGGCCGCGCGTAATAATCGCCTCGCCGAAGCGTCCGCGCAGCGTGTCGATGGCCGCCTGCACCGCGACTTCGTTCCGCGCGTCGAGATCCGCGAGATC
This sequence comes from uncultured Pseudomonadota bacterium, assembly GCA_963822675.1. Taxonomy (GTDB): domain Bacteria; phylum Pseudomonadota; class Alphaproteobacteria; order Acetobacterales; family Acetobacteraceae; genus CAWGIP01. The sequence continues at coordinate 49,361 of CAWGIP010000029.1, read as the reverse complement.
GCCCGCATCGGCGGCAGCAAGCGGCACCAGCTTCTGCGCGCCGATGCCGATGAGGCGAAAGGCCGTCCCGGTTGCCTCGGCCAGCAGCAGCGCGCGGGCCGCCCGGAACAACCGGTCCGGCAGCACGGTCGGGTTTGCCAGCCTCACCGCACGTGTGCGGGTCTCGAATTGCGCTGTCTTCAGCTTGAGGACGACGCCGGCGGCAGCGAGCTCTTGTTCCTTGAGGCGCCGGGCGAGCTTTTCCGCCAAGTGCCAGAGCGGGTGTTCCAGATCGGCGAGTTTGGCCAGATCGGAATTGAATGTCGTCTCGGCGCTGATCGACCGCGCCCCGCGGCCCGGATCGACCATCCGCGCGTCCTCGCCGCGCGCCCGGCGGACCAGGGCTGGTCCATCCGCCCCGAATGTGCGGCGGGCCGCTGGCGTCGTCGAGCGCTTGCAGCGCACCCAGCGTGGCGAAGCCCTTGGCGGCCAACCGGCGGCCAGCGGCGGGGCCGATGCCGGGCAGCAGGCGCACCGGCTCGGGTGCCAGGAGCGACCGCGCCTCGGCGGCGCCGATCACGGTGAAGCCGCGTGGCTTACCCCGGCCGGCGGCAATCTTGGCCAGCAGCCGGTTGGGCGCGAGCCCGATGGAGACGCTGATGCCGACTTCGCGCCTCGACATCGCGCGCGAGGCGGGCCAGCACGAGGGCGGGCGGGGCGCCATGCACGGCTTCGGTGCCGGCAAGGTCGAGCACCGCCTCGTCGATCGACAGCGGCTGCACGAGCGGCGTCAGGCGCGCCATCATGGCCCGGATGCGGCGCGCGACGGCGGCGTATTTACGAAAATCGGGGCGGATCACCACCGCATCGGGGCAGGCGCGCAGCGCCTTGAACATCGGCATGGCGCTGCGCACGCCATAGCGCCGGGCGACGTAGCAGGCCGCCGTGACCACCCCGCGCACGCCGCCGCCGACGATTACCGGCAGCTCGGCAAGCTCCGGGCGATCGCGTTTTTCGACGCTGGCATAGAAAGCGTCGCAATCGACATGCGCGATGCTGAGGCGGAACAACTCGGGATGGAGGAGGGTGCGCGCAGAGAAGCAGGCCGGACAGGAAGCGCCGCCCGGTTGTGGGCTGAACCCGGTCAGGCAGTCGCGGCACAGCGCCGGCATGGTGGGGGAGAATAGCGCTGGTGGGGCGATTCGGGGGAATGTGGATGGGGCAGTTGGTGGGGAGACGATGAAGTTTGCAGCGCCGCCGTCCGGGTTTCAGGTGCATGATGCCGTGCTCTGCGTCTGACAGGACGAGAGATGATCACCGCCGGATTCGCCTTCGCGCTCGCCAAGTCCGGGCTCAAACTGTTGAGCGCGGGGGCGAAAGCTGCCGATCACGAAGGCATCGCCCAGGCGTTGGAGGTGATCGGCGCCTCGACCGAGTTGGCGGATAGCGTCCGCGACCGGCCGCGCGAGGTTGTGCAGGCGAGCCTTGTGCGCCTGCAGAAGCAGATCGAGCGCGAATGCCGGCCCTGGCTGGATGCGGAGTTCGGTGCCGACTGGCGGGGGCGGGCGGATGCCGAGGCAAGCTTCGCGGCGTTGCCGGAATTGGTTGCGAACTGTCTTCCCGATGCGAGCGCCATTGTTGTGGCCAATCTGGACACCGAGCAAATCACCGGGCTGGTGGCGGTCCGCGCAGCGGAGGAGGATGAGAAATTCAAGCCCGGCCGGTTCGGGCATGAGGCGCTTCGGGTGCTGATTGCGCGGACCTACGAAGCAGCTAAGAGCGATAAGGAATTCGTGGCATATCTGCAGCTTCCGATCCAGGCGGAGCTGCTGCGCAGATCGGCGTCGTCCGACGCGAAGCTGGATGCTCACACAGCCATTCTCAACGAGATAAAAGAAGAGCTGCCAGGTGAGTGCCGCGGAAGGCGTGCCCCTTCCGGCTTTGCGGCAGATCCTCGCCGGTTTTGGCGAGGCCGATATCGAACTAAACGCCGCACAGACCGAGGAACGGCTGCGCGTGAAGGCCGGCGAGCACCGAGAACTGGTTGCCCGCCTGGGTAGGCTGACCAACGACGATCCGCGTGTGCAGGAACTACGCCACGAAGCCGCTGCCCGCATTAAGGCCGGCGATTACACCGAGGCTGACGAAATCCTTGCGAGGGCGGAGCGGCTGGACCTTGCCGCGGTCGAGGACCTGGAGCCCGCCGACAAGCGCCGAGCGAGCGCCGCCGCCAGCCGAGCGGAGCGAGCCGCCGCTGCCCGACTGCGCCTCGACTACCGAACAGCCGCGGCGCATTTCGCCGAGTCGGCCTCCATCGTGCGGCGGGACAATGCAACTGCTTGGGTCTACCGCCTGAGACAGGCGGGAGCGCTCTATGACCAGGGCTTGGAATTCGGCGACAACTCCGCGTTACACGAAGCGATTTCCGTCTATGCTGAAACATTGCGTCTTGCCCCTCGCGACCGCGCGCCGCTCGCCTGGGCAATGACGCAGAACAACCTTGGCAATGCGCTCCGGGTGCTCGGCGAGCGCGGGGACGACGACGCGCTGTGCCGGGCCGTTGCGGCCCACGAGGCCGCCCTGCAGGAATACACGCGCGACCGCGCCCCGCTCGACTGGGCGGGGACGCAGGGCAACCTCGGCAATGCGCTTGCGACGCTTGGTGAGCGCGGCGATGACGAGGCGCTGCGCCGTGCCGTTGCGGCTTACGCGGCCGCGCCGCAGGAATACACTTGCGAGCGCGCGCCGCTCGACTGGGCAGCGACGCAGAACAATCTTGGCAATGCGCTTGCGACGCTTGGTCGGCGCGGCGATGACGAGGCGCTGCGCCGTGCCGTTGCTGCCTACGAGGCCGCCCTCCAGAAACGCACGCGCGACCGCGCGCCGCTCGACTGGGCGGCGACGCAGAACAACCTCGGTGCTGCACTCCAGACGCTTGGTGTGCGTGGCGATGACGAGGCGCTACGCCGTGCCGTCGCGACCTACGAGGCAGCGTCGAGCAACCAGCGCGCGAGCGCGCACCGCTCGACTGGGCGATGACGCAGAACAACCTTGGCAATGAGGTTTCAGGCTTGGCGAGCGCGGCGATGACCAGGCGCTCCCGTTCGTTCGGCCTTCGAGGCCGCCCTACAGGAACGCACACCGACCGCGCACCGCTCCATGTGGCGGCGACGCAGACAACTTCGGCAATGCGCTGGGACACTCGGGGAGCGCGGCGATGACGAGACGCTGTGCCGTGCCGTTGCGGCGTTCGAGGCCGCCCTGCAGGAATACACGCGCGACCGCGCACCGCTCCTATGGGCGACGACGCAGAACAACCTCGGCAATGCGCTGCAGACGCTTGGCGCACGCGGCGATGACGACGCGCTGCGCTTGCCGTCGCGGCCTACAAGGCCGCCTTGCAGGAACGACGCGCGACCGCGCGCCGCTCGACTGGGCGGCGACGCAGAACAATCTCGGGGCTGCGCTGGCGACGCTTGGCGGGCACGGCGATGACGACGCGCTGCGCCGTGCTGTCGGCCTTCAGCCGCGCGAGACGACGTGAGCGCGACCGCGCGCCGCTCCAATGGGCTTATACAGCAACATGGGTTGGCGAACGCCTTGGCGCTACGGGCGAAGCGTCAGAAGGCCTCGGATATGGAAGAGGCGCTTGCCTGCATGCGTCGCGCTGTTGAGGCCTTTGAGCAGAACAAGGACGGGCACTTGTTGCCGATTTCCCAACGTCGCGTAACGGAAATGGAAGCCGAGTTGATTGAGCTGAGGTGATAGCCGTTCAAAGGTCGATCTCAATTCTTTAGCTTGTGCAAACGAAAGACCCTGCACGTGTCACTTACTTCGCCGGTCCCTTCGCCTGCATGAGCCAGTTGCAAAGTGAGCCGGAGTCGCTTACCAGGATCCATGCACTCGATGCGCACTCGATGCGCACTCATAGCCCGGAAACCAGCCACGCCACGGGGCGGGTGCCGATCCAGGTTGGCGCCGTCCGGCGCTTCGGCCCCTATAGCGTTCTTTACGAAATTCTGCGTCCCGTAGGTGATCAGTCGTTCCTGACCCGCGTGCTGGACGCAGGTGAAGAAGTAGCCTATTCGGGCGACAAAATTCTGGTTGATCCGCGTGACTGATGTTTGCCATCGCCTTTCATCTGACCGTTGCCGATACGGAGCAGCATCAGCCTAAGGGCGCGCAACAGACTTACGCCGAGATCGGGGGAGGCGCTGGCTTCATTTGACTTCCGACGCATTCAGGGCAGCGTGTATGTCTGCGACCGAAGGCCAGCAGCCACCCTCACTAACGACACCAGGCAATCGAGGGACGGAACGTCCGGAACCGCGGCCGAAGTCCGAGATAGTTTCAGTGTCTAACTCTTAGATAATTTCGAAGCTACAGGAATGGCTCACTATGAAGCCGTTTGATGGTCCGAGACAAAAGATTGGTTGGGCGCGGGGCCATATAGAAACGTGCCCACAAAGAGACGGAGGCATTCCTTGGTCAAAACCCATACCGATTGGTCGTTGAGGCCGATCCCAACCCAACAGTCCAGCGTGTGGTCCTTCGAGTTGACGAACCAATTCCCGCGGGAATCGCTCTGACTGCGGAGACGCGGTCCACAACCTCCGGTCCGCGCTGGATCATATCGGATACGACCTCGTCTGTTTCGAACGGCCAAATGAATAGGCAAATCGAGAAGGACGTATGCTTCCCGGTTGCCGAAGACGCAGTAAGGCTCGAACGCAGGATCAAAATTTCGAAACTTTCTAAGGCTAGCAAGAATGCTGTCGACCTGATCCGTGCCCTCCAGCCCGCTTCTGGCAGCAACATCGCAATTGCAGGGCTTCATGAGATCAACATCATCGACAAGCACCGTCTGTTGGTGCCGGTCGGGCACGTGATAGGGTCGCAGGGGCCAGCTCCTACCTTCATTCGAGGTGGTTCTACCATCACGTTTCTACCAATCACGATGATAAACTACGGGTTCTAGAGAGCAGCAATCCTTTGGAGGATCGACGCAATCAAACAGCTGACGGCGGGCGATGAAGTGAGAGCCTCATTCGACGTGGCGTTTGGGACGGGCAAATTGTTCGCCGGGGAACCGGTGGTGTCCCTGCTCCGCCAACTGGCGGACTATCTGGAGCACGTTGTCGGAGCCTTCGAGTGTGTCCTTGCAGGCATACCCGTTAGCCTACCTCATCCTTTTCTCCCAAGGCGAAGCATCGCTGATATCCTCAAAGTAACCTAATGCGTCGATACAATAACGAGGATGGTTCAGAAGCAGCGCTGCACGCAGTTTTGGAGAGTCACATGGTATACGCAGAGCGTATTCCCGCCCAGGCTCCAAAAGGTGCTCAAGCGAACCTCCCGCACTCATCACCGAAACCGCACCAACCGCGCCCCCGCCCTCCCCCAGCGCCACATCCTCCCGCATCACCACATCGCCCCGCACGATCGTCGCCACCGGCCAGCCGGTCACGTCCGTAGCCCCGCGAACGGTGTCCACCCGCAGGGAGACGACAATCCAGCTCGCCTCGATCCGCCGTCTCGCCTGCATGTCCACCAGGGTGAAATCCGCATCATAGCCGGCGGCCGGCGGCCTGCCCAGCACGCCATAGACGCGCGCGGGGCCGGCGCAGGCAGATCGACCAGGCGCGGCAACGAGAGCCGCCCGGCGTTGACGTGATCCAGCATCACCGGAACGATCGTCTGCACGCCGGTCAGGCCCGCGGCGCAATCGGGCCAGGGCAACTGCTTTTTCGCGCGCGCATGCGGCGCGTGATCCGAGCCCAGCGTGTCCACCGTGCCGTCGCGCACCGATGCCCAGGCGGCCTCCCAATGGCGGCGGTCGCGGATCGGCGGGTTCATCACGCCGTAGCCGCCCAGCTCGCTCGTCCACCTCGGGGGCGATCTGCGTGAGGTGATTGACCAGCACCTCGACCGTGGCGATGTCGCGGTAGTCGCGCAGGTAATGCAAGTTCCTCGGCAGTCGATACGTGCAGGATATGCGCTGGCCTTCTGGTCTTTTCGGAAAGCGCGATCAGCCGCCTTGTGCCGAGGAACGCGGTCTCTATGTCGCGCCACTCGGCGATGCCGCGCATAGGGCTCGCCGCGCCGGAACAATGCGCGCCTTTCCTGCAAGCGGTATTCGTCCTCGCTGTGATAAGCGATGCGCCGGCGTCCCCCGAGCATGACGCGCTCCAGACTGGCGTCGTCCTCCACCAGAAGATCGCCGGTGGAACTGGCGGCGAAGATCTTGATGGCGCAGACGCCGCGCGTGGTTTCCAGCTCCGCCAGGTGCGGGATATTCTCCTTGGTGCCGCCGATATAGAGCCCCATGTCGCACCAGGCGACGCGCTCCGCCCGCTCCTGCTTCCAGGCGAGCTGGTCCGCATCGGTGATGGCGGGCGAGGTGTTGGGCATGTCGAACACGGCGGCGATGCCGCCCAGCACGGCAGCGCGCGTGCCGGTGGCGATGGTTTCCACCGCAGCGTCACCCGGCTCGCGCAGATGCACATGCGGATCAATTAGGCCGGGCAGCACGTGCAGATGCCGCGCGTCGATTACCTGCGCAGCGGTCGCGTCCGCGGTGATGTCGAGTGCGGCGATGCGCCCGTCGCGCACGCCGATATCGGTCTGCTCCATGCCCCAAGGCAGGACGCAGACACCGTTGCGGATGACAAGATCATAGTGGCACGGCATGCGCGTCCTCCGTCACAGCAATGACAGCAGCGTGGATTCCAGAAGCGCGGATTGCTTGCGCGCGTCATAGCACCGTTCGGCCAGGGCGCGCGCGCCTTGTCCCAGACGCGCCGCAAGCGCGCGATCGGCAAGCACTGTCCGCAGCGCCTCCGCTAGAGACGCGGCGTCGCCCGCCGGCACGATCAGCCCGGCCGCGCCGTCCGACAAGGCGTCGTTCAGCCCCGCTTCGTCGGAGGCGATGATCGGCAGGCCGAGCGCCATCGCCTCGACGGCGACGCTCGGCAAACCTTCGGCGTCGCCGCGGCGGCCGACGACGCTGGGCACGATCAGGGCGAGTGCCGCGCGCATGGCGGCTTCGACCTGCGCCGGCGATTGCCAGCCGGGCAGCGTGACATTGCCAATCGCCTGCGCCTGCCGCCGCGCCTGATCCAGCAGCGGGCCGTCGCCCAGCATCAGGAGCGGCGTGTTGTTAGCCGAGAGCACGCAGGCGGCGTGCCGCGTCCAGCAGGACGGCAACACCTTTCTTCTCCACGAACCGGCCGACGAACAGCAGGTGCTTGCCGTCGGCCGGTTGCGCCGGCACCTCGGGCAGTTCGGCGCCGATCGGAATGACCGTAAGTTTCGCTTCCGGAAATCCGCGCGTCAGTAGTTTCTCGCGAACCGAGTTCGACACGCAGACGAACAACGCCGCTTCCCGGAGCAAAGCCGGCAGCCGGCGCGCATAGACGTCCCGGATCAGCCGGCTTCGGTAGTGCTTGTCCTTATGGGCGTCGCCGCCGTGGAACGTCACGACCAGCTTCACGCCGAGACGCCTCGCCAACGGCAGCGCCAGCGCCCCGCCGCGGCCGAACTGCGCATGCACCAAAGCCGGCGCGAGCCGGGCCAGGTCGGGCATTGGCGGGACGACGCCGAGCTGCTTGAAGGCGGCGCGGTCCAGCACGCCGAGTGGCCCTCCCCGGCCGAGGATGATCGGCGGCGCGATCCCCGCGTGCGGCAGCGCCGCATCAACTCGGCAACCGACCCAGACCGGCGCAAGGCGGGTGAAGCCCGTATATTGCCGGCGCATGAACCCGTGCTCGGAGCGCGGCAGCAAGCGATCGCGATAGACGAGCAGCGTGCGCATCACACCAACCGGATCATTTTCGGCACGGATGTACACCCGTGGCGCAGCATGCGGCCAGATGTACGCAGCGCGGTGCTGGCGAGTGCGTGGATGTACGCATGCGGCTAAGCGGACTCGCCCGCAATCTCCAACGCCCGCGCATAGACCAGCTTGCGCGGCAGGCCGGTGGCGGCGGCGACCAGGGCGGCGGCGTCCTTCAGGCTGTGCGTGGCCAGCGCGGCGCGCAGGCGCTCGTCCAGATCCCCGGCGTCCGGCTCCGCGCCGGCGCCGGGCCCGACCAGCACGGTGATCTCGCCCGCGCGCCGGTTGTTCCGCGTAGTGCCGGGCCAGGTCGGGCAGCGGGGCGCGGCGGACCTCCTCGAAGCGCTTGGTCAGCTCGCGGGCGACGGCGGCCGGGCGGGCGCCGAACGCGGCGCCCAGATCGGCCAGCGTCGCGCGCCAGCCGGTGCGGCGCTTCGTGCCAGATCAGCGTCGCGGCCAGCCCCGCCCGCTCGGCGCCGCGCAGCATCGCGAACGCGGCCCGGCGGGCGGCCGACCGCGGCGGCGGAAAGCCCAGCACCAGAAAGGGCAGCGGCGGCAGGCCGGAGAGCACCAGCGCCGTCAGCGCCGCGTTCGGGCCGGGGACGGCGCTTACCGCCAGCCCCTCCGCGATCGCCGCCCGCACCAGCCGGAACCCCGGATCGGACACCAGCGGCGTGCCGGCATCGGCCACCAGCGCCACGCGCCGGCCCTCGCGCAGCAGCGCCAGCACGCCGGGAATGCGGGCGTCCTCGTTATGCTCGTGCAGCGCCTCCAGCCGCCCCCGCAGCCCGGCGGCGGCGAGCAGCTTGGCCGGTCCGGCGCGTATCCTCGCACAGCACGAGATCGGCCCCGCCGAGCGCGTCCCGCGCTCGCGCCGACAGATCGCCGAGGTTGCCGATCGGCGTGGAAACAAGCACAAGACCGGATCGCGGGAAGGCGGGACCGGCTTGGCCGTTGGTGTCGTCATCCCGGACCTGATCGGGGGACGCGGCGCATGCGTCGTCGGGCATTCCTGCTCCTTTCCGCAACCACGGCGCTGGCGGCCTGCGAGAGCGGCTATCTGCCGTTCGGGCCAAGCGCAACCCCGGTGCCGTTCGGCCAAGCGCCAACGGGTGGCGAAGCGGCCGCGGCCCCGCCCGTGGCACTGCTGCTGCCGTTGACCGGGCCGCGCGCCGATATCGGTCAACCGATGCTCCAGGCGGCGCAGCTTGCGCTGGCCGCACCCGGCTCGCCCGCCCTTGTTCCGCTGGATACGGGCGGCAATCCGGACGGCGCCGCTGCCGCCGCGCGGAACGCGGTCGGGCAGCATGCCGGATTGATCCTCGGGCCGCTGACGGCACAGGAGACCGCCGCCGCGGCCCCGGTGGCGAGCGGGGCGGGCGTGCCAATGCTGGCCTTCACCAACGACCCGCAAGTGTCACGCCCTGGGATCTGGACCATCGGCATCACCCCCGGCCAGCAGGTGCGCCGGCTTGTCGCTTATGGCCAGGATAATGGCCGTTCGCGCTATGCGGGCCTGCTGCCCGAGACGGCCTTCGGCCACGCGATGGGCACCGCGCTCACCGATGCGGTGACGGCGCCAAGGCCTCCCTGCACCCGATTTGCGCTATCACGGCTCCAGCATGGGCTCGATCAGCGCGGCGGCGCGGGCGCTTTCGGATTACGAGACGCGCTATGGCGGCATCCAGCGCCAGATCCGGGCGGCGCGGGCGGAACATACGGCGGAAGGGCGGCGCCAGGCGGAGGAGCTCTCGCGCGGCGCCGTCCCGCCGCCGCCGTTCGATACACTGCTGCTGGCCGATACCGGCACCGGCCCTGGCCGAGATCGCCTCGGTTCTGCAATACTATTATGTGTCCGGCCGGTCGGTGCAGATCATGGGGCCGGCGCTCTGGGCAGAGCCGGGGAGCGGTGCCCGCCAGCTTCCGGGTGCCTGGTTTGCCGCACCCGACCCGTCGGCGCGCGCCGAATTCGTCTCCGCCTTCGCCGCGCGCTTCGGCGCCCCGCCGCCCGGGGTCGCGGATCTGGCCTATGACGCGGCGCAGATCGCGCGCGCGACCGCCGGCTCGGGCTATCAGCCGGCGGCATTGACAACGCCGGGCGGTTTCGCCGGCGCGGACGGTCCGCTGGTGTTGCTGCCAGACGGCAGGGCACTGCGCGGGCTTGCGGTGCTGGAGGTGACGCGCGGCGAGCCGCAGACACTGGCGCCCGCAACGGTGCCGGTGCCGGCGCCGGGGGCCTGAGAAACCCTCCGCCTCAGCCGCCGAACCGGTTCATCGCCGCCAGACCCTGCTCCAGATCGGCGATCAGATCGCGCGTGTCCTCCAGCCCGATATGCAGCCGCACCAGCGGGCCGGCGAAACGCCAGGAGCCGGCGCTGCGGGTGACGAAGCCGTCGGTCGGAAGTGCCAAGCTTTCATAGCCGCCCCAGGAGGCGCCGATGCCGAACAGCTCCAGCGCCTCCACGAAGCGCGTGCGTCGCTTCGACGCTGACGGACGGGACGAACTCCACGCCGAAGAGGCTGCACGCGCCGGTGAAGTCGCGCTTCCAGATCGCATGGCCCGGAGCGCCGGGCAAAGCCGGATGCAGCACCCGCGCGACTTCGGGCCGCGTGGCGAGCCAGCGTGCGACCTCCAGCCCGGCGCGCATCTGCGCCTCCAGCCGGACGGCCAGGGTGCGGATGCCGCGCAAAGTCAGCCAGCAATCATCCGGACTGGCATACTGGCCGAGCGAGGATGCTGTGGTGCGCACCCGCTCCCAATCGGCCTCGGTCGCCACCGTTACGCTGCCGATCAACACGTCCGAATGCCCCGCCGGGTATTTCGTCAGCGCCTGGATCGAGACATCGACGCCGTGCCGGAACGGCTGGAACGAGGCGATGCCCCAGGTATTGTCCATCAGCACCTTGGCGCCGTGCGCATGCGCCGCACGCGCAATGGCGGGCACGTCCTGCACCTCGAACGTATGGCTGCCGGGACTTTCGACGAACACGACCGTGGTGTTCGGGCGGAGCAGGTCGCGACAATCCGGCCTCGTCCACGCACGGGTCGTAGAAGCTGGTCTCGATGCCCAGCCGGGACAGGGTGCGGTTGGCGAAGCTGCGCGCCGGGCCATAGACGCTGTCCGGCATCAGGCAGTGCTCGCCGGAATTGAGATAGGCGAGCAAAGGCGTGGTGATGGCCGCGAGCCCCGAGCCAACGATCTGGCAGCGCGTGCCGCCCTCGATCGCGGCGATCGCGTCCTCCAGCGCCCAATGCGTCTCGCTGCCGCCGAGCCCGTAGCTCAGTACCCGTTCCAGGCGCCGCCCGCCGATTGCCTTGCGTTCGGCCATGGTCGGGTAGAGCACGGTCGAGCCGCGCAGGAGCGGCGGATTGACGAAGCCATGCACGCGCTTGCCGGCCCGCCCGACATGCGAGAGCCGCGTGCGAAACCCCCGGCCGCGCGGTGGCTGGCGGCCGATCCTGCTCGTCAGCCATGACGATCAGGTCTCGGCCGGTGGCGACCGGCGTATCCGAGCGCCCGCCCCATTCGGTCCAGGAACCGTCATACACCGCGCCCTCGGGCAGACCCGCGAGCCGCCGTCCGAGCGTCAGGATGCAGGCGGTCACGCCGCTGCCGCAGCTCGTGACGACGGGGCGCTCGCCGTCCGCCCCCGCCAGGGCGAAGCGTGCGCGCAGTTCGGCGGGCGGTCGGAACGTCAGGTCCGGAGTTCAGCAAATCGGTGTAGGGGAGGCTGCGCGCGCCGGGGATATGGCCGCTGCGCATGCCAGCGCGCGGCTCCGGCGTCTCGCCGGTGAACCGGCCGGCGGCGCGGGCGTCCAGCACCAGCTCGGCGCGGCTGGTCAGATTGCCCAGCAGATCGCCGATGCCGCGCAGCCGCTCCGCGCGGAAGTCGGGGCGGAATACGGCTGCCGGTGGGGGCGGAGGCGTGCCCGCCTCAACGGGGCGGCCCTCGCGCCGCCATTTGGGGAGCCCGCCATCCAGCACTGCGGCGCGATCATGGCCGAACAGGCCCATCAGCCACCACCCGCGCGCGGCCGACGCAAGCCCCTTCTGGTCGTAGAACACGATCCGCGCCGCGTTGCCGACCCCGAGCGCGCCGATTAGCCGGGCGAAGCGCCCCGGTGTCGGGACCATGTGCGGCAGGTCCGTTTCGGGGTCGGCGATAGCGTCGATATCGAAGAAGCGCGCGCCCGGAATGTGCGCGGCGGTGAACTCTGCCCGGCCATCCTTGGCCTCATTGGGCAGATAGAGGGTCGCATCGAACACGACCAGGTCGGGCTTGCCCAGTTCGGCGGCCAGCCAGTTCGTGCTGACAAGCGGCTCCATCGCATCCCCCTTCATATCGCCCCGGACCACGTGGCGCGCAGCCAATCACGCCGCGCCGCCAGCCAGAACAGCGCGATAGCGGTCACGGCATTGGCGAACCGGCCGGTGAGCGCCGCTTCGATGGCCGCATCAGCTTGCCAAACGCGTGTCCTTATGTCCTCGTTTTCTTCCGCGAGTCCGGTATGCCCCGCAATCCCGTCCGGGCAAGCCGGCGGCGCCGTGACTTCGCCCGCAAACAAATTGCACAGCTCATCGCTGCCGCCCGGGGTCAGCAGGAATGCGCCGATTCGCACGAGCCGGCCCACGTCCAAGCGCATTTCCTCCTGCGTCTCCCGCCGGATCGTCGCTTCCGGTGACTCGCCAGGGTCGCACAGGCCGGCGGGCAATTCGACCAGTCACCGGATCAAGCCCGGCGGCAAGCGCCGGGAGGCGGAACTGTTCGATCAGAACAACCTTGTCCTGCACCGGATCGTAAGGCAGCAGCGCGCCGGCCGGGCCGCGCCGCCATAGCTCCCAGGTCCGTGGCTTCGAGGTGGTTCCGTCGAAGCGGCGGTGCCGGAAGCGGAGGAGGTCGAGCGGAAACCGCCCATTCCAGACGCGATGTGCGGAATCGATCGCTAAGGTCCGGATAGGGCGGCAAGTCGTCGGGCGAAGAGATCGGCGGCATCACCGCACCATACCGCGCCTAAGGCACGCCGCCATCCCGCCCTGGAAAAATCGACCCGAGGGCCTCGGTCCTTACCCGGCCACCGCCGCCCCGAGCAGCTCGCGCAGACGCGCCGCGCCGGCGGGCCCCTTCAGCGCGTCCCGCCAGGTTGCCTCAGCCACCCGCTGATGCGCCGAAATCGCGTCATCGGCACCGGTGATCATGGCCACCCCGGTCTGCTGCGTCGGGTGCGTATCGGGATGGAACGGGTTGATTGCCAGCGTAACCCGATCGCGCGAGCGCATGATGTTGAAGAACGAGCTTGGCTCGGCGCTGGTGAGCAAACCGAACTGCAAGCCCATCGGTTCGGTCTCCATCATCGCGGCCATGCGCTCAATCTCCGCCTCGGCGACCTGGCGCAGCCGCCGGCGGGCGCGCTCGGAGACGGAAAGGCCGCCACCTACGCCGCCTTCCAGCATGCGGCGCATTGCGGCGAGCGAAACCATCGAGATGATGCCCGGCCGCCGGGCGACATACATGCGCTTGCGCTCAAGGAGGATGCCGAGGAACTGCTCGGCGAGCGAGCGCATCGCGCCGCGATCGGCACCGGCCAGATCGGCGGCGTCCGCGAAGGCGTCGGCCAGCACCGCGTCGTAGCCATCGGATGTCGTCAGGTAATTGATCGGCCCGGAGATTTCGAGAATCTGGTCCGCCGTCTCCTCGACCTGGCGCAAGCGCTCGAAATACGCGACCGGCCGGTTGTAGTATTCGACGCCGATCCCGAGCAGCGACAGGGGTGATATCTTAAGCAGTTCGGCCAGTCGCTTGATCGTGTCGAGCTTGATCACCTCGCCTTTTTCATAGCGGTATAACGCGGCCCGCGAGACGCCGAGGCGCGCGGCGATCTCTTCGGCGCGGAGGCCGATTCCAGCCGGTAGGCGCGAAGCTGCTGGCCGATTTCGGTAAATCGCATCGACATCCAGGCTGCGTGGCTCCTGCTTCCGCGGGCGAATCTCAAAATCCAATTCCGCCGCACCCTATGTCCGGCTCACGGGGTTTTGCAACCCCGCATCGTCAATCGCGACGCGGGATCAGCGTACGGGCTCGCGTTCGCGGATTGAGAAATTGGCCAGCCGTTCCGTCGCCTTGATCAGCGCCGAATGGTCAAGCTCGCTGCCGCCATCGGCCGCGCAGGCGGCGAACATCTGCTGCGCGATCGCGGTGTTCGGCAGCGACACGGCAAGCGTTCGGGCCGAGGACAACGCCAGATTCAGATCTTTCTGGTGCAGCCGAACGCGGAAGCCGGGTTCGAAGGCACCGGTCAGCATCCGCTCGCCATGCAATTCCAGCACCCGGGACGCAGCGAAGCCGCCACTGATCGCAGCGCGCACCTTGGCCGGGTCGGCGCCAGCCTTGGCGGCGAAGACCAGCGCCTCGGCAACCGCCTGGATATTCAGCGCGACGATGATCTGGTTGGCGACCTTGCAGGTCTGTCCGGCACCGTTCTCGGCGCCCACATGGGTAATTGTCTTGCCCATCGCCTCGAAAAGCGGTTTGGCGCGCGCGAACGCGGCTTCCGGGCCGCCCACCATGATCGTCAGCGTGGCCTGGCGGGCACCGACCTCGCCGCCGGAGACCGGAGCATCGAGATAGTCGCATCCTTTCTCGTTCACACCGCGGGCGAAATCCTTGGTGGCAATCGGACTGATCGGAGGACATGTCGATAACCAGCGTGCCGGGGCGCAGCCCCGAGGCGGCACCGTTCTCGCCGAACAGCACGGTCTCGACATCCGGCGTGTCGGGCAGCATCAGGATCAGCGTTTCGGCCCCGGCGGCGACGGATTTGGCATCAGCCACGACGCGCGCCGCCGCGCGAACATCGTCCTGCAGGCTTTTGCGTTCGGGCACGATCAATTCATGGCCCGCCTTGCGGAGGTTGAGGGCCATCGGGCGGCCCATGATTCCGAGGCCGATGAAACCGATTTTCATGTGGCGTCCTCCTGCTCTGGCTCCGGCTTGCCGCGTGTCTCCCGGCGGAGCGGGCGAACCGAATGGCCTATGCGGCGTGGCGCTTGAGCCAGCCCAGCCCGGCATCGGTCTCCCCGGCGGGGCGATATTCGCAGCCGATCCAGCCGCGATAGCCCAACGCGTCGATCCGCTTGAACACGTAGTCCCAACCGATCTCGCCCGTGCCCGGTTCGTTGCGGCCCGGCACATCGGCGATCTGGATATGCGCGACGATTGGCAGGTGCTGCTCCAGTCGCTTGGTGATGTCGCCTTCCGTCACCTGGACATGGTAGATATCGAATTGCAGGCCGAGACGGTCGCGGCCGATCGCCTCGACAATGGCGGCGCCCTGCGCTTGCGTGTTCAGGAAATAGCCCGGCATGTCGCGGTGGTTGATCGGCTCGATCACCAGCTTGACCCCTGCGCTCTGCGCTTCCTCCGCCGCCCGGGCCAGATTGGCGGCATAGATACTCCCCGCCGTGACAGGCGAAAGGCCGGGCGGCACGATTCCGGCCATGCAATGGACAATCCGGTTGCCGAGCACCGCCGCATAGTCGAGCGCACGCCGCGTGCTGTCACGGAATTCGGCCTGCCGCCCCGGGAGGCAGGCAATGCCGCGATCCCCCGCCGCCCAGTCTCCCGGCGGCATGTTGAACAGCGCCTGGACGAGCCCGTTCGCCTCCAGCCGCCGGCGCAGTTCCGCGGCCGGCCACTCGTACGGGAACAGGTATTCCACAGCCTCGAACCCAGCCTTGCGCGCCGCATCGAAACGGTCGAGGAAACCAAGTTCGGTGAACATCATGGACAGATTGGCGGCGAAGCGCGGCATGACGGGCCTCCCCCTCGGGCGAGGCCGAAGGCTACAAGCGGCATCCGGCTTTGGCCAGAGACGGGAGGGTAGCTTGGAGCCTCGGTCGCATGAGGAACCCCGCGATGAAGGCGAGGCGCCAACGCGACGCAGAGCCATTGTCGCCCTGCTAGTCGTCGTCGTTCTGCTGATCGCGGGCCTGCTGCTGGCGCGGCATCTGCGCCAGCAAGCTGCACTGCAGGATTGCCTGGCCGCGGGCCGGACCAATTGCGCGAAACTGGTCCCGGAGCGTTCCTAGGATTGTCTTGTGAGATGAGACGCAATGGGGTATGGTGAGACGATTTCGTTGCTGGGATCAGGACGTCAGGGATGCAGGCCGACGCACACGCCTTCCGGCACCATGATGGCTTCGGCCTGAAGCGTGCTCAGATGCCGGCCCCGCGCCGGGCATCGGCAGGGCGCGCGCAACGCGGTGTGCGGGCGCATGCTTGCGGCCTGCGCGCCGAGAACGAAGCCTGCGCGGCGTTGCAGCGCGATGGGTGGACGGTACGCGGGCGCCGACTGCGAACCGCGGCCGGCGAAGTGGATGTCGCGGCCGAGAAGGATGGCACGCTCGCCCTCATCGAAGTCAAATCGCGCCCGACCCTGGCCGGCGCTGCCTCCGCGCTCACCACGCGACAGATGCAACGGCTGATCGCGGCCGCGGATATACTGTTGGCCGAACACCCCGATTGGGGATCGGGCGGGGTGCGTTTCGATCTCATGCTGATGGATGCGACCGGGGCGTTGCGGCGAATTACCGACGCCTTCCGGGCCGGGATCTGATCCGGCCCAGAGTCGCCTCCTACCGGGATCGAACGCCGCTAGACATACGGCCCGAGATGGCAGCCGAAGGCGTCCGGCGGCTGCATCAGTTCCTGGCCGGGAACCGTTTCGATCACGTCCCAGTAATCGTCCTTGCTCTTCATCTCCGACGGTTTCTTGCCGCGCACGATGAACACCGGCCGGACGAGCTGATGATCCTCGGGACGGAACCAGACATCGCCGACCAGCAAGTCCATATGCTCGCCGTTCTCATAGGTCTTGATGACCTCGGGCGGGTAGAACGTTCCGGCTTCCGAGACCTTGCGCGCCCATAGCGCGATCTGCATGTAGGCGGCCTGAGCGCTCCAGTCGGGCTTGTAGCCGAATTTCTTGTCGAATGCGGTTACGAACAGCTTGGCGAGCGGGAACTGATCCTCCACCGTCCACCAGAAATCGGTGGCGGCAAGCACGCCCTGGGTAATTTCCGCGCCGACCTGTTTGGCAAGCAAGAGGCGTCTGATAGGCGATTACCAAGGTCATCTTCTTCATCAGGCCAAACTGATTGGCCTGCTTAATTGATTCGACCGCGTCATTGCCCCATTCGATATTGACCAGCACGTCGGCGCCGCTATTGCCGATGTTGAGCAGATAGGAACTGAAATCGGTGGTCCCCAGCGGGCAGACCTGGTTGGTGACCACCGTCCAGCCGCCCTTTTTCAGATATTCCTCCATCGACTGCTGAACGGTATGCCCGTACGTGTAGTCGGGCGTCAGAAAAGCCACCTTCTTGTTCTTCCCCAGCGTCTTAATAAGCACCGGGCTCAGCGCCGCCGAGGAGGTCTGGCCGTAGAAGCAGGTGCGGAACGAATACCGCGTGCAATCCTTTCCCGGTAGTGTCGTTCGATCCGCTGACGCCCGGCAGGTAGATGACCTTCTCGCGCTGCGCCAGCTTGTTCAAGCGCCACCGCGACCGCGCTGGAACAGGAGCCGGTGATCAGCAGCGCCTTGTTCTGGGCGATGAAGCGCGACTGCGCCTGAATAGCGACGTTCGGCTTGGCCTCGGTGTCGGCGACGCCATGGACCACCTGCTTGCCGAGCAGGCCCTTGGTCACTTTCGGGCGCGATCCGCTTCATCAGCTCGTCGCCTGCTATTGAGGTGCTCGAAGGCAAGCTCGTATCCCTTCAGCTCGTCCTCGCCCGGCACTGCGTAGGTCCCGGTGCGCGGGCACTCCCACGCCGACAAAAACCGTCTTGCCTGCGACCCCTGCCGGCCAGGTGCCGATCGGCGCTTGCTCGGCAGCGCGAGCCGGGCGCGCGATGCCGCCGCCGAACGCGGCGGCGAGCACGCCGATCGCAGCCGCTCCCAGCAATCCGCCTCCCAGTTTGAGTGCCGCGCGCCGGCCCGGCGAAAAGCCGTTTTCAGACTGCATTTACCTGCTCCCCTGTAGCATCCCGTGTGTAGCGCCCACAGCGCCCCCGGACGAGCGAGTCTCACCATGTGCGAGCGGTTGACAAGACGTTGACAACACCTTGTGGGGCCGCTCGCGCCACCTTGAGACGGCCCCGGTTCTGCTCTATCGGACTGCGACAGCGGCCGCGGGCGAACGGCCGCGAACCGGGCGCGCATGCATGGCTCTCCCGGCGCAGGAGGGGCAGGAATGCAGGACACGTTCAGGTTGGGACGGCGGCGCGCGATCGCGCTTGGCCTGGGAGCTTCGGCGGGACTGACGCTGACCGGGCCAGTACCTGCGCTGACGCCGCGGAGCATCCGCCGATCGGCACCTGGCCAGCCGGTGTCGCCGGCAATTCGGTGTTCGTTGGCGTCACCAACGGGCTGACCGGGCCCTATTCGGCCGACGGCAAGGACGGGGCGCTAGGCTGCAGGCTCGCCTTCGAAGCCATCAACGCCGGCAACGCACTCGCGCAAGCCTGGGGGCTGCACGGCAAGGGCGTGCTCGGCAAGCAGATCCGCTACCGCATCGCGGATACCGAGCTCAAGCCGAACGTGGCGGTGCAGGCGCAGACTCAGTTCATCCAGCGCGACAAGGCCATCATGATCACCGGCTGCATCTCCAGCGCCACTGCGGTCGCGCTGGAACAGCTCGCGCAGCGCGAGAAAGTGCTGAACATGGTTGGCGGCAGCGGCTCCAACGACACCACCGGCAAGGACTGCCAACGTTACGGGTTCCGCTCGCAACCGTCGGCCTATATGGCGGCCAAGGCACTCGCTCCGGTAATGGCCAAGGCGCTGGGACCCGGCTTGAAGGCGGCGTATCTCGTGCCTGACTACACGTATGGGCACTCCGTGTACAACTCGATGGTGGAGTTTACCAAGCCATTCGGCTGGACGGTCGCCACCGAGCAGGTGATTCCCGTGGGCACGACCGATTTCAGCTCAGCCCTGCTCAACATCGCCAACAGCGGCGCCGCCGTGTTCGTCAACGTGGCGTTCGGCAATGACGCGGTCGCGTCTACGAAACAGGCCAGCCAGTTCGGCGTGCTGAAAAAGATGAGAATGGTGGTACCCAACATCTCGGCGTTTCAGGCCAAGGAACTGACAGCGGCGCTGATGCAGGGCGTGTACGGCACGTTCGATTTCTGGTGGACGCTGGAGGACCGTTATCCGTTGGCCAAGGACTTCGTACAGGCGTTCCGGGCCAAATACGACTACTATCCGCGCTGGAGCGCGCATATCGGCTATATGCAGAGCTTCATCTGGGCGCTCTCGGTCGAGCGGGCCAAGACGTTCTACCCACCCGAGGTGATCCGCACTCTTGAAGCGTCCAAGTCCGATCCGTACGACAGCACGCTGGGCAAAGTCTGGTATCGGGCCGAGGACCATCAGCTTGTTCGTCCCGTGCCCGTGGTCGTTGGCAAGGCGCCCACTGCGATGAAGAATCCCGAAGATTTCTATGACGTGGTCGAGGTGGTGCCCGGTGAATCTGTCATGAGCCCGCCCGCCATGTTCGGCTGCCATCTCGGCCCCTATACCTGACCAAGCCGCGCAACCGAGAAGACGGAGCGGAAGACATCGCGCATGCCCAGCGGCCCGCTGCTGCTCTCCCAGGCGTTTAACGGCTTGGCGCTCGGAACGCTGCTGGCCCTGGTCAGCAGCGGACTGACCATCATACTGGGGACGCTCGGCGTGCTCAATTTCGCCCACGGCGCCCTGTTCATGGTCGGCGCCTACGTGGTCTTCGTCATCGCCGGTGCGACGGGAAACTTCCTGCTCGGGCTGGCCGGCGGCTGCGCCTTCATGCTGGTCGCTGGCGTGCTGATCGAACGGCTCGTCATCCGCTGGTTCT
The DNA here is from genome assembly GCA_963822675.1 of uncultured Pseudomonadota bacterium. Taxonomy (GTDB): domain Bacteria; phylum Pseudomonadota; class Alphaproteobacteria; order Acetobacterales; family Acetobacteraceae; genus CAWGIP01. The sequence continues at coordinate 29,650 of CAWGIP010000029.1, read as the reverse complement.
ACGCCCGCCCGCCCGAGGACCAGATCCTCGTTACGTTCGGCCTCGCCATTGTCCTGATTGAAGGCGTCCGCGCGATCTTCGGCGGCGACAGCCAGCACGTCGCCACCCCCGGATGGGGCCAAGGCGTGGTACAGCTCGGCTTTCTGATCTACCCGACTTACCGGCTGCAACTGATCGGCATTATCGCCTTTCTGCTGGCCGGGCTTTACTTGGTGCTCTACCGCACTTCGATCGGGCTGGTGGTCCGCGCCGGCATCGAGGACGCGCGCATGGTCGGCATCCTGGGCATCAATGTCCGCCGTGCCTTTCTGGCCGTTTTCGCGCTCGGCGTCATGGCCGCCGGGCTGGCGGGCATGCTGTACGCGCCGATCGTCTCGGTCGATCCGGACATGGGGGCGGAGTTCCTGGTGGAATCCTTCGTCGTGATCGTGATCGGCGGGCTCGGTTCTTATCCGGGGGCCGTAGTGGGCGGCATCATCGCCGGCGAGATCATCAGCATCACCAGTGCCTTCAACTCCGCCTACTCGCAGGTGGCACTCTACGCCGTGATGGCGCTGTTGCTGGTGCTGCGGCCGCAAGGCCTGTTCGGCTCGGAGGGAAGGGTATGAGGCGTGCAACGCTGCCCTTCCTTCCCGAACTCGGCATGGCAGTGGTGTTGATCGCCGCGCCTTTCGTGCTGACGCATGCCGGGTTCTCGTACGATCTCTTGGAGCGGATCCTGGATTGGGGACTGATCGGCCTCGGCTTCGACCTGTTATTCGGCGCGGCCGGCCTGCTGTCCTTCGGCCAGGCGGCGTTTTATGGCACCGGCGGGTTTGTGGCCGCCTATCTGCTGGTCAACAACATACTCAGCAGCGTCTGGCTGGCGCTGCTGATCGGCACCCTTTTCGCCGGCGCCTTCGGCGTTATCGTGGGCTGGCTCGCGGTGCGGCGGATCGGCATTTACTTCGCCATGATCACGCTCGCCTTCGGCGAGATGTCGTTCTTTCTCGAGAATTCGCCGCTTTCCGCCTACACCGGCGGCGAGAACGGGCTGCCCGGCGTGCCGGTTCCGCAGATCGGATCGTTCAGCCTCACCCAGGGCCTGCGGATGTACGGGCTGCTGGCGGCGTTTTTCTTCGCCGGGTTCGTGCTGGCGCGGCGCATCCTGCATTCTCCGTTCGGCTTGGCACTCCGCGCCATCAAGGAGAACCCGCCCCGCGTCGCGATGCTGGGGCATTCGGTGCCGATCTATAAGCTGGCCGTGTTCGTCATCGCCGCGCTGTATGCGGGGATCGCCGGCGGGCTGCTCGGCGTATTCCAAAGCTACATGCCGCCGGACGCATTTACGCTCGACACCTCGGGCGAGCTGGTGGTCCAGACCGTGATCGGCGGCGTCGGTACGCTGGTCGGGCCGATGGTGGGTGCGACGATCTGGCTCTATCTGCGCGACAATCTGCAAGCCATTCCGGGCATCGGCGCGCTTTGGAAGCTGATCCTCGGCGTGATCTTCGTGGTGCTGGTCATGGCGCTGCGACGGGGCATTTGCGGCGAAATCTGGTGGCTGTTCGCGCGACGACGGCTGGCGGACGCCGCGGCTTCTGTGCCGGAAGAAACCGGTGAGGCAGCCGCGGCGCCGCCTCTGGCGCTCGATTTGCCGTTGCGGGCGCCCTTGGTCCGTAGCGGGCCGGACGCGCCGGCCCTACAGGCAAGCCAGCTGGCAAAGCATTACGGCGGGCTGCGTGCGGTGGACGGCGTGTCCTTCGCCGTGCGTATCGGCTCGATTCACGCGGTGATCGGTCCCAACGGCGCCGGCAAGAGCACGCTGTTCAAGATGCTGCTCGACGAAGTCTCGCCCACGGCGGGCGAGGTTACGCTGTTCGGCCAATGCATCACTGGCCTCGGCGCCACGCGCACGACGCAACTCGGTATCGGCAAGAGCAATCAGCTGAACCAGTTGTTCCTGGAACTGACAGTGGCGGAGAATATCCGCGTCGCCGCGCTCGCGCGCCCGCGCGGCACGTTCCGGGCCGACATCATCCGCGCCGCCGACAGTATCCCGTCGGTGGAGCGACAGGTCGCGGCGGCATTGCGAACCGTGGGTCTGGAGCACCGGGCCGATACGCCGGTGCACGTACTGCCTTATGGCGAGAAGCGGCGGCTCGAGATCGGCATGGCGCTGGCGACCGGGCCGAACGTGCTGCTGCTTGATGAGCCGCTGGCCGGCATGAGCCCGGCCGAGCGGGTCGCCACGCGCGCGCTGATCCGCGAGATCGGGCGCAGCCGCACGCTGCTGATCGTCGAGCACGACATGGACGCGATCTTCGAACTCGCCGAGCGGATCACCGTGCTTTACGAAGGCCGCCTTCTCGCCGACGGCACGCCCGAGCAGATCCAGGCCGATGAGGCGGTGCAGAACGCCTATCTCGGAGGGCTGCACGCGCATGAGCCTGCTTGAGCTGGACGGAATCAATACGTACTACGGCGACAGCCACATCTTGTTTGACGTCTCGATGGAGGTCGGGCGCAACGAGGTTGTCGCCCTGCTCGGGCGGAACGGGGCCGGCAAGACCACGACCTTGCGCACCATCATGGGCGTGCTGGCGCCGCGTCTCGGCACGATCCGGCTTGACGGCGAGCCGATCCAGTCCTTGCCGCCCTATGTGATCGCGCGGCGGGGCATGCAGCTCGTACCCGAGGAACGGGCCATCTTTGGCCAACTCACAGTGGAGGAGAATCTGCGGCTGGCCGCGCTATCAGCCGAGAAGCCGTGGAGCCTCGACCGGGTGTATGAGTTTTTCCCTCGCCTGCGCGAGCGGCGGCGTTCCGGCGGCCGCCAGTTATCAGGCGGCGAGCAGCAGATGCTCGCAATCGCGCGCGCGCTGATTCGCGATGCGCGGGTGATCCTGCTGGATGAGCCGTTCGAGGGATTGGCGCCGCTCATCGTGCGCGACCTGGTACGCGTGAGCCGCGAGCTTGCCGCGCAGGGGCGGACGATTGTGGTAGTGGAGCAGAACGTGGTGGCGGCGCTCAGCTTCGCTGATCGCGTGTACATCCTGAACAACGGCCACGTCGTATGGCAGGGGACGCCCCGGGCGTTGCGGGACGACCCGGCGATCATGAAGACACATCTCGGCGTGTAGCAGCGCCGAGGACGCCTGAAGGAGCAAGCTTTTGACACGCTGTTCGCGCAGGGCCGCCGGCTCGAACCGAGCCTTACGCGATTTAACACCTCACCTACGTCAGTCCGCCCGATTCCGAAACGGCCTCTTTAGGGGCATGCGATGTCTGCGCGCTGAAAGTAGCGATGCCGGCCGTGCGCGTCTTTTGGCGGGCGGCAGGGCCAAAAACTAGTGGCGACGGGTCTTAAAGACGTAGCAACAATGTCGACCGGCTCATGGGCTTGTCCCGGCGAGCTGCAACGAAGGTGATTTCTCTTTGGGAGGACGTCGTCAGCGTCAGAGTACTGAAGCTTGCGGTTGCAGAATTTGGCTTTGTGGTTGCAGGTCCTGGGCTTTGTGACCACGGCTCGTGCTGCCGACCCACAGATCGACCGCGGCAAGTACATGCCCTACCACAGCTTTGCGCACCTCTCGCCAGAGGATGCGATGGCGGTAGCCGCGTTTCTGCAGAGTATCCCGCCGATCAAGAATGCGTTCGCTGGCCCGTTCGCTCCCGGCGACAAAGTGACGACTTTCATGTTCCGACTGCTGCCGCCCGGACAAACAGCAGCAGCCGCCCCGAAGTAGTGTAACCGTCAGGGTGCTGCGACGCTCTGGCAGAGGGGTACCGCGCTTCGTCTTGAGAGCCGATATTGGCAGCCGGGGCGCAGTGGCACCTCTTGGCGGCTGCGCGCAGCGCGGCCTGAGGGGACGCAACGATAAGCGGAGGAAGTCATAGATGAGTGGACAAACCGACGCGGAGCGGCAGATCAAAGGCGTGATCAGCGGCTGGCTGGACGCTGTGCGCCGCAAAGATGTCGGCGCGATCGAACAGTGCTATGTCCCGGACGGCCGATTCTTGGTTCCCAATGCGCCGATCGCCGAGGGTCGTAAGGCGGTGGGCGAGATGTGGCGTGCCTTGCTGGGCATGCCCAACGTCACACTGAATTTCGGCCCGACATTCATCGAGGCGGCGGCCAGCGGCGATCTGGCCTACGAGGTCGGGACATATTCGCTTTCCTTCGACCAGGGCGCAAAACGGGTGGAAGACCGGGGTAAATACGTGGTCGTCTGGAAAAAGCACGAAGGGTCGTGGAAGGCGGCAGCCGACATTCTTAACAGCGACCTTCCCGGCGCCGGCTAGCTGCTGCGACGGACGTCGGAGCGGGGCAACCGGTGCAACCCCGCTGCGAGCACTACGTTGGCTTTGACATGACCGGACATGGCGTCTGCCCTTGGTGGATCGGCTGGCTGCTCGCGAGCCCGATCCGCCGGTTGCAGCAGGACCCGGTTCGCATCATCGCGCCTTACGTGCGGGTTGGAATGACGGTGCTGGAACCCGGACCCGGCATGGGCTTCTTTACGCTCCCGCTGGCCCGAGCTGTCGGCGATTCGGGTCGGGTAATCGCGCTGGACGTACAGCCACGAATGATTGCCGGGCTCAAGCGCCGGGCCGCGCGGGCCCACCTTCTCGGGCGCATCGACGCGAGGGTTGTGAAGTCGACCTCTCTTGCGCTCGATGACTTTCGGAGCGTTGTGGATTTCGTCCTGGCTTTTGCGGTCGTGCACGAAATGCCGAATGCCGATGCGTTCTTCGCGGAAACCGCGGTCAGCATGAAGCCCGGCGCTCGGACGTTGCTCGCAGAGCCGAGCGGGCATGTCGGTTCGCAGCAATTCGCCGCCGAGCTGGACGCGGCACGTCGTTCGGGGCTTGTGCCAGTCGACCATCCGTCGATAGCGCGTTCGTCCGCGGCTCTGCTGCAAAAGGCAACCGCCCGATAAGGACAGATCAGCCCTGGCACGCGCAGGATCAGGATTGCGGAATAGGTCACTGCGCCTTCTGCCATAACAGCAGCGGCAGCACCTCCACAGTCACCTCGTGCCGTGTTCCGTCCGCGACGAGTGCACTCGTGTAGCGTGCAAAGCCGGGTTTCGCCCCGGGGGGCATCGGGGCGCCTTCGGGTAACCTGAGATCCGCCTCGCATACGAAGCGAAAAGCGAGCGGCCCGCCGGCCAACATTGTAATGGCTTCCATGCGCACCGACGCCGGTAGCGCAAAGCGTTGTGTCAGGCTCTCGCGGACCAAGGCCAATGTGCGCGGGTCACGGCAATCGGGTGGAACGACATCCCGGCGCAGATAGACGACGGCCCCCGCCAGGCCGGCGCCTATCAGAAGCACCGCGAAGAGCGAAGCCGCCTTGCTTAAGGCGACTGATCTGGCCTGACCCGACGTGTGCATCGCCGTGGCGCGATCCCCGCCGCTTGCCGCTCCTCCTCCCGGATCTTACGAAGGTCGGATAACGGCGTCCATCGGAGGGGCTTGATGCAGCTGCACGAGATCAGAGTTCATCCGTCAAAAGACGATCTCGCACGCGAAGCCCAGCTCGCCTGGAAGATCGCGGTAGTGGCCGCGGACCGGGTGGCGGTCGAGCGGGACGTGACGGCGATGATCATTAACCGGATCATCGACAATGCCTCGGTCGCGATCGCAGCGATCAATCGTCACCCGGTGGTTTCAGCGCGTGATGCCGCGCTCGGCCATCCGCGACGCGGCGGGGCCTCGGTGTTCGGCGCGGGCACGCGGATCGGCGTGAGCCCCGAATGGGCAGCCTGGGCGAACGGGACCGCGGTGCGAGAGCTGGACATGCACGACACGTTTCTGGCGGCCGATTACTCGCATCCCGGTGACAACATCCCACCCACCCTGGCCGTAGCACAGGCGATGGAGCGGTCGGGTCGCGACCTGATTTGCGGCATCGCCACGGGCTACGAGATCCAGATCGATCTCGTGCGCGCGATCTGCCTGCACAAGCACAAGATCGACCACATTGCCCATCTTTGTCCTGCGCAAGCCGCCGGGATCGGTACTCTGCTGCGGCTGCCGCAAGAGACGATCTATCAGGCGGTGCAACAGGCCGTGCATGTCAGCTTCACCACGCGTCAATCACGCAAGGGGGAAATCAGCTCTTGGAAGGCGTTCGCACCGGCGCACGCCGGCAAGCTCGCCGTCGAGGCCGTCGATCGGGCCATGCGCGGGGAGGGCGCGCCGAGCCCGATCTATGAAGGCGAGGACAGCGTTGTCGCCTGGATGCTGGACGGGCCGGATGCAGCATATCACGTGCCTCTGCCCGGACCGGGTGAGCCGAAGCGGGCAATCCTGGATAGCTATACGAAGGAGCACAGCGCGGAATATCAGGCACAGGCGCTGATCGACCTCGCCTTCCGGCTCCGCGAGAGGATCCCCGACCTCGGCACCATCCAGCGCATCGTTATCCATACCAGCCATCACACGCACAACGTGATCGGCACCGGCGCTAACGATCCGCAAAAGATGGACCCGGCCGCCAGCCGGGAAACACTCGACCACTCTATTATGTACATATTCGCGGTAGCGCTGGAGGACGGGGTCTGGCACCACGTCGACAGCTACACACCACGACGCTCCGGCAGACCGGAGACGGTACGCCTCTGGCACGCGATCGAGACGCGCGAAGACCCCGAATGGACGCAGCGCTACCATGCGGACGATCCGAACCAGAAGGCATTCGGTGGCCGGGTCGAGGTGTTCCTGGAAGACGGCAACCGGATCGAAGACGAGCTTGCCGTCGCCAACGCGCACCCGCTGGGCGCGCGCCCCTTCGGGCGCGACGACTACGTGCGGAAGTTCCAGGTGCTGACCGACGGTATCATCTCGACGCGCGAGGCCAACCGCTTCCTGGACGTGGTACAGGACTTGTCGCGCCTGCAAGCGGGCGAGCTCGGCAGTCTCAATGTGGCGGTTCCCGCCGGACAGCTCGCCGTCGGCAAGCCCGGAATCTTCTGAGGAGGAGCAAGCGAGAATGAGCGAGACCCAGACGCAGCCTTCCGGAAGCCAGGCTCCGCCCGGCGCCAATCGGGCAAAGAAGTCTGTGGCCCTGTCCGGCGTTCCGGCCGGCAATACCGCACTCTGCACGGTCGGGCTCACCGGCAACGACCTGCACTATCGCGGCTACGACATCCTCGACATTGCCGAGGCGGCGGAGTTCGAGGAGATCGCCCATCTGCTGGTGCATGGCTCGCTGCCGAACGCGGCAACGCTGAAAGCCTACAAGGACAAGCTCCGTGCGTGGCGCGGATTGCCCGCTGCGGTGCGCGCGGCGCTGGAGACGTTGCCGGCGGCCGCCCACCCGATGGACGTGATGCGCACCGGCGTTTCCGTGCTTGGTTGCGTACTGCCGGAGAAAGACGACCACAACCATGCCGGAGCGCGTGACATTGCCGACCGGCTGCTCGCCTCATTGGGCTCGATGCTGCTTTACTGGTTCCACTTCGCACATCGCGGGCGCCGGATCGAGGTGGAGACCGACGAAGAGACGATCGGCGGGCACATCCTGCATCTGCTGCATGGTCGCCCGCCGAAGCCGCTCTGGGTCCGGGCGATGCACACCTCGCTGATCCTCTACGCCGAGCACGAATTCAACGCCTCGACTTTCGCCTGCCGCGTGGTGGCCGGCACCGGGTCCGACTTCTACTCGGCGATTTGCGGCGGCATCAGCGCCTTGCGCGGACCCAAACATGGCGGCGCCAACGAAGTCGCTTTCGAGATCCAGAACCGCTACGACACGCCGCACGAGGCGGAGGCCGACATCCGCAAGCGGGTGGCCAACAAAGAGGTGGTCATCGGCTTCGGCCATCCGGTCTATACGGTGGCGGACCCTCGCAACAAGATCATCAAGGAGGTCGCGCGGGTTCTGTCGCGCGATGCCGGGTCGCTGAAGATGTTCGACATCGCCGAGAGAATCGAGGCGACGATGGCCGACGCCAAACGCATGTTCGCCAACCTCGATTGGTTCAGCGCCGTCAGCTACCACATGATGGGCGTGCCCACGGATATGTTTACGCCCCTGTTCGTGATCTCGCGGAGCTCGGGCTGGAGCGCGCATATCATCGAGCAGCGGATCGACGGCAAGATCATCCGACCCACCGCGAACTATGTCGGTCCGGAGGATCTTCGCTTCGTGCCGCTGGGGGATCGCCCCTAGCGCAGCGCGCAAACGCGCCCGGAAAAGCCGCCGCAGCAGCGATGCTTGCGGCGGCTTTCGTTTGTACCTGATCGGCGCAACATGCATGCCGACGTGCTGCATCGCGTGCTCACGGTCACGTTCGTCGATTTTTTTGTCGAATCCGTCCTGTAACGGTTGCTTTTTGTTGACATGATGCGTGCAGAAGTTGGATTAGCGGATTCGGCATGCGCGTACGCGATTCGTATTTGCAGGCGGTCGCTTTGCACCGCACGCCACAGCAGAAGGACGGTCCATGGACCGCAGCCTTGTTGAGACGAAGCAGAGCCCACCGCGGATGGTGACACCACCAACACGCCTATCGGTGCTCAACTCGCGACAAGGATTCGGCCATGGCGCGCAAGGTACATCGAAACCTAGCCGGATGTTTCGGCCGGCCCTTCGCTCTGTTCGCTCGCCGCGTCAGAGCCAAGCAAGCGCCGTCGGGACTGTCACCGACCGGACCAACTGGCCCGCCCGCTTTCGCGCGGAGCTTCGGGCACGGTACCGAAACCACACCGCGCGACCTCCGACACAACGATACGAATGGGAGATCCCAAGGTGAGCACAGACGACGCCAGCACTGAGAAGGCGCGTGCACAGCCGATGGCGATGCGCGCGGGCGGCACCCGCAAGGCGGGCCGCAAGGCCGCCGGCCGCAAGGTCGCGGCCAAGAAGGGCGCGCCGCGCAAGATGGCGACGCGCAAGACCGCAGCGCGCGGCGCAACCCGCAAGACCGCGGCTAAGAAAACCGCAACGCGCAAGACCGCGGGTCGCAAGACAGCGGCGAAGAAGACCGCAACGCGTAAGACGGCCGCGCGCAAGACGGCCACTCGCAAGACCGGCACGCGCAAGGTGGCGGGCAAGCGGGCCGCGACCGCGCGCAAATCGCCCGTCCGCCGCGCCCGCAAGGCTCCGGCTGCGCCGATGGAAGAGCACATGGACGACGAAACCGAAAACAATTCTTCCGAACGGGCGGACTAGACTAGAACCCTCACCCGCCCCGCCGTGCGGGGCGACCTCTCCCCAGAGCGGGAGAGGTGAATCGGCAAGCTATTCTTAACCTCTCCCGCTTTGCGGGAGAGGTCGCTTGCGGAGCGGGTGAGGGACCTTAATCACCCAAACGTCGCCGAGCAGATCCTCCGTCTGCGTCTGCGTCAGCAGTCGCGATCCGCCGCTGCGCAAAAGTAGGGCGAGTTTAGCCGCCTCCTCCAGTTCCTCCGCCGCATAGACCGCATCAAGCAGTGTGGCGCCTGAGACGACCGGCCCGTGATTGGCGAGCAGAACCGCGCGCGCGTCGCGTGCCGCTTCGGCGATTGCCGGTTCCATCGTCGGATCACCGGGACGGAAATACGGCACCAGCGGCAAACGCCGACCGACGCGCATGACAAAATACGGCGTAAGCGGTGGGATCGGGTTCTCCGTGTCCGCATCCCGCAGACAAGCGATCGCGGTCGCCATCGTAGAATGCAAGTGCACCACGGCGCCGATGTCCGGACGCGCCGTATAGAAGGCGCGATGCATGAAGACTTCTTTGGAGGGCTTGTCGCCGTCGACATGGCGAAACGCTTGGTCCAGTTTCGACAGCCGCGCCGGGTCGAGCCGACCAAGGCAGGAGTTGGTCGGCGTGATCAGGTAGCCATCCGCCAGGCGGGCGCTGATGTTCCCGGCCGAGCCAACCGAAAACCCGCGCGCGAACAGGCTGGCTGCAAGCGTCACCATAAGGCGCCGCGTCTCGTCCTCGGTCATGGCCGCCTCCGTCACCCGAGCGCCGCAAACGCTTTGAGGAAGAAGTCGCGTCCGCCGAAATTGCCCGACTTGAGTGCGAGCAGCAGCGGGGTCGCGCCGCCTTCCGCGTAGGTCCAGGGAACGCCGGGATCAATCTCTGCCCCGATGCGCAGGCTGCGGACGCCGAGACGCGACACGACCGCGCCGGACGTCTCGCCGCCGGCGACAACGAGACGGCGCACGCCGCGCGCGACCAGGCCATCAGCAATTCCTGCAAGCGCTTGCTCGACCAGCGCGCCGGCGGGGTCGCGGCCGAGTTTTGCCTGCAGCGCCTCGACTTTGTCGGGCGGTGCCGAGGCAGCGATCAGCACAGCACCGTCGTTGAGCTTCTCCCCCGACCAAGCGAGCGCCTCCTCGCAAAGCGCTGTCGCGTCGGACCGCACGAGCGGATCGAGTTCGAACACAGGCATGTGCTCACGCGCGAAACCGATCTGCCCGAGCGTCGCCCGCGAGCAAGAGCCGGCCAGTACGGCCGCGCGGCCGACCAGATCGGGGAGCGCACCGGGGTCCGTGCGTCGCGGCAGCAGCCCGGCGCGGCGGAAGTTCTCCGGCAAGCCCATTGCAACGCCCGAACCGCCGGTGATCAGCGCATGGGCTTGGGCAGCTTCACCGATCGCCAGCAGATGCGCGTCCTTAACCGCGTCCACGATTGCGTAGCGTCTTCCTTGTTCCTTGAGCGCAGTCATTGCCCGCCGAATGGCGACCGCGCCCTCCTCGACCGTGGCAAATGCGACCAGCCCGACCGTGCCGTCGGTCTGGCGTCCCAGCACGCGCACGAGATTGGCATCCGTCATCGGCGTCAGCGGATGGTGCTCCATCCCGCTTTCGTTCAGCAGCGCGGAGCCAACGAACAAATGGCCCTGATAGACAGTGCGGCCGTTGGTGGGAAACGCGGGACAGGCGAGGGCGAAGCCGCAGCCGAGGGCGGCGATCAGCGCGTCGCTCACCGGGCCGATATTGCCGCTGATCGGTGCTGTCAAAGGTCGAACAGTATTTAAAGAAGATCTGTCGGCAGCCGTGGTGACGCAACCAGGCGAGCGCGGCGAGGCTGTCCTGCACGGCCGATTGCACCGGCGCCGTGCGCGACTTCAGCGCCACGATCACCGCATCCGCATCCGGCGCGGGCTGTTCACGTGTCGGCACGCCGATGAGCTGCACTGTGCGCATACCGTTGCGCACGAGCATGGAGGCAAGATCGGTGGCCCCGGTGAAGTCGTCGGCGATCGCACCCAGCAGCATGGTCCCTCCGCGCCGTCACGTCTGCAACGCCTTCGCGAACGCCTCGATCTGTGCCGGCCATGTTGGCAGTCTTCGTCCGGTCTGCCACGCGACCTCGGCCATGCCTCGGCGCAGCTCGGCGCTGAAAATCAATCGGCGCATCGCCTTCGAGAGTTGTGCGTGATCGCCGGGCGGAGCGATCACGCCGGCTTCAGCCGGCACCTGCGCCGCTGCCGCACCACCCGCGGTCAGCGCCAACGGCACCCCGCGCTTGAGCGCTTCCGCAATCGCCATGCCGTATGCCTCCCAATGCGAGGCCAGCGCGAACAGATCAGCTTCCCGCCAGAGGGCTTCGAGCGTCGGCTCGTCTACCTCACCGGCGAAGTGAACCTGATCGGCGATGCCAAGCTCGCCTGCCAAGGCCGCCAGCATGCGTGCGTGTGCCGGATCGCGCTCGGCCGTTCCTACGATGGTCAGCCGCCAGGCGAGGTCGAAAGTCGCGCAAGGGCACGCAGCAGAACGTCGTGTCCCTTGCGCGGGACCAGCGCGCCCACAGACAGGATGGCGCAGCCATGTCCGGATGAGCCCGTGCTCCGCGGCGCATCCACGGTGCCGGGAACGACGACGGCAATACGCGCGCGGTCCACGCCGAAATCCGCAACAAGTCGCTCGGCCGTCGCGTCGCTCACGGCGATGATGCGTGCCAGCCGTGGCAGCAGGCGTAGCTCGGTGTTGCGGAGGCCGGCGCGGTCGCTCTCGCTCCATCCCGTTTCAAGTGCGGTCGGATGATGGATGAGGCCGATCGCGGCGCGTGCGTCCAGCGCATCGCCCATGACCGGCGAAGGATGGCAACGCGAGGCCGTCGATGATGAACTGTGACGCGGGATCGGCCTCGGCGTACGCCGCGCGCGCAGCCCGCCCGCGCGGCATCGTCGGCTAACGGATGCCGACCCGGCAATTCGATCACGTCGACGCGGTGCCCGGAAGCGCGCAGTCCCGCAACCATCCGCCGGTCATAGGCGTATCCGCCGGAGAGCGTGTCGAAAGGCGCGGGAACGATCAGCGACGCATGCATGACAGGGTGGCTCCGCCGCCCGAGTGTGCGCGTGCGCGCCGCGTGTCTCAAGAGCGCGCGTTGCCACGACGCGGCGCCGTCGTTATCACCCGTGGATGACCGACAACGATCTGCTGGAGCTGGCGGCGGCGCTGGCGCTGCGAGCTGGCGAGGCGATTATGTCCGTGCGCGCGCGCGGCTTCGATGTGATACGCAAGGACGATGCATCACCAGTTACCGCCGCCGATCACGCTTCCGAAGCGATCATCGTCTCCGGGCTGCGCGAGGCAGCGCCAGACATACCGGTAATCGCCGAGGAGGAGGTCGCGGCGGGGCGCGTGACTGCGCCGACGCGGCAATACTGGTTGGTCGATCCGCTGGATGGCACCCGCGAGTTCGCCGCCGGCCATGACGAGTTCGCGGTCAATATCGGCTTGGTGCGCGATAACCGGGCGCATCTCGGGGTTGTGGGCATTCCGGCAATCGGCGAATTGTTCGGTGGCATTGTCACACGCGCGCTCGCCTGGAAGCGCACCGCGCACCGGCGAGCGCGCCGTGCGCGCGCGCAGGCCGCCGCCTGAGGGTATCACGGTGCTCGCCAGCCGCTATCACGCCGACAATGAGCGGCTCGCGGATTTCCTGCACGGCCGGAACGTCGCGCGCGTGATCAATTTCGGTTCCAGCGTGAAGTTTTGCCGGCTCGCCGAGGGTATCGCGGATCTCTATCCCCGCTTCGGACGCACGATGGAATGGGACACGGCCGCGCCGCAGGCGCTGCTGGAGGCGGCGGGCGGCACCGTGCGCACGCTGGAGGGCGAACCGCTGCGTTACGGCAAGCCCGGCTGGGAAAATCCTCAGTTCGTCGGCACGGGCGTGCCGGCCTGAACCAGCGATCTGCCGATCATGAAGAGCATGCCCAGAATGCCGAGCGCCCAGGCGACGAAGGCAACCAGAAGAAGCCGTCGGCGACCGGGCGCAGGAAATCGAGGCCGTACACCGTCACGCATTGCAAGGTCGCGGCAGCGTAGCTGCCGAGCGGGAACACGATCGACCACAGCGCCGGCGCGTATTGCAGCTTGCGACGCCGGATCAGGTATTTCCAGGCGAACAACAGGATCAGCAGCGGGATCCAGAATGTCGCGTCCGCCCACAGCAGGATCATCAATGGCGCGAGCAGCCCGTCGGCACTGTTAGCGGCCGATCTGCAGCCCGCCGAGGCTCATCAGCTTGGTGCCCGCCAGCAATGTTGTCGTGGCCGCGCCGGCATTGATCCACCACGGGCCGGCGATCTCTTCCGGCGGCATGGGCACGAAGGCGAAGCGGTACAGCACCACTGCCCCCAGCAACGCATCGTCCAGTCTGGCGACCAGCACCCAGACATAGCAGAAGAACGCGAGACCCGGCGGGCGGGCTCCGGTCCTGCTGCATAAGCGAACTGCCGATGACGGCCAGGCTGGCTGTGGCTACGCTTACCAGCAGCCAAGCGCCCGATATGCCGGTTTCAAGCGGCGGCTTCTGGCGCCCTTCCGTCACGCCCACGAGAAACGAATAAACGAAGCCGATCCACAGCGCCACGGAGGCGGCAAACAATCCGGGCAATGCTCCGGCGGCAACTCGGAATGCACCCAGCATTCCGCCCAGCAGCCCGGTGCCGGCGACGATGGTAAGGAACTGCGGCCCTTGGCTGTGATGCGTCGTTTCACGCAGGACGGCCATCGGCGCACGCAGCAACCGGGCCGCGCCCGCCAACCAGCACAGCGGGTACGCCAGGGCTGTCGCCGCGAATAACGCCCAGCCGATGAACTGGTGCCCAAGCTCCCGGGCGTCCGTTGCGATGATCGCGCTCGCCATGACCAGCGCGAAGTCTTCGCGGGAATGCCGAAGCGAAGCGCGCCGCCAGCGCGGTCAGGCGCGTGGTCGCGTGTTGCCTGTTCAAGAGGGCTCCTGCAATCCGTTGCTGTCGCAACGAGGCCTGTCGCCTCTCGTTGCCTCGCTCCGGGTTTGTTGCGTGCGGGCTCTGTCACAGACGCGGCCGTCGCGGGTTCGGCACGGGTCTCGCGGCGCGGGTAATCTTGGCTTAAGCTGCCGCCCGGACCGCAGCATCGGAGCGCCCGTCATGACCGCTGCCAGCTTTCCCATCATGCGCATGCGCCGGCTGCGTGGCTCGGCCGCCATGCGGGAATTGGTGTGCGAGACGACCCTGACCGCCACCGATCTCATTCTGCCCCTCTTTGTCGAGGAGGGGCTGGACGAACCGCAGCCGGTGGCCAGCATGCCGGGCGTGAACCGCATCCCTGAGCGGATGCTGGAGCATGAGGCGGAGGCGATCGCGCGTGACGGGGTCAGGGCGGTGGTTTTGTTCGGCGTCTCGCACCACAAGGATGCGACCGGCAGCGATGCCTGGAGCCCGGACGGGCTGGTGGCGCGCATGGTCCGCCGGGTAAAGCGGGCGCGCCCGACCTGCTGGCCATCCCGGACCTATGCTTTTGCGAATACACCGAGCACGGACATTGCGGCGTGATCGAGGATGGCCACGTCGATCAACGACGTCACGATCGAGAACCTTGCCCGGCAAGCCGTGGTCGCCGTGCCAGGCGGGCGCCGATATGGTGGCGCCCTCCTCGATGATGGACGGGCAGGTCGCAGCGATTCGCCGCGCGCTGGATGCCGCCGGGCACGAAAACTCGCCCATTATGGCCTATTCGTCCAATTTCGCGTCAGGCTTCTATGGCCCGTTCCGGGCCGCCGCGGGGTGCGAGCTGAAGGGCGACCGAAAAACGTATCAAATGGACCCGCCGAACGGGCGAGAAGCGCTCCGGGAATCGCTGCTGGATGAGGCTGAGGGCGCCGATATTTTGATGGTCAAGCCGGGCCTGCCTTATTTGGACGTGCTAGCCCGGTTACGCGAGCGCACGCTGCTGCCGCTCGCCGCCTATCAGGCCAGCGGCGAATACGCGATGATCAAATTCGCAGCGGCTGCGGGTGCGATTGATGAAAGGCGCGTGGTGCGCGAGACGCTGGGCGCGTTCAAGCGCGCCGGCGCCGATTTGATCCTGTCCTATTTCGCGCGGGACGTGATCCGGGAGGGCCTCTGATCGCTGAGAACGGGGAGCGGCCGACAGAGGACTGACGGCCGCTTGCGACAGTTCAACCCTCAAGCACGAACGTCACTTCCATCGTCACCCGGTCCTCGGCGATTTGCCCGTTGCTGACGCTTGCCTTCTGCTCGACTACGTGCAGCCCGGTGATGCCTCGTACCGTCTTGCTCGCGCGCGCCAGGCCCTCGCGCACCGCGTCATCGAAGCTCTTGGACGACGCAGCGGTAATCTTGGTGACGCTTGCTACTGCCATCTTGACCCTCCCTCGGTGATCAGCCGGCGCAGGCCGATCCTGGACGGCTGACGCCGCGCAACCGAGCCTAGAACCGCCGCATCAAGTCGCGCAATGCGGGGCCGATCTCGGCCAGTTCGCGCAGATGCGCAGCCGAGAGATCGTGCAGCACCGCCTCGGCCCGTGGTGTCAGCGACACATGGACGCGGCGGTGATCATCCGGATCGACCTGCCGTTCCGCCAAGCCGAGCTGCACCAACCGGTCCACCAGTTCCACCGCAGTATGCGGGCGAACCATAAGGGCCGATGCAATTTCCCCCACTGCCAGCGTTTCTCGCCCGGGGGCACCCTTGATCGCCAACAATGCCTGGTGCTGCTGCGGCGCAAGCCCGGCAGCGCGCGCCGCCTCGTCGCTGAAGGCAAAGAATTGCCGCATCGCGGCACGGAAGGCGGCCAACGCCTCGTAATCGGCTTTGGTCAAACTTTCGTCGGACAAACGGGAGGCCTGCTTTGTCATCTGGTTATCATGTCGCATTGCGATATATAGACCGCCATCCCATCCGCAATGGCCAAACATGTCCGCTCAGACGACCCCGCATGCCCGAATTCAGGAGTTCGGTGACTTCTCGACCCAGCCGAGGGTCTTACTGCTGGCCGCCATGGCCATCGTGGTCGGCAGCTTCGGCGTAGCTTCGGCCTGGGTCCTGCTCCGGCTCATCGCCTTGGTTACCAACATCGCCTATCACGGCACGCTGTCCACCTCGGCCGGGCTGATAAGCCTTGATACCCTCGGCAAGTGGTCCATCCTGATCCCGGTCGCCGGCTCGCTTATCGTCGGGCCTCATGGCCCGATACGGGTCAGAGAAGATCCGCGGTCACGGTATTCCCGAGGCGCTGGAAGCGATTCTGATCGGCCAAAGCCGGATCGACGCCAAGACCGCGGTGCTCAAGCCGCTCTCTTCGGCCATTGCCATCGGCACCGGCGGACCGTTCGGCGCCGAGGGACCGATCATCATGACGGGCGGCGCGCTCGGCTCCTTGTTCGCGCAGTTCTTCCGCCTCAGCGCTGCCGAGCGAAAGACGCTGCTGGTGGCCGGCGCCGCCGCCGGTATGACGGCGGTATTCGGCACCCCGATTGCCGCCGTCCTGCTTTCGGTCGAGTTGCTGCTGTTCGAATGGAAGCCGCGCAGCTTCATCCCGACGCTGGTTGCCTGCATGACGGCGATCGTGGAGCGCGGCTGGGTAATCGGCTCCTTGCCGCTATTCCCGCACACCGGCTCGATGCCGCTTGATCCGCTGACCCTGCTCGGCTTCCTGCGTGCTCGGCCTGGTCTGCGGCCTTGCATCCGGCCTGCTCACCGGGATGGTGTATGCGGCGGAGGACGGGTTCATGAAACTGCCCATCCATTGGATGTGGTGGCCCGTGCTGGGCGGTCTGGTGGTGGGCATCGGCGGCGTATTCGACCCGAACGCGTTGGGCGTCGGCTACACCAATATAGCCGTCCTGCTGCACGGCGATCTGAGCTTCGGCCCGGTGCTGCGGCTGCTGCTCGTCAAGGCGGTTATCTGGGCGGTGGCGCTGGGATCGGGCACCTCGGGCGGCGTGCTGGCGCCGTTGCTCATCATGGGTGGCTGCGTGGGCGGGTTGTTCGGCCGTGTTCTGCCGCATGCCGCGCCGGGCGACTGGGCGCTGATCGGCATGGCGGCGACGATGGGCGGCACGATGCGCGCGCCGCTCACCGCCATGATGTTCGCAATCGAGCTGACCGGTGACGCTGCGTTGGTAGTGCCATTGCTGACCGCCTGCGGTGCCAGCTACGCATTCACCGTGCTGCTGCTGAAGCGCTCGATCCTGACCGAGAAAGTGGCGCGGCGCGGCCATCACATCTTCCGGGAATACAGCGTCGATCCGCTTGATCTGGCGCGGGTCGCCGACGTGATGGTGCCGAATGTGGAGACGTTCCCCGCCGACATGACGATCAGCGATCTTGTCTCCTTCTTCACCACGGATGAGCCCCGGCACAAAATGTATCCGATTGTGGACGATGCCGGCCGCCCCGTCGGGCTGGCGTCGCGGGCGGATGCGCTGCACTTCTCCAATTCCGAGGAAAGCCACGACGTCACGCTGGCGCAGGCGCTTACCAACCGCGAGATGGTGACGGCCTATCCCGAGGAGCCCGTCTCCAACCTCGTCGTGCGCATGGTACAGGCGGACGCGGCCCGTGTTCCGGTGATCCGCTCGGAGGACGGGGTGCTTGTCGGCCTTATTGCCCGCAGTGACCTGCTGCGCGTGCGCGCGCGCGCCTTGAGCGAGGAACGGGAGCGGCGTGCCTATTTCCGCTGGCATTGGCGTCTTCACGCCGGGCACGCCGGACCGCCGCCGAAGGGCTCCAGGCCGGGGAAGCAGGATCCTGCACGCAAACCGACACCTTTGAAGTCACGGGAGTCGACCCGCTCGCAGGCCGCGAAATCCTAGATTCCGCGTTCGGGACGGCGAACACCTTGCCCGTTTCGGCCATGAGTGCGACATAGCCCCACAACGCGGCATGGGCGGGTGCGATCGCGTTTCGCACCGATGAGGACTCAATGGCGAAGATCAAGGTGAAGACCCCCGTCGTAGAACTCGACGGGGACGAGATGACCCGCATCATCTGGGGTTTCATCAAGGACAAGCTGATCCTGCCCTATCTCGATATCGAGCTGATGCGGTTCGATCTGGGCATGGAAAACCGCGATGCGACCGAAGACCAGGTGACGATCGACGCGGCCAAGGCGATCGCGAAATACGGCGTTGGCGTGAAGTGCGCGACAATCACCCCCGACGAGGCGCGGGTGAAGGAATTCGGCCTGAAGCGCATGTACCGCAGCCCCAACGGAACCATTCGCAACATTCTGGACGGGACGATCTTTCGCGAGCCGATCATCTGCCGCAACGTGCCGCGCCTGGTGCCGCATTGGACCAAGCCCATCGTCATCGGCCGGCACGCCTACGGCGACATCTACCGCGCCACCGAAATGAAGATTCCCGGCCCGGGGAAGGTGACGCTGAGCTACCAGCCAGCCGGCGGCGGCGCGGCGCAGATTCTAGACGTGCATGATTTCAAGGGCGCCGGCGTGGCGCTGGCGATGCACAACACGCGCGAGTCGATTGAGGGATTCGCGCGCGCGTCGTTCAACTACGGGCTACAGCGTGGCTACCCGGTTTATCTCTCGACCAAAAACACCATCCTGAAAACCTATGACGGCACCTTCAGGGACATCTTCCAGGCGATCTTTGACCGGGAGTTCCGTGCCAAGTTTACGGAACATGGCCTGGGTTACGAGCATCGCCTGATCGACGACATGGTTGCGCAGGCGCTGAAATGGTCCGGCGGCTATCTCTGGGCCTGCAAGAACTACGACGGCGATGTGGAAAGCGACATCGTTGCACAGGGATTCGGTTCCCTGGGTCTGATGACCTCGGTGCTGATGAGCCCGGACGGCAAGACGGTGGAGAGCGAGGCGGCGCATGGGACGGTTACGCGCCACTACCGCCAGCACCAGCAGGGCAAGGAGACCTCCACCAACCCGATCGCTTCGATCTTCGCCTGGACGCGCGGGTTGGCCTATCGCGGCCGTTTCGACAACGCGCCCGAGGTGACGCGCTTTGCTGAAGCGTTGGAGCGCGTCTGCATCGAAACCGTGGAATCCGGGTTCATGACCAAGGATCTCGCCGTGCTGATCGGACCGGATCAGAAGTGGCTAAACACGCAAGCCTTCCTGGGCAAGATCGACGAGAACCTGACGGCGGCGATGGCCACGGTTTAGGGCGAGCGCTGCTCCCTTCACCTCTCCCGCTTCGCGGGAGAGGTCGGTTCGCGAAGCGAATCGGGTGAGGGTGAAACACAAGCCGAAATTTCCGTCGCACCCTCCTCCCCCTCCCTCTCCCCCCGCAAGCGCGGGAGGAGAGGGAGAAAACCTGCCCTCCGATCAACTGCGGGCGTTCGGTGCTATCGCACTCGCTCCCAGTAATCGACGAACTGCCCTTCTTCCGTGGCCATCATCTTGTCGCCGTCGAGCACGACCGCTGGCTCGTCAAACGGCAGTTTAAAGGCGATGCGCGAACCTTGACGCTTCAAGGGTGCCTTTTCAGGTACCTCCCTTCAGGTTGTATTCTGGCGGCTTGCCGCTGCCATCAGCAAAGACGCTGAAAAGCAGTGTTTCGGTATATTCTGTATCCGATATCTTGTAGGTGGATATCCTGGCAAAGAAGGCAGGCTTTCCCTCAGGGGTGTGCCAAAACACGTTTAGATTCGTTAGTCCATTGTGATTTGTGCCGAGACCGAGAACAGCCGGAGGCACCTGTGTTGTTCCGTCAGCAAGCTTGCGCATAACGAGCCGCCAGGTGCCGTCCAGCTCGTTCTGGGCTTGCGCAACGCCGGACAATGCGAGCAGCACAACTAAAGCCGGCCAAAGGCTCTTTCCGAGCAAGTGTCCGCGTAGATGCATTTGACATTTCCTCCTTATAACAAGGGTCGGGTTGGATCGCAGCGACTTGCATCATTGCGAGCCGAAGGTCCAGCGTGCGTGGCTCTGGACCGCTTCCTCGCTTCGCTCTTCGCGGTGAAATAAGCAGGAAGCGGAAGGAAGCCCTTCCGCTTGACGGTCGGTTTTTTAGCCCTACTTCTCGAACCAGTATTCGGCTTCAGCTTTTTTCCGAGTTCTCGCCCGTGTCCAGGTTGAACCTGACATGGGACCACTCCATCCCTTAAACTCCTTTGTACTTGCCAGTGCCGCCAATCCACTTCCCGGTACCCTCAAAGTGACCCTCTTTCGAGCCGCCTTGCCCGACGGCCGTTTGGGTGGTCCCGGTCCATTCTCCGTAAATCTTATCGCCGTTTTCGACCGTCACCACTTCGTATCCCCAGGCGCGGCCGTTACGGCCGACATAGTCACTAAAGCCGCGGGTCCATTCTTCGGTTCGCTTCAGCCCCTCGCAATTTGGTTTGTCGTTCGAAAACACGCGGTGGAGATCGAAGACACGGACTTGATGCCCGGCCATGTCGCCGACATCGATCGCAAGCTGCTGTGTGGACTTGGACTGGGCGGCCGGGGTGTTCCAGCTCATCTTGCAT
The DNA here is from genome assembly GCA_963822675.1 of uncultured Pseudomonadota bacterium. GTDB lineage: Bacteria > Pseudomonadota > Alphaproteobacteria > Acetobacterales > Acetobacteraceae > CAWGIP01. The sequence continues at coordinate 8,967 of CAWGIP010000029.1, read as the reverse complement.
CTGTTCTGGGCAGACGCGTTCGGAACGGCGAATATCACCAACCCGATACCCAAGGGCGCGGCGCCAATAGTCGGTGATTTCATAGTTTTCCCCTGTTGGCTTTGTCCGACGTTTACTGGATTATACCAACCTGCCCGGGCGTTGACTTCTCCAGGGATTCCCAGCCGCCTCCGGATGCGATTCGATGCTTGTCGAGGTCGATTCGCATAGGCGAGGCACGGATGGGCACGGCAGTGACGATCACGCGGACGGAGCACTTGGCAGCGGAGTTGCGGGCGATGGCTGGCAAATGCGGTGATGGCGCTCAGGTCCGCAGGCTTTTGGCGCTGGCGATGGTTCTGGAAGGCAGTACCCGCACCGAGGCGGCGGCGCAGAACGGCATGGACCGGCAAACGTTGCGCGACTGGGTGCATCGCTACAATCAGGCCGGGATTGAGGGGCTGAAGTCGCGTCGTAGCCCGGGCCCCACGCCGGCTCTGACGTCGGCACAGATGGCCGAACTGAAGGCGCTGGTCATCAAGGGGCCGGATCTGGAGACGCACAAGGTGGTGCGCTGGCGCTGTCTGGACTTGCGTGCGGAGGTGGCACGCCGCTTCAACGTGACGGTACATGAAAGCACCATCGGCAAGTGGCTACGTCGGCTCGATCTGACCCGGCTCCAACCGCGCCCGTTCCATCCGAAGAAGGATGCCGCGGCCGAGGAGGGCTTAAAAAAAATTTCGCCAGCCTGGTGAAGGCGGCGCTGCCGGCGTCCGCCCTCGGCAAGCCGATCGAGATCTGGTTCCAAGACGAAGCCCGTGTCGGCCAGAAGGGTGGACACGCCTATATCTGGGCGCCGATCGGCGCGCGACCGTTGATGGTCCGCGACAACCGTCATGACTCCGCTTACCTGTTCGGTGCGATCTGCCCGAACCGCGCCATCGGCGCCGCAATCATCATGCCGAGCGTCAACGCCGAGGCGATGACTGAGCACTTGGCTGAAATCAGCACTCAAGTCGCATCCGGGTCTCATGCGGTGCTGGTCTGCGACAGCGCGGGATGGCATCAGCCCGGCGGGCGGCTCGGCGTGCCGGACAACATCACGCTCCTGCCGTTGCCGTCGTATTGCCCGGAACTGAACCCGATGGAGAATGTCTGGGAATACCTGCGCGCCAATCGGCTGTGCGCGTTGGTTTGGGACAGCTACGAGGTCATTGTCGAGGCATGCAACACAGCCTGGCACTTCTTGATCAACGATCCCGAGCGCATTCGCTCGATCGGCACGCGCGAATGGGCGTGTGTCAGTGTCTAGGCGGGTTGGTATTACATGGCAGGTTCAGCCTCCCACTCTCCGTGGGAGAGCTGAACTTGCAGTCACCTCGTTTCAGGTGTGCTGCACCAGTGGGCAGCCGCCTTCGCTGAGTTGTCGGAATGCTTGCTCTGCCGGCGTGGTCGTCACCAGCTTCAGCACGTCCCACTCGCCCTTGCTCTCCGCCGGCGCTTTCACCTGGAACAGATACGCGGGATGCATCTTGCGCCCGTCCTCGCGTACGTAGCCCTGGCCGAAGCAGTGGTCGTCGGTCGGCATCTTCTTCATCCGCGCTACCACGGCCGCGCCGTCCGCCTTCGCCGCCGCAACTCCCAAGTCGGACACTGCTTTGAGGTAGTGCAGCATAGCGGCATAGTTGCCCGCCTCCACGTCGTCCGGGTAGTCTTTGCCGGTTTTCGGCAGAATGCGATTCGTGAACGCGCGCGTCCGAGGGTTCAGATCCCAATAGAAAGTCTGGGGCAAAAGTATACCTTGCGCGAGTTCCAGGCCGACGTCATGTACGTCCCCGGCACCTCCATTCAAGCAGGCGATTTGCATTCGTTTATGGAGACCTTGTGCATGAACCTCTTTAATGGTGCTCTGCAAATCATCTGCGAAGTTGCAAATTCCCAGCACCTTCGCTCCTTGATTCCCCCGCCTGCCGCACCAGTGTCGGGAAATCCCCGTTGCCGAGCAACGGATGTCCAGCACTGCCAAGCACCTTGCCTCCCGCCTCAGTGACGAAGCGAGACGCGTCGCTCTTCAACTGTCGGCCGAATTGGTAGTCAGGGTAGATATAAAACCAAGTATCCCCGCCCGCCTTTACGATCGGGCCACTCGGTGACTTGGCAAGCATGTAGGTATCGAACGTCCAATGAACCGTCGTCGGCGCGCAATGCTTGCCCGTCAGATCGGTTGTCCCGACAGCAGAGAGCAGCAGGACTTTGTTCTTCTCCCGACAGATTTCGTTCACTGCGAGTGCCGGTGGGGTCAGCGGCGCATCTGCAATGACGTCCACCCCCTCTTGATCAATCCATTGCCGGGCAATGTTTGCGGCCACCTCCGGCTTGTTCTTGTGATCGGCTACCAACACCTCGACGGTCATATCCTTGCCCGCAGTAAATTCCTGAATGGCCTGTCGCACGCAGATCGCTGGCACCGGCCCGAGGAACGTCGCGTTCATGAGGCCGACGCGCAGGTCGGGCTTAGCCGCGCTTCGTGCCCGCCTGCACGGAAGTGCGACAGCGACCGTTGCGGTGCCGATAAGGGCACGTCTGGTGAGGGACATAATTTCCTCCTCCATGGCTGATCGTTTTTGCTGGCCCATGCTGGGCAAGTTCGCGGCTATCTGAGCCAGCGGCGTGTCGCCGCCGCGGATCGCCGCCGGTTCGGAAAGGGATCGTTGCGAACGCCCCTCCCTTGCCCAAGAGCCATGCTCCAGGGGCCGAGGGTGCGCGAAATGAACCTCGCGCACGTTCTGTTATGAACGCACAGCAGGTTCGTCTGACGGCCGAGGGTCAATGCCCCAGCCGTCCCGAGACTGCTTTCGTATCACTTTCGCCTATACGACGACAAAATCAATTCGATGAGCCCATCGCAGACGCATGCTCATCTTGCCCTCTCGCCTCGCTGGAACCCTCCGAGGGGAATTGCATTTGGCCACGATCACCTCTCCCGCTTGGCGGGAGAGGTCGCCACGCGCAGCGTGGCGGGTGAGGGTTGCGGCCGCACATCCAGGCCCTCACCCGGTTCGCTTCGCGACCCGACCTCTCCCGCAAGCGGAAGAGGTGCGTCGCTGCAATCTCCTCCACTCGGTTTGCGTCGAATAGTTTTCATGCGATGCTAGGGCCTGTCGTCAATTCCCGAATACTTCCCCCGCTCATTCCCGCGAAAAGCGGGAATCCAGCTTGCGGGGCCGGACCCCGGAATATGATTTTCCGCTTCCCTCCATCCCCGCTTTAGGGGGTATAGCGAATTTGACGATACGCCCTCGTCTCATCGCTGTCTCGTTTCGCTGTACGCGAGACAGACTTCGGCGAACTGGTGTTCCAGCCTCGTGCCATCGGGCGGACGGAAGGCCATGCGTGCCGGCACCGTCTCGTCGTCGGGTGGGAAGAACACGATGTTGTCGGGCAACCATTGCCAGCGGCGCGGCGGCGAGGCCCGTTGCGGAGATGTGGACGCGCCTTCCTCGGCAGCGACCGGGTCGGGCTCGGGTTGCTCCACCGTCTCGGGTTCCGCTGCCGGCTCTTGCGTCGGCGGCTCGGTCATTGCGGCCGGTGCCGGCCGAGGCGACAGCGCGTGCGCCATCACGCCGACGGCGCAATGCTCGGTCCAGGCGGCGCGCTCACTTGCGGCACTGTTCGCCTTTATCTTCTCGCGCACCGCCTGCATGCGCAGCAGCAACCGCAGCGCGCTCTGCGCCTGACGCATCATGCTGTTGCGCCTGGGCGCGGCACTTCATCGCCCAGCACGCTCGAGATGTCCGACTGATGGACGAGGCGCAGACAATCTTTCAACTGCTCGGAGGCGGCGACGTAGAGCGCGGCGAGATCGGCCTCGGCCGCTTCGCCGGAGTGAGCGCGGCGATCCGGGCGATGGCGGCGTGATCGCGCCGGGCCAGATCCTCCAGGCTGTCGCCGAACGGCGGCGGCAACGCAAGCTGCAGCGTGCGGATGAGCTGAGAATAGGCGTCGGCGGAAAGCTGGCTGGCGAAGTCGGTGTGGCTCGGCGCGGCGCTGTCTGGCATGGCGGGCCAGATGGAGTTAGTGTTGCTGATTGTCAATGGTTAGCGGATCTATCAAGTTTAGCCGCCCTCCGCGCGATGTAACCGACCCTGGATGGTCCGGTTCGATTGCGACTACTGGCGGCCCGGACTGTTTGAAGAGCGTTTGCCGGCTCGCCCGTGCATGGCGCGCCTCCGCAGACGTTTCGCCGGCCTAATTGACGACACGCCCTATCTGGACAACCTGTGGCGGAGTTGGCGCCAGTTCCGACCGCCGCCGGCGTGATCAACGGTCCGTGATCGTGTCGTCGGGGCTTGGCGGCTCGCCGCCTTTGCGGCGCATGAGCCGATCGAACGCTTTAAAGTCCGCCCGCGCACGCCGCTCCGCGAAGAAGGCAGCAGTGTCCATCGCTGCGAGCTTCTCGGCGACCGCAGTGGCGACGAACTGGTTAACACTGATCCCCTCGGCTTTGGCCCGACGCTCGACCTCTGCCTTCACCGACACCGGCAGGCGCAGCGGGTAGGTGCTCTTCATTTGCTTCATTTTCGGAGTCTCCCGGATCGCCTCGGCGGGGGTCAGCAGCGCCAGACCGAAGCCGGCGGGTGCGGTACCGAAGTCCCGCCCGTTGAAGGTCACGATCGCCTCGGCTTGGCCGTTCACCGCGGCCTCCAGGACCAGCTCATCGCACGGGTCCCGTAGCTGCGGACGCCAGAGGTTAATGGCTTTCCACCGGCTCAGCCATGGCAATGACGGCATCCAGGAACACTGTGACCTGGTCTTCCGTCAGGCCGGCCGCCAGCCTGTGCTCGACCAGCCGGCAGGTTGCTTCGTATTCTAGGGCGAGGGCGACATTAGCCAGCAGCGTGATGTTGCGCCGGCGAGCCACGCGCAGAAGTTCGGCGGAAGCCCCGGAGGGGCTGCGCATGGCGGCTACGATCACGTTGGTGTCCAACACGCATCTCACATCACACGCAATATCACATTGCAGGCAACATCACTCGTTTCCGTGTCTGGCCCACCTAACTTTTTCTGGGGCTCCGGCAGCACCGGCTGACGCGGTCTAAAAATCCAGCGCCAACCCGACATAATTCTCCGCCAGCGCAGTCGATGCCGCACGAGAGGACGCCAAGTATTCCAGTTCCGCCATCTGCACACGCTGTTCGAACGGCGTGTGCTGGTCAAACCGGTGCAGCATGGAGGTCATCCACCAGGAAAACCGCTGCACTTTCCAGACCCGCGTGAGACAGGTTGTCGAGTAGCTTCCAAGCTGCTCCGTTCTCCCGTGGCGAAACCATTCGACCAGCGCGCGGGCCAGCACGGCGACATCGGCCGCTGCCAAGTTAAGGCCCTTGGCCCCGGTGGGCGGCACAATATGCGCAGCGTCGCCCAGCAAAAACAGCCGCCCGGACTGCATCGGCTCGCAGACGAAACTGCGCATCGGCGTCACGCCTTTCTGCACGATCTTCCCTTCGGCAAGCGTGAAGCCCTCGCAGGCAAGACGGGTCTGCAACTCAGCCCAAATGCGGTCATCCGACCATGCGTCGATATCCTCGTCTGGCGCGCATTGCAGATATAGCCGGCTGACCAGAGGCGAGCGCATGGACAGCAGCGCGAAACCGCGCTCGTGCTTCGCATAGACCAGTTCTTCCGACGAGGGCGGCGCCTCGGATAGAATGCCGAGCCATCCGAACGGATATTCGCGCTCGTAGATACGCAACTGATCGGCCGGGATCGAAGGGCGGCAGACGCCGTGAAACCCGTCGCATCCGGCGATCACATCGCAGTCCAGCGTCTGCTTCCGACCTTGCGCGCGGAAGCTGATGCGTGGACGGTCGGTGCCGAAGTCGTGGATCGCAACGCGCTCCGCCCCGAAGACGATCTGCCCGCCGGCTGCCAGCCGCGCCGCAATCAAGTCCTGCACCACCTTGTGCTGGCTGTAGACCATTACGTGCCGCCCGGTCAGGGCGCCGAAATCGATGCGATGGTCCTTGCCTCCGAAGCGCAGCCGGATGCCCTGATGCAACAGGCCCTCGTGCCGCATCCGCTCGCCGACGCCGGATTGCACCAAGATGTCCTCGGTCGTGTGCTCCAGCACGCCCGCCCGGATACGGTGTTCCACGTAGTCACGCGCGCGAGCTTCCAGGACAACGGAGTTCATGCCCTCCAGATGCAGCAAATGAGACAACAGCAATCCGGCCGGCCCCGCCCCGACAATCCCCACCCGCGTGCGCATGCGCCTCTCCTTCAGCGACATCCTAGCCGGCAGGACGTTGCGGGGGACAGGCTGTGCCAAAACTCCGGCCGGCCCGGGGCGAGTGGGGCGAAGCGCGGCGACGACACGTCTCAGCACGGCGTGATCGCCGCTGCTCCGAAGGCGTTGACCGCGTGGAGGATGTTGAAGGCCAGGATAGAGAGCGCCGCTTCCGCCTTCACCGCCCTGAGCCCTCTTGTGAGGAATTTTCCGCCGCCCGACATCCGCTTGATCGTTCCAAACGGATGCTCAACCGTGCATCGTCGGATCGTCATCAAGCTGGGGTCCGCATGGATTCGCGCCTCCATGCGGTCCAGCGCGCTCTGATCGACGAGCCTGTGGATCGTGCGCTGGGCACCAGGTGTGCATTTCGGCTTCAAGCCGCAGTTGCCGCATGCGGGCGTTCGATATCGGATAGCTCGGTTGCGGGTGTGTTCGCCGGACGGGCGCATTGTCTGCGCCGCAGGGCAGCGGATCGTGTCGGTCGTCTCGTCATAGACGAACTGCACCGGCCGGAAGTGGTCCGAGTTCATCGCGCCGCGCTTGATCGGAGCCGCCACTTGGACGTGCTCGCGCTCGCACCGAGCGATCTCTTCGGCGTTGGAATACCCCCCGTCGGTCAGCACCTGTAGACTTTCGTCTCCAACACCTCTTTCGCGGCGACCGCCATCGGATGGAGCAGATGGCCGTCGTCCGCGTCGTTGTAGACGTCGTGATGGACGATCAGGCCGCTCTCGACGTCGACGACGCTCTGGATATTGTATGAGGGCGTCTTGGAGCGCGGCCATAACCCATCGGCTTTGCCTCCGGCTCGCCGAAGACGAGGATCTTTTCGTCCCGGCTCTGCAGCTCCTGCTGCCTTTGTGCCAGCCGATCCTTCCGGCGCTGTAGAGAAGCGATCGCCGCTTTAAACCCTTCCCGATGCAACGGCTGATCCTCGTAGCCCTGGGCTGCGGTCTCGTCGATGATGTCTAGGCGGTCGAGGTAATAGGCGATTTCCCTCTCGGTGTGCTCGATGTCACGGGTGAGACGTTCGGCGCCGGCAATGTTCTTCGGACTGGCGACGGCTCGCATCTTCGTTCCATCTAGCGCCACCATACGCCCGCCAATAAGCCCTTCTTCGCGGCAGAACTGCACGAAGGCCGCGCTCGCCGCCACGATCGCCTCGGGATTGTCATGGCGGAAGGCGGCTATGGTGCGGTAGTCGGGAGTCAGGCGGCGCATCAGCCACAGCGCCTCTAGGTCTCGAACGCAGGCGCGTTCAAGATGCCGCGATGATCGCACTTGATTGAGATAGCCCCAAATATAGAGGCGCAACATGTCGGCGGGACGGAAGCCCGGCCGTCCAGTCGATGCAGCGATCGTGCGGTCGAAACCAAGCTCGTTGAGATGTAGAGTGTCCACGAATGCATCGACCACTCGAACCAACGAGTTGTAGCGATGTAATCGTCGATGCTGGGCTGAAGAAGGCTAACTTGGGCTCGGTCCTGACCTTCAATAAAGCTCACTGAACGTGCTCCCAGACGACCCGAACTATGTCGATTTTAGTGGTGTTCGCTGCAATTCGACAGCTTCAATGCATGCCTCAGGAAGGCAACCAGAACTCGGACAACCTCCACGCGGCGAGGCAGAAAGCGTCCGCTCATCGACCCGACCCTTCCGACAGTTCTCGACCCAATCCCGACGTTCGTAGGTGCTGTTTTCGGGTAGCCAAAGCTCTACGGGTATCGGTGCCTCGATGTTTGGTCAGCGCTCCGGCGACCGTATCTCGCGCGTGGCGCAGGACAGATCGTGCTCTTCTGCCGAGACCTCGACAAAGCCCAATCCTCGCAGCAGGAAAATTCCTTCGACAGCCAGCAGTGCGTTGCGGACCTCATGCGCCTCGCCTGACTCCGCTAAGAGCTGATCGAGCAGCGCACGGTAATAGCGTCGCGCTGGCTCCATCATATCGGGGGCGTGTACCAAGCGCGGTTACCAGGAAAGCCGCCTTGCGCGTCGCGGCGTCATCCTCATCGAGCGCTTCCTCAATGTGGGCTAGGACCAGTTCGAAGGGCTTAACCGGCTTGCCGTCGAGCCGTTGACCGACCGCTTCTTTAAAGCGCGCGACTTCTCGCTCCAACGCCGCGCGGACCAACCCGTCCTTGGTCGCGAAGCTATAGACGAGACCGCCCTTGCTGATGCCCGCCCGCTCAGCGACGGCATCGAGCGTGAAACTTCGGCCTCCGGAATTGAGGATCACGCTCTCGGCGGCATCCAGAATCCGATCTCGGCCAATTTCCTTTCTCCGCGTCAAACTAAGCCCCTTGCTTTTCCGACCGGCCAGTCGCATAACTATTTCCGACTGAGCGGTCGGATTACCATGGCGGTATGCGCCGTGGAAGCCCGTCTCACCGTTTATCGCCAAGCGAGGATGGAAATATGAACAACAATTTGCCGGCTACAGCCTTCGGACATTTTGTCATGAAGGTTAGTGACATTGATGTCAGTTATCAATTTTACACAAATTTGGGCTTGCGTCCGTTTGGGATATTTCCCGATTTAGCTATGATCCAATTGCGAGGCGGTACACACATTTTGCTATTCAATAAAAACGATGAATTGCCAACTTCACTAAGCTCTAGCCAGCTTGGTCAGCGCGGGGCTCTTTTTAACGAACGACTTCGTACTTGATGATTGACGGAAAATCTAGGAGCGATCTGGAA
>CAWGIP010000028.1:0-36918 GCA_963822675.1 uncultured Pseudomonadota bacterium | reverse complement strand
ACGATCGCACCAAGCATCCTAGGGGGCGACGGAGCAACGTCCAATAGCACGCCCCGAGCTCGGCGCCGGTCGGCCGTGTGCCGGCGCGCAATTCGGATCCGGCAAAGGGACCCCCGCAAGCGCGAGTAGAGAATCGCTATGAGAGCTGACGACGTTGCATAATGCTCGCGTGACGCGAGTCGTTATCGACAATCCAATACTCAATTCGCCTTTCGTCAAACCCGCACGGCATTGGGTGCTGGACGAGCAGGGAATCCCAACCGGAGCGATCAGCGACGGGCGTCGACGCAGCGAATATGTCGTCCCGGTGGCGCAGCCCCGCCATCGCAGCCCGATGCAGAGCGCCCTCGCACTGGAAGACGAATACGGCAATCGCCTCTCGAACGACTATATCAACGCCATTCGCGACAAGGTCGATGCCTGGCGCGCCCTGGGCGAAGCCGGGTTTGCCCGGACCGTCACGCCGATCACCGCGCGTCTGCTTCGCCACTGGCGCGATCCGTTGCGGTCGCGGCGACTGTTCTTTTGCCAAATTGAGGCTGTAGAGACCGCGATCTGGCTGGCCGAAGTCGCGTCAGCAAGCGAACGGGACCGGCTTCGCGTTCTGAATTCCGAAGCCAATCCCGATCTATTTCGCATCGCTTTCAAGCTGGCGACCGGTGCCGGCAAGACCACCGTGATGGCAATGCTGATTGCCTGGCAAACGCTGAACGCCGCGCGCCTTCCCAACTCCACGCGTTTCACCGACGCCTTCCTGATCATCGCGCCGGGCATTACGGTGAAGGATCGGCTGCGCGTGTTGCAACCCGCCGATCCCAACAACACCTATGCGCTGCATGAGATCGTGCCGCGGGACATGCGCGACGATCTTAACCGCGCGCGCATTGTCATTACCAACTATCACGCCTTCAAGCCGCGCGAGACAATGGAGGCACCGAAGCTCGCGAAAGAGGTGCTGGGCGGGCGCGACGGACCGATCAGCACATTGGAGACCGAGGGAATGATGGTCCAGCGCGTGTGCGGGAACCTGCTCGGCCGCAAGCGGATCGTCGTGCTGAACGACGAGGCGCACCATTGCTATCGCCAGAAGCCCGGCAGCGCCGCGAAACTCGATGCGGAAGGGCGCGCGGAGGCCAACCGCAACAATACGGCTGCGCGGCTCTGGATCAGCGGTATCGAAGCGGTGCAGCGCGTGCTGAAGCAGCGTGTGCAGGTTTATGACCTGTCTGCTACGCCATTCTTCCTGCGAGGCTCGGGCGAACCGGAGGGGACGCTGTTTCCCTGGGTCGTCTCCGACTTCTCGCTGATCGACGCCATCGAGTGCGGTATCGTGAAAGTGCCACGAGTGCCTGTCCAGGACCTGCCCGGCGCTGACGAGCCGGTCTATAGGCACGTGTACCGGCATGTTCGCGACAAACTTCCAAAGGCGGGCCGGGGCAAGCAGGCCAGGACGCAGGAACCGGAGGAGCTGCCGAGCCAGCTCACCGGAGCTTTGCAGGCGCTTTACGAGCACTACGCCAAGATTTTCGCCAACTGGCGGGCGAAAAATGGCGCAACGCCCCCGGTATTCATAGTCGTATGCAACAACACCGCGACATCAAAGCTCGTGTTCGACTGGATCGCCGGGCATGAGCGGACGTTGGACATCCCTCACCCTAACCCTCTCCCGGAGGGAGAGGGGATCATTCCGAGGGAGGCCGGGGCGACGCCAACCGCGCCCCCTCTCCCAACGGGAGAGGGCCGGGGTGAGGGCCGCACCACGGTCCTCATCCCCGGCAATCTCCCGCTCTTCTCCAATGTCGAAGACCTCGGCCCCGGCGCGCGGCGAATGCTCTCGCGGCCCAACACGATTCTGATCGACAGCCAGGAACTGGAAAGCGGTGAGGCCCTGTCCGACAGCTTCCGCAAGCTAGCCGCCCCTGAGATCGAAGCCTTCAAGCGCGACCTTCGCGCCCGTGGCCGCCATGCCGAGGCCGAGGCGCTGAGCGATGCCGACCTGCTGCGCGAAGTGATGAACACGGTCGGCCAGCAAGGCCGCCTCGGCGAGCAGAATTCGCTGCGTTGTCTCGGTCTCCATGTTGACCGAAGGCTGGGACGCACGCACGGTGACGCACGTGCTGGGCGTGCGCGCCTTCGGCACACAGCTTTTGTGCGAGCAGGTGATCGGCCGGGCGCTGCGCCGGGTCTCCTACGATCCGATCGAACCTGAGCGAATGATGTTCGAGCCGGAATACGCCGAGGTTCTCGGCATCCCCTTCTCGTTCATCCCCGCCAACTCAAAGAGCGACTACCGCCCGCCCAAGCCGACCACGCGCATTCAGGCCGTGTTGCCGGAGCGAGACAGGCTGGAAATCCGTTTTCCGCGGGTTATCGGCTATCGCGTTGTGCTCCCGCCGGGCCGCCTGACGGCAACATTCACGCCAGAAAGCCGGTTCGTCGTCACCCCGGAGTTGGCTCCTCCGGACGCAATCAACGCCCCTTTTATCGGCGAGACCATCAGGCTATCGCTGGAGGAAATGCGCAAACAGCGCGAGGCCACCGTCGCCTTTCACCTGGCTGGTTACACACTGAACCGCTGGTTCCGCGATCAGGAGGGGAACCGCAAGCCCTGGCTGTTCCCGTGCTTGCTGGCGGTTACACGGCGATGGATGGCCGAGTGCCTGAATTGCATCGGCGGCACGTTTCCGGCCTACCTGCTTTGGCGTGACGTGGCCGACAAAGCGGCGCAGCGCGTCTATCGCGCCTGCGTGGAAAGTCAGGGCGGCGCCGGCACGCTGCGCCCGATCCTCGATCCCTACAACGAACAGGACAGCACAAGGCACGTCGGCTTCAACACCACGAAAACCAACCTTTGGGAGCCCGATCCCACTCGTTGCCAGATTAACTATATTGTCTGTGACAGCAACTGGGAAGCAGCCTGCGCGCAGCTTTTGGAGGCGATGCCCGAGGTGCTGCGCTACGTGAAGAACGATCGCCTCGGCTTCGAGGTGCCGTATACGCATGGCGCTAACGATCACGTCTATCGCCCTGACTTCATCGCCGTGCTGGACGACGGCGCTGGCCCTGACAATCCGTTGCATCTGGTGCTGGAAGTGAAGGGCGAGCGCGACGCGCAGGACGACGCCAAGGATCACACGATGCGGGCGCTTTGGGTGCCCTCGGTGAATGCGGCGGGACGGTTCGGCCGGTGGGATTTCCTTCGAGTGGACGGGCCGTATGGGGTGGCCGAAGCGGTGCGGGAGTTTTTGGGGAAATGAGCGGTGTGAAAGGCCCTCACCCCGACCCTCTCCCTGAGGGAGAGGGGGCGCAGAGCGCACGAACCGCGCCCCCTCTCCCCTTGGGAGAGGGCCGGGGTGAGGGACTAGGAAAAGCCCGCGAGCAAGGCCGCAGTCTCGTCACCCGCGCCCGAGCCCTACGGCGCCATCAGACCCCAGCCGAACGGCGCCTATGGCCCGCGCTTCGCAACGATGCGCCGGGCGCGAAGTGCCGCCGGCAGTCGCCGCTGGGGCCATACGTGCTGGTGCCGTCGCGATTGATGTGGAAATTGGGTACAGCGATGTCTCCAAATGCAATGAGATATCGGGTCAAGCTGCCAAGTCAATGCATTGAGGGGTGAGTTTCTCGGGGAGCGTTTGCCAACCATCGACTTTTCGCATCGTGATCTGCCCCGAAGCGAGCAACGCCCAGAACAGCATCGCCGCAGTCTCCGCCGAGGGCAGAACGGTTTGCGTCTTGACACGCCGCTTGAACTCTTCGTGCAATCGCTCGACGGCATTCGTGGTGCGCGCCGATTTCCATTGGCTTTCGGGCAGCCGGGTGAAGGTGAACAACCGATCGCCCGCTTCTTCCAAGCTATCAGCCACGGCGCGGCATTTCAGACGCCACTTGCGCAGGAACGACTTGCGGCGTGTCTCGATCTCCTTTGCCGTCTTGGCATAGATCATGTCGGTGTAGTCGGCAGAGATCTCCTCGTGCAGCGCATCAGGCGCGTGCGCCAGCAGATTGCGGTGTTTGTGCACCGTGCAGCGCTGGATGGGCGCCTCGGGCCACAGCGCGGCAAGCGCCTTCTCCAGTCCGGCGGCGCCATCGATGATCAGGAATTCGGGGCTCCGCAAACCGCGCGCGACGAGGTCATCGAGCACGCCGCGCCAGGCGGCTTCACTCTCGCCGCCCATGTTGCGCACCGCCAGCAGAACCTTCTGCCCGTCGCGGCGGATGCCGAGGACAACCAGGAGCGAGATGTTGGTGGCCTTGCGGTCGAGGCGCACGCGCACCACGCTGCCATCGAGGATCAGTCGGACGATGTCCTCCTCAGCCAGATCGCGGCGCATCCAGGCGTCCCAGTCGGTCTTCACCTTGCGCCACACGCGGCTGACCACGTCCTTGCCGATCGCGCCCTTGAACAGCGCCCCGAGCGCCCGCTTCACCCGCCGAGTGTTCGTGCCGGCGAGATAGGCCGATGCAATCAGCGCCTCGACTTGTCGAGTCATCCGGACGTAGCGCGGCAGCACCGTGCTCCGCCATTCTCGGCTGGCGCCATCGGCAGCCAACAGCCGGGCCCGGGGAACCGCGATCTCCACCGGACCGAACGAGCCAAGCAACCGGCGCGACCGCGTGCCGTTCCGGTAGCCCGCAGACGCGCCCCGCTGGTAGCGGCTGCGTCCCAAGGCAGCCGTCGCTTCTTGCTCGACCATCTCTTCCAGAAAGCTTCGGATCCGCTCCCGCAACTCGGCCTCGATCGGGTCGAACCAAGTCTCTCCAGCAAACAGCGGCCCGCCGTCCATCGTGCTATTCTTTTCCATGGCGTGATCTCCGCCGGCGCGCCAACGCCGGTTGCGAGTTGTTGACCTACTCGGAGATTACGCCACCCTTTTTCCACCACCTCCGCTACGGCACCTACGTGCTCGACTTCCTGTTCTTCACCGAGCGGCTCGCGATTGAGCTGGATGGCGAGAGCCATAGTGCCGCATCGGCGCCAGCGCGAGACGCGCGGCGCGATGCGTGGTTGCAAGCGCAAGGCGTGCGGGTGCTGCGCTTTGCGAACCGGGATGTGATGGAAAATTTGGAGGGGGTGGTGACGGCGATACGGATGGCGCTGAAGGCCCCTCACCCTAACCCTCTCCCAGAGGGAGAGGGGACTACGCTTATGCCAACAACGCCCCTTCTCCCCTCGGGAGAGGGCCGGGGTGAGGGCTGCCCGCAACACGACGACACGGACCATATACGATGACCGGCAGACCGCAGCCTGCAACCCCGACCGATGTGGAAACGCTGCGACACCCGGCCGACGTAACGCGCCCGAACATCCCGACGGCCGAAACATCCTCGCTGATGCGGGAAGCCGAGAGCAGCGCGCCCCCGCTGCTGTATCCGCGCAACACCAACCTTGACCCGCAGCTCGTCTGGCGCGGCAAGGACGGGGACGATGCTGCGCCGCTCAGCGTGCCGACGGTGCCGATCTACATTCAAGAAAAAGTACTACCCGAGGCACTGATCCGCGATCTGCGGCGCGTCTCCAACGGTTGCGAGGGACAAGCCGATCTGTTCGGCGGCTTCGACCGCATCGCCGATCCCGAGGCGAAGCTGGAATTCTACGCGCACGCCGAGAACTGGTCGAACCGGATGATCCTGGGCGACTCGCTTCTGGTGATGAACAGCCTCGCCGAAAAGGAAGGGCTGCGCGGCCGGGTGCAGATGATTTATCTGGACCCGCCTTACGGCATCCGTTTCTCAAGCAACTGGCAGCCAAGCACGCGGACGCGCGATGTGAAGGAGGGCAAGCTCGACGGTCTGAGCCGCGAGCCGGAGCAGATAAAGGCGTTTCGGGATACGTGGAGGGATGGGGTGCACACGTATCTTTCGTATTGGCGAGATCGGCTGGTGGTGGCGCGGGAGTTGCTGAGCGAGAGTGGGAGTGTGTTTGTTCAGATCGGAGATGAGAATGTGCATCTTGTGCGCGGGCTTATGGATGAGGTGCTTGGCAGCCAGAATGCCGTAAGCACGATTGCATTCGTAAAAAGCAGCAGCTCCACTGGGGAATTTCTCGGACGACAGTTCGATTACCTACTGTGGTATGCGCGCGACCACGAGCGAACTAAGTTTCATCCGCTGTATCGCACTAAGGAGGTCGGAGGCAGTGGTGCAAGCGCCTACACCAAGGTTCGAATGCCAGAAGGCATTATCGAACGGTTATCGAATGAAAACGCGACAGTCGGGCGTGTATTAAGGCTGGATAACATCACCAGTCAGGCATCTGGACGCGAAAAGGGAGAGGGCGCAGCTAGTTGGTTTCCAGTCCGGCTCTCAGGGAAGACGTTTCGCCCGACAGAAACATCGCGCTGGAAAACAAACGAAATGGGAATGGCCCGCCTCGCCAGCGCAGACCGCCTTGGAGCCTCCGGTAACACGCTTTGTTACGTGCGCTACTTGGACGATTTTCGCTGTTTTCCAATAGGACCGCTCTGGACGGATACCACCATCGCAGGATTTGCGAGCGCCAAGAGGTATGTCGTTGAAACGGATTTGCCCATCATCGAACGCTGTCTCCTCATGACCACCGACCCCGGCGACCTCGTGCTCGATCCCACCTGCGGCTCCGGCACCACTGCTTTCGTCGCCGAGCAATGGGGGCGGCGCTGGATCACCGTCGATACTTCGCGCGTGGCACTCGCGCTCGCGCGCACGCGGCTGATGGCGGCGCGGCATCCGGCCTATCTGCTGCGCGACAGCGCCGAGGGCGTGGAGAAAGAGGCGGAGATCACCGGCCATCCAGCCCCGGATGGCCCGTTCCGGCGCGACATTCGGCAAGGCTTCGTGCTGGAGCGCGTGCCGCACGTGACGCTGAAATCGATCGCCAATAACGCCGAGATCGATGTGATCCACGACAAGTGGCTGCCGCTGGTTGATGCGGCGCGGGCGGCGGCGAATGCGGCGTTCGGCAAAGCCTGGGAGGAGTGGGAGGTGCCGCGCCCTGGCCCTCACGCTGACCCTCACCCTGACCCTATACCGGAGGGAGACGGGCAAGGAAAGCTCCCTCACCCTAACCCTCTCCCGGAGGGAGAGGGGATTGCTTTGGGTAAGACACGGAAGGTGCCCACCGCGCCCCCTCTCCCAACGGGAGAGGGTCGGGGTGAGGGGTCAAAACAAACCGCACTCGCCACCTTCTGGAACCTGCGCCGACAGCGGCAGGCGGAGATAGATGCCTCGATCGCGCGGAACGCGGAGACGGAGTTCTTGCACGATCGGCCATACCCCAAGCGGAACACGGTCCGGGTAACCGGGCCATTTACGGTCGAAAGCCTTTCCCCGCATCGGGTGCTGCCCACGGCGGAGGAAGAGGACGTGGCGCTTTTGGAAGCGCTGGGGGAGGAGGCGCCGGCGACAGGGAAGCCGGTTGGCAGCCCCTCACCCCGGCCTTCTCCCGCAGGGAGAGGGGGCAAGCAGAACGGGTGCGCTCAGGCGAGCGATGATTTCGTGACGGCGGTGCTGGATAATCTCGCCAAGGCAGGCGTGCAGAACACTCGCAAGAAAGAGCGGCTGACGTTCGTCACGATCCGGCCGTGGCCGGGACAAGGCTATGTCGCGGCCGAAGCGACCTATGAGGAAGCCGGCCAGCAGCGCCGGGCGGCTATCGTCATCGGCCCGGAATACGGCACCGTCGGGCAGGAACTGGTGCGCGAGGCGGCGCGCGAATGTCGGGACTGGGCCGACGCGCTGGTGATCTGCGGCTTCGCCTTCGATCCGCTGGTCGGCGAAACCACGATGAACTTGGGCCGCCTGGTCGTGCTGAAAGCGCGCATGAGCCAGGAATTGCACGCGGCGGACGCTTACAAGGCCGGCGGCGGCAATCTGTTCGTGGTGTTCGGCGAGCCGGACATCGCGCTCGATCAACTGGAGGACGGGCGCTGTGTGATACGGCTGAAAGGAGTCGAAATCTTTGATCCAACCACGGGCGAGGTACGGTCTTCGGGCCGCGTGGAGGACGACGTTGCCTGCTGGTTCCTCGACACCAACTACGACGGCGACAGCTTCTTCGTTCGCCACGCGTATTTCCTCGGTGGGAAAGACCCGTACGAGAAACTGAAGGCGGCACTCAAGGCCGAGGTCGATGAGGATTCGTGGGCAAGCCTGTACAGCGCCGAGAGCCGGCCATTCCCTCTCCCGCGCTCAGGGCGGATCGCAGTGAAGGTAATTAATCATTACGGCGACGAAGTGGTGCGGGTGTTCCGAATGGCTTGAACCGTCCGCCCGTCCGGCCCTCACCGCGCCTGCTGAATCGCCGACAGCAGCCAATGCCCGCCGCGCGCGCGCACGAAAGTCCACAACTCCGTCGCCGTCGTGTGCTCGGTGGCGCTGCCGTCCACCACCCGACCCGAGGCATCGCGGGTCACGTCGATCATTGAGAACCGCATCGCCACGCTCGCGTAGTCGCGTCCCTGCTCGGACCAGGCCTGCGCCAGGTCGCCCTGCAGCAGACGGACATCCGAGACCGTGTTGCGCACCCCCCGGCTTGCCTGATCGGCAAGCTGCTCGGCGAAATAGCTGACCATCTCCGGGGTGGCGAGACGGCGCAGAGCTTCGATGTCGTGCCGGCTCCACGCGGCCTGCACGTTCTGCAGCGCGTCCTCAAAGGCCCGGTAATCGGCCGGCCCGATGGCCAGGGGAGGCGAACTGCCGCCACCGCCCGGCACGGGCCGGGGAGGCGGCGCCATGTCGGCGCGCCGGGCGAAGCCGAAGAACCCGCCGCCCGGGCCGCCCGCGAAGGCGGGCGCGCTGCGGCGGCGGAACAGGCCGATCAGCCAACGCACGATCAGCACCAGGATCAGGATACGCAGCAGGAACCCGAAGAAGCCGAAGAACCCGCCGCCGAATCCATGGCCGAACAGCAGGCTGCCGAGCCCGACGCCCAGCAATCCGCCCAGCAGGCCGGAGCCGAAGCCCGACCGGTATCCGTAGCCCGGCGCCATCGCGCCCGCCCCGTAATTCGACGGCTCACGCGGCGTCAGGCTGCGCTGAAATGGCTGCGCCGAATAGGGCGCCGTGTTGGTCCTGGGCGGGGCCGACCATGTGTAGCCGCCGCGGCTGCCCATGGAGGCGCCGGCGCCCGCGCGCGCATCCGCAAGGCTCGGCGCCAGCGCCAAGCCCGCTGCCATGACAACCGCCAGCAATATTGATGCTCCGCGCATGCGGCTCGCCCCTCCGTGAGGACCGGCCGAATATGGTGATCGCCGGCCGTGCGCGACAGGGTCCGTTTCACGCCCCCGCCATCGTCATCCCGTCCACCCGAATTGTGGGCGCGTCGGTGCCGCGCCGGAAGACCAGATCATTCGCCGGAGTCAGGTTGGCAAACATTTCGACCAGGTTGCCTGCGACCGTGATCTCCGCGACCGGCTCGGCAATAGCACCGTCCCGGATCATGAACCCGGCGGCACCCCGGCTGTAATCGCCGGTCACGTTGTTGATGCCCGCGCCGATCAACTCGGTGACGTAAAGCCCAAGCTTGATGTCCGCCATCAGCGCGGCAGGTGTCAGCTCGCCAGGGGCCAGATATAGATTGGACGGGCCCGGCGAGGGCTGGCCGCCCGCGCCGCGCACGGCGTGTCCGGTAGACTGCATTCCGAGCTGCCGCGCCGAACGCGAATCGAGCAGCCACGTCGTCAGGATGCCGCCATCCGCCAGCTTTCTTGCGGCTGTCGGCGTGCCTTCGCCATCGAACGGGCGCGACCGCAGGCCCCGAACGCGCCTGGGATCGTCATGCACGGTGATGCCCGGCGCGAACACGCCCTTGCCCAGCTTGTCGATCAGAAACGACGTCCCGCGCGCGACGGCCGCACCGTTTATCGCGCCGGCGAAGTGATTGACCAGGCCGCCGGCCACGCGAGGATCGTACACGATCGGCAGCTTAGCCGTCGCTGGGCGGATCGGATCGAGCCGGGCCACGGCCCGCTCGCCCGCGCTCCGCCCGATTTTATCGGGATCATCCAGGTCAGCCAGATGCACCGTCGAGTGGTAATCGTAGTCGCGCTGCATGCCTGTTCCGCTGCCGGCGAGCGCGCTCGCAGAGACGGAATGACTGGTGCGCTGCACGCGCCCGGCGAAACCCGCCGAAGTGACCAGCACGGCCTCGGTTCGCCCGAACCCGGCTTCCGCGCCTTCGGAATTGGTGACGCCCTTGACCGCGAGCGCGGCTTCCTCGGCGGCCGACGCGCGGGCTACCAGGGCGGCGGTGTCCGGCTCGCCCGGATCATCGAGGTCAAGTCGGACCGGTTCCGGCGGCATCGCCGTGTCCGCCAGACCGTTGAACGGGTCATCCGGCACGACGCGTGCCATTGCCACGGCGCGCCGGGCCAGCTCATCGAACCGTGCGGGGTCGATGGCGGTCGAGGAGACCACCGCCGATTTCCGGCCCACGAACACCCTCAGTCCAAGATCGCGTCCCTCGGAACGCTCCACATGCTCGGTCTGGCCGAGCCGCCGCTGCACGGACAGCGACGTGCCGGCCACGAGTACGGCATCGGCGGCATCGGCCCCGGCGGCACGGGCCCGGCCGAGCAAGTCCTGGAGCAACGCGATATGGTCCATTAACGATGCGTCCCTGTCCCCGATGCCCGCTTACGCAGCGAGCCGATCCGCGATATCCGCGAGCCGCGGCACCCGTTCGGCCGGACCCAGGGCGGCAAGCGTGGGCACCGCCCGGAAGTGGCGCGACGCTGCGTGGCGGACATGATCAATCGTCACGGCATTGATCTTCGCGACCGTCTCCTCGACCGGAACGATCCGCCCGAAGACCTGCAACTGGCGCGCAATTTGCTCACAGCGGCTGCCGGTACTCTCCAGCGACATCAACAGCCCAGCCTTCACCTGGGCACGCGCCCGGGCAAGCTCGGGCTCCGTGACCTCCATCTGCACCTTGCGCAGTTCCTCCAGCGTGACCGGCACCAGCTCTTCGGCCTCGCTTTCCCCCGTTCCGGCATAAATCCCGAACAGCCCGCCATCCATGAACGGAACGGCGAAGGAATAGATCGCGTATACGAGGCCCCGCTTCTCACGGATTTCCTGAAACAAGCGCGACGACATCCCGCCGCCCAGCAGCGTGGAAAGGAGCAGGGTCGGGTAGTAGTCGGGGTCCGCATAGCCTGTTGAGGGAAATCCGAGCACGACATGCACCTGGTCAAGCTCGCGTGCCTCGCGGAACTCGCCGCCCTTGTAGCGCGCCGGCCGCGCCTTGGGGGCAGGCTCGGCCGGTAAGTCGGCGAAATGTTGCTGCACCAGCGCCACGATCTGCTCATGGTACAGCGCGCCGGCCGCAGCCACGACCACATTCGAGGCGGCGTAATGGCGCCGCATGTAGCCGGTCAGCGCGGCACGCGGCATTTCGCGGATCACCTCCTCGGTGCCGAGCACGGGGCGACCGATCGGCTGTGCGGGGAAAGCCGCCGCCTGAAAATGGTCGAAAACGATGTCGTCCGGCGTGTCGTTCGCTTGGCCAATCTCTTGCAAGATCACACCGCGCTCGCGCTCCAACTCCTCCGGCTCGAATGTCGAATGGGTGAGGATGTCGCCGATGATGTCGGCGGCCAGCGCGGTATCCTCCTTGAGTACCTTGGCGTAATAAGCGGTCTGCTCGCGGGCGGTGTAGGCATTGAGATGGCCGCCGACCGCCTCGATCTCCTCGGCGATTGCGGCCGCCGTCCGCCGTTCCGTGCCCTTGAACGCCATGTGCTCCAGAAAATGCGAGACGCCGTTTTCAGCCTCGGTCTCGTTGCGCGAGCCGGTGGCCACGTAGGCGCCCAGGGAAACCGTCTCGACCCGCTCCATCCGCTCCGTGACGACAGTGAGGCCGGACGGCAGGCGGGTCAGGCGGATTGCTTCGGACACGGGATGAAACTCCTTGAACGGAATGGCGGGACAGAGCCTGCCATATGGGGAAGTTTGGCGCCGCAAGCGAGGGTCCGCGGGCACCGGCTGTTTTTGCCGCGCGCAGTGGGGGGCATTCCACCTCAGCCCGCGCCGGGCCCGGCCCGGGGCCTAGCCATTGAGGAGCGGCGTGATCAGCTCCGCGTGTAGATCGACCGAAGGCGACCGTCCCAACCTGCGCAGGTTGTCCCGGACCCAGGCGTTTGCGGCCGCCCGGCCGTGCTCGAACAAGTCTTCCAGCAACGGCCACGACGTGCTCGATTTAGAAACGAAGCCGAGGGAGCCCAGGAACCGCTCGTTGCGGATCAGATGCAAACGCACCGGCTTGTATTTGCCGCCTGACCCCGCGCCAGCGGCGAGCACCCGGTTGACCGCTTCGATCGCGTTCGCCTCCAGCACGACCGATGCGTTAAAGGTGATCTGATTGAGCCGATCGAGGATCTGGCGCGCGCCGATGGGTGGCGCGCGCGGGTCGCCCAGCGGATTGACCAACACCAGCAGCAGGTCCGAGGCCACGTCGATGAGCGGATTGAGCGCCGGATTCCCCAAGTATCCGCCATCCCAGGTACGGCTCGCCGGCGATTTCGACCGCCCGGAATTCGGTTGGCAAAGCGGCCGAGGCACGCAGCACGTCGCGCGTAATCTCAGGCTGCGTGAAGACGCGACGCGCATCCGTGCGCACATTGGTCGCCGAGACGAAAATCCGCAGTCCCGAGTGGTTCAGTGCGTCGAGCTCGGCGGCGGAAAACGCATTCTCTAACAGAGGGGCCAGCGGTTCCGCATAGAATACGTTGGTGTACGGGGAGACGACCAGCGAGGCCGCTTCCAGCAGAATAGCGCCAGGGCTCCAATCAATATTGAAACCGAAGGCGCCGGGATCGGCGAAACCGAACAGCGAATTGCCCGACCAGAAACCGCGTCTGGCAAGCGCTTCCCAGAATGCCCGCAACTTGGCTCGCGCCGCATCCGCACCGCCGATCGCCAGGCCACAGGAAAACAGCGCCGCGTTAATCGCCCCGGCGCTCGCGCCGCTCAGCCCGGCGATGGAAAGTCGTCCCGCTGCAACCTCTTCGGCCAGCCGATCGAGCACGCCCCAAGTAAACGCCCCATGCGAGCCGCCGCCCTGGAGGGCGAGCGCAACTGGCGGGAGAGAAGAATTGGGCGCTGGCGTATCGACCATGGCCCACCATACAGGTGAGGCGGCCCGAGCAGACTGAATTGCGGTAGCACTCGCGGTCACGAACTCGTGAGTTAGACTTGCTCGCTCCTGTCGCACAATCAGGACGGAGAGAGAACGGCCGTGATACAACTAAAGCGGGCGTCTACCGCGATCTGTCCGAAGCAACGCGACCTCAGCCGCCAACTGCAAATTCTCGCCTGCGTTCTAGCCGGCGGGATCATCGGCCTGACCATCATGGCTTGGCGGCGGGAAGCAATGGCGCTGGTCCTGATCTCGGCCGCTGATGCTGGCTTGGTCGGAACGCTGTTACTCGCCTTGGCACGGCGCTCCGCCGAAATAGAGGCTCTGGTTGGCAGCTTGCGCACGGCAAAGGACGCGGCCGAGCGCGCCAGTAGCCAAACGATCGCGGAATTGGAGGAGCGCTCGCAGGTCGAGGGGGCACTGCGTCACGCGCAACGGGCCGAAACGATTGGCCGGCTGACCGGCGGCGTGGCGCACGACTTCAATAACCTGTTGGCCGTCGTGATGGGCAATGTCGATCTCCTGGAATTAACTCATAAGGCCGACCCGAAGACGCTGGCCCGGCTGGCTACGATGCGGGCGGCGGTCGAGCGTGGCGCTACGCTGACCGGTCAATTGCTGGCATTCTCACGCCGCCAGCCCTTGCTCCCCCGGCCCACGGATCTCAATGAGCTGGTCGAGGGGCTGCGCACGCTCGTCCAGAGCGCGGTCGGCAGCCGAGTCAAATTGCAGATCGCACTGCACGAGGGCCTGGCTCCGGTCATGATCGACAAGGCACAGGTGGAGCTCGCCGTGCTCAATCTCGCGATCAACGCGCGGGATGCGATGCAATCCGGCGGCGAGCTGGCGATCGGGACCGGACGGGTACGGCTGGCGCAAACGGAGCGGGTCGAGGATCCACCGCCGGGCGACTATGCGCTGCTTTCAGTCAGCGATACCGGCTGCGGCATGACAACTGATGTTGTCGCGAAGGCATTCGAGCCGTTTTTCACCACAAAGCTGGTCGGGAGGGGATCCGGGCTGGGCCTCAGCCAAGTGTACGGCACGGCGCGCCAGCTGGGCGGCGGAGCGCGGATCGACAGCGTGCCCGGCGAGGGCACCACCGTGCATATCTATTTCCCGCTTGCCATGTCGGGGTCGCGGGCGTCAGCGCGCTACCCCAGTGCCGAGAGAAAAATCCTTCGGCGAGACCCCTGCGGGTGCTGGTGGTCGATGACGATCCGGACGTTCGCGGGACAACCAAGGCGATCCTGGCGGAGATGGGCTATGTGGTCATTGCCGCTGCCAGCGGTGGCGAAGCCCTCGCGATCCTGCAGCACGAGCCGACGGACGTGCTGCTGACAGATGTGGTGATGCCGGGAATGACCGGCCCGGAACTGGCGCGTCACGCGCGGGAGCGCTTTACCCGGCTCGCCATCGTCTTCATTTCCGGATACGCCGATCCGGGCTCGCTGGCGGGCGAGGACGGCGTCGTGCATCTGGTGCGTAAACCGTTCCGCCCGGAGGACGTCATCGCCGCGATCGAACGCGCGCAGTCCGCAGCGGCGGTCGCGTAAAGGTGCGGGGGATGTCCGGCTACGGCCGGCCAGCCCGGTGATACGGGTGGCCGCTCGCGATCGCGCGGGCGCGATAGAGCTGTTCCGCCAACATCGCCCGGACGAGGAAATGCGGCCAGGTGAATGGCCCCAATGACAGGACATGGTCGGCGCGCGCAAGCACGGTCCGGTCCAGACCTTCGGCGCCGCCGATTACGAAGCAGACCGGCCGGGCGAGGCCGAGCCAAGTCTCCAGCGACCGCGCGAAACGCAAACTGTCCACCGCGGTGCCGCCCTGATCCAGAGCGATGACAAAGGCAGCCTCGGGCAGCGCGGAAAGAATTGCGGCCGCCTCCCGCCGCTTGGCCTCCGTCGGTGCGCCGCGCCACTCGGCAATTTCGGTCACGACAAGCCCGGGCCGCAGCCGTGCGGCATAGCGGGCGACAAGCTCCGCCTCCGGCCCGTCGCGCAGCCGTCCCACAGCGATCAGGCGCAGTGATCGACCCAAGAGTGGCTCCGCGCCTCGGGTAGCTATACATTCGCCGGGCATCGGACCATGATCGAAGGCAACGGATCAGGGAGGACCGAAGAATGCCCGTCGTTACCGCCAGCAATCCGCCCGGTGTCCGGGAACCATCGACCCGATATTCGCACGCCATCGTCGTCGAGGGGGCGCGACGCCGCTTGGTCATATCCGGCCAGGTCGGCCAGGCCCCCGATGGTTCGGTGCCGGCGACCGGAGAAGGCCAGATCGCCCAAGCGTTCGCCAACTTGCGCACCATCCTGCAAGCGCATGGCATGGGGATTGGCGATGTGGTCAAGACCACGGCGTTCCTGACCGATCGCGCCCTGCTCACTCCGTATCGCGCCGCCCGGGACATGACCTTCGCCGAGCACGCGCCGGCGTCGACCCTACTATTTGTCTCCGGCCTCGCCGATCCGCGCTGGATGGTGGAGATCGAGGCGGAAGCTGCTGCCTGAATCCGGCCCGCCTTGACCTCCCGCTCCCGCGCGGCGACAGAAGAGCGGGATTTCTGCAACGAGGAGGAACACGTGCTTCTCTATAACTCGGTTGGTCCCAATCCGCGGACGGTGCGGATGTTCATGGCCGAACGCGGTATCGAGTTGCCGCGCAAGGAAATCGACCTCATGGGCGGCGACAATCGCCGCGAACCCTACCTGAATATCAACCCGTTCGGCCAATTGCCGGCGCTGGAACTGGACAACAAGGCGATCATCGCCGAGATCACCGCGATCTGCGAATATCTCGATGAGACGTTCCCCGGCCAACGCCTGATCGGCGCAACTGCGGAGGAACGGGCCGAGGCGCGGATGTGGGCGCGGCGGATCGACATTCAGATCCTGGAGCCGATGGCGAACGGGTTCCGCTACGCCGAGGGCTATAAGCTGTTCGAGCACCGGATTCACACCATTCCCGCAGCGGCGAATGACCTGAAGCAGATCGCACAGGAGTGGCTTACCCGGCTCGACAAGATGATGGCCGGCAAACAATATCTCTGCGGCAACAGGCTGACCTTGGGCGACATCATGCTGTTCGCCTGGCTGGATTTCTTCTCCGGCTACGGCCAGCCGCTGAATCCGGAGAACCGCAACATCGCCGGCTGGTACGATCGCATGAAAGCCCGGCCGAGCGCGGCCGCCTGACCGCCGCGCCGCCGCGCCCTGGTCCCGGTGGCCCACAAGGACCGGGCAATCGGCTGATCCACTCCTGATTGCTGGAAAGAACGCTTACATATCAGCCCCCGGCAGGCCCGCGCTGCCGGAGGAAGATTCTCTCAACGGAGGAGAGCGTTCGTGCGCATCGGGGTTCCCAAGGAGGTCAAGGCCCATGAATACCGGGTGGGACTGACCCCGGCCGGCGTGCGCGAGCTCACCGCGCTCGGTCACTCGGTTACGGTGGAACGCGGCGCGGCTGCCGGTATCGGCATCCCTGATCATGCCTATAGTGCAGCAGGCGCGGAACTCGCCGACGACGCCGCCCGGGTCTTCGCGACGACCGATCTGGTGGTGAAGGTGAAGGAGCCGCAGCCGCAGGAAATCGGCTTGCTGCGCGAGGATCAGGTGCTGTTCACGTATCTCCATCTGGCCGCTGACAGGTGCCAGACGGAAGCCTTGTTGCGTTCCGGCGCGACCTGCATCGCCTATGAGACCGTCACTGATAGGCACGGCACATTGCCGCTGCTCGCGCCGATGAGCGAGGTCGCAGGCCGGATGTCGGTGCAGGTCGGCGCGCATTGCCTGGAGCGCGAGCAGGGTGGGGCGGGCATCCTATTGGGCGGTGTTCCCGGCGTTCCGCCGGCAAGAGTGGTAGTGCTCGGCGGCGGCGTTGCCGGCACCAATGCGGCGCGTATGGCGGTGGGGCTGGAGGCGAGCGTCACGATTATCGACAAGTCGCTGCCGCGCCTGAAGGAGCTTGATCTGCAATTCGGCCCGCGCGCCACAACGCTGTTCGCCACGGCCGAAGCGATCGAGACAGCGGTATTAGGCGCTGACCTCGTGATCGGCGCCGTGCTGGTGCCGGGTGCGGCGGCGCCGAAACTGGTCACACGCGAAATGGTGCGCAAGATGCGTGCGGGCTCGGTGCTGGTTGATATCGCCATCGACCAGGGCGGTTGCTTTGCCACCAGCCGGCCGACAACGCATTCGGACCCGACCTATGTGGAGGAAGGCGTGGTGCATTACTGCGTGACCAACATGCCGGGGGCCGTGGCGCGCACCTCCACATTCGCCCTGACCAATGCGACGCTGCCCTTCGTGATCGCGCTGGCAACGAAAGGGTGGCGGCAGGCCCTGGCCGAGGACCCGCATTTGCGGGCGGGTCTGAACGTTCAGGCTGGCAAGATCACACATACCGCCGTTGCACGCGCGTTCGGGATGGAAGTTCGGGAAACCGGAGTACTGGACAAGCAATAAAAGCGATTGGAGGAATTTGCATGCAAGATCCGGAAATAGGCGCCTTACGCGAAAAACTCGCAGCGCGGCCGCGAGCCGCCGATATCGGGCAGCGCCGCCGCGACATCGACACCCGAGGACTGCAATACAAATTGGCGGCCGATGTAACTGTGACGGCCCGTCAACGCGAACGGCGTGCGCGCGGAATGGACCGCAACGCCGGATGCAGCGGCCGATTCCGCCATGCTCTACGTGCATGGCGGTGGCTATGTGATCGGCTCGCTAGACAGCCATCGCCACCTGGTCAGTGAAATCGGTCGGGCGGCGCGGACACGGGTGCTGGCCCTGGAGTACCGGCTCGCGCCCGAGAATCCGTTCCCGGCCGCTGTCGATGACATGCTGGCTGCCTATCGGTTTCTTCTGGCGCAGGGCGTACCAGCCGGGCGGGTCGCGTTCGCCGGAGATTCCGCCGGCGGTGGCTTGCTGGTCGCGGTGATGGTCGCGGCCCGGGATGCCGGGCTGCCGCAGCCGGCATGCGGATGGTGCATCTCGCCCTGGGTCGATATGGAAGGGCTGGGCGATAGTATCGTTTCCAACGCCGCACGTGATCCGACCGTACAGAAGGAGACGCTGATCGAACTGGCGCAATTGTATCTTAGCGATACCGACCCGCGCACGCCGCTTGCCGCGCCGATCCACGCCGATCTGAGGGGCATCGCGCCGTTGTTGATCCAGGTCGGCTCGGTGGAGACACTGCTGGATGATGCGATTCGGCTGGCGCGTGGAGCGGGCGCGGTCGACGTGCCGATTGATTTGCAGATCTGGCCGGAAATGGTCCATGTCTGGCACATCTACCATCCCGAGTTGCGCGCCGGGCGTCGCGCGATTGAAGTCGGCGGCGAGTTCGCGCGCGGCATGCTGGGGGGAAGACGCGGCCAGTGAGCTTCCGCTCTCTCTACCGGCACGGTTTCGCCAGGATCGCCGCCTGCACGATGCGGGTGGCCGTGGCCGATCCCGTGGCGAACGCCGAGGCCGTGCTGCGCATCGCGCGGGCCTGCCACGAGGATGCGGTTGCGGTTGCAGTGCTTCCCGAATTGGCGCTGTCCGCCTACGCGATCGAAGATCTGCGTTTGCAGGACGCGCTCCTGGACGCGGTTGAGTTGGCGACGGCGAAACTGGTTGAAGCCTCGCGCAGCCTGATACCGCTGCTGCTGGTGGGCGCTCCCGTACGCCATCACGGTCGCCTCTATAACGCGGCGCTGGCCATCCATCGTGGCCAGTTGCTCGGCGTCGTGCCGAAGCTCTACCTGCCTAACTATCGGGAATTCTACGAACCCCGCCAGTTCGCCTCAGGCGACGGATGGCGCGGCGCCACGGCAACGATTGCGTTCATGCAAGCGCCGTTCGGCGCGGATCTGCTGTTCGCGGCCGAGGACGTGCCGGGTCTCGTAGTGCATGCCGAGATCTGCGAAGATTTCTGGGTGCCTGTCGCGCCAAGTTCCTTCGCGGCCTTGGCGGGCGCCACGGTGCTGGCAAATCTCTCGGGAAGCCCGATCACTATCGGCAAGGCGGACACGCGCCGACTGCTGTGCCAGTCGCAATCAGTGCGCTGCCTCGCGGCCTACGTCTATTCGGCAGCCGGCGAGGGCGAATTGACCACGGATCTATCCTGGGACGGGCAGGCGACGATTTTCGAGAACGGCGCCAAGCTGGCAGAAACCGACCGATTCCCGTCCGGCGATCGCATCGCAATTGCCGATATCGATCTCGATCTGCTCCGGCAGGAGCGGATGCGGATGGGCACGTTTGACGACAATCGCCGCACGCACCAAGGCGCGATCGACGCGTTTCGACGCATCGGTTTCAGCCTCGAACCCCCGTCGGGCGATGTCGGCTTCCGGCGTGGCGTGGAACGATTTCCGTTCGTCCCCGCCGATCCCGCGCGGCTCGCGCAGGACTGTTACGAAGCCTACAACATTCAGGTATCCGGCCTGGCGCAGCGGCTGGGTGCCGCTCGGATAAGACGGGCGGTGATCGGTGTCTCTGGCGGACTGGATTTAACGCAGGCGCTGATCGTAACCGCGCAGGCCTTCGATCGGCTGGCGCGTCCGCGCGCCGATATACTTGCCTACACGCTGCCGGGCTTCGCGACGGGCGAGGCGACCAAGGCGAATGCCATTGCCCTGATGCGCGCGCTGGGCGTG
Organism: uncultured Pseudomonadota bacterium; assembly: GCA_963822675.1. Classification (GTDB taxonomy): domain Bacteria; phylum Pseudomonadota; class Alphaproteobacteria; order Acetobacterales; family Acetobacteraceae; genus CAWGIP01. The sequence continues at coordinate 17,149 of CAWGIP010000028.1, read as the reverse complement.
ACCTGGCAGGAGTTGGATATACGCCCCGCCGCGCGGCAAATGCTGCATGACATCGACCATCCCTTTGCGCGCGGCGAGCCGGTCTATGACGTGACGTTCGAGAACGTGCAGGCGGGCCTGCGCACCGACTATCTGTTTCGGATCGCCAACCAGCGGGATGGTATCGTGATCGGCACGGGCGACTTGTCCGAACTGGCGTTGGGCTGGTGCACCTATGGCGTGGGCGATCAGATGTCGCACTACAACGTCAATGCGGGTGTGCCAAAGACGCTGATCCAGCATTTGATCCGCTGGGTGATTTCGTCCGCGCAGTTCGAGGCTGAGGTGCTGGCGACGCTGGATGCCATTCTACATACCGAGATCTCACCGGAACTGATTCCCGCTGGTGCGGGCGAGCAGCCGCAAAGCACTGAAGCGCAAGTCGGGCCATATGCGCTGCAGGATTTCAATTTGTTCTACACGCTACGCTATGGGTTTCGACCGTCAAAGATTGCGTTTCTTGCGCTGCAAGCTTGGGAAGACGCCGCGCGCGGGGCGTGGCCGCCGGGCTTCCCCGAGCAGCTGCGCGTTGCCTACCCGCTGGCCGAGATCCGCCGCTGGCTCGGCGTGTTTCTGCATCGCTTCTTTACCATCAGCCAGTTCAAGCGCTCGGCGTTACCCAACGGACCGAAAGTAACTGCTGGCGGCGCGCTGTCACCGCGCGGAGACTGGCGCGCGCCCTCGGACGGCAACGCACGCGCTTGGCTCGATGAGCTTTCGGCGAACGTGCCGGAGAACGAGCCGCCGGACGGTAAATGATTTGCGCCTGACACGACGGGATGCGTCCTACTCGGAAACGAAAACGTGCGTTGCAGTTCAGCGCAGGGTGCACACGTGGCCGCGGGCAGCGCAACGATTTTTGAACGGTGGGGGAGGCCGATGCCGGACTTGGATCAGGAGAAAACTGCGTGCTGACCGTCTGCTTCGATGACTCCCACTTACGTACCATCCTCGCTTCGGCCACCGTTTGACGATGGCGGCCGACGTCCTGACCTGGAGCGTGGCGGTGCTCGCCACGGGCGGGGTAATCGCTCGGCCTTGGCGTCTGCCAGAAGCCATTTGGGCGATGCTCGGCGCCTTAATCCTGGTGGTGCTTGGTCTGCTGCCCTGGTTCGACGCGCTTCGGGCAATCGCTAAGGGGCTCGATGTCTATCTCTTCCTGACCGGCATGATGCTGCTTTCGGAGGTCGCGCGCCGGGAAGGACTGTTCGACTGGTTGGCCGCGGTCGCGGTTGGCCAGGCACGCGGATCGGGAAGCCGCTTGTTTCTTTTGATCTACGGCGTCGGTGTGGTGGTGACGGCGTTCTTGTCCAACGACGCCACTGCGGTGGTGCTGACGCCCGCTGTTTATGCAGCAACGCGCGCGGCGAAGGCGGAGCCACTGCCTTATCTGTTCGCCTGCGCGCTGATCGCCAATGCCGCGAGTTTCGTCCTGCCAATCTCCAATCCTGCCAATCTGGTGCTGTATGCCAGCCGCATGCCGCCGCTGCCCTCCTGGCTCGCTCGCTTCATCATCCCCGCGCTGCTGTCGATTATTGTTACGTTCGCGGTATTACGGTTGATCGAGCGGCGGGCGATCCGCCAAGCGGTGGCGACCGACGTTGATCGCCAGACGCTGGGCGCGGGCGGGCGGGTCGCTGCCATCGGCATCGCCGTGACAGCGGTCATCCTCCTCGCTTGCTCCGCCCTGGACATCGAACTTGGACTGCCGACCTGCCTTGCCGGGCTGGCGACCGCGGCGATCGTGCTGCTGCGCAAGCGCGAGGCCCCGTGGGCTCTGCTGCGCGGGGTCTCTTGGGCGGTGCTGCCCCTGGTTGCGGGACTGTTCGTTTTGGTCGCGGGTCTCGCGCGCACCGGGGTGTTGAGCGAGCTCGCCGATTTGCTGCGCCGTGGCGCCGAGATATCGGTGCAGGGCACCGCCTGGGTGGCCGGCGTGTCGCTAGCCCTGGCCTGCAACATTATGAACAATCTGCCGGCGGGGCTGGTCGCGGCGACCGCAGTGCATTCGGCGGAGGTGCCACGGGCGGTCACGGACGCGCTGCTGGTCGGAGTCGACCTCGGCCCGAACCTGTCCGTGACCGGCTCGCTGGCGACGATCCTCTGGCTTGTGGCGCTGCGGCGCGAGGGCCTGGACGTGGGCTTTTGGCGCTTCCTGCGCGTGGGCGTGCTGGTAATGCCGCCCGCGCTGTTGCTGGCGCTCGCCGGATTGCTGCTGATCCCCTGGAACTCTTGAGGGAACGATGCGCGTGAGCACATTCTGGCTCTATCCGTTCATCGTCGTCGCCGGCCTGCTGCAGGCGCTCGGCCCGCCGATGAACGCTCAGCTGCGTATTGGTTTGGTCAATCCGTGGCTTGCCACCCTGGTCTCGTTCGCACTGATTGTCGGTGTCTTTATCATCATCGCGGCGATGTTCCCGCGGCCGCTGCCCACCGCGGAGGCGGTTGCGGGTATGCCCTGGTGGGCTCCTCTGGGTGGGATTGTCGGCGCGGTCGCAGTGGTGGCCGGGCTGCTGTTCGTGGATAAGATCGGCGCCGGCCCGTTCGCAGCAGTGACGATCGGCGCCAACCTGCTGGCGTCCGTGGCAATCGACCAGCTCGCCCTGGTCGGCATGCCGCTGCATCTGATCACGGTGTGGCGGGCGATCGGAGTGATCGTGATGATAGTGGGCGTGGTGCTGATCGTGCGCAACTGACCCGGCTTGCCGAGCGAGTCGCCAGCGGCGTACAACTCGCCTGCGCGGTCCCGTTCGTCTAGAGGCCCAGGACACCGCCCTCTCACGGCGGCAACAGGGGTTCGAATCCCCACGGGACGCCGGCAATTTCAATGACTTATCGGATTAGTCCAGTCTGCCTGTCCAATATTTGTCCAATATACGGACGTAGCCACAGACTGGACGGCGCTTGACCGCAGCAACTTACTGACATCCTCCGACCGATCCCACTGCTGTCCGGAATGGCTCATCCGATTGCTAGGGCAAGCTGGAGGTCGTGCTGGCTGGGCGGCGGCTGCGGTGGCGGATGAAGCGGCTCGTTGAGGGGGCGTCGTTGCAGCAGTGTCGCGCTGATCATTCGGAATGCCTCCTGCAACGTGAGCGTTGCTTGGGCGCGAAGCTGCGCCAGGCGGACCAGCAAAAACCCGATCAACGCCGCGATCACTTGCAGGGTCACGGCGTTTCGGCTGGCGCCGAAGAAGTGGTGGATTTTCAGGTTCTGCTGAATCCACTTGAAGAACAGCTCGATTTCCCAGCGCGCCTTGTAGAGGCGCGCGATCTCGCAAGCCGGCGTCTTCAGGTCATTGGTGATCAGATCGAGCACTCGCCCGCTGCTGATCTGCACGGTGATGACACGCACCGGCGCCGTGAATGGATTTCTGCGGCTGCTGCACAGCCGATCGGGCAGCCAGCCAATGCGGTCGCCGAGGATGTGTGCCGCACGCTTCGGAACCCGCCGGGGCTTGGCATTGCGGATCGGCGTGTTCTTCTTCAGCCGGGTGACGAACCGGCAGCCCGCGATGTGCAGCTTCGCCCAGAAGCCGAAATCGTAGTAGCCACGATCGAAAACATAGGTCAGACCGGCTTCGATCGGGAACCGCTTGGCCGGCGTGATATCGTTCACCCGCGCCGAGGTGACGGCAAAACACACCGTCCGCTGCAGGATCGGGTCGAGCATTACATGCAGCTTGAGCGCGCCGTCCACCGCCCATTCCCGCACCATCTGCCCGGCATGGATGCGCGTAGCGTCGATCAGCCGCAGCGCGTCTCTCCCAGCCCTGGCGCGTGCCGCGCGATCAGCCCCGCGAGGTGCGCCGCAACCGCCTCGAAGGGCGCGGTCGGACGCGTCCGGTTCGCATCAGCCAACGTCGAGCGGTGCACCGCCTTGACTTCGAGATGGCGCATCGCGCCGGGATGGTGCGCGAGCAGCCGTTCGAGGTCGCGCAGCGACCGGATGCCGGCGATTTGCGCCACCACCAGGCTCACAAAATGCGCCCAGTCGCTCAGCCCCCACTTGGCGCGGCCGACCGCGGCCCTGCGGAACACCCGCCGACAAACCGGCTGCATCAGTTGGGTAAATACGCTAGACTGAAACCGCATGGCTTGGGCTCTCCGAGCTTCGATCGCTGTTGCGTTTGCAAAACACAGCAGAATCCAAGCCATGCGCTCTGTCCAAGCTTTTCTATTCCGGACAGCAGTGGACCGATCCCGAGAAATTGTCGCATTGTGTCCGCAAAATCGGGGCAGCCGGCCTCAGCAAAAACCGGAACAGTTCGGAGCAAATAGACCGCCGCGAAAGACATCAGGGCCCATAGGGGTACGGCTGTGCATACGTGTATGGGTAGAGAGGTGCGCACGTGAAGGCATCGACACCAAGAATGCCGGCGCACGGGACTGGGACGTAGCCGTAAGCGAACGGCACCGCGAACGGGACAATCACAACCGGGCCCTGCGGCGAGCGACGGAATGCCCGAAATTGACGTCCGGCGAAGTGACCGCTGACCGGGCCCCGGAATCCTCCATGGAACCCGCCCCCGGAACCTCCGTGGAAATCGGCATATGCCGGCGTGGCGATGAAGGGCAGGGCGAGGGCTGCTAGCCGGAAGTACTTGACCATTGCAGGCCCCTCCTGGGGCCCGCCTGACGTAGGCATTCCCATCCGGCGGCTTCAAGATAATGGATGGTCCAGCCCCGCGTTGGACGCCTCGCTGCCCGGCAGGGTCGGCTCGGCGCAGGTCTGGGCGGCGTGGCCCTATGGTAAGGGCTGTCAAGCGCGGCTATCCCGAGGCGGGAACCATCGCGGTCCTGAGTGCGTTTTTGACCAACGACAAGTAGCTTCAGGAGAAACCGCGATGAGACAGGCTTTCGTCGCTAGACAGTTTGGTGCTGGTTTGTCGCAATCAGAGTTGCCGCCGTGCAACTATAAAAGCTGAATTGTACGGAATGGTTCCGTATCAAACTCCTGTTGGAACGGGAGAAAGACTTCGGAGAAAATCCGGACTTTCCGGCTCGTGCCGCTGTCGAAAGCGAAGCCGCAGCCGGGGTATATTCCTCGACCCACAGTGGCCGATTATGAAGAGGCGTACCTCATTTGCGAACTCAGCCCGAAGGCATCTGCAACTCTGAGCAGACGTTGTTTGCAAGGCATGAATTCGTGACTTCTTTAAGATTAGCAAACCTCAACTCAAGGACGAGATCAACTCAATAAAAGGATTGACGCCTCCAGATGTATGGGACGCGATTGACGCAGTGAGGAGAATCGGGAATATCGGCGCGCACATGGAACGAGACATCAATGTGATGGTTGATGTGGATGACCATGAGGCCGAGCTACTGCTCACATTGATCGAGCAGCTTTTTGAAGATTGGTACGTTACCAGGCACAAGCGGCAGGAACAATTGCAGGCGATCCAAGAGCTGGGGACACAGAAGGACGAACAGAAAAGAGCTTGCTCGACCGCAACTGCTGAGGAAGGTGATCAGATGACGTAGATCTTCCCGCCGCTCGTTGTTCGGCCATTTTTTCAACACTCCCTCCCGTATGAGTGCTCTCTGGCTCTCCGGAAGCAACGGAGTCCGGGCCAAAAACGGGGTGATCGATCTGAGAAAACGTGTCCATCCGGTGCCGTCGCCATATGGGTCCTGCGGGCGTCGCTCGGGTGGCAGCGGCCGGAAAGTGTTCGACTTGGTGATTTTGTCGGACATCAGTGCCTCCCTGGGACTTCCGGCTCCCCATAACGGCGTGTGTCACGTCATCGGCTTGGTGCTGGCCGATGTGCTGGTCGGTTGCAGAGAGAGTTGGGCGGGGTGGTGGCATGGAGCGGCCGGATTTGGCTAGGCTTCGAACGCATCTTAACCGGAATCCAGGCGGACCGCTTCGGACAGGCGTTTCGCGAGGGCACGGGGCTATCGCCTCGCCGCTGGCAGATGATGCTCGTGTGCGCACCGTTCAGCGGCTTATGGCTCACGGCATCATAGGCGGTCACTTCCATCCGTGCCGGCATTTGATTGCTCAACCGAAGGAGTATGCTCCTCGACCAGGCTTTTGAGCAGAACTGGAAGCCGTGTTAGCGGCTCGTCCGACCCCAGGCTCTGAGCAGCGGCCCGGACCCCTTCACACAAGAGGAACGCCTCGTCGGCAAGCGCTTCGGGATCTTTAAGTCCAGCGGCGCGGCACAGTTGGGCGAGCCGTTGCCGGACCGCTGATTTGTGCTCCCTAACGACCTGACGCGCGGGATGGTCCTGATCCGGCAATTCGATCGCGGCGTTGGCAAGTGCACATCCCCTGCCGGCCTCGCGGGCTATCCATTCGCTGATGTGCTGCAGCCAGGCCAGTAATTGGCCGCTTGGGTCACCCGGATGAGCTGCGGCGATTGCATCCCATTCCGCATCGATTTCGCCCGCGACCTCTCGCAGGCATGCTGCTACCAACTCGTCCTTGGAGGCGAAGTGCCGATAGAGCGTCATCTTGTTGGTGCCTGCCGTCTCGGCGATCGCGTCGACGCCGACGGCATGGATGCCGCGGCGGTAAAACAATTCGCGCGCGACCGCGAGGATGCGCTCGCGCGGCGGCGGCGTTCCGGCGCGCGAGTTGGCAGCAAATTTCGCCCTTAGCGAGCTCATAGCAGGCCCCCTCTCAGATATGTGACCGACCGGTCACTCACCCTCCCTCTGGGTGTTACAGGTCAGTATCGCTACTTAGGGCAGGACAGAGCCGGTTGCCACCCGTTCGCGAGGAGTTGCCCGGATGGTGAACTTCTTCATCCATCGCCCGATTTTCGCAGCTTCCATCGCTATCCTTATGGTGCTCGCGGGGGCGATCGCCTTCCAGTTCCTGCCGGTGGCGCAGCTTCCCGAGGTCACGCCGCCGCAGGTGGTGGTGACTGCGACTTATCCGGGAGCCAGTTCCGAAGTTGTCGCCAACACTGTCACCACGCCGCTGGAAGAGCAGATCAATGGGGTGAAGGGCATGGCGTACATGTCCTCGGTCAGCGCCAATGATGGCAGCTCGAACATCACAATCACCTTCAACGTCGGTTATCCGATCGATATCGCCGCGGTCGATGTGCAGAACCGCGTCGCCCAGGCGCAGGGAGACCTCCCTGCGATCGTCAATCAGGCGGGGGTCACGGTCAGCAAGAAGAACTCCGATATCCTGTTAGGCGTGACGCTGTATTCGCCGGACAATTCTGTCGACCTCGTTGATGTCAGCAACTACGCGTACTTGCAGCTGGTGGACCCGCTCAAGCGGCTGCCCGGCGTAGGCGACGTGACCATATTCGGCGAGCGCCGGTATTCGATGCGCGTCTGGCTCGATCCCGATAAGCTGGCCAAGCTCGGCATTACCGCGACCGATGTGCAGAATGCCGTCGCCGAGCAGAACGTGCAGGTTGTGGCAGGCAAGCTCGGACAGTCGCCCGCACCGGCCGGCACCATGTTTGAGTATCAGGTGAACGCGCTAGGGCGGCTGAGCGATCCCGCGCAGTTCGGCGACATCGTCATCCGTGCCAAGACCGGGAGCGAGGCCGTGGTTCACCTGCGCGACGTCGCGCGCATTGAGCTTGGAGCTTTGCAGTACACCTCGAGCGCGCGGCTGAACGATCGGCCCGCGGTTTTTGTCGCCGTCTATCAGACGCCCGGGTCGAACGCATTGCAGGTGGCTCAGGAGGTACGTGCCGAGATGGCGAAGCTCAGCAAGCGCTTCCCTCCGGGGCTTGCCTGGCGGATCCCCTATGACACGACCATGTTCGTATCTGCCTCGATGCATGACGTGATGGTCACGCTTGCCGAGGCGCTGACGCTGGTGATCGCGGTCGTGTTTCTGTTCCTGCAAAGCTGGCGGACGACGATTATTCCCACGATCGCTATTCCGGTCTCGCTTACTTTCACCCTGGCCTTGATGCTGGCCTTGGGGTTCTCGCTCAACTTGGTGAGCATGCTCGGCATGGTGCTGGCGATCGGGTTGGTGGTGGATGATGCGATTGTCGTTGTCGAGAACGTAGAACGCCAGCTCGAACGGGGGCTTTCGCCGGTCAATGCCGCAATGGCTGCGATGAAGGAGGTCACCGGTCCGATCATCGCCACCACGGCGATGCTGATGGCAGTCTTTGTGCCGGTTGCCTTCCTGCCGGGCGTCACCGGCCGGCTCTATAACCAGTTTGCGCTGACGATTGCGATCTCAGTGGCGATTTCCGCGTTCAACTCGCTGACGCTGAGCCCCGCTCTGTCCGCTGTGCTGCTCCGCCGTCGGCCGCCCTCCCGCTTTTTCCTCTTCCGCGCCTTCAATGCGGGCTTCACCCGCACGGCGGAAGCGTATGCGTGTGCAATCCGGCGCGTGATCGGGGCGCGATGGGGCGTGCTTGCTCTGTTCGCGGGGGCGCTGGTCGTTATTTATGGCCTCGGTTCACGCATTCCGGCCGGATTCCTGCCTGTCGAGGATCAGGGCTATTTCTTCGCAGTCATCCAACTGCCCGACGGTGCATCGCTGCAGCGAACGGAGCAGGTGGCAGAGAAGGTTCGGAAAATTTTGGCGGCCCAGCCCGGGGTGCAGGATGTTGTACCGGTTACCGGCACGAACTTTCTGACCGGTGGAAATCAATCGAGCGCCGGGGTGGAATTCGCCATCCTGAAGCCATGGGATGAGCGCGGCGCCCGACTGAGCGCCTCCAACGTAATCGCCGCAGTACGTCCGAAATTGCTGGCGATTTCGGACGCGATCAGTCTGAGCTTCGACCCGCCCTCAATTCCGGGCATTTCCACCACCGGCGGTTTCGAATTCGAGCTTGAGGACCTGACGGGACGCGGCCCGCAAGCCTTGAACGATGCAGCACAGGCGCTGCTGACAAAGGCCCGCCAACAGCCTGAGCTCGATCCGCATCAGCTTTTTACCACGTTCAACACCTCGACCCCCGAATATCAGTACGACCTCGACCGAACCAAGGCCAAGCTGCTGGGGCTCAATCTGTCCGATGTCTTCAACACCCTGCAAATCGACTTCGGTTCGCTTTACGTGAACGACTTCAATGTGTTCGGCCGCACCTTCCGGGTGACACTGCAGGCCGAGCGGGATGCTCGCGCGAACGTCACTGATCTGTCGCGTCTCTATGTGCGCAATGCGGGCGGGCGGATGATCCCGCTCGATACCCTGGGCAGGCTCCGTCCGACAGTCGGGCCGGAATACGTCTCGCACTACAACGTCTACGGTTCCGCCCTGATTAACGGAGCATCCGCTCCGGGCTACAGCTCAGGACAGGCGATCGCCGCCATGCAGCGGGCCGCACAAAGGGCCCTGCCGGCCGATTTTGGTTACGAGTGGACCGGCATCGCGTACCAGGAGCTCAAGGCGGGCTCGACTGCGGCGATCGTGTTCGCGCTCGCCATTGTGTTCGTGTTCCTGGTCTTGGCGGCGCAGTACAAAGCTGGTCGATGCCATTCATGGTCATCTTGTCGGTGCCGCTTGCGCTGTTCGGCGCCTTGCTGGCGCTATGGCTGCGGGGCATGCAGCTCGATGTGTATTCGGAAATCGGCCTCGTTATGATGATCGGGCTCGCGGCGAAGAATGCGATCCTGATCGTGGAGTTCGCCAAGCAGCTGCGCGAGCGCGGCGCCACCATCGTGGAGGCGGCGATGGAAGCAGGACGGCTCCGTCTCCGGCCGATCCTGATGACTGCCTTTGCCTTCATTCTCGGCACCCTGCCGCTGATGGTGGCCTCCGGTGCCGGGGCGGGCAGCCGGCAGTCGATCGGCACCACGGTTGTCGGCGGCATGCTGGCGGCGACGATTTTCGGGCTTGCCCTGGTGCCGGTGTTCTACGCTGTCATCGAACGGCTACGCGAAGGCGGGACTTCGAAGCGTGAACAATCCGCGGATCCCCGCCGTCTTGAAGGCGCTGTTGGTGATTAAGTCAAGGAGGACAACGGTCATGCGTCTCTCCATAAAGAGCTTCGGACTGGCGACCGGCGGCGCTATTGCCGTGGCCGCCATAGGGTTCGTGCTGCTGGACAGCTCCAGCCATGGCGCCGCACCGCGCGCCGGCGGCGAGCGCACCTCCCATGCCGGTGCCGGTGGCCGCGGTGCAGCGGCGGACCGTACCGGTCTACCTTGATTTCGTCGGCACGACCGAAGCAATCCGCACGGTCACGCTTTTGGCCAAAGTCACGGGATACCTCGGTGTCCGACCGGTGGGCGACGGGGCGGATGTGCAGCAAGGACAGCTGCTCTATCGGATCGATCCGCGCGATTATCAGGCGGCGCTTGACCAAGCGACGGCGCAGGCTCGTCGGGACGCCGCTGCTTATGATTACGCACGGGCCAGCGAGAGACGGAATGCGGCGCTGAACAAACAGGGCTGGGTATCCAACGACACGTTCGATCAATCCGCGAGCACGTTTCACCAGTCGCAGTCGACACTCGCTGTCGATGCAGCCGCGACTGAGACTGCGAGGCTCAATCTGGGATACACCGAGATCAGAGCGCCCTTCGCGGGCCGCCTTGGGCCAAGTCAAGTGCATGAAGGCGCGCTTATTAGTGCGGCGGGTACGCAACTGAATACGCTGGTTCAGCTAGACCCGATCTATGCCACTTTCAATCCAAGCGAGACCGATCTCGCTCTGCTCGGCAAATACCGAGCGGGAGAGACGATCCCGGCGGAGGTGACGGTCCCGGATAGCGGCGGCAAGCCATACGAGGGGAGGCTGACCTTCCTGAATAATACGGTGGATGGGAGCACAGGCACTATTATGGCGCGTGCGACCATCGCCAATCCGGATCATACTCTGCTCCCGGGCGAGTTCGTCCATGTGCGCCTGCATGTCGCCGATCGGCCGGACACGCTGCTGGTACCGCAGGTGGCGCTGGGTTCGAGCCAGCTCGGGAAGTACGTGTATGTCGCGGATAACGGCAAGGTGGAGCAGCGTATGGTTTCGATTGGAGCGATTTATGGCGATCGCGTCGTCATTACCAAGGGCGTCACGGCGGGTGAGGCGGTGATTGTCGGCAATTTGCAAAAGATCGCTCCGGGTGCCCCAGTGCGGCCGGTTGTCGGGCGGGCGCAGGCGTTCGGTGTACCCTCCGCTAATGCGAATTCGGGCTAGTTTAAGGTATCCAGGCGATTTAAGGATTAGACGATGACGGATTCCTGCGGCGGTGGACGAGCCTCGCTCAATTCCACATCCTCAAAGCCGCAACTCAACTCCCTTTCCCGCGCTAGCCCCTCTCTGGAGAAGCCAGGAAATGCATCTCATGCCCTGCGAAGCACGACACAAACCGCGACAACTCGCGGCCACTGCTGGACACTCCGAGTCCGGTCGATGAACGGCTGGTACCAAATCTTCTTCTACGATCCTGAGGGCAACGTCATTGAGGTCCACCTAGACATGAACGCGTAGCCGATATCGGCACCCCTTTTTCCTGAGAATCCACCAGCAAGATGATTTTGGTCCCGGACACGCGCAGGGACATGCGCGGTCCGGAGACGGAAAGCCTTCTGAGCCTGCTCGCCGAGGGCTGCGCCCTGGCTCACACCCGATCAAGCACGAATTGAAGGGAAGACAATCATGGCTCGGCTGCACGGCCAGGTCGCGTTCATCACCGGTAGCGGCGGCGGCATCGGCCGCGCCACGGCCGGGTCGGCAACAGAGCGCAAACCTTCCGCGGCAGCGCGAGCGCATGACGGCGCATCGTGAACGCCGGCGTAAGGGCAGCGTGCAAGTCCGGGTGGACGTATCGCGCGAGCAGATCGCCGCATTGGAACGGCTCGGCCTGTTTGACCCGGACGCCGGCGCCTCGGCCCATTGCGGCGTGATCCGCGCCGTGCTGGTCCGCAGCGGGCTGGATCGCTCGTTGTTCGCGGCGATCACGCGGCAATTGGAGGTCAAGGGTGTCGCGGTTCGCACCGGTACGCTCGTGGATGCGAAACTGACCTCCTCGGCGTGCATCCGCCGTGGCAGCGACGCACGTGGGGCCGGTCACCGCCGCCGCAAACGCCGTCCATGGCTATATAAGGCGGCGGGAACGCGCCTCCGGCTGAGCCGATTTGAGATCGGCGAAGAAAGTATTCCCTAGCAGGCGGAACCTTGAAGTTATGACTGCCATACCGCAGCGCACAGAGAACTCTGATGGGAAATCGCCATATCGCAGCGGTCAACCGAAGGGTCCTGCAGACGTGAACGCAAACCATCTCGCGACATCCGCGCAGCAGCAGCATGACTTTGTGGTCGGCCCGTCAGGGCCGCCGCAGGCCAAGACCGGACGTGAGTCACTTTTGCCATCCATAGACCCGATGCATTCCGACGTGCCCACAAATGACAACGACTACCTAGGCAGCCTTCGGGCGGCCCTGCTGAACCATCCTCTCTACGCTGACGTTGCTTCCCTTGCCGACCTCAGGCGATTTATGGAAGATCACGTCTTCGCTGTGTGGGATTTCATGTCGCTGCTGAAGCGGCTTCAACAGGACATGACGTGCACCGGAGTGCCGTGGTTTCCGGCGGATAATGCGAACGCCGCCCGCCTCATCAACGACATAGTTATCGGCGAGGAGACGGATGTCGATCCCGACGGCTCCTATGTCAGCCACCTCGAGCTCTACCTGCGCGCCATGGGGAACATCGGCGCCAGCACACGTAAATTTAGCGCATTTTGCGCGCTTGCGCAGGCCGGCGTTCCGGTCGACGAAGCCCTGGAGCGGGTCGGTGTGCCGCGCCATGTGCAGGTCTTCGTTGCGCATACTATGGCGCTGGCCCATTCGGGCACAACGGAAGAGGTTTTGGCAGCATTCTTCTGCGGGCGCGAGGATGTCATTCCGGAGATGTTCCGCAAGCTTCTCCAGACGCTCTATGGTACAAAACACAATGACGGTCGCCTCCGCCATTTCGTCTACTATGTCGATCGGCACATCGAGCTCGATGGCGACAGTCATGGTCCCATGGGACGAGAGTTGCTGGAGGGTCTGGTCGCAAACTCGCCGCATAGGAACGAGCGGGCTCTGCGTGCCGCCTGTAGCAGCATCAAAGCCCGGATCAAACTTTGGGACGGCACGTTGAACGAGTTCGCGCCGGCCGGAGCCTGGGGAACGGACCATTCGCTGCCACCGCGGCCAGAACTCATCTCCAAAGTCGGCTCCCACTCCCAAAAACCGTTGTAGACCTCGTTCCCAATCCGGGTCTGCCTGATATCGGACTGTACTTTCTGGTTCGTAGCGCGATATAAACTCCTCCTGGAGTGCTGCCAAAGCATCTAAAGGATCTTCGAATAATTTCCCTAAAGACGAATATGGGTAACGAACAGCCGATCGGAACATGCTTGCTGCAGTCCTTGAGGGTCACACAACGTTTTCAGGGAAGGCCAGACGCGTCTCGTCCCTGCGACCCTGGCCGGAAGTATGGACTTGCAAGCCGAGCCAGCCCGTGATGCCGACCCCGGCTTGCCCGCGCAGGCCCACATATCGGACTGGGGTCAGGAAGGGCGAGGGCTGAAAGTTGGCCCACGCAGCTTCTATGACTGGAATGACGGCGATGCGGGTTTTGTCCGTGCTATTTGGTGTCTGGTCCGCCACTTGCGGCCTGACATAGTGGTCGAAACCGGGGTAGCCCATGGCGTGACCTCGCGCTTGATTTTGGAGGCATTAGCACTGAACGGCAACGGAAATCTGTGGAGCATCGATCTCCCGCCCTACAATCCGCATACGCGGAAGAAGTTCGAAATCGCCGTTGATGAAGAACGATTGCGGGACCGATGGGCCTATATCAGTGGCACCAGCCGCCGCCGACTGCCCTCTCTATTGGCTCAGTTGCGACGTGTCGACCTGTTTGTCCACGACAGCATGTACAGCAGACGCAACGTGAATTTCGAGCTGGAGCTTGCCTGGAAGCATCTGCGACCAGGCGGCGTCATCGTGTGGGACGACATCGATGTGAACCCAGCTTTCAAGACCTTTACCGACTCGCGCCCCGATCATAGGTCGTTCATTGGCGCAGCGGAGCCGCTTAGCCCCGATCGGAGACGGTTCAACCAAAAAGGCCTGTTCGGCATCATATGCGCACCCCACGGTGAGACTTCGCGCCACGAAGTGATGCGTCGCCACTAGGTCGACAGGCGCGTCGCCCACATTGAGCTCGGGCCGCCCTGGCCGGGATGCCCGCCGAAGCCGTCACGCCCCCTGGAGCTGACGTGCTCCTGCGCATGATACCAGCGATGCGAAGGATGCGGGCACAGCGGAGGGTGCTATCCAGCGAAGCAGGGCCTGCCGCAGCTCGTTTCGTATAGGAGGTCGGTAAGTTGGTGAGTATCGCGGGCTTACACACCCTCTGGTAGATTTACGCGATGGCTTTTGCACTGCGTCCAACCAAAGGCTCAGATAAGTTACGCAAATTCACAATTTTGGGCAGGTCGGGACGGGGATGGTCCTGCGCCGCGGCGCATCGGCCCGACACCGTTCCCCTAGCATATCCAGTTCGGCCGCTGCTGGCAAACAGCCCCTACACCGACGCTGCGCTCGCTTCGACTCAAAAACGGGGCCGTTCTCAGCGCGTCAGCGGTGGTTTTAGCCGCGATGCCCGCCGCCGTCGTGTCCCGCCCACCGGTGTCCCAGATTCCCTGCAAAACCGTGCCCGCCGGCTCGTGCGAAAGCGTGTCCGGCATGTTGTGCTAAACCGTGGTCATCGTGCCCATGGCCGAAATCCCGCTCACGGTGGAAGTGGTCGAAGCCGCCAAAGCCGAAGCCGAATGAGCCGTAGATCGGATCGTAAGGGTATCCCTCGTATCCGTTGTAGTAACCGCTATAGGCGTAGGGATAGGCAGCGGTGCCGTAGTCAGGCACTGTGGCACACGCGGAGACGACAAACCCGACACTCAGCAGGAGCGGTATTGCCTTAGTGATGGTCCTGCGGCAATTCATTTTGTGCTCCATTATTTGCAGTGGGTCGATCTTCGCTGGAGTCGGAATGGGCGCGTCTCATTCGACGCCGCGTTCCGGCTAGCAGTGCATCGAACCTCTGGCTGTTTCGAAACCGAACGCGACATTCGTCCTTTCGGCTGCAATCGCTAAATGTCGATGCGATGTCCGGTATGCCAATGCAAAATGCTCACTGCTGTACAGTCTGATTCCGTCGGAGGTCGCCGGCTGCGTCGGTCTGTGTACTGCCCAAAGTTTTATTTGCGCGAGATTCGAGCGGGACAACGGGACATCTCGCAATTTTGTTTTCGCAGTAACGGAATACTGTGGCCGGTCGTCCCGAATAACGAATTCGCAGCCGTCTGGCTCAGGAAAATCGCGGGCCGCCATTCTTGCCCTGGTTAGCACCTGACGGCACCTGGCTCTGTTGCAAACCTTGGGTGAGGAGGACAGTCGGGCTTCGGGCAGGGATGAGGTGGCGAGATGCTTGCGTTCAAGTGGCGGCAGTTCGCCGGCGATGTCATCCTGTGGGCGGGTGCGCTGGTATTGCCGTTACGGCATCAGCTACCGCGACGCGAAATCTAGAGATAAGCTGGTTTGTAGGACGATCGGAACGATTGTTGTCACCCTCTCACAAAATCCCCTACGGGACGCCACTCAGAGCGAAATCGGGCACTCGCGGCCGTGTTGCTGCTTGAACCTCCGCCTCGATGCCGGCCCGGCCACAGCCTGACTCGCACGCGCGACGTCAATGCCGCTGCTCGGGCCGCGCGCGCTTGCTGGCCGGGCGGCTCGGGTACTCGATACCGGAAACCGGCCTTCGATCACGCGATTGACGTAACTACCCTTGGACCCGGCCTCCGCAAGCGCGACAAACACGTCACGGGGAACGCTTTTATACCCGTAAGTGCCGGGTGCGCTGTGGTACTCAACCCAAAGCTCCTCCGCATCCTCGCCGTAGCCGATTGCCTGGATGCTGGACGATCGCACACGCCGCATCGGCACCACGCGCCAGACCCCTGCCTAATGCCGAATCAACAACACTGAACCGCCATAGTGCCTTCAGCTGCCTGAGCCATTCAAGGCCGTCACCTTCGCCGCACCGCCGAAGGCAATGTGAGCGGTGACCGTCAGGAAATGATCCGCGACAATCGCTCCTTTATTACAGTCTCAGCTTCCCTCATCATTTCGTGGACGATTGCGCCCGCGCGTTGCAGCCTTCGGGTCTGCCCGACCAACTCGCCGGCCAAAAGGCTCATCTCTTCGAAATCGCCGGTGAACTCCGGCGTTGGTGGGAATCCCATGAACCGCTGCATGAGGATACGCTGCCCGAAGAGCACCGCCTCGCCGATGATCGGAGATTCTCCGACCGTTTTATACGGCGGCGGGTTGTCGCGCCCCTGCCATTCGCGCACCAACCGATTGCGCAGCCCGCGCGTGGAGGCGTCGGGGAACTCCGGGCCGAAGATGAAGTGACGCGACGTGTCTCCTACTTCGGCAGTCAGGACCCGGTTCTTGTAGTCCGGGTGCGCGAAGGCCTCCTCACTGGCAAGGAGCCTGGTACCGACCCACACTCCCTCGGCGCCCAAAGCGAGCACCGCCGCCACTGCGCGACCGTCGGCAATGCCGCCCGCCGCTATTACCGGGACGGGAGCTACGGCGTCGACAACGGTAGGCAGCAGCGATAACGTACCGGCAACAGAACGATTGTGCCCGCCCGCCTCGCTGCCCTGCACGATTATCGCATCGGCGCCGCCCTTCACCGCGGCCGCAGCTTCTTCGGGGCTGCCGACTTCTACCCAGACCCGGCAGCCGCCGCCGCGAAGCCGCGCCACCCACTCGGCCGGCGGTTCGTCCCAGAAGAAAGCGACGACGGGAACCTTCTGCTGAACGCAAACCTCGATGTGATCCATCGAGTTAAAGCGTGGAATGATATCGACGCCAAAGGCCGCACTCTTTGAGCCGCGCACTTCTCGGATTGCCTCGCACATCAGCTCCGGCGGCATCGCCGTGACGCCGAGTATTCCCATGCCGCCCGCAGCGCATACGGCGCGCACCAACGGCACGGT
This sequence comes from uncultured Pseudomonadota bacterium, assembly GCA_963822675.1. GTDB lineage: Bacteria > Pseudomonadota > Alphaproteobacteria > Acetobacterales > Acetobacteraceae > CAWGIP01. The sequence continues at coordinate 158 of CAWGIP010000028.1, read as the reverse complement.
CGCGATGAACGCCATCCCGGCCGAAAACGAAGGGATGAGCCAACCCGTATTCCTCGGTCAGTCGCGTCTTCAGCATCGTTCGTTCCTCCCGCGCGGCAAATCCGCCGCACGGACGGCGATCCCGCCCCGCTTCCTATCTAGCAGCTGGAGCCGATCAG
>CAWGIP010000027.1:0-84944 GCA_963822675.1 uncultured Pseudomonadota bacterium | reverse complement strand
AGATCGAACTCGGCGACAAGTTCGAGAACATGGGCGCGCAGATGGTGCGCGAGGTCGCGAGTAAGACCAGCGATGTCGCCGGCGACGGCACCACCACCGCGACCGTCCTGGCCCAGGCCATCGTGCGCGAGGGCGCGAAGGCGGTGGCTGCCGGACCAACCCGATGGATTTCAAGCGCGGCGTCGACCGGGCCGTTCAGGCGGTGGTCGATGAGCTGAAGAACCACACCCTGAAAATCAGCACACCTGCCGAAACGGCTCAGGTGGGTGCGGTCGCCGCCAACGGCGATGCCGAGATCGGCAAGATGATCTCTCGGAGGCGATGCAGAAGGTCGGCAACGAGGGCGTCATCACCGTCGAGGAGGCCAAGAGCATCCGAGACCGAGCTCGACGTGGTCGAGGGGATGCAATTCGACCGCGGTTATGTCTCCCCCTACTTCATCACCAATGCCGAGAAGATGATCGCCGAACTGGATCAGCCGCATGTCCTGATCCACGAGAAGAAGCTGTCGGCCTTGCAGCCGATCCTGCCGCTGCTCGAGTTGGTGGTGCAGTCCGGCCGTCCGCTGCTGATCGTCGCTGAAGACGTCGAGGGCGAGGCGCTGGCCACGCTGGTGGTGAACAAGCTGCGTGGCGGGCTCAAGGTAGCCGCGGTAAAGGCGCCTGGCTTCGGTGACCGTCGCAAAGCCATGCTGGAGGACATCGCCATCCTGACCGTTGGGCAAGTGATCAGCGAGGATCTCCTGGTATCAAGCTTGAGAACGTAACGCTCAACATGCTCGGCAAAGCGAAGCGAGTGCTGATCGAGAAAGAGAACACCACGATTGTCGAGGGGGCCGGCAAGGGCGAGGACATCAAGGGCCGCTGGAACCAGATCGGGGTGCAGATCGAGGAGACCACCTCGGACTATGGCCACCGTGAGAAGCTGGAGGAGCGACTGGCCGGGAAGCTGGCCGGCGGCGTGGCGGTGATACGGGTCGGCGGCGCGAGCGAGGTCGAGGTGAAGGAGCGTAAGGACCGCGTCGATGACGCGATGCACGCCACGCGCGCGGCGGTCGAGGAGGGCATCGTCCCGGGCGGCGGGGTCGCCCTGGCACGCGCCGCTTTGATCTTGTCAAAGCTTGCCTCCGACAACGACGACCAGCGCTTTGGCGTCGAGATCCTACGCAAGGCGCTGCAGACGCCGCTGCGCCAGATCGCCGAGAACGCCGGCGAGGATGGGGCGGTCATTGCTGGCAAGGTTCTCGAGAACCCGGACTACGGCTGGGGCTTTGACGCGCAGAGCGGCGAGTTCAAGGACCTGGTCAAGGCCGGCATCATCGACCCGACCAAGGTCGTGCGCACCGCGCTGCAAGATGCGGCCTCGGTCGCCGGCCTGCTGGTCACCACCGAGGCGATGGTGGTTGAGCGACCGGAGGACAAGCCCCCGCCGCCGCCGGGTGGCGGCGGCATGGGGGACATGGATTTCGAGCGCGGAGACGTCGGCGCCGCAACCCAGCTGGTTGCGGCGCCGTTATTCGGCCGCCTTGTTCCCACCGTCATCCTCATCGCCGAGGCCCAGCTCCAGCCGGAGATGCGCGAATTGCTCGGCGGCATGCCCGGCGATCTTGAAGCAGCACCCGTAACTCGCGCAGCCCGGCTGCGGTGACCTGAAAGTTGCGACGGATCGTGATCTCCTGCCGAAGAAAAAAACCCGGCAGCTGTCGATCTGGCCGGGGCTCGAACGTCTGAAGCCCGGACGGCCGTGGGTGGGCCCCACCCCGGGCCCGAGGAGGGGCAAGAAATGAAATAGCGCTACTGATCTACGGGGACGAACAACTCCGCGGCCGCCCGGGTAACGCCGGTGACGCCATCAGGAAATCATGGCCAAGCACATGGCCTTCAGCGCCGGTTTGGGGCCCGGGCGAGTGCGCGGTGCGGGCCTCAGGGCACCGCCACGGCGACCACCGTGCGGACGGGCGGGAAGGGCGAAGACAATCCACGACGGCCCGTTTGCCGAGACCAAGGAGCAGCTCGGCGGGTTCTATCTGATCGATGTGCCCGACCTCGATGCTGCGATCGCGATTGCCAAACAGGTGCCGCTGCTGCGGGACGGCGCGGTCGAGATCCGGCCCCTGCTGGACCCTGATGCGGCACGCCGCGCTCGATCGCGCGGCACGGGAAGCGGGCGGGCGCATCGTCGCCGCGCTCGCCGCCCGGTTCCGCGATCTCGATATTGCCGAGGAGGCGTTTGCCGAGGCCTGCGCCCGCGCGGCGGAAGACTGGCCGAGAGAAGGGTCGCCGCGCGATCCGGCCGGCTGGCTCTACCGGGTCGCGCATCGCTGCGCGCTGGATGCGCTGCGCCGGCGCCGCACGCGCCTGCGCTTGGCGCCCGATCCGCCGCCCGTTGAGCCGAACGCCGAGGATCTCATGACCGACGACGTGGCGCTTATCCCTGACGAGCGGCTCAGGCTCATTTTCGTGTGCTGCCATCCGGCCGTGGCGGCCGAGGCGCGCGCGGCGCCCACACTCCGTCTGGTTTGCGGCCTTAGCACCGGCGAGATCGCCCGCGCCTTCCTGGTCTCCGAGGCGGCGTTGGCGCAGCGGCTGGTGCGCGCCAAGCGCAAGATCGCCGCTGCGGGGTGTCGTTCGAGATACCCGGACGCGACGCTTGGCCCGAACGGCTGGACGCGGTGTTGTCCACGCTTGAGGTGGCCTACGCCAAGGCGCACGAGGACGCGGCCGGCGCGGGACCGCTCGCGGGCTACGCTACGGAGATGCTGGGGCTGACGCGTGTTCTGACGGAGTTGCTGCCGGAAGAGGCGGAGGCGCTCGCGCTCGCGGCCCTGGTGCGCTACGCGGAGGCACGCCGGCCGGCGAACTCGATGCGAACGGCGCGATGATCCCCCTGTCCGAGCAGGACCCTGGCCTGTGGCGGCGGCCGCTAATCCAGGCCGCGGATCTATATCTGCGGCGCGCTAATGCCGCCGGCCCGCCCGGGCCGCGCCTGTTGAGGCGGCGATCCATGGCGCGTGGTGCGGGCGAACGGATCTCACCGTCTCACCGCCCTGGCGCCGATGCAATCTGCGCTTTACGATGCCCTTCTCCTTCATCGTGACGACCCGTCGTGCGCCTGAACCGCGCGGTGGCATTGGCCGAGGTGGTTGGAGCGGCGTTCGCGCTGCGGGAAATCGAAGCCATGGACGGAAGTAACTTCGAGAACTTCCTGCCCTATCACGCGGTACACGCTGATTTGCTGAACCGCACCGGGCGAATCGCAGAGGCCCGCGCCGCTTACGATGCCGCGCTTACCCTGGACCCCGCCCCGGCCGAGCGGCGCTGGCTCGAAAGCCGTCGAGGAAGTCTGGCTCGGGCCGATGGGGCAGATGGTTGTGCAGTCCGTGCCAATGTGCCACCCCGGCTGTCGTAATTGAGCTTCCTTCAGCTGTGAGCCGTGCATCGCGCCGGCCGCGGGCAGAACGGGGTGAACGATAGCGTCTGCCGGAAGGTATCATCTGTTTCCTGACAAGCTGGCCACAACCGTTTCACCGCTGCGGCAGTGCTTCAGCTGTCCGGCGATCGCGACTGCCTGCTGCGACGGTATCGCAAAGCCGACCCCAAGCGAGCCGCCATTCTGGCTGTCGGACAGGAACTTGGTGTTCACGCCGACGACCTTGCCCTGCCGATCGATCAGCACCCCGCCCGAGTTGCCGTGGTTGATCGCGGCATCGGTCTGGATGAAGTCATCCGACGCATCGTCGGAGAGATGCCGATGGAGGGCGCTGACGATCCCGGTGCTGACCGAAGTGCCAATGCCGAACGGATTGCCGATCGCCAGTACGCGCTCGCCTACACGCAGCGCGTCGCTGTCGCCCCAGCGCACCGACGGCAGGTTCGTCTGACCCCGGACCTTCACCAACGCGATATCCAGTCGCCCGGAGCTGGCGCAAACGGTGGCGTCGGATCGCGATCCGTTTGCGAACGTCACGGCAATGGCCTGAGCGCCATCGACGACATGGCGGTTGGTCAAGATCAGTCCGGATGGGTCGATGACGAAGCCCGAACCATAGAAATGCCCGTCCCGCACCGCCCCATGCCGTAAATCCTTGCCTGTCTCGGACTTCACGATGTTGATGCTGACAACCGAAGGCAGCACGCCGCGTACCGCATCGGCCTCATTCACCATACCCGGGGGCGGGGCATTGCCGAGCGAAACGCCAAACAGGGCGGCGAGAGCGATGGCTGTGGATTTCATGGCGCATCGCTCCCGCTGATGCACACGATCCGAAGGCCGCCATGCTCTGGATCGCTTCCGTGCATGCGCAACAATCCGGGCCAGGCGTCAAGTCCAGCAGCGGCAAAGCCGAACCCGTGCATGGTCGCGACGGCCCTGTACGCCGCAAATTCAGAGAGGCCGATGTCGCGCAGCAGATGCGCATCGATCGCGGCAATCGACTGGCCGGCGTGTGCTGCCGACCAAAACCGACGCAGATGACCGCGAACAACGCGCAAGCCGGTGAGCACGCTCAGACGCGTGCACAGAACTCCATCCGAACAGGCGCGAACGTGCGGCGACGATCTGATCACTCATTAGCGGCTTCCATGACGGCGTGATGCTGCCAATTTGGCGACCCGGTTCGCGCGCCGCACTCCGGTGCTTGCGCGTGAGTCCGCAGCGAACGGATCGGTCTATCTCGTCTTGGCAGTAGGCTGTCCGGTACTGCATCAGCAGCTCCTAAGCCGGGTGATTAGCTGAAAGACGGTCAGCCCAGCCGGCGAGCGACATGTGACCCATGCGAGCGCGGGGTGGCAGTCATGCATTCTGGACAGCATGTTCGTGCGGACGAACAATCAACCGATGCCCGTGCGCACATCAGGGGAGACGAGGCAGGGCAGTTGGTTACGAAGGATAGCGCGGCCGACCCGCGCAGTCCTTTTCAGACTCGGGCTCGGTCAGGAGGCATCAGCCGCGCGCGGCCGTGGCGCAGCTTGCCGTCCCGAGCAGCGGCTCGCACCGACGGCCACGGCCCTCCGGGAGTGGATCGACCGGCATTGGCCGGACTGGTTTGAGGCGCCGATGGTGACGCTCGAGCATCGGGACACACACCGGTGCCGAGCGACTTCACTTGGGTATCACAATATTCCGATCATGGCCTAACAAGCCGGATCGGCTCGGGCAGCGAGAACCGTGCGGTATCGTGCTCCGATCCAGCCCGGAAAGTTAGGTACAGCAAAATACCCGGCGCGTTCGAGGGCCGTGAAGGGAAGGTGCCAGACGCCTGCGGCATAGGTGACCGACTGGTCCCCGCGCGCGATAAATGCGTCGAGTTCTGTCAGGTCCGGCCGGCCGTCCACTCCATCGGGGGCAACGCAGACGAGATAAGAAGCAACGTCGAGAGGAACAAAGCTTTGCGATGAGGCAGGGTGCCGCTCGAGCACGCTCGCCGTAACCGGCAGATTATGTAGCGGCGCAGTCAGGAAATCGAGATGGGGTCGTGCCGCTGGGTCGTAGCAGGCCAGCGCTTCAACCAGACTGAGCCGCCGGCCCGGGTCGTATTCGATCAGAGTGCCGAATTCCGCGAAATGCTCGGCGGTCAATGGACGAACGTGAATATCCCGGCTCACGTGGGCAACTCCACCGGCGGGTGCCTCGCGAGCCAGTGCCGTGCGATGTCAATTCGCGCGCATACCCAGACCGCCTTGTGGCGGCCCACGTGCTCCAGGAAGCGTTGGAGACCAGCGGCGCGCGCGGGATGACCGATCAGCCGCGCGTGCAAGCCGACAGACATCATCCGCGGCGTGCGTTTGCCCTCGGCATAGAGGAAGTCGAATGCGTCGCGGTGCCAAGCATCGTAGTCCCGGGCGGTGGCGAACCCACCACGCGCGAATTTCACGTCATTATTGGCGAGCCCGTACGGCACCACAAGATGCGCCTTTCCGCCGGCATCGACATAGTACGGGAGGTCATCATTGTAGGCGTCGCTATCGTAGAGGAATCCGCCTTCCTCTACCAAAAGTCGCCGCGTGTTCACGCTAGGTCCGTAGCGGCAATACCAACCGAGCGGCCGGTTACCAACCGTCTGCCGCAAACTCGCGACAGCTCGGCTGATGTGTTCGCGCTCGGTCTCCTCCGGCAACTTATAGTGTTCCACCCAACGCCAACCGTGGCAGCACACGTCATAGCTCGCTTCGCGGAGCGCGGCGGCGAGTTCCGGATTACGTTCGATCGCCATGGCGCAAGCGAACATGGTGATCGGCATGTCCTGCTCGGCGAACAAGCGCAGCGCGCGCCAGACGCCGACGCGGCTGCCATATTCGAACATCGATTCGGCGGCAAGGTCACGCTCGCCTTTGGCAACCGGCGAGTTCCCTATCTCCGTTAGCGATGCTTCGGAAAATCCATCGCCGTTGCCGATCGCGTATTCCGAGCCCTCCTCTATGTTCAGCACGAAATTTACCGCGAGCCGCGCTCCGCCGGGCCAATCCGCGTCGGGTGCGTTCCGTCCATAGCCGACCAGATCCCTTTCGCCGTTGCGCGGCAGCATGCCGGTGCCCTCCCTTCGGTGCCTCTTTAGAACTGCTGCTCTTGGCGGCCACGCACGATCTGCGACAAGGTCACGGCCAGCACGAGCGCGCCACCATAGAACATGTCCTGAACGAAAGAACTCACGCCCAGGAACACCAACCCGGTAATCCCAGTCACCAGAAAATAAACGGCAACCAGGGCGCCCCAGGGATTGAACCGCCCGGGAATGACGCTGGTCGAGCCGAGAAATGCAGCCGCGAACGCGGGTAAAAGGTACGATGCGCCCGAGGACGGATCGGCTGCTCCTTGCGTGCCGGCGTAGAGTACGCCGCCGATCGCGCCCATGACGCTCGCCACGACCAGGCAGCCCAGACGGATGCGGTCCGTGTCGATACCAGACAGCCTCGCGACCTCGCGACCACGACCCACGAACAGAATGCGACGGCCCACGGCGGTGTGCTCAAGCACGTACCAGAGCCCGATGCAAAGCGCGAGCGCGTAGTAGAACTCAAGTGGGATACCGAACAGCCGATCCACGATCACGTACTGAATGAGTGACGGATCGAGGCCACTAATGGTCATCGAACCGCTGATCCAGAGTGTCAGCCCGTGCAGGAAAGTGCCGGTCCCAAGCGTTACGATCAGCGAGTGAATGCGGAAGATCGTGATGAACACTCCGTTGATCAACCCGACGACGATACCCGCCGCAATCGCCGCAAGCACCGCAAGCGACATCGGGACGCCGAGCTGGACATTAGGTACGGCAATCAGCATTGAGGAAAGCGTGAGCACGTAGGCAATGGACACGTCGAAGTCGTTGGCAGTCAGCGGAATGATCAGGCCGAGCGTGACCACTACGAGCACGGCCTGGGAGCCGAGCGTGCTGGACAAGTTGGACCAGGTGAAGAACGTCGCAGGTTCCAGTACGCCGAAACCAGCGACCAGCAGCACGAGTGCCACGATCAGGCCGTAACGTTCTGCCAGATCGACGACGCGCAGGCTGCCCGACTTGATAGGTTGGCCGACATCGATTTCGGCAGGCTGATTCATGCCGCGTGCACGACAACTCGGGGAGGCGGCGCGCTGCTTCGATAGCAGGCTTCCGCGATCGCCTCTTTTGACAGGTGCTCACCCGAAAGCTCCGCTATGACATGCCCCCGTGAGAGTATCGGTACGCGGTGGCAGATCGAGGCGAGCTGTTCGTAATCCGAGCTGGCGCAAAGCACGGCCGCACCACCCTCCGCGGCCGCGCGGATCGCCTGGAAAACTTTGAAACGGGCGCCCACGTCCACGCCTTGTGTCGGTTCATCAAGAAGAATGAGCTTGGGATCGGTCTGCAGCCATTTTGCGAGTACGACCTTCTGCGCGTTCCCGCCGCTGAGAGCGGCCAGCAGCAGCTCCGGCCGGTTCGGGGTCACGTCGAAACGCCGCCCAAGTGCCGCAGCTTCGAGCAGCATGCGCCCGCGCGCCAGCCAGAACCGGTGGAAGCGCCGGCCCAGCATCGGCATGGTTACATTGTCGACGACCGGCAGCGCTGCAATGCTGCCGGCGGCGGCACGGTCGCCCGGGATCAGCACGATGCCACAGGAGACCGCGGCTCCTGGCGTGAGACGTGTCAGGTCGCGGGTGCGTCCGTCCACCATCAGCGTGCCGGCTTGCGCCGGCCTTCCACCATAGAGAAGATACGGCAGCTCCTCGTAACCTGATCCCAGCAGCCCGGTCACGCCGACGACCTCCCCGCCTGCGATCCGCAGCGATAACCGGTCGATGAGCTGCCCGGTCACGTCGTCCAAGAAAATGCTCTCGGCTCGCCCGGCCTGCGTTGTCGCTGCGGGGGCCGCAGCCGGCGGCATACGTCCCACGATCAGCCGCACCACCTCATCCCGGGTGGTATGTGCCGTTTCGATTGTGCCGGCCACGTGCCCGTCGCGCAGCACGGTGGCGCGGTCCGTTATCTCCATGACTTCGTCCACATCATGCGAGACAAAGATCACGCTTGCCCCCTCGGCAACGATGGCACGAATGAGCGCAAACAGGCGATCGACATCTTGTTTCGGCAGGAACGGCGTCGGCTCGTCCAGCACGAGCACACCGCCGTGGTGCGCTTGTCTGTGTCGGCTTACCTCTTCCACCGCACGAACAATAGCAAGCAGGGCACGCTCAACGGCCGACAGCCGGCTTACCTCCGCCCAAGGATCGAGCGCAAGCCCGTAACGGGCGAAGACGCGTGCGGCTTGGGCGGCTTCAGTGCGCCAAGAGAGCGCCAGGGACGAGGATGCGGCAATTCGGCCGATTACCAGATTTTCGACGACACGCAGTGCTGGAATGAGTCCGAGATGTTGGTGAACGAAGCTGATGCCCAGGTCGCGGAAACGCCCTGGCGGTAGTGGCAAAGGCACCGGCACGCCGCCCACTTCGAGCGTGCTGCCCGGATCCGGCGAATGGTACCCCGCGAGGATCTTGATGAGCGTGGACTTGCCGGATCCGTTCTGGCCAAGCAAGCCGCATACTTCGCCTCGCCGAAGCTCGAAGTCGACGTCCGCCAGCGCGCGCTGGCCGCCGAATGTCTTTGAAAGATTGCGGAATCGCAGCGCCGGTTCCGGCGTGGCGGTCATTGCAAATCCCAAAGCTTGGCGTAGCCGGAAATGTACGCATCCCCATAGCCTTTGGATAGCTGCGGAGGCGTGCCTGCGTCTTTCGCGTTTGCTTCGGTGAAAATGTAGAAGGGAATGCCCGGGTTGACCATCGGCTGGCCGCACAGCAAGCGCATCTCATCATCGATGATCGCATGCCCGATCCAGTCGAGATTTTCGCCAATGTCCATCTGCACCTTGCCCTGTTGGATCAGCCCGAGCACAAAAGGCGTGCCGTTGAAAGCGTCAATCTTGACCCGGTCCTGCGATTTCGTGAGTTCGACTGCGGGCACCACGAACTGAGCCATGCTATCATAGATTACGATGATGTAGTTGACCGTCGGGTCGGCGAGCAGGGCAGACTGAACGTCAGGCGTTATGCGCGTCGCCCAATCAACTACCGGGACATTGATAATCTTCTGCTTGCAGCGGGGACAGTGTTTCATCTCGGCGACAATGCCGGCCATCATGGAATCGGTAGACAGCGGGCCGGTCGAAATCAGCGTCAGCGCATTCAAACGACCGTTTGTTTGCACGGCGGCCCAGTCAACCAGAAGCGCCCCCGCCTTGAAGTAGTCGATCGGCACGTCAGCCGTAGCGTACCGTTTGACCATCTCCGACTGTTGGAGCCCATTGTAGTGCGAGGCGACAACAGGGATGCTTTGTGCCTTGGCTGCCAGAACCTGCGGGACAAGAACTCGCGGGTCTGTGCCAGCCAGCAGATCAATCAGGCTCGCGTGCTGGTTGATCGCGGCGTTCATGCCTTGCACCCACTGGGCGCTCTGTCCCTGATTTTCCCAGACCGTGAACTTGAACCCGACCTTTGCCGCAGCGCCTGCCATCGCCTTTTCGATATTGGCGGTAAAGGGATTGGCGCTTGAGACGGGAATGCTGAAGATCGACTTGCCGGCCATGCATTTCTTCGCATCGAACGCCGGACCGGGAGGAGTGAAAGACGGCCGTTGTTCGAACGGCTTCAGCTGGTCCTGGAAATAGGCAATGTCTTGCGCGCCGACTGGAGCCGCACGACCGAGCAGCAGCAAAGCTAACGCCAATGCACCTCCAAGCTTGGTCATCTTGCTTCCTCCGGTCCCCAGACACGCCCGCCCGCATGCACCGATGCGAACTGGCCGCAAAGGCCGGAACTGAGCTCATTGGCGCAATGCAGGCGCGTGATGGTACGATCCAGCGATGGCGGGCTCAAGGGGCAGGATCGGGTGTCAGGCGTAATCCACGGCCGCGCTAGGCTGTTAGTCCGCCCTGGCGGCCGGCTCGATCGCAACTTCCTGCCGGCGCGTAACGGGAGTTCGCTGCTGTGGCTCAGCCTACGTGCGCAGCGGCATCGCCCAGGGGTGGAGAGGCGAGCCTGTGGCGCCGCGCAGGCGCAGCGGCGCGCCGAAAAAGGCGAACTCGTACACCCGGTCGCGCGCCAGTTCCTCCAGGAACATGATCTCCAGCATCGGCACACCCTGCTCGGCGAGCAGATAGAGGTGCACCGGCAGAAAGTGTCCGGGAGCGTCGGTCGCCGGCTGGCACTCCACAGTGGCCTGGTCGGCGCCGACAATCATCGCGCCGTGTCCCTCGACGAGCCATTGCGCCGCGCGCGTGTTGATGCCGGGTCCGTTGGCAAGGAACCGCTGCGGATCGTCCCACACCGTCATCCGCCCGGTGCGGATCGCCACCACGTCACCCTGTTCGAGGCGAATGCCTTGCCGCCGGACGGTTGCCTCCAGATCCTCCGGGGTGATCGCATAGCTGTCGGGTAGCATCGTCGACTCCCTTGGCGCCCGCCACGTCGAGCAGCACGCCGCGCGCGATGATCGGCGGCATCTTTTCGGCTCCGCATTTCGTCCAGTGACGGCTGCCCAGATGTTCGCGCGCGGTGAAATGGTTCCAGATCTCGCCCGCGTAGCCCCAGTGATTCAGTGTGTCGATGTGCGTGCCGCAATGCGTGTACATCGCGAACACGTCGCCCGAATAGCCGATGTGCTCGTTGATCTCGCGCGTCTGCCCGGTCAGGTTGTCGATCACCGTCCCCGACGGCGTGTGCGACATCCAAATCTGATAGTGCGGATCGCCGGCGGCGACCCAGGTCGGCATGCCCATGAAATACTCGACGGAGAGATCGTAGTAGCGCGAGGCGTCCACCCTGGCGAGGATGCGCGTGCGCGAGTCCGCGGTTCATCATGTTCAACCGCCCGATCTCGTCGTTTTTGCCGTACGGGCTGGTACCGACGCGGTTGCGGGGCACGACGTCGAGATCCATGGCTTTCCTCCTGGCGAGATGCGAGCTAGCGCACGAGGCCGCCGCCGGCGCGGGCTGGCCGAGCGCGCAGGCCGCTGTCCGGATCGAATACATAGAGCCTGGCCGGGTCGAAACGCACCTGCGTCCGGTCGCCCGGGCGGATCGCTCGCCGGCTTGCGTCTTAAGCTTGAAATCGGTCCCGTCGGCGCGCAACGTGACGACCAATGTGCGCTCGGACGGCTCGACTACCGAGACCTCGGCCGCGAATGCGGCAGGCCGCGGAGGTTTCGCCCGCGTCGCAGACGATCGCAATGTCGGTCGGGCCGGACGCCAAGACGCACGCGCCTGTTGCGCAACGGCACCGAGGGTCTCGGCCAGCGTCGCAGATCATGGCAAGCTTCTGGCCGGCGAGGCTGATCGCGGGTCGATCCTCATGCGAGACGATCTCGCAGTCGAAGATATTCATCGGCGGATCGCCCATGAAGCGCGCGACGAACTCGTTGGCCGGCCTGAAATAGACCTCAAGCGGCGGCCCGACCTGGACCACCCGGCCATGGTCAACGACCGCGAGCCGGTCGGCCATCGCCATCGCCTCGGTGTAATCCGGGGTGGCATAGATCGTGGTGGTGCCGAGTTGTTTCTGAATGCGCCGCAGCTCGCTGCATGCGGTTGCGCAACTTCGCGTCGAGATGCGCGATCGGCTCGTCCAGCAGGAACACGGACGGCTCACGCACGAGCGCACGGCCGAGCGCGACGCGCTGCTTCTGTCCGCCGCTGAGCTGGGTCGGCATGCGGTCCAGCAGCAGCCCGATCTCCAGCATGGCGGCGACCGCGCGCACCCGTTCGTCGAGCGCTTTCGGTGTGTAGCGTCCGGCGGTTGCGTGGCGAGCGGAGCGGGAAGGCCAGATTGTCGTAGACCGAAAGATGCGGATAGAGCGCATAGGTCTCGAACGCCATTGCCACGTCGCGCTCGCCCGGTTCGAGCGCTGTGACGTCGCGCCCGCCGATGCGAATGGTCCCGCTGGTAGGTTCGACCAGCCCGGCGATCAGCTTCAACGTGGTGGTCTTGCCGGCGCCGGACGGGCCGAGCAGCACGAAGAACTCGCCATCGCGGCAAGCAAGGTCCAGCCGATCGATCGCAACGGTTGTGCCGAACTGCTCTAGTCAGCGACTGGGTTACGATATCGGCCACCGAGCTGACTCCTCTTCTGCGAGCTCCGCTAGGTCGCGGCGCGATCGCGTCGCGCACGGAAAGCCGGCCGGCCGCTCGCGCCCTCGAACAGGTGGACGCGGGCGGGCGGGAAGAACAGGCCGACTGTGTCGCCAGAGGCGCCGGCGACACTCGTGGGGCGCTTCCACGACGACGCTTTCCGGGGCGACAGTCGACGAGAAACCGGTCGTGGTCGCCTAGCCGCTCGCGTAGGAGCACCTTGCCGCGCATCGTCGCGCTGACGTCCGGCGGCCGCAGCTCGACATCCACCGGCCGGATGCCGAGCTTGTGGGCGCCGCCTGCGGGAGTCGCGCTTGCAGCCGCGCGCCCATTGTCGGAATGCGGATGGCAGGGCCGGCGCCTTCGAGCAGCAGGTCCTCGCCGTCGACCGAGGCGGAGGGAAATCCAGTATGTTCATCGGCGGCGAGCCGATGAAACCGGCGACGAACTCGTTGGCCGGCTGATCGAACAGTTCGGACGGGGTGCCGACCTGCTGCAACACGCCCGACTGCATCACCGCGATGCGGTCGGCCAGCGCCACCGCCTCCAGCTGATCGTGCGTGACATAGAGCGTGGTCACGCCGAGTCGCCGATGAAGGCGCTTCAGTTCGGTCCGCATATCTGCGCGCAGCCGCGCCTCCAGATGCGAGATCGGTTCGTCCATAATGAACAGGCGTGGCTCGCGGACGATGGCGCGGCCGATCCCGACGCGCTGCTTCTGCCCGCCGCTGAGGTTCTGGATGCGACGCGGCAGCAGCGGGACGATCGACAGGATCTCCGCCACCTCGCGGATGCGGCGATCGATTTCGCCCGCGCGCGAGCCGGCGCGCCCGGAGCGGCATGGCGATGTTGTCGTAGACATTGAGGTGCGGATAGAGCGCGTAGTTCTCGAACACCATGGCGATGTCGCGCTCGCGCGCCGGCACCTCGTTCACCCGGCGGCCATCCATCAGCAGGTCGCCCGCGGTGATCTGCTCCAGTCCGGCGACCATGCGCATTGTGGACGACTTGCCGCAGCCGGACGGACCGAGCAGGCAGAGGAACTCGCCGTCGCGGCAGGTGAGCGACAGGTCGCGCACGGCCTCGACCTCGCCGTATTTCTTCCAGACGTGGCGCAGTTCGACGGTCGCCATCGATCGGCTATTTCACCGCGCCGAAGGTGAGGCCGCGCACCAGATGGCGCTGCAGCAGCACCGTCAGAATGAAGATCGGGATGATGCCGACCGCGGCGGTCGCCATGAAGGCGCCCCAGCGAATGCCCATCGAGGTCGAGAAGCCGGTGATCGCGACCGGCAGCGTCCGTACGTTGTCGGCCGTCAGGATGGCCGCGAACAGGAACTCGTTCCAGGCAAAAATGGCCGAGAAAATCGCGGCGGCGATGATGCCGGGCTTGGCCAGCGGCAGCGCAATTTTGCGAAATACATCGAGGCGCCCGTAGCCGTCCAGAAGTGCCGACTGCTCCAGCTCCATCGGGATTTCCTGAAAGAAGCCGCGCAGCAGCCAGACCACGAAAGACATGTTCATGCCGGTATAGACGATGATCAGGACGAAATACGTGTCCAGCAGGTTGAGCGCCTTGAACACCAGGAACATCGGCAGCACGAAGGCGATCGGCGGGGCCATGCGGGTGGAGAGGATGAAGAACGCCAGGTCGCGGTTGCCGCGGAACGAGTAGCGCGCAAGGCCGTAGGCGGCGGCGGAACCGAACGCATGATCGCCAGCACTGTGCTGACGATCGTGACGATGGCGCTGGCGAGAAGCGCGCGCGGGCCGGTCGATGCGCCCATGCCTCATAGACGTATTCGGGAAGCTGCGCTTGGCTGCGCAATCATCCCTGAAGCCAGCGACAAACCGATTTTTCAGGGTCTACTAGTTAGAACCGCATTCATGCCCCTACGTCGCGCTTTACCTGCAGCTGTACGCTGCTCCGCCAACCATGTCTGAAAGGAACTTCTGAAACCGGTATCGATCACGGTCGAGGATCAGGCAGACCTTACGTCGCTGATCGCCGGTGCCGAAGCGAGCGGCACCCATAAACAGGCCTAACTCGAACGGCATATTGAACCAAGGCAACTGGTTGACCAAGTCGAGCTCGGTTCGAGAAATATCATGCACTGAGGCGACATCCGCGAACTATCGCCAGGATCTTCTCAATCCGGACCTGGCCGGCGTCATCGATTTCCAAAGCGCAGCGCAGCACAAAAGCCGCCATCGAACGCGGCAGGGCCGGTCGAACGGGCAATTGAAGAAGATGCTGGCGTCGTAGGTTGGTTCGCGTCCCCAGGGCCCCAGATGGGGGCACTGCCAGAACTCGATGCAAGCGTCGCAATCAGCCTTAGATACCTGCGCGCTACCTGTGCGGCCGACCTTTCGTGAACTTACCTCCTCAGTCCGGCTTGGTGGTGTTGAGCTGCTCGCGCACAGTCTTGGCGGCGGTGAAGCAAGCTTGCGAGAGGCCGGGATAGCCATGGTCTCGCCAGTAGCGGAATTTTGACCCTGGCGGGCGGGGCGGTTTGTCACCTTGAACCGCCCGAAGCCGCTGAGGGCTACGTCCTCGCCTCTGACGGCAGCGGCGACAATGGCGCCGGACACGGCATCGACGAGCGCGCGGGCCCGGATTTGGTGAGGGCGTGCTCCGCGGCAATTCGTTCAACCAGATCAAAGGTGTTCATCCCACACCCTCCCGGTTTGCCCGCTGCCGATAGCGCAGGCGGGGAAGCTGTCAACGATCCTTGGGTGACGCGGACAGCGTCGGCGCTGACGGAGGCTCGTTCGGCGTCCGCGGGGCGTGGCAACCGAGGGTGCCGTCTGCGGTATGGCGCATGCTGGCGGGCTGGGCGATCTCGACCAGGCGACGATCCAGCTTGGGTGCCTTCGTCGAGTGCCTGGACGGTGGTGCACGGCAAGCCGCCTTTTCTAACATGTTCCACCCCGAATCGCTCCCGAAACGGGCAACTGCGCCTCGGACGCGGCGCGCCAGGCGAGCCGAAGCGAGAATGAGAATTTGGCGCCCCCAGGCCCGCTGTCCGGAGGCTGACCCTCGCAATCCGGCCTGGCGTGCGTTACCTGTAACGCATGGGACCGCGTACCTCCTCTCGCGACCGGATAGCCCGTCATCGAGCCGCGCAGCGCGAGCGCGGCTTGCGACCGGTTGTGCTCTGGCTTCCGGATGAACAGGATCCGGCCTACCGGGCGAGGATAGCGGACGAGTGCCGTCAGCTTGCGCGCCTGACGGCCGAGGAGGACGCCGTTGCGGCCGGTTTCGGGGAACTCGCGGGCCGAAACGAGGAATGGCAGTAGATTCAGGTGCCATCCGACGCGGTGCTGTGGTTCTGGTAAGGCTGCCGCGGGACAAGGCGCGGCCCGCTGTCGTGGTCCGTTCGGACCTTTTGATAGAGTTGTCCTACGCGACAGTGCTCCCGATCACGACGGAGCTGCGCACCGGCATCAGCCTCCGGATCGACTTAGCGCCAAGCCAGGAGACCGGGCTGCGCATGGTTTCGCAGGTGATGGTGGATTGGCCTCAAACGGTGCGTCTCTCCGACATAGGCGAGGCGATCGGTCGCGTCGATCCGGCGACCATGCGTGCGATTACGCGCCAGATGGCTATCGTGCTGGGCATAGGTGCTGGAACAGGTCAGCGTCGTTCGCGGCGGTAGGAACTGCGGCGGATCTGGGCGGAGTTGGCCAAAGGTTCCGCCGGCCGCAGGGCCCGGTGAAGGCCAGCGAAGTGCTATCTGCGCGTGGACGACAGCATGCCGGCACGGCGCCGCCGACGGGGGTTACCGTTACGGCGCCGATTGTCGCCAGGTTGCATCCGCGCCCCTGCTCCGTTTGAAGGCGTGCTGCAGGCCGACGGCCATGCCGGAGGCTAGTCCAAACGATCTGAGCATTGGATTGACGAAGCGGGTGCGGATTCCGATAGGGTGAGGGATGCCGCAGGTGCCGCCGGCGGTGCAGAGCATGCTGAACCGTGGCTTGGTTGAAATCGCCTCGGGCCGCCTCGGTGCACGCGCCTTCTTCACCGAGGCGGGCAAGCAGGCGCTACGCGTGCTGCTGCAAGATCGCCGCGCCATGGATCCGGAGCGGTTCGCGCATTTGCGCCGCGAACTCGGCCTCGAAAGCGACCATACCCCGATAGCGGCGGACTGAGCGCTGGAGGGGAATCTGCCCGGATGTTTCTCGGTTCGGCTGGGGCGCCGTTTCCCCGCCCCCGGCCTGCATGGTGATGCAGGTGACGCGCTGCTCTAGACCCTATGTTCGCGCTGTGAACTGAAGGTGGCTCGCCTCACGACATGCAATCATCCGAGGGTTAGGCCGTCGGGAAGACGGCCCAGAGCCTCATGCACGGGAGACGAGCCAAATGAAATCTATCACGAACTATGTCGGGCTGGACGTGCACAAATCGACGATATCGGTCGCGGTCGCCGAGGAGGGGCGGAGTGGCGAGGTGAGATATCATGGCGTGGTTGAGAATCGCGCTGACGTCCTGCTGAAACTGGTGGAACGGCTAGGGCGCCGTGGCGAACCACTACGTTTCTGCTATGAGGCTGGCCCCTGCGGCTACGGTTTGCATCGATTGTTGAGCGGGCTTGGCCACGATTGCGCAGTGGTCGCCCCCTCGTTGATCCCGAAAAAGCCGGGCGAGCGGGTGAAGACGAACCGGCGCGACGCGGCGATGTTGGCCAGGTTACATCGGGCAGGAGAACTGACCGGGGTCTGGGTTCCGGACGCGGCGCATGAGGCCATGCGGGACCTTGTCGTGCGCGGGCGACGGCCGCGCGGGTTCTGACCAAGGCACGGCAGCACCTCACCGGGTTTTTGTTGCGGCATGGCAAGATCTATACCGGTCCGAGTGCCTGGACAGTGGCACACCGACGCTGGTTGACGACGGTGCGGTTTGACCATCCCGCCCAGCAGATCGTATTGCAAGACTACATCCATGCCGTCGAAGATGCGGAGAAGCGGATCGCCCGGCTGGTCGAGCAGATCGAGCAGCTGCTCGAGCATTGGTCGATGACACCGGTGGTGAACGCTATTCAGGCGATGCGGGGCGTCGCATTCATCAACGCGGTCACCATTGTCGCAGAGATCGGTGATTTCGCACGGTTTCCTAATCCCCGCGAACTCATGGCCTACGTTGGCCTCGTGCCATCGGAGCATTCAACCGGCGACAGTGTGCGACGGGGCGGTATCACGAAGGCTGGGAATAGTCAGGTTCGGCGGGCGCTGATTGAGGGAGCCTGGACCTACCGCATGCAGGCAAGGGTCAGTCGAAAGATGCACGATCGCATCGACGGCCTACCGCAGGGCATCCGGGATACCGCGTGGAAGGCGCAAGTGCGTCTCTGCGCGCGGTATCGGCGTCTGATTGCCAAGGGCAAAAAGACAGTCGTCGTTACGACCGCTATCGCACGCGAGATGATCGGCTTCATCTGGGCGATCGCCCGTCAGGTCGATTTGCAGTCAGCGTAGTCGCTAACCCCGATCACGCCACGGATCAGGAGGACAAGGAACACCGCGATCATTCCGCAGGCGCCCAAGCTTGGAGGCAGGGGCCAGGGTGGGGAACCCTCGTGCCCTGTTATGAGCCGATCATTCCGACCGACGCTCGCTTCTAGAGCGAGGCAGCCCCAAGACGAAACTCCGGCAATGCGGTATCCAACCCGCGCATGAGAGCTTGTTAACCGGCGTCTTTAGTTCCTGCCTCCTGCCTTGGGCACCAGCCAGAACGAAACTTGCTCCGGTTGCTGCCGGTAGGTGAACCGTACGTTCAGCCTTGACAGCGAACATGAGAGCAGTTCGCTGAAAAACCCGCTTGCTGCGACGCGGCGGGCAATGATTCGGTGGCCGGCGACAAATTCGGCGGAGGATGCGGTGCGCGGCAAATTCCGAGACCAGGGTGGGCTGTTCTCCTACCTCGCGCCGGAGAAGCGGGTGCCGAAGGATCATCCGTTACGCCAGATCCAGCAGTTCGTGCGCGATGTGCTTCAGGAGCTGAGCCCAAGCTTTGGCCGGCTCTATGCCCGCGAGGGACGCCCCTCCGTGCCGCCCGAGCAATTGCTCAGCGCGCTGCTGCTTCAGGTATTCTACAGCATCCGCTCGGAACGTCAGTTGATGGAGCAGCTGAACTACAACCTGCTGTATCGCTGGTTCGTCGGGCTGGCCCCGGATGATCCAGTCTGGGACCCCACGACCTTCACCAAGAACCGCGAGCGGCTGCAAAATGGCGACATCTTCCAGAAGTTCATGAGCAAATTGCTGAACCATCCGAAGGTGGTGCCGCTGTTGTCGGACGAGCATTTCTCGGTGGACGGCACACTGATCGAAGCGTGGGCATCGCAGAAGAGCTTCCGCCCGAAAGACGGCAGCGACAGCGATGGCACCGACTTCCACGGCCAGACGCGTAAGAACGATACCCATGCCAGCGTGACCGATCCCGATAGCCGGCTGTACCGCAAAGCCGCCGGTCGCGAAGCGAGGCTGTCCTACATGGGGCATGTCACGATGGAGAACCGGCATGGCCTCGCCGTGACGGGCACGCTGACGCAGGCGGATGGCACAGCAGAGCGGCGAGCCTCGGAGGCCATGCTGAAAGCCAGGCGCAAAGCCGCCGGGCGTCGCATCACCGTGGGTGAGGATAAGGCCTATGACACGGCCGAGCATGTGGCGACGCTGCGCGCGCTGGAGGTGACGGCGCATGTGGCGCGCAACGACGCCGTGACCAAGACCGGCAAGCGGCGGCGGAGCGCGATTGATGGCCGCACCACCCGCCATCCCGGTTACGGCATGTCGCAAACGCGCCGGGCGATGATCGAGTGCATCTTCGGCTGGGGCAAGCAGCATGGCACGATGCGCAGGACCAAGCACCGCGGCATCGCCCGGGTGGCGACCGACTTCATACTCAATCTGATCGCCTATAACCTGATCCGTATTCCCAAGCTGGTGAGCGCATGAGGTGGCGTTTGTCCGGTGCAGCCATGCCGACGCATTCGCTAGCGGACGCGGGTGCAAACCGGGCAGACAGCTCGAGACAAACAAGGAACAAGCGTCATTCCGGATGGAACTGGTTTTGCCTTCCGGATTTTCAGCGGACTGCTAGTACGCATTGCGGACTCAAGTCGGACATCGCGCGAGGTCCGGAAAGCCAATTGCGAACGAACGCATTGCAGCTACACGGCCACATCGGCAATGCGCCGAGCAGTAGAAGGATAGGATAACAATTAGCAGGAGTCGTATCAGGAGGAACCTGTCTCCGCTTCCCTGGTTTCGGCTGCTGACCAGCGCCACGCATCTCAACAGGAAAAAGCCCGATGCCTCGCGGCGCCGGGCGGCTAGTCTGATGACCGCTTCTAGAGCGGTCCCTGGGTGACTGGAATCGGGGGGATTCCGGCACGGGGGCGATCTGTGATTCACCGGCTTCCGGTTGCGTGGACCGGAGGCGAGATGACCTGGCGACGGGGCAAGGCGTATTCGCAGGATTTGCGGGATCGGATTCTTGCGGGCGTGGACGGCGGACTGAGCGTGTGCCAAGCGGCCAAGCTGTTTCGGGTGAGCATCTCCTACGTCTCCAAGGCGGTCTCGCGGCGCCGACAGACCGGTGAGAGTGCGGCGCGTCCGCAACGGGGGCACGTGCGGCCGAAATTGGCCCCGCTCCAGGATGCCATCCGCGCCGAGGTGGAGCGCCGAGCGGATGTCACCCTGGCCGAACTGGCGATTTGGCTGCACCGGACGCATGCCGCCTCGGCCAGTTCGGGACTGCTGTCGCGCACGCTGGCCCAACTGGGGCTGACGCGAAAAAAAAGTCGCAGCGCGCGGCGGAGCAGGACCGTCCCGAGACGGCCGCCGCACGCGAGGCATGGCGGGCGGGGCAACCGGAGTTGAACCCCGCCAAGCTTGTCTTCATCGACGAGACCTGGGCAACGACCAACATGGCCCGCCGCTATGCGCGCGGCCGGCGCGGCGCGCGCGTGGTCGCGGCGGTGCCGCACGGACGTTGGCGGACCTCGACTTTTATCGCCGGCTTGCGCCAGAACGGTCTCACTGCTCCCGGTCTGTTCGACGGTGCGATCAACGGCGAGCTGTTCGTAGCCTATGTCGAGCAGGTACTGGCGCCGACGCTATCGGCGGGCGACATCGTGATCATGGACAATCTGGGCTCGCACAAGGTGGCGGGCGTGCGGGAGGCGATCGAGACGCGTGGAGCCGAACTGCGGTTCCTGCCGCCATACTCGCCGGATCTCAACCCCATCGAACAGGCATTCGCGAAACTGAAGGCCCTGCTACGCGCGAAGGCAGCGCGCAAGCTAAGTTCCCTGTGGTTTGCAGTGAGAAAACTGCTGCACCGATTTACCCCGTCCGAATGCTCGAACTATCTCGCACACTGCGGCTATCGCCAGTCACCCTAAAATCGCTCTAGTGGAAAGCGATCTCTTCTCAAAGAGAGCGCTCAAAATCAGTACGGGCATCGATCAAATAATCGGTGAAAGCCTTTGCCCGCTTCGCGGCTCTGCCGTCGCGACAGGCCACCCGCCCCGATCAATCGGTCGCGCTCGCCGAGTACGTGTCACTTCTTTTTGGGCGTGCATGTGGAGCTGCCCAGTTCGACACGCTGCAGATCCGGCAGATCCTTCGCCGGAAACGGCTGCCGTCCATCGCCCGCCGGCTGGACGCAGTCGTAGCTCAGCAAAAAGGCCATGACAGCTGCATATTCATCGGGCTTAAGCGGGCCGGGAGCCGTGAGAGGCATTGTCTGCGTCACCACGACGCGCAGTTGCGAAGCATTGAGATGCGCGCGGCCGAAGCCAGGGCCGGTAAGCGCCGGCGCCGAAATGCCCTGCAAATTTGTGCCATGGCAAACCGCGCATTTCTTGGCATAAACCTCGCTGCCTTGCGCGACCTGCTGTTCGGTGTAGGGCGCAGACCCTGCGGCCCTGGGCGGAGGTTCGGATTCTCCGCCCCGGCCGTTGAGAGGGTTGGCCAACGCCACCTGGCCTGTTGCATCGTTCAAAACGGTAGGAGTGTTACCCAGCCGATAGGCAATCACGCGGCTGCCGTGGGAGGTCGGCAGATTGGGGGTCTGCTGATTGCCCGCTTCGCCCACCACAACTGCCATATACTCGATCCCGTCGCGGCTATAGGCGGAGATGGGTCCAATCGCGGCCGAGCCGGTGAAATTCCGCCAGTACCTCTTGGCCGGACGCTGCGTCGAAGGCATAGATATTGCCGCCCACATCGCTGGTGAAGGCAAGGCCGGTGGCGGTGATCAGCACCCCGCCCTCTGCCGGATAGGGCAACGCCTTACGCCAGCGTAGTTCGCCCGTGCTGACATCGATGGACGTCAGCACGCCCGTCCCGTTACGCCGCGTCGGAAATGGCCCACCCGTATACGGCTGCCCCGGGATGTACTGCGGATCGTCGCTGGTGATCTTCCAGACGGCGCATTCTTCCGTGCTCGGTACCAAAAACGAGTTGCTGTTCGGGTCATACGCGCCGCCATTCCACTCGATGCCGCCGCCATGATTGGGGCATGCCTCGGTGCCTGTGCGGCTGGGTGGGGTATTCAGCCCGACCTGTCTGCTGACCGCCAAGCGATGCACCACCGTCCCGGTTGTGCGGTCCAGCAGCACGAAATTTCCAGCCTTGTCGCCGATCGCCACGAGCGGACGTGTTTGTCCGCCAACTTTGCCCTCGAACAGGACGGGGATCATGGCCGGATCGTCATCGTGCGTATCGTTCTGCAGGATCTTGTAGTACCACTTGACCTTCGGTGTGTCCCCTGAGATGTCGAGTGCCACGAGCGAGTCGGTATAGAGGCTCTCTCCCTTTCGGCCGTTGAGAACGAAGTCGGGTCCGGGATTTCCGGGTGCGACGAACAACGTGTCGGTGTCTTGATCGACGGCCAATCCACTCCACACGGAGCCGCCGCCGTGCTTCCAGGAGTCGCCCGGCCACGTTTCGTGCCCGGGCTGCCCGGGGCCGGGGATGGTCTGCCAGTCCCACAGGCGCTTGCCGTCCGCGATGCTGAAGGCGCTGACCAGGCCGATGTTGCCGTCGTCGCCGCCACCGGTGCCCACAATGATCCGGTTCTTGTACACGTATGCAGCCATCGAGTAGAAGCTGTTGCTGGTATTCCGGCAGCCCTGCACGTTCCACACGCTCCTGCCCGTCGCTGCATCGAGCGCGATCACGCGGCAATCCTGCGTGGTGACGAATACTTTGCCGTCGGCCAGGCCTACGCCACAATTCACCGCATACAGCAGGACATATGTCGGATTGTAGGGCGTCTGCCAGAGCAGCTTGCCGGTGACAGCATCCAACGCGAGAACGCCGTCATGCGGGGTGGAGAGATACATGATGCCGTTCCAGACAATCGGCGCGGCCTCCTGTTCGCCGTTATCGGCAATATCGGTTCTCCAGGCTTGGCCCAAGGTGCCGACGTTGGCCTTGTCGATCTGATTGAGGGCTGTGTAGCGGTTTCCGGAGTAGGACTTGGCAGGCAAATCCAGTTGGCGTCGTCGTGTCCGGCGTTCAGCAGGGTTTCGGCGTTCGGGGAATTTGCCACGGTGTTCCCGGCGGCCGCCGTCGCCGTCACGCCAGCCAACCCGAGCGCCAGGCAAGACGCCGAGATACGCAGGTATTTGCTCCGTCGGCGCCATTGGGGATGACGCGGCATGCCATGGTCCCTCCACATTCGCCAAGCGGGGCAAGATTGACCTCGCCCGGTTCAAGATTATCCGTTGCCCTGAGCCTGCCCGGGTGGCACCGGAGCGCGCGCGATGTGCGGCGCGTTCTGTTCACTGCCGTTGAACAGCCAATTCCACGCCTGCGCCAAGTCGGACGGACCGCTGTTGCGCTCAGCTTGCAGCACGCTTGGGTCAGTCCGCTGCTGCGCCTGATCGATCAGCCCCTGTGGTGCGCCTTGGGCAAGGACAGGCCCGGCGGAAAGCGCAAGCAGGGCCAAACTGGCAAAAATCGTCTTTCTCATGGTCGTCACCTTTGATCTCCTCTGATGTCTACCCGGCCTTTTCCCTGCCAGGCATGCCGCGGAGATGGATCGGCTGCGCCAATCGGACCAACCGATATTTTCGGTCGAACATATGGCTCCTTTGGATTGATTGACTAACTCCCTGGTATGACCGCCAACGGCAGTTTCGGCGCGTATTAATTGGCGCGCCGCTGACGCCTGGGGTTATCTGGAAGATTGGCCGCTGTTGCGGCCAATATGTCCGCCATAACGTATCGTCGGCGTAGCATGGCCCTTGTGCGTTGCGCATCGGGAGAACGGCAAGAGCCTGCGTCGAAAGGATTCCTCCGCCTGCTGATGCCCACGTTTTGCAGCGCCTGATTCCAGACGGCATGTCATGTTGGCGGGAGTGTGGGCCAGGAGCGTGGCAGCCTCGCTTCTCGGCGCAGCCGTGTCACAATATGCGATCGCGTGCTTTGTGGTTGACTTCGCGGCGTCCCCATAATCGTATTCCATATATCTTCGGTAGGAAAGCAAGCGACGCGCTCTGGCCGCATATCGTAGGTAGCATCGAGAGGGGAGAACGACATGCCGATCACCCAGCCAATCCGGCCGGTTGCGAAGGCGCCGACGTGAGGTCGCCCCTCCCCGTCCCGCCGGTATCGCCGCCACGTTTGAACCACTTGGTTTGGCTGCCGGCGCCGGGAAGGCGTCTGCTCCCCCGGAAATGAACCCCCGTCAGGGAGAGTCATGTCCCTCAGGATCAATTCCGAAGCGCCGGATTTCACCGCCGAAACGACCCAGGGCACGATCCACTTCCACGACTGGATCGGCGACGGCTGGGCCATCCTGTTTTCGCATCCGAAGGACTTCACCCCGGTCTGCACCACCGAACTCGGCTACATGGCGGGACTGAAGCCGGAGTTCGACAAGCGCAACACCAAGATCATCGGCCTCAGCGTCGATCCGGTCGCCGACCATGCGCGCTGGGCCAAGGACATCGAGGAGACGCAGGGCCACGCCGTGAACTATCCGATGATCGGCGATCCGGAACTGAAAGTGGCCAAGCTTTACGACATGCTGCCGGCAGGACGCCGGCAGCGACCGCCGAGGGCCGCACCGCCGCCGACAACGCGACCGTGCGCACGGTCTTCGTCATCGGGCCCGACAAGAAGATCAAGGCGATGCTCGACCTATCCGATGAGCACCGGCCGCAACTTCGACGAGGTGCTGCGCCTGCTCGATTCCGTCCAGCTCACCGCCAAGCACACGGTCGCCACCCCGGTGAACTGGAAGCCGGGCGAAGACGTCATCATCCCGCCGGCAGTCTCGGACGAACAGGCCGAAGCAGAAATTCCCCAATGGCTGGCGCACGGTCAAACCCTACCTGCGCGTCACTGTTCCAGCCGCAGGATCATGATTGGCAACACTCGCAGGAACATTGCAAGGAAAACTCCCCATGCCACTCGATATCTCCGCTCTCTCCGAAGAACGTGGACGGCAACGCTGCACTACCTGCACCGGACCGCGGAAAGACCAGTGCGCTATGTCGGGCGCCGCCACCCGGTGCCGCCACCTGGAACGGTATCGACGATCCGCGGGACGTGCTGATTGGGGATCCACCGCGGACGCGAGTCCGAATTCACCCTCGACCGCAACGGCTTTACCCTGCTGCGCGCACCGACCCGGGTCCGCGACTTCTACTCGTCGGAAGAGATCAAGGCCGTCTACTACCCCGAGGTCGAGCGCCTGCTGCGTGATACGCTCGGAGCATCGCGCGTATTCGCGTTCGATCATAATGTGCGCAATGCTGCGCGAGATGGCCTCGCCCTGCCTTCGCGACGGGTGCACAACGATCACACTGTGAACTCAGCCCCGCGACGTGTTCGCCACCACCTGGGCGACGAAGCCGAAGAACTGCTGAAGCACCAATTCGGGATCGTCAACGTCTGGCGGCCCATCCGCGGGCCGATACTCGATTCTCCCCTAGCCCTTTGCGATGCACGCACCTTCACTGACGCCGACCTGATCGCTAGCGACCTGGTCTATCCCCATGTGCGGGGCGAGACATCCTCGGTGGAGTTCAAGCCTGAACACCGCTGGTATTACTTCTCAGAGATGCAGCCCAATGAAGTGCTGCTGATCCGTGTGCACGACAGTGCCAACGATGGCCGCGCCCGTGTTTCCTTCCACACCTCGTTCGAGAATCCGGCCGCACAGGGCGCGCCGCCGCGCGAGAGCATCGAGGTAAGAACGCTGGTGTTCTATCCACCGGGGGCCTCATACGGCCTTAGGACGGCCGCTTCGACTGTCAAAGAAAGCGGCCGTCCCAATTCTATGCCTGCCAGGCCGAACCGACTGCCGCATTTCTGGAAGTTCCAGCCTCATGCTGGTTGGACCCCCGTTCCCCACCGTCAATGCAGGAACCGTTCCCACGGCGCAAACGTAACCGAGAAGAGGAAACGACTTTCGTGACGGCTACACGCTGCCCGGTGCCCTTCATCTCATTCCAGGCGTCTACCCCTGCGAGGCGGCCAACCCGGCGATGACCTCACTGGCGTTCCGGTCCGGTGGGAAGACGGGATAGAACACGTGTGTTACCCGGCCATCGTCCACGACAAGCGTGCAACGCTTCAGCAGCGTCATCCCGTCGATCTCGAAGGTCGGCAGGCCCAGGGCATGCGCGAATTCAAGACGCTCGTCCGACAGCAGCGGAAAAGGCAGATGCAGGCGGCTGGCGGCTTCTCGCTGGTAGGCCGGTTCCTGCGTCGAGAGGCCGTAGAGCTGGTCGACCCCCAACCGCTTCAGCTCGGCGAAGTGGTCCCTGAACGCACACGACTGCGGCGTGCACCCACGGGCCCCGGGGATCATGTCCCACCCGTCCGGGTTGGGCACGCCCGGCCTGCCGGTCCTCGGGTAGATGTACACGACGCTGCCGCCGCGGCAGACCGATAGGTCGACCTCCCACCGTTCGTGGCCTCGAGTGAAACGGGTGGAAGGCTCCCTCCCCAGAGGTGACGAACCGCCCCGTCATCGGCCGGAGGCGGGATTCGCGACCAGTCGGGCGTGCCTACGATGTCGTCCAAGATCGCCTCCTCTGTCGTGGTTGCTGTGGATGTCGGCGACGATGACGAGCTTCATGAGATGCCTACCAAGCGTTTGACAGCTAGGCGCGGATCAAGAGAACGCCGAGGATCAGGACGGCTGCCCCGGCCAGCCGTGTCAGGCTCGCTGGGTGCTGCGGGACGCCGAGCAGGCCGAAGTGGTCGAACACCAGCGAACCGAGCATCTGGCCGACGACAATCAGAGCGAGCACTGTCGCGGCGCCGAGGCGAGGCACCATAAGGATCGCCGTGCCGATGAAAATCGCACCGATGATCCCGCCGGTCCACGTAATCCAGGATGTGCGCGCAGCCATGGCTTCCGATAGCCGCGGCCCACCAGAGGTAATGGCGGCTGCCAGCATTGCCACTGTGCCGACGAGATAGCTGATAAATCCGGCCCACCATGGAGAGCCCAACTCCATTCGGAGGTTTGCGTTGAGAACCTGCTGGAGCGCGACGCTGACCCCAGCGCCCACAACCAGAAGATAGAACGTCACGTTGAGATACGCTCCTGGCACGGCACCATCCTTGTCCATCGCCGCGAGGCGGCTGTGGCGTGCACCGAGCGCCGAAGCTCAGGTGGCACGCGGCATCCGCTTTCTTCGGGCCGATCTAGGAGATGGTCACCGCCGCGTCTGGCACGTTTGTGACCGCGGCCACCCCGAGCGGTAGCGGCCCGGGGTCACGCCAAAGGCGCGCCGGAACCACCGTCCGAGGTGACCCTGGTCTGTGAAGCCGGCCTCTGCGGCCACTCCGGCGATGGCCTCGCCAGCCCTGAGCAGCTCGCGCGCGTGGTTCAGCCTGGCCATGAGCCAGAAGGCGTGGGGTGGCATGCCATGGCGCCTGGCGAACATGCGGGAGAATCCCTCGCGGCTCATCCCGGCTCGCGCGGCCGCTCGGCTCACGGGCTCTGGGCAGGTCGCGTCGGCCGAAACGGCGCTACTTTGCCAGGGTGCACCCTCCCGCAGCTCGCCGGTGCTCGCGGACTACCGCCGCCAACTCCGAGCAGCCGATGCGGCCCGCCTTGCCCCACAGGCGCTCGGCGTCGCGCATCATCGCGGTCACGTCATACTCGCCTGCGGGCACGTAGACGTTGAGGCAGGCGACGCCGGATGGCTCCGCCAACGATCGGTGCGCCACGCCCGCGGGGATCAGCGCGCCCTGGCTGGGCACGAGGGCGATCACCTCGCCGCCGATGAGGAACCTGCGCCTGCCAGAGACGACAAAGGTGATCTGGTTCTCGCTGTGGAAGTGTGTCGGCAGCCCGACGTCGCTGCCCCGGAGCGTACCCACCTCGACGACGCCGTCCAACCCCGGGCGCCAATAAGACCACCCGGTGTCGGTCGGCTCCGATGCCGACATCTCGTCAGAGAAGCGAAGCTATACCATGAAGAAACTACGAGCTCATCAGGCAAATTACTTGGCACTGGCGATGCGGACGCCAACCCTCGGCATAGCCGAGCCCCGCGGAGCAGGATGGTGTCACCATAATCAGCAGATCGCCGAGAAGCGAACCCGTCATTCGCCGTCACCCGGAAGCTGGCCGCGGGCCTCACCCCGCGCGAAGGACTTGCGCTGCACGATGCCGGATCCGCGATAAGGATCCATAGCGCCCGCTTGTTCGGCGCGCGTCGCTTGCCGAGATGGTGGTCCCATATGGCAGCCCGCACGGTGTCCATTCCTTGGTTGAAAAATTGATGGTTTTGTATGATGATCATACATCGCCAGGCCGAGGCGCTCGGATACCAGGAGCCTCACCCGCCGAACGGCTTGTTGCATCTGCGGTCGATCGGCTTTGGAGGCAGTCTCGCGTAGGGAAGACATGACGCGGTGAAGAAAAGCAGTACCCTGTCACTCGCGCTCGCCCCGTCGTTCAACCGCACACAGCAGCTTGCGCAGAAATTGGCCGCCGAGATCGCGATAGCGGCCGCTTGCTCCCCGGCTCGCAGCTGCCGACCGAGCAGGAATTGTCGGCCAGCACCGGCGTGAGCCGGACGGTGGTGCGCGAGGCGGTTGCTGCGCTGCGGGCCGAAGGGCTGGTCGTCACTCGACAGGAACTCGGCGCCTTCGTTGCGGCCGACATACGACGGCGGCCCTTTCGCATCGATCCTGACGAATTGAAGTCGCGGACCGAAGTATCCATCCTCGAATTGCGCATGAGCCTGGAAATCGAGGCTTCCGGCCTTGCAGCAGAGCGGCGCACGGCTTCCGATCTCGTGCAGATCAAGGCGGCGCTGCACGCGATCGACGCGGAAATCGACAAAGGCGCGAATGCCGTCGATGCGGACTTCAAATTTCATCTTGAAATCTTCCGCGCCGTACACAATCGATATTTTCCAAACTTTCTCGAATTCCTGGGCAACTTTATCATTCCACGCCAACTCATGAATGCCCGCGAGAGCGAGGCACAACGCAAGGAATATCTGCGCCGCATCCAGACCGAGCACGTTGCCATCTACGAGGCGATCGAAGCCCAAAACGGGACGCTCGCGCGGAAGGCGGCGCGCCGACACCTTTCAAACTCGCTTCACCGCTACCAGGAAATTGCTGCGCGCACGACCGAGAGTGTCGAAGTCTCGGGCATAGGCACGGGC
Organism: uncultured Pseudomonadota bacterium; assembly: GCA_963822675.1. Taxonomy (GTDB): domain Bacteria; phylum Pseudomonadota; class Alphaproteobacteria; order Acetobacterales; family Acetobacteraceae; genus CAWGIP01. The sequence continues at coordinate 55,688 of CAWGIP010000027.1, read as the reverse complement.
CGAGCGGCGACGCTGCAGCGGCCCTCGGGATGGAGGCTTCAGTCGCTGGCGGTGCTCCCATCCGCCTAACAGTCGCGACCGCGAGGGCGGGAGGACTGCAACCCTTTGCGTCAGACCTCGATCGTGGGGCCAGCGCAATCCGGGTAACGGGTTCGCTCCCCGTGTTCTTCGCTCATCCAAAAGTCCTGACAGCTGCGCCCTTGTGCCCACCGAGGTAAAGCTCCTGCACAAGCCGCGCGTCGCCCAATTCCTCGGTCGATCCTGCCGCGACGATTTTCCCGTTGTTCATTACATAACCGCGTTCCGCTACGGCGAGCGCGAGACCGGTGTTCTGTTCCACCAGCAGGACCGCTGCACCGAATTGGCTGCGGACTTCGAGAATAACTTTGCGAAGCTCCTTGACAAGCAGCGGCGATAATCCGAGTGACGGCTCGTCGAGCAAAGGACGCGTGGGCGCGACATTAATCCCCTGGCAATCGCCAGCATCTGCTGCTGCCCGCCGCTGAGTTCACCCCCCTTAGCCTGTCGACGCTCGGCCAGGATTGGGAAGTACGCTTCCATCCGTTCGACATCCTTCTCGACGGCATCACGATCCTTTCGGATGTAGCTGCCAAGATGCAGGTTTTCGCGCACGCTGAGCGATGCGAAAATGCGGCGCCCCTCGGGGACCATGACGATCCCGCGCTTGGCCATCTCGTCCGCGGGCCTTCCAGCGAGATCTTCGCCACGGAAGCGGATCGCACCGCCTATTGGCCTCAGCAGGCCGGCGACCGCCCGCAACAGCGTGCTCTTGCCGGCGCCGTTCGACCCGAGAAGGGTGACGATCTCGCCTTCACCGACCGAGAGCGATACGGCCCGGTTGACGACGATCCGGCCATAGGCCGTGCGAAGGTTCTCGACCTCCAGGAGCCTCATGTCTCGACTTCCAAGATAGACTTCGAGGACCTTCGGGTCATTCAACACAATCGCCGGTCGCCCCTCGGCGATCTTGGTGCCGAAATCGAGGACGATCAGGCGGCTGCACAGCGACGCGATCAGGTCCATGTCATGATCGATCACGCAGACCCCAATTCCAGCGGCCGGAAGCTGGGTGATCAAGCTCGCAAGCTCTTCGGTCTCGGTATCGTTCAGGCCCGCTGCCGGCTCGTCCAGCAGCACCAGGCGCGGATGCGTGGCAAGCACCACCGCAAGGCCAAGCCGGCGTAGGCTCCCGAACGGAAGCGCGCCGGCCACGGCCGAGCGGACATTGTCCAGCCCGACGAAGTCGAGGACCTCTTCCGGCGATCTCCATCGCGACTGCCGATCGGACGCGCGGCTGCCGTGCTCCCATGCGATCAGCACGTTCTCGTGCACCGGGAAGCTCGGGAACGCCATCGCCTGCTGGAAGCTGCGGGCGATCCCGAGGCGGGCGATTTCATGGGCCGGCTTGTGGGTGATGTCCACGCCTTGCCAATGCACGCGTCCGGCAGTCGGCGGGAACGCTCCGGTGATCACGTTGAAGAGCGTGGTTTTGCCGGAGCCATTCGGGCCGACGAGGCCAAGGATCTCGTTGGTCGAGATCGAAAGGCTGACGTCCGCCAGGGCAACGACCCCTCCGAAGGTTTTGCGCAAACCGGTCACATTGAGCGATGCCACGTGCCTGCCTCACCCTCTTAGGCCGAACCAGAACCGTGCCGAAAGATGCGCGCCAGCAGCCGGTGGCCGCCCGCGGTCACGCCGGCCATCACCCCGCCAGGCAGCAGCATGATCACTGCAATGAGACCGATCCCGTAAGCGATCCGCGCATCGACCGGATCGAGGTTCATCACTTCGGGTAGGAAATTGACAATGATGGCGCCGACCAGCGGTCCGTAGAGCAGCCGCGGCCCGCCGAGCATCACCATGAGAGCAAGATAGACGCTGGGAAAGCCACCATAGAGCGTGGGCGAAATGTGCTGCAGGAAATAAGCCTGAAGCACGCCCGCCAAGCCGGCAAAAAAGCCGCTTACCATGAACGCGCCGAGTTTGTGCAGGCCGGTATTGATGCCGACCGACCGCGCCAACGCCTCGTTCTCGCGGATCGAGCGCAAGATCCGTCCGTAGCGCGATACCGAGATGAGATAGGCGACGAGTATACTCAAGAGCAGCGTGATCGTGACGAGAACGTAGTAGTTGTGGATCTTGTTGAAGTTCGTGCCAAGATCGAGGTCCACCGGACCAACATCCAATCCCGTCGCAGCGCCGGTGAAGTCGCCACCATTGGTGAGCAAGATGCTGAAGAGCGAACCGAAGGCATAGGTAATGATGATGAACTGGTGTCCGGCGACGCGTAGCGAAGAAAGACCGAGAAGCCCCGCGACGGCGGCCGATGCAGCCATGGCGAACGGGATCGCGGGCCAAGAAGCCGAGCCCGAGCCGCTCAGCTAGGATCGCTGCCGCTATAGGCCCCCACGCCCATCAGCGCGGCTTGAGCGAGCGAAGCATGCCTCCCTGCCCGAACAAAACGCTCAGGCCGTAGAGGGCAATGGCGGCGATTTCGGTCGAAATCAAAATCGACAGAAAGCGATAGCTCGGACCGAGCCAGGGGATGGTGAGGAGGCCGAGGCTGACAAAAGCTGCGGCGAGGATGCTGATGCGCCTGCGCGCGATGCGCGCTGGTAAGGAAACCTCGAGATTCGGAGCCAGCACGGGCGCCGCGCTACGCCGCTCCTCCGCTCCTCGGCTAGACACTCTTCGGCCCCTCGGTGCCCCCGAATAGGCCCTGAGGTCGCAGAACCAGAACGATGATCATCATGCCGAATGCGTACGCGTCGAGTCCATTCCGGCGCGCCGTAGCCGGCGCTCAGGGCATCGACGAAGCCGAGAATGAGGCCGGCAACGACCGCTCCCGTGACGTTGCCGAGCCCGCCCATCAGCGCGACGGCGAAGCCCTTGACGACCACGACGCTACCGATGAACGCGGTGATCGGATAAAGCGCGATCATCAGCGCGCCGCCGAGCCCGGCGAGAAAGCTGCCGTAGACGAATACCGCCGTCACGTAGTGGCGCACGGGAATGCCCATCAGCGCCGCCGTTTCTTGATCGGCGATGCTGGCGCGGAGCGCCAGGCCATAGCGGCTGCGCGAAATGGCGAAGAAGGTCAGGCGACCGCAGCGACGGTGACCCCGATCACTACAGCCCGCATCACGGTGATACGGACGTCTCCGGTTTGCCAGACGCCCCCGATCGGGTCCGGGATCGCCTTCTGGTTGGAATTCCATAGGCGAATCACGACGTGCTGCAAGATCACGATCAGCCCGAGCGACACGATAAAACCGTTCATCGGCCGCGCAAGCGTAAACCGAAACAGCGCACGTTCGGTGCACAGTCCCAGCAGGCCAACTGTCACGGCGGCGAGAAGGAGCGCGAGATATAGTTGCTGCCGTGGCTCACCAGGAACCATGTCACCATGCCGCCGATCATCAGAAATTCGCCGTGTGCGAAATTGATGATCCCGGTGAGGCCGAAGATCACGGTGATGCCGATGCCGATCAGCACGATAATGCTCGCCTCGGAAAGGCTGTTGACGAGCTGCTGCAGAAATATGTCCATCGCTGAGAGTTCGGTGCTGCGTTCCCTCCGCCTAGCGCGGGAGGCGCGCGGCTCGGACTTGTCCGGGGCTCACCCACCAAGGCGCCAACACCATATCCTCAGCCGTCATCATCTCCGGTCGGAGGCTTGGCGGGCGGCTGCTCGACCGCACAGTGAACTTGTCGGAACTGTTGGGCTCGACGAGGCAGACCTCGGTTGCGACATTCGACACCCGATGTCGGTAGTCGAATAGCAACGGGATTTGTGCGAGGACGCCGTCGTACTGTGAGTTCTCCAAGTATTTCACCACCGCGTCGGTGTCGTCCACCGTGCCTACCGCTTCGAGCGCCTTCGCATACCAATGCACGTAGTCATAGTAGAGCAGCGATACCGAGGCCTGAGGCCCCTCTGCCCGGCAAGGCCGAAGTAGCGCTCGAAGTAGGCCTTGACCTTGTCCGTGGGCGGCTCGCCCAACACAACGCGATGCAGCTGATCGTCACCGGCATGGCCGCTTTGAGCCGGCGGTCCTTCCACACGCCCGGGTCGACGCCAATCACGAAGTAGGCTCTCGAAACATCAGTTGAATGGCCTGCGGCAGGGCGACCAAGGTTTCATCCGGATTTTACCAGATGTGAACGATATCCGGCTTTTCGCCCTTGATGCGCGTCAGGAGGGGCGAGAAGTCCTTGGTATCGGGCGGGTAGAACACGCGATCGACAGTCTGCCCGTGAGCCTCAAGCGCCTTGATGTAGTGCTTGGTCAGATACTGACCGCCGAGGTCGTTGGCGACGAGAATAGTCGAACGTTTGGCCGGAGGCTGCAAGGTGTCGCCGAGCAGCTTGAACACACCATTCGCGGTGCTACCGCTGCGCTGAAACTCAGGCGGCTCGGTTTGGAAGGCGTAGTGGTCGGCACCACCCGGCGCGACCGATTCCTTGCTCAGAATGCCACCCATCGAGCTGTTACCGGTGAACTGTATCACCTTGGCTGGCCCGGTAATCTTTGCCATGGCCACCGAGAAATCGTGCGATTCGGTGCCCCAGATCGCCTTCACGCCGACGTCGTTGACGAGTTCGCGCGCCGCGGCAATAGCGGTATCGATATCGGTGCGGTCGTCGCGATAATAAGCCTCGAACTTGTACGTCTTGCCGCCGACCTTGATGCCGCCGGCATCGTTGACCTCCTTCACCGCCAGCTTGACGGCAGCGGGGATCGTGTTGCCGGCCGAAACGAACCCGCCCGACTCGGCTGCAACGACGCCGATTTTGATGATACTGTCGTCGGCGTGGGCGCTGCACAGCACCGCACCAACTGCCATCGTAAGCGCTGCCGCGCCCACCCCGATGCGCCTCCTCATGCTGTCCTCCCCGGAACCGGCTAGATCGGTCATGTGACATTATTGTATGATAACCTGGATTGTCAAAACCCGCTTCAGACAACCTAGGATAGGAGCGGAGGGTGCGCGACACGCACCCGGGCGGTAAGACGCTACGCATTCCGCGTGAGCAAGCCGGGCAATCTTCTGCCTCGACTGCCGAATGCGAGACAGCGTAGCGATATTGTCGACCACGGCGGCACTTGCGCACGGCCTCGCCCGGCGTCGACTTCGGCGCGGGTCATCGTGAGGCAGCCGGCTTCGGCCACCGCGCCGCTTTTTCCGGCGGCGCGGTTGAGCTGTTGCGCCGCCCACGTGGCGGTATCCGGAAATCGCTGGCCGGAAAAGCTGTTTCCCCGTCAGAACGCATCGCATTATTAGCGGCGCCGGGTTATGCCGCTTGCCTGTTGCGGCGAGGTTCGTTCCCAGAGTAACGATCGCGGCGTCTCATCGATTCCGAGCCTCGGCAAGTCAGTGCACGAGGCCTTGGTCAAGTACAGGATTTCGCGGCTGGTGGACGTCGTACGGGACGCTATCGAGGCTGGAACGTTGCAAGCCGAGGATTCCCAAGTCGCCGGCGAGCACTACAACGTCCTCATCCGCGGCAGCTCTTTCTTCACTGCCTACTCGACCCGAACTTCAGACCCTCGCGGGCGGAGATGGTCCAGCAAGTCGAGCAAGCAGTGGACTGCTTTCTCGCCAAGTATGGCGTTAGCACGGAACCTGTCGCTAACGCTGATGCCAAGCTTGCAAGTTGGCTCTAAGAGGCGGTTTTCGCAACGACCGAAAGGTGATTGGGCTGCTGGTTATCGGTGAACAGCGAGACATGATCTTTGTCATCGCGAGCCACCGCTTGGCGGCGTGGCGATCCAGGGGGAGGCGCCGCGCGGTGAGCCTCGGGCTTCGTCGCTCCGCTCCTCGGCATGAGGAAGGTACGTTGCTGTGCGGCTCGCGTTTCAAGAGTAGGAGGCACTAACTCGCCTTTTCATCGGCTGCCGGGATCAGAGCGGCGATGTCGGGGCGTCTTTCCGCACTCAGTCCGGCGGCGGTTCCCAGCCGGTCCTGCAGTGGCCGGTTCTGGCTCATTTTCCACTTCCCTTCGAGCCGCGCCACGGGCAGCGCGAAGCCGACAATGCCGCGCAGCATGCCTCGGATGAAATCGTCCGGGGCGTCGCGCACCGCCCAGGGTTGCGCCCGGTCGCCTTCGTGCCGCTCGGTCAGGCGGGTCACAAGATCGCGCAAGCGCGGCGCATCGTCGAAAAACTCGGATCGTCCCGTAAGCGTGCACCGCACGATAGTTCCAGGTCGGCACGACTTTCCCGGTGTCTCGTTTCGTCGCATACCAGGACGGGGTGATATAGGCGTCCGGGCCGAGGAAGATCGCCAGCGCTTGAACATCCGGCAGCGCGTCGCGCCATTGCGTATTGGCCCGGGCGATATGGCCGAGCAGCGTCCCGTACGGGGCCGGCTCTGGGTCGAGCAGCATCGGCACGTGGCTGGCGATGAGCCCGTCCCCGCCGAGCGTTACCAGCGTGGCAAGCCCCGCATGGCGGATCGCGTCGTGCATCGCCGCCACACTGTTTTCGCGAAATGAATTGGGAATGGTACATCGCACACCCTGTTGTCATTACCGAAGTACACCTGCGGCGATATGTCGGTGGTCAGATGTACACCGATTGTCCCGCAATTCGTTAATTCGCGCGACCCGGACGGCCGCGAATTTCGCCCATAGCAAAAAGCGCTTTGGTGTGACCAGACGCACACGGCGCCGTCGGCGGAGACGCTAGGTGTGATCGCATGCAGGGCGGCGCGATTGGAACGAAGGCGACGCCAGGCAGCGATCCGTAACGCGAACCGAATGGGTCCGCTATGAAGCCCGCATCCTTGGCCCTTGCTGCGATGGTCGGCCTCTCCCTCGGCAATCCGGCGCCGCAAACCGCGATGAGCGATGCCGATATCGTCCGCCACGTGCTGCCGTCGGTGGTCAATCTGACGGTTTGGAAAACCGAAGCCGGCAAGGCGGATGCGGCCAGTCAGGCCAAGGAGTTCTACGGCTCGGGCTTCGTCTTCGACGCCAACGGCCTGATCCTGACGAACCGGCACGTGGTCAGCGGGGCGGAAAGCATCACCGTGACGTTCTCCGACGGTAGCCGGGCGAATGCCAGCATGTGCGCGGCATCCAACCTGATCGACCTGGCCGTGATCAAGGTTCAGGGCAAAGCCAACCTGCACGCGGTGAAATGGGCCGACAGCGAGACGCTGGGCGTGGGCGACCGGGTGCTGGCCATCGGCAATCCATTCGGCGTGGGCGTTTCCGTGAGCGGGGGCATCGTCAGCGCCCTGCATCGGCACGTTTCCGCCAATCCGTTCGACGACTTCATCCAGACCGACGCTGCCATCAATCACGGCAATTCCGGCGGCATGCTGGTGGACGCGACGGGCGAGGTCGTGGGCGTCAACACGGCATTCTTCTCGGATCACGCGAATGGCGGTTCGCTCGGCGTGGGCTTCGCCATCCCTGCGATCGAAGCGACTCACGCGGCCGACCGGCTGAAGGACTGCTCCAGCCATTCGCCAGGCTGGATCGGCGTGGCCGTGCAGCAGGTCACGCCCGATATCGCTCAGGCCATGGGGCTGCCGCATCCAACCGGCTCGATCGTGACGGGAATCTGCGCCGCACAGCCCGGCGCAGCAGGCCGGCTTGCAGGAAGGCGATGTCCTGGAGAGCGTTAACGGACAGGCGGCGCCGACGCCCTTGCTTGCATTGGGGCAGATCGCATTGGCGCCGGTGGGATCGGCGCTGCGGGTTGAGTATCTGCGGAACGGGCAGCTCGCCCGGGCGCAAATGACCGTGACTGGCTGGCCGAACGCGAACACGGAAGTCGCGCATGCCTCGGTGGAGGCCTCGGCAGCTTCCAGCGCCGACAGCCCAGGCGTCAGCTTTGCCAATCGGACGGACGCCGCCGGTTCGGCCCTCGTGGTGGTCGCACATGTCGATCCGGGCAGCCGCGCGAGCAATGCCGGATTGCAGCAGGGCGATATCGTGCTGCGGGTGGGTGCGCAGGCAGCCGTGTCCGCGGATCTGGCACAATCGGCATTGCGCCGAGCCGATCAGGCAGGGCGCACGGTTCCACTCCTGGTGGACAGCGGCACGAGGCGTCGCTGGATTGCGCTGGCGCTCTGATCCGGCGATGGCAAAACGAAACCAGCGACGGCCTGTCGTCACCTGCTAGGCGACAGGCCGATGGCGCTGTACAGCCGCGCGCTGGGAGGCCAAGCCTGGGTGACATCCGCCCGCCAGGCGATGGCGCTCCAGACCAGCAGGACCAGCACCAGCACGCTGACCGTCCAGCCGATGCGGACGCCGAGACGGCCGGGCGGTGCGGGTCGATCTCGTGCCAGCCGCTGCATGGCCGTCGGCGGCGCCACCCGTTCCGTCAGCTCAGGAGGTGACGTCACAACGGGCCGCCGGACCTGTACGGCGACATCCGCGTCCGCCAGCCCCTCAGCCCGCAAGGGCTCCGGTCGCGCGACCGGCTCGCTAACGTGCGTTTCGCCCGGCCGCCACTCCTGCTTGCATCGGGCGCACCGCACGGCCTTGCGTCCGGCCAACATTGCGCCGGGAACATCATACGCGATCGAGCAATTCGGACAGACAACGCGCATCCCGGGCTTCTCAAACTCCGCTCTATGGTGGGGTCTTCTCGGGGCGCTTGCAATCCGCTTCACTCCGCGGCTACCGCCTGTGGCCGAGCTGTGGCAAGAATGCGCCCATGGTGCGATTCGACAGGGTCAGTCTGATCTACGGCGACCGCGACGAGAGAGGGCCCGAGGCGCTTCGCGATGTGACGTTCTCGCTGCCGGAAGGTGTGTTCCGCTGGCTGCTAGGGCCGTCGGGCGCGGGCAAGACAAGCCTTCTACGGTTGCTCTATTTGGCGGAGCGACCGACGCGCGGCCTGCTGAACGTGCTGGGAACCGAAATCGGCACGGCCAGCCGGCGGACGCTCGCCAGTCTGCGGCGGCGCATGGGCATTGTGTTCCAGGACTTCCGGCTGCTGCAGCATCTCAGCACTTTCGACAACGTGGCACTGCCGTTGCGGATCGCCGGACGCCCGGAGGGACAAATCCAGGCCGATGTCGGCGAGATGCTGCGCTGGGTGGGGCTCGCGCGGAAATTCGATGCCCGGCCCGCGGAGCTGTCGGGCGGCGAGCAGCAGCGCGCGGCGATCGCTCGTGCCGTGATCACCCGCCCCAGCCTGCTGCTCGCCGATGAGCCGACCGGGAATCTCGACGATATCCAGGCCGAGCGGCTGATGCTGCTGCTGCACGAATTGAACCGGCTCGGGACGACGGTGCTGGTCGCGACGCACAACGAACAGCTCGTGGCGCGCCATCCAGCACCGGCGCTGCGCCTCGCGCATGGCCGGCTGCTGGCGGATTGCTGATGGCACGTCGGGTTCTGCGACCCGCCGGGTTCGACGAGCTGGGCCTGCGCCACGCCCTTGCCGATCGCGTGCTGCCCCTGGTCGTAGCGGCGATGTCGTTTCTGGCGGCGCTCGCGATAGCCGGCTGGGTCGGTGCCGCGCTGCTCGCACGGCATTGGGAACAAGGGGCCGGCGCCACGTTGACCGTGCAGGTGCCGGCCCCGCTCGATCGCGCCGGCGACGAGGCCGATCGGCTGTCGGCCGCAATGGCCGTGCTTCGGCAAACGCCGGGCGTAGCGGCAGCCCGTGCGCTGCCCCGACCAGAACTGGACGCGTTGCTGCGGCCTTGGCTAGGCGCGGCGCCCGGAGACCTCGCGCTGCCGCTGCCCGGCGTGATCGCCGTGCGTCTGTCGGACGCGAGCATGGCGACGGGACCGCTCGAGGCCCGGCTCAACGCTTCGGTCCCCGGCACGCTGGTAGAAAGCCATACAAACTGGGCCTCGCGCGTCGTTCTGCTAGCCCGCAGCATCCAAGCCTGTGCAGGGGCGGCGCTCTTCGTCGTCAGTGTGGTCGCTGCGGCGATGGTGGCAATCGCCACAAGGGCAGGGCTGGCGACAAGGCGGGAGGCGATCGAGATCGTGCATGGACTTGGCGCGACGGACGGGTATATCGCCAGCCGCTTCGCCGCGCGCACCACATCGCTGGCCACAGCGGGCGGGCTGGTGGGTGGCGTCGCCGCGCTTCCGGTCCTGCTGGCGATCGCCCGGCTTGCGGCCCCGTTCACGTCCGGCATCTCGGGCGGCCTCGCGGGAGCCGCCGCGGCGTTGCCGTCGCCCGTGTGGATGCTGCTTCCGGGCCTGCCGCTGTTTGCGGCGGCGATCGGCTTCGCAACGGCGCAAGCGACGGTGCGGATTTGGCTACGGGCGCTGCCATGAACCGGTTTGCGCGAACCAGGGCCGGACGGCGTGCCATCGGTGTCGGCGCGACAACGATCGGGGCAGTGGTGACCGCTTGGCTTGTGGGCTTCGTCTGGTTTGTCACGATCGCCGGCCGCCACACGCCGCCGCCGCCGCATGCGGACGGGATTGTTGCACTGACCGGCGGGGCCGATCGTGTGCAGACCGCGTTAAGACTGCTGGAACAGGATCGCGCGGATCGGCTTCTGGTGAGCGGCATCGGTGGTGGAGCGGCCTTCCGAGACCTTGCGGCTAAAGCGGGGATTCATGCCGCGCCGCTGGCCGGTCGGGTCACGCTCGGGCGCGGCGCCACCTCAACGCGGGGCAACGCCGAGGAGACCGCCGCCTGGGTGCATGAGGAGGGGCTGCGCTCGCTGATTGTCGTCACCGCCTACTACCATATGCCGAGGGCGCTGACCGAGCTCGGGCGGGCAATTCCGGGGGTAACGCTCTACCCCGCTCCGGTCTCGCCTTCGGGCCCGAATCCGGCGCGCGGGTTAAAATCGCTCTCGATGTTGCGGCTGATGTTGGGAGAATACGCCAAGTTGGTCGCGGCCGAGCTTTGGCTTACCGAACTCGCGCCGGGGCACGCGCCGGTGCTCAGCATGGCTGATCATGGAAGACAGGGATGATCCTGCTGCGTTCGCTGCTGTTCAATCTTTACTTTTTCGGCGTGACGTTCGTGCTGTCCATCGTGGGGACCATCGTCCGGCTGATTGCGCCCCGCCGTGTCCTGTTCGTCCCCCAATTTTGGGCGCGCGCGGCGCTGGCGGGACTGCGCGTCATCTGCGGCATCAGGCTGGAGGTGATCGGGCGGGAGCGGCTGCCGATATCCGGTGCCGCACTGATCGCGCCGCGCCACCAATCCGCCTTCGACACGCTGGTCTGGCTCACGCTCCTGCCACGCTGTTGCTACGTCATTAAAGAGCGAGCTGAAGCGGATACCGCTGTTCGGCGGGATGATGGAGCCTGCGGGCATGATCCTGGTCGATCGGAAGCGCGGCGTCTCGGCCATGCGCCATCTCATGCGGGAGGCGGATCGGGCCGTCCACGAGAGCCGCCAGATCGTAATCTTCCCGGAAGGCACGCGCGCCGCGCCCGGAGCGCCGCTGGTGCTGCAACCTGGAATAGCGGCAGTTGCCGCGCGAACCGAGCTTCCCGTCATTCCGGTTCTAACCGATTCCGGCCTGCATTGGGGACGGCGTGCCTTTCGGAAGTGCCGGGCACGATCCACATTGCGGTGCTGCCGGCCATTGCCGCTAGCGCCGAACGCAACTCCTTTATGCGCCATCTGGAGCAAGCGTTGCAGACACCGTTACGCTCGCCCTGTGGACAAGTCTGTAAATCGAGCGCGCGGGCGCTTCGCAGCGAGGTGCAGGCAACAAAAGCAAGCCGATTGATGTTTATGATCTCTTTCTCGTGATACAGCCCCACCGAAGGGGTTCGAGCGCGCTGGGGATGACTTCTGGTCACTCGCGCAATAGTTGTATGTCACAATTCGTGAGCCAACCCGTAGCGCCGCGATCCGATTGCCGGTAAGCGGCCCGGTCCCGGGGAGTCAACAATGCGGCGGATCGGAATTGGCGTCGTCGTCGCGCTCGGCCTCGCCTTGGCCGGTTACAGCGCGTTCTGGTACGTGAGCAGCGCGCCGGGTCGAACGCGGCTTCGCCAACTGGGTGGAGGACCGTCGGGCGGCGGGCTGGCAAATCTCGTCGGGAGTGTTGCGCTTGGCGGGCTGGCCGACCGCCGCTGCGATCGTCGTGCCCCACCTCGCGGTCGCGATTCCGGATCAGACAATCCCCGGCGGGCTGAACTGGAGCGCCCGCTCTGTCATGCTGCGGCTCGACATGGCCGATGCATCGCAAATCGAAATTCTGCCCGAAGGGAGCCAGCGTCTCCGCGTCGCATCCGCCCCCGAATTCAGCTGCGAGGCACGCCAGATGCGCATATGGCTGCCGCTCCGAGCGGATGCTGCGGGCTGGCCGGCGGTGCTGGAGAGCAGCTTTCTGCAAATCAGGCAGGAACGCGGCGGCGGGACCGCGCTGGTGGAAAAGATCGCCGCGACCGCGACCGGCGACGCTGAAGCCGGAGCGGCAGGCGCCGCGCTCGCGATCCGTTTCGCAGCGCAAGATGTCGAACTTCCGCGCGGTCGCGAATGGCCGCTCGGCAGACATTTGCAATCACTAAACGGTCGCGCCGAGATCACCGGACCGGTTCCCGCACCGGGCGAGGTGGAGGCACGGGCGCGCAGCTGGCGCGACGCCGGCGGTCACGCCAACCTCGCCGACGCCAGCGTGCATTGGGGGCCGCTGGAGCTTGCCGGGCACGCAGATGTGAAATTGGATGCGTCGCTGCAACTCAAGGCATCCGGCGAGGCGCGGGCTAGCGGTTACGCCAGGGCCATGGACGTGCTGGCCGCCCACCACGTGATCACCGATCACGTCGCGCTGGCCGCTAAAGCCGTGCTTTCCTTGCTGGCAGACGCGCCGCAGGACGGAGACCTTCCGGAAATCGTCGTGCCGTTCACCGTAAGCGATGGCACGCTCTCGCTCGGCAAGGTGCCCGTCGTTCGGATTCCGCCGATCGTGTGGTGAGGAAAAACTCTGGTCTTTTGCCCGCGCCCGCTCTATTCCCATTTCATGGACATCGGGATGAAAGCGATCCGAATTAGCCGCCCGGCTGCCACGCAGCCGGGGCAGGTCTGATCGCAACTCACTCATCCGGATTATCATCACCATGTCGGACTACGCACCGTGGGGCAAATCCCGTCCTTATGTAGAGGTTGCGTACCTCATCGAGGCCGATGCTCGAACCCGGCCTCTTGGTTCGCCTGCTGCAACCCTTTGCACGCCGTAATGTCATCCCCGACAATGTGCGCACGCAACGCCTCGGAGATCTGATGGCGGTGGAAATTGCGGTGGCAGCGATGGCACCGTGCGATGCGCATCTGGTCGCCGGCAACCTGCGCCAGGTCGTCGGGGTACGCAGCGTGAGTCGGCCGGCGCGCAATTCGGCGCTGCGCGCCGCCTGACAGGGCGCCAAGCATGCTATAGGGATGTCGCCGTCGCCACGCGTCGGCGGCAGCAGCAGGCGAGGTGCCGGTGTCCAACGCGATTGTATTGGCACGCGCCCAGTTCGCCTTCACCGTCGGCCTGCATATCGTTCTTCCGGCGTTCTCGATCGGGCTGGCGAGTTATCTCGCGGTGCTGGAGGCGCTGTGGCTCTGGACCGGGCGGCAGGTCTATCTGGATGTCTTCAATTACTGGCTGAAGATCTTCGCCGTCGGCTTCGCCATGGGCGTCGTCTCGGGCGTGGTGATGTCGTACCAGTTCGGCACCAACTGGGCGCGCTTTTCCGACAAAGCCGGCCCGGTGATCGGCCCGTTGATGGGCTACGAGGTCTTGACGGCCTTCTTCCTGGAAGCGGGCTTTCTCGGCGTCATGCTGTTCGGCTTGCAGCGCGTCGGACCCACGGCTGCATTTCGTGGCCACCTGCTTCGTCGCCGTCGGGACGTTGCTGAGCGCATTCTGGATTCTGGCGGTCAATTCCTGGATGCAAACGCCGGCCGGGTACACCACCGCGCCGGATGGACGCTTCATGCCGGCGGATTGGTGGCAGATTATCTTCAATCCCTCATTTCCCTATCGTTTCGTGCATATGGTGCTCGCCTGTTATCTATCGGTGGCCTTCCTGGTGGGCGCCGTGGGAGCCTGGCACCTGCTGCGCGACCGCGCAAGTGCCAGGCCGCGCGCGTAATGTTCTCGATGGCGATGTGGATGGCGGCGATCGTGGCACCGTGCCAGCTCCTCGCCGGCGACCAGCACGGGCCTGAACACGCGCGAATACCAGCCGGCCAAAATCGCCGCCATGGAAGGCGATTTCGAGACGCAGCCCGGCACGCCGCTCTACCTGTTCGGCATGCCCAAACGAAATCAGGGGCGGACCGATTACGCCGATCACCATCCCGCATGCCGGCGCGCTGATCCTGACCCATAGCTGGAACGGCGAAGTTCGCGGCCTGAAGTCGTTCCCGCGCGACCGGATTGGCCGCCGGTCGCCTTTCGTGTTCTGGTCATTCCGCATCATGGTCGGGCTTGGATTGCTGATGATCGCGCTCGGCTGGTGGAGCCTGGTGCAGCGTTTGCGCGGGCGTCTGTATCAAACAACGTCTGCTGTTGCGCGCCGCCGTGGTCATGGCGCCGGCGGGTTTCGTGGCGCTGCTCTCCGGCTGGACGACGACCGAAGTCGGCCGCCAGCCCTTCACGGTCTACGGCCTGCTGCGCACCGCCGACAGCGCCTCGCCGATCGGACTGCCGGGCGTCGCCACCTCGCTTAGCCGCTTTTGCTCTCGTCTATATCGATCGTGTTCGGCGCCGGGTTTCTGTTCATTCTCCGCATGATGCCGCCAGCCGCCGACGACCGGCGAGCCGGGACCCGAGCCGGGCGTGCCCGTGCGCACCGCCGGCATCACGCCTGCGCCGGCGCTGACGCAGCGTCGCCCGCAGCCGGCCGGGAGACTGACAATGGCCTTCTGGTTGCCGATCGTCTGGGCCGGGCTGATCGCATTCGCGGTCCTTGCTACGTCCTGCTGGACGGGTTCGACCTTGGTGTCGGCATCCTGTTCGCGGTGGAACACCGCAGCGAAGACCGCGACGTGATGATCGAATTCGATCGCCCCGGTTTGGGATGGCAACGAGACCTGGCTCGTGCTGGGCGGCGGCGGGCTGCTCGCTGTCTTCCCGCTTGCCTACGCGACGATCTTGCCGGCGCTGTATCCGACCATCATCGCCATGCTGCTGTCGCTGGTGTTTCGGGGCGTCGCTTTCGAGTTCCGCTTCCGGGCCCGCCGAGCTACAAGCCGAGCGTGGTGGGACCGGGCATTCATGCGTCGGCTCCGCTCTTGGCGGCTTCTGCCAGGGCCTGACGCTGGGCGGGCTGCTGCAAGGATCAAGGTGCAGGACCGCGCCTATGCCGGCGGCTGGTGGGACTGGCTGACCGGCTTCACCGTGCTGTGCGGCGTGGCGTTGGTCGTCGGCTATGCGCTGCAAGGCGCCTGCTGGCTCAACTGGCGGACCGAAGGCCCGTTGCAACGACGCTGCCGGCGCTACGCGAACGTGTTGGGGATCGCATTGCTGGTGCTGATCGTGGCCGTGAGCGTGTGGACGCCGATGCTGACCCGCCGATCACCGCGCGCTGGTTCGGCTATCCGGGTCTGGCCCTGACCGGTCCCGTGCCGATCCTGGTGGCGCTCGTCGCCTGGCGCTTCTGGCGCGGGCTGGCGCGGCAGGAGGATCTGGCACCGTTCCTATGCGTGCAGGCTTGGTTCGTCCTGGCCTATGCGGGGCTCGGGCATCAGCGTGTGGCCGCTGATCGTGCCGCCCTCGATCGACATCTGGCAGGCCGCCGCGCCCCCGGCTTCGCAATTGTTCCTGCTGGTTGGTGCGCTGATCCTGATCCCGATCATTCTCACCTACACCGGGTTCGCGTATTGGGTTTTCCGCGGAAAGGTAAGGGCCGGGGAGCATTATCATTGAGCGCATCGACGTTGTCGCGAGCACCGGCGCCCAGCAATTCGCGGTTCGGGCTACCCCTCCCCCGGCCCCCTCCCGCAAGGGGAGGGGGAGTCGAACTCGCAAAGTTCCCCTCCCCTTGCGGGAGGGGTTGGGGGAGGGGTCGAAACGATAAACACATGCTTCGCTGAAAGGGCCCTGGTACACGGGCTCATTGCTAAACATCCGGCAGCCAGTTGCCGTGGAAGCCTTGCGGCACGCGGGCTGGAAGCTGAACGCGCGCCACGGGCGGTCCGGCAACATGCTGCGCATCGAGAATGACGAGATCGCTGGCATCCCGCGACCGGTTGTAAACGTAGCCGATCAGCCAGCCCTCGTCCTCGCCGGATTTGGGCGATGCCGGGATCATTACGAACTCGCTCGGCAGGCCGCTTTCGACGAAGTCGTGCGCGACGGCGCTGCCTAGGCGAAGGTCGTATTTTAGCAGGGTTCCGTAACGGCCGCCGCCCAGATCGCTGTCCGTGTCCAGGGCATAGGCGTAGCGATGGAACTGCCCGACCCGGCGCTCGTCCACGCGGGGGAATTCGATCGGACGGTCGTCGAAATCCTGCTCGGCCGCCTCGCTCGCCCCGGGGGCGATCGTCCAACGCCGCATGTGTGCGCTCTCGAACGACGTGGCCGACGGGCCGCCGCGCCATAATTCCTTGTACCACGCGACATCAAGCACGATGCCGCCATCCGGCTCCTCGTAGGCGTTGGCGACGTGGAACACGTAGCAGGGCTGCACGTCCACCCAGCGCAGGGATTCGACGCCGCCGCCACGCGGCAGAATGGCGAGCCGCGCGCCGTAGTCGTCGCTCCAGGCGAAGGGCATGGTTCCCCGCTGCGCGGCCGCCATGTCGAACACCACCGGCAGATCCATGATGATGACGTGACCCGACGTCAGCGCGAAATCATGCAGCATAGTCGGCGCGCGCACTGGGATTTCCAGACTGCGCACCAGCGTCCCGGATGCATCCGCGACATGGTAAGTAAGGAACGGCGGGAGCACGCTGTAGCCGAAGAAATGCAGTTCGCCGGTAACGGGACACCGTTTCGGATGGGCGGTGAATGGGGTCTTCAGCCGTCCGCCGAAATCATGAAAGCCCAGCGTCCCCAGCTCGCGGCTTACCTCCATCGGCAGTGCGTTTTCAACCAGCGCCAGAATTCGTCCTGCATGCTCGATTATATTCGTGTTGGCGAGGCTGTTGCGCAGATCCATGGGTTCGCGTGGCTCGCCGTCGAAGCGCGGTGTCCGCACCCAGCGATTGCGATACCACTCAGCCTTGCCGTGGCGGAGCGAAACGCCGTGCAGCATGCCGTCCCCGAAGAACCAGTGCCCTGCATTACCCTGTTTCGGATTCGGACCGTTACGCACATAAAGCCCGGCAAGCTCCGGCGGTATGGCGCCTTCAACAGGGAGGTCGGTTTTCGTTACCTCGTCAAACACAGGCGCGAAATTGCCCTGCACCCAGAAATCCTCGGCCGCGGCGGTTGTCGACGTGCTCATTGCCTTGCTCCCACTCATTGTGGCCAGTGTAGGCACGGATGACTTCACCCGCGCTATCCCTGAATCGCTGGCGCCGGAGGCCATCGCGGCTCTTGCGGGACGTTCGCAATGGCCCGAAACAGATGGGCGATGGGTAAGCGGTTGCTGTGGTTCGTGGTGCTTTACGCAGCAAGCGTTGTGGTCGTCCTTGCCGTAGCCTATGGGCTGCGCTTCGTGTTGCTGCGCTGAGGTCGGGCGGCCGGCGCTTGGTCGGGGGTTGGCGTTTTTTCGGGATAACGGCACCAAGGCGCGCCCACACAGTGCCAGCACTCGGGCAGGCGCGCCTTGCAGATATAGCGCCCGTGCAAGATCAGCCAGTGATGCGCGTTGCGCAGCAGTTCCGGCGGTACGCGACGAACCAGCGCGTCCTCGACCGCGCGCGGCGTCTCGCCGGGGGCGATCCCGGTGCGGTTGGCCACGCGGAAGACGTGCGTATCGACGGCCATTGTGCTCTGGTCGAAAGCAACGTTCAGGACGACGTTGGCAGTCTTGCGACCGACACCCGGAAGCGCCTCCAAGGCTTCGCGCTCACGCGGCACTTCGCCGCCGTAGCGCTCGAGCAGTTGGCGGGACAGTTCGACAACGTTGCGCGCCTTGCCCTGCCAAAGGCCAAGTGTCCGGATATACCGGCCAACCCCGTCAACCCCGAGCCGCACCATGGCCTCCGGCGTAGGTGCCTCCCGGAAAAGAGCCTCGGTGACGCGGTTGACCGCGGCATCGGTGGTTTGCGCCGAGAGCACGACGGCGATCAGCAGCGTATAAGGGTTGGCGAAGACGAGTTCGCTGCGCGGGTCCGGATTGATCCGGGCAAGCGCTTCCAGGAAAGCCCGGACGTCATCCTTCGGCATGGCCCGGGAAGCAGCGCGTGGCGCCTTCTCCATGCCGGTGTTGTGGCGTGAGCGCATGGGCCGGGCAATCCCGGGAGTGTGCGCATCGTTAGCTTGACCGGTATGCTGGCGCGATATCGCGGAGGAACTGGCCATGCCCGATGCGTACGACCTTGTCGTCATCGGCTCCGGCGCTGCGGCTCAGACCGTGAGCAGCCGCGTCCGCGAGGCCGGCTGGTCGGTCGCGGTCATCGACCACCGCCCGTTTGGCGGAACCTGCATGCTGCGGGGATGCGATCCGAAGAAGGTGCTGGTCGCCGGCGAGGAGGCCATGGATGCCGCCCGGAGAATGCAGGGGCACGGGGCAGCCGGCGATCTGCGCATCGACTGGCCCGCCCTGATGCGCTTCAAGCGGACCTTTACCGACCCGGTGCCGGCAAGGCAGGCGAAGGAGTACGCCGAGCAGGGGATTGACGCCATTCAGGGGACGGCACGCTTCACCGCACCCGACTGCGTTGCCGTGAACGGACGGATACTGCGGGCGCGGCATATCGTGCTCGCCACCGGCGCGCGTCCCGTCCCTCTCGGCATTCCCGGCGAAGAACACGTCGTTACCAGCGATGCGTTTCTGGAGCTGAACGCTCTGCCCCGGCGCATCGCCCTGATCGGAGGCGGCTATATTGCGGCAGAGTTCTCACATCTTGCCGCACGGGCAGGCGCCGCTGTCGTGATCCTGCAACGGGGCGGGCGACTGCTCCCGCGCTTCGATCCGGACGCGGTCGGCTGGCTCATGGGCGCCTTCGCCGCGCTGGGGATCGAAGTGCGCACCGACGCAACGGTGAGGCAGGTGGAACGGACCGCAGCCGGATTCTCCGTTCGCTACGTCGCGCGGGACGGCGAGCAGATCGTGAGCGCTGATCTGGTCGTGCATGCGGCTGGCCGCGCCTCGGATCTCGCGGGGCTCGACCTGGCTGCGGGTGACGTTGCGATCAAGGGTGCCCACCTGGCGCTCAACGAATTTCTGCAGAGCGTTTCCAATCCCGCGCGTCTACGCTGCCGGCGACGCCGCCGGCCGTGGGCCGCCGCTGACGCCGGTCGCCGGCCGCGACGGCGATGTGGTCGCGGCAAACCTGCTGGAGGGGAATCGGCATCGCCCCGACTATCGCGCTATCCCCAGCGTAGCGTTCACGAATTCCGCCGATCGCCGCTGCCGGACTGAGCGAACCGGAGGCGCGTGCCAGCGTCGGCGCCCGGCTGCGCGTGACAATGGAGAATGCGTCAGACTGGTATACCGCTCGCCGCCTGGTCGAGCCGGTCTACGGCTTCAAGACCCTTGTGGACGCCGATAGCGACCGCATTCTCGGCGCGCATTTGGTTGGCCCACAGGCCGAGGAGGTCATCAACCTGTTCGTCTTGGCGATCCGGCATGGCCTGACCGCGGCGGATCTGAAGGCAACCACCTTCGCCTACCCGACCGTTTCGTCGGACGTGAGCTATATGTTGCCCTGATTGACTAATGGCGACGCCTTCGCGCACGCTATTCGAAGCGGTGATTGTGCCGCATCGCAGCCTGTCTCCCCGAGGGCTGCGTATCCTGGTCGGCTTCATCTGTGGCGTGAGCGCCCTCGCGCTGCTGCGGTTCTGGCTGATCCGCGCTTGGCCGGTGATGGGGTTCAGCGTCGTCGAGATCTGCTTGGCTGTGGGACTGCTGCGCCTGAACGCTAGGCGGGCGCGCGCCTGTGAGCTTGTGCTGCTCAGTGCCGAAGCGTTGCGGGTGGTGCGCACCGACCCGAGCGGGAGGCGCGAAGAAATTTTGCTCGCGCCAGCTTGGCTGAATGTGGTCCTCGAGGAAGCCCCCGGTCAGGTACCGCGCCTTTTGCTGGTGGCACGTGATGTGCGCGAAGAGATCGCGCGAGTATTGGGAGAGGAGGAGAAGCGCAGCATGGCATCAGCGCTGCGCCAAGCGCTGTATAACATGCGCCATCCTGAGTTCGACAATCCACAGCTTCGCGAATCCGACAGACGGCCGGAGCAATGAGAAAGACTGTCCTCAGGCCTCGATCTGCCCCATCGACTTGATCAGCTCGAAGACACGCTTGCGGACGGACGGATCGGCAATTCGATAATAGGCGCGAACCAGTTCCAGCGTCTCGCGCCGGTTCATCGTGTCGTCCGCAAAATTATCCTGCGCCTCGGATGTGCCCGAGCGTCTGGTTGTGTGGCCGAGACTGCTTGCCAGCCGATCGGGCATATCATCGAAGAAGAAGCTGATCGGCACATCGAGCACGCGTGAGAGATCGAACAGGCGCGAGGCGCCCACGCGATTTACGCCACGCTCGTATTTCTGCACTTGTTGGAAGGTTAGCCCGAGCGCCTCGCCCAGTCGCTCTTGCGACATTCCGAGCAGCGTTCGGCGCAATCGTATGCGCGAGCCCACATGCACATCGATCGGGCTCGGCCGCCCGTCCTTTTCGACCCCAGCGTCGGGAAGCGGTCTGCGGGCTTCCTCGTTCGCATCGTCAAGCATTCGCGTGCTCCTCCGTTACCTAGCAATTAGCCCCCGAGGGAACGGCTGTAGCCGCAACCCTTGTTTGCAACCCGGACCGATCGTTTCTGAACGGTAAAGCCACAACCGAGAATTGTCAACACTCGCGAAAGAAATTTGTAAGCCGTACTACGCGATGAAAATTGTTCCCATTTTATGGACGGGCTACCTCCGCCGGCGCCAGCGTCCGCCGGACAGTCCGACAGCGATCGCCAGAGCCGCGATTCCGGCGGGCAACGGCAATCCGATGCGCGCGAAAGGCGGCGGTGCGAGGGCACCGGGGATCGACACTACCCGTGTGCCGGGGCGGTTCAGCCCAAGTCGCGCCACTTCGTGGCCGCGCGCATCAAAGGCGGCCGAGATCCCGGTGTTCGCGGCGCGCAGCAGCGGCAGTCCTTCCTCGACCGCGCGCATCCGGGCCGCCGCCAAATGCTGGCGTGGACCGGTGGAATTCCCAAACCAGGCGTCGTTGGTGACGTTGACCATCCAACGCGGACGTTCGGCGGCGTCGATCACTTCGGCCGGGAAGATCGCCTCGTAGCAGATGAACGGCCCGAACGACGGAAGGCCGGGGATGCGCAGTGTCCGCGGCCCCGGCCCCGGCTGCAAATCCGCCGCCGGGTTACAATCTGGATCGGCAGAGGAAACCAGTCCGGCTGATACTCGCCGAACGGTACGAGGTGCCACTTGTCGTAAACTGCGGCGATGGCGCCATCGCCGTCGAGCGCGAACAGGCTGTTGCGAGGCTTCCCGCCTGCATCGAAGCGCACGGCGCCGACCAGTGCGGGCGCGCCGCCAGTGGCTTGCACAATAGCGGCGCGCGCGTCCGCATCCCGGCCGATCAGGTATGGGGCCGCAGTTTCAGGCCATATGACGATTTTCCGGCCCGCACCCGCCTCGGCCACCCCCTGGCGGGTCAATTCCAGATGTTCCCGGAAGATCGCCAAAGCCAGTGCAGGCGACCACTTTTGCCCTTCCTGAATGTCTCCCTGCACCAGTACCGCCTTGATGCCGGGTCCGGGCGGCAGTCCGGGTGCAAGCCGGAACAGACCGAACCCGGCCCAGGCGGCAAGCAGAACGAGGCCGCCCGCCCGCCAGCGCCACCCCAGCAACGGCAATCCGGCGAGCAGGACGGTCGCGAATGTCACGCCGTGGATGCTGACCAGGGCCGCCGGCTGCATCAGGACATCGCCAAGTGCTCCAGGGAACTCCCAGACGCTGCCCCAGAGGTTCCAGGGAAACCCGGTGCCAATGAATTGTCGCGCGAGATCGCCCAAGACCCAGGCGCCTGCCAGCGTCAAAAGCCGCGGCCAGCCCGGCGCCGCCAATCGCGCCATGCCGGCGGCAAAGGCGACGGACAGCGCTAGCGTCGCGGCAAGGGCCGGCACCGCCAGCGGCACGCACCACCAATAACGCGCCGCCTCCACCAGGATCGCCTCGGTGATCCAGTAGAGCCCAATCAAATTGTTGCCGAAAGAGAACCACCAACCCCGTCGGGCGGCGACGCTGGCGTTCGGCGTTGCGCCCACCAAGACGAGCAGCGCCGGGACCGAGATCAGCAGGACCGGCAGCGCAAACATCGGGGGCAGCGCCGCCGCGGCCAACGCCCCGAAGCCAAGCGCCGCGAGAATCCGCGCGCCAGCCCCGGAGTTCCTCAAGCTGCCTGCGCGCCCGTCCGAGCCCCGTTTCCCGGGCAGAACCGATTGGCGGGGCCATGGTGCGGCTAACCTGTGATGCGCGATCGCCCCCGCTCAGTCGAGCGCCTCCCGCAGCTGACGCTCGTAGTGACGGTAATATTTGTCCGTCACCAGATCGGTTTTGACCACCACCGCCACATCGGTCGTGTTGAACTGCGGGTCGATGACGGCGCCGTCGCCCACAAAACCACCAAGGCGCAGATAGCCCTTGATCAGCGGCGGCAGCAACCCGATCGCCCGCTTCGGGTCGATATCGCGCGAGCGCAGGCGGCGCATTTCCACCAGCCGGCACGGCAACGCCCTCGGCCGCAGCGCCGGCGGCGCGAGATGGTTGTCGTAGAGATAGGTCAGCTCTTGTGCCAAAGCGTCCGGATCGGTTCCCGGCAGGCTCGCGCAGCCGAACATCAGGTCGATCCGGTGCTGAAAGACATAGGCCGCGATGCCACGCCAAAGAAGCTGCATGGCCGCCCGGCCGCGGTAGGCGCCGTCCACGCAGGACCGTCCGAGTTCCAGAATCCTGCCCGGAAAGGACTGGATCGGAGCGATATCGTATTCTCCCGCCGAATAGAACCGCCCGACGCGGGCCGCGGCCTCGGGCTGAATCAGCCTGTAGGTGCCGACGACGCCCTCAGGGCCGGCCCCGACGGCGTGATCGATCACCAACAGGTGATCGGCCACCGCGTCGAATTCGTCGTAGTCCCGCCGGCGGGCCGCGGCGACGGGATCGGGGGCAGCGCCCATCTCGGTGAAGAAGATGCGGAAACGCAGCGCCTGCACCGCATCCACCTCGGCCTGGCTGGCCGCGAGTCGCACCCCCAGGTTTCCAACGCGCAGTTCGGGGAATCCGCGCGAATTGCCCGGCCTTGCGCCGACCGGATGCTCCGCGCTCACCGTGGCGCCCTGGCCTGTCCCGCCTGCGCCTCCGCTGGTGCTTCGGTTTCCTTGCCTCGGCGGGCAATGCCAACCCCGTCCCGTCCCGGCTCGGCGGCTGCCAAACGACGGCCGAACAACTCCAGCCGCACGGAGACCAGATCGAAGCCCAACCGCCTAGCGATGGTCTGCATCAGTCGTTCATGCTCCGAGTCTTGGAATTCGATCACCTTGCCGGTCTCGACGTCGATCAGGTGATAGTGGTTGCCGTGCTCCGTCGGCTCATAGCGAGCACGACCGCCGCCGAAGTCCCGCCGCTCAAGGATACCCTTCTCTTCCAGCAACCGCACGGTCCGATAGACGGTCGCGATCGAGATCCGGTTATCGAGCGCGGTGGACCGCCGATACAGTTCCTCCACGTCGGGGTGATCGGCCGCTTCGGACAGCACGCGCGCGATGACGCGCCGCTGACCGGTCATTTTCAGACCCCGTTCAACACAGAGGCGCTCAATGCGCGATTCCATCCGACCCCTCGCGTGCCACTAGCCGATTACGGGCGGGCCTGTCCAATGCAGCACGACCGCAGTGGCACTCGGGCTTTGCACGGCGCCAGTTCTGCCCGGCAGCGAATGCAAAGATGGGAGTCGCGCTACTTGCGTGCCGCACGCGGCTTGGTGCCGAGGCCGATCTTCTTGGCCAGCGACGAGCGATGCCGGGCATAGTTGGGCGCAACCATCGGATAGTCGGGAGGCAGTCCCCACCGTTCCCGATATTGTTCCGGCGACATGTTGTACGCTGTCTTGAGATGGCGCTTCAGCATCTTCAATTTCTTGCCGTCCTCCAGGCAAACGATATGCTCGGGGAAGACCGATTTCCGGATCGGCACAGCCGGTTGCGGACGTTCCGGCTCGGCCGTTTCTTTGCCCACGCCCGAGAGAGTTCTATAAACCTCCTGAATCAAAGAGGGCAGCGCATCCGGCGAAACCGAATTGTTTGATACATGCGCTGAGACGATTTGTGCGGTCAGCCCCAACACGTTCATATTCGCCGGATTCTCGGCCATTGTAGTACCTTTCGTCGCGAAGATTTGCGCTATATATGCAGACATTCGCAAATGCCGCAATGATATTTGCCCAACTCAGGAGCAGACCAGTATCGTGACAGACACGCGGCGCGCAGATCAGGAACTGGACATTACACACGAAGTTTGCCCGATGACCTTCGTGCGCACGCGTCTGGCACTTGATCAGCTTCAACCGGGACAAACGTTGCTGGTCCGACTGCGCGGCGCGGAGCCGTTGACCAATGTTCCGCGCTCGGCCAAAGCACTCGGGTACGAAGTGCAGTCGCTCGGCACCGACCCGGAGGGGGCGACCCTGTTGCTGATGCATCGGGGCTAGACCACATCCTGCCCGGACGAGAACGGGGCAACCTCGGCATGGAGCCGGTCGATCTGGCACTGGTTTTGGCCGTCGATGGCTCTGCCAGCGTCACTTACGACGAGTTCGGGATCATTGCCGGCGGCATGGCTGCTGCGTTGCGCGAACCGGCGATTATCGACGGTTTTTTGGGCGGTGTCCGCCACGCGAGTATCTGCTCGTTGCTGTTGTGGTCGGGTATCGGGGCACAATCGGTGATTGCCGGCTGGACGCGGATCGCCTCGGTCGCCGACGCAAAAGGATTCGCGGCCGAGGTCGAGAATATGCCGCGCATCGTGCGCGCCGGGGCGACGGCGATCGGCGAAGCGCTGCTTGCCGCGCTCACGTTGCTCGCCAATGCACCCGGTGAGCCGCGCCGGCAGGTGGTCGATATGATCGGCGACGGACGGTCGAATGCGGGCATCAGCCCCGGCCCGATCCGCGACCGGATGGCGGCGGCAGGAATTACCATCAACGGGCTCTGTATTTTGCACGAAGAGGCGGATCTGCTTGACAGCTATCGGCGCGAGGTGATCGGCGGACCCGGCGCGTTTGCGATCACCTGTCCCGACTATCCGGCCTTCGCCGCGGCAATGCACCAAAAGCTCGCACGCGAAACGGCGCCCATGGCGTGACCTTGGCACTCTGGCCTCCGGCACCGCGCGGTCCTAACGTGCCCTGCCGTTCATTTTCCGAGGACACGCATGCGCCGGATTGCCCTTCGCCTCGCCGCTACCGTCAGCTTGCTTCTTGCCGGCGCAGTTCTGCCGTACAGTTCCCCCGCCGCCCGCGCCCAGGGCGGTGTTCCGGTTCACGCCTTCCTGTTCGGGGCCTGGACTGGCGGATTGTTTCCGCCCCCCAGCACCGTCACGGCCCAGCAGTGCCTTGCCGCGCCCACGATCATCTTCGCACGCGATCTGGTCCTGCGGCTTACCTTCACCGATCTCCTCTACATACAGCGGATCATCGAAACGGCGCGCGGGACGGGCTCGGGGTGGGAGTTCCGCTTTGCGCCCGTACCGACACCGGCGGGGTCGCAGACCATGCCGGGCATGGCCGGCGCGGCCGATGAAGGATTTGGCTGCGACAGCCCCGATGTGCTGCGGGTCCAGCGACTGACCGCAAACGAGATCAGTTTCCCCGGCTGCAAGGTGTTTCCCTACAAACTGGTTCGCTGCCCGGCCGGGTGATCCGAACCAGGGAGATCAACCACCGTGGCGGATGCTTTTTCTTCGTTCTGCGCAACGCTTGGCCAGCCGGACCCGCCGGCGGGTTTGGGTCTGCCGCTTGAGGCCCTGTGGTGGGAGGCGAAGGGCCAATGGGACAAGGCGCATGACTGCGCTCAGCGCGACGGCGGCCCGGTCGGCGCCGCCGTGCATGCTTACCTGCATCGCAAAGAGGGCGACCTCGACAACGCCCGGTATTGGTACGCGCGTGCCGCTCGCCCGGTCGCCTCCGGGTCGCTGGAGGCGGAGTGGGAGTCGTTAGCCCGCGCGCTGACGGAAAGGGGCTGATCATGGATGCCGATACGAAGAAGACGGTGCTGCGCATGATCCCTTATGGGATCTACGTGCTGACGGCCGATGACGGGAAAGGCGGGATCACCGGGGCGACGGTGAATTGGGTGACGCAGACCTCGTTCAACCCGCCGCTGGTCGTGGTCGGCGTGAAAGCCGATTCCGGCGCCTACGCCCTGGTCAAGGATACACGAGCCTTTGCCTTGAACATGCTTGGCAAAGCGCAGAAGCCAGCCGCGTTCACCTTCTTCAAGCCTGCCAAGCTGGAGGGCGGCAAGCTATCGGGGCACGGCTTCCGCCGTGGCGCGAATGGGGCGCCGATCCTTGAAGGCGCGATCGGTGCGGCCGAATGCCGGGTGCGGACGATCATCGAAGAGGGTGATCACCACGTCGTGCTGGCCGAGGTCACCGCCGTGCATTTGCCCGAACCGGTCTCGGGCCGCCCTGACGTAGCCATCCTGGAGATGAAGGATCTTGGGGAAAGCGTCTTCTACGGTGGCTAAAAGGTCGCGCTGAGCCCAGATCAGCGTTGCCGGTGCCGCGATTGTGCGGGGTCGCGAGGCTGTGATTCTGCGACGCCGTTTCGGTCCCCCACAATCGACCTGCCTCTCGCAACCCCGACGTCACTGACTCGCTGCCGAAATCGTGCGCCGGAGCGGCCATGAAGCGGAGGGCCCGGGCTGCGGGCGGGCGCACGTTTCACCTGGTATCGACATCCACAGGAGACGAACACGTGATCAAAACTCGTGACCTCGCCAGGGTGCTGGCGATCGGGGCCGTTGCCGTTCTACCGGGCTGCGGGATGTTTGGCGGCCATCAGGAGACGCCGGCCGCGACCCCGGCCGCCGCCCCGGCCCCGCCCCCAACGGCCGAGGCGCCAGCCGCCGCAAGAGGTGCACATGTCCCGCAGCCTAACCCGCAAGGTGCAGGCCGCGCTGAAGCAGAATGGGCTGTACAAGGGCGCAGTTGATGGAATTTATGGCCCCGGCACAACGAGCGCGGTGTCGCAGTTCCAGCAGCAGAACGGCATGCAGGGCACGGGCAAGATGGACACCGCGACCCTGCAGGCCCTGAATATTACAGCACCCGGCACGGAGAACATGGGTGGCGGCATGGGCGGGCACAAATTGCCCCCGGAAGGCGCTCCCGGCGCCATGAACGCTCCCGGCGGCACGAACAATCCGGGTGCAATGAACAATCCGGCCGCGATGCCCGCTCCTGGCGCAGCCAACGCGGGCGCTGCTCCGCCCCCCGCCGGCGGCGCGGGCGAGACGAACATGAACAACTCGACGAACGAACCGGCCGCAGCGGCCCCGCCTGCAGGGGGTGCCAACCAGTAAGTCTTTTCCGGCGGGGCCTCGTGCCCCGCCCCGTAGCCTGCCGGTCTGTCTCGTCGGTCGGGGCCTGCGTATGCGGCACGACGGCGTCAGGCACTTGTTATCGGGGACGATTGGGCCGATGTAGCGCCTAACCGGATCAATGCGGTCCGCATTGTGCCACGAGCGTGAGGCCGCCACCATGTTTATCGAGACCGAGAACACTCCGAACCCGGCAACGCTCAAGTTCCTGCCGGGCCGCCCCGTCATGGGCAACGGCACTGCCGATTTCGCGACCGAGGCCGCGGCGGAGCGTAGCCCTCTTGCCGAGGCGCTGTTCATGCTTCCGGGTGTTGCGCGCGTCTTCCTTGGTGGCGATTTTGTCACCGTAACCAAATCGGATGATACCGGCTGGCAGTCTTTGAAGCCTCAGGTATTGGCCACCATCATGGAGCATTTCGTGGCGGGGCGGCCGGTCATCGAGGGGAACGCCGAGGAGGCGGCGCTGGTCGATGCAATTAGTCCGGACGACGAGGAGATCGTTGCGCAAATTCGTGACTTGCTGGACACGCGCGTTCGCCCGGCCGTGGCGGGGGATGGCGGCGACATCGTGTTCCGGGGCTATCGCGACGGCATCGTGAAGCTGCACATGCAAGGGGCCTGCTCGGGCTGCCCGTCCTCGCGGGCAACGCTGAAGCACGGCATCGAGAACATGCTCCGCCACTACGTTCCGGAGGTGATCGCGGTGGAGCAGGTGGATCTTTGACGCCGGATACGCCGGCGCTGGACCTGCTGTTCCGGGAAGCACGGACGCATAACGCGTGGCGCGACGAGCCTGTGTCGGACGACACGTTACGTGATCTTTACGACATTCTAAAGCTCGGCCCGACCTCCGCCAATTCCTCGCCGGCACGCTTTCTATTTTTGCGCACCCGAGAGGCGAAGGAGCGGCTGGCGCCCGCGCTGTCAACCGGCAACCGGGATAAGACGATGCAGGCGCCGGTAACGGTCATTGTCGCCTACGACCCGCATTTTTATACGAGGTTGCCGGAACTGTTTCCTCACAACCCTGACGCCAATTCCTGGTTCACGTCGAACGAGTCGCTCGCGGCCACGACGGCGTTCCGCAATGGCACGTTGCAGGGCGCCTATCTCATTATGGCGGCCCGGGCGCTCGGGCTCGATGCGGGGCCGATGTCCGGGTTCGATAACGACTTGGTGGATCAAACATTTCTCGGACCGTACGGATGGCGGTCGAATTTCCTCTGCAATCTAGGACATGGCGATCCTGCCGGCATTTATCCGCGCAGCCCGCGCCTCAGTTTCGAGGATGCCTGCATACTGCTTTAGTGGCTTGGGCAAGCCCGGCTGATCAATGCTGGTCCTTGCGCTTGATTCGGCCCTGGGACATTGCTGTGCCGGTATTGTGCGGGACGGTGTGGTGATCGCGGCGCGCGCCGTCGAGCTGACGCGCGGGCATCCGGCCGTGTTGCCGATGATGGCGCGAGACGTGCTGGCCGAAGCGGCCCTGCGCCCCTCTGCCCTCGACATGGTGGCTGTCACGGTCGGACCGGGCAGCTTTACGGGCGTGCGGGCCGGATTGGCGCTGGCGCACGGGATCGGGCTCGGGGCAGGGCGTCCGGTCATTGCCGTGAGCGTAGGCGAAGCCTTGGCGCCGCTGCCGGGCGGAGACGGTGGCGAGCTGCACTGGAGCGCCATTGACAGCAGGCGCGGTCGCATTTTCCTGGAACGCGCGGGAAAGGTTGTGTCGGTGGCGCTTGCGGACCTCCCTGCACCCCCCGGGGCCGGTAACTATCAGCGGCGATGCCGCAGCCGAGGCCGCGGCGGCACTCGCCGGACGGGGGTTTCACGTGACGCTCGCAAAACGGCGCTACCCCGAGCCCGCGGGGATCGCTTCTGCCGCGATGCGGCGGGCTGCGGGTATTTTGCCGCCCCGAGCCGCGCAGCCGATTTATGTCGATGCTCCGGCGGTGACACTGCCCGGTCGGCCTGCCTCCCCGCTGCCCGTGAGACGCGCAACGACGGAGCATGCGCCCGAGCTCGCGACCATTCATCAGGCCGCGTTCCCCTCGCGCGAAGCTTGGGGAGCCGATGCCATCCAACTGCAACTGGCCCTCCCCGGCGCGTTCGGGCTGATCGACGAAGAGGGCGGCATGATTCTCGCCCGTGTAAGCGGCGAGGAGGCCGAGATTCTCACGTTTGCCGTGCTGCCCGAACGTCGGCGTCGGGGCATCGGCAGGCGACTTCTTCAGCGGGCCATCATCCAGGCAGCGGGCATGGGCGCGGAGGTGCTTTTCTGGAAGTTTCGACGGAAAATGATGCCGCGCTGGCCTGTACACGGCCGTAGGTTTCTCACAAGTGGCTGCAGACCACGCTATTACGCGGATGGGACCGACGCTCTGGTGTTGAGGTCTGCGCTTGGGATATGGGTCGGGGGTGAGTCTGTCCGGCTTTTGCAACAGACCTCAGGCCAGAAGCCGCCGGGCGATCGCGGGCACGTCGGCAAAAGCCGCGGCCACGGCCTCTGCCCCCTGCCCCATATCCGGCGCCCCATAGCCCCAAGCGGCGAAGATGCAGGGCAGTCCCGCTGCATGCGCCGCGGTCACGTCGTTTCGGTGATCGCCCACCATAACCGCCCGCTCGGGCACCCCGCCCGCCGCGCGCAAGGTCGTAAGCAGGTGCGCGGGGTCGGGTTTGCGCACCGGAAAACTGTCGCCGCCGCCGATTGCGGCAAATAACCCGGCTATTCCAAAGGCAGACAGCAGCGCCCGTGCCGGCGCCTCCAGCTTGTTGGTGCATACGGCAAGCCGCCAGCCTTCCTCATGCAGGCCGCGCAGTATTTCGCCGATATCGTCGTACAGCCGGGTCGCGACCGCGTAATTGGCCCCGTAGTCGGCGACATAGGCGGCGATCGCGTCGGCGTCGGCCACCGCCCCGCGCGCGGCAAAGGCGCGTTCCACCAGACGATGCACGCCGTCGCCGACCATCCGCGCTGTCTCGGCCTCGGTGCAAGGGGCGAGCCCGCGCGCCGCGAGCACCCGGTTCAGGGCCGCCATCAGGTCCGGTACCGAATCGACGAGCGTTCCATCGAGGTCGAGCAGCAAGGTCGCTGGCACTTCGTTAATCTCCGATACGCAAAGTGAACCGCCCGGGCTACACCCGGCTTTGACACCGGACGCCCGGCCCCGCTACCCGAACCGCACTTCACCCGGGACAGATGATGCACGCAACCGCCGTTATCCTCGCCGCCGGCTTGGGCACGCGGATGAAATCCGCACGCCCCAAGGCGTTGCACAAAATCGCCGGCAGACCGATGCTGCGGCATCTGCTGGACGCCTGCGAACAGGTATTCACCGAACATCGTGGTCGTGATCGGCCCGGCCATGGCCGCGGTGGAGCACATTGCCAAGCCGCATCGTTGCGTGATCCAGTCGGACAGGCTGGGCACGGCGCACGCGGCGCTGCAAGCCGCGCCGTGGTTCGGCGATGGCGAGGTGGTGGTGCTGTATGCCGACAACCCGCTTATCCAGCCCCGGACGTTGCGGCGCCTGCTCGAACGGCGCGCCGCCGGGAATGCCGGACTTGCGATCCTGGTGATGCGCCCATCCGATCCGGCACAGTATGGACGGGTGATGACTGGACGGCGGCGATGCTGCGCGGATCGTTGAATGGGAAGACGCCACCGAGGCCGAGCGCGCCATCCCGCTCTGCAACGCGGGCGTGTTCGCCGCGAAGGCCGCGGACATGGCGCGCTGGCTCCGCGCCGTGCGCGCCCATAACGCCAAGCGCGAATACTACCTGACCGACGTGGTGGCGATCGCGCGTCAGGACGGCCGGCCGTCGCGACGGTGGAAGCGCCGGCCGAGGAACTCGCGGGCATCAACAGCCGCGCCGAACTGGCCGC
The DNA here is from genome assembly GCA_963822675.1 of uncultured Pseudomonadota bacterium. Taxonomy (GTDB): domain Bacteria; phylum Pseudomonadota; class Alphaproteobacteria; order Acetobacterales; family Acetobacteraceae; genus CAWGIP01. The sequence goes on along the minus strand of CAWGIP010000027.1, from coordinate 24,171 downwards.
GGCCGAAGCGCGGATGCAGGCGCCGGCTACGCGCGGCGGCGATGGAGGCGGGCGTCAGCATGACCGCGCCGGAAACCGTGTTCCTGTCGCACGACACGGTGCTGGCGCCGGACGTGACGATCGAGCCCTTTGTGGTGTTCGGCCCCGGCGTGCGTGTCGAGCGCGGCGCGAGATCCGCAGCCTTCAGCTATCTGGAAGGCTGCATCATCGGCGAAGGTGCCATGTCGGCCCGTTTGCGCGGCTGCGCCCGGGCACGGTGATCGGCGAAGCGCGCCCATATCGGCAATTTCGTGGAAGTGAAGGCCGCCTCATCGGCGCCGGCGCCAAGGCCAATCACCTGACCTATCTGGGCGACGCCGAGGTGGGCGCGGGCAGCAATATCGGCGCCGGCACCATCACCTGCAACTATGACGGCTTCGCCAAAGACCGCACCGGATCGGCGCCGGCGCCTTCATCGGCTCCGACACCGCGCTGGTGGCGCCGGTGAAAGTGGGCGCGGGCGCCATCACCGGCGCGGGTACCGTGATCACCAAGGATGTCGAGCCGGACGCGCTGGCCATCGCGCGCGAGCGGCAGAGTGCAGAAGCCGGGCTGGGCGCGGCGTTTCGCGCCAAACAGAAAGAGCGGAGACGCTAACAATGTGCGGCATTGTCGGCATGTCGGGCGCGCGCCGGCAGCGCCGTTCCTCTTGGAAGCGCTGCGGCGGCTGGAATATCGCGGCTATGATTGCGCCGGCTCGCCACCTTGGTGGACGGCGAGATCGAGCGCCGCCGCGCCCGGCAAGTCGAAGCTGGATGCGCGTGCTGATCGCGCGCCGCTGCCGGGCACGACCGGCATCGGCCATACGCGCTGGGCCACCCATGGCGCGCCCACCGAAGCCAACGCCCATCCCCATGCCACGGCGCGCGTCGCCATCGTCCATAACGGCATCATCGAGAATTTCCGCGAGTTGCGGGACGAACTGGCGGCCCAGGGCCACAAATTCCGAACCGAGACCGACAGCGAAATCGCGGCCCATCTGGTCACCGCAATCTGCAGCAGTGGCATGGACGCCGACGACGCGGCCGAGGCGGCGGTGCGCCGGCTGCCGGGCGCCTATTCCATCGCCATGATCTTCAACGACCATGACGACCTGCTGGTCGGCGCGCGCAAGGGCGCGCCGCTGGCGGTCGGGTTCGGCGAGGACGAAATCTTCATCGGCTCCGACGCTTTTGCCCTGGCGCCGTTCACCAACCGCGTCGCCTATCTGAAAGATGGCGATGGCGGTGGTGACGCGCAAGGCGCGCGCACTTCTTCGACAGCGACCGGCGCGGCAGGTCGCGCGCGAGATCAAGATCACGCGTCTGACCGGCGCGGCGATCGGCAAGGGCAACCACCGCCATTTCATGGCCAAGGAAATCCACGAGCAGCCGGAAGTGATCGGCCACACGCTGCACCGATTTAGATCCGGCCACGCGCGCGGTGGCGCTGCCAGATCAGGGTCTCGATCTGGCGCGCATCACGCGCATCACCATCAGCGCCTGCGGCACGGCCTTCTATGCCGGCCTGGTCGGGCAATGGTGGTTCGAAGCATGGCCCGCATGCCGATGGAAGCCGATGTGGCGAGCGAGTTGCGCTATCGCGAGCCGGTCTTCCGGCCAAGGCGGGCCGGCCTGTTGGTCAGCCAGTCGGGCGAGACCGCCGATACGCTGGCGGCACTGCGCGACTGCGCAAGCAGGGCCAGACACCTGCTGTCGGTGGTCAATGTGCCCGAAAGCAGCATGGCGCGCGAAGCCGATTTCGTGCTGCCCACATTGGCCGGGCCGGAAATCGGCGTCGCCACCACCAAGGCCTTCACGGGCCAGCTGGCGGCTCTGGCTTGCTTCGCCATCGCTGCCGCGCGCGCGCGCGGCAATGATTCGCCGCGATCAGGAAGCGGCGATGACGGCGGCGCTGCTGGAAGCGCCGGGCCGCGCCGCCGAATTGCTGGAGAATGCCGAGGCGATTCAGGCGCATCGCCGCGCGAGTGGCCAAGGCGCGCGACGTGCTGTATCTCGGGCGGGGCAATTGCTTCCCCGTGGCGCTGGAGGGCGCGCTGAAGCTGAAGGAAATCAGCTATATCCATGCCGAGGGCTATGCCGCCGGAGAAATGAAGCACGGCCCCATCGCCCTGATCGACGAGGCGGTGCCGATCATCGCCATCGCCCCTTCTGGCCCGTTGTTCGAAAAGACCGCCTCCAACTTGCAGGAAGCGGCCGCGCGCGGCGGGCAGTTGATCCTGTTCAGCGACGCGGCGGGGGCGGCGCGGCTCAGGGGCATTGCCACGGAAACGGTGGTGCTGCCCGAGGTCGATCCGTTCGTGGCGCCGATCCTGTATGCCATCCCGGTGCAATTGCTGGCCTATCACGTGGCGGTGCTGAAAGGCACGGACGTGGACCAGCCGCGCAACCTTGCGAAGTCGGTGACGGTGGAGTGACCGCCTGGGTGGGCGAAACTCTGCCGGGCAAGCCAGCTCCGGTGCGCTCTGGTCCAATGACGACGCGTCGGCATGGCGCGGTCGTGACGCAGTAGAAAAGAAAGCAGCAGTTGGCGGGAGCGTCGCACTTCCTGCATGGCGGTCTGACCGGCGCGGACCAGTTCGCGCATTGCCTCGTGCTCGGCGGCGGGGACCCACACGCTCTGGAGCTCGCCAGCGCGGAACGACGCCGCCAGCATTTTCGCATCGCGCCGGTCCGTCTTGATGTGTCCGCCTGGTTTGGTTGGCACCAGTGAGGGTGCGACGACCATGCACGGATAGCCGAGCGACAGGACGAGGTGGTATAGGCCGTAGCCGCATGGCCCGGCTTCGTAACAGAAGCTCGGCGCGGCGTACTTTGCCGCTAACCGCTCCACCAACTTGCGCACTGCATCGGCCCGGTTCGGGATCGTGCCCCAGAACCTCACCTCACCGCGCAACCCACTCTCCGCAATCGCAACAGCCAGCGTCTCCTTGCTGTTGTCGAATGCCACGTAGATCGTCGTATGTTTCCCCATGGCTCGTCCCCCCTGCTTGAGGCTCTGGATCGCCAACCGATCCAACCCTCGATCCAGCATGACGAGGGACGAGCCACCAGCGGCGGCGAACATGCCGTCTCATCGGTCAATCCCGCAGCTCATCCCCGCAATCCTGCTGCTCGCGACAGCGAGCCGGCAGCCTGGCCGGCGAGCCGTCCGGCGCGATGCCGGCACCCGGCCCGGTGCGCATCATTGGCACTCCGGTCGCCGGCTGTCTCGCCGGCGCCGTTCGGTTGCCGGATCACGGTCCGGGGTTTGCCACCGTTCGCCAGTCGATGAGCCGGTTCTGGGGCGCGCCGGTGACAATCGCCGGAATCGAGCGCCTCGGGTGGGAGGTGCAAGCGGCAGGACTGGGCACGGTTTATGTCGAAGACATATCGGGCCCGCGCGGCGGACCGCTCACCCCGCACGCAGGCCATCAGATCGGGCTGGAGGCGGACATCGCGCTCGGCCTTGCTCCGGGCACGTCGCTAAGTGCCGCCGAACGCGAGGCGGTGGAGCTTCCAAGCCTGGTGCGAGCGGATCAGCGCGATGTGGACCCCACCCGCTGGACGGAAGCGGCGGCGACGCTGCTGCACCTCGCAGCGACCTTGCCCCGGGTGGACCGCGTGCTGGTCAACCCCGCGATCAAGCGCGCGCTGTGCCGCGATGTTACGGGCGACCGCGACTGGCTGCGCCTGATCCGCCCCTGGTGGGGACACGCCGCGCACATGCATATCCGTTTCCGGTGCCCCGCAGATCAGCCCGCATGCACCGAACCACCGCCGCCGCCGGAGGGCGACGGGTGCGGTGCCTCGCTTGCCTGGTGGTTCGCCGGGCCGGAGGTGCCGCCGAAACCTCCTTCCGGCGCGCATCGCGCAACCGCACTCCCGCAGGCCTGCGGCGCTGTTATGGCCGGGTCGGCACTGGAGCGCGCCGACCCGCCGCAAGCCGGCTCCGGCGATTGATGCACTCGCCTCGCGAGCACGACCGGCAGTACCACTGAAGGTGGCCGCTGCCGCTCGCCTCGGCGCGCCGACCGGTCCTATACATGCCGTTGCGCGCCAACAGCGCCCGGGCCGGGCGGAACTACGTCGTGGCGGTGATATGAAACACAGCGCCGGAGCGGCACGCATGATCCGCAAATTCGTCACCGTCTATCCCGGCCATGTCGACCTTCCCGACATGGGCCAGGACGCCACGCCGGCCAATGAACGGCGCTATCACAACGACCATCTTGCCGAGCGTCTTCGACAAGACCGAGGCGGTCGCGAAGACGCTCGACCGGCTCGGCTGGGACACGCTGTGGCTCGCCGAGCACCATTTCCAGCATGAAGGCTACGAGTGCCTGCCGAACATCCTGATGGCGGCGGTCCATCTTGCGCATGTGACGAAGCTGTTGAAGATCGGCTGCGGCTTCAACATCACGCCGATGTGGCATCCGCTGCGGCTCGCCGAAGATTTCGCCGCCGCCGACATAATGACCAAGGGCAGCACCGTATTTGGCGTCGGACGCGGCTATCACACGCGCGAGGTCGAGACGTTCGGCGCGCCGATGATCGACCAGAACGCCAACCGGGAGCTGTTCGAGGAGCAGGTTGAAATCATTTTCAAGGCATTCGACAACGAACGGTTCGCGCATCACGGCAAGCACTACACGTTGCCGCCGAAGGTTCCCTATCGCGGCTACATGCTCGCCGACGTCACGCTGGTGCCGCGTCCGGTGCATCGGCCGGTCAGTGCTGGCAGCCGATCGTCAGCGCCAATGCGCGCGGGCTCGATTTCATGGTCCGGCACGGCATCAAGGGCATGGTGGGCGGCGGCGCGGCGACGATGGCGGAGGGGCCGATCCACGCCTACCGGGAGGCCGCGGCGCGCGCCGGACAAGAACTGGAACTCGGCGAGAATCTCGGCATCGGCATCTTCTTTCACCTCGCCAAAACGCGCGAGCAGGCGATAAGCGAGATGACGCCGTTCTATGAGGAACACGTGAAAATGTTCGCCCCGCTCGGCTTCGTGCCGGGGCTTACGCCGGCACAGGTCGCGGCCACCCAGCGGCGCGGCGATTGGGCGCAGGCCGACGTACCGGGGTGGAGCATTACATGAAGCTCGGCTCCTGGTTCGCCGGCACGCCGGAGCAACTGATCGAGCACCTGAAAGCGCTGGAAAAACGCTATCCGGGTCTGGAGCACATCAACCTGAGCACCAGCATGGGCACGCCGAAATCGGTGATGCTGGAGCAGTTCCAGTGGGTTGCCGAAGCGGTCATGCCCGCCTTCCGCGACGGCGCACCGGAGATGCTTCGCCCACGACGCGAGACATGGCGCCAAGTCGGCAGCGAAGGCGAGGCGGGTAGGTGAGGGTTCAGGGATGGCGGACCTTATTGCCGGCAGATGCCTGTGCGGAGCAGTCCGTTTCCAGTTCGACCAGCGGCCCATCGCCGCGCGCGCTTGTTGGTGCAGAGACTGCCAGTATCTTTCATCGGGCAATGCGTCGGTGAATGCGATCTTCAGAACCGAGAGCTTGAGGGTAACGGGCAACACCAGCGAATACGTCAGTACGGCAGATAGCGGCAACGTTATGCGCCGCCGCTTTTGCCCCAAATGCGGGACTCCATTGTTCAGCGAGGCGCTCAGCCGGCCCGACCTCGTGGTGGTCCGGGCTGGCACGCTGGATGATCCTGAGATAGGCCGCCCCGCTAGCTTTATCTGGACGGCCTCCGCCCCCAGCTGGGGCTTCGTAGAACCCGGATTTGCCCCGCTGCGAAGGTCAACCCGCGGCGATCTCCCAGAAATAGAATCCCGCTCCTGTAACGGGCTGTCGAAAGAGTTGATCCGCAGGCCGGACGTTATCCCGGCGGCTATCCGCCCCCACCAGCCGGCGCGCGTCGCTGGGCGTTCGTTGGCGTGACTTCAGAACGGCTTCACCAGGAGCGCAGACTGCCCCTCTGCGGACCAGTGATGCACGTAGTGATCGCGCGCTCAGCGAGAACCATCGCTGCCCACCCGAAGCGGTGTGATTATCTCCGAGCAGAGAGCGAGAGCGAGTTCTCAACCCCGCAAGAATCCCACCAGCCGCTCGGCCTCCGCCACGATCGGGTCGGCGATAGCCGCGGCGCGCTCGCGCTCCCTCGCGCAACACCGCGTCGAGCTGCGCCGGATCGGCCAGCAGGCGGTCGGTTTCGCGCGCGATCGGCGCCAGCTTTTCCACCAGCAGCGCGGCGAGCGCCTCCTTGAACGCGCCGAATCCCTTGCCGCCGTGTTCGCGCAGCACGCCGGCGGCGTCGGTATCGGCCAGCGCCGCGTAGATGCCGACCAGGTTGCGCGCCTCCGCCCGGCCTTCCAGCCCGCCGGCTCGGACGGCAGCGGCTCGGGATCGGTCTGCGCGCGGCGGATCTTCAGCGCGATCGTGTCGGCGTCGTCGTTCAGGTTGATGCGGCTCTGATCCGACGGATCCGACTTCGACATCTTCTTCGTGCCGTCGCGCAGGCTCATCACGCGGGCGGCAGGGCCCAGGATCAGCGGCTCGATCGCCGGGAAAAAATCCACGCCGTAGTCGTGGTTGAACTTCTGCGCGATGTCGTTCGCCAGTTCCAGATGCTGGCGCTGGTCGTCGCCCACCGGCACGCGGGTGGCGTGATAGGCCAGGATGTCGGCGGCCATCAGGTTCGGATAGACGTAAAGCCCGGCCGAGGCGTTCTCCCGGTCCTTGCCGGCCTTGTCCTTGAACTGCGTCATGCGGTTGAGCCAGCCGAGCCGCGCCACGCAATTGAAGATCCAGGCAAGCTGCGCATGCGCGCGCACCGCGCGACTGCAGGAACAGGATATGCGCCGCCGGGTCGATGCCGCAGGCCAGCAGCGCCGCCGCCATCTCCCGCGTCTGCCGCGCCAGCGCCGCCGGCTCCTGCCATTGCGTGATGGCGTGCAGATCGACCACGCACCAGATGCATTCGTGCGTCGTCCTGCAACGCCACCCAGTTGCGGATGGCGCCGAGATAGTTGCCCAGCGTCGGGATGCCGGAAGGCTGGATGCCGGAGAAGATGCGCTGCATGGCGGCGTTTCGCGTCTCGGTCAGGGTCGCAGTGACGGCGGCGGACTGATGGCCGATCGCGCCTTTGCCCGGCAAGCCGCGCCGGCGCGCCAGCATGCGGCGCGCCTCGCCGCAGATCGAAGGCGCCCAACGCTTGCCGGCGGCGGCATAGACGGCGAGACCGACGCCGATCAGCAGCGAACAGCGCCAGAAGCCTGGCGACGCCATGCAGGCCGGGCGCGCGCGAACAGCACGTGCTGAACGCCAGCCAGAGCGCCGCCGCCCATCGCGGCCGCGGCGCCCAGCATGCGCGGCAGGCGCGGGCGCAGAGCTGCGCGTCCAGCCGCAGATGCCCGCGCCGCGCCAGCACCGCGGCAAGGGCGGCCATGTTGAAGATCGCGGCGAGGCTGGTGGCCAGCGCCGGCCCCATCTGCCGCAGCGGCACCATGAAGGCGACGTTCAGCGCGAGATTCAGCGCCACGGCGGCAAGCCCGATCTTCACCGGCGTCGCCGTGTCGCCGCGCGCGAAAAAACCGGGCGCAAGCACCTTCACCAGCACGAAGGCGGGCAATCCAACGGCATAGGCCGCGAGCGCCTGCGCGGAACAGATGCGCGCTCTCGGCGCCGAACGCGCCGCGGCCGAACAGCACGAACATGATCGGCCAAGCAGCGACGATCAGGGCCAGTGCCGCCGGCAAGGTCAGGAACAGCGCATATTCGATGGCCCGGTTCAGCGTGGAATGCGCCGCCGCGCCCTCGCCCGCGCGCACCTGGCGCGAGAGCAGCGGCAACAGCGCGGTGCCGACCGCCGTGCCGATCACGCCCAGCGGCAGTTGCTGCACTCGGTCGGCGTAATACAGCACCGAGACCGTGCCCGCCGGCAGCAGGCTGGCGATGATCACGTCCACCGCCAGATTGAGCTGCGTCACCCCGGCGCCGACCAGCCCCGGCGCCATGCGCCGCATCAACAGCCGCATCTGCGGCGTCATGCGCGGCCAGGGCAGGCGCAGCCCCATCCCCGCGCGGCGCACCGCCCACATCAGCAAGCCGAGCTGCACCACGCCCGAAGCGGTCACACCCCAGGAGAGCGCGTGCCCAACGGTCGGCACATAGGGCGTCAGCCCCAGCATGGCAGGCGATCGAGATGACGTTGAACAGCACGTAAGAGGCGGAAGCCGCGGTGAACCGATCCAGCCCGTTCAGCACGCCGGAGACCAGGGCCGCCAGGCAGATCAGGATCAGATAGGGAAAGGTGATCCGCGACAGCGTGACCGCGAGCGCGAACTTGGCCGGCACCGCCTGAAACCCCGGGGCCAGGGCCAGCATCAGCCCCGGCATGAAAATCTCGCCCAGGATGGTCAGCAGCCCGAGCCAGAAGGCCATGACCGCGAAGGCTTCCTCGGCGAAGCGCCGCGCCGCGCGCCGGCCCTTCCGCCGCCAGCAGGCCGGAAAAGGCGGGCACGAAGGCGGCGTTGAACGCGCCCTCGCCGAACAGGCGGCGGAACAGGTTGGGCAGCTTGAGCGCGACGAAGAACGCATCCGCCACCGGCCCGGCGCCCAGCATCGCCGCGATCAGCATATCGCGCGCGAAGCCCAGCACGCGGCTGGCCATGGTCCAGCCGCCGACGGTGAGGATGCCGCGCAGCATTTATGCGGTGGCGCTCCGGCGCGGATCTTCTTTAGGTTTCCGGCTGGATACCGTTTCGAGTCTCGCGCGCAACCCTTTCCGCTCATTCCCGCGCAAGCGGGAATCCAGCATTCGTGTCAAACCAGGGCGTAAAGCCCGCGACGAGCCTGGATCCCCGCTTCCGCGGGGATGAGCGGGCGCAATATCCGGCAAGGCGCGGGACACGAGTCGGAAGCGGTCAGCATCAGACCGCCCTTTAGCCCATGCGCCGCCGGGCGTCTCGCCTATTTGTCGCGCCTGCCCGTCTCTGCGCGGCTCAAAATTCCTAAAGCGCAGTCCGCATTTCCGGAGGTCCTCGGCTATCCTCTAACAGCCGTTCGGACGCTGCGCCTTGAACCAGGATGGCATCGGGCCCGCGAGACTGCATCCGAGGCGGTGCTGTCCTTTAGGAAGCTGCGGGCGACGGACATAGGATCTCACCCGCTAAGTACTGACCGGAGGGAAAACTTTAACCGAAACAGGCAATCAAGATCAAGCTGTGAACCCTGGCAATGCGCGGTTTTGTCTTGCGCTATCTGGTGGTGGTTACAGAGCTGCCCTATTTCACCTTGGTGCGCTGCGGCGGATAAATGAGCTCTGCCTATTGTCGCGAATTTCGCATGTCAGCTCGGTATCTGGCGGCAGCATCATGGCGGCCCATCTTGCGATCACTTTAAAGCCGTGGCCTGAAGCCGGTATGCGGTTCCCGACGCCATTTGGGAAAGCCAAATCGCTCGGCCGTTGAGGGAGTATCTGTACGCGGAACATACGGACCGGGCCTCTTGCGAAGCAATTCCTGCTCCCCTCGGGCTGGATTGACCCTGGAACCGCGGTCAGGGGGCTGGCAGCAAAATATCACAAATATCTGACAAAAAGGATTACCACTCTCCGCACTGCCGACGCACCCAAAATTCGAAATCAACGCGACTGAACTTGTATACGGAATTCGTTTTACGTTTGAGCGTGCCCGACTTGGCTGTTATCAAGCTGGATATCTGTCCAAACCGGGTCCCGAGTGGACGCTCGCTCTCGCGGTGGCGGCGTCGTCTTGCTTCCCACCTGTGTTTCGGCCTCTAAAGCTTGGTCTTCGTCCCAATCAACTTCGCTATGGAAAGCATCGCGACAGTGACCAGCGGTCTCGGCTGATACCGCGGCTAGCGCTCAGCGATGGCGGGGTATACGATAATTTCGGCCTTGAGCCGGTCTGGGATCGCTCGCGTCTCAGCCGCCGGACGTATCTGTTTGTCTCTGATGGTGGCAGTACCGATCAGAACCCAAGAGCCGTCGGGCTATTTTGGCATATTTCGGCGCTATATCGGAGTGCCGCTCACGCAAGTAGGTTCTCTGCGCATCCGTTGGCTTCGCGATCGAACTTACAATTCAAGTGACCCGCTGCGCGGAGTTATCTGGACCGTCGGGACCAATACAGCGCAAACCGGGCAGGGTTACCTCTCTGAGGTTACCGAACGCATTGGCCGCATTCGAACTGACCTGGACGCTTTTTCGGACCAGGAAATTCTAATTCTTGAGAACCAAGGGTATCTGGCTGCTGATCTACGGATTCAGCAGACGCTGACTGAATTGGTTCCGACGCCGAAGCCGAAGCTGACCGTGCCGCATCCGCAGATGCTCGATACAAGGCGAGTCAAAACGTTCCTGAAATATAGTGACAGGCGTGTTCCCCTATTGGGCCGGTGGCGATTCGGAAGTCAATTTAGAGCGTGATCCATTCAGAGCATGCCGGGTTCAACTCGCCCGGAAATGATGGAAGGTGTAGTGCATCCCGCTGCGTTCGGTCAACAAGAACGGAGCTGTGAGAAGTCAACGACTGCCGAAATCAGCCGGATCAGCGAGGGTCTCTCCTCCGAGGAGAAATCAGCGGATCGTATTGCCAAATGTCGCGCTAGCTCCGAGGCTGCGGGATTGCTTATCGTGTGTGTAAGCTCGGTTGATCCCAATTCATCGGCTTCCAGTAACGAGCACGCCAACTCTTCCGCGTCCTCGATGTCCCATTTGCCGGTAAGCAAACGCAGCTGTGTGACGGCCCGGTGTCCAGACCTTGTATCACCTTCGCGATGCCTAAAGGCTGCCTAATTCAGCGATGGGATCGATACAAGACGGTTGCCCTGAAGCCCTTGCGAAAGCCCGGACTGCCGAGGCGACAAAGGGTAGAAGCCCCCGACTGTCCGGGTGTAGGTTGTAAGCTTTGAATATTGCTTGCGTTATGGTTTCGGTTGCCCCAGAGAAATAGACCATCCTCTCTGATACGCCCGTGCCTGTCAGCGATGGTCAGAAACCGCTCGTTCTTCCAGCTGGTTAATAGCTGGGATAGATCAACCACTAGTCGTGCTTCGGCTGAGCGACCAAGCTGCTCAATAAGCCGGAATGACAACGTGTAAATAGCGTCCAGGAGAGACTTTGGAGTGCTCTTGTTTGAAGGCAGCGAGAAGATGAGCCCTTCTATGGGGCGCACAGCCTTGGAAGACATCGCAATCGCGCTGATCGAAATCGAAAAACGGCTTTACTCCTGTCAATCTGCTCTCTGACGAGGTTGTCACCATAACACTGGGATATGGAGCCCCGACTAGCGCAATTTTCTCGGTCAGATACCGACCGCCATTCCATGACGCCGAATCTTGGCTGCTGATCCCCCGAGTGCCCCAGCGTGCCTCGGCGCGTAGCCAGTCCTCAAGATCACCGAAGGCGCCGCGCTCGGCCTCACTGGCAAGCTGAGCGAGGTCTACTCCCTTAACCGAGTCCATGTAATTGGCTTGGAGAACCCAAGGTAGCCTCAGCTTTTTCAGAAAACTGCTGTCAAAATTTGCCCAGACCCTAACCGTACATGCCTAGAGTTGCCTTTGAAGGAGCCTCAAGGAAAGCGCCCAGCGATTTAATAGCGTCCCACTCGGGAAGCCGTCGACTGTGATCGCCGATATAAAGTTTTAGGCCATGGTAGTCTCCCATTGGCGCGATCTCAAACTGGAGATTCGGAACGACTGTGGAAATTCTTAAGTTTGGCGAACCCCAGGAAACCAATGGAGGCGGAATTGCCGTAGGCCGCTTCGTTGCAGACGGGACCGACAACCTAGCCATGTCTCGACAATTAAAAGCGAAGTCTACTGCCGCAACTGGCCCGGCCTCAAATTGCGATTCCAAAGCTTTGACCCTAATTGTCTCGATCCAGTGCTGATCAGAAACGACCTTGAGGACCTCGAGTGCCAACGACGGTTTGGCTGGCCAGTTGCGGAGTATCAGCTTCTCAGCCCAATGCTCATTTGCTTCCGCACTCATGAATAGTGCTTTCCAACTGCCCAGTGCCGCTGCGGTCGAGCCCTGCGCGATCCGCGTTTCAAGTTCGTCCACAAAGGTTTTTGCCGACTCCTGGGACCAATGGCGGCAAAGGCGAGGTGCTAGCGCAGCGTGCACCGCGCTTGGGCCAAGATCGAGTAATACCAACCCGCCTAGACACTGACACACGCCCATTCGCGCGTGCCGATCGAGCGAATGCGCTCGGGATCGTTGATCAAGAAGTGCCAGGCTGTGTTGCATGCCTCGACAATGACCTCGTAGCTGTCCCAAACCAACGCGCACAGCCGATTGGCGCGCAGGTATTCCCAGACGTTCTCCATTGGGTTGAGTTCCGGGCAATACGGCGGCAACGGCAGGAGCGTGATGTTGTCCGGCACGCCGAGCCGCCCGCCGGGCTGATGCCATCCCGCGCTGTCGCAGACCAGCACCGCATGAGACCCGGATGCGACTTGAGTGCTGATTTCAGCCAAGTGCTCAGTCATCGCCTCGGCGTTGACGCTCGGCATGATGATTGCGGCGCCGATGGCGCGGTTCGGGCAGATCGCACCGAACAGTAAGCGGAGTCATGACGGTTGTCGCGGACCATCAACGGTCGCGAGCCGATCGGCGCCCAGATATAGTCGTTCCACCCTTTTTGCCGACTCTGGCTTCGTCTTGAAACCAATTTCGATCGGCTTGCCGGGGCGACGCCGGCAGCGCCGCATTCACCAGGCTGGCGAAATTTTTTTTAAACCCTCCTCGGCCGCGGCATCCTTCTTCGGATGGAACGGGCGGGTTGGAGCCGGGTCAGTTCGAGCCGGCGTAGCCACTTGCCGACGGTGCTTTTATGTACCGTCACGTTGAAGCGCCGTGCCACCTCGCGCGCAGATCCAGACAGCGCCAGCGCACCACCTTGTGCGTCTCCAATCCGGCCCTTGATGACCAGCGCCTTCAGTTCCGCCATCTGTGCCGACTCAAAACCGGCGTGGGGCCCGGGCTACGACGCGACTTCAGCCCCTCAATCCCGGCCTGATTGTAGCGATGCACCCAGTCGCGCAACGTTTGGCGGTCCATGCCGTTTTGCGCCGCCGCCTCGGTGCGCGGTACTGCCCTCCAGAACCATCGCAAGCGCCAAAAGCCTGCGGACCTGAGCGCCATCACCGCATTTGCAGCCATCGCCCGCAACTCCGCTGCCAAGTGCTCCGTCCGCGTGATCGTCACTGCCGTGCCCATCCGTGCCTCGCCTATGCAAATCGACCTCGACAAGCATCGAATCGCATCCGGAGGCGGCTGGGAATCCCTGGAGAGTCAACACCCGGGCAGGTTGGTATTACATGTATAGAAGTAGGTGGTTTCGTATCGGATCGCTTACGATGGATCGAAACTAGAAGGGTAGATATTGATCGGGCGAGACACGACGGCCGAGATTGTGCCCTTTGCACAAAGGGATACGGTCGAATCACGCTATTATTTGGCAGGTCAGGTCGGTACAAGGATTTTGTGGTCGAGCACTTTTCTCAGGCAGTTCGCGAAATCGCAATGGCGCTCGTCCGTCAGTTAACGAGGCCTGGTCGGCATCGCGCAGACTTTGAGGGACGGGTCGAAGCTGCTGTCCAAAGCGTCTCATCCAGTTTCCTTGGAAAAAGCGCAGAAGAGCGCCGAGATGCATTTGCAAGAGATACGCTTGACATAGTTCGCCACATGCCGAAGCAGGACTTGGCCGCGTTCGCCGAGTCACTGGTCACTGTCGCAGCTATGAAGAGGAAAGCAACCATTGGCCCCGAAACTGTGGGGGGACCTGTTCAATGTCCGCGATATGTATCACGACGCGAGGGATTTATCTCGGTTAAGCGCAGAGCCACTGCTTTTTTCGACCCCGAGCTGGACGGACGATATCTGTGGCGGGTATTGACCAACAACGACGCGGGGAGATCGCGAAAAATGTGGGAAGATGACGAGTGGGTGCCGCTTACACGAAAGTCGCTTCGAAGGGTCGGAGTTCCAAATTCTGATCCTCTCGGCGAAGTTCTGGAAAAACTCCAAAAGGCGGGACAGGATGAGCTGGTAAAGATCGCAAGGCGAGAGATCAATAAGGAGGATCCAATCAAGGACCGCTGAAACCGCGGCGTTAAATCACTCCAGCACGGCGGTGCGCTTGCCGTTTGCGAACAGCCGCTCGACCTCGGTGGAGCACTCCCCATGCTCGCGCAATTCCGCAACCCACGCTTCAATGGTCGCTACGAGCCGTTCGCCTTCCTCGCTCAGTCGATCTGCCGCAGCCGCGTGGTCCTCCAGCGCCGCTTGCGCCCGCGCGCCGGCACTGTCCAGCCGCGCCGCCGCCAGCCGCAATGCAAGTCCGGCGAATCCGTCCCTGCGCGGGCGGAAAGAACAGGTTGGAAATCACTTGGCCTGCTAGCAGCAGGGCCACGATCAAAGCAATGGCGTTTATCAGCAAACTACCGGTCGCGTAGGTGCCGGAAAGGAAATCCAGCGCCAGCCGCCAGAGCGCGACGCCAAGCACCGCGAGAATGGCGGCCTCGATCAGCAGGTGCGCACCGATCCCGCCCATGCGGCGCAAGCTCCTTTTCGATGCGCGCGCCGCAATTTCCGCGCCTGCGCGTTCGGGAACGGTGGCCAGATCCTCGCGGAGAGCGTCCGCAATATCGTCCCACGTCTCCGGCACTGGGCCGAGCGGGATCCGCGCCAGTTCCGCTCGGGCGCCGACACGACGCGTTACTTGCTGCATTTGTCGAACGGCCGGCTCGCCGAAGCCCTGCGCACTCACGGGCGCAGTGCTGGTGGCTACATAGTGGCTGCGCCATTCCGCGAGCCGACCGGACAAAAGAAGCCAGCCGCCGAACAAGCCGGGCGTCGCCGGCTTCGCGGCAACCTGCATGTCCGACACGGGCAGGTTCAAGGCCTGTGCGGCGACAAGTTCGCCCGCCGGAACGCGCCAATCTGCGAGCTCGCGCAGGGCATCGGCAATGATGGGCTCGCGCGACAGCGGCTTCGGGATCGCCTCGTCCAAGCCCGCCGCGAGCCGACCCCGGGCAGCGATCTGTCGGCGGCTTTGGATTGCGGCACTGATCGAACGGTCCAGCCCCGCTTCCAGCCAGCGCCGGAGCGCCGGCAGGTCGTTCTCCAGCCCTCCATCCGCCACATCCGGCACCGACGAAGTGCGAAACAGCACCGGCGCTTCGAACCCGGCGCGCACCAACTCGGCCCGCACGTCCGCTTCCAGTTCGGCACGCCTTTCGTGCTGTACGCCCAGGGTCGCGCGATCCCATTTGTTGAGCACGAATGCCAGGGCTCGTGCCCGGCTCTGCTCCTCCACCCACCGCGCTGCGCGCAAGACCTTATATTTCTCGGGCGACATCACGAAAAGCACGAGGTCCGCGGCATGAACCAGCTTTGCCGTCCGTTCCCGGTGCTCCAACATCACGCTGTCGATATCGGGCGTGTCCACCAGCACCTTGTGGCGAAGCGCCTCGCGCGCGTGGCGCACGACCGAGGCCGGCGCCCGTCCCATCTCGCCCAATGTCTGGCTGTATTCGAACAGCCGTGCCGGATCGTCCAATTCGTGGACATAGAGCACCGGATCGCGCGTCGCCGCGCCGAGGCCGGCGCGAGAGATCTCCGCCCCGGCGAGCGCGTTGATCAACGACGATTTGCCGACCGCCGTCGGGCCGCACAGCATCACAACGAGCAACGGATCCGCCGGCGCGTCCAGCCGCTCGGCCCTGGACTGGTCGAGCAACCGGCGCAGCGCTTCGGCATGCGCTCCGGCCAGACCGCGTTCTTCCAGCTCGCCCGCCCATCGTCCGATGGAAGCCAACAACTCCTGCGCATCGCCGCGCTCAATCATGCCGCCTGTCCGACTGCGCCTGCGAACTGATCCAGTTCGGTCTGCAAACGCTCGACCAATTCGGCTCCCAGCCCGATCGCCCCGGCGCGCGAGGAGGCCGCGTCGGCAACGGCATTCAGCCGCGCAGCATAGACCAGTTCCGCGATCCGGCGTGCGTCCTGCAGCAACTTGTCGCGCAGCAAGCGCCGCCGGTTGGTGACGAAACCACGGACTGCGGCGGCCGTCGCCGCCTCGGTCATGCCGGTCATGAGCTGAGCCAGCACGGATTCCTCCAGCAGGTCGTACACCAGCCCCCCGACATGCGGGACCACCAGAGTAAGAGCGATGCCGCCGACATCGGCGGCGATGCGCGCGCCGCGCAGCAACGCCAGCAGCGCCGGCTGCTTGCGGAGCTCGTCAAAAATGTCGCGGGCCGCGTCCTTGATGGCACGATCGGTATCGTCCATGTGCTGTCTGATGCGGGCAGCAAAGGCTTCACTTAACGCGCCAATACCGGCCTGCCATTCCTCCCCGGCGATGTCCCAGAACGGATGGTGCCGCGCGTGCGCCCGCTCGGCCTCGATCCGGCGCCCGAGTGTGTTCAGCAATTGCAGATGCGCGTCCGCATAGGCGGCAAGTTCAGGCGGTGCTGGCGCTTCGGCGCTCTCGCCCGGCGCGCTCACCTGCCGCGCAATGCGCGAGAGCTGCCGGGCGGCGGCGATAACCAGCGTATTCTGCCAGCGCACCACACGCCGCACGATCTGAATGGCCTGCTTGAGATGCGGAATGTCGGGATCGAGTAACTGAAGCAATTCCAGGTTAAGCCTAGTAAACGGCTCGATAACCCGGTCGGAGACAAGGTAGTTGCGCTCGTACGCGCCGATAAAGTCGTGGAGCGCGTGATCGACCGCCCTTCGCCAGCCTGACTTTGCCTCGATCTCTAAAACAACGGGTTCGAGCAGCGCGGGAAGCTGGCGCCGAACGAAGTCAAGCGCCGCAAGTCCGGCTTCGCGCCGCCGGTTCATGGCGAGCATGGCGTGCACCCGCTCGCGCAGTTCGCTGGCTTCCGGATGATCGGGACCCCAAAGATCGCTTTCCGTCCCTTCAACCAGATACCGCAGGGCGACGATCGGCGGGTCAGGCATGGCCAAGCCGAGACGCTCCGCCAAGGTGGGCAGGATGGTGTCACGCTGGCGCGCGATCACCGCTGCGCGATCCTTGCGCGGCGTCTTGTTCAGGCATTCCAGCAAAGGAATCCCTGCCGAGTGCAGAAGCAACAGCCACTCCACCAGATCAGCAACCGCGTATTTCTCGACTGTCGTAACGTATAACACGAGGTCGGCCAGTGCCACCGCTTCCACGACGGCGCCCAAATAATGCAGCGCGCCGGTGGAGTCGCAATCCGGCGTGTCCCAGAGCGTAATGTTCTTCATCAGCAAGGCGGAGGTGATCGGCGTGACGGCGTACGTGTCGGACCGGTCATCATTCAGCGCGTCCACCGAAACCGGCGAGAAGCCTAGCAACGCGAACGGATTTTCGCCAGCGAGCGGCCCGCCGCTTTGGACAAAAGCCTGCAGATGACGGGTATGCCCGCCTTCCGGGCTGACGCCGGCAATTTGTGCGCCAGCCAGAATATTGACGATCGTGCTCTTGCCCACGTTGTTGCCGCCGAATACGGCGACATGGCGCAACCCGCCACCGTCGAAGGCGAGCCAAGCCACCCGATTGCGGAGCAACGCATCGAGCAACAGGAAATCCCTGCGAAACCGATCCGTACTTTCCCCGCCGCCCAGCAGCTTGAGCGCAAGCCGTCCCGGCGCGGCGTTCAGCAGTCCGACACGCTCATACGCTGTCCGGACCGTCGCCAAATCCTGCACGAGGTCATAAAGCAGCTTCCGCGCACCCGCCGCGCCCCTCAGCATTGTCGGTCTTTCAGCTGAGATCCGACGAGATCAGTCGGCGCCCAGCGTCTTTTCGAGTGTCACTGGCCTAGCAGTTCATTCAGCGTAACGGGGCGAACGTCCGGGACGGGCAGAGGCGCCTGACCGTCCATTGTTTCGGGTAGCGCTTGCAGTGCGTCGGCGTAGATACCGGCAATGTCGAGACGCTGGCGCATGGAAGGCGCGAACCGCCTCCGCGCCTGCGCACAAAACCCGGCGCGTCCGCGCGCCAATTCGGTGCATCGCGAAGCAGCGGCCAAGCTTCGGCCTTCAGCATATGCACGAGCGCCTGAAACAGCAGAGATTCCACCGCATTCAGTTGCCCGCGCCCCGCGCTCTCGACCTCCTCGGCCACGTTATCCCAGTCGATCTGGCCATTGACCCGCTCGCCGCGCGCAAGCCGGCGCAGCAACGCGGCCTGTTGTTCCGACCACATCAGGATATCCGCATCGTAGAGGTCATTCATGCTGCGCACCCTGCCCCGTCACGCTGCTTACCTACAGTACCGGCCGTCGCTCCGCCCAAGGCTGCGCCTGCTCGAACGCTGCGGCGGCCTGCAAGACGCCCAGATCATCGAAGCGGCGGCCGACAATTTGCAAGCCCACGGGAAGCCCCTCGTCGGTGAAGCCGCACGGGACGCTTGCCGCCGGGTTCCAGGACATGTTGAACGGATAAGAGAACTCGGCCCAGCGCACCCAGTCCCATTCGTGCTGCGGCCACGCCGCGGGGATCAGCCGGTCGGCCGGAAATGCTGCCACCGATACGGCGGGGGTCAGCAGCAAATCCCAATCGGCGAACCAACGATGGATCGAAGCGATGTAGGCGTGCTTGCGCTCTCGCGCCAACTGATACTGCTCCAGAGTGTGGCGCGTTCCCTCCTTGATGCAGGCAACCAAGCCCGGGTCCATGCGCGCTTCCCACTCCGGCAGAAACGATGCCAGCCGGGTCAGGTGCGCCGGCCAGAACAGGCGGATCAGCTCGGGGCCGGCGGCAGCCCAGGGGGTTGGCACCTCCTCCACGCTCGCCCCCAACTCTGCGAAGCGCAGCGCGGCGGCTTTGACGAGCGCGGCCACGTCCGGATCTACCCGCGCATGGCCGAGGTTGGGACTGTAGGCGATGCGTCGGCCCCGCACGCCCTCGCCGAGCCGCGCCAGGTAATTGGCCGGGCCGGCCTCGCTGGTCGTGTGGTCCAGCAGATGCGGGCCGGCCGCGACTTCCATGAACAACGCCGCGTCCGCCACCGTGCGCGCCATGGGACCGTTATGCGAGGTGAGATCGCCCGTACTGACCGGATAAAGCGGGATGCGCCCGAAGCTCGGCTTCAATCCGAACACGCCACAGAAATGCGACGGCATGCGGATTGACCCGGCGCCGTCGCTGCCCTGGTGCAGCGGCCCGAAACCGGCTGCGGCGGCTGCCCCGGCACCGGCCGAGGACGCCCCGGCGTTATACCCCTGCTTCCAGGGATTATGCGTAATCCCGGTCAGCGGACTTTGGCTCACGCCCTTCCAGCCAAACTCCGAAATCGCCGTCTTGCCAAGCACGATCGCGCCCGCGTCCGTCAGGCGCGTCATGACCGGCGCGTCCTCGGCCGGTTGATGGCCCGCATGGATCAGGCTGCCGAACTGGGTCGGCATGTCCTTGGTGATCGAGAGATCTTTGATCGTCACCGGTACGCCGTGCAGCTGACCGCACGCCTCGCCGCGCATTAGTGCCGATTCCGCCCTGCGTGCTGCCTCCAGCGCCCGATCGGCCGCGAGATGGGCAAACGCATGAATGCGCGGCTCCAGCGCCTCAATGCGCGCGAGCACGCCGCGCGTGACCTCGACCGGCGAGATTTGCCGCTGGCGGATCATCTCGGCAAGCTGCGTCGCCGGGGTGTAGCCCAGCTCTTCGTCGTTCATCGTCGCCTCCCGGTCAGTACGTCGCCCGGCCGCCGGAGATATCGAACACCGCCCCGGTAGAGAAGCTGCATTCTTCGCTGGCAAGCCAGGCGACCAACGCCGCAACTTCCTCAATCTGACCGAAGCGGCCGATCGGGATTTTTCCCAGCATGTAGTCGATCTGCGCTTGCGTCATCTGCTCGAAGATGGGCGTGCGCACCGCCGCCGGCGTGACGCAGTTCACCCGGATCGCGGTCTCCGCCAGCTCCTTGCCGAGTGATTTGGTGAAACCGATCACGCCCGCCTTGGAGGCGGAATAGGCGGCGGCGTTCGGGTTGCCTTCCTTGCCGGCGATCGAGGCGATGTTGACGATGCGCCCGTAGCCCGATTTCAGCATATGCGGCACCACGGCGCGGTTGCTGTAAAACACGCCGTTGAGGTTGACGGCAATCACGCGATCCCACTCCGCGACAGCGTATTCCCAAACCCGCCCGTTCGGCCCGGAGATGCCGGCTGAGGCAACGAGGACATCGATCCGCCCGAGCGCCTGCTGCGTTTCTTCGGCCGCGCGCTGCACGGCGGCGGCATCGGTCACATCAAGGCTCACCACATGCGCGCCCTCGGACTTTGCCTGATCCAGCGCCGCACGGTCGCGATCCCACAGCGAAAGCCGCGCCCCTTCCGCCTTGAACCGCGCGGCAATCCCTGCGCCGATCCCGGACGCACCCCCCGTTATCACCGCTACGCGGCCGTCGAACCGTCGTGCCATGGCTGTCTCCCGTGCTGGCTGATATCGGAGCCGGGCGGCCTCGATAGGGCAAGCTGCGCAGGACAGCGAATCGACCCTTGACGCCTATCGTCTATCACCTCCGGTGTGATGGCGTGACGGCGGTCCTCATCCGGCACCGAAAACGTCGGTATGACGACGGCATGATACTGGAAATGAAGCTTTGGCTAGTGCCGGAGCCGGTTCGAGGCTCGCGCCCTCGCCTGCGCTATTCCCCTATTTTACGGCAACGCGGAGCATGGGCGCTTGGTCGGCCACGACAACGAACGGGGTAGGGGTGATCATCGTCATTTCGGTGGCTTGGTGGAGCGGTCAGGCGGGCATCTCCGGACGACGGCGGACCGGATCATCGCCGAAATCCAGCTCTGAGCACTCTGGCCAGACGCTCGTTTGCTAAGCTCGGAAGGCGTTTATCAGTTTTGCTCCAATGGCCCTGTATGGACGCGTTAATCGCCATGAGCGGGAGGCGCGGATCGTCGCGAGCGCGATTTCCGATTCGCGCATCCTTTGGGTATCAAGGATCGCCTGTTGCTGAAGCCGCAATATCTCCTGGCTCAGATCCTCGATCTTCTGATTGCATTGTCTGGCCTCTTCGCGAAGCGCTTCCGCCACCTCTGACTTATCGCGACAAGCCTGCTCTGTTGCCACAACCGCTTCCGCGAGTGCGGTCTCCATCATGGCAATCCTCGCACGCAGACGACGTCCCTCTTCGGCTGCTTCGGCAGTTTCCAACCGGCCCCGCTCGTCAGCTTCCGCAGTTTCACGACGCAATTCCGCAAGCTGCTTGCGAATACGCCCCAGCTCCCGTCGCAGCGCCATCGCATCAAGCGCAGCATGCGACTCATAACCGATGATTTTGATCGTATGCGGTTTGTCGCGCGATGCCGCGGCTCGCATCTCAGCGCCAACTCTGATCTTCGCGGGATCGACGATACGCCGATGTGCGGAGCAGGCGGTCCGGTGGTCGACCGTCTCCGGCAAAACCGAGCGGAGCTTTTCGAACAAATAGGTTGCATCTTCGGTAAGTCTGGGAAAGGCGAGGAAAATAATCGACACGTTGGCCGCGACCAGGCGCTGAACGAGGTGATGGAATCCAACAGCTAACAAACGCCCCTGGTCGAGGGGATTTACGGAATAGATTATCCCACCCGGGACATGCCCCCACTCCTCCCAGCTACGAGTGAATCCGCTCATCCAAGGCGCGTTCTCATGGATTGCGCGCCGTTCAATCACGCAACGGCTCACGGCCGCCTCCGCGAGATCGCGCACGGGGATGACCACCGCATCCAACCTGAACCTAACGTCGGTCAAGAGATCGTCGATGAACTCGTATAGCCAGGGCGACTTGACGACATAGGGCAAATCAGTGTCCGGGCTGAGAAACGGCGCGTCCTCAAGCCCCGCATTTGCATCGTCGTCCCATGCCGGCACTGCGCCGCGCCGTCCTAGATGCGTGTCCAGCCCAAGCTCGGCCAGATAACGCACAAGGAAGCTCGTGCCGGCCCGGCCAGTACCGCCTATCAGAAGATGCCGCCTGACAGAATGTTTTCCTAATTATCCCTTTGACATCGCGAGATGACAAAACGTAAGCTGAGCGAGCGTGACAGGCCGGCTAAAATTGAGGTGACCGACAAGATGGTTGATACGCAGCGCGCGCGGTTGTGAATATGTTTGATGCCCCGTATGATGGTGTAACGCGCCTTTTTGTCAAAGAGATGCTCGATGAAGTTCTCGCAGAAATTGTCGCCCCGAGAATTCAATGTGGCCGCTTTTTGCGCCAGCTTTTCAAATTGACGGCGTAGTATAACAACTCTTTTGAGCTATACGCAACACCGGATTTATATATGATATATGTTTTTTCGCTTCTATATAAGCCGGCTGCAAAGCGAATCTATGCTTCTTGGCTTGTACAGTTACTTTGAATGGAGCCACGATACCGTGGGCTATTTCGTTCCGCCTTCCCACGAATTCGTCTCCAGACTTCATTAGTTCGGTAAAACTCTTTTCAAGGTCTGCTATTATTTCTAGATGGTATTTAGCTATTTCTGTCATCGGCTCTATCGGCTTGTTAACACCGAAAAACCAATCTCCAGCGGTTCGAAGCATAGCTGACCTCCCTTCAAAAGTTCGGATGGCTCCAAATGCCAACATCGGAGGGATGACAGTCTGTCGGCTCGACGACGCTAGAACGCAGGCAAATAATCGAGCAAGGTTTAGTTCGTATTGCGTCCAACTGGAAAGAGCTTTACCTACAGCAGCGAATGTTGTAACCTCAGCGCCGTCGCCCTCTTTTGCGATTCTTGGTTCGTATGGCTTGGGTTTCTTTGGCTGCTTGACCCGAGAATGATCATCCTTAGATGCAGCAGCATGCAAAAATCCGATCCTCCATTTAGCGTGGAAGAGACGGCTAGACGCCGCGATGAAGCACTGCGACGGGCGCTCAGCACGCCCCCGCAGCATAGGCCAGCTAAAAAGAAGGATCTCTGAGTTCGATCGCCTCGTTCACGGCGCCAGCGCAAAAAAGCGCGGGCGACCTGCTTCGGAGTTCTAGGCTCGCGCAGGTCCCTGATAGGTTAATCGCTTGCCTTCGGCGCCCTTATTGCAAGCGCCGCGCGTTCTTCGTCGTCAACGCCAAGCTTGCTCCGGTTTGAATAACGGAAGGCGAATTCGTCCAGGTAGCGTTGAAAGTGCTGCTCGCCGCAGTGTTGGTATCGCCGACCATGCCGCGCTTGAAAATGCCGAACAGACCTTCAACCGAGTTGGTGGTAACGTCGTCTCGCGCGTATTCGCCGGACGCATGGTGAACCGTCTCATGTTTGATGAATTCTGTGCCTACCTTGTCATAGAGCGGGCTTTCATCCGTATGCAGCCGCGACGTGCGGGAAGCATTGCGGACAATATGGTCACGTAATGTTCTGGGCCACTGACGTAGTTCATGTGGGTAAAGGCGGCCCTCGCCGCCCCGTTCCACCAGGCCGACTATCGCGCGCTTCTGCTTTTTGAGATCACGCTTTAGGTAGGGACGGCCCCTGCGCTTCTGGCTCGGGATCGGGCTTTCCTTGCGGCCGTGATAGGCTTCATCTGCCTCTATCACCTTGCCTTCGCCACCGAGCGGAGTGGGGTTTGGATCGCGCATGGCCTCGCGGATACGATTCGCCATGAACCATGCCGTCTTGTAGGTCACGTCTAACATGCGGTGCAGTTGGTGGGCTGAGACGCCTTTTTTGCTGGCGGCCATTAGATGGAAGCCAAGTACCCACTTATGGAGCTGGATATGGCTACGCTCCATGACCGAGCCGTTCGTGACAGTGAAGTGACCCCGGCAGTTATTGCACTGGTGGAGGCCAGCCCTGTGGGACAAGCCCTCTAGCCGCGTGATGTTCTCCACTGAGCCGCAGTGCGGACAGAAGGGGCCATTTGGCCAGCGGATTGCTTCCATATGGGCGCGAGCGAGTCCTCATCGTGAAAAATCTTGTCAGTCAGGTTGATGGTCATGGCGCTGGTCCCTTTTCGCCTTGACCTATAGCCAATTCGAAACGCTATGTCAAAGGGATAATTAGGAATGTTTTCCTCATCCACTCGTCTAACCTCGCCGGTCGAAGCTCCCTTAGGATTACTATCGCAAGTTGCAGAACTATGACAGACGAGGTTGTGTGGGTAACGAAGAATTCTAAAACGTAGCGAACTTGAGCTTCGCCAAGTCCCGTTGACGGCCGCCATG
>CAWGIP010000026.1:0-79641 GCA_963822675.1 uncultured Pseudomonadota bacterium | reverse complement strand
GTTGGGCGTGCTTTTTTCGTTCGGCCGCTATTGCCCTTGGTCGAGCGCAACCGGCGATTCAATGTGCTGGCGCTTGATTCCGATGATTTCAGGTTGTTCGCGGCGACACCGCAGGATTGGGACGAGTTGCCGCTTGATGACCTCCTGCCGCCGAGTCTCGACGCGCAGGCCGGTTCCCTGCCCGCTGGCGACACCGTCATCAAGGACGCACGCATGGCGTTGCTGGCACATGACCTGCATGCGCTCGCCAAGGCGGTGCAATGCCGTTTGGCAGACGATCCGGCACCGCTTGTGCTGGCAGCGCAGCCGCAACTCGCTGCGCGTTTCACTCAGGCGGCGAAGCTGCCGCAGCTGCTCGACCCGCCACTCGCGGTCAATCCGTTCGCCCTCGCCGAGCACGACCTGCACTTCCAGGCGTTGGCACGTGTCACGCCGCTGCTGGATGCCGCGCGCGATCGTGCCTTGGACAGCATTCGCGCGCGGCTGGGCGCGGGCGAGCCGACCGCCTCGAACAGGATCGAGGAAATTCTGTCGGCGGCCCGTGATGGGCGGATCGACGCGATCGTACTGGCAGAGGACGCCTCGCTTTGGGGCTCGTTCGATATACCTTCGGCGTCGTCGTCCTGCGCGACGGCCCCGAGGCCGACGCCGAGGAGCTCATCAATCTGGCCGCTGTCTTGACGCTCAGGCAGGGTGGGCGCGTCTTCACCGTGCCACGGGATCAGATTCCGGGCGAGGCCGCGGCCGGGGCTCCGTTCCGGTGGTAGCTAACCTCGGACCCGAGGAGCGTGTCCGTCGCAATGCGTTAGCCGCCGCTTCGCTCAGCCGCCAGGGCTGCTCATCGGCGGATGCAACCGCCTGCCATCGCCAGCAATGCGGGCAGCGCACTCTTTGCCGGGTCGCACCAGCGGCGATCGGCATGACGCCGCCGCAAGAACCGCAGACCGCTCGCCGGCGGGGATCGTCGCATACCGCCCAGCTCGCCCGGCCCAGGGTGGAGTGCTTGGTAAAGGCGAATGGCAGGTAGCGCATCGGTGTGCGGTAGCCCGTGCTACGCCCTGTTCGCAAGGATGTCACGCATTGCCCTCCGGTTGCTAGGTCATCGCAACCAGCTTGAGACTATGTGACCCCGCGGCTATTGTGACCGGACGCGCGGAGTATGGCGCGCTCGTGCTGGACGCTGGTGCCACTCTCGCGGAGGGCCGGAGCGATGCGGCAGCGAATTCTGGTCGTCGCAAAAGATATGGCGCTTCGAGGCCGGCTTGCGCGTGCGCTCAAGGGCGGCGGATACGCAGTTGAACTCGCGGAAAGCGCGGCGCATGCCCGCCGCATCGGGCTGAGAGGGTTTGCGTTGTCTCTGGTTGCGCCAGACGGGCTTGGGCCGGAAGCCAAGACCCTTTTGGGCGAACGCGAAACCAACTCCCCCAAGCCGCTTGTGATTGACGCAGATGGATCGGATGGTTTCCGATTCTCCGATGACGCGGAGTTGCTGACCCGCGTCGCCGAGGCGTTGGGGCCGGTGGCCGAAGCCGACGCGCCCGAGCCTGCACTTCGGTTCGACCGCTATCGGCTCGACATTGCCGGCGCCGCGCTGACCGATGAGACGGGACAGGCCGTCCCGCTCACCCGCGGCGAGTTCAGCCTGTTGCGGGAATTCGTTCGTCGTCCGGGCCGCGTACTGTCGCGCGACCAGTTGCTGAACAGCCTGGCTGGCCGGGATGCCGAGAGCTACGACCGCAGCATCGACATGCTGATGGTCCGGCTGCGCCGGAAGATCGAAGCCGACCCGAACGGCCGAGCCTGATCGTCACCATTCCCGGACTTGGCGACAAATTCACGCCCAAAGTGGCAGAGGCCGCGATTGGCGAGGTTGGCGCGGAGAGCAAGCCCGAAGCTGTTACGCCCGTACCAGTCCGCTGTCTGCTCCCGAACGCCGGCAGCTTACGGTCGTGCATATCTCTTTATCGGGTCCGGCATTCATCGCGGTGCGACGCGATCCCGAAGATCTGCAACGAGTGCTGGCAGTCTTTCACGAACACTGTGCGGCGGTCGTTAGTCAGGCCGGCGGCACGATCGACCGGCTGCTGAGCGACGGGGTTCTGGTCTATTTCGGTTATCCGCAAACGGATGAGCACCAAGCGGAACGAGCGATCCGCGCAAGCCTGCGACTGATCGAGACAACCGGCCGGATCGACACCGGCCACCCTGGCCGCGTGCAAATCCGCATCGGCGTTGCCACGGGGCTCGCGCTGGTCGGCGGTCCATCGGGCGGCTCCTCGGCGCTCGGTGAAGCGGCCAGCATCGCCGCTGGCTTGGCCGCGCGGGCTGGGCCGGATGCGGTGCTGATCGCGGAGAGCACGCGGCGTCTGGTGGGCGGGCTGTTCGAGTGCCACTCGCACGGGCCGATCACGCTCGACGATGCGGCCGAACCGGTCGAAGCCTGGCAGGTGACAGACGAAGGCGCGGCGGAGGGCCGGTTCGAGGCGCTGCACGGCCTAGCGCTGACGCCGCTGGTCGGTCGCGAGGAGGAACTGGCGCTTCTGCTGCGCCGCTGGGAACAGGCCAAGGGTGGCGACGGCAAGGTGGTGCTGATCAATGGCGAGCCCGGTATCGGCAAGTCGCGCCTGACCCGCGCCCTTCAAGACGCCATCGCGGGTCAGCCGCATATCGAGCTGCGCTTCTTCTGCTCGCCGCATCACCAGGACAGCGCGCTGCATCCGATCATCGCGCAAATCGAACACGCAGCTGGATTTGCGCGCGACGACACAGACGAAGTCAAGCTCACCAAGCTCGACGCGCTGCTCGCGCAATCGGATGCGACGGATGAGGCGGTCGCGCTGATCGCCGAGCTGCTATCGATCACAACGGATCAGCGCGAACGCATCCAGCAGATGACGCCGCAGGCGCGGCGCGAAAGGACGTTGGCAGCGCTGCTCGCGCAGCTGACTGGGCTGGCGGCACGACAGCCGGTCCTTGCCATCTACGAGGATCTGCATTGGATCGATCCGTCGTCGCGCGAGCTGCTCGACCGCAGCGTCGAGCAGCTGGAGCGCTTGCCCGTGCTGCTGCTGGCCACGTTCCGCCCCGAGTTCCAGCCGCCCTGGGCTGGGCAGCCGAGTGTCACGAGCCTCGCTTTGAACCGGCTCGACCGGAACGACACGGCGGCGATGATTGCGGAGCTTGCGGGCGAGGACGGCTTGTCCGCGGATATCACACAGGAAATCGCCGAGCGCACCGACGGCGTGCCGTTGTTCATTGAAGAGGTCACAAAGGCCGTGGTTGAATCAGGACCGCTTGCGACCGAGGCGCTGTCCTCCATCCCGCATCCGACGCTGTCCGTGCCGGCCACACTGCACGCTTCGCTGATCGCCCGACTTGACCGTCTTGGCCCGGCGGCCCGGGACATTGCGCAGAAAGGCGCGGCGATCGGGCGGGAATTCCGCTACGAACTGATCGCCGCGATCGCGAACCGGCCGGAGCCGGAGCTACGGGAAGCTCTGGAGCGGCTGACGAGCGCCGGCCTGCTGTTCGTGCGCGGCATACCGCCACAATCCACGTACCTGTTCAAGCACGCTCTCGTGCAGGACACGGCCTATGGGACGTTGGTCCGCGCTGCGCGCCAGCAGATCCACGCTCGAATTGTTGCAACGCTCGAAGACCGCTTTACGGAGATCGTGGTGGCGCAACCCACGCTGTTAGCGCAGCACTACGCGGAAGCCGGGCTAGTGGAGAAGGCGGTTGTTTATTGGCTCAAGGCCGGTCAGCAAGCTCTGGGGCGCTCGGCGGATACGGAAGCGGTCGTTCAGTTGCGGAAGGGGTTGGACGCACTGGCCAGGCTGCCGGACGACCCTTGGCGCCTGCAACAGGAGCTAGACCTGCTAGTCGCGCTCAGACCGGCACTGAGTGCCACAAAAGGCTTTGCGGCGGCCGATGTCGGCGAGACCCTCGCCCGAGCGCGCGCGCTGGCCGAGCAGATCGATCGACCCGAGTACCTCGTGCCGCTGAGCTTCGGTCAATGGACGTTTCATTTGGTTCGATCCGAGCATAGATTGGCGCTGTCGCTTGCTGAGCAGCTCGAAAAAATCGGCGAGAGGCGGAACGATGTCTGGGCGCAATTGCAGGGTCGCCACGCACGCGGGACAACCCGATGCTTTCTCGGGGAGTTCGTTGCCGCCCGCGCCCTCCTGGAGGGGTGTCATGACCTTTCCGATCCGGCGCATCGCGCCACCGGTGGGGGACTGTCCGAAGACCCCTACGCTGCTTTGCTCGCGCACCAAGCGGTGACTTTGGCGTCCCTGGGGTACATCGATCAGGCACGGTCACGGCTGAACGAGGCGTCGTCGGAGGCCCGCCGGCTCAGGCACGCCCATACCCTAGCTCTCGTGCTCCTCTATGCGAATTGGAAGAGTCGATCACCCGCTCGCCTGAGATGCAACGCCGCGCCGAGGAATTCCTGGCTCTATCGACCGAGCACGGTTTTCGGTTTCAACTGGCTTGGGCAACAGCATGCCGCGGACGGTCGTTGACTGCGCTCGGGCAAGCGCGGGACGGCCTCGCGCTCCTCACGCAGGGGCTGGTGGCATTGCGGGCTGCCGGAGCGGTTATAAATACGCCGCTTCTGCTCATGTGGCTCGCCGAGGCCTACGCTTTGCTTGGCCAGCCGGGTGAAGGGCTGAAATGCCTCACGGAGGTTGCGCAGATCATGGAGATCACCGAGGAGCGGGCCAACGAGGCTGAGTTGCATCGGTTGCGCGGCGATCTGCTGCTGCAAACCGGCGGTCCCGTTGCTGCCGAAGCCAGCTTCCAAGACGCCATTGCTGTCGCGCAGCATCAGGAGGCCAAGCTGTTCGAACTCCGCGCCAGCACGAGCCTCGCCCGCCTCTGGCGCGACCAGGGCAAGCATGGCGAAGCCCGAACGCTGCTTGCGCCCGTTTATACATGGTTTACAGAAGGCTTCGACCTCCCGGATTTGCAAGAAGCCAAGGCGCTGCTCGACGAACTACGCGATTAGCCAGAAGTTTCTGGACAGCGCACCGAGCCGCTAGCCAAAGGCTGCGACGCCTCCTATGAGGCGTGACACATCGTCACGCAGCCGGTCCAAATAGAGCCCGACCGGGAAGGCACAGCTCGTCATTGCGAGGAGCGCGCGAAGCGCGCGACGAAGCAATCCAGTGCCGCGCTGCTGGATTGCTTCGCTGCGCTCGCAATGACAGAAGCTCAGCGGCAAGGGCCGATCGCTCGGGCCATCTGGCACAACGCCCATAATTGGCAACGGCTCACGTCCCATCAGCCCGCCCGCACGTTGACGCAGCGGGGCGGCGCGGGAGACACTTTCTCCCCTGCGCCGAGCCCGATCGGCGGTTGCATCGCAGGGAGGAACACACATGCCCGCGCGAACCGCAAATCATTCTCCGCTCGCGCGCTCGGCCATGGCCTATGTGCTGGCGGGCGGGCGCGGCAGCCGGCTCTTGGAGCTGACCGACAAGCGCGCCAAGCCGGCGGTCTTCTTCGGCGGCAAGTCCCGCATTATCGATTTTGCGCTGTCCAACGCGGTGAATTCCGGCATTCGCCGCATCGGCGTCGCCACCCAATACAAGGCGCACAGCCTGATCCGCCATATGCAACTCGGCTGGAATTTCTTTCGTCCCGAGCGCAACGAGGGGTTCGACATCCTGCCGGCCAGCCAGCGCGTCTCGGAAACCGAGTGGTACGCCGGCACAGCCGACGCCGTGTACCAGAACATCGACATCATCCAGAGCTACGCGCCGGAGCATCTTGTGATCCTGGCGGGCGATCACGTGTACAAGATGGATTACGAGCTGATGCTGCGCCAGCACGTGGAGCGCAAAGCCGACGTAACGGTGGGCTGCATCGAAGTGCCGCGGCCGGAAGCCACCGGGTTCGGCGTCATGCATGTGGACGAGAAAAGCCGGATCATCGATTTTCTGGAAAAGCCGGCCGATCCGCCGAGCATGCCGGACAAGCCCGACTCGGCGCTTGCCAGCATGGGAATTTACGTTTTCGAGACAAGGTTCCTGTTCGATCAGCTCCGCCGCGACGCCGAGGACGCGAACTCCGCCCATGATTTCGGCAAGG
This sequence comes from uncultured Pseudomonadota bacterium, assembly GCA_963822675.1. Lineage (GTDB taxonomy): Bacteria > Pseudomonadota > Alphaproteobacteria > Acetobacterales > Acetobacteraceae > CAWGIP01. The sequence goes on along the minus strand of CAWGIP010000026.1, from coordinate 73,545 downwards.
ACATTATCCCGTATCTGGTGCGCAACGGCAAAGCCGTCGCCCACCATTTCGCCAATTCCTGCGTCCGCTCGGGTCAGGAGACCGAAGCCTATTGGCGCGATGTCGGCACGGTGGATGCCTACTGGCAGGCCAATATCGACCTGACCGACGTGGTCCCGTCGCTCGACATTTATGAAACCGAGTGGCCGATCTGGACGCATGCGGCGATCACCCCGCCGGCCAAATTCGTGCACGACCAGGAGGGGCGGCGCGGCATGGCGGTGAGTTCGCTTGTTTCTGGCGGGTGCATTGTCTCGGGCGCGTCTCTGCGCCACTCGCTATTGTTCACCGGCGTGCATGTCCACTCCTATGCCCGCGTCGAAAACGCGGTCGTGCTGCCCTTTGTGCAGATCGGCGAGCACGCGCGGCTGAAGAACGTCGTGATCGATCGCGGCGTGCGCATCCCTGAGCGCATGGTCGTGGGCGAAGACGAAGAGCGCGATGCGGCGCGCTTCCGCCGCACGCCGAACGGCATCTGCCTGATCACCCAGGCGATGATCGACCGGCTGGGGTGATGACGCGGCTATCGGTTCTTTCGGTTGCCTCGGAGCTTTATCCGCTGGTCAAGACGGGCGGTCTTGCCGATGTGACCGGCGCGCTTCCTGGCGCACTCGCGAATGAAGGCGTCGCGGTCCGCTCGCTAATCCCCGGTTATCCTCAGGTTCTGGAAGCGCTGGAGGCGCCCGAGGAGGTTCATCGCTTCGCCGATCTGTTCGGGGCCGAGGCATGGCTGCGCGCGGGTCGCGCGGCCGGGCTGGATGTGATCGCGCTCGATGCACCGCACCTGTTTCGACGCGCGGGCGGCCCATATACCGGGCCGGACGGGTCGGATTGGCCCGACAATGCGCAACGTTTCGCCGCACTGTGCTGGGGGGCGGCCTCGTTGGGCCAAGGCGCGGTCCCGATGCTCGCGCCCGATATCGTGCACGCGCATGATTGGCAGGCGGGGCTCGCGCCCGCCTATCTGCACTACCACTCCGGTCACAACCGGCCGGGAATGGTCATGACCGTTCATAATCTGGCCTATCAGGGACAGTTCCCGGCCTATCTTCTCGGGGGATTGCGCCTGCCCGCCTCGGCCTATGCGGTGGATGGGGTGGAATATTATGGCGGCATCGGTTTTCTAAAAGCCGGCCTGCAATTCGCCGATCGCATCACCACCGTTTCGCCCGGGTATGCCGAGGAGGTGCAAACGCCAGAGGGCGGCATGGGGCTCGGTGGCCTGATGCGCGCACGGTCCGGGGTGCTGTACGGCATCCTGAACGGCATCGATGATTCGGTGTGGAATCCGGCAACGGACCCGCATCTTCCGGCGCGCTATGAGGCGCAGCAGCCTGTCGGCGCGCGCGACCAACACGGCGGCGCTGCGTGCGGCGTTCGGGTTGGACCCGGAGCCGTCGCGCCCACTGTTCGGAGTGGTCAGCCGTTTGGCCTGGCAGAAGGGCATGGATCTGTTGCTGGCGACGTTGCCGCGCCTGATTGCGCTTGGCGGCCAACTGGCCTTGATCGGCACCGGCGAACCGGCGCTGGAGCAAGGCTTCACGCAAGCGGCGGCCGCGAATCCGGGCCGGATTGGTGTGCGCATCGGCTACGACGAGGCGGTGGCGCATCTGATACAGGGCGGGTGCGACGTTCTGCTCGTGCCCTCGCGTTTCGAGCCGTGCGGGCTGACACAGCTTTGCGCGCTGCGCTACGGCGCGCTGCCGCTGGTTTCGCGCGTGGGTGGTCTCGCCGACACGGTGATAGATGCCAACGAAATGGCCCGTGCCGCCGGCGCCGGAACGGGATTTCAGTTCGCCCCACCGAGCGTTGACAGACTAGAAGCGGCACTCGGTCGTGCCTGCCGTGCCCGGGGCGACACAGCGTATTGGCAACAAATGCAACGGAACGCGATGGCCACCGAGGTGAGCTGGCGGGGTCCGGCGCGACGTTATGCTGCGTTGTACCGGGAGTTATGTTGAAAAGCACATTCGGCTTTCGTGCCGCAGTGAACCAACGCTACCCCGCATCCTCCAGCCCGATCGCACGCAGCCGGGCGCGCTCCTCGTCCCAGCCGGGGCGCTCCTTAACGTTCAGGAACAGATGCACCGGACGCTCCAGCAGCGCGGCCAGTTCGCGGCGCGCGCGCGTGCCGATGTCGCGCAGCCGCACGCCGTTGTGGCCGATCATGATCGCCTTGTGGCCGGGACGGGCGACATAGATCGTGGCCTCAATGCGCACGCTGCCGTCGGCACGTTCCTGCCAGTTTTCGGTCTCCACGGTCGCGCCGTACGGAACCTCCTCGTGTGTTTGCAAAAAAATCTGTTCGCGTACGATCTCGGCCGCGAGCAGCCGCTCGGGCAAATCGGTGAGATCGTCGGACGGATAGAGGAACGGTCCTTCGGGAATCGCTTTGGCCAGTCCGTCCGTCAGTCGGTCCAGCCCATCGCCCGTTGCGGCACCCACCATGAAGCTCTGCTCGAATGGAGCCAGCGAGTTGAGCGTCGCCGTCAACGGCAGCAGCGACGGCGCAGCCACCAGATCGACCTTGTTCAGCACCAGCCAACAGCGGCGATTTGCCTCCGCCAGCGTCCGCGCGATCGCACGCACGGGCTCAGTCGCGCCGGTACTGGCGTCAACCAGCAGCAACGCGAGGTCGGCATCGCGCGCTCCCGTCCACGCCGCTGCGACCATCGCGCGATCGAGCCGCCTGCGCGGGCGGAAGATGCCGGGCGTATCGACCAGCAGTATTTGGCTCTCGCCGTGCATCAGGATACCCAGCACGCGAAAGCGCGTAGTCTGCGCCTTGGGCGTTACGATCGACAGCTTGGCGCCCGTGAGACGATTGAGCAGCGTCGATTTGCCTGCATTCGGCGCACCCAGAATCGCCACGAACCCGGAGCGCGTGCTCACCGGCGCAACCGCTCCAACAGATCCTCGGCGGCGCGTTGCTCCGCTGCCCGCTTTGTCCCGGCCGTACCGGTTCCGCTCTGTTCGGTGCCGACCTGCACGGTTACTACGAACTCAGGCGCGTGCGGCGGCCCCGAACGTGACGAAACGCAATAAACCGGCAGGTTAAGGCCGCGCGCCTGCGTCCATTCCTGCAACGCCGTCTTGGCGTCCTTCGGCGGATCGGCCTGCTCGGCCATCGCGCCCATCCAGGCGCGGCGGACGAAGTCGCGCGCGCGATCCAGCCCGCCATCCAAATAGAGCGCGCCGAGAGCGGCTTCGAGCGCATCGGCCAGCACGGTGGCACGCCGCTTGACCCCGGCGCGGGCCTCGCCGGGGGCAACGGAAAGCGCCGCGCCGAGGCCGATCGCCTCCGCCACGGCCGCCAACACCGGCTGCGACACGAGATGCGCGAGTCGCCGGCCGAGTTCACCCTCCTGTTCGCGCGGATAGCGTTCCACGAGCCACTCGGCCATCAGCAGCCCAAGCACGCGGTCACCCATGAATTCCAGCCGCTCGTTGCTGCCCGTCCTCTGCCCCCGATGCACCGCCGAACGATGGGTCAGCGCCTCGCGCAAAATCCCCGGGTGCGCGAAATCATGGCCGAGGATTGTCTCGATCGGGGTACTCACCGCTGGCTGACGGCGAAGCGCCGCATCAATCCACCACCTTGCCGATCCGCCCCCAGCGGACCTCCAGCGGCCATTCCCAGAACTCCCACCAGGGTGCGGCGGCATCAATCGAGAAGAAAATCACCTCGGCGCGCCCGACCAGGTTCTCCAGCGGCACGAACCCCCAGAACCGGCTGTCGGCGCTGTTGTCCCGATTGTCGCCCATGACGAACAGCGTGCCTTGCGGCACCGTATAGACCGGCGTGTTATTCGCCTCGCCCTGATCGGTTGCCTTCAGGATATCGTGCCGGACCGGCGGCTTTCCGGGCCGGCGCGGCAGGTCTTCCTGATAGAGCCGCAACGCCATACGGATCCCCTCGTCGTCCGTGAGGTAGTCGCCTTCCGGTTGTCGCGGCACAAGCTCGCCATTAATCCAGAGACGCCCCTCGCGAACCTGAATCTTGTCGCCCGGCAATCCGATCACCCGCTTGATGTAGTCCACCGACGGATCGGGCGGATACTTGAACACCATAACGTCGCTGCGGCGCGGGATACCGCCCCAGATTCGTCCGGAGAAAAAATCCGGAGAGAACGGAAACGAGTAATGCGAATAGCCATAGCTGTATTTTTCGACGAACAGATAATCACCGACCAGCAGCGTGGGAATCATGCTGCCGGACGGAATATTGAATGGTTCGAACAAGAATGTACGGATGATGATTGCGATCAACCCCGCATAGACGATCGTTTTCACATTATCGAGCAATCCGCTCGACTTGCGCTTCGCCTTGGTCACGGCCATTCGGGAGTTTGTCCAATACAGGGGTCGGGCGGGTTCAAGCCCATGCGCGCTTGCCCTGTCAAGGAAACCGACGCATGTCCGCGCGCTACCGCTCTCGCCATGCGGCAGAGCGTTCCGCTCCGGCGGGCACGGCCGAGATGATTACCTGCGCGTAGGCGTAAGGATATTCGTCAGTCATGGTGAGCGCCACGACCGCCTCCATCCCGGCAGGGGTCAAAGCCGCCAGCCGGGCCGCCGCACCGCCGCTCATGTGCATCGTGGGTTGTCCGCCGGGCAGGTTCAGAACGCCCAGATCCGAGAAGAATACGCCCTTTCGGAACCCGGTCCCCAGCGCCTTCGCTGCGGCCTCCTTGGCGGCGAAGCGCTTGGCGTAGGTGGCGGCACGCATCTTTTCCGCCCGACGATCCGCCTTGGCGCGCTCGGTCGGCGTGAAAATGCGCCCGAGAAACCGCTCGCCGTGCCGGGCGATCGCCGCTTCGATGCGTCGGATGTCGCAAATATCCGAGCCCAGCCCCAGGATCATCGTTGCGCCCGCACGTGTCAGCTTCTTGTTCGTTCGACACTCTTGATCCCGGAGACCCCACGCAGCCCGGCGATGACTTTCGACAAATGCGACAGATCGCGCACATCGACATCCACCAGGATTTCCACGAAATCCTGCTGCCGATTGACAATTTTCAGATTGCTAATCGCCCCTTCATGCCGGGCGATGGCGTTCGTCAGGTCGGCGAGCGCGGTGGGTTCTTGCGCGGCGATAATGACGGCAACGCGCGCAGTATGCCCGCCAGCCCCCTTGCCGAGCGCATCAATGTTCCAGCTTACGTCGATGAACCGCTCGGGTGTGGCGGCAAAGCTGCCAAGCGTCTGACAGTCGCGTGCGTGGATCGTGACACCGCGCCCGGTTGCGACGATGCCCACGATGTCGTCTCCCGGAACCGGATGGCAACAACCCGCGAAATGATGGGCCATGCCGGGGATCAGCCCGGTAATTGGCATCGCCCCGTCCAGGCGAGAGACCGTGCGTGCCGGCGCGCGACCCGGCGGTAGAGTCGGGACCATGCGGGGCGCGCGTGGCGTTTGGCGCAGCTCGGGATAGGCCGCATGCACCACGTCGCGCGGCCCGATATTGCCGTTGCCGACGGAGATGTAGAGTTCGTCGACCGATCCCGCCTTCAGTGCCTTGAGCGCCGGCCCCAGCGCCCGCTCGGACCCGTCCACCCCGGCTTGGCGGAACGCCTTGGCGAGTTCGGCACGGCCCGCATCCAAATGTTCCTGGCGCTGCCTCTGGTGGATGAAACGGCGGATACGCGCTCGCGCCTTGCCGGTGACGACGAAGCGCTCCCATTGCGGCGACGGCGTGCCGCCGCGCGCGGTCATGATCTCGACTTGATCGCCGTTCTGCAGCTGATAGCGAAGCGGCATCAGCCGCCCGTTGACCTTGGCACCGACGCAGGAATCGCCGATCTGGCTGTGCACCGCGTAAGCGAAATCCACCGGCGTTGCCCCACGCGGTAGCTGGATCAGCTGTCCTTTCGGTGTGAAGCAGAAGACCTGATCGCCATACAGCTCAAGCTTGGTGTTTTCCAGGAACTCGTCGGGCGCCGCCGAATTTTCCAGGATTTCGAGCAGATCCTGAACCCAGCGGAACTGGTGCCGCTCATGCGGCGATGCGTCCTGCTGCTTGTAGAGCCAGTGCGCCGCGACGCCGTTTTCGGCGATGTCGTGCATTACCTGTGTGCGGATCTGCACTTCGATTTTTTGGTTCCGCGGCTCGCGCAGGGTCACGCCGCTATGTAAGCCCTGATAACCGTTCGCCTTGGGCGTCGAGATGTAGTCCTTGAACCGGCCGGCGATCACCGGATAGGCCGAGTGCACCGCGCCCAGCGCCGCGTAGCACGCTTCCTTGGTGGGAACGATGATCCGGAAGGCCATGATGTCGGACAACTGCTCGAAGGCGACATTGCGCTGATGCATTTTCTCCCAAATGGAATAAACGGATTTCTCCCGCCCGGTCACGCTCACCACCGGGACGCCGGCCTCCTTGAACACGCGCTGGAGTTCCTCGCCCACCTCCTCGATTACGTCCGCGCCCTGGCCGCGCAGGAAGTTGAGCCGCGCCTGGATGGTTTCGTACGCCTCGGGCTCCAAGTGGGCGAAAGCCAGCGTCTGCAACTCGGTCTTGACCGCGTCCATGCCGATGCGCTCAGCCAGCGGCGCGTATATCTCCATCGTCTCGCGCGCAATCCGCTGCCGCCGTTCCGGCTCAGGCACGAAATGCAGGGTGCGCATGTTGTGCAACCGGTCGGCCAGTTTGACCAACAGCACGCGGATGTCGCGGCTCATCGCCAGGACGAGCTTGCGGAAGTTCTCCGCCTGCTTGGTGCGGTCGGATTGCAGCTCCAGCCTGGTGAGCTTGGTCACGCCATCGACCAGCCCCGCCACTTCGCGGCCGAACCGGGTCTGGATTTCCGGCAGCCGGACCGGCGTGTCCTCGATGACATCGTGCAGCAGTCCGGTGACGATGCTCGACGTATCCAGCCGGTATCCCGCCAGGATATCGGCGACCGCGACCGGATGCGTGATATAGGGGTCGCCGTTGTCGCGCTGCTGGGAGCCATGCGCTTTCATGGCCAGCACGTACGCTGCGTCGATCAGACCGGTATCCGCCTTCGGGTCGTAGCTGTGGACCTTCTCGGTCAGCTCGAATTGCCGGATGATCGCGGGCCTGGACTGGCCCGCAGCGGCCAGGCCCTGAGACGGGCCTTCCGGCGCGAAATACCGGTGCGGCAGATCAGACGGCGCGTAGCAAGGCGCCGGGTACCAGGGGCCGGGGGTGCCCTGCGTCACGGCCCCTTATCGGCGACGACCGCCGAGTTCCGCCTCGATCGCCGCCTCGAGATCCTCAGGCGACATCTCCTCGTTCTCGGCAGGCAGGTTGGCCGCCTCTTCTTCGGCCGTGACATCCTGGAGGCCGAAGATGTTCTGATCGGTGGGAATCAGGTCCAGTACTTCCTCGTCAGCCGGCTCGGGCTCCGGCGTGCGCGACAGAGATTTGATCAAATCCTGCTCCAGTCGCGGCAGGTCGATCGTCTCGTCTGCGATCTCGCGCAACGCGACCACCGGGTTCTTGTCGTCGTCGCGATCGACCGTCAGCTCTTCGCCGCGGCTGAGATTGCGCGCACGCTGCGCCGCGAGCAGGACCAGCTCGAAGCGATTGGAAACCTTCTGGACGCAGTCTTCGACGGTGACGCGCGCCATACACCTACTCTCCGCTCGCTGTTCGTCGGGGAAACTCTCATTTAAGCGACGCGGGGCGCGGATGCAAGCAAGTCAGGGCGTCAATGCACGCGCCTGTTGCGGCGGCAGGTGTGCAATCAAGGCCTCGACCGTCTGGTTCAGCACGGGATGCAGCCAACCGGGCGCCACATCCCGCAGCGGCAACAGCACGAAGGCGCGCTCATGCGCCCGAGGATGCGGAACGACCGGGTCCGGCGCCGGACGCACCAATGCGCCGATCGCGACGATGTCCAGATCGAGCCTCCGAGCCGCATTGGGCATGCCGCGCCGCCGCCCCGCACCCGCCTCGATTGCCTGCAAGGCGGCGAGCAGCGATGCCGGGTCCAACGGCAACGCAGGGTCCGCCGCCCCCCGGGACCGACGAGCGGTGAGATGCGCCACGCCATTCACGTAGGGCGGCTGGTCCGAAGGCGGAACAGGCGCCGTCTCGTACCAGCGCGAGAGGCCGCGCAGCCGCAGACCGGGCAGCGCATCCAGTGCGGAAGCGGCAAGGCGGCAGGTCTGTAGCGGCGGGCGACCATCCGGCCCCGGCAAGTTTGCACCAATCGCCACCAGAATCACGGCGCCGGCCGCATCAGGGTTTCACTTTGGCGGCAAATGGTAGAGTATCGCCAGCCTGCCGCCCCGGGCGATCGCGCTTGGCCCGGCCCGCGCAGCTTCCCGGTCGATGTTCGACAAGTCATATCGAAGGACTGCACCATGACCTATTTCCTGCCGAGCGAGCGCGTCGCGCTCTTCATCGACGGCGCAAACCTCTACTCCGCGTCCCGCAATCTCGGCTTTGACGTGGACTACCGCAACCTGCTGGATTACTTCCGCGGGCAAGCCCAGGTAGTCCGCGCCTATTACTACTCGGCCGTGCTGGAGACCGAGGATTATTCGCCGCTGAAGCCCTTGACCGACTGGCTTGCCTATAACGGCTACGCGCTGGTCACGAAGCCAGCCAAGGAATTCACTGATTCGGCAGGGCGGCGGCGCGTTAAGGGCAACATGGATATCGAGGTCGCGGTCGATATGCTCGAACTCGCACCGCAACTCGACCATGCCGTTTTGTTCAGCGGCGATTCGGATTTTCGGCGTTTGGTGGAGGCGGTGCAGCGCAAGGGCGTGCGGGTTTCGGTGGTCTCTTCGATCCGCACCAGCCCGCCGATGGTGGCCGACGAGCTGCGCCGCCAGGCCGACCAGTTCCTGGAACTCGCTGAGATCTCGCAGTTCTTCACGCGCCGACAGACCGAGCCGCGCGCCCGGCCGGTGCCCGTCCGTGCGACCCCGGCCGACCCGTACACGGACAACAGCGCTGCATGATGCCGGCGTGCGGCTCTGCCGCGCCGTCCGCCCCGGACCCGGATTGCCCACTCTGCCCACGGCTGGTGGCCTTTCGCCATGGGAACCGGACGGCAAACCCGACCTGGTTCAACGCACCGGTGCCGAGTTTCGGTCCGATCGAGGCGCCGTTGTTGATCGTGGGCCTTGCGCCCGGGCTGCGCGGCGCCAATCGCACCGGTCGCCCCTTCACCGGTGATCATGCCGGAATCCTGCTGTACGGAACTTTGCTGCGTTTCCGGCTGGCGCATGGTTGCTACGAGGCTGACCCGGCGGACGGACTCGTGCTGGAAAGATGCCGCATTACCAACGCGGTACGCTGCGTCCCGCCGGATAACGCGCCCGAACCGGCCGAAGCGCGCATGTGCAATCAATTCCTTGCCGGCGAAATGGCAGCGATGCGCGGCTTGCGTGCCGTTCTGACACTCGGGGTGCTGGCGCACAACGCCGTCCTGCGGGCGCTGGCGATACCCGCGTCAAGCCTGCCGTTCCGCCATGGCGCGATTCATACGCTGCCATCAGGCGTGGTGCTGGCCGACAGCTATCATGTCTCCCGATATAATACGAGCACGCGGCGGCTTACGCGGGAGATGTTCGAGGCGGTGATCCAGGCTTTGCTCGTGCGGATTGACGTGCTCGCACCCGAATGAGGCGGGCGAAAACAGAGCCGGGCGATGGCGCCCGGCCCTGCTATTTCACCTCAGCCGTTGCAGCCGTGATTAGGTCGCTCTGTGCATTACCAAGCTGACTACCTTGTCCGACGTTCAGGACAGTCGCACCGTTACGGCGCCGTTCCGTTTGTCCCAGGCTGGCCAGCATTCCAGCCGCTGTTGTACGCGCTCTGGTTAGAGGGCTGTCCGCTTCCCGCTTACCGGCTTGGTTGCCGCCGTTCTGCATGGCTTGGCCGTTCGACCCGTTCCATTCGCCACCATGCTGGCGGTCCCACTGACCGCCTCGGGTCTGGTTGTTGCCGTTGTTGTTCAGGTTCTGCTCGGCCGACCGCCATCCATGTGCGTTCGCGTCATAACCCGATTGGCCGAAATTTCCACCCGACCAGCCATAATTGCTATTTGCCCATCGGCCAACGCCGCTCAGCCCATATTGCGGGTTGTTTCCGGGAAGCGGCCTGGAGTTTCCGCTGTAGTTGTTCTGTCCGAACTGGCCGTTTATAGCCCTGGCCGACTTGGCCGGCGTTGCTCTGCGAGTAGGGATTGTACTGGCGGGTGTAGGTATCGGGCTGGAATTGCCCGCTCTGGCCCTGCCAATTACCGGTCTGACCCTGCCAATGGCCGTTCTGCCCGTTACCGCTCGTCCTGACCTTGCCAGTTGCCGTTCTGCCCGAACCGCTCGTTCTGGCCCTGCCAGTTGCCGTTCTGCCCGGACCGCTCGTTCTGGCCCTGCCAGTTGCCGTTCTGACCGCCATACTGGCCCTGCCGGTTGCCGTTCTGACCATATTGGCCCTGCCAGTTACCGGTCTGCCCCTGACCCTGCCAATTGCCGTTCTGCCCGAACTGCCCGTTCTGGCCCTGCCATCCGTTGGTGTTTTGTCCGAACTGGCCACCTTGCCAATTGCCGTTCTGCCCGAACCGCTCGTTCTGGTCCTGCCATCCGTTGTTCTGCCCGAACTGGCCGCCTTGGCCCTGACCCTGCCAATTGCCGTTCTGGCCCTGCCATCCGTTGTTTTGCCCGAACTGGCCACCCCGGTTCTGCGAGCCCTCGTTCTCGCCGTATTGCTGCATCTGCCCATATGGCACGTTCTGGCCATACTGATCAGTCTGATATTGGCCGGTCTGACCCTGGTAGGCGCCGTTTTGGCCGAATTGCTGATTCTGACCTTGCGAGTTTCCGTTTTGGTCATACACGCCGGTGCCATTCTGGCCGGGTGACAACGCTGTGTAGCCCTCCGGGCCGGAATGGCTGTACATGCCGGAGCCAACGACACCCTGCTGCTGATTCTGCCCGGTATCGCCGAAATTGCTCTGCTGGCTGGAGTTGTATGGCAGGTTCTGGCCGTAGCTGTGTTCCCCGCTGCTGCTCATATTTTGCGCAAAGGCCGGCAACGCCAGTAAGGCGCCGATCGCCGTTGCCGCAGTGAGCTTCATTGCGTACGTCATCGTGAGATGTCCCTCTGATGTCTGCTGGAGCCGAACCGGTACGGAAGGCCTCCCCGTGACGCGCACTGCGGATATGGCAAATCACGCGCACGGGGCTTTGCTCCGCCGTTCGCTGACATTGGCGCTTCTCCCAATGGTTTTCGATCTGCCGTGCGCAGGACGCCACGAACGGAATTTCGGCCGGCACCTCGTTACACGTATGGCCGAAACACCCTGCCCGCGCGTGCGTTCGCGGAATAAGAAAAATGTAATGTCCGAGCGGACCATCCGGTGACGGCGAAGGAGGATTGCGTGGTCGATCAGCCTCGGGCGCGCAATAACCGCGCTTTGTTGCGCTGCCAATCACGGTCGGCGATAATGGCGCGCTTGTCGGCCTTCTTCCGCCCCTCGCCCACTCCCAGTAGCACTTTCGCCCGCCCGCGTTCGTTGAAGTGAATATCGAGCGGCACCAAGGTGACGCCTTCGCGTGTCACGGCCCCCGCCAGCGATCGAATCTCCTTGGCCTTGAGCAGCAGCTTGCGCGGCGCTCGCGGCTCGAATTTGGCGAGCACGCCCCCTTGGTATTCGGGAATATAAGCGTTGAACAACCAAAGCTCGCCGTCACGCTCGCCGGCCCAAGCCTCGGAAAGGCTGGCGCGGCCGTAGCGCAGGCTCTTGACCTCAGGCCCCTTCAGCACCAGCCCGGCCTCGACAGTATTCTTGATCGAGTAGTCGAAGCGCGCCTTACGGTTCTGCGCGGCGATGCCGTGGGCGATCAGGCCCTTCTTCTTTGTCTTCGGGTCCGGCAAGGTCGAAAGCTCCACTAGTTCAGCAGCCCCGCTTCAGTCATTGCAGCACGCACTCTCTGCTTGGTCGCATCGGCCAACGGCGCGAGCGGCAGGCGGCAGCGCTCGGTGGTCTTGCCAAGCAGGCTGGCGGCGTATTTCACCGGGCCGGGGCTCGTCTCGGCGAACAGGGCATCATGCAACGGCAACAGACGATCCTGAATCGCGATTGCCTCCTTCACGCGTCCGTCGTGCCAAGCGGTCTGCATCTCGCTGCATAGGCGCGGCGCGACATTGGCCGTCACGCTGATGCAGCCGTCGCCGCCTGCGGCCAGGAAAGCAATCGCGGTATGGTCCTCGCCCGACAATTGGCAGAAGCCACCGCCGCAAGCGCGGCGCGTATGCAGCGGACGCGCCAAATTAGCGGTCGCGTCCTTCACTCCCACAATATTGCGATGCTTGGCCAACCTCGCCATCGTTTCCACCGTCATGTCGATCACGGAACGAGGCGGGATGTTGTAGATGATGATCGGCAGATCGACCGCATCGGCGATGGCCTTGAAGTGCAGGCAGAGCCCTTCCTGGGTCGGCTTGTTGTAATACGGCGTCACGATCAGCGCGGCATCCGCGCCGGCTTGCTTGGCGTGCCGGGTAAGGTCAATCGCCTCCTCGGTGCTGTTCGAGCCGGTGCCGGCGATCACCGGAGCCCGCCCCTTGGCCACCATGATCGCGACCTCGACGGCACGCTTGTGTTCGGCATGCGTCAGGGTGGGGGATTCACCCGTGGTGCCAACCGGCACAACGCCGTGTGTGCCCTGGTTGATCTGCCACTCCACGAAATCGGCATACGCCTTCTCGTCGATTGATCCGTCGGCGCGCATTGGCGTGATCAGAGCGACAAGCGATCCCTTGAACATCAATCCCTCCCTGGCATGCCGCCGGTTCGGGGCGCTCGGCCGCAAGCGGGCGCTGCCGTCGGAAAACCGTACCCGACGAAGCGGCGACGACCCCGAGGCATCCGGCGACTGGCGCGATCCGGCGCGCAAAGCTAAGCGCGCGGGGGATGCGCCGCAAGGCTGCGGCGCGCTATACGAACCGCATGCGCTGGTCGAATTCGTCCGCTCGGTCCGCTGTTGCTCTTATGGGCGTCATTCGCAGGACCGGCGTTCGCGGATAATCCGATGGCTTTGGTTCACGTCCGCGATTGGGCCGCAGCCACGCAGGCGGTGAACGGCTATGCTGATCCGGTCGCGGCGAAGTTGGTGACGTTCTACCGCTTGCTCACCCCTGGCGCCGCCAATGCGGACGAGATCGCCGCTTTCGCCTTACAGAATCCGGATTGGCCAAGCCAGGATCAGCTCGAACGAAGGCGCCAGGAGGCGATCGCCAGCGACGCGGACCAGGATCGGATTCGGGCGCAGTGCGGGCACGGCCCGATTGAGCTTCCGACTGCTTTGCAGCGCTGTGCGGAAGCATTCGCGGCGGCGCGGCCAAGAGGAGAACGCCGCCAGCTATGCCCGTCGCGCCTGGATTCTTGGCTTTTCCGATCCGGGACCGGATCAGACTGGCTTTCTCGGGCGCTGGAAGAGCGCGCTTCGGCCCGAGGACGAGTGGGAGCGATTCGCCCGCCTTGTCCGGGCCGCCAATCCCGAGGCGTCGCGTCAGATTGCACGCCTGGCGCCTGGTCGCCGGGGGATGGCGCATGCTTGGCTTGCTCTGCAACGCGGCGCGCCCGACGCCCTGGCACTCGCGGACAAGCTCCCAACACAAGACCGATCCGATCCGGGTATCGTGCTTGCAGAGGCCCGCTGGCTGCGACATCAGGACCGTCAGTCTGACGCCGTCGCCTTATGGCGAAGCGCCGGCGAGCAGGCCGAGCAGGTGGTGGGCCCGCTTCGTCCGGCATTCCGCACCGAACGCGAGGCACTCGCACGCACCCTGATGGGCGCCGGCAAGAATGCAGACGCGCTGACGGTGGTCAGTGGCGACATCGCCGGGCAGCCGGGTGACGCAGGCGCAACCTTTCTTGCCGGTTTCATCCTGCTTGAGCGTTTGCATCAGCCGCAGGCAGCCCTCGCCTGGTTTCGGCAATTGGCAGTCGAGGGCACGGCCGTAATTACGGCGGCCCGGGCGCATTACTGGCTCGGCCGGGCGCGAGCCGCCGCTGGCGACGATCCCAAGCCCGAGTACACCAAGGCGGCCGCCTTTCCCACGACCTTTTACGGTCAGCTCGCATCGCTTGCGTTGGGGCAAAGCCCGGCCGAACTCGCCCGTCGCATCAATTCGCTGCGTGACCCGTCATTCACGCCCGTGCAAGCCCGCGATTTCACGGCGCACGAATTGGTTCGTGCCGGGGCGATACTCGCCGCATGGGGCGAATTCGGCCACGCGCGTGCATTTCTTGCAGCGCATGGCCCAAGTGGCGCCGGATCCCGCGGAGCAGGAGATGGCCGCGCGACTGGCGCTTGGCCTCGGCCTGCCGGACGCTGCGGTGTCGATCGCCCGCCACGCGGGCCTGTCGGGGCTGGTGTTGCCGGTCGCGGGGTGGCCCATGGCCGTTATCCCGCCGGAAAAACCGGTCAATCCGGCGGTGACGCTCGCGGTGATCCGCCAGGAGAGCGGGTTCGATACCGGCATCGTCAGCCCTGCCGGTGCGCGCGGGCTGATGCAGCTGATGCCCGCAACCGCCGCCCTGCTGGCACAGCGCAGTGGCGAGGCGATCACCCCGGTCGCCCTCACCACGGATCCCGCCCGCAACATGGAACTGGGGACCGGCTACTTGTCCAACATGCTGGACCGGTTCGGCGGCTCTCTACCCCTCGCCTTGGCGGCCTACAATGCGGGCCCGCATCGCGTCAGCCAATGGCTCGCCCAGAATGGCGATCCGCGTGCGGGCGAGCCCGCCGGAGCGAGCGGGATGATCGACTGGATCGAGATGATCCCGCTGAACGAGACGCGGAACTACGTTCAGCGGGTGCTGGAAAGCGTCGTCATCTATGCCGCCCGGCGCGGCGAGCGAGAGCCGCCGTTGATCGGCCAATGGAGCCCTTGAGCGGGACCAAAACCGGGGTGGCAAGGCTGATTGCCTGCGGGCTGGGAATCGGTCGTTTCCCCGGATCGCCCGGTACCGGCCGCTTCGATCGTGGCAGCCTTATTCGGCGCCGGGCTGATGCGTTGCTCCGTTTTGGCGCTGCCAATCGCGGCTGCGGTGGCCAGCATCGGCGGTGTCTGGGCGATTTGGGCATGCCGCGCGGAGGGCGATCCGGGCTGGGTGGTGATCGACGAAGTGGCCGGCCAGTGGATCGCGCTGCTGGGGCTGGCGCGACCGACGCCGCTCGGTGTAGCCGCTGCGTGCATCGTCTTCCGCATGCTCGACATCGCCAAGCCGGGACCGGTGGGCTGGGCGGACCGGCAAGGCGGGGCAGCGGGGGTTATGGCCGACGATCTGATCGCGGGCGCGCTCAGTGCGGGCATCCTTTGGGCCATTCGCACGCGCTGGCCCGGCGCGTTCGGCTGAGCCCCCGGCGGAATTGGATCTCGCTGTCGAGAGCAACCGTGGCCACAGGCTCGCCTCGAGCGAACGGTTTCGCTCATTCGGCTCCCTTATTCGTGTATGGAGCCTCGGCTACACTTGATGTGTGATGCTTCGCTTATAGGTAAGGGGAACGAAATCTCGAGGAGGTTATAGCATGATGCATGCGCTACGTCCCTTCCTGCCGTCGAGGCGGGCAGTTGTGACCGCCCCCGTGCCCGACCTGGCGGCCCGACGACCGTGATGGACGCCTACGCCGCAGCGGCTGACGCTCTCGCGTTGCAGGACGGCGCTGCTCCGCCCCGCCGCGAGGCTGCTTTGGTCAAGCCGACCTATGTTCATCAGGTGCCGGGACGGTTCCGCATGGAGCTGCCGCACTTCAAGAACAATCCATCAGCGATCGAGTGCGCACGCGAGCGGCTTGGCAGTGTCGCCGGCATTCGCTCCGTGCGCGGCAACCCGGTCCTGGGCAGTCTGACCGTTGAGTACGATCCGGGAATGAAGTCCGAGACCCTTCTGAGCGTGCTCCGCGCCGAAGGAGTGGACCTGCGGGACAGCCCGAAAACGGGTGCGGCCGGATGCACCTGCGGGTATCTTTCCCGGAACACGCCGTCTCCGTGGAAGAACGTCGCGTTTGCTGGCATGGCGGCGCACCTTGTGTTCGATCTGATCGTTTGGAGCACGGCGGCCGGCGCGCTTGTGTCCCGTTAATCGGACCGCCTTTTCCCCGTCAAATCCCCTCGCCCACAAGCCAACCCGCCCCCCGCAGACGATAGCACCGGCGCCGTTATGTAACCCTCTGCCTTCCAGTTTTCCCTAACTTCAGAAATACGTCTGTTGACCTTTATGTAGCCCGGGCTACGTTTACCGTAGTTGGGACCAGGCGAAACGCCAGCAGCACCCGCGAACCGAATCCGGAGGGGCATTGTGAGCCAGGACGCATTGAACTTCGGAATGTTGGGAGGTGCAAGAGCGTCGAGGACGACCTCATCACCCGCGAAGACGTCCTGCGCGCGCGAGACCGCGTGAAGGTTTTGCAGACCCGCGCCGCCCGTCGCTGGGTCCGTCTGCTCTGGCTGCTCGCCGGCCCCGGCGTGCTGGTCATGCTGGGCGAGAACGACGGCCCCAGCATGGTCTCCTACGCAACGACCGGCGCGACCTACGGGATCGGCTTCTTCGTCCCTTTCATTCTTCTCACATTCGTCATGGCCTTCGTGGTGCAGGAAATGACGGTGCGGCTCGGGGCGACGACCCATCGCGGGCATGCCGAGCTCATTTTTCAGCGCTTCGGCCCGTTCTGGGGCTACTTCGCGATGGGCGACCTGGTGTTCGGCAATGTTCTGACCCTGATCACCGAGTTCATCGCCATCCAGGCGGGCGGTCTTTATTTCGGCCTGCCGTCTTGGCTTTCGGTTGCGATCGGCGTGGTTCTGGTAGTCGCCTCGCTCGCGCTGCGGCGTTATGCGACCTGGGAACGCGTGCTGATGGGCTTGGCGATCTTCAATCTGTTGTTCATTCCGGCCGCCTTGTACGCGCAGCCAAGTGGCGCGGCCCTCGCCCATGCGGTGGCAACCTGGGGGCCGCTACCGGGCGGCTTCAATACGGCATTCGTGACCCTCATTCTTGCCAATATCGGAGCGACCGTGACGCCCTGGATGATTTTCTTCCAGCAAAGCGCCGTGGTGGACAAGGGCCTGACGCGAGCGGACCTGCCGCAGGGACGGATCGACACGGCGATCGGCGCGGGGCTTGCCGCCATTGCCGCGATTGCGACCGTGGTTGCCACTGCGCCGCTGTTCGCGGCCGGGGTTGATGTGTCGAAATTCGCGAGCGGTGCCGACTTCGCCACCGCACTGCGCCCGCTGCTCGGCAGCACCGGGGCCACGCTGTTCGCGCTCGGCATTATCGAGGCGGGTTTGGTTGCGGCCATGACGATCTCCACCAGCTCGGCCTACGCGTTGGCCGAGACCGTGTCGGCGCGGCACAGCCTGAACCTCGATTTTTCTCAAGGCCGTCTGTTCTACGGCGTCACAATCCTTTCGGTCCTGGTCGCGGCGGGGATCGTACTGATCCCGGGCGCCCCGCTGCTCGCAATGACGCTTACCGTGAACGTCATCGCCACGCTGCTGATGGCACCCGCGCTGTTGTTCCTGCTGCTGCTGGTCAACGATCGCGAGATCATGGGTGATCTCGCGAATACCTGGCGGACCAACCTGGCCGGCGGAACGATCGTCGTGGCGATTTCCCTGGTTGGCGCGCTCTATGGCCTGATCACCGTTTTTCCGGCTCTGCTGGGCAAGTAGGAGGCGCGCGTGAACTACGATCCGAAATTGCTTGCCGCACTCGAACCCGACCAGCTCACGGCTGTCTCGGAGCGCCCTCTACCCCGCCGAAAGCTAGGTCGCGGCGCAGTCGGCTTACTGATTGCGTTGCGCGTCTACGTCCTGGTTGCGATCCCGATTGTGGGGTACGCGTTCGTCCACGCACTGCTGGCCCAATAGCCGTACTATCGGACGATGTCCGAACAGGGCCTGCGACGGGAGGAGGTTGGCAAGCGCGTGCCGCGCGTAAGCTGGCGGCTGCTGGCATTGACCATCGGGCCTGGACTGGTGGTGATGTTGGCGGACACCGAGGCCGGCAGCGTGATCGCCGCGGCAAAGAGCGGGGCCGAGTGGGGCTACCGAATGGTCCTGCCGCAATTCCTGCTGACCCCTGCCCTGTTCATGGCGCAGGAGCTGGCAGCCCGACTTGGCCTGACCACAAGGCAGGGACTCGCAGAACTTGTGCTGCGCAGAATGGGCCGTGCGGCTGCGGTGATACTGCTGGCGACCCTGGTGGCAAGCTGCGTCGGCGCGCTGGTCACGGAGCTGAGCGGGTTGGCCGGGGTCGGCGAACTGTTCGGAATCCCGGTGTGGCAATCGAGTGTGGCGGCCGCGGCGGGGCTGCTGGGCATCGTCTGGACCGGCAGTTATCGCTCGGTCGAGTTGGTGGCAATCGCGGTGGGGTTATGCGAGCTGGCGTTCATCGTGCTGGCGTGGCTGGCCCATCCGGCGGCAGGCGAAATGGTCGCGCAAGCCGTCCAGGTGCCGTTCACCGATCGTGGCTACCTTTACTTGCTGGCAGCCAATCTCGGAACCTGCGTTATCCCGTGGGCTGTGTTCTACCAGCAGTCGGCGAGCATCGATAAAGGCCTGACCCCTGCCAATCTGGCCGCCATGCGGTTTGAGACGCTGGGGGGCGCTTTGCTGTGCCAGACGGTCACCGCCGCAGTGGTCGTGGCCTCGGCTGCGGCCTTCGGTCATGCGACAGCGGGCGGGCCGACGCTCGATAAGGTGGGCGACATTGCCCATGCCTTCAGCACCTCAATCGGACCGACGATCGGTCGCGTGGTGTTCGCGGTCGGCCTCAGCGGCGGAGCGTTGGTGGCCGGGATCGTCGTTTGCCTGACGGCAGCCTGGGCCTTCGGCGAAGTGTTCGGCCTGCGCCATTCGCTCAGCGCGACCCCGGCGCGCGCCCCGTGGTTCTATGGCGCCTTCACGGCAGTGCTGGCCGCTGGCACCGCACTGGTGGCCTCCGGTACCGATCTTGTGCAGCTGTCGGTCGGCGCCGGGGTGCTCAATGTGCTGCTGCTGCCGGTCGTGCTCTGGTTCCTTTATCGTATGGCACGTCAAGCACTGCCGGCGGAGCTCCGGCTTGGTGGCGCGTACGCCGCCGCCGTTGCGGCCGTGCTGGCGCTGACGGCGGGGGTGGGCTTCTATGCGGGCGTAGTGGGATCGCTGTGAACCGGCCGTGGCGGAAGAAGCTGGAAGCGCTCAGAAGGCGGCTAGTCTATAAGGCACGCCATCTCGTTCAGAACTTTTTCGCCAAGCTCAAGTCTTCCGCGCAATCGCGACCCGCTAAAGACAAGACCGCGCGCAACTTCCTTGACGCCGTGCATCTGGCCGCCGCCATTTGGTGCAAATGACGATAGACCCTAGTATCGGCAGGCATCGGCTTGAAGGGTTCCGGCCGTGATATGGTTCTGCCCACGCGCCCTGAGGCGGCTTTCCGGGGGTCATGACGGTTGACATCCCAGGCCCCGACGGACTCGCCGGCGGACTGGCAGCTCCATCGAGCGAATGGCCGCAACATCCTCGTGGTTCGCGGCGATTGGATCGCACAGTCCGGCCGCATCCCCGCGTTCTCCGACGAAACACTCCGAGATGGTTCGGCTGGACTGTCCCTCGCCATCAACGCGGCTGAGCTGGGCCGATGGGATAGTGGGCTTGTCGCCTTCCTGTGGGACGTCAAGCGCTCCGCCGCGATAGCGGGTCTGGCGGTGGATATGAATACAATTCCGGCCTCCGCCCGCAAGCTGCTTGCCTTGCTGCCTGACGAACTGGACAGGCCCGAGCCCGCACAGCGCCGCGGTTTCCGGCCCCTGAACTGGCTCGGCGGGAAGACGATCGGCATGTTCACCGAGATCGGCGTACTCAGTGAATTGCTGACCGCGACGGTAGGGGGCGGGCTTCGAGCAGCGCTCGGCAAAGCGCTCACTCGCTCGGTCGATCTGCTCGCCAATATCCGTGCCGGCGGACCGTCCGCCCTGATGATCGTAAGCGTGGTCAATTTCCTGATCGGCGCCATTCTCGCCTTCGTCGGGGCCGTGCAGTTGCGGAAATTCGCCGCCGACATCTTTGTCGCCAACCTGGTTGGTCTCGCGCTAGTGCGTGAGATGGCCGCGGTCATGACCGCCATCGTGATGGCGGGCCGCACCGGTGGCGCGTACGCCGCGCGCATCGCGACGATGCGGGGTAACGAGGAGCTCGATGCGCTTGAGGTCGTCGGTATCCCGGCTTCCGACTACATCATCCTGCCGTCGGTTCTCGCTCTCATCTTCACGATGCCGCTGCTCTACCTATACGGATGCCTCATTGGCATCCTCGGCGGCCTGCTGGTCTCGGTCGCCATGCTGAACATCACCAGCTTGGGCTTTATCCTCCAGACGCTCGACGCCGTTCCGTTCAGCCAGTTCGTGTTCGGCTTCGTCAAGAGCATCGCGTTTGCGATCATGATCGGCGTGACAAGTTGCCGCATCGGGCTCCAAGCCGGGCGGAGTGCCGCTGATGTCGGTGTGGCGGCAACCCGGGCGGTCGTTGTTGGCATCGTCGGCGTCATCGCGATGGACGCGGTGTTCGCGGTGTTAGCTGATGTAGTTGGTATCTGACCGATGGGCGAGCTCCGCCTTACTCCGGAGGGTGGAACGCCGCTTATGTCGCTGCGGGACGTGACGCTGGCCTTTGGGCCCAGGGTGATCCAGCGAAACTTATCGTTCGACGTCCGGCGGGGCAGCATCTTCGCTGTTATGGGCGGCAGCGGTTGCGGCAAGAGCACCGTGCTGAAATCTATGATCGGCTTGCTTCGCCCGCGCGCCGGCCAATTCCTTGTAGAGGGCGAGGATTACTGGGCCGGCAGCGAGGACCGACGCACCGAAATCGGGCGCCGGCGTTTCGGCGTGCTGTTCCAGAATGCGGCTCTATGGAGCGCAATGACCGTCGCTATGAATGTCGCGCTGCCGATGCAGATGTTTACGCAGCTCGATGAAGCGATGATTGACCGGCTGGTCATGCTTAAGCTCGGCCTCGTTGGCATGGAGCATGCCGCCGAGCGCCTTCCCTCGGAACTCAGCGGTGGCATGCGAAAACGCGCTGGCTTGGCCCGAGCGCTTGCGCTCGACCCGGACATCCTGTTCTTCGATGAACCGTCCGCGGGCCTCGATCCGATCACGTCGAGCCGGCTGGACGATCTTATCCTCAATCTGCGGGATGGCCTTGGGGCGACCATCGTCATAGTCAGCCACGAGCTGCCGAGCCTGTTCTCGATCGCGGACGACGGCGTCTTCCTCGATGCACAGACCAGAACGGCGATCGCGCACGGCTCCCCCGCGACGCTGCGGGATACGAGCAGCGACCCGCAAGTGGTGGCATTCATGCGTCGCGAACACGGCGACGCCGCTTCTGGCAACACAGGATGAACAGTCGTGGCGAGGGATAGGCAAACGGCAACCGGTGCCTTCGTGCTTGGCGGCTTGGTCCTGGCCTTGGCTGCCATCATCCTGTTCGGAAACTTCCGCCTGTTTTCCCCGGTCACGCGCGCCGCGGTGGTGTTTCAGGGCTCGATCAGCGGCTTATCGGTCGGCGCGCCGGTGACGTTCCGGGGCGTACGGCTCGGTGCCGTACAGTCCATCTCGCTGCAATACGACGCGTCGTCGAATACGGCGTACATCCCTGTGATAATCGACCTCGAGCCCGAACGGGTCAGTATGACGGGCGAAGCCGCCGGGTCGCGCAGGCCGGATGTGCCTGCCCTGGTGCAGCGCGGGTTGCGCGCCGAGCTGGAGACGCAGAGCTTCGTTACCGGTCAGTCGCAGATCGATCTGAATTTCGCCCCCTCGGCCCCCGCCGTCCTGCACCCGAACGTCACCAAGCTTCCGGAGATCCCGACAAGGCTGTCGACATTCCAACGCGTGCAGCAGGGGCTTAGCGAGCTGCCATTGACGGACCTGGCCAAGCACGCCGACGGCGCCCTCCAGAGCATCCATGACTTGGCTGAAAAGCTCGACAGCAGCCTGCCGCCCCTGGTTACCAGCTTTACCAGCAGGTCCGAGGAACTCTCTCGCACGATCGCTGTCGCAACCAAAGCGATCACGGATCTGCAGGGCCGGCTCGACGATACGCTCACCCATTTCACACAAGTGGCGGTGACCGGCGATCAGCAAATCAGCCAGCGCGGCAATGATCTGCGCCTGCTGCTGGCGTCTTCCACGCAGGCTATGGAGCAGGCGCGTGCAACGCTGAACGATGCTCGGAGCCTGGTGTCGAGCCGCGCTGGCGCCCGCGCCAATCTCGAGGCGACCATGCGCGACCTGGCTGCCGCTGCGGCGTCGTTGCGCGGGTTCGCGAGTGACGTGGAGCACAACCCCCAGCTTTTGCTGACAGGACGCCGGCAGTGATCGCGGCGAGGCAGGGTTATGGCCGGTTCGTCGCCGTGATGCTCGCGATCGTCTCTCCGTCGCTCGCGGCGGGCTGCGCGGCGCCGCCGCTGTCTCTCTACACGTTGGAGCCGCCCGACCCGCGATCCGAGGGAACTCCGCTCGAACACCGAGCGTTAGTGGTCGAGGTCAGACACGCGATCATTCCAGACTATCTGGATTCGCAGGACATCCTCGTTCGCGATGGAACCAGGCTGGAACGTAGCCCGCGCGGCCGGTGGGCCAGCCGCCTCTCGGCCACTATCACGCGTTACCTAACCGGGATTCTCGCCGCACGTTATCCAAATGCTTTGATCACCGACCAACCGCAGGTCGGAACTGCCAACGACCGGATCTTCATCAGGATCAGCACGCTCGACGTGACACGTGCCGGGACCGCGACACTAGAAGCGGATTGGACCATCGTGCCTCGCAACGCCGCGCAACCCGAGCGGCTTCAGCGTGCGCGGTTCACTGCGATCGGTCCCGTGGCGACCGATCAGGAGGTGGTGACGCTGATGCAGTCGGTGCTGACCCAGCTCGCCGATGCGATCGACATCGCCAGGCTGCGATGACGTCGAGCGGCAAGACCCGGATCGCGCTGCCGAGCCGGTGAAGGTCGGGCTCAATGTCGGCTTGGCGACGCCGCGGCGCCTAATGGGCGTGCTGCGGTTATGGGCGTCCCGCCCCACCGGATCAAGAAAGCACTTCCGCTCAAAACCGGATTGACAAGGCAAGCGATCCGAACTGATGCAACCCGCCATGCTGGTGCTTGAATTCCTGCGTCTGCACGACTTGGGTGTAGGTCAGGCGCATTCCGAAGGCCATGAACGCGATGCCCCCCTGGAACTCGCCGACGTCCCAAATCCCCTGCACATGGGGGCCGCCGCGGAACGGGCTGTCCTCCAGCAACAGGTCATATGCGACCGCTTGGCCGTTCACACCAGCGAAGACATACCAGACGAACGGCCGCGTGGGCACGAACGCGTCAGAGCCACTCAGCCCCGGCCGTATGCGCGCGACACCGAAATCCGAGTCCAGTCCTTGGCCAATCCGGAAAGTGGAGCCGAGCTGAGCATAGGTGCGCAGATTGCCAAGCGCGCCGGTCAGCTCGGGCAGGGCATCCGTCTCCAGCGCCCCTAACCGGGCAATCGGGAAGCGCCACGTGCGTTCGCCGAACACCTGGTACGCGGGCGTGTTCTGGATCTGAAAGGCCCACCCGAGATCGTGGGTTTGCCCGATCAAATTGTGAAAGCTGTTTTGCAGCGCCTCGCCGCCCGAGCCGGGGCCGACCACCCCGAGGCTGAGGCCCAGGACGCTGCGGGTGTTGTCCGTGTCGCTCAGCAACGAGAAATTGCCCAGCAGCACGCCCGCATACGGCCGGTCGTTTGGATTCGGGATCACAAGCTGCGTATCCGCCGGCGTGTAGATCTGTTGCGACAGATCGAACGCGATTCGCTGCCGCCCATCGCCCCAGACAAAGCGTCCGAAATTGGCGAGAAAGCCGGGCACTTGGTCGGTCCCCGAGGTCCAGCCAAGCCGCAGTCCGTTGGTATAGTAGCGATCCGTCAGGGAGCTGGTGGTGATTGAGGAATTCTCGCCTTGCAGGGTCCAGATGCTGTTGGGGTCGTCGGGAGGGATCGCCACGGCGGCCGAAGCCGCCAAGCAGCCGCCAAAAACGTACAAAGCGCCTGCCGCGATCCTCCGTCGCTGGTTCATCGGACCCCCTCAATCGTGTAAATCGTCGGAACGTTCTTGTTGGCGATCCGGGGGCCGGGGTCAACGCAACAGCGGCAGCCTCGCGAGGAACTGCAGGCAGGAGCCTCCTGCTCCCCTAGCCGTGACCAGCCGCGAGCTGCACCACGCGCACGATGACCATGATACACGCCACCGCGAGATAGGCGCGCAGCACGCCCATCCAAACGCGCGTCGGCAGCGAGAGACGTGGCGGCGACAGTTGACCAAGCGGCGGCATCCGCCACGTGCTGCGGTCCAGTACTTGCTGTTTCGGGGGCGTCCTGCACGTTATGACGACGCGACAACAGCCGCGTGACCGCGAACCCGGCCGTTCCGAGGACCGTCCCACCAACCAGGATCCCCAAAATATGCCTGTCACTGATTTCGGGGAACACGACCGCGGCCGTGAGAATGATCGAGAGCATGACCAGGATTGCGACGATCACGCCGGTGATCAGGTTCTGCCACCGCCCGTTGACCCAGGGACCAAGGACGGCCTTGTCGTTGCACAAAAGCAGCAGAAACACCGTGGCGCTTGGCAGCAACACACCGGCCAGCACCTGCACGCCCTCCGTGATCAGGCCGAGAGGCGAACCCGGCAGCAGGACCAGAACGGCGGACCCGGCAATCAGCCCGCCGTAAATCAGGTAGAAACCGAGCGCATCGGCTGGCTTGCGGTGCAGCGAGTGCCGCACCGCCAGCACGTCGCCGAACGCGTACACGGTGGACAGGCCGACCGCCGCAGCCCCGAGTATTGCCGCGTCCATCAGGCCGATGGCGAACAAATCGCCGGCCCAGCCGGCGACATGCTTTGCGAGCCCGGCAGCGACCCCGCCGGCATCGGTAAAATTGCCGAATTCCGGTGTGCCAACGAACGCAGCGGCTGCGAAGCACAGCATCGCGATCGCGCCGATCTGGGTGAACAGAACGCCGATCGCCATATCGGCTCGCTCATAGGCCATGAAACGCGGGGACAGACGCTTGTCCACGACGTAGCTTTGCTGAAAAAACAGTTGCCACGGCGCAACAGTGGTGCCGACAATGCCGATGATCAGCAGCATGGCGTCGGAGAGCTTGCCGTGCGGCATCTGCGGCACAACCAGATTGCGGGCAACCTCTGACAGCGGCGGATGCGCCGCCAGGAAGATCGGCACCACCACTAGGCTGCCCAGACACACCAAAAGCGCGAAACGCTCGAACCGGCGGAAGCTGCCCGTGCTGACGGCGGCGATGGTCAGCCCCGCAGCCACGAGCACGCCGAGCGGCTTCGACACGCCGAAATACTGCATGGCGAGGCTGATGCCGATGAACTCGGTGACGATGGTCAGCGCGTTCAGCAGGAACAGGTCGATCACGCTGAACGCGCCCCAGAACCGGCCGAAGCGCTCGAAGATCAGGCGCGCATGGCCAACCCCGGTCACGGCGCCGAGACGCGCGACCATTTCCTGGCACACATAGAGGACCGGGATCAGCAGCGTGAGCGACCACAGCAACGCGGTTCCATAGGTCTGGCCGGCCTGCGTGTAGGTGGCGAACGCACCCGCGTCGTTGTCCCCGATCATCACGATCAGGCCGGGGCCGAGGATCGCGAACAGCGCGGCGAAACGACGACGCCAGGTGGAGCGAGGCCTTAGGTCATGCTGGTAGATGGTGCCGAGCGCACCCTCGATGTCCCCGACATGCGCGGGGTCGAGCACGGCAGGGCTGATGGTGTTGTCGAGAACGAAGTCGGACATGACGGCCTCCGGCAAGGATAGGCGATAGCGCGTCCCGCCCGGCGCGAACCGGGCGGTCATGGCGGGGGCGCGTTCAGTCGGGTGGAATGGGGAGGTCCGGCAGGTCGATGTCCCAGTAACAGGACAGGCGGCCGTCCGCGTCCTGCAGCCAACGGCAGACGAGCGTCGGGCGCACGCCCTTCGGCTGGCTCAGGCTCGCCTGAACGGCGCGGTCGAGCTTCCCGACTATCGCCGTAGTCGGGCGTGTATCGCGTGTGGGGGCAAGTTGCAGAAAGGCGACCATTAGCGCCTCCTCTTGCTCAAGCGGTTGCTCGAGCCCGGGAGGCTTGGCCGCCTTCGGCTCAGCGCATCAGCGCGGGAGCCTCAACGGTCACATGCACGGCCCGGGCGACGATCCAACCCATCGGCGTCACGGCAGACGCAAAGCGCCTACTGTGGCTCTCCGTGGGCTGGCTGCTAGATCGCGGGTTCATGTGATCCCTTAGTCCAGTTGCAAATCCCCGGCGTAAGCCGGGAGGCAGGACGTACTCCCGCCGAAGCGGAGTCGCACATCATGCCTGGACGGGCTATATACTCCCCCAGAGTACCGGGTCAAGACGTTATGTCTTCATCAGACGGAGAGAAGGCCAGGCTGCTGAAGCGGCTCAATCGCATTCGCGGCCAGGTCGAGGCGATGCGACGGATGCTGGAGGAAGAAACCGGCAGTACAGCGGTTCTGCAGCAAGCGACGGCCTGCCGGGGTGCGCTGGATGGGTTCATCGCCGAAGTGATCGAGGACCACATCCGCGAACGCGTGGTCCGGGAGAATGACCGCGCAGTCGCATCGAAGGCCGCCGAGGAGTTGATCGGCATTGTGCATTCCTACCTGACGTGACAGAACCCGGTTTCGCGCAGTCTCAATTATGTTTGTTGCAACCACTGCTGCGCCGCGCGCCGGCCGGCCGTTTTCATTCGGTCCAGGAATGGCCAGCTCGTATCCAGCGGGCTTTCGTGACTGAGGTCCCGCATATCCCCGGCAGAAAGCCGCGAGATGTGGATACGCGCGAGCTTGCGGCACAGGGCCGAGCGAAATAGACGTTGCTCTGCGCAAGCGCGCCGGAGTGCTTCGAGCGACTCCTCTTCGTGCAGCAGTGAGGCGTTGAAGCCGATCTCGCGCACGCGCCGGGAGATCTCGGACGGAAGCGACGGCGATTCGGGCAAGTCGTCGGGAAGCAGCGTTACCAGCACGATCTCCTTTGCTGTGGTGTCGCAAACCAGGTCGCGCAGCGGTGGATTGGCGCTGAACCCGCCGTCCCAATAAGCCTCCCCGTCGACCTCCACGGGTGGATGGATAGCGGGCAGGCAGGCCGAGGCCAACAGCGCCGAAAGCGTAATCTCGTCTTCACGAAACAAGCGCGCGCGACCGTCGCGCACGCGGGTAGCGGCGATGAGTAGCCGGATCGGGCTGGACGCGCGCAGGCGCGGGAAATCCACCTCATCTTCCAGAATGTCGCGCAGCGGGTCGAGGCCGAGCGGATTCATCTGGCGCGGCGAGACCAGATGCGAGGACAACTCCAGCGCGCCCGCGGCCATCGCCACCGCTGGTCCGCGCAACGGGCTCGCGTCACTAACCCTACGCCAGACCCGCGCGAGTTTCCGGCGCGCGCCATCGCGGCCGCCCGCCGCGAGGCCATCGGCCAGCACGACCGCGTTGATCGCCCCGGCGCTCGCCCCGCTCACCATGTCGAGCGCAAGTCCCGGTTCCTGCAGGAACCGGTCCAGCACGCCCCAGGTGAACGCGCCGAAGGATCCTCCGCCTTGCAGCGCCAGGGAAATGCAACGCTGCGTCCGCTTCCCGGCCGCCATGAAAACACCTCTTGCTGGCTCCGGGGCGAACATATGGGGCGTGCACCATGGCTTTGCTGCAACGCTGCATGCAGGATTTGTGTGTGGCATCGCAAACCCGCGAGCCAAAATCGCGCTAGGCTAGTGAGCGTCGATCCGAGTCGAGAGGACCACACATGGACGCCAACCCTTTGAACGTGAACGATCAGCACCGCCAACTGCGCATTCGAGAGCGCGCCTATCATTTGTGGGAGGAGGACGGCCGGCCCGAGGGGCGAGACATGGAGTATTGGGAGCGCGCGCGTGAGCTGGTGGGCATCGAGGAAAGCGCCGGCGCCGGGTTGCTGCCCAATCCGATGACGCACCCTACGACGCTCACGGGCAACGAACCCGGCGTGGATGAGGCCGATATCCAAGAGAACCTTGGGGAGTTCCCCGACCGAATGACCGATCAGGGGGAGTGGGAGCAGACTCCGGAGGCAAAACACAGCAAGCGCGGGCGTCGAAAGGCCGCGGCCAAAGCACAGCGGAGCGGGCCACCCAAGCCTGCGGGCTCCTCGTGAGGTTCCAAGCTCGCTTAGCTACCCCGCGCGGGGTCGTAGGACCGCAATAAATAAGCGCATCACGGCAGTATTGCCTCCGCGCCGATAAATCATCTACGCGGCGAGTTTTCTGCGATCATTCCACCTATTACCGCGCACCTGGGGTCGAGCGTTTGGCCCGTGCCGGTGCGGAGCGTTCTGCCACCGCACACGCCGCCTTCGCTTGCCTTGTGCAGCCAATGCCGGAATTCGACCGGACAGAGCACCCGATCCATTAGGCGCTCCTGGAGCGGCCGATCGAGCATGCCGGCGGAATCGTTCGCGTGCCCGACGGCCCGGGACCAGGCATTGAGGTGAACCGGGAGGAGCTGGCCCGGTTTGCCGCTCGGTGGTCGACGCGAAGCTGCGCCCAATCATATCCGGGTGCGCCTTCGCCAGCACCGGCGTGTGTCCTGCAGCCCGTTATCGTTTCGACCCCTCCGCTAACCCCCCGCAGGGGAGGGGAACTCTGCGAGTTCAACTCCCCCTCCCCTTGCGGGAGGGGGCCGGGGGGAGGGGCTCAATAGGTTGGCCGGTTAGTGTTGCCGCCCACCAGTTACCACGTCCACCGTCGCAGTCCGCCCAGCGAGCAGGTGGATGCCTTCAGGCACGTGGTCGATCGCGATGCGGACCGGGACGCGCTGGGCAAGGCGGACCCAGGAGAAGGTTGGGTTCACGTTCGCGAGCAGTGATGAGCTGCTGGCAACCTCGCGGTCTGCAATCCCCCCGGCGATACTTTGCACGTGACCGTCAATCACGGCGCTCTCGCCCATAAGATGCACGCGTGCACGGTCGCCTATCTTGATGCGCGGCAGCTTGGTCTCCTCGAAATAGCCATCGACCCGCAGACTATCAGTATCGACCAGCGCGAATACTGCGCGCCCGGCGGTCACGTAATCTCCTGGCCGCATGCTAAAATTGGTAACGATCCCGTTCACGGACGCCCGTACAGTCGCGCGCTCGAGGTTAAGTTTGGCGACGTTGCGGTCAGCCACCGACTGATCGAACTCCGCTCCGGCGACCGCTGCCTTCGCGGTGTATTGCTGCCGCTCTTCGACCGAGACCTCCAGGGTCGTCAGCGCACGCACGCGGTCCATATCCCGCACCGCTTGCTGCGCGGCGGCCTCCTTGCCGGCGAGCACTGCCTGCGCCTGGTCGAGAGCGAGCTGGAACCGGACCGGGTCAATCCGGAACAACACCTGATTGCGCTTCACCACTTCGTTGTCATGCACCAGAACATCTTTGACCAGGCCCGACACGTCGGGCGCGACGCCGACAACGTCGGCAGTCACCTGGCCATCGCGGGTCCAGGGAGATAGCATGTAATAGACCCAGAGCTGCCAACCGACGATTCCTGCAATCGCAACCATGACAAGAGTTACGGCGAGCCGTCCGAGCAGGTTTTCGAGCCGCCTCATGGTGCCGCCCCATGAAGCGCTACCGCGACCACGCCGCCGAGCACAATGACCAGCAGTGCAAAGTCGAATAACGGACGATGCCAGACGAAACGATACATCCCCGACCAGGCCATCAGCCGGCGGAGTACCGCTACGATGGCAAGAGCTACCACGCTCCAGACCAGCATGGGCGAGACGAACATCCCATAAATGTTCATCTCCCGGATCATCGGGACCCTTCCAGCGCGGTTGCGGGCACGGCTGCGCGATAGTGTTCGGCGTCTGGAAACAAGCCGTAGCGAATGCCGACGAGGTGCATCAGCACCGGTGCGAGCAGGCGGCTCGGCGCGGCGATAACGGCTGCGATGGCTTCGTCGATGTGGGCGCACAAAGTGGCATCGGGCGATTCCGGCGCACGCTTACGATAGTATTCGTCGATCCCGTCGAGCATCGCCTGCAAGCTCGCCCGCGCCTGCGGCAACAAATCCGGGCTCTCGTGCTCAAGTTCCAGTACGTTAAGGCCGATCCGCAAATCGCGCAAAGCGTCCCGAAATACGAGATCGGCGTGCAGGTCGGAAGCCGCAAGACGCATGGTGAGGTCGGCGAGCTGGTCAAGCATCAGGGCGGCCAGGGCGGGCCGCTCGATCGTTCCCCAGCGCGAGGCGGCGCGCGCGATGTCGCGCCAGCCCGCCCGTTGCAGTCGCCGCGTACTCCATGCCGCGCCAACGGAGCGCATGATGGCCGTCACGGTCGCCGCGGCGGCCATACCTGAGAGAGAAGCCAGTGCGGTATTCACGTAATCGGCAAAGGCGGCGTGATAGGTGTCGGTCAGTGCAAGCAGAGCACTGGCATTCGCAGCGGTTGCGAGACCGACGATGAAAGTTGCGGGCCTCGCGATCAGCACGCCAAGAATAAGAAACGTCGGTGCCAGCGCGAGGACCAACATCTCGAAACTGTTCACCATCGGCAATATTGCGAATAGGTATACGGCGACAATGATGATCGCAATCGCGGTACAGTAGGAGAAGCTTAGAATTGCCGGCACCGGATCATCTTGCGCAGCGAAGAAGCTGCACAGCACCGCGGCAAATAAAGCCGCCGAGGCACCATCGGGCCAGGCGGTCGCGATCCAGAAGCCGCAGACAAGACCGATAGCGACCATCGCGGCGAAGGCGGAGAGCAACGCCATTCCGTAATCGTGATAGCGGGTCGCGTCAGGCCCCAGCCCGCGCGCCAGCCTGAGCGCCGGCAGGCGCGCACTACCGGTCAAGACTTGGCGGTGCAGCGCCCGGACATCATGAGCAATATCGGCGAGTTCGGCGAGCCGGCCCATCAGGCTCGCGCTCACGATCGTGCTCCAGTCCGCATCCTTTGTTACGCCGGGTGTTGCACGCGCGATCGCATCCTGCATCCGCGCGGTTTCCTGTTCGGACGCATCACCGCCGGAGCGGAGCCAGTTCGCGAACTGGTCGAGCAGCTCCCGGGTCTGGGCGGTGAGGGCACCCGCGCCCCGCAGCAGCGCGAGACGGTCGCCGATACCGGCGATGACGGGGAGCAGGAGCATCATGCGCCGCTGCAGAACCGACACTGGCCGCGTTGCGACCTGCAGCAACGAGCTGTCGTAGGCGAGATGCGTGACCAGCATGCCCACTTCGACCGAGGCCCCCGCCATGGCGCGGCGCGCGGCGCGCGCGGTCTCCTCGTCGCGACGCCCTGCCAGCACTGCGAAAATCCAATCCCGCGCGACCGCGAACCAGGCATCGAGCCGCGCGATGATGACCGGGCCAACCGGACGCGGCAGGATGACCGTGCCGATGACCGTCGAGCAGATAATGGCGAGGACGGTCTCCTCGAGCCGCACCAACGCCGTCTGGAAGATATCGAGCGGTGTATTGACCGAGGGAAAGCCGATGATTGCGGCGGTGTAGCCAGCCAGCAGGAACACATAACTGCGCGGCGTTCGATCGAGCAGTGCGAAAAACAGGCAAGTGCCGGTCCAGAGCGCCGCTGCCGCGACGAGCAGGGCGGGAGCGCTCACCAGATTTGGCACCAGCGCGACGGCGGCAGCGGCTCCGAGCAGTGTGCCGATGAACCGGAAGACGGCCTTCGAGCGCATCGCGCCACTTAGCGGCTGCGAAACAATGTAGGTGGTCACCATCGCCCAGTACGGCCGGTCCAGCCCCAGGCTGAACGCGATGTAGAGGGCAAGCATCGCGCTGACGAACGTCTTCGCAGAGAAAATCCAATCGCGGAGACCGGGAAGCGTCATCGTCCGCACAAGAGCAGCCGCGGAGCCGGCCTTGTCAGGCGGCCCGGCTGCCAGCGGTTCGCGACGTTTGGCTCAGTAGTTCCGTGCGTTCGGTGCCGAACGGGTATCGGCATTCGTCTCCCCCGGCAAATGGCCGGTCCATTCTATCTTGCGGGCGTATTGAACGCAAAGGAACGCGCCGGCCGCAACAGCAACGTCTAGTCCAGCATTCACGGTTCTGTGATTTTCGGCGTATCAACCGCTTGGCGGGCTAGGAAGCGGCTTGACTGAACCCTAGACTGAACTGGCCGCCGAATACGCAATCGGCGACCCGCATCGGGACAGCTGTGCAAATGGCGGCCGGACACCCTTAATCGCCATCAGTCTTCGGGGGGAGACGGAAACGTGAAACGAACGATTACTTATCGCAACTTGCTGGTCGGCGGTATCGCCGCAGCGTGCTTACTCGGCATTGGCTCGCTGGGCGCCGGCATCAGGGCAAGCGCAGCGGAGCTTGACGGCAACGCGCTGCTGCACGCCGATGCCAACCCGAACGACTGGGTGATGTATCACCAGTCCTACAAGGCGTGGCACCACAGCGACCTCGACCAGATCAACACCAGTAACGTAAAGGATTTGAAGATTGCCTGGATGCATAATCCGGGTGGCACGCCGCGCGGCATCCAATCGTTTCCATTGGCGATTGATGGAAAGATCTACTACACGAGCGCGAATGACCAGATTTGGGCGCTGGACGGCGCCACAGGGGCGTTTCTCTGGACGTTCAAGCCCGATTTGAACGAGGAACTGGCGCAGGCCAGTCCATACAATCCGTACAACCGTGGCCTCGCAGCGGGGTATGGGAACCTTTACATCGGCACGGTTGATGGACGACTGATCGCCGTGGACATGAAGACCGGTAAATCGGTTTGGGATACCAAGCTGGTGGATGTCTCCAAGGGCAACAAGGGCTTTACAGGCGCTCCGCTGGTGGTGAAGGACAAGGTTATCGTCGGCTCGAACGGCGGCGAGTTGTCTGGCTGTTGCGGTCCGATTTTTGGTGTTGATGCGAAGACCGGCAAAAAGCTTTGGGAATTCGATACGATCGCCGGCGACGACCGCTCGCGCGCGAGCTGGGGCGACGACAGTTGGAAGACCGGCGGCGGCGGTGGCTGGATGACCGGAAACTACGACCCGGAGACCGACACGGTTTTTTGGGGCACGGCCAACCCAGCGCCCGACTATGACATCGCCATGCGTCCGGGCGACAATCTATACACCTCCGGCATCGTTGCAATCGATCCGAACACCGGCAAGCTGAAGTCCTACTTCCAAGAAGTTCCGCATGACTCCTGGGATTTCGATGGCGCCGTGGGCGAAATCGTGATGATTGACCGCGACGGGCAGCACTACGCGGTGCATCCCAACAAGGGTGGCTACGTCTATGTGTACAATCGAGATGCGAGCCACGTACCGCTGAAGATCGAGAACGTCTGGCACGAAGGCGAGACGTCGAATTTCGTCCAGGGCGTTGATCCGAAGACCGGGCAGCTGATTGGACGCCGCAACGTGGTGATCGGTGAAAACAAGAATGTCTGCCCGGCGGTTGATGGCGCGATAAGCTGGAACTCAGGGACTTACGATCCGGACACCGGCCTTTATTACAAGATCGGCCAAGAATGGTGCCAGAACATGGAGGCGTTGCATCTGAAGAAACCGGGCGACTTCTCCGGGCAAATGTATATGAGCGCGACCTACACCTCCATCCCACCGCCCGGCCATGATGCGGCCTATGGGCATATCAATGCCCGCGACCCCGTCACCGGCAAGCAGGCCTGGGAGGTGATCTACAAGTATCCGATCATGGCCAGCCTGCTCTCGACCAAGGGCGGACTCTTGTTCGTGCCGGGCTCGGACGGGATTCTTGACGCGCTTGATGCCAAGACCGGACAGAAGCTCTGGTCACACAACGACGGCTTGGGCCATGACGGGGGGATCATTTCCTACATGGCCAACGGCAAGCAGTATATCGCAGTAACAACGGGCTGGGGAAGTTACGTGTCGAACAACCTGGCGACGCTGTTTGGCGAACCGTTCAAGAGCATGCCGACTTCCGGCGGCGTGTTGATCGTTTACGGACTGTAGGATCACTTGATTGGCGAGCCTGCGGCAAGCGCCGTTGGCTCGCCTCCTTCCCATCCACTAGCGGAAAAAACAAGGCGATGACCCGCGCCCTCCGCCGTATTTTCCGTCAGCAGTCTCATCATGGCCGCGGCTATCGCATGCAGCATGGCGACGGTCGAGGCCGACGACCCGTCGGGTGAGGTGAAAGATATATTTGCAACAAAATGCAGCTGGTGTCACGGCGATTGGGGGCTGAAGGCCGACAAGGGGCCACGCCTGGCAGGCACCAAAATGACCGAGCAACAGGTGGAAGAGCGGATCCGGGATGGCAAGCCCGGCTACATGCCATCGTTTCGCAAGGCCCTGAGTGATCAGGAGATCACCACCATGGCCAAGTACATCAAGTCGCTTAAGCCTGAAGATTGACCGAATTCCGGCCAATGCCCCGCCTTTCCCGGCACCCGTAGCGGCATGGATCGATGGAAACCCAAGACCTGCTGGATCAGGCGGCGGCGCTCCTTGAGGCTTGCCGTCGGGAAAAGATCATGCTGGCCACCGCCGAAAGCTGCACCGGCGGGCTGATCGCCGCGACGCTCACGGCGATCGCGGGCTCCTCGGACGTGATTGACCGGGGCTTCGTCACCTACTCGAACGAAGCCAAGACGGAGGTGGTGGGCGTGCCTGCAGCCCTGATCGCCGCGCACGGCGCGGTCAGCGCCGAGGTGGTGCGCGCGATGGCCGAAGGCGCGCTGGCGCGCTCGCGGGCGGCAATCGCAATCGCGGTCACAGGCGTGGCCGGTCCGGGCGGCGGCAGCCCCGACAAGCCCGTCGGCCTCGTCTGGTTGGGCTTGGCCCGACGCGGCGAGCCGGTCCGCGTGGAGCGCCACGTCTTTCCCGGCGACCGAACGGCGATCCGAGAGGCGACAATTGCAACAGCTTTCGCCATGACCCGCGCGGCGCTCTGACCCCGGCGAACGAAAATCGCCCCCGAGCCCCTCCCCCAACCTGCTTCTTAAGCCGGGCTGCTGACCGGCCGCGCGAAGATCGGTACGTCCTCGGTACGGTCTGCCAGCGCTTCCGGCCCTTCGGTAGGCACGGCCATGGCATAGTTCAACGCCGCGTCGATATCGCCTTCCCAGACCTCGCGCGGCAGCTCGTACAGCAACTCGACGCCGTAGCCGTTCGGATCATGGATGTAGAGGCTGTGCGTCATGCCGTGCTCAACGCGGCGGTCGAACGCTACGCCGCGGTCCTGAAGGAACGCGAGCTGGGCGAGCCATGCCTCCCGGTTCGGCAACGTAATGGCGATGTGGTTTATCGCGCAGGGGGTTCCGAACATCGCCCATTCCTTGGGCGGTGCCGGCAGAGCCTTGTTCTCGACCAGCGCGATATCGTGGTGGTTCATCTCGCCGCCGTGGCTGCCGCTGTAGAAGCGCATCTTTGGCGGATCGGGGCGATCGGGCCGCGGCTTCAGCTCGCCGACCTGCTGGAACCCGAGAATCTCGGTCCAGAACCGATGCGATTCCTCTATGTCCCGCACGTTCAGCACCAGATGGTTGATGCCGCTCGGGACGACTGCTCGGCCCGCTTCCAGCGACCGGCCGCTTGTCAAGGTGGTCATCGAACGCTCCCCGTCTTGGTGGCTGAATTTGTCGTTAGCCGATCAGGCCATAGTGACAGGCATACGGACGGCAAGCCATCGGACAATGATCCCCAGCCCGGTTTTTCCATGTAGGCGAATGGAATCTTGTCGCCTTTGGCCTGCCCCGCTATATTAACTTGATATTGATATCAAGGCGTCAGGGCGACAAAGGAAGCCGATGTATGGCAACCGAACAGATTCTAATCCGTCTGCCGGAGGAACTGGCGCGGCGACTCAAGCGATGCGTGCCGGCGCGGGGACGAAGCGCCTTCGTCCAGCAGTTGCTTGAGCAGGCCCTACCCTCGGATGAGGGCGAGGACGATCCGCTTTACCGGATCGCGCTGGAGGTGGAGCGCGACGAGCGACTTGCGGCCGATATGGTCGAGTGGGAGGCGACCATTGAGGACGGATGGACGCAGAAGGCCGGCACGGCACCGCGCGGGTAAGTCGCTCGCCGATCGGCTCCCCACCGGTATTGCGAGGCGAGATCTGGTGGGTGGATCTCGACCCCACCAGAGGCAGCGAGATGCGCAAGACACGCCCGGCCGTGGTGATTGCCGCGAACGCGCTGAACCGGGCGCGACGAACCGTCGTTGTTGTGCCGCTTTCCACGGGACCGACGCCGCGACCTCCGATCGTGGTCGCGACGCCCTCGGCTGGGGCCGAAAGTGTTGCTGTATGCGACCAGTTGCGGGCCGTGGATCAAGGCCGGCTCGCTCGGCGCGGAGGCCGGTTGACTGCGGCCGACCTGCACGCCGTCGAGGACGGCGTGCGGACTGTGTTGGAGCTCTAGTTGCAATGGTCCCGTCAATGCCACGACCAAGGGCACTGCTGTACGATTGGGATAACACGCTGGTCGATGCCTGGTCGGGCGTAACGGCGGCGCTGAACGCGGCGTTTGTCGCCTTCGGCATGCCAAGTTGGACGACCACCGATACGAAACGGCGGGTACGCGTGGCCTTGCGCGAGAGCTTTCCCGTTATGTTCGGCGAACGTTGGGGCGAGGCACGCGATATCTTCTATGCGACGCTCGAAGCCGAGCACCTCCACCATGTCCGACCACTGTCGGGCATCGCTGAATTGCTGGCCATCGGTAAGACCGGTCGTGCGCAAGGCGTGGTGTCCAACAAGACCGGGCGCTTCCTGCGCGCCGAGGTCAAGCATCTCGGATGGGGCGAGCATTTCCAAGCGGTGATCGGAGCGGGCGATGCGGTTGCCGACAAGCCCGATCCCGCACCGATCCTACTCGCCCTTTCCCGCATGGCCGCAGAAGCCGGGCCGAAGACTTGGTATATCGGCGACACTGCGCTCGACATGCAGAGTGCGAGGCGGGCCGGGGTGACGGCGGTCCTGCTGGGCGATGCAGCGCATGACGGAGGTGTTGAACTGGCCGCACCGGATCTCCATTTTCCGTCGCCTCGTGATCTTGCCGCACGTCTTCGTGCGCTTGCCTGAAGGAAAGTCGCTGTTAGACTATTGTTGCCCGGACGCGGACGCGCCACGCACCTCAGTTCGGGTTATGAGCAAATAACGCCACCAATCCCAGAAGAAGGATTCCGCCGTGGCCAACGAAAAAACGCAAAACGTTCAGGACGTTTTCCTGAACCACGTGCGAAAGAATAAGACTCCCGTAACCGTTTTTTTGGTGAACGGGGTCAAGCTCCAGGGAATCATCACCTGGTTTGACAACTTCTCTGTGCTGCTGCGCCGGGACGGGCACACCCAGCTCGTGTACAAGCACGCGATTAGCACCGTAATGCCGGGCGCTCCGATCCAGCTGTTCGACGCGGCGAAGTCCGAGAGCGCGGCCGGCCAGCCGGCGCAAGGCGCTCAGCGGGAGGTGGCAACTGCCGCAGACGCCTGACGGGCAAGCGCCCGAAGGCGGCGCCGCGCCGATCCGCGCGGCCGTCATTCTCCCCTGGGAGCGACCGCAGGGCGAGCACTCGCGCGCGGCAGAGGCCCGCCTCGCCGAGGCGGTTGGCTTGGCTGCGTCCATTGGCCTGGTAATCGTGCACACTGCGATCCTGCCGCTGCGCGCCAAGCGTCCCGCCACCTTGCTCGGCGAGGGGCAGGTGGCCGCGCAGTACCCCGTATTGCCGAGGAAGGCGTAACCGTTGCGATCGTCGATGCCGCACTCTCGCCGGTGCAGCAGCGCAATCTAGAGCGTGCCTGGTCCTGTAAGGTAATCGACCGCACCGGGCTGATTCTGGACATATTCGGTGAGCGCGCGACCACCAGGGAAGGCGCGCTTCAGGTTGAACTTGCGCATCTCGATTACCAGCGTTCACGGTTGGTGCGGTCCTGGACCCATCTGGAGCGGCAGCGGGGCGGCTTCGGCTTCCTGGGCGGCCCCGGCGAGACGCAGATCGAAGCCGACCGCCGGCTGATCGGGGAGCGCATGGTCAAGCTGAGGCGCGAGCTTGAGCAAGTGCGCCGTACGCGCGGCCTGCACCGCTCCGCGCGCAGGCGCGTGCCATTCCCCGTCGTGGCCCTGGTCGGCTACACGAATGCGGGCAAGTCCACGCTGTTCAATGCACTGACCGGAGCCGAGGTCGCCGCGCGCGACCAGCTTTTCGCCACGCTCGATCCCACCATGCGCGGCTTGCGCCTGCCGTCCGGCCGGCGTGCCATCCTGTCGGACACGGTCGGGTTTATCAGCGATCTTCCCACGGAACTGGTCGCAGCCTTCCGCGCCACGCTTGAAGAAGTGGCCGAAGCCGATGCTATTCTGCATGTGCGCGATGCTGCCCATCCGGACAGCGCCGCGCAGCGTGCTGACGTGATGGCGGTGCTGGACGGAATGGCGCGTGCGGGCACGATCGACGCGGATTGGCGCATCCGCACCATCGAAGTTCTGAACAAGGCCGACCTGCTCGGAGGCGTAGCGCATGTTCCGGGGCGGCCGGGCGCGGTCGCGGTCTCGGCGATTCGCGGCGAGGGCCTGCCGGAATTGCTCGCAGCCATCGACGAACAGATCGCCCGCCGCATGGAGACGGCTGATTTCGAGATCGCGCCGGAGGACGGCGCACGGCTCGCTTGGCTCTACCAGCACGGCGAAGTGCTTGACCGGCGCGACGCCGAGGACGGCACGCATGTGACGGTCCGCCTTTTGCCCGCCGATCGCGCGCGGTTCGAGCGGCACGGATGAGCTTTACGTCGCGCGATGCCGCCGACTTGGCGTCCATCCTGCGCGCGGCGGCACAAGCCGAGGTGATGCCGCGCTTCCGCCGGCTTGGCGAGGCGGACGTGCGCACCAAGTCCGGTCCGGTGGACCTTGTGACCATCGCCGACGAAGCGGCGGAGCGGCATATCGCTTCCGGCCTGGAGCGGCGCTTCCCCGGTGCCCTGATCGTGGGCGAGGAGGCGGTTGCCGGCGATCGGCGGCTGCTGGATGCGCTTGCCTCGGCGCCCTTGGCCTTCGTCGTGGACCCGATCGACGGCACGTTCAACTATGCCTCCGGCGTACCGCTGTTTGGCGTCATGGCGGCCGCCTTGACGCATGGCGAGGTCGTGCTGGCGGCTATTCATGACCCGCTGGGCGACGACACCGCGCTTGCGCTGCGCGGCGAGGGCGCCTGGATCGAGGCGACGGACGGGCGTTGGACAGATCTGCGCGTCGCCGAGCCGGTTCCGCCCGGACACATGAACGGCGTCGTCTCTTGGCAATTCCTGCCCGAGCCGGCGCGCTCACGGATTTGCGGCAGGCTGTCCGCGCTCGGGCTGGTCTGGGCTTATCGGTGCAGCGTCCACGAATACCGGCTTGCCGCTTCGGGCGGCTGTCACATGCTGGTCTATCGACGCCTGCTGCCGTGGGATCACGCGCCGGGCGGGCTGATCCACCGCGAGGCGGGTGGCTATTCGGCGCATTTCGACGGCACGCCTTATCGCGTCGACCGGGTGAACGATGGACTGATCTGCGCGCCTGGACCGCGACAGTTTCGAGGCGTTGCAGGAGGTGTTGTTCGGGAGCTAATTGGGGCGATGTTGGCAGAATTGAACGGTTCTGCGGGAAAGCGATGTCATTTTAGCACTAACGAGATCCTGTGACATGGATCACAGGGTCTGATCGCTCGGTGCAGTAGAATTTGGTCGGTGCGGGCCGACTTCCCCTCGAAGTGGAATCGGGGACCAGTGTTTTCCGAGAAGGTGTCACCGCCCCGTCATGATGGGACCGTTGTGCATCATACTGCACGGCAAGGAGAACAGCATGCTCAACTCAGAACTGGTTCCCGCGACCAGCAATCGGGTCGCGCGATGCCTGGCGCTGCGTACCGGGACAGCGGGGGACGATTCTTTCGTCATCGCTCCGCTCCAAATCGATAACGGCGATGAAGCACTCTATGCCGACAAATCCGGGACTTATACCAACCCGCCTAGAGGCTGACACACGCCCACTCCCTGGTGCCGATTGAGCGGATGCGGTCAGGATCGTTGACGAAAAAATTCCAGGCGCTGCTGCAGGCCGCGACGATGGCTTTGTAGCTGTCCCATACCAGGGCACACAGCCGATTGGCGCGGAGATATTCCCAGACATTCTCCATTGGGTTGAGTTCGGGGGAATACGACGGCAAGGGCAGGAGCGTGATATTATCCGGCACGCCGAGCCGGCCGCCGGTCTGGTGCCATCCTGCGCTGTCGCAAACCAGCACGGCATGCGCGCCGGGTACGACCTGGGTGCTGATTTCGGCCAGATGTTCGGTCATCGCCTCGGCATTGACGTTCGGCATAATGATCGCGGCCCCGACCGCGCGGTTTGGACAGATCGCACCAAACAGGTAAGCGGAGTCATGGCGATTGTCGCGGACCATCAAAGGTCGGGCGCCGATCGGCGCCCAGACATAGGCATGGCCGCCCTTCTGGCCGACCCGAGCCTCGTCCTGGAACCAGATCTCGATCGGCTTGCCGGTGGCGGACGCTGGCAGGGCGGCTTTCACCAAGTCAGCGAAGTTTTTTTAAACGCCTCCTCGGCTTCGGCGTCCTTCTTCGGATGAAATGGGCGCGGTTGCAGCCGGGTCATATCGAGCTGACGCAGCCACTTGCCAATGGTGCTTTCATGCACCGTCACATTGAAGCGGCGAGCAACCTCTTCGCGCAGATCCACACAACGCCATCGCACCACTTTGTGCGTCTCCAGATCCGGCCCCTTGATGACCAGGGCTTTCAGTTCCGCCATTTGTTCCGTGGTCAAGGCCGGCTTGGGACCAGGGCTACGGCGCGACTTCAGCCCTTCGACACCCGCCTCATTGTAGCGATGAACCCAGTCGCGCAGTGTTTGTCGGTCCATGCCGTTCTGCTCTGCAGCTTCGGTGCGCGTGCCGCCTTCCAGCACCATCGCCACTGCCAAAAGCCTTCGGACCTGCGCGCCATCGTGGCATTTGCCAGCTATCGCACGCAGCTCAGCCGCCGTGTGCTTCGTCCGCGTGATCGTCACTGCCGCACCCATCCGTTGCCTCGCTCAAGCCAATCACCCTGAGTGAGCATCGAATCGGAACCGGCAGCGTTGGGATCCCGGAGAGTCGACGTCTGTGCGGGTTGGTATCAACCAATCGGCCGGATCGTTAACTCGAACGTAAATCGGAACGGCTCGGCGCAGCGTGGTCGCGTCCTCGCGTGAGATGGAGGACGGCAATGACCATAGCGATCAGTCGGACGGAGCTTTCGGCCAGCGATCTACGTGCCGCGGCGGCAGGCTCGGCGGATGCCGACGCGGCGCGCCGGATGCTGGCGATCGCGCTGGTGACGGAAGGCTGGTCACGTCGGGACGCGGCCACGGCGTGCGCGATGGACCGGCAGACGCTGCGCGACTGGGTGATCCGCTACAACCAAGCCGGCCTGGAGGGTCTTGGTAACCGGTCCGGGCGGAACGGCCCGCCGCCGCGCCTCAGCGCGGACCAGCGGGCCGAGATCGCCAACTGGGTGGAGCAAGGTCCGGACTTTGAGCGGGACGGCGTGGTGCGCTGGCGCTGCGTCGATTTGCAGGCTCGCATTGCGGAGACGTTCGCCGTCAGGCTGCACGAGCGCACGATCGGCAAGCTGCTGCGCAAGCTAGCGTTCCGGCGCATCTCGGTGCGTCCGCAGCACCCGCAGAGCAAGCCCGAGGAGCAGGCGATTTTCAGCGCGAGTTTCCGGCCCTTGTAGCCGCTGCTTTGCCGCCCGAGGCGGCCGGCAAGCCGGTGGAGATTCGGTTCACCGACAAAGCCAGGTAGGCCAGCAAGGCACCATCACCCGGATACGGGCCAAACGCGCTCTTCCCCGCGCGCCACGCGATCGGCGCTACGACTAGGCCTATCTGTTCGGTGCCGTCTGCCCCGACCGCAGCACCGGGGCTGCGGTCATCATGCCGGAGGTGAATGTCGCGGCGATGAACGAGCACCTGGCGGAAATCAGTCATTGCGTTTCGAGCGGTGCGATCGCCGTCCTGGTGCTGGATGGCGCCGGCTGGCACCGCTCGCCACGGCTCAAGGTGCCGGACAACGTCGTTCTGTTACCGCTGCCGCCGTATTCACCGGAACTCAATCCGGTGGAGAATGTCTGGGAATACCTGCGGGGGAACTTTCTCAGCCATCGGGTCTGGCGAACCTACGACGACATTATCGAAGCGTGCCGCGAGGCTTGGAACAAGTTCATGCAAATGCCCGCCCGCATCGCTTCCGTGACGCAGCGCGAGTGGGCAAAAACGGTCATCGGTTAGGGCGGCTGGTATTACACCAAGGGGCTGTTGCAAACAGGCATCGGCCTGGTCGATCTGGCTGCGTATCAGTCCTTCAAGAACGCGCTCAGCACCGGCGACCCCGCTGATTTCGAAAAAATTGTCCTGGGCGGCCCGCGCACACAGAACGGACCGCAGGGTGGCCTGGCCTTCTACCTGGATTGCCTGGATGGGAGTCAGTTCGCCGTGCCGCCCGCGCCGGCACTCGCCAGTGAGGCGTACGCGACCGAACTCGTGGAGCTGTATTGGGCCTCGCTGCTGCGGGATATCGCGTTCACCGACTATTCGACGAACAGCACCGCGACCAATGCAGCGGCGGATGCCGGCCTACGCGGGCCCTCGGAATGCCGCCAATCAGGTCACGCCCGACCTGCTGTTTCGCGGCGGTTCAACGACCGGGAATTTATTCGCCGGCGAGACCGTCGGGCCGTACCCTCTCGCAGTTCCTGCTCCAGCAGACCGCTGGGATCCTTGCCGATCACGCAGAAATACATAACCAATAAAAAAGGCGTGGACTTCATGACCGCGCCTGACGAGTTCCTGAAAGTCCAGAACGGTCAGCCTACCGGCAATAGCCTGTCAGCGGGCGACGTGCTGTTTCTCCGTGATGGACGAGGTCTGGCGGCCTATACGCATGACGACGTGCTCTACCAGGCCTATTTCATGGCCTATCTGGTCCTGAACTCGATTGGTGCGCCCCTCAATCCGGGCAATCCCTACAACAACTCGAAAACGCAGAA
This sequence comes from uncultured Pseudomonadota bacterium, assembly GCA_963822675.1. Classification (GTDB taxonomy): domain Bacteria; phylum Pseudomonadota; class Alphaproteobacteria; order Acetobacterales; family Acetobacteraceae; genus CAWGIP01. Next base: position 30,388 of record CAWGIP010000026.1, on the reverse strand, counting down.
CGGCTTCGCCACCCTGGGGCAGCCCGATTTCGCCGCTACCCTGGCCGCCGCGGCGGACGAGGCGCTGAAGGCGGTCTGGTACCAGAAATGGTGGGTGCACCTGCGCCACCGTCCGGAATCCGGCGGCGGCGATCGTTCACCTGATCCGGAGCGGGCATGGAGGAACCATTGAGGGCCATGTCAGCCCAACGGTCCTTAACTCGCAGGCCGTGCAGAGACAGCTGCAGCGGCGAACGGCGGCAGCTTATTTCCTGTCGCAGGCCTTCCCTGAAGGATCGCCGACCCATCCCTCCTACCCCACCGGGCATGGCGCGGTGGCCGGCGCCTGCATCACCGTGCTGAAGTTCTTCTTCGACGGCACGTTCACCATTCCAAAAACCCGGTTATGCCATCGAGCGACGGGACATCTACCGCGCCCTACATTGCCGCCCTCCGGTGAGGCGCCGCTCACGGTCAACGGCGAGCTACACAAACTGGCTCACAACGTCACCTTTGGGCATGGCCTCCATGCCGGGATCCACTGGCGCAGCGACACCGATACGTCGATCCAGTTGGGCGAGGCCGTCGCGCTGAGCTATCTGCGAGACCGCGCGCGGAACTATAACGAGCACTTCAGCATATCGCTCACCAAATTGGACGGCACGACCGCGACCATAACCAACCCGTAAAAGTCGCGTCTCTCTCCCTCTCCGCCCCCGGGGGTGGAGAGGGTAGGAGTGGGGCGTCCTAGCGCGTCGGCACGAGGCGGGCGTCAACTCCGCCCGGATGCCGGCCGGCGTGACGGAGGCGATCGCTGTTTGTAAATTTTTGTTTTGCCAGCCGCTCACCACGCCGCCGTCGCCGCGCATCAGGCACGTCACGGTGACGCCCCGGTCTTCCACTTCGTGGCGCAGCGCGGAGAACAACTGTCGAGGAACGCCTTGGAGGCGTTGTAGACCGCCTGATAGGTTCCGGGCGCAAAACCGGCGATCCGTGCCGGTGATCAGGATGCGGCCCCGGCCGCGTGCCCACACGTCGCGCCCGACTTTCTGGATCAGATAGATCGTGCCGGTGATGTTGGTGTCCACCACGCGTCGGACATCGGCGAAATCCTGATCGAGAAAGCCTTTGCCGAGCCCCCGTCCGGCGTTCGCCAACAGCGCCTCCACCCGGCGGCCGCCGATCGCCGCATAGAGCCGGTCCGCGCCCCCAGGGTCGCCGAATCCGCGTGCACGGCATCCACCGCCGCGCCGCGGCCGCGATCTCCCCCGCTGCTTCATCGATGGCCGGTTCGTCGACGGCGATCCGCAAGTCGAACCCATTGCGGGCGCCGACCTTGGCGAGTTCGCGGCCTATGCCGCTGGAAGCGCCGGTAACGATAGCGAGTTCTCCGGCTAGGTGGTCGGCCGGCATGCGAACGCTCCGCGTGTTGGTGTCGCCGCCCAAAATCGGCGTAAGGAGCGGCCGTTCCGCTTCAGCCTGGTGCCGGATCGTGAGCCGTTCGGCGTGTGGTGGGCGGAGGCTCGAACGCTTTAGGGAACTCAAGCCGTGAGCTGGCCCGGGCACCGAGAACCGAGGCTGGACGACCTCGGACCATAGTTTACGGCGCGACCGGCTCGGTTATCCTCACCGGCAGGCCGGCAGCGCGCCACGCCTCGATCCCGCCCGCATACCAGAACACGTGGCGATAGCCGTAGCCGATGATACGATTAGCCGCATTGCGGCTCAGTATGCAGTGCTCGTGGCAATAGACCACGATCGGCCGGTCGCGATCCGCGCCGGTGCGCTGCGCGAGCTGGTCGGGCAGGAACGCCTCAACAGCCGAGGTAATCGTTTCGTCGCCGACACTGGGCATCCAAACGCTGCCGGGAATGTCCTCGTGCGGCAGCGGCAGCCACGGCGCGCCCGGCGCGAGGCCCATTGGTCGGCGCGGGGCGCGTGCCACGTCCAGCAGCAGCACGGGGCCCGCCTGAAGAAGTTTCTGGAGTACCTGCGTGCCGATGACGGGGATCTCCGTGGATCCCCGCGAAAGCGGGGATCCACTGTTGCCGGTGCATCCGTAAAGCCTGCCAATGTGCGTGGATCCCCGCTTTCGCGGATGCGAAGAGCAGGGCCGACAACAAGAGCGCTCAACAGCGCGATCGCCGAGACAATCCGTTGGTTCAACTTTCGTGTGCCGGGACCGGAAAACTGTGCTCGAACGTCGCATTCTTGCTGTCGTGCACGACGACTTTGATTTCGCCCTTATCCCACGGCACGAAACCGAACGTAATCGCCGGATCCGTAGAAAGCGAAATGTCCGAATCCATGTGCAACACTTCGGCGCCGTTATAGGTAATATCAGTGCTCCGGATGAACCGCGCCGGCGTATAGGTACGCGTGAGCTGGTTCATCTGCATGCCATTGAAGTTGGGATGGCGAATCAGGAGTTGCGCCTGCTCCGGCTTGCCGGGCGTATAGTCGCCCAGTATTCGCAGCTTCATGCGGCCGATTCCCTTGAGCGCCACCTCGTCATCCGGCCCGGACGGGGCCGAGCAGCCACCGGCGGCCTTCACGAATTTCGCCGTCTCGTACAGGTTGCCGTCGGTGGTCTCGGCCACCGCATGCACCAGCGTGTAGTCGTTGATCCGCACCCGCAAGGTCAGGCTGCGGCCGTCGGCTTTCGGCCCGAACGTGATATGCGCGGCCAGCGGCGAGGGATTGCTGTCGATCACCATATAGACCGACTTCACCTTGATTTCCGGAGAAACAGTGATCGTCACAGGCACCAGGGCCGCATCCAGCGCGCGTGCGGGCGCATTAAGTTGGATAAGATTGCCGCCGTCCCGCAAGGCCGGATGCTCGGCGAAAATCGCCTGTTGCAGCGCAGTCCAGCGCGCCGCCTGCGCAGCGCTGTCGTCCTCGGCCCGAGCGGCGGGTGATAAAGCGACCAAGCCGAGGGCGCAGAACGTCGCAAGCGCGGTTCGCAGCACCGCTTGTCTCGGCAGGTCGCGCATTACTCCCACTCCTGTTCCTTGTACGCTTCGATCACGTTGCGGCCGTTATAGTCGTCGAACAGTGCCCACTTGCCACGCTCGCCAAGCCCAACCGTCCGCGCCGCCTGCTCGATGGGAACACCCGCCCCGACTGCCTCGCGCGTTTCGCGCAGCAATGTCCGAAGATAGCGCCGTTCGTCGGTGGCCGCGCCGGGCCAATCGACGCTGACCGGGCCGTGACCGGGAACCGCGCGCTTCGCACCGAGTTTGGTCAGCGTTTCCAGCTCACGCAGCCAGCCGGTCAGGCTGCCATCCAGCGCGGGCACGCGCCCGACGAACAGCAAATCCGCGGCCAGCAGCGTGCCCGTGCGGCGATCCAACACGCTGAGGTCGGCATCGGTATGCCCAGGACCATGCGCAGTAAGCACGAGCACCCGGCCGCCCAGGTCGACCTCGGCATGGTCCTGGACGAGCATGGTCGGTGTGATCACCGGCCCGGCCAAACCGGAGCCAAGGATCCCGTCGAGCTCCCTCTGGTAGAACGAACCGCGCATGGCGAGTGCGGCGGGCAGCCTCGCATGGCCGACGAACACCGGCTTGTCCGCAATGAATGCTCCGGCACCGAACACATGGTCGGGATGGACATGCGATAGGACGACGTAGCGGATCGGCAGGTCGGTTGCCGCCCGGATCGCCGCGCGTAACCTCTCCCCGTCGCGCAGACACCCGCCCGGGTCGGTCACAGCGACGGACTCGCGGCCGATGATGAAGCCGATATTGGCAATGGCATCGTCATTGTCGGCCGTGGCGTCCTGATCCACGCCGCGACGGACATGAATGCCGGGCGCGACTTCGACGGTTGTGAAGGGCAGCACGGGGGCTTCCGGCCCGGTCGTGCCGCCGGTTGCCTCGGTAGCTGCGCGGGCCAGCGACGGCAGGCAGCACAGGCATACTCCGCCGAACAGGACGTCACGGCGCTGCGGGCCAGGACGGCCCGGGCGCGCCAATTTGGTCAGGGTCGGTGCCATTCGCCTTGTTTAGCGTGCGATCAGCACCATGGCCATTGGCGGTTTCCCCGGTTGTCTCTAATCGGAGATGGCGCCTGTTGGTTGCATTCGCTGCTGCTTCTGGCAAGCGCGGTATGGCGTGGTCGCTTTCCCATCTAACAGATGCTCTTGCAAATCATTGGAATTCGCGGCCATGTGTTAGCCGGCCGATAACGGAAAGCACTGGCAAAGACCGGCAGTGCTGCGGGAAGGGCGGGGCACCCATGACGCAGTCGCAACTAACCGATCAGAGCCTGCGCGTGCTGGGCAAGTTTCTGCTGTTCCAAGCGCTGGAGGAGCACGGACGGCGCGAGATTGCCGCGCGCGCACACCGGCGCAGCTACGTGGCCGGCGAAGTGATCTTCCATGCCGGCGCTCCCGGCCAGAACATGATGGCGGTCCTGGTGGGAACCGTGCGGATCACCTATCCGGTTGCCAGCGGCAAGCACCTCGTTCTGGCCGATCTGACAGCCGGAGAGGTGTTCGGGGAAATCGCCCTGATCGACGGGCGTGAGCGGACCGCCGACGCCACTGCGCTCACGAATTGCGAGCTGCTCGTGCTGGAACGCCGCGACGTTCTGCCGATGCTGCAAACCCACCCCGAAGTCTGCATCAAGCTGCTGGAGCTGCTGTGTGCGACCATTCGCCGCGCCGACGAACGGATGTCGGATATCGCCTTCCACGACATTCCGACCCGGCTGGCGAAGACGCTGCTGCGGCGCGCCGGCGAGGCGGCCGATAGCGCCCGTGGCGCCCGCATCTCGCTCTCGCAGGGCGAGCTTGCCAACATGATCGGCGGCACGCGAGAAAACGTAAATCGCTGCCTGCGCGAATGGCAGCGGCGCGGAATCATTGACCTGCAGAGCGGCTGGATTGTGATTCGTGGCCGGGAGGCACTGCAAAGGGTCGCGGATTTGGCATAAGTGATTCGGCCAGCAACGCCATGCTGACTGCCGGTGCGCAGCTGTCAACCTGCCTTGCGCCAACATCCGGGGCGGCGGGAAGACAGGCCGCGAAATCAGAGCTCGGGCGACCAAGCCGATCGGCGAGCCGACGCGCCACATGCGGCCCGGCCCCGGCAGTTAGCACAGGCGCCGAGGCGCGGAGTTTGGCGCGGGAGAGCACAAGGCGCGCGGCATCGTCGATCAGGCGAAGCTGCCTCTCGGCAAACCACCGAGCCAAGCCATTCCATGCGGCATCGTCCAGGTCCATGGCGTCGCGCCCGACCATGCGTGCCAGTCGCGCCCGCGAGGCTGACGCGGTCTTCTCCCGCCGATCGGCAGCCGGCATCTGGTCGGCGTCTTCGGGCAACTCGCCCAGTATGCGATACACATCCGCGGTGGACGCAAAATATTCGCAAGCCAGTTGCGTCCAATTTCCGGCGACCGGCGCGCGATCACAGAGCGCCATGACGAAAGAGCGCGTCAGGCCGGTATAGACAAGCTCGCCGCTTGCCAGACGTTCGGCATCGGTCCAACCGACGGACACGGGGACGCCGTCGCGGATCGGGATAATATCCGTCGTGGTGGAACCGATATCGACGAATAGCGCCTCGGGCACATGCATGGCGGCTAGAGCCGCACTCGCGTGCCAGTTGACGGAGCCGATTCGCCCGGCATGAGCGCCGGCTGTTTCGGGCGGCACGAACCCGGTCGCGCCCGCATAGATCATCACCGGGAGCGGGGCGAGCGCATCGCGCATGACCGTGGCGAGGCAGGCAACGCCCTCGCCGCGCGAGGCGAACACATCCGCCATTTCGCCGGTCATTGTGATGGCGTGCAGTTCGGCGCCGCCGAACCGGGGCCGCAAGGCTTCGATCGCCTCACGCAGCCGGTCGAGCCCGAGCCACAGCGGACTTGGCACTTGCGCAACATCCACAATTCGGCCTGCCTCGGCCCTGGCAGCCTTCAGATGCGCGCCGCCGACATCCCATCCAACCCGCCCTCGCATGCCGTTCTCCAGTCTGCTTGAACCGCGGTTCCGAACCCGACAGTCTAGCAGCATGGATATTGTGCCGGTGATCGACCTGAAATCCGGGCTGGTGGTGCATGCACGCGGCGGGCGGCGCGACGCGTACCAGCCGATCGAGACGCCGCTGGCGCCATCCGCCGCGCCGCAGGATGTCGTATCCGGCTTGCTTGCGCTGTATCCCTTCCGGCGCCTGTACATCGCCGATCTGGACGCGATTGCGGGCCTCGGAAAACATCATACCATTCTCGCCACTCTATCGGGTCTCTTCCCTACGCTCGAACTATGGGTCGATGGCGGGATCGGCACATGGCAAGCCGCTCGGTATTATCTTGACAGCGGCGCAGGCTATCTCGTTCTCGGAAGTGAGTCGCAGACCGATCTCTCGCTGCTGAGGCGGCTGCGCGGCAACGCGCGCGTGATTCTTTCGCTCGACTTCCGAGGTGATTCCTTCCAGGGATCGCCGGAAATTTTGGATGCAACAGATCTCTGGCCACAACGTGTGATCGTGATGAGCTTGAGCCGGGTTGGGGCGGGCGAAGGCCCGGACCTGGATCGCGTCGGGCAGATGGTGCAACGGCATCCTCGCGGTCGCATCTATGCTGCCGGTGGCGTGCGTAATCGGGACGATCTGGCCGCGCTGCGCGATATCGGTGCCGCGGGGGCGCTGGTCGCGACTGCATTGCATAACGGCGCGCTCGGCACGGCGGATTTGAACGCGATCGCCCGGCACTGAGGCCTGTGGGCGGGGGGTAGGCTCTGAAACTCAACGTGCGCTGCGCACGATGCGATACAAACCGGCGCTCCGATTTTGTCAATTAGCAAAATTAACAACAGATGAAATGACGACGACGACGCTGTAATTAGCAGCCCGCGATCGCCGCGCCTATGATTGTTCCAATCCCCGCCAATAGAGCGCTTAGCAAAACCCTGAGGAGGAGAACGCAATGAATCGACGTGGTTTTCTTCAATCCGCAGCAGCTGCGGCCGGGTCTCTGGCGGCTGCACCCGCGTTGGCAAAACAGGTGCCCGATCCGCAGGGGACCACACCGCCGCCGCGCAATTGGGCGGATCCGGCATCGGCCGCCTATCCCGATGCTGCGTTCGAGGTGTTTGATCCACGCATGATCAAGCTGAGCGCCGGACCGGTTGGGCTGCGGCGCGTCGCCTGGGACATGAAATTCACCGAAGGTCCGGTGTATTTCGCGGACCAGCACCGCCTGATCTGGAGCGACATCCCGGCAAATAAACTTTACGAATTGAATGAATTGACGGGCGAGGTCCGGATCTTCCGCGAGAGCTCTCACCATGCCAACGGGAACTCGCGCGACTGGCAAGGACGGCTGCTGAGTTGCGAACAAGGGGCGCGGCGCGTGACCCGCACCGAATATGACGGGCGCATCACCGTGATCGCGGACAGTTTCGAAGGCAAGAAGCTTAATTCGCCGAACGGTATCATCGCCAAAAAAGATGGCACGCTCTGGTTCACGGATCCCACTTACGGAATCCTGCTCGAGCACCAGGGTCTCGCTAAGGCGGAGCCGGAACTGCCGAGCAATGTGTATACGTTCGATCCGAAAAGCGGCAAGCTTATGGTCGCGGTCGGCGATTTTAACCAGCCGAACGGCCTATGCTTCTCACCCGATGAGAAGAAGCTCTATATCACCGATACTGGCATCGGCGCCTTCGCCGCTTCGGGACCGCAACATAGCTGGATCCGCGTCTTCGATGTCGGCGAGGACAACAAGCTGACCAACGGCCAGGTGTTCCACGACCTCAAGGATATGAAGGGAGGCATCGCCGACGACATCCGGGTCGACGCCAACGGCAATCTGTGGTCGGCCGGCGGCTGGGCGGAAAACGACAAGAACTTCAATGGCGTCAGCGTCTACGCCCCGGACGGCACGCCGATCGGGCGCATCGTCCTGCCGGAAGTGGCCGCCAATCTGTGTTTCGGCGGCCGTGAACACAACATCCTCTACATCTGTGCGAGCACCTCGGTTTACGCCATGGGCGTCAATACGCGAGGGGTCGAACTGTAGGCTACACGAGGAGCACCCCCGGGCGCCGGCGCCCGCCTCCCTTTCCCGTGTCCGCCGGAAAGGGGGAGCAGCGCCACGATCCTCGCGAATAAGAACGGGCTCTAAGCTGCGAACGGGTGCTTCACATCGTTGCGGCGGCGCACGACCTCGCTGGCCTTGGGCTCGCCGCGAACCGCGCGCGCAATCGATTCCTTTGTGGCGCGGTAATTGTACTCCTGGATCTTCTTGTCGTCGGCCGCTTCCCAGTGAATGAACACGCCGACGCAAATGAACAAATCGTCGGCCTCGCTTTCCGGGATCACGCCCTCGGCCACGCTGTCGGCCACCGCCTTCGCCACCGCGTGCTGCGCCGGTCCGAACATCTGCACGGCCTGTTTGGCGCCCTTGATCGTGACCTTGTTGAACAGAATTGTGTTTGGCTTGGTCAGCAGATTTGGCCCGACGACGGCCAGCAGCGAGGTGAAACCATCCTTGTTGTTTGTCAGCGCGTGGCAGAACGCGGATTTCGGCGGCGCTCCCCCGCGGACCCATGATCAGGTCGATATGGGCGACCTCGTTGCCTTCGCCAACCAGTGACTCGCCTACGCAAACTTTGCTGATCGTCGCCATGCCGGTCTCTCCCTGCTCACCGTGATGATGCGGTACCGTCGCGCCCACGAAAGCCGGAGCGGGCCCGGCAGGGCGCGCTGTCCCGGTCCGCCCGCGCGGCACTCAATCATCCCGCCCAGCCGAGTGCAATAAGCTCAGCAAGCGTTGCGCAAATAAGCTCGCGACGGTCAGGTCGGCCGACGTGCCGGGGTTCAGCCCCTCCCGCTTCAGTGCCGCGTCCCAAGAAGCAAGCTCCGGCAAGAGCAATGCCGGCTCCTTACTCGCCATCAGCCGCGACCGCATCGACCGCGCTGCGTGCATCACCTGCGACGCCGCACCTTTACCGCGCTTGCGCATGATGTGGCTGTCAGGCGCGGCGGAGAGGTGCTCCAGATATACGGCGAGTGTTGCCCAGACCGGGTCCGTCCACTGGCGCAGCGTGTCCTGGTAAACCGACAGCGCCAGGCCAAACACGTCGCCAAATCCGGTCACATACTGGTGAGCAATCCGGTCGCGGTCGCGAGCCTCCGCCATTGCAGCCAGAAGCGGCACGCGAGCCGGGGCACGCACGTCGTGTTGCGCCGCGTCACCCAGTCCTCCCGGAGCGGCAAGCACAATGGCGCGAAAAACGAGTTCGGCATCGTCGATACCGGCGCCCTCGCAGACATCTCGCACGCGATCCCGCAGATCCCCACCCGTCTCCGCCTCCGCCGCCATCGCGAGCGGCGCACACAGCAGAACGATGCCAAGATTGGTGTTCATTGAAACCGCTTCGCGCGTGGCGACAATCGCACCGAGAATGCGCCCTCCAAGCGATGCACCGCTCGCGCACAGCGCGGGCGCGGATGCCTCGGCGCTGGCCAAAAAATCCTGGCTGGTCATGCCGTGGCCGGCGGCGTGCACATGCACGTTGCCCGGCTTCAGCGCAGCGATCTCCTCGGCGCAGGCGGCACGAAACGCGGCCTCGATCGCATTCCGCACGAATCATCGCAGACTTGCCAGCAAGGCGGCGGCGATGCGGCGCGCGATCGGGTGCTCGGTGACACGTTGCAGCCCACGCCAAGCCGGCATGCTGTTCACCTCCAGCACGAATATCTGACCGCTTCGGTCCCGCAGCAGATCGACCCCCGCATAGACGGCTCCCACCGCCGCCGCGGCCCGCAGTGCCAGTGCGCACAGTTGATGATCGGGACGCATCGGTTCCGGACTGCCGCCACGCCGGATATTGGTGATCCAGTGGCGCGAGACGCGCGCCATTGCACCGAGCACCTGGCCCGCGCAGACCAACACGCGCATATCCTGAAACGCGGCCTCGCCAGTGCGCACGAAGCGCTGCAAGTAATAGACGCCCGCAACCTCCGCCACAGGAGGAAGCTCGGCCGCGCGTTCGATCAGCCGAAGCCCGCGACCCTCGGCCCCGAATAGCGGCTTCAACACCAACGGACCGTGCGCGGCCTCGCGTTCCACAAGGGCGCGCGCGGCGGCTTCCCCCTCGACCGTCCAGCTTCGTGGCGTCGGAATCCCGGCACGCGCGAGCAGGAAACTCGTCATGGACTTGTCGACGCAGCGCTCGATCGCGCGCGCGTCGTTCCACGCCGGCACGCCAGCTCACGAAATGCATGCAACACGCCCAGCCGGCGCGTCACCTCCTCGAAGCTGCCAGCGGCAATGGCGCGCACCAGGACCGCATCGGGTATCGCCGTGCTAAACCCCGGCAGGGCGAGCCCGGCCGGCGCCGCCGTATCAAAACCGCACTCCTGCAAGCGGACCGGAACAAGCTCTGCCCCTTCGGCAGCGAATGCGGCGATCAGTCGGCGTGCGTGCCAGTCTGGCGTGTCACCCGCGAGCGCGATGCGGGGCACGCCCTAGTCCGCGGGATCGCCGAACGATACATCCAGCAAGTCCGGGTCCAGTCGCCCACCCCGGAAAGTCTCGCCGGTTTCGACTGCCGTCACCTGCGCCTCGGCGGTGCTGAAAAGCATCGGGTCGATCGCGTAGAAATCGCCTTTCACGCTGGCAAAAATCTCCGCGAACGGCCGCCCGTAGTCGCGCGACGCGGACGCCGGCAACGCTTCGGCCAGCGCCTTGGCGTCGGCAGCCGGCCCGGACACAAAAAGCTGCACGCGGCCCCCGAAGATGATCGCATCATTGGTGCGGCCCATAGCGGTCACGAAATCCGGATGCGGCGGGGCGAATGGCGCCGCGCCCATTCCGTCCAGGATGCGCTCAAGCGGGAAATGCAGCGCATGCGCCTTGTGCAGCGCAACTTCCAGCACGCGCGCGACGACTTGCACCGAACCCACCAGGCTTTGCGTCGGAGCATAAATAATCGCGAGCCGCTTCCGCCGACACGTGGCAGTCTTCGGCGATACGCTTCACTAAGGGCCCGGTGGCGGGCGCGGACTTTCCAATACCAGAACGGCGTGGCTTGCCGCCTCGCCATAACCCAACTCGTTAAACAGATCCTCGCGTCGCGCCGCAGCGCGTGCCGGACCCGAGCCGAGCGCGAAGAAGCCGTCCCGCCCCTCGCCATGCGAAAGCCGCCAGCCGGCGTATTGGCTGCCCAGGCAGGCGATCACCGGCAGCGACGAGGCCACGGTGATCGTCCATGGCCAGCGCGGGATAGTGGCGTTGCTCACGATCCGCGCATGCCCCATCCCGCCCATGCAGATCTTGGCGATCCGCAGCCCCGCCTCGATGCCGCCGGGCGTTGCTGCCCCGGCGTCCATCAGATGCTCGCCCGAACTGCCCCGCGATATCGCGACTCGCAGCCCGGCGGCGTCCTCGCGCATCTGCTGGAACAGGTGCCACGCGCGGTCATTCAGGCCAAAATCCGCCTTGCTCTCGGTCATGTCGATTGCTCCGCCACGCTCAGGATTTCGGCCGCACGCTGCTCCGCCAAGGCGCGCGCCTCGGCGATGGTGGACGCCTCGGCTATGACCGTGCAGAGCGGACCGCCGGCGGCGACCATTTCGCCCGGCGGTTGGCGGTCCGCCGCCCAGTCCGGCCAGACGAAGCCGGGCGGCAGACACAGGCTGTGTTCCGCATAAACGATTTGAGCGGCACGCGCGGGCAACGGCTCCAACATCGCCTGCCGGCAAGCGACCGCGGCACGCAGTCGACGTGCCAGGCAAACAGATCGCGAAACGGGAACACGTCCAGGCTGGCACCCGGGCGGGGGTTGATTTCCAACAGGCAGATTTCGTCGTCGCGCAGAAGGAAATCCGCCGCGTTCAGGCCGACGAGCCTAGTCAACGACACGAGTTGTGCCACCGCATCGGACAATGAAGCCGCTTGCGTTTCGGTCAACACCGCCGGTCCGGCTGCGCCGCCGTAGCGAAACAGCAGCCCCGGGGCCGGCGCGGACCATTGCTCGGAGAAGCCCAGAACAAGGCTTGCTTGGCCATTTGCCAAAAACAGCGCCGATACCGGGCGACCGGCCTCAAAGCGCTGCCAATAATGCCGCCGGCCCGGCGTCTGCCCTTGCGCTGCCGGACGGATATGCTCGCCTCCCGAAGCGCCGATCCGTTTCAGCAGCCAGCCCGGCCCTTGCGGTGGATCCCGCGTGATTGCCGGATGCGGCACGCGAGCCTCCAGACATAGGGCGGCGAGCCGCTCGGGGTGCTTGACCCGTGCGACCACTTCCGGCGCATTGCCGAGCAGCGGCGCCTTTTTGGCGAGCCGGCGAAGCAGACCCGGCCGATCCTCAAAACCTGCCCCGCACACGATCCCTTCGACAGTCCGGCCCGCCGCAAGTCGGTCGATCGCCGCAAGCATGCCGCGTGCCGGCAGGCAGCGATGCAGGTCGCCACGCACCTGCTCGACCGCCGCGGATGCCGCACGCGTATCGAGGTCGCCGAACATGTCCGCGACCAACGGCCGGTATCCGGCACGGCGCGCGGCTTGGGCAAGCGCCCGGCCCGAGAGTCCCGCCACCAGCACGAAGGCGCCGTCAGTGGGCAAGCTCGCGGGCGAGGTCGAACGCGTCGCGGAAATCGAGGGCGACCGGCTTTTCCGCCTCGATCATACGGCGGAACAGGCCGAATTCGGTCTTGTACTTCGTCTGGCCGATCGCGAGCGCGCCGATCCCGGCAGCATTCGTGCCGGCAACAGGCGTTCCGTCCGCCATCGCGTCAACGTCCTCGACGCCCGAAGGGGGAACGGCGTTCACGTCGGCCACGATCTGCAACCGAGGCGCCGAACGCAGCATGGCCGTTTCAAGCACGCGCACGCCGGCCTTGGCGGCGCAAAAGGCGATATCGGCGGCTTGCAGCGCCCGGACCTTTCGGTCCTCGGTGCTCCCATCGACGGCGCGCAGTTCCACTCCAAAGCGGCGCTTCGTTTCGGTTGCGAGCCGCTCTACTCGTTGCCGACCGTCATGGCCGGCCAGCGTGACTTCGGCCCCATGAAGCGCGGCAATCACACCGGCAGCAAACCCGACGACGCCGGTCGCGCCAAAGACCAGGACGGAACGTCCTCTCAGCTCCTCGTGCTTTTTTCGCAGCAAGCGCTCGACCCGCGCAACCATCGCGGCGGCCGTGGTGAACGACCCGGCAGGGTCCGCAAACAGCGACAAAGCGAAGGGCGGAACCATCGCACGCTTGGCCGCCTCCAGCGTGTCGAGCGCGAGCAGCGCGTCTTTCCCGCCGATAAACAGGCCGGTGCGCACCCCGGCCTTGGGTGGTCGCGAAAAGATCGCGTCCTGCACCAGCGGCCCTACGTCGGCAAGCTTGATCGCCGGGTACGGCAACACCGCATCGAATCCCGCGTCCAGCGCCATGTTGACGTCGAACGGGCTCACGTAGGGAAGCGGGCTCAGCATGTGCAGGATCCGCTTCTCGGTCATGGTCTCAATCCCCGGTCTCGACGATCACCCGCGCGCCGTGATTGAGCGCCCGACAAATGCTCCAGTCCAGGTGCTTCGCCACCTCGTGATCGGCGAGGCCACGAGCGAGGCGGTCGGCTTCCGCCTCGCTGGGCGCAAAAGCGAAGCCGGTCGGCCCCCAGGAACTTTGGCCCGCTCCGGCGGCACCCAATGCCGTGAGTTGCGCGAGAGCCGCAGCGACAAGCGGGCTGTGGAAGCGTCCATCCTGGACAGGGGCGAAGTAGTCGCCCAGCATCGCTTGAAGCTCGTTGATTGCGGCGCCGAAGGCCGCAGGTCCGCCTCGGCCAGCGCTGGAAGCGCGCGCATCAGCACGAGCCGACAAATGTGATCGGCGTCGCCGACTGGGCATCGGTGGCAATGCGGCGAAAGCGTCGCGCTCCATGCCTCCGGCGAACCCCGCTCGCGCCGGATCGCGAAGCAGAATGATACGCCAGTCCGCCGGCACCGGCAGCCGCGCCAGAACCGGCGGCGGCTCATCACGAGTCGCCGCGCCCGCCGTCGATTACCAGCCCGCCCTGCTCGAATAATCCGACGCCGATGCCCGACCTGGCGCCTCGGCCCAGGCGCGTTGCGTCACCGCTCGGATCGAGCGGCAGGCCGTGCAGGGTGCGCAGGGCGGCGGCAATGCCGAGGGCTAGCTGTGTGCCCGACCCGAGCCCGGCGTGAGCGGGTATTGCCGATGCGAGCACCAGCCGGTGCGGTGAGGACAGCGCCAGATGATCGGTCATGATCGCGAGATAGCGACCGGCCCGCTCGGCCTCGGCACCTTCGACAATAGTTCGTGCGTTGCATTTGATGCGAAAGCCGGGTTTCCGGTCCGTCCAGTGAAAGCCCAATGCTGCCGAAACGACGGCCCATCGCACCGTTCAGGTCGAAGAAACCCATGTGCAGCCGGGCCGAACACACCACCCGGACCCGTCGCGGAGCGCCCGCCCGCACCGTTGCACTGGACATGCCGCATGTTGCACGCTCGATTGCACCCGGGCAATCAGGTGAAGCGGGCAGCGCCGATGCGCGTCCGCGACGCTTCAAGGGAGGGCGAAATGACCGAACGCGCCGAAAAGGCTTACCCTGAAGACGAGGTCGAATCCCGTTTAAAACAATCCCTGCCGCATTGGCGACTGGAGCGTGGCTGGATCCGGCGCACATTCCGTACGCACGGCTGGAAGAGTACGCTGATGGTCGTCAATACGATCGGCCATCTCGCGGAGGCGGCATGGCACCACCCGGATTTGACCGTGTCCTATGCTTGGGTCGAGGTCCGGCTGATGACCCACACGGCCAAGGGGATCACCGACAAGGATTTCGAGCTGGCGAGCAAGATCGAGGAGGTTATCCAATGGCAGCCCGGCAAGGCGGGCGGCGCCTTGGAGGGAACCCCGAAGACCGATCAGCGGTTCGCTTACATCAAATATGACGAGTGATTAAGGGCGGAACGAAGCTGATGGCACTAGGCGACCTCTCCCGCGCGGAGGTAGAGGTGAAGACCGCTCCGCCGCCCGTAAGCGCCCCCAGATCGCAGGGCGCGAAGCATCACTTGGCGAGGCGATCGACGCCGCGGCCGCACTGCTTCGGGCCAGCCGGTTGCCCTTGATCGCGGGGCTTGCGGCCGATGTCGCGGCGATCCGGCGTGCGCTCGATCTGGCGCGCGCATTGCGTGGAGTTGCGGACCATGTCCACAGCCGCGTCATGCTGCGTGATATCGGCGTAATGCGACAGAACGGCTGGATCGTGACTTCGCCGCCTGAGGCGCGGGCGCGAGCCGATCTGCTCCTGTTGGTCGGACCAGGTATCGGCACAGCATGGAATTCAATCGCCCGCCATCTGCACCGATCCGACAATCCGCCTCGGATCTTCCATCTTGGGCCGGAACGCAACGCGGACGTGGGGTTCCCTTCTGTGGAATTGCTACGGGTGCGCACGTCCGAGCTGCCCGTTGTACTGGGTCAGCTCCTTGCCGTCGTCCAAGGGCGGCCGATCGCCGTCGCGCCACGCCCGGATCTCGCAAGCTGCGCCGAAGCGTTGGTCGCTTCCCGCTTCGGTGTCGCCGTCTGGTCCGCTGCCGCGCTCGAACCGGTTGCGATCGAAATGGTATGCGCGCTGATCGGGTATCTTAATGAGCGCACCCGTTTCGCCGGCCTGCCGATCCCGCCTGGCGAGAATGCCTGGGGCGCCAACCAGGTCGCGGCGTGGATGACCGGCGTCCCCCTGCCCGTCTCGTTTGGTCGCGGCGTGCCCGAGCACGATCCGTGGCAGTTCGACGGCGAGCGCCTGGTGAAAGAAGGAAAGCAGACGCGGGGCTCTGGCTGGCTTCGTTGGGCGCGGCGGAGCCGAACTGGCAGCGCCGCATTCCCACTGTGGTGCTGAGCACGGCCGAAACAGGGCCACGCCGGCTCGCCGCCGATGTGTCGATCACGGTCGGGGCGCCGGGCAGAGATCATGACAGCGTGCTGTTCGATCCGGCACTTGGAGCGCTCGCGACTTTCACGGCTGCCTCGCCCAGCGGCGCGCCAACGGCCGACTATGTGCTGTCGCGCATCATCGCGCGGGTGCAGGCGGAATCCGCAGCGTGCTGAGCGTGATTTGTGGCGGCCGGATCGTGGATCCGACGCAAAACCGCGACGAGCCGGCCGATATTTGGTTCGAGGACGGCCGCATTGTTGCACCGCCCTCGGACGGGCGGGACGCGGATGACAGCCACGACGCCACCGGCGCGATCGTCTTGGCTGGCGGTATCGATATCCATTCGCATATCGCCGGTTTCAACGTAAACACGGCCCGCCTGCTGCTACCGGAGCAGCGCCGCAACGGCCTGTTCGACGCCGCACCGGTCTGCTTTGATATCGGCCGGCTCTATGCGGCTATGGGGTTCACGCTGGTCGTCGAACCGGCGGTCCTGCCGCACCACGCACTGCAGGCACAGCTTGAACTTGCGTGCATTCCCTTGATCGACAAAGCAATCCTGACGGTCCTCGGCAACGAGGATTTCCTGCTGCAATTGCTGCGTGACGGCGAATCCGGCGCCGCCGTCGCCGACTACGCCGCGAGGGTATTGGCCGGTGCCCGCGCGCTGGGCGCCAAGACGATCAATCCCGGCGGCGCCGCCGCCTTCAAGGCCAATGCGCGCAGCTTCAATCTGGATGATGAGGTCCCCGGCTACGGAATTTCGTCGCGCGCGATAATGCAGGCCTTGCAGCGTGCCGTCGTTGCTCTCGGCCTGCCGCATCCGCTGCATCTGCACACGAACAATCTGGGACTGCCGGGGAACGTCGCGACGGCCATGCGCGACGATCGACGCCGCCGAAGGGTTGCCGCTGCACTTGGCGCATTTGCAGTTCTATTCGTACGGAACCGAAGGGCCGCGCGGCTTTTCCTCCGCGGCGCCGCAGTTTGCCGAGGCAGTGAACGCGCATCCTCACGTCACGGCCGATGTGGGTCAGGTTATGTTCGGCCAGACCGTCACGATTTCCTGTGATACGCTACGCCAGTTCAACGCACGCAATCAGGCGTATCCGCGCAAATCTGTCTTGTACGAAGGCGAGGGAAACGGGTTCGGGGTCGTGCCGTACCGGTATCGCCGTGGCAATTTCTTCAACGCCGTGCAATGGGCGGCGGGGCTGGAACTGTTCCTGCTGATCGATGATCCGAACCGCATCCTGTTCACGACCGACCACCCGAATGGCGCGCCGTTCACCTCTTACCCCGATTTGCTCGCCTTGCTGATGGATCGCGAGTTGCGCGCGCAATGGATCGGCACCTTGCCCAAGGAAGCGATGTCGGTCTGCACCTTGCCGCAGATCACCCGCGAATACGATTGGCGCGAGATCGCCACGATGACTCGCGCTGCACCCGCGCGTTTGCTGGGCGTGACGGATCGGGGACATCTGGCGCCTGGCGCGCGCGCCGATATTGCCGTCTATCGCCCGCAAGCCGACCGCGCGGCGATGTTTCGCAACGCAGCGCTGGTGTTCAAGGATGGGCGCCTGATCATGCGCGAGGGCGAGATCGTGGAGTTGGTGCCGGGTCGGGCGATCGCCGCGGCCACTCGGGTCGACGCAGCAATCGAACGCCGGCTGTCGGCTTATTATGAAGAGCGGTTCGGTGTCGCGCGGACCGCATTCGACGTGCCGGAAACCTTGGCAGGGCTGCTGGAACAGCCATTCGAGATGGTTGCATGCGCGCGCTGAGCCGTAACGGCGTGCGAATCGACGCGACCTTCGCCGAGGCATTCGACATGCGTGCAACCGCCTTGGTGATCACTGCGGACAGTCGCCGATGGGCGCGCAACGCCGCAACGGCGATGACCGGCTTTGCGACCTCGATCATCGCCTGCGGCGTCGAGGCGGCCATCGACCGGGAACTGGTTGCAGCCGAGACACCAGACGGACGACCCGGCATGCGGGTGCTGCTGTTCGCCGGCTCCACGGCCGAGCTGCAAAAGCAGCTTCTCGCGCGTGTCGGCCAATGCGTGCTGACCAGTCCCGGATCGGCCTGCTACGCGGGGCTTGCCGGATCGGAGAGGCTGCGGCTGGGTGACGGGCTGCGCTATTTCGGCGACGGCTTCCAAATCTCTAAGCGCATCGACGGCAAGCGGTTCTGGCGCATCCCCGTCATGGACGGCGAGTTCGTCTGTGAATCCGACACCGGGTTGACAAGGGAAGCCGTGGGCGGCGGCAATCTGATTCTGCTCGGTGCAGGAGCAGCAGCGACGCTGCGCGCCGCCGAAGCGGCAGTGGCCGCGATCGCCGGGGTGGACGATGCAATTGCTCCGTTTCCGGGAGGCATTACGCGATCAGGCTCCAAAGTCGGTTCCAAATACAAGGGTTTGCCGGCTTCCACCAATCATAGTTTCTGCTTGTCACTGCGCGGCTACACCGAGACCGCGCTCGACGACGAGACGTCCTGTGTGCTGGAGATCGTCATTGACGGCATCAGCCCTGCTTCGGTGAGCGCGGCCATGGCGGCCGCGATCGCGGCTGTTATCATGCTCGGCCCACGCGACGGTGTCCGACGCATCACCGCCGGCAATTACGGTGGCAAGCTGGGGCGACATCATTTTCATCTGGCGGATCTTCTCAAGTGAGGCCGTTGCGCTTACGGCTTCGCGCCGATCCTGAAGAGAGAATTGATCTGTCGGCACTCACCGCCCGGCCGCTCGCGGAGCTCGACGCGGGCGCGATCGAGCGTTTGCCTATCGGCACGACGTGGTCCGGCATGCGCCTAGGCGATCTGTTCCGGCTGCGGCCGGGCGATCCGTCGGTGATCGAGATCGAGGGCGGTTCGGACCGGCTGGATGGAGTGGGCACTGGTCTGGCATCCGGTCGGTTGCGGCTCGATGGCGATGCGGGAGCCCGCGCAGGCCAAGCCATGACCCGTGGCGTGCTGGAAATATCCGGCAGCGTCGGGCCGCACGCCGCTTGCGGGATGCAAGGAGGCACGCTGGAAATCAGCGGCGACGCAGGCGACTATTTGGGCGGCGCGCTGCCCGGCGAACGGACCGGCATGCGCGGCGGCAACGTAATCGTGCGCGGCAATGCCGGCGCCGGGGCCGCATCGGCATTGCGTCGGGGCTTGATCCTGATTGAAGGCGACGCGGGCGCGTGGGCGGCGCGGCACATGGTGGCGGGAACGCTCGTGGTGTGCGGCGCAGCGGATGCGGTGCCGGGCGTACCTGATGCGCCGGGGGACGCTGTTGCTCGGCACGGTTGTGCGTCTGCCGGCAACTTTCGTTCCGGCTGGCGCCGCCGGCGGGGTGTTTCTGCGGCTGCTCGCCGGCGCCATCCGTCCCTGGAGCCGTCGCGCCGCGCGGCTGCTGGCAGGCCCCTTGGAACGCTATGCGGGAGACACCGCCGGCCCGGGCAAGGGGGAGATCCTGGTTGCCGCGAAGGATTGACGAGGTGCGCAGTACCCTGCAAATCGACGATTGGTACGCCTGAGCATCGCGCGGCGGGAGAGCCTGCAATGAATATAGTCGATTTGGTTCTCACGGTCTGTGCGATCGCCAACCCGCATGCGTGCCAGGACAAGCACATGCTGTTTCAGTCGAACGGTTCACTCAGATCATGCATGATGGAGGCTCCCCCCTACCTGGCCCAATGGGAGGAAGCGCATCCGGGCTTGCGGGTGAAACGATGGACTTGCCAATGGCCGGAGCAGGAGAAAGAGAACACCTGAACGATTATCAGCTGACGCGTTGACACGTCTGGAGCCGCAACGACTATCACGGCGGGTTCCCATAGATAACTGCACCAAAACGCCCTGATGCCGGGTAGGAGGAGACATGACCGTTCGTAGCAGATTTGTGATCATGGCCGCCGCGCTTACGGCAGCGCCGGTTCTCGCTCTGGCCGCCGAACCGAGCCCCGCCTCGATCGGCAATCCCACGCAGGGAAAGGCGGATTTCGCCATCTGTTCGGCCTGCCACCAGGTCGGGCCGGATGCGAAGAACTCGATCGGGCCGGAGCTGAACGGGATTGTTGGCGCTAAGGCTGGCGAAGATCGGGGTGGATTCGAATTCTCGTCCGCGCTGAAGAATGCGAACCTCACCTGGACGGTCGATAACTTGCAGAAATGGCTCGCCAACCCACAAAAGATGGTATCGGGCACCAAGATGGTTTTCCCCGGCTACCCGAGCGAAAAGATGCGAAACGACGTGATCGCGTATCTGGCGACGTTCGGTCCCGACGGGAAGCAGACGGAGGCCAGCAAGTAGGTTCGTCGTTGCTGGCGTCGCACGGAGGCGAATTTTTCCGTTTATTTCGCGTAAGCGGAGTAGGCGGACACCGCTGGTCCGCACTAACACAAGTATCGTTCCGTCAGATGCGCCTCGAAATCGCGCGGGTCCAGCGGCTTGCCCGTGGCCGCGCGTAGCAGGTCGTTGAAGCCGAGCAGGCTGCCCTTGGCATGCACGTGCTCGCGCAGCCAGCCCAGCAGCGGCGCCATGTCGCCTTGCCGCAATGCTTCGTCCAGTCCCGGCAACGCCCGACGGGCCGCCGCCATCAGTTGTGCGGCGGCCATCGCGCCCAGCGCGTAACTCGGGAAATAGCCGAAGATCCCCTCGTACCAGTGGATATCCTGCAAGCATCCGCGCGCGTCATCGGGCGGCGTAACCCCCAGCAGTTCGCGCATCCCGTTATCCCACGCGCCCGGCAGCTCGGCCACTTGCAGAGCGCCAGAGACCAGTGCCTGTTCCAACCGGAACCGCAGGATCACATGCGCCGGATAGGTCATTTCGTCGGCATCGACCCGGATGCAGCCGCGCTCGACCCGGCGCCAGAGTCGCGCGAGGTTTGCCGCCTCGTAGGGCGCCGGATCGCCGCCGAACGTGACCGCCAGTTCCGGGCCGAGCCAGGCAAGGAACGCATCGGACCGGCAGGCTTGCATCTCCACGATCAGCGACTGGCTCTCATGCGCGGCCATCCCCGCCGCCTCGCCCACCGGCTGGCGCACCCATGCGACCGGCAGTCCGCGCTCGTAGAGCGCATGACCGGTCTCGTGAATGACCGCCAACAACGCCTGCGCGGGGTCCGTCGTGTCATAGCGTGTGGTGATCCGCACATCGGCAGGCGTGCCGCCCGAGAACGGGTGCGCCGAGCGATCCAGACGCGCATGCGCGAAATCGAGCCCGAGCCGTTCGGCCAGACGCCGGCATAGCGCCTCCTGCACGGAGATCGGGAACGGTCCGACGGGGCGCAATGGCGCATTGCTCCGCGCCTGACGCGCCTCGACCTCGGGCAACGCACGCTCCACGAAAACCGCATAGTCGGCGAAGACCGGAGCCACATCGGCCGCGCCGATGCCGCGCTGGTAGCCGTCCATCAGCGCGTCATAGGGCGAGAGGCCGAGCGCCGGAGCGAGCGCGGCGGCGCTTTCGCGCACCAGCCGGACAACTTCTTCAAGATACGGTCGCACCAAGCGGAAATCCGAAGTCTCGCGTGCCTTTCGCCAGACCTTCTCGCAGACCGAACTGGCGCGCGCGGCCGCTTCGACAAGATCGGCGGGCAGGGCGGTCGCACGAGTATAGGCGTGCCGCATCAGACGCAGATTGGCTTGCTGCCACGGATCGGTTTCGGATGCAGCCTGTTCCTGCTCCGCCGTGTCCAGGTCGGCGCCGATCTTCCGGCGACGTCAGCATGCCGTGCGCAATTCCGGCCAGCACCGCGAGCTGATCGCCGCGTAAGTCGGCACCACCCGGCGGCATCATCGCCGCTGTGTCCCAGCCCAGCATGGCTGACACTTCGCCGATCGTTGCAATGCGCGCGAAGCGGGCAGCAAGCCGCGCCGGCGCACCGCAATCAGTAAGATTCATGCGGATAGCCTCTTGCGCGCCCAGGAGATGAAGACACCGACCAGCGCAGCAGCGAGGGCAAACCAGGTCAGCGCGTATTGAAGATGATTGTTCGGCGGTCTCGGCATTTCGCTGGCCGGAATCGGGTAGCGGCCAGGGTCGGTCTGGCCCATTGCCACCAGGGTGAAATCGTACACGCGCGACAGCCCAAGGGCCGTGCCGATGCGCTGCGGATCAAGCGTGAAAAACTGCCGATGCGCCGGATCGTCGCCGGCACTGATCAGGCTTCGATGCACGGGCGGACGGATAAAGCCCTCGACCGTGACATCACCCAACGGGGTCGGGACACGTGCGGTTCTGTCCGGGCTCGGTTCTGTCCGGGATCGGTACCCAGCCCTGATCGACCAGCACGATCGAGCCATCAGCGCGCTGCAAAGGCGCGATCAGATCGGCGCCCATCAATGGCCCGGATCGCGTGTCGCGCACGGAAACCCCATACAACGCCTCGAGTCCGGGCACGAAATGGCCGGATACGCGCACTTTGGCGAACGGCGCCGGGGAGGCCGGCAGCGGCACGGCCGGGCCGTTCTCCGCCCGGTCTATACGCGCCAGGATGGCTTCCTTCCACGCCAAGCGCTCGATTTGCCAACTGCCAAGCGCGAGCAGCACGACGAACATCGTAAAGGCCATCATCGCCGGCCATAGCAGCGCCCGCGCGCGTGTCAGAACCATTCGGCTGGAATCCCCTTCTCCCGTTAGCGGGTTCCGACTGCGCCGGAAGCCGCGATAATGCAAGCCGCAAACTGGCTACGCCGCCCGGGCTCGTATTGACGCTCTTGGTGTCGTGCCGTACCGTCGGAACAGCCCGAAAAGAGGTGACGCATGGCTCACGAGGGGCATGACGCGCCGCTGTCTGACACGGCGCTTCGCGTTAAGGCGCTGGAATCGCTTCTGGTGGAAAAGGGGCTGGTCGATCCTGCGGCGCTGGACGCGATTATCGACACATACGAAAACAAGGTCGGCCCGCATAACGGCGCCCGCGTCATCGCACGGGCCTGGATCGATCCCGACTACAAGAAACGGCTGCTCCAAGACGCTACTGCGGCGATTGCCGAACTTGGCTTTACGGGCGTCCAGGGCGAGGACATGGTGGTGGTCGAGAACACACCCGAGCGCCACAACATGGTAGTTTGCACGCTCTGCTCCTGCTATCCGTGGCCGACGCTCGGCCTGCCTCCCAATTGGTACAAGTCGGCTCCGTATCGGGCCCGCGCCGTGATTGATCCGCGTGGCGTGCTGGCGGAATTTGGCGTCAGTTTGCCCGACAGCACCGAAATCCGCGTCTGGGACAGCAATGCCGAGCTGCGCTACCTGGTGTTGCCGATGCGCCCCGAGAACACGGACGGCATGACAGAGGAGCAACTCGCCGGCCTCGTTACCCGCAATTCCATGATCGGAACCGCCGTGGCGAAGCAACCGGGGGCCTGAGCAGCGGGAGGCCGCAGCATAACAGCGTCCACGATCTCGGCGGAATG
Source organism: uncultured Pseudomonadota bacterium (assembly GCA_963822675.1). Taxonomy (GTDB): domain Bacteria; phylum Pseudomonadota; class Alphaproteobacteria; order Acetobacterales; family Acetobacteraceae; genus CAWGIP01. Next base: position 7,083 of record CAWGIP010000026.1, on the reverse strand, counting down.
GACAATGTCGGGCCGATTGCGCCGGAGGCGAACGAGCCCGTCTTTCACGAAGACTGGGAGCGGCGCGTGTTCGGCAATTTCATCGCTACGTTCGCGGCGGGCTTGTTCAACGTGGACGAGTTCCGCCACGCGATCGAGAAGATGCCGCCCGCGCACTACCTTGAGTCCAGCTATTATGAGCACTGGCGGAGTGCGATTGAGCGTCTGCTGATCGACCGGGGCGCGATCACGCGCGCGGAACTGGATCAGCGCATGGCGCAGCTTGCTCAGAAAGGCTCACTGACATGCCCGCTCTGGCAGCCGAGAATGTCGCGCCTCTGCTCAAGACCGGCGCGTCCATGCGTGTGGCCGAGCAGGTCGCGCCGCGTTTCGAGCCGGGTGATCGGATCGTCGTGCGCAATCTGAATCCAGCCACGCATACCCGCTTGCCGCGCTACGTGCGGGGCAAGCACGGCGTGGTGGAGCACGATCATGGCGTGTTCGTCTTTCCCGACACGAACGCGCACGGCAAGGGCAGCAAGGCGCAGCATGTCTATGCGGTCCGCTTCGCTGCCCGCGAGTTGTGGGGCGAGCGCGGATCGGCGCGAGATTCCCTCATGATCGACCTGTGGGACGACTACGTGGACCCGGCGGTGGGCTAGGCCGACCGCCAGTGGCCCGGAAGGATGGCGCCGTGGACGAAACGCCGCTCACCGGCATGCCGGCTTTGCCCGCGGAGATGGAAGGGCCGGTGTTTCGCGAACCCTGGGAAGCGCAGGCTTTTGCGATCGTGCTGAAGCTCTACCAGTCGGGCGCCTTCACCTGGCCGGAATTTGTGGCGCTGCTTTCCGCTGAAATCGGGCAAGCGAAGGATGCGGGCGAGGCCGATACAGGCGGGGCGTATTATACTCACTGGCTCGCCGCCGCCGAAAAGCTGGTCATTGCCAAGGGGCTGGTCGCGGCGCCGGAACTCGGCGCCCGCAACGCGGATATAGCGGCCAACCCGCCCGACCGTCACGGCCACGTCGCGCGCCGCGAGCCGGTACGGATTGCGTGAGCGCCCGCGGGTCGTGGAGGACCGGCGACAATCCCGCGCCCCGCTGCGCGGGGCGGCGATTTCTCGGGGAGAGAGAGGTGATTGTCGGCCCGACGATTCCCCCTAGCGGCCGAGGCAAGCGCGCTCGCGCGCGAACTCCTCGGTGTAGATCCGGGGAATGTCGTATCGGTTGATGCCGATATCGGCGAGTTCGCGGTCGGACATGCTGCTCAATTCGGCGACCGTCGCCCGCCGGTCGCGATACCGGGCAATTGCCGCGGCGGCAGCGGTAAGGGCCGCGCTCAGGCCGCCGCGCGGGCGGCGTGGCAGGACCGGCTCGTAGTCCGCGTCATCCCAGGTTGAGTGGTAAGAGAGCATCTCAGGGAGCTTGAAGCCAAGCTCGTGCTTCGGAGTGTAAGCGGTCATGGGTGTTTTCCCCCAATAGACCTCCCCGGGTCAGGCGCGTCGTCGTCGTGGCGGGGCGCTCCCGAGGTTTTGCGCGGTGCAACATGGTGCGCCGGTCGGAAAAGATGACCGCGGATTCACCTGCCCCAGCCATGCGCAGTTCGCATAGGCAACAACAGTGAACCAGCCGGCTTTCAGGCCGCCCATCGGCTCGGCCCCGGGTCTGGCCGCAGCGGCTTCGGCAACGACCGGTACGGCGCGCGGCCTTATCCATCCCCGGATCCAGCGAGTCGCCGGACGCTCGATCCCGTACGCATAGAGAATGCCCGCGGAGGTGCCGGCACAGATCATAATGACCAGCAGCACCAACGGGGGCGGAACGGTCAGCCGCAACAAGTGAAAGGCCGTCGTGACATGCGCCTCCACCTCGGCGTGGACCAGGTAAAGCGAGTACGAGACCGCGCCCATGAACAGGCGAACCCCGAAAGGCGTAGTTGGCCGCCACGTTCCAGTTCGATCAGTCCGGCGATGATCAGGACGGAGAAGGCTGCGAAGTAAAGGTGAAAGCGCGCCCAGGCATCCTCCGAGACGTACTCGGGCGGCACACACAGGCCGGCGCCAACTCCGATCAGCCCGAGCGCAAGCACGAGGCCCGGGCGTGGGATGCGCGCGGAGACGAAGAGGATGGCCAATGCCACCCCAAGGATGAATTCCAGATTGTACGAGGAGATCAGGAACCCGACCGGGTAGGCGGTGACGCCCAGGAGCAGATTGGCCACGATAACGGTGGTCCAAACGCTCAGCATGATCAGGCCGACCCGCCGTGAGACGATCGCGATAGCGAACAGCGCGTAGAACAGGATTTCGTGCGTGAGCGTCCAGGCGACCCCCAGCGCGGGGCCGGCCGGGGTCGCGACCAAAAGCACCGATGCCAGATCCGCGGACGGGCTTGGCAGGTAGGTGGAAGAAGAGCCCGGAAACAATCTTATGGCCAGGATCAACGGCACGACGATGATCCAATAGGCGGGATAAATGCGGGTGAATCGCTGCGCGACGTAATTGCGCAGCCGGTGCGGCTGCCCCAGATCCTTCCAATGCACAAACGTGATGATGAACCCGCTGAGCACGAAGAAGAAATCCACACCGCAAACGAGGTTTGCCAAACGCCCGCCGAGGGGGAGTGCCGCGTTCGTATCGACCACGCCCGCGCGCGACAGATCCTGTGCGGCGAACATGGAGGCATGCGCCAAGGCGACGGCGAGCGCGGCCAGGCCCCTGCCCGCCTCCAGGCCGGCAAACCGTCCTTGGACGGTGCGCGCCCCAGCCCGGTGGCCTTCGACCGGACGCAGACTAGAGATGCGCGCCGTTCGGCTCATCATCACAACTCCCGTTGGCGAAGTTTCGCGTGCTGATCGCGGGGCCGGGTTGCGCGGAGCAAAGCCGACGCTTCACTCCGGTTCCGACATGGCAAAAGTGCCGTAACCGATATTGAGTGTTATATACAACGATGCCGGAATACAAACAACATCAAAATTGCTTCAAACTCTGCACGATCGCCATCGGCGCAGATCACGCCGGAAATCCTTGGATATTCACAGCGCGATCACGGCCGTCTAACTTGATGAACCGAGAAACAGGATGGAGGATGCACGATGCCTGGAATGCTGGAGGGTAAGGTCGCGATCGTCACCGGATCGGGCGGCGGGATCGGGCGCGAAATCGCGGTGATGATGGCCGCTGCCGGGGCGGAGGTGATCATCAACGACGTAGGCGCCTCGCTTTCGGGCGAAGGCCAGTCCGCCACGCCGGCACAACAGACCAAGCAGCTGATCGAGCAACGCGGCGGACGGGCGGAGATCAACACGGATTCCGTTTCCGACTGGAACTCGGCGCAGAAGATCGTGCAGTCCGCACTGGATCATTTCGGCCGTATCGATATCGTCGTGAACAACGCCGGCATCCTGCGCGACGTTATTTTCCACAAGATGACCGCCGAGGACTGGCTCTCGGTGATCGGCGTGCATCTGAACGGCAGCTTCTTCACGAGCCGCGCGGCAGCCGAGCATTTCCGCAAGCAGGAAAGCGGCGCCTTCGTGCATATGTCGAGCACCTCGGGTCTGATCGGCAATTTCGGCCAGGCCAACTATTCGGCCGCCAAGCTCGGCATCACCGCGCTGTCGAAATCGATTGCGCTCGATATGAAGCGCTACAACGTGCGCTCCAATTGCATTGCCCCCTTCGCCTGGAGCCGAATGACCGGTTCAATCCCCGCCAGCACGCCCGAGCAACAGGCCCGGCTTGAGAAGATCAAGCGGATGACGCCCGACAAGAACGCGCCACTCGCGGTGTTTCTGGCTTCCGAAGCGGCCAAGGAGGTCACGGGTCAGGTCTTCGGCACGCGCATGCACGAAATCATCCTGTTCAGCTCTCCCAGGCCGATCCGCACTGTCCACCGCTCAGAGGGCTGGACACCGGAGTTGATCGCCGAGCATGCCCTGCCCGCGCTCAAGGCTGCCTTCATGCCGCTGGATCGGTCGGGCGACGTGTTCTCTTGGGATCCCGTCTGAGGCGGTTTCGGCTGCGGGTTCCGAAGGCTTTACTCTGCTCATCCTCGCGAAAAGCGGGGATCCAGACGTGCGTCCCGATTTTGATTGCGTGCTGGATTCCCGCCTGGCGCGGGAATGAGCGGAACCGCCCCCTGGACCAGGCCTGCGCCTTCCGCTTTGATCGGCGAAATCAAGCAAAATGGAGGACGCGGGATGAGCCCCGACCATAACATCGCGATTATCGGTGCCGGATTCGGCGGCATCGGCATGGCGCTTCACCTCAAGCGCGACGGCGAGGAGTGTTCGTCATCCTGGAGAAAGCCAGCCGGGTGGGCGGCACGTGGCGCGACAATACCTATCCCGGAGCGGCGTGCGACGTGCAGTCGCACCTTTATTGGTTCTCGTTCGAGGACCAGCCGGACTGGTCACGGCTCTATCCGCCGCAGCCGGAAATCCTCGCGGAAATCGAACGCATGGTAAACCGGCGCGGGCTCGCCCCGCATATCCGCTTCCGCGCCGAAGTGACCGAGGCTAGGTGGGACGAGGCGGCGCAATTCTGGCGCATCCGCCTGGCCTCCGGAGAGGAGGTGACTGCGCGCGTGCTGATCTCCCCTGGGGCCAGCTCAACCGGCCGTCCTTCAAGGGCATCCAGGGGGTCGAAGACTTCCAGGGCGAATGGTTCCATTCGGCGCGGTGGCGCCATGACATCAGCCTAGCCGGCAAACGCGCCGCTGCCATCGGCAACGGCCCGAGCGCGGCGCAATTCATTCCCGAAATTGCGCCCGCCGTGCAGCATCTGAAAGTATTTCAGCGATCGCCGGCCTATGTCGTGCCCCGGCTGGACCGCGCCTTCACCAACGAAGAACGCCAGCAATTCATAGCCGAGCCCGAGCGGCTGTTTGCCAACCGCAAGCAGTTCTACGACGAGCACGAAACATGGTATGGCGCCATGCGCCAGAACAATCCGACCGCCGAGGAATTCAAGGCGATCGCGCGCGCCCATCTGGAGGCGCAGGTCTTCGATCCGGTGGTACGCGAGAAGCTGTGGCCGAACTACACGATGGGCTGCAAGCGCATCGTCATCATGGATGACTTCTACCCCGCCTTCAATTGGCCGAATGTGGAGTTGATCACCGACCTGATTGACCGCATCGAGCCCAAGGGCGTGCGCACGGTCGACGGCACGCTGCATGAGCGGGACGTGATCATCTACGGAACCGGATTCGAGACACTATCCTTCCAGGGACCGGTCGAGGTCTTCGGGCGCGACGGGCGCTCGCTACGCGAGTTGTGGCATGGGGGGCCGAACGCGTTCCTCGGCATGGCGATCCCGGGCTTCCCGAACTTGTTCTATCTTTACGGGCCGAACACAAATCTGGGCCACAATTCCGTCCTGCTGATGATGGAGTGCCAGTTCGGCTATATCGCACAGGCGCTGCGCACCATTCGCGAGCGGCAGGCGCAGGGGCTGGAGATCCGCCCCGATGTGCATGACCGGTTCAATCGCGAGCTGCAAGAGGTGCTCGCCGGCAGTTCCTGGGCGGCGAATTGCGCCAGCTGGTACAAGCGAGCCGACGGGCGAATCACCAACAACTGGTCCGGCAGCGTTGAGGACTACAAGGCGGCGACCGCGGCGTTCAAGCCGGCCGACTACGAGGTGCTGCAACCGGCGTAGGGGTGCCGGTCGCTTCCCTCTCCGCCCACGGGGCGGAGAGGGAGTTGAGTGCACCGCTGCGTCGATGGGTGGCGCCGTTGGAAAGGAAACGCCGAACATGCTCGATAACGAGTACGACTCCCAGGCGCTGCACGGTCCGTACGAGGTCGCCGATATCGGCGACCTCGTGCTGGAGGAAGGCATGACTTTGCGCGGCTGCAAGCTGGCCTATGCGACCTTCGGCCGGCTATCTGCGGCGCGCGACAATGCCATCCTGGTCACGACCTGGTTTTCCGGCACGTCGAAGATCATGGAGCAGGCCTATATCGGCCCCGGCCGCGCGCTCGATCCCGACAGATATCTCATTGTCGTTGTCAACCAAATCGGCGGCGGTCTCTCAGTTCGCCGCACAACACGCCGGCGCCGCTGGGGATGGGTAATTTCCCGCATATACGCATCGGCGATGACGTGCGTGCGCAGCGCAAGCTACTGACCGAAACCCTGAATATCCGCGAATTGGCGCTGGTCGTGGGCGCGTCGATGGGCGCGCAGCAGACCTGGGAATGGGCGGTGCGCTACCCCGATATGGTAAAGCGCGCAGCACCGATCGCGGGCACCGCGCAGAACACGCCGCACGATTTCTTATATGCCGAACATTGTGCGAAGCGATCCGCTCCGACCCGGCCTGGGCCGGTGGATGGTTAAGGAGCCGCACGCGGTGCGCGAGGGGTTGGTTCGCCACTCCCGACTTTGGTCGGTGATGGGGCTCAGCACTGAATGCTACAAGCAGGAATTGTGGCGTCCCCTCGGGTTTTCGTCGCTGGATGACTTCCTGGTGGGTCTGCTGGACGCCACCTTCCTGCCGATGGACCCGAACGCCTTGCTGGTGCAGGCGTGGAAATGGCAGCGCGGAGATGTGTCGCGCAACGCCGGCGGCGACTTAAGGCCGCTTTGGGGCGCATCCGGGCGCGCATGCTGGTCATGCCGATCGACACCGACATGTTCTTCCGCCGCGCGACTGCGAGGCGGAACAGCGGATGACACCGAACAGCGAGCTGCGCGTGCTGCACACGCTCTGGGGACATGTCGGCGTGATGGGAATGGACCCCAACTATCTGCAGCAGGTGGACAGCGCTTTGAACCAGTTGCTGGCGACGCCGGTTTGACGCTCCCCACAATCCGCCCATTCCCGCGCAAAGCGGGAATCAGCGGACTTGGCCGTGCTATTTTTGATCCCTGCTTTCGAGCCTGTGAAGGAATGGCCGCAGCATCCTCTCCGTCATGCCCGCGCTTGTCGCGGGCATTCATGACTTTGCCGCCAACTCCTAGCCGTTCGAAAAAAGTGCGGATGGTCGGCCTTCGCCGACCATGACAAAACGGGGCGAATGCCGGCCTGCCGCGCGATTTCTTCACAGGCTCTTTCGCGGGGATGAGCGGACCAGAGCAAGTCAATGAGCAGGCGT
>CAWGIP010000025.1:0-65846 GCA_963822675.1 uncultured Pseudomonadota bacterium | reverse complement strand
CGCTTTTTCCGCGCGGCGGTAGGCGGCGGCGTAAAGCGCGCGATACTGAACGAGCAGGGCGCGCTCGCGTTCGTCGAACCAGAGTTTCACGAACAGGATGCGCGCTTGCTGCGCGACCTGCCATTCCTGCCAGAGACCGTCGAGATCGACCGAGCGGACATTGGCCCGCGCTGCTGCCAGCGTTGGGCCGCGACGGATCAACTGGTCGAACGCGTACACCAGGCCGCCCGCGAAGGCGTTGCTGGTGAACGGTCCTGTGATCGGTGCCAGCGTCGTAATCGCGATCTGCGGGTCGGGCAGCAGCCCGGCCGAAGAGCTGCGCGCGCGCGACCCCAGCCCGCTTGCGATAGGCCCGCAGATCGGGATTATTGAGCACGGCAACCACGGCGGCTCCGTCCGCCGTCAGGCCCCGAGCTGGATCGAACTCCACCGGCGTGACGCCGGGCAGCCGCAAACGCGCCGGGCTGATCACCAGATGCGGCAGGCGGGGGGCGAGATCAGGATGATCGGCCAGAGACTCAGGCTGATAAGTCGCGCAACCGGCAAGCGCACAGCAAACAACCGCCAGGCTGACCCGCGCCAGGCACCCCACCCCAAAACCCGGACCGGACATTGCACAACTTTGCCACCGCCGCCCCGCTCCGCCGATGACCAGGGCGTTACTTAGCCGAGATTTGAAGCGGGTCGTGAGGAAGCGGCAGGCCCGGATGCCGCCGCGTTGAACCTGCCCGACGCTGGCCGTAAGGTGGCTTGTCCGAACACGAAGGCCAGGCTTGTGAGCATCCCCGCGCCCGGCGCCATCGACTGCGACATCCACCCGGCCCTGCCCGGGACGCATGTGCTGTTGCCGTATCTGGACGATTGGTGGCGCGAGATCGTGCGCATGCGGGGGCTCGACCGTGACAATCTGGCGACCAACGCCTATCCGGCCGGCGCACCACTATCCTGCCGGCCCGATTGGCGCCCGGCCAAAGGCGCACCCGGCAGCGATCCCGCCCTGTTGCGCGCGCAGGCGCTTGACGCCTTCGCCACGCGCTACGGCATCCTGAACTGCCTGCACGGCGCGCAGGTGATGTTCAGCGAGGATCTTTCGGCCGCTCTGTGCCGCGCGATCAATGACTGGATCGCGCACGAATGGCTCGATGCCGACGCGCGGCTGCGCTCCTCCATCGTCGTGCCGGCACATAGCCCGGTTCTCGCCGCGGAGGAGATCGAGCGCAAAGCGACCGATCCGCGCTTTGTGCAAGTGCTCGTGCTGGCGATGCAGGAACTGCCGCTCGGCCGGCGCCAAAACTGGCCGATCTATCGCGCTGCTGAGCGCAACAATCTGCCGGTCGGCATCCATGCCGGCTCCAGCTATCGCCATCCGACCACATCCCTCGGGTGGCCATCTTGACCTGCTGGAAGACTACGTCGCGCAGGCGCAAGGATTTGTCGCTGCCTTAAACAGCCTGATCACCGAGGGCGTGTTCGTCGAATTCCCGCGTCTCAAAGTCGTGCTGATCGAGTTCCGGGTGTCACATGGCTGCCAGCTTGGATATGGCGCGCCAACAAGACCTGGCGTGGCGTGCGCGCCGAAGTGCCTTGGCTGAAGCGCCCGCCCGCTGAATACTTGCGCGAGCACGTGCGCCTCACCCTGCAACCCTTCGATACGCCACCCGAGCAACACCAGCGCGACCGCGTCATCGACGAGATCGGCTCAGACGAAATCCTGCTGTTCTCGACTGACTACCCGCATTGGCATTTCGATGGCCAAGATGCGATTCCCGATGGCTTGCCCGCCGACCTCGCGCGCAAGATGCTGATTGATAACCCGCTGGCGACCTATACGCGTCTTACAGAGGCGCCGGCACGAACGGAGGCAGTCCGATGAACGTCCCGGTTCTCGATCGCCGCACCGAGCAGGGCGCACAATCCTATGTGGGCTACGTGGATTGCGACGTGCATCCCTATTCCCGCACGCCCGGAGAGCTTGACGCTTTCCTGCCCGAACGCTGGCGTCAGCATCGGCACACGATCGGGCATCGCTCGCGTCAGGCGCTTGCTTACACGGCAAACTATCCGCGCATGTCGCCGGCCACGGGGATGCGCGTGGACGCTTGGCCGCCCGGCGGCGGCGTTCCGGGTTCCGATCTTGATTTCATGCGCGCCCAGCTGCTGGACGCGTTCGGCGCCGCCTACGGCGTGCTGCTGCCGCTGGTCGGCCGTTGTTCGGACGAGCGGAACTTGGAATTGGGCGCCGCGCTTGCAACGGCGGTGAACGACTGGCAGGCGACGTCCTGGTCAGACCGCGAGCCGCGGCTCAAGGGCTCGGTGCAGATCGCGCTCGAACACCAGGATTTGGCGATTAGCGAAATCGAGCGGCGAGCGGGTGATCGTCGCTTCGTGCAAGTGCAAATCCCGCAGCGCGGACTGGAACCGCTGGGGCGGCGGCGCTACTGGAAGGTGCTGGAGGCATGTGCCGCGAACGGCTTTCCGGTTGCGCTGCATCTGGCCGGCACAGGAGGGCATCCCTCCACGGGTTCCGGCTGGCCGTCATTCTACCATGAAGAGCATCATTCCTATGTGCAGAGCATGGAAGCACTCGTTACAAGTCTTGTGATCGAGGGTGTCTTCGAACGGATTCCCGGCCTGCGGGTGGTGCTCGTTGAAGGCGGGCTGGCGTGGCTGCCCGCGCTGTGCTGGCGGCTTGACAAGCATTGGCGCCGCCTGCGCGACGAGGTGCCGCACGTCCGCCGCTTGCCTTCGGAGTATGTGCGTGAGCATATCTGGGTGACAACGCAACCGATTGAGGAACCGGAGCGGCCCGAGGACTTGGCGGAGACGCTGGCGTGGATCGGCTGGGACCGGGTGATGTTCTCCACCGATTATCCGCACTGGGACCAGGACGATCCGCGTTATGCGGTGAGGACGGCGCTGCCGGAACGCGAGACGCGGATGCTGTTTCGCGAAAACGCGTTCGCGCTGTACGGATTGAGCTGATTTGGGCGATTTTAATTTCGGGAACCTGCCCATTCCAGCTCATTCCCGCGAACGAGCCTGTGAAAGAAATACCCGATTATCGGCAATGGTTCGCTGATACTCGTCATGGCCGGCGAAGGCCGGCCATCCACGACTTTCTTTCTAACAGCTTAGCACTACTTTGGCAGATTATAGGGGGCAAGCGGCTTGAGCAGCTTGGAACAGTGGGGACATCGGGCGGGTGGGCGTGGGACGAGGTAGTCGATTATGGCTTGTCGCACCGCCGGGAGGCTTGGTTGTGGCGGCGGTCCCGGGATTCTTTTTCCCCCCTCCGACCTTATCGAGCCGTCGGGATTGCAGAAAAGCATAGGCGATCATCGTCAGCAGCGCATGGCGATGCAGGCCTGTCCATGAGCGTCCCTCGAAGTGGTCGAGACCGAGCTCTTCCTTCAGCTGCTGATGCGCCTGCTCGCAGATCCAGCGTGCCTTGATGGTACCGGCGAGCCTCTTGACCGGCGTGTCGGCGGGTAAGTTTGAAAGATAGTATTTTTGCTCGCCGCCGGAGCGACGTTCACCGACCAGCCAGACTGGCTCGCCGGGCATGTGTTGGGCACCCATGTCTCGAATGCGCTGTGGTGGCCCGTCAGCGACCCGTACGCGCACAGCAGCAAACCGTGCTGACAGACGCCCCTTTGTGCCGCGGCGCCAACTGATGGATCGCCAAGTTGCGTTCGTGAGTATGTGTTCCGCTGCGATCGACTCGCTGTCGGGGACGTGTCGCTTCCGCGGGCGACCGCGGCCGGCGACAGGAAAGACCAACGACACGTCCGCCGGATAGACCTTCTGGTGGCGTGCAATGCCGACCGCCCAGTGCAGACCGCGCTCGCTGAGCGCGTGGCGAAACGGCGCGCTCAAGCCATAGCCGGCATCGGCCAGTACGCAACCAAACCGCGTGCCGCCGACCCTGATCCGGTCGATTTCGTCGATCGCGACCTCAGGCTTGCTGCGGAACGCCTGCCGGTCCGCGGGAACCCGCCGCTGCTTCATTCGGGCAGGATCGCTCGTCCAGCTCTCCGGCAGGAACAGCCGCAGCCCGACCGTTACCGGCACCTCGCCGCTTGCCAGCGTCAGCGAGACCAGGGTTTGGCAGTTGGCGGTCTTGCCGAGAGCAGAGGCATACTGCGGCGCCACACCGACCGAATGGGTGCCCTTCTTCGGCAGTGCTGTGTCGTCGATGACCAGCACCGCTTCGTCACCACCAACAAGCCGATCCGCCTGAGTAAGCAGTTCCGCTTCCAGCGGTGCCGCATCCCAGATGGCCTCCGCCACGAAGTGATGCAGCTGATCATAGTCGCCGGGAGCCAGCCGCTCCGCCATCGGCTGAACGCTTTTGCGGTCCCCCGGTCCGATCAGCCCGGCAATGTAGAGCGGGCACATACGCCGCCGCGCCTTGTGGCCCAGACGAGCCAGGAACGGCGCAAGCCAGTGCTCAAGCTCGTCGGTCCAGTTCAATCTCCGCGGTGCCATAGCCGGCCTCTCAAAAGCCGGCTCCTTAGGAATCAGTGAACAACCAATTCGGGAATCCCAAAACCAACGCGGTCAGGCGTAATCTGCCAAAGTAGTGCTAGCGTTTGGCGGCAAAGTCGTGGATGTTCGCGCGTGTCGCACTGCTGTCCGGAATAGAAAAGCTTGGACAGAGCGCATGGCTTGGATTCTGCTGTGTTTTGCAAACGCAACAGCGAATCGAAGCTCGGAGAGCCCAAGCCATGCGGTTTCAGTCTAGCGTATTTACCCAACTGATGCAGCCGGTTTGTCGGCGGGTGTTCCGCAGGGCCGCGGTCGGCCGCGCCAAGTGGGGGCTGAGCGACTGGGCGCATTTTGTGAGCCTGGTGGTGGCGCATATCGCCGGCATCCGGTCGCTGCGCGACCTCGAACGGCTGCTCGCGCACCATCCCGGCGCGATGCGCCATCTCGAAGTCAAGGCGGTGCACCGCTCGACGTTGGCTGATGCGAACCGGACGCGTCCGACCGCGCCCTTCGAGGCGGTTGCGGCGCACCTCGCGGGGCTGATCGCGCGGCACGCGCCAGGGCTGGGGAGAGACGCGCTGCGGCTGATCGACGCTACGCGCATCCATGCCGGGCAGATGGTGCGGGAATGGGCGGTGGACGGCGCGCTCAAGCTGCATGTAATGCTCGACCCGATCCTGCAGCGGACGGTGTGTTTTGCCGTCACCTCGGCGCGGGTGAACGATATCACGCCGGCCAAGCGGTTCCCGATCGAAGCCGGTCTGACCTATGTTTTCGATCGTGGCTACTACGATTTCGGCTTCTGGGCGAAGCTGCACATCGCGGGCTGCCGGTTCGTCACCCGGCTGAAGAAGAACACGCCGATCCGCAATGCCAAGCCCGGCGGGTTCCGAAGCGTGCGGCACACATCCTCGGCGACCGCATTGGCTGGCTGCCCGATCGGCTGTGCAGCAGCCGCAGAAATCCATTCACGGCGCCGGTGCGTGTCATCACCGTGCAGATCAGCAGCGGGCGAGTGCTCGATCTGATCACCAATGACCTGAAGACGCCGGCTTGCGAGATCGCGCGCCTCTACAAGGCGCGCTGGGAAATCGAGCTGTTCTTCAAGTGGATTAAGCAGAACCTGAAAATCCACCACTTCTTCGGCGCCAGCCGAAACGCCGTGACCCTGCAAGTGATCGCGGCGTTGATCGGGTTTTTGCTGGTCCGCCTGGCGCAGCTTCGCGCCCAAGCAACGCTCACGTTGCAGGAGGCATTCCAAATCATCAGCGCGACACTGCTGCAACGACGCCCCCTCAACGAGCCGCTTCATCCGCCACCGCAGCCGCCGCCCAGCCAGCACGACCTCCAGCTTGCCCTAGCAATCGGATGAGCCATTCCGGACAGCAGTGCGACAAGCGCGGGCATGACGAAGAATAGGAGTCCGCCCAATTCTTTCACGGGCTCGAATGCGGGGATCCAGGTCGCCAAAAGTTTGTGGGAAGCCCGCCTGATTCCCGCTTGCGCGGGAATGAACGGAGTGGTCGGCTGCGTGGCAAACCCGTTACCGTAGAGGAAGCGGCGCAGGGCCTCACTCCGCCGCTTTGGATTTTGCCTGCGCCAGCCTGTCGATCTCCGCCTGCACCGCAGATTGCGACAGGGAGCGGAACATCTCGCCATTTGCGCTGGCAAAGTCGTAGCTCGCCCGACGCAGCGTGCGGCTGTCCTGGAAATGCGGATGCACGTAGCGCGCCATCAGCTCATAGTGACGCTTCGTTGCTTCCCAGTCAGCCCAGTTATGCGCCAGTTCCGTAATGGCACCGAAACCGCCGGAGCCTTCGAGCAAGGTCTCGATGTAAGCGATCGCGTCCTCCGGCGTGCCGATGCACGCGGACTGGCTCTCGATCAGGTACTCATAAGCGTCGCCGATGCCCGCCGGCACGATGGGGAAGGTCGCGATTTCGCGGAAATACTGCGCGAAAGCCTCCAGGCCGAAACGCACGTTGGCGCGCGCGCGCTCGCGCGTTTCGGCGATGTGCAGCAACGTAACCAGCCGCCAATTTCGCCGGTCCGCGATCTTGTTGTTAAGCCGGGCCTGCTCCTCATACAGCTGCCAGTTCCTGGCATGATGCTTCATCGCATCCGGCGAAGTGCCGCCGATCGACAGCATGCCGATCCCATGCCGCCCAGCGGCCAGTGCCCCGGCCGGCGAGCGCGAAGAGGCAACCGCCATCTCTATGCGTGGCCGGGTAAAGCAGGGAAGCTGAAGATGTGCCTCGTGCAGATCGTACCAGTCCGTCTTTTCGGTGACGGACGCGCCGTCGAGCAGCTGCACGACTACGTCCAGGCTCTGGTTCATCATGCGGCGCTGTTCGGAGGCCGGCACGCCGATCTTCACTGCATCATGCACCAACGCGCCGGGGCCGACGCCGAACATGGCACGCCCGCGCGTCATGTGATCGAGCTGTACCATCCGATCGGCGAGAATGAACGGGTTGTGATACGGGAGCGACGCGACGCCCGTGCCCAGGCGGATATGCCGTGTGCGTTCGGCGGCGGCGGCGATGAAAACTTCGGGCGAGGCGATGATTTCGAACCCGCCGGAGTGATGTTCGCCGATCCAGGCCTCGTGGTAGCCAAGCCGATCGAGGTGCTGGACCAGTGCCATATCGCGGGCGATTGCCTGGGTCGGGTTCTCGTCCAGGGCATGGAACGGTGCCAGAAAAATACCGCTTCGGAGATACCGCTCGGTCATCGTTTGCATCCTGCGTTTTGGAGAAGGCTAAACCGTATAAGCGGCGCTTGCAAACGCCGCGCCGGTCAATCCTTCGCATGGAATGACGCTAATATGACCGCTGCGCTCCAATGTAGCAAGCGCAACTTTGTCGATCCGATCGATTTTCTCGGTGCGCAGCGCCTCACGCAAGTCCCGGTGACTGACGCCGACCGAGCGCATCGCCGCCGCGTCCTGGTGTCCCTCGCGCACGAGTACCGTCTCCCCGCCTTTGAGAAAAAACCCGACCAGATCGGATCGATGGGCAAGCTGGATGGCAACCCAATACAACTGCACCAGAACAGCGGTCGCGGCGATAGTCGCGGCGAACGGCGAACCACCGGTCAAAGCCCGGCTCAGATTAGAGCCGAGTAGAACCGTCAGCACGATATCGAGCGACGACTGTCGTCCAAAAGCGCGGCGGCCGGCTACCCGCACGAGCGCCACGCCGATCAGGAATATGATCACTGCCCGGATGCACATCTGCCACCAGGCAATTTCCATCGGCGTGCCGTGACCGACGACCAGCTCGAACCCCTGCATGACCCGCGCTCCCTTCCGTGCGCGGGAGAAACGGGGCTGGGCCGGCGCAGTTCGCAAGCAGGCGGGATTGACGCCTTGCTAAACCATTGTGAGCCCGCCCGACACGCTGATTGTCTGGCCTGTCATGTAGGCGGCATCGTCGGACAGCAGGAAGCTAATGATGCCCGGATAGTCCTCGGGCTGGCCGATCCGCCGCAGCGGGATTGCCCGCGCCAGCGCCTCGACGATCTTCGGCCCTTCCGGCGTTGCGGCCTGGAAGTCGTGGAACAATTTCGTATCCGTGGGTCCGGGGCAAAGCGCGTTCAGCGTTACTCCCGTTCGCGCAAGCTCGCGCGCGAGCGTCTTCGTGAAGGCGATGATGCCGCCTTTGCACGCCGAGTAGACGGCCTCGCCTGAGGAACCGACTCGCCCGGCATCGGAGGCGACATTGACGACGCGCCCGAACCTGCGCTCGGACATCCCGCGAACCACGACATGGTGCATGATCAGCGGACCGTAGAGGTTGATGCGGATAACACGGTCCCAAAGCGCTTGGTCGGTGGCGAGGAAGCTCTGCGCTATGTCCCAGCCGGCTATATTGGCAAGCAACTCGGCCGGACCGATATCCCGCTCGAATGCGGCCAGTGCCGCCTCGACCTGGGCTCGGTCGGCGATATCGACATGCCAGGCGCGGGCGCGGCCGTGGCAGTGCGAAGCGGTTTCCTCCGCTCCCGGGGCGTCGAGGTCGAATATGCCAACCCGGCACCCCTCCTCGGCTAGTCGGATCGCCGCGGCGCGCCCGATGCCGCTGGCGCCGCCCGTCAGGATTACCCGTTTGTTCGTGAGGCCACGCATCGCCGAAACTCCCGCCCCGGGCCGAAAAGAATGCTGGTCGGACGCGATAGCCGCAAGCGGGGCCCGCCCAATGCCGGTAGACAAGTTCAGACCGCGATGCATCCGGTGTCGCGTTAGTGTATCTGCGGTGTAATTTATCGGTAACATCCTGCGCATTTCATCGGCCGAAGCGTAAGTTTGACCAGCACAAAAGAGGCCGGAGACATGATTGTCGGGGAGACGGCACACGATCCGCCATTGCCGCGCCTCGTGGGCCAGACGGTCCGGACGCGGGCATCCGGAATGCCGCTAATCGGACGGCACGAAGAGCTTGACTTGCTGCTCCGTCGCCTGGGACGCGCGCGCGAGGGCGACGGCAAAGTGGTGCTCCTCACCGGCGAGCCCGGTATCGGTAAGTCACGGCTCGTCCGTGCCCTGCTGGATACGTTGGATGATGATACCCTGGTGATGAGCTTTTTCTGCTCCTCGCATCAACGCGACCGCGAGCTTCATCCGATGATCGCTAATTTCGAGCAAGCCGGGCGCATTTCCAAGTCCGATACGGACGAAACAAAGCTCACCAAACTCAAGAGGCTATTGGCGCCTGCCAATCCCAGCAACGAAACGATTGCACTGTTCGCCGAGATGCTCGCGATACCGGCGGGCAAGTGTTATCGCCCGCTCGAGATAAGCCCGCAGAAGCGGCGCGAGCGCCTGTTCGAGGCGCTTGAGAACGTCGTGGCACAGCTGGAAAAACGACAACCTGTTCTGCTTGTCGTCGAGGACATGCAATGGGCCGACCCGACATCGCTTGAACTGATGGCGCGGACCGTACGATCTGGTCGCTTCCACACGCTGTCATGCTGCTTTTGACGGCGCGGACCGAATTCAAACCGCCCTGGCCGGACGAAGCGCACGTGACCACACTGATGCTGAACCGGCTCAATGAGGCGGAAGGAGCGGCGCTCGTACAGCAAGTGCTTGGCGTCAACCACACCTTGCCCGATGCGGAGCTGAAGCTTCTCTTGCAGCGCGCCGAAGGCGTTCCGTTGTTCGTCGAGGAACTGGCGAAGTCGGTACTCGATACCGGAATGTCTGGCCGGCAAGACTCATCACCGTCATTCGGATCCGCGACAATCCCGGCGAGCCTCCAGGAGTTGCTCCTTCAACGATTGGATCGCCTCGGGCCGGCCCGCGAGATGGCGCAAATCGGCGCCGTAATCGGGCGCCGCTTTACCTACCCGCTGCTCCTCCGCGTTGCCGGGCAGCCGCAAGCGGCCATGCAGCCGGCACTCGCGCAGCTGGTCAGAGCGGGGCTCTTGCTCCAAGCAGGCAGCCCACCCGAGGCGCGCTATACCTTTAAGCATGCTCTCGTGCAGCAGGTTGCTTATGAGAGCCTGTCGCCCGATCTGCGGATGAGGGTCCATCTGCGGATCGCCGAAGCGCTGCTGGAACGGGATCCGACAATCGCGGATGCGGAGCCCGATCTTTTGGCTTGGCACTACGAGCAGGGCGGCCTCGCTGAACGGGCTGCGACAAATTACGTCCGTGCCGGTTGGCGTTCGACGCTACTCAACGCGCGTACCGAAGCGCGCGAGCGGTTCACCAATGCCTTGCGGCTAATTGCGACTTTGCCGCAAGGTGCGCTTCGCGACCAACGGGAACTGGAAGCTCTCGCACGTATCAGCGGTGCCACCCGGCTGCATCAGGCCGTGCCAGGGTTCGAGCCGGTCCAGGTTCACGCACGTGCGGCAGAGCTGTGGGAGCGATTGGGAGAACCGGCCGATTTCATCGGCATTGTACATGACCGCTGGGTGTATCACCTCGTTCGCAGTGAAACCGGACCGGCAAAAAAACTGGCCGAACGGCTACTGCGGTCCAGTCAGAACCAGGAGGATCCGCGCCTCCGGATCGCCGGTCACCTCCTTGTCGGCTGCACGGCAATGATGCGGGGTGAGCTTGCCGATGCGCAGGCGCATCTCCAAGCATCGCTCGACGCGATTCGCAGCGGTCCAGACGATCCCAGCGCGCTGTGGCGATCTCAGAAAAGATTCTCTGCATCCGTGGGCCGTCTGGGCCAACGCAAATTGTTGGTTCGGAAATGTACAGAGCTGGTTGGGCTTCCCGGAGCGGGCATTGGTGCATCTATCGCTGTTTCTGGACCGGACACCTGCGTTGGGCTACGGGGCGGCCCTGGCCAACGGCGCGATGTTCAAGTTGCGTGTCGGTTCCTTTGTTTCTGATGCAGCAGAACTAGCTTCATTGGTGCAAGAACTGCACAAAGTTGCCGACCGGTTCGGGATAAAGTTCTTCGATGCGCAGGCCAGAATCTTTAAGGGTTACGTTTCAGCGTCCATCGGGGAGACAAGGAACGGCCTCGACCAAATGCATGATGAAATCGCCGCCTACGCTGACACGAAGGCAGTCGTCTGGTCGGGGTATTACCGCGCACTTCTCGCAGAGGTCTATCACCGCCTGGGCAGGCTGAAGGAGGCACGATCCCACCTAGTGGACGCGCAAGACTTGGCTGCGCGCACCGGCGAGCGATGGTACGATGCAGAGCTGGAGCGGCGCCTCGGGGAAGTGGACCGTACGGACGGCGATCTTGCGTCCGCTGAGAATCGTTTCTATCAGGCCATGGCCATCGCCCGGCGCCAGCACGCGAAGCTATGGGAACTGCACGCCGCCACTAGCCTTGCGCGCCTGCAACGCGATCGGAATCGAGGCGACGAGGCCGGCGCCACCCTGGAGCTTCGGTTTATGGCTGGTTCAAGGAGGGGTTCCAGACCGCCTCGCTCCGGCGCGCCAGAACCTTGCTGGAAGGGCTCGAAGTCACCGCGCCGCCATACGCAGTGCTCCATCCAGTCTAATCGTCTCGCCGTTAAGGAATCGGTTAGCGGCGATGTGCAGGACGAGCGCGGCGAACTCCTCGGGCTGGCCCAGGCGCTGCGGGAACGGCACCGAGGCGGCGAGACCCTGCTGGATTTCGTCGGGCAGGGTCGCGAACATCGGCGTCTGGATCAGACCGGGCGCGATCGTCACGACGCGGACGCCGATCCGCGCCAGTTCGCGGGCAGCGGGCAGCGTCAGCGCCGCCACGCCGGCCTTTGACGCCGCATAGGCCGCCTGTCCGATTTGCCCCTCGAACGCGGCAATCGAGGCGGTGTTGACGATCAGGCCGCGCTCCCCATCCGCCAGCGGCTCAAGACCGCTCATGCCGGCGGCGGCCAGCCGCAGCATGTTGAACGTGCCGATCAGGTTGACGCGGATCACCCGCTCGAAATCTGCGAGCGGCAGAGGGCCGTCCCGGCCGACGATGCGCCCGGCGGCGCCGATCCCGGCGCAGTTGACCAGGATCCGCGCCGGTCCATGTGCGTCTCGCGCCAGCGCCATGGCAATTTCCGCCGCGGCCGCGTCCGCAACATCGCAGACGGCCGCCACTCCGCCGATGCGCCCGGCGACGGCCTCTGCGGCTTCGCGGTTGCGGTCCATGACCGTGACCCGCGCCTTCGCCGCCGCCAAAGCCTCCGCCGTGGCGGCGCCGAGCCCCGAGCCCCCGCCCGTGATCACCGCAGCCTTTCCCGCTATGTCCATTTGCTCCCGCTCCGTTCGCCCATCCGGTATCAGCCAGGGCGGGCGCCGAGACAAGCGGTTGCCTTGCGCGTCGGCAACGTGCGACCGATATCGCCCTCGTGATCCAAGCCGGACACCCCTAGATGCCGCAGACCTACCGTACCCGCATTCTCATCATCGGCGCCGGTCCGGCCGGCTACACGGCCGCAATCTATGCCGCACGCGCCAGTCTGGAACCGGTCCTCATCGGCGGCCTGCAGCCCGGCGGGCAGCTCATGATCACGACCGACGTGGAGAATTACCCGGGCTTCGCCGAGGCCGTGCAGGGACCGTGGCTGATGGAGCAAATGGCGGCGCAGGCCGCGCATGTCGGCACGCGGATTGTGCAGGATCTGATTGTCGAGGCCGATTTCTCGGGCCATCCGTTCCGGTGCCGCGCCGACTCCGGGGATTTGTTTCTGGCGGATTCGGTCGTCATCGCCACCGGCGCACAGGCGCGCTGGCTTGGCCTGCCGTCGGAGCAGCGCCTGCAAGGCCGCGGCGTCTCCGCCTGCGCCACGTGCGATGGGTTCCTCTTCCGTGGCAAGCGCGTGGCCGCCGTGGGCGGGGGCAACACGGCCGTCGAGGAGGCGCTGTTTCTCACGCATCACGCTGAAACGGTGACGCTGATCCATCGCCGTGACGCGTTCCGCGCCGAGAAGATCCTTCAGGCCCGGCTAATGGCGAACCCGAATATATCTGTCATATGGAACAGCGTCGTCACAGAAATCCTGGGCGGCGGGTCGCCGGAGGGCGTGACCGGACTGCGCCTGAAAGACGTGCGCACGGGCGCTACCTCTGAGCTCGCCGTGGACGGTGTTTTTATCGCCATCGGCCACACGCCCAATACGGCGGTGTTCAAGGGTCAGGTGCAAATGGACGGCGAGGGCTATATTCACACAGAGACCGGCAGCACTCGCACATCGGTGCCGGGCGTTTTCGCTGCGGGCGACGTCCAGGACCGCATCTTCCGCCAAGCGGTCACGGCGGCCGGCACGGGCTGCATGGCGGCACTGGAAGCCGAGCGCTGGCTCGCTGCCCTGCCGGCCGCCCCTGCCCTTGCCGCGGACTGAGCGCGCCGGGCACATCTGACCGTTCTTTCGGCCCCACTCTTGTCCGGCATGCAATTCGCGCATAGGTGCCTAAATAGAGCGGTGAGGCTCTGATTCGGGCACGCCGAAGCGGCGCGGGGGTGGCTCTATGATGGATTGGGACAAGCTGCGCGTCTTCCACGCGGTCGCAGAAGCCGGCAGCTTCACGCACGCGGGCGACACGCTCAATCTGAGCCAGTCGGCGGTATCTCGACAGATTTCCGCGTTAGAAGAAGCGTTGCAGGTGCCGCTGTTCCACCGGCATGCGCGCGGCCTGATCCTGACCGAGCAGGGCGAGCAGCTCAACCGCACGGTCCGGGAGGTGTTCGCCAAGCTTGCCATGACCGAGGCGCTGCTGACCGAGAGTAAGGAAAAACCGGCGGGCCGCTTGAAGGTCACGACCACCGCCGGCTTCGGCGCCATGTGGCTGGCCCCAAGATTGCAGCAGTTCCTCAATCTCTATCCCGATGTATCGGTTTCGCTGCTCCTGGACGACATGGATCTGGACCTCGCAATGCGCGAGGCGGATGTGGCAATCCGCATGCATGCACCGAAGCAGCCCGATCTGGTGCAGCGGCATCTGATGAGTATCCAATCGCATGTTTGTGCCTCGCCCGACTACCTCAAGCGGCATGGCGTGCCGCAGCGGGCTGAGGATCTGGACGCGCACAAGCTGATCCTGTTCGGCAACTACCACCCGCCGGTGCCCGATATAGACTGGCTCTCCGAGGCGGGGCGCCGGCCGGGCACCCCGCGACCGGCCGGGTTGGAGGTGAACAGCTTGCACGCCATGCTGTTGGCGATCCGCTCCGGCATCGGGATCGGCTCCCTGCCGGATTGGTTGCTTTCGGAGAACAAAGATCTGGTCGAAGTCCTGGCCGACCTCAATCCGCCCAAGGTCGATGTATTCTTCGTCTATCCCGAGGAGCTGCGGAACTCCAAACGCGTATCGGTGTTCCGCGACTTCCTGCTGACGAAGCTTGCGGAAATGCATTGAGGAAACTTGGGCACGTCGCGGGAGCCACTGGCCTTCTGCTCGCGAACCAAGCATCGGTTTCGCCGGCTAGAGCGGGTTCGGATCAGGTGGAAACTTAGCAACCGCATTTCTCCCGTCATGCTCGCGCTTGTCGCACGGCTGTCCGGTTCCCGGTTCACGTCCATAGTAACGGCAATTGGCGATTACTATGGATCGGAACCGGGTCGGGGTCGGGGCCGGTTCTGCGGAGCCGGGCGAGTGGTCGGCGGTGCATCACATTGGACCGGACCAGGCGAGCGAAGCGGGTCAGGCTCTCGACTGCGGTCTGCTGGAGGTGGGCGAGCTTGATCAGCAGGAAAGCGATCAGCGCCACCGCGATCTGGATGCGCACGGCATTCTCGCTGGTGCCATAGAAAGGCTTGATCTTCAGGGTCTGCTTGATCCAGCGGAAGAACAGCTCGATCGCCCAGCGGCGCCGGTAGAGGTCGGCGATCTCGCAAGCCGGCGCGTCGAGGTCGTTGGTCACGATACGCAGGATTTTGCCGCTGTCGATCCGCACGCGGATCTCGCGCACCGCCTTGTCCATCGGGTTGCGGCGGCTGTTTGCCTGCCGCGCGGGAAGGAACCCGATCCGGTCGGACAGGATATTCTCAACCTCGGGCACCGGCAGACGCTCAACCTGGTGCAGCGGCGTGTTGGTCTTCAGCCGGGTGACGAGGCGGCAATCGGCGGCATCGAGTTCGGCCCACCAGCCATAATCGTAGTAGCCGAGATCGAACACATAGGTCGCGCCGGCTTCGATCGGCATCTGTTTGGCGGCGGTGATATCGTTCACGCCGCGCGCCGTGATCGCGTGATAGAGCGGGCAATCGGCGTCCGGATCGTAGACCACGTGCGCCTTGATGCCACAAACCTCGGCCGCGAAGCGCGACCACTCGCCGCTCAGTCGGTTCAGCGGAATGGTTGTGGAATCGATCAGGCGCACGCACGCACCGAGCTCGTGACGCAGCTTGCGCTGTACGCTGGCGACCATCGCCGCGAACAGCCCGGTGAACACGCTGGCGGTGCGTTTGGCGCAAGCATCCGCCAGCGTCGAGCGATGCACCGGGCTCAGTCCCGCGTGGTAGCGGCGGGCGGCGTGGCTCTCCAGCATCGCTTCGATGTCACGCAGGCTTTGTGCCCCCGACATCTGTGCGAACAGCAACCCCAGAAGCATGTCCCTGGTGCGCAGTCGCCGCACCCCCACATCCGCCCCGTTCTCCGCCAGCAAGCGATTCAGCACGCCCCAGGGAAGCCGGTTGGCCAGCTGACGAAATACAGTATTCTGATGCGGCATGGCGCCGGCTCCTCTCACGTTCAATTCGTCGCGAAACGCTTCGAACCGAGAAAATCGAGCGCCATGCGCCCTGTCCAGCAAAAACGAACCGGACAGCCGTGCGCTTGTCGCGAGCATCCACGACTTTCTTTGCGCACGAAGTCGTGGATGGTCGGCGTTCGCCGACCATGACGAGGAAGTGCGGTTACACCTGATCCGAACGCGCCTTAATTACACTAACTTCTTATCTTCCAATCTCCGCTTGGAGTCTCGCACCAATCAAGATTGTAGGTACGCAAAGGACGCGTGCTGTTCGGGGATACCTGATAGCGCAACGCGTGACATGTCATGTCGTGATATTGGTAGGTCCGGGTCAGACTGGTCGTGCCATGGGCTCCCGTCCTCGGGTTGCTCCACTCGTCTGACTGGCCGGGCTTTGGCGCAACCGCCTGGTTAACCCGCGCAGTACTTTGGAGCAGAAGCTGGACGTCGTCGTTTGTGAGCTTGGGACCAACGCCGCGAAACGGATTGATTTGGGCGTGTACGATACCGCTGGAAGCCGCGAGAAACGTAAACAATGCGCCCGCAAGGCATGCAAAGGAGTTTAGCCGCACATCCGCTCTCCTACTGTCCCGGTCAACGCACCTGGTGACTTGAAAACGGCGCCGCGTGCCAGTGCCTGCTCGGGGGGGTGCCTCCCCGCGAGCAACGGCTGAAGGCAGAAAGCGGACCCTCATGATTGTCCTCCGACGTTTCCGTGTTGCCGGTCTGCGGACCGTAGACCGCGACGGCGACCCGATCTTCGTTCTGCGCCTACCCCACCCCGAGCGGGATCACCACCCAGCGCCGCCCTGCTGCATTCTCCACAAGCAGAAGCACGGCGCGATGTCCTTTCAGCTCTGCCTCTTGCAGCGCCGATTGCACCAATTCGGCCGAAGTCGCCAACTCTCGGTCGACCTGCACGACAAGGTCGCCCCGTTGCAACCCGGCGTCTCCCGCGCGCCCCCCGGGATCAATTCTCGATATGATGACGCGCGGCGCCCCGGGGGCGGCCTGTTGGTCCGCGAAACGAACCCCAAGTCCGCCCACGCCCAGCGCTTCCATCGCCGCTGCCGTCACCAGGCTGCGCCGCGTGCCGACATCGATACCGGGCCAGGGGGCGACCGTCAGGTCCGCCTCCGCGGGCCGTCCGTAACGCCAATAGCCGAGGCGCACCGACGTGCCCACGCGCGTCAAAACGATCATACCCAAGAAACGCTGCGGGCTCGGTGCCGCCTTCCCGTCCCGCGTCACGATCACATCTCCGGCCTGGATGCCGGCTCGCTGCGCCGGGCCGCCCGCGGTCACGCTTGTCACAATGGACCCCGTGGGCGCAGGAAGGCCAAGCGCACGAGCGATAGCAGGCGTGACCTCCTGCACCGTAATACCGATCCAGCCGGGCGGCAGTCTGCTGGCAGGACGCAAGATGCTGGGCGACGTGCCGGGCCTCAAAGGACGGGATCGCGAAACCGATGCCCAGCGCGCCGCCGTTCGGCATCGCCGATATAAACTCGGTATTCACGCCGACGACTTCTCCCGCCGCATTGATCATCGCCCCGCCGGAGTTGCCGTGGTTGATTGCGGCATCGGTCTGGATGAAGTCGTCGAACGGGTTGGCAGACGTGCGCCGATGCAGCGCGCTGACGATCCCCGCGCTTACGGATTCGCCGACATCGAGCGGGTTGCCGATCGCCCATACGCTGTCGCCGGGCACGAGCTTCTCGCTGTCGCCCCACGTCACCGCCGGGATCTGCCCCATGCCGGCGACTTTGACCATGGCCAGGTCGATCAGGTGGGAGACGGCGCACAGGCTCGCGCCCCGGCGCGTGCCGTCGGGGAATACCACCTCGATGCTTTGCGCGTCCTTTGACCACATGGTGGTTGGTAAGGATCAGCCCGGACGGATCGACGACGAAGCCTGACCCATAGAATTGCTCGGCCGGCTTGGTCGCGGCTGGGGGCGGTCCAGATCGTGATGCTGACGACCGACTGCGACGCTTTACGGATGGCGTCGGCTTGGCTGTCGGCCTGGGCGGCGCCAACCGGAGCAAGAGCCAAGCACGCGAGACCGATTGCTGCGGCCACTCGCCCGGCCTCATGCCCGCGCCCTCTCACCGAGCGGCGCCGCCTTGCCCGACTGTCACGCCTCATGACGTTTCCCCCTCCTGGAACACACATTACCATTGTGGCCCGAAAACTATGCGATTTGCCAATTGTTTTCTACAAATAGCGTCCGGTCATCATTTCCGGACCGAAGCGGACCCGACCAGGTGCTAGTTCATGTGGCGGCGCGCCTCTGCGGCAATTGCACCAATGCCATATCCGATTTCGGCAGGCCGCCCCAACAAGGCACACGGCCGCGCATTTTGCCGAAAACAGATATCAAAGGGCAGCGCGTCCCGTAAAAAACGGGTCGATGCCGAAGGCTGGGGCATGCTGCTCGTTCCCCCCGGTCCACAGTTTGGCGGCTGGAGAATGGCCGCTGCGGTAGCGAGACATGCCGGGCAGTGTCATATCCGTCTTCAGCGAACCAGACGATTATGAAGCGGCGTTGCGAGCCGACGGCAGCTTTGGCCTGTTGGTCACCGGTCGTGGCCGGTTCCGTGCGCGGTTGACCAGGGTGATGCTCGACCGGGTGCACCTCTCCAGTGCCGACGAAAATTTGCCGCGGATTGCTTTCGTTTCGGTGCCAGTCGACAAGGTCATGATTCCTTTGGAGCTGAACGGCCGATCTACTCCGATCTGGGGCGGTATCCGTATGCAGCCGGGCGGCCTCATAAGCTTCGGTCCGAGCCACCGGATGCACGTGCGGACCGAGGGGCCCGCCCGATGGGCGGCTCTCTATCTGCCTGTCCAAGAACTGGCCGGTTATGGTCGCGCACTTATTGGAACCCGGTTTGTTGCCCCGGCCGGCGGGCAATGCTGGCAACATCCGGCGGCACCGCTACGGCATCTCTGCCGCCTCTACATGGAGGCGATCCGCACGGCAAGAGTCCGACCGGAAACAATTTTGGCCACAGAGGCGTCACACGCGCTGGAACAAGACCTGATCCATGCCGCAGTTTCGTGTCTATCGGCGCCAGTATCTCTTACAAATACGGCGATGGAGACGCGGCTCCATGAAACTGCTGTCCGGTTTGAAAGTCTGCTCGAAACCCAATTGACGCAGGATCTCAGCTTAACGGAGATCGGCACCGCGCTGGGTGTCTCTGCTCGGTTCCTGCAGCGGTGCTGCGAAGAGCATCTCGGGATGAGCCCAGCCTTTTATATCCGCCTGCGCCGGATGCAACTGGCCTATCGCGGTTTGCGGACCCGGGCCCCCGACGGAGAAGGCGTCGCGCAAGTCGCGCGGCGTCACGGATTCCGTCACCTTGGTCGTTTCGCAGAGACTTATCGCACACTATTCGGCGAATTGCCGTCCGCCACCTTGCGTCGAGGTGCCAATGAGACAACCGCACATCTCATGCATCCTCGTCAGCGCACACGGACTTCGTAGTACAATTGACATAAACAAACTTGCGGCCCCAAGATAAAATCGGTGACACACGATCCCAAGTTACTACTGCAAGCTGCCGAGTGGGGCGCGACATGCTGTCGAGCGCAGTCCGGACGTTTTCGAACCCAGACGAGTTACTCAGCTGCGATCCGGGCCGCCAGCGTGGAGCTGACGGAGATCGGAGCCAAGCAGTTCAACGCCAAACTAGTCCGCATCGACCTCCATCGTCTTTGGATGCAGCGGTTCTGGGAAAGTGCCCCGCGCATCAAGCACTCGGCCCATAGGGCTGGTAGGGCGATAATCAGTTTCCTGACACAGCCAGGACCGGATGTTATCACTCACGGCGTTCCGATGCCACCGACCAGCATCGTACGCCATAGCCCTAGGCAGTCGTTCTACCAGCTCTCATCGGGGTCCTTCCATATGGGCAGCATGTCGCTGCAACTGGAAGATATGGCCGAAGTTTCAACGCTTACCGGGTGCGACCTGCTGCCGCCACGTGAGGCGCTGCTCATAACGCCCTCGCCCGCTGCCCTAAGGCGGTTGCTGCGGCTGCACGCAGCGGTTGGGCAACTGGCGGAGGTAGCGCCTGAGATAATAACCAACCCTCAATCGGCTCATGGAATTGAACAATCGCTTATTCAGGCAATGGCCCACTGCCTCCAAGGTGAGGTCCGCGAGGAAAGGCTGGCGCTGCGGCAGCATGAATTGGTGATGCGCCGGTTTCATCGAGTGCTGGAGGAAAACCCCGATCAGGCAATCCATATCCCCGAACTGTGCGCCAAGATCCGGGTAGCGGAACGGACATTACGGATCTGCTGCCAGGAGCACTTGGGAGTCAGTCCCAAGCGCTACTTGCTGCTGCGCCGGATGCATCTGTCGCGACGGGCGCTCGATCGGGCTTCCGCGGGCACGACGACCGTAACCGAGGTCGCAACCCGCTACGGGTTTTGGCAGTTCGGACGGTTTGCAAGCGAATACAAAGCACTTTATGGGGAGACGCCGTCGGCCACGCTTCATCGTGCTGCTGGCTAATAAACGCTGAGCGGCGCGTGAGTCCGTCGCAGACCGCCGCACCGCGCAATACACCCGGATCGCCACGCCCACAGCGGCGGCTTGCGATGACAGACGCGCCTTTACCCCGTTATGCCGAAATTGGATAGCGGCCGATTTAAGCCGTCGCGATCCTCCCCTGAAACGAATTCGCATGGCGCTCGGCCGGTGTCGCGGCACAACTTGGCGATGGGGAGAGTCGATGGAAACCCGAAAATTCAGCCGGCGCCATTGGTTGCCGGCGAACCTCGTTGGCATTGCGGGCGGCAGGACCCGAGCGACCATTTTCATCCTCGCCGCTGCGGCACTTTGCCAGCCCGCGTCGGCGCAGCAGCGCCCTGCCCCGCCCGCGCCTCGGATGCCGACCCCGCAAGCCGGCGCACCGGCGGTTTCGCAGCAAGCGGAACGACTGCTGAAGGAATTGGGCGCATATATCGGCTCGGCTCAGGAATTCACGTTTCACGCCGACATCACCTTCGATCACGTGCTTCCCTCGGGCCAGAAACTACAGTTCTCCGCAGGCGAGGACGTGTGGCTGCACCGGCCTGGCCGTGTTCGGGTTGACTGGAACGGCGATCTCGGCGCAAGGCGGTTCTGGTACGATGGCCAAACCGTAACGGTCTGGGACCCGTCCAAGCCGTTTTACGCGAGTCAGGCGGTCCCTCCCACCATTGACGCCATGCTCGAGACGATCGTCAAGGAATTGAACTTCTCTCCGCCGCTCGTTGATCTCCTCTACAGAGACCCATACAAGACCGTCCGTGGGAATCTGCAGGTCACGGGATCGACCTGGGCGACAACGACGTCAATGGCAGGAGCTGCCGCACCCTCGCGTTCGTTCAAAAGGCGATCGACTGGCAGATCTGGATCGAGAACGGGCCCCAGATCACGCCCTGCAAGCTAATCATCACCTACAAGACGCAACCGGCGCAGCCACAATTCAGCGCGGTGTTCACCAAGTGGGACTTTACCCCACGCATAGCCGACGCGGTGTTCACGCCAAACCTGCCGCCGGGGACCGAAAAGATCCCGTTCCAGACCGTTGCCGCCAAGCGGTAGCGATGGAGGAGTACTCATGACTATGCCATTCGGGCTCGGAAACCGGGCAACCAATGCACTGCTGGCTGGTGCGGCCATAGCCTGCCTAGCAATCGCGGCCGAACGCGCCTCGGCGTTCCGCGGCGGCGGGTTCGGTGGCTTTCGGGGCGGGGGTGGCTTCGACCGGGGCGGCGGTTCGCGCTTCGGTGACGGCGGCTTCTCCGACCACGGCGCCGATGCGGGCTTCGGGCGGGGCGGATATGGCAGCGTCCACAACGCCAGCAACTACTCGGATCACGCCGACACGTTTTCGCAAAGCCATCCCGAAGCGCACCAGAACGCCACGCAGTTCCAGCAGAGCCACCCCAACCAGGCGAATACGTTCCAGCAGAACCATCCGGAAGCGCACCAGAACGCCTCGCAGTATCAGCAGAGCCACCCCAACGAGGCAAATACGTTCCAGCAGAACCATCCGGAGGCGCATCAGAACGCCTCGCAGTACCAGCAAAATCGTTCCAACGAGGCGAACACGCAGCAGCAGAACCGCCTGAATGAAGTGAATGCGACTGAGGCAAACCGCAACAATGAGGCGAATGCGCTCCAACAAAACCGCTTCAACGAAACTAACAGCCTGCAATACAACCGAAACAACAACTGGAACCACTATACCGGCAGTTGGGGCGGCTACTATTCGGGCCTGGGACTTGGCGCCGGTATCGCCATCGGCGCGACCATGGCTGCCCTGCCGGCAGCCGCGGTCGCGCTCTCTGTCGCCGGTAGCCCGTATTACTATGCGAACGGGGCCTATTACGCGCCGCAGGGCGGGCAATATATGGTCGTGCCCCCACCGCAAGGAGCGGTTGTCTCAACCCCGCCGCCATCCTGTTCCAGCGTCAATCTCGGCAGCCAAGGGGTCGGTCTCGACTGCGGCGGGGCGTTCTACGCATCGGTCGCGAACGGCTACCAGGTCATTTCACCGCCGGTCGGAGCCACTGTGTGGCAACTCCCGAATGGGGCAGTCGATCAGAACGTTGGCGGTGTGACCTATTTCGAGTTTGGCGGCACCTACTACCGGCCGATCTATGCCGGCAGCAGCGTCTATTACGAAGTGGTCGCGAAACCCGCATAGGGTCCGAAGGACGCTGGAGAAACTTAGCCCGAAGGAGCAAAGGAACGTGAGCGAAGACCCTAATCCCAAGGATTTAGGCCGCCGCAACATGCTGTTGGGAAGCGCCGCGTTGGCTGCGGCGGCCGGCCTCGCCGAAACCACCGTGCCGATCCGGCCCGCACAGGCGCAGCCTCAGGCAAACGCTCCGGTCTCGGGGCGTCGGCCCAACATTGTCATCCTGATGACCGACGATACCGGTTGGAATGATTTCGGGTGCTACTCGGGCGGCGGCGCGTCGCTGGGGCATCCAACGCCGAATATCGACAAGATAGCCAAGGAGGGCGCGGTCTTTACCTGCTGGTATGGCCAGGCCAGTTGTACGGCGGGCCGCGCGTCGTTCCTGACCGGGCGGCTCCCGATCCGCTCGGCCCTGTCGATCGTGGTGGCTCCGGGTGACGAGAACCGCCTACGGAAAGAGACGCCGACTATCGCCGAGTTCTTTCAGAAAAACGGATACTCGACCTACTCCTTTCAACCCGGAATACAACAGGATGTACGATGATATCGTAAACCTGGGTGAGTGGGAGGGGACGGCCGGCCAGCCGGCCAGGAGGGTCGGCACGATCAGCTACGACAGCCTCGCCGATTTCGATATCAGGCAGACCAATTCCGCGATCGACTACATCAAGCAGCACGCGAAAGGCGACAAACCTTTCTTTATGGACATCAATTTCATCAAAATGCACAATCCGACCAATGCGGCGCCCGACTGGCGAGGCAAATCGCATCTCGGCGATTATTCCAATTCGCTTATGGAGATGGATGCCGATATTGGCCGGATCATGGACACCATCCGCGCCGAAGCGCCCAACACTATTGTTGTCCTGACCGCGGACAACGGCGCCTGGCTGGACGCCTATCCCGACGCCGGCACAACGCCGTTCCGGGGCGAAAAGGGAAGCCCATTCGAAGGCGGCTGGCGCGTGCCGGGGGTCATGTGGTGGCCGGATCACATTCCAGCTGGTGCGCAGTATGGCGAGATGATGTCGCACATCGATTGCTGGGCGACCCTCGCCGCGATGGTCGGTCTCAAGCCACCGCCGCATGACTGGGTCGGCAACGACGGCAAGCCGATCTATTTCGATAGCATCGATAACAGCGCCTACATCCTGGGAAAGGCTCAGCACTCGGCACGCAACTCGTGGATCTATATCGACGGCGAGACCTTCCAGGGAGCGCGGGCCGATATTGGCGGCGATCCCAACGAGCCTTGGGTGCACATCGCGTGGAAATACCTTTACACGGCGAAGGACTCATGGCTGGGCCCCTCCCAAAATCTGGGTGCGATCGGCGCCCTCTACAATCTAACGATGGACCCGTTTGAAAATATACGACATGATCTTTAACGGGGCCGCGCCGGCCCGAGTATTGACGACGTCGCCCGGGAAATATTCGGGTCAAGACAACGGCTGGGTGCTGTCGCTGATCTACCCGGTCATCGTCGATTTCGACAAGTCGATCATGAAATACCCGAGCATCTCGCGGTTTGTCGGTGGCGCCTCGAACGATCTGGTTCCGAACCTGCAGCACCCGGACGACCCAGTACCGCTGCTGAAGAACCAGATCGAAAAACTGCACATCCAAAGCGACGGCGGCTAACGACAACAGGACAATGGAGGCGGCTTCGGCCGCCCCTGGCCACCTCCAGCTTTCAAAACAGGAGCGCACGATGCTGCAATCAAGCATCAGAACAGACGACAGCGTGGAAAGTCTTGCACCTTCACTGGTTCGCCCAGATGCGCGCCGGTCAGATCGACCGCACGCAGTTGGTTCCCCATTATAGCGCCCAACTGACCGATGAAACGGTGCAGGCAATGTCGCGCTTTCTCAACGCATATCACTATGGCGCGCAGCCCACGGCGGCCAAGATTCAGCAAAAGCGCTCGGCAGGGGACCAGACATTCTACGCAGTAAAGCTCATATACCCACGGGGCGATGCTGCCAGCCTTCTGCTCGGCCTTGACGCAGAGGGTAAGATCACGGGCGTCAGCCTCACGAGCATGGCCGGTGATTGACGGAAACACGAAGATCGGCTCCGGCCCTGCCTGCACAAGCAACAAGCTGTAAGGAGAGGAACATGTCGTTGAAACGAGAGCGCAATATGGGCGGCCACCCTAGCTATCGGCCTCTCGGGCTGCTCATCGCTCCAATCCATGATGGGCAATAGCAAACTCGACCAGGATGCCAACCAGCTCAAAACGGCACTGGCGAGTGATCCGGTTACGGTGACAAAGCAGGACGGATCAGTCACGCTCACGTCGAGCGCCGACTATCTCTATCCGTCCGGCGGATGGCAGCTCAGGCCAGGGGCGCCGGTGCTCAGCAAGATGGTGCCGACACTCTCGACACTGCAGAACACGAAGATCACGGTCGGTGGCTATACCGACAATACGCCGGTCGGGCCAGGGCTACAGCGGATGGGGATTTCAAACAATCAGGAGCTGTCATCAAGACGTGCCGACGCCGTAGTGAGCTACTTCAAGTCGCAGGGCGTGAACCCAAATCTGCTCTCCTCGCAAGGCTTCGGTGACTCGAACCCGGTAGCCCCCAATGATACGTCGGAAGGTCGCGCGAAGAACCGCCGCGTCGATATTACGTTGACCGGCGACGGCACGTAATACCCGGGCGCCTTTCGTGTTGGTGGCTAGGGGCCGAGCCATCGGCACCGTCACCTTTCTGGCGGCCCTGCTCACCAACACGATCGCCCCTGCCCAGCTTCCACCGGACCTCAGCAACACGGAGCTCGGGAAGGAAACGGAAAACCCGTTTACCCGCTTCATCGTGCTGCCATTCCGCTACGAAGGCGATCTCTACTATGGGGCGTACAACGCAGACCAAGAGCACGTTTGACCTCGATCAGGCGGTGCGTGCCGTTCCGGCTGACTGACGATTGGGCGCTGATCACCCGCACCAAATTTCCGATCATCCTCAGCCGCCCAAGAAGTTGGGGGATAGCTGGAACACGGGCATCGGCAATGCTTATACAACGCTGTTCCTTTCCCCGTCACGCGTCAAGGGATCTATTGGGGTATCGGACCGGTCATCTATTTCCCGACCGCGACCAATCCGGCCGTTGGCGTTAACAAATGGGGATCAGGTCCCTCGATTGGCGTGGTGAAAAAGGATTCCGGACCCTGGATTATCGGGTTCGTCGACGAATAATATCTGGTCGTTCGGCGGTCCCGCGCAGGGAAGCGACCGCACCAACAGCCTCCTGCTCAATCCGTTCATCAGCTTCCATTTCGGTGACGGTTGGTTTGTCAATTCATCGCCGAATATCACGGCTGACTGGTACTGCCCGGTGAATCAGCGCTGGACCGTGCCTGTGGGTGGCGGCTTTGGTAAAGTACTGAGGATCGGCGCGCAGCCGATCAAGCTCAACCTGGACGGCTACTACAACGTGGTCAGACCCCAAGGGATCGGCCCGATCTGGGAGTTGCAGGCCACCGTAACCCTGCTGTTTCGGTGAATTAGCCGAGTTGCGGGCGTGGAGTGACCTGCTTTGTAGACCCCCTGAATCCCCCCGACCAGAACTACAGCCGAACCACGATCTTGCCGCCCGCCTGGTTCAATTCCATCAATCGATGGGCCTCCCGGATCTCTTCGAAGCGGAACACCCTAGCCGGTTTTGCTTTGTAGGTGCCTTCGGCAACTCGGTCGACGATCGTCTGGAACGGAATCTCCGATAATGGAAATTCGGAAGTTCCCGTGGCGAGCGCGCTGGCAAACACGCTGAGATGCGTGCCGCTCCGCATCTGGAACACGGGCTCGACCGTCAGCGGACCACCGCCACCGAGGAAGCCGACCAGACACGCGCGCCCGCCTCGCCGCAGCATGGCGAGCGAATCCAAAATTGCCGTATTGCCGATGATGTCGAGAACAGCATCGATCCCCGCAGGAAAGCGGTCGCGCACGCGCTTCGACAATTCTTGCGATTCCAGCAAGATCTCGCTTGCGCCGAGCGCCTCCAGCATGCCGGCGCGAGATGCGTTCCGCGTGGTTGCGATGACGCGCGCACCGGCATTTGCTGCGATATTCACCGCCGCTTGCCCGAGCGCAGACGTTGCTCCACGAACGGCGACGGTCTGATCCTTGGCCAGCGCAAGTACGCCGATGAGGCTGGTCCAAGCGGTTGCATAAGATTCCGGAATTGCGGCCAGCTCCTCCCACGGAAGTTCGGTCTCGACGGCGACAACATTCGTGCTCGGCACTCCGACGAACTCGGCATAGCTGCCGTTGATGCTCCGCCCCATGCCGCCCACCAGCGCCATTACCTTCTGGCCCGGTGCGAACCGCCCGTCGGGATCGGCCTGCACCATCCCGACGCACTCGATACCGGTGATTTCCGCCACGTCGCCCCAGGCGCCTTTGCGGAAATAGACCTCGGCGTGATTGACCCCGAACGCTTTCACTTCGATGACGACCTGGCCGGTTGCGCTTCGGCGCGGGGCGCTCCTCAATCGCCAATACCTCGGGTCCGCCATAGTTCTTGATTACGATCGCACGCATCTGAGCAACTCCATGATTGAATCACGGACCTAGCGTAGCTTCAGCTCAGTTGATAGAAAGAAGGAAGTTTGGATAAACTTGATAGAGCGTGTCTATGATGGACGTAACCATCCACCAGCTGCTGTGCTTCGATGCGGTCATCACCGAGGGCAGCTTCCAGGCCGCCGCCGAGAATATCCGCCGGACGCAGCCGTCAGTCTTCTTGGCGGTAAGAAAGCTCGAAGAGCAACTGGGACTGAGCCTCCTTGACCGCAGCGGCTACCGCGTCAGCCTCACCGAGGCGGGACGATCTTTTCACCAGCGCGCCCGCGTCTTCCTGCAGGAGTTGCGCGCGCTCAAGACGCACGCGACCCAGCTTGCGATGGGCGAAGAGAGCGAACTGCGTATCGTAATCGGTGATCTTTGCCCGCTGCCGCAGACTTTGGCACTGTTGCGTCGCTTCTTCGATGGCTGCCCGGGCACGCAACTCCACCTCCATTTCGAGGCGATCTCCGGTCCGTGGGAGCGCCTGTTCGACGGCGATGCGGATCTTCATCCTGCACCACATCGACAAGAGCGACCCGCGCCTCGAATTCATGGATCTTTTCCCGGTGCGGCTCGTGCCGGTCGTTGCGCCCGGCTTCTTGCGATTTCCGATATCGCGCGCGATCACGCCGGAGCAGATGCGCGACTATGCGCAATGTGTGATCCGCGACACGGCACGGCACTCCCCGGCACGTGATTACTTCGTTGTGGAAGGAGCTCGCAGCTGGACGGTCAGCGATCAGCTCATGAAACGAGAGCTCATCCTGCAAGGCATGGGCTGGGGGCACATGCCGCGATACCTGATCGAACTGGATCTGC
Organism: uncultured Pseudomonadota bacterium; assembly: GCA_963822675.1. Taxonomy (GTDB): domain Bacteria; phylum Pseudomonadota; class Alphaproteobacteria; order Acetobacterales; family Acetobacteraceae; genus CAWGIP01. Next base: position 38,110 of record CAWGIP010000025.1, on the reverse strand, counting down.
GCGCCAAACACCTGCGTGCCATCACCGGCAACCACCTCAAGGGCGGCGTGGCCGAGATCGTCGCCGCCCGGCGACGTGAGGCGCCGCACGGCCCCGTCGCACAGCGCTTGTGGCACTACATTGAGGAAGAGGCGGCCGGCTTCGTCAAAGCAATCAATTGATTTTCAAACCGGCTTGAAGCTCTGGTCCATCTCCACGTCGATCAGCGTCGGTCCGTCCGCGCGCAGGGCGGCGGACAGCATGTCCCTTACCTCCGCGATCGTGCGTGCGCGTTGCGCCGCGACGCCGAAGCCCCGCGCCACGGTTACGAAATCGACGCGCGGGTTGTCGAGGTCCATGCCCACGTACCGGTCGGTCTGGGCGGCGAATGCTTTCATCGCATTGGTCCGCTGCTTCAGGATGCGATACGAGCCATTGTTGATTACCACGAAAATCACCGTTAGCCGCTCGTGTGCCGCGGTCCACAGGCCCTGGATCGTGTAGAGCGCGCTGCCGTCGCCGATCAGGGCCACAACGGGACGCTCCGGCAATGCAAGCTTGACGCCGATCGCCGCCGGCAGGCCCCAGCCGATCCCGCCGCCGCGCAGGCCGAAGAAGCTGCGCACGTCGTCGCTGCGCAACAGCCGCCGCAGGCCCGCGCCGGAAGATATGGTCTCGTCGATTACCGTGACGTCTTCCGGCAGCACCCGGGCGATGGCGTGCATCAGCGCGAGTGGCTGGATCGGCGTCCGTCCACTGGCGGCCTCGGCGGTCGCACGCAGCCGGGCGAGGCTCTCGGCGCCCTCTGCCCGTGCGGCCGCGAGCCGGCGCACGACGCGTTCATGCTCGCGCTCGGTCATCGCCGCCCGCAACTCCGTTACAAGCTCGGGCAGCGTCGCCTTCGGATCGCCGAGGATAGCGGCGGTGGCCGGATAGTTCTTCCCGAGCTGCCACGGATCGTTGTCCAGATGCACGATCGGCATGCCTTCCGGCAGGGCCTCGACATCGCCCGGCAATGATAGGGTGAACAGATCCGCACCTACCGAAACCAGCAGGTCATGGCCTTGCAGAATGCTGCGAATGACCGCGGTTAGACGGGCGAAGCCGCCGCGGTACAGCGGGTGCGAGGAGGGAAACATCGCCCGGCTCGCCACCCCCTCGTCGTAGACGGGCGCGCCGAGCAGTTCGGCCAATGCGACAAGTTCGGCCAGTGCATGGCTCTGTGCCACTGCATCGCCCGCGAGCACGATAGGCCGCTCGGCGCGCGCCAGCAGCGCCGCCGCCGCCCGGATCGCGCCCGCATCGCCGCGCAGACCGGCCGCCACTCGGGTCGGCGCGCCAAGCTCGATGTCGCCGCTGGCGTTCAGCACGTCCACCGGCAGCGACAGGAACACCGGCCCGGTGGGCGGGGCGAGCGCGGTTGTGGCCGCGCGGTGCACGGCGCGCGGCAAATCCTCGAGCCGCCGTACCTCGTGCGCCCATTTCACGAAAGGCTGGGCGATGCGCGGCAGATCGCCCCACAAGATCGGCTCGGTGATGGCAAAACTTTGATCGTGCTGGCCGGCCGTCACCAGCACCGGCGCACCCGCCTTTTGCGCGTCGTACAGCATCCCGAGCGCGTTGCCGAGGCCGGGTGCCACGTGCAGGTTCACCACGGCGAGCCCGCCCGAAGCCTGGGCGTAGCCGTCCGCCATCGCCATTGCCGGCGCTTCCTGCAAGGCGAGCACGTAGCGCAGTTCGGGCTCTACCGCGAGCGCGTCCATCAACGGCAGCTCGGTCGTGCCCGGATTGCCGAACATGACGCGCACACCTTCCTGCTTCAGCAGCTCCAGCAGCGCGGTTTTGCCCGAAATCGATGCCATGATCTGCTCCCCGACACGAATGAATCCGCCACCCAAAGTCTCGCGCGATGCCAGCCGGCCGGCAACGGCAGGCGGTGCTTCGCTAGGGGTTGACTTGGCGCGCAGGGGACGCGGCAGTAGAGCGGAGCCACAGGCATGCAGCCATCCAAGGAGTTCTCACCCATGACCACATCGTGGCGAATGACGCGCCGCGCGGCGCTCAAGCTTGGTGCCGCCTCGGCGGCCCTGCCGCTGGTTCACGTCCGCACCGGCCATGCGGCCGGCGCCTTGAAAGTGGCCTTCTGGGACCACTGGGTTCCAGGCGCCGACGTGGTGATGAAAAAGCAGGTCGAGGATTGGTCGAAGAAAAACAACGTCGCCGTTGAGCTTGATTTCATCACCAGCAGCGGAAACAAGCTCCAGGTAACAGCCGCGGCCGAGGCGCAGGCCGGCACCGGCCACGATCTGATGACGTTCTTCACCTGGGACGCTCACAATTACAGCCAGAAGCTGGAGCCGGTGGATGATGTTATCAGCTCGCTGACCGCAAAGAACGGGCCTTTCAACAACGTTTCGGAATATCTCGCCAAGAGCAAGGGCCACTGGAGTGCGGTGCCGACGACCTGGGGCACGCAGACGAAACCATCCTGTGCGCGGATCAGCCTGATCAAGAAATATATCGGTATGGACGTCACGGAGCTGTATCCGGCGCATAAGGTCAATCCGCCGGAAGGGGCCGACTGGACATGGGAGGGCACCTTTCTGAAGGCGGCGGAAGCCGCGCAGAAGGACGGCCACCCGTTCGGTATCGGGCTGGGCCAAACCAGCGACAGCATCGATTGGACGGGCGCGCTCTTTAAGGCGTACGGCGCCGAACTGGTGGATAAAGAGGGCAATTCTCAGGTGAAGTCCGATGCAGTCCAGCACGTCCTGGAAGTGGCGCAGAAAATCGTGCCGCTGCTGCCGCCGGACACCGTCAGCTACGACGACGCTTCGAACAACCGGGCCCTGATTTCTGGCAAGGCCGCTCTGATCTTCAATCCGCCTTCGGCCTGGGCCGTGGCGCGACGGGACGCGCCGCAAGTGGCGGCTGATTGCTGGACTTTCCCCAACCCGGCTGGCCCGAAGGGCCGCTTCATTCCGTTCCTGGGTTTCTTCTGGGGCGTTTGGGCGTTCAGCCCCAACAAGTCCGCAGCAAAGGAGCTGATCACGCATCTGATGCAGCGCGAGGTCGTGGAGGCGCGGGAGCCGGTTACGATTAGGCTACGACCTACCGCCGCAGCCGAGCATGTACGACTTCAATGTTTGGTCAGAAGTGGACCCGCCGAAAGGCACTGTGTTCAACTACCCGATCCGGCCGTGGCACCAGGCCACCGCCAGCATCTCCGCCGCGCCCGCGCCGGCCGAAATCGCCGTGCAAATTTATAATTCCGGCATGCTGCCGACCATGCTGGCCAAGCTGAAAGGCGGCGCCTCGCCCAAGGACGTGATCGCCTGGGCCGACAACCAGATCCAGGGCTTCCTTTCGCCCTGATAAGAGGCCTTGCGAGACGACGGCTGCCGTCGGGGGTTCCCGCCGTGATGCACCGTCGTTTCGCTTGCCTTCACAAGCGCATCGGCTGGCGGTAAACATCCGGCGTTGTCGTTCGGGGGGAAACCATGGAGCCTCCGACCTTGGAGGAACGGCCGGCCCGAGGCTGGAGCTGGGCGCGGCTGCTGTTGCTTGTGCCCTTTGTCGCAGGTACGATGGGTGCCGTTCTATAACCGCGCCGAACCGGCAGCTTTCGGCGTGCCGTTCTTCTATTGGTATCAACTGGCGTGGATCGTACTGGCGACGGTGCTGATCGGGGCCGTTTACCTGATTGAGCATCGGGTCGGGCCGGGTGCCCGCCAGGGCAAGGCAGGCGCGCTCATGAACTGGACCGCAACCGCCATATTCGTGCTGCTTTTCGCGCTGGTGACCTGGCTCGGATTTCTGGCCGCCAGCTGGCGGCGCGGGGATCTGACGCAGCTGCACGAATGGGGCCTTGGCGGGCGCCGCTTCGGCACGATCGTGACGTGGTTCCTGCTAGGTGGCGACCTCTACACCGCGTACACTTTCATCGCCGTCCCGGCACTGATGTTCGGCGCCGGTGCGATCGGCTTTTTTGCCGTGCCCTACACGATCATGGTTTATCCGATCCTTTATCTGGTCTTTCCGCGCCTCTGGTCGGTCTGCCACAAGCATGGATATGTCACGACCGCCGACTTCGTGCGCGGGCGCTTCGGCAATCGCTGGCTTGCGCTGGCGGTCGGCCTTACCGGCATCCTGGCGACGATGCCGTATATCGCGCTGCAATTGGTGGGCATGCAGGTGGTCATCGGTGCCCTTGGTTTCCCCGACACGGGGCTGATGGGCGATCTGCCGTTGATCATCGCCTTCGTGATCCTCGCGGCCTTCACCTACACGTCGGGGCTGCGCGCCCCGGCGATGATCGCCATCGTCAAGGACCTGCTAATCTACGTAACCGTGATCGCCGCGGTCATTGTCGTGCCGATCGAGCTTGGCGGATACGGCAGGATCTTCGCGGCGATCCCGCCGGCCAAGTTGCTGCTTGCACCTCCGCCGGCCGGATCGCTTGGCAATTTCAGCGCCTATGCCACCCTTGCCTTCGGCTCGGCCTGGGCGCTGTTCCTGTATCCGCATTCGGTCACGGGCCTCCTCGGCGCATCCGGTGCACGGGTGATCCGGCGCAACGCGGCGATACTGCCGGCCTACTCGCTGATGCTGGGACTGCTGGCGCTGCTCGGCTTCATGGCGCTCGCGGCCGGGGTGAGCCACCTGCCGGATTTTTCTGCCGGTTTCGCGCGTTACGCCAACAATTTCGCCGTCCCGGCTCTGCTGCTGCACGCCTTCCCATCCTGGTTCGTGGGCCTGGCCTTTGCGGCCATTGCCATCGGCGCGCTGGTGCCGGCGGGCATCATGTCCATCGCGACGGCGAATATCTACACGCGCAACATCTACCGCGAGTTCATCCACCCCGCCTGCACCGACGCCGAGGAAAGCCGGACGGCGAAACTCACCTCGCTGGTGGTGAAGGCCGGCGCGCTGGTGTTCATCTTCGCCCTGCCGCTGCAATACGCTCTGTTCCTGCAATTGCTCGGTGGGATTTGGATGGTCCAGACCGCGCCTTCGGTGCTGCTGGCGCTCTATACGCGCGCACTGAACGGCTGGGCGCTGCTGATAGGTTGGGCGACCGGCTTTACTCTGGGGACCGCGCTGGCAGCCGCAAACGGTTTCAAACCGGTCTATCCCGTTCACCTGTTCGGCCTGACCATCCCCTGCTACATCGCTGTTACGGCCGTGCTGGCCAATCTGGCGGTAACGGTTGTTCTGTCGGCGGTGCTGAATGCGGTGGCCTCCGACCGCCACAAGGATCTGACGGTCGCGCAGGACTACGCCTGATCGTCGTCACAGCACGGGAACCCCGTGTTGCTTGGCCTTCTCCTCCGGCTCGACGTGGATCGTCACCATCAGGAAATCCATCTCCCGCCGCAGTGCCGCCTCGATGCGGTCGCAGATCGCGTGCGACTCGGCCACCGTCATCGAGCCGGGCACGACCAGGTGGAATTCCAGGAACGCCAGACGCCCGGCGTGACGCGTGCGCAAATCGTGCGCCTCGATGGCGCCCGCCGCGCTTTCGGCCACCACTTCGCGGATGCGCTGCACGACGGCCGGTTCCGGCGCCGCATCCATCAGGCTGCTTACCGACCGCCATACCGTCCTGATCCCTGACCAGAGGACGTAAACGCCCACGAGTGCCGCCAGAGCCGGATCGATCAGCAGCTGGCCGATCAAAGCGACCAACCCCACGCCAAGAATGATGCCCAAGGACGTAACGACATCGGCCAGCAGATGCGATCCGTCTGCCGCCAAAGCGGCCGAGCGCAACCGCCGTCCAGCCTTCAGAAGAACCGCCGCCCAAAGCCCATTGAGTATCGTGGCGATGCCGTTCAGCGCGATCCCGTAGGCCGGCGCCTCAAGCGGGCGCGGGGCGCGGATGGTAACCGCCGCGTGCTGGAAGATCGTCAGCGCAGCCACGACGATCAGCACGCCCTCGACACAGCGGCAAAGAACTCGGCCTTGTCGTGGCCGTACGGATGGTTTGCGTCGGGCGGACGGGACGCAAGCCGCAGGGCCACGATGGCGATAACCGACGCCGCCACATTCACCGTCGACTCCAACGCGTCGGAATAAAAGGCCGCGCTGCGCGTAACCCACCACGCCGCGCCCTTCAGCGCGAGTACCAGGCAGCCAACGGCGATGCTGCCGATTGCGATACGCTCTGCCCGGCTCACGCGCTCTCCTTCCCGGTCGCATCTAGCAGAAGGAACGAGCCCCGCAACACGCCCGCGCCGATCGAGACGATCTTACACGACCCGGCGCGCGCCGCCGGCGCCGAACCTTTGGCCAGCATGCGCGTTGGGGTGCGCGAATCGTCGCCGTGACCGAAGCCCCGGAGAGCGCGCCTAGGCCCTGCCCATCGGCGCAGTCGGCGCCGCGAACCCGCTGCTGGGCGGCGCCGGCCTGCCGCGGCCGAGCCTCCGGGCGTGGATCAAGGAAAACAAGCCGGCGATCCCCTCCCCGCCCCCTCTCGGCCTGTTGCGGCGCGGCGTTAGTCGGCTTGCATCCTTCTAACGCGGGGTTGCGCGGCACGGCCCGCGTGTAGGTCGTGACATCGCGCCGGGCGCAGCGTTCAATACCGGTATGGACGTGCCCGTATCCGGAACGATCTGGACCGCCGCGGCGCCCTTGGAGGTGCTCCGGCCGCTGCGACAGACCATGCCGGTCGTCTTCGCCTCGCCGCATTCCGGGCGACTTTACCCGGCCGATTTCGTAGCAGCCGCCCGTCTCGATCCGCTGGGTCTGCGCCGCAGCGAGGACAGTTTCGTAGACGAGCTGTTCGCCGACGCGCCCGGCCACGGCGCTCCCCTGCTGGCGGCAACCTTCCCGCGCGCCTTCTGCGACCCGAACCGCGAGCCGTGGGAGCTGGACCCCGCCATGTTCGAGGAGCCGTTGCCGCCCTGGGTGAACAGCACCAGCCCACGCGTGGGCGCTGGGCTCGGCACGATCGCGCGCATCGTTGCCTCGGGCGAGGCAATCTATCGAGGCAAGCTCCGGTTCCAGGAGGCCGAGGACCGGATCCGACAGTGCTGGCAACCTTTTCACGATACGCTTGCGGCCCTGGTGGGCGGCACGCGGGCAACTTTCGGCGCCTGCCTGCTGATCGATTGTCACTCGATGCCGGCGGGTGGGTGTGGCGGACGGGGTGGAGCGGATTTGGTACTGGGCGATGCGCATGGCACGGCCTGCGCGCCCCGCATCACCGATGCAATCGAGCACACGCTCGGAACGCTCGGCTATTCCGTGCGACGGAACGATCCATATGCCGGCGGCTATATAACCCGCCACTATGGCCGCCCCCGGGAGGGCGTTCACGCCGTGCAGATCGAGGTCGCGCGCCGCCTCTACATGGACGAGACCCGCATCGAGAAGCTCGCTCAATTTGCAACGATCCAGGCGGATCTGAGCAGGTTAATCGAGCGGCTCGCGGCCAGGGCGTCAGGACTACTCGGATCTGAACCGGGAACGCACAGCGATCCCCGAACGCAGCGCCACTGCAGGCCCGAGGAAGGGTCAAGAGCGAAATTTGCGTGATGGAAACTCGAAACTATAGCGATTTGGCCGACACCAAGGAATTGAGCTGATCGGCTGTGCAGGAATGCGGGTCTTTGTCATCTCGCCAGCGCAGCAGCCGTGCGCCATGGCGAAACTTGCCCGCCGTCACGTGATCGGCGCTTACTTCCACGACCATGCGCGGGGCGACCGGGACGGGCGTGCGGACGCGATCCGACCACCGGCTCGGCCCGCCCGGTGCCTCGCCGGTGAAGCCGCCTTTGCCCATGAGCGGGCGCAATAGCTGCTCCGCCGCTTCAGGCGCCGGGCAGCGGCCGACATAGTCAAGCCGACCGGCAGGATTGTAGAGGCCGAGCAACAAATACTCCATCCGCTGGGTGCCCCGCTTCAGGTACACGCCACCAACCACGCAATCGACAGTGTGCCAGACCTTGTATTTCAGCATCGCTCGGCGCCCCGGCTGGTAGGGCAGGTCCAGACGCTTCGCCACGATCCCGTCGAGACCGTGGCCGACACCGCTCAGCCATCGCTCGGCTTGGTACGCGAACGCGAACCCTTGGCCAGTCTAACGCCCCTTGCGGCGCCGACCCGTTTGAACAAAGCATTTAGCGCGCTGCGGCGCCGCTCGAACGGGGCATCGAGCAGAGCACGGCCATCCTCGCCCGAGAGCAGATCAAAGGCGATGAAAGTTGCCGGATTCTCGCGCGACAGCTTGGCAATGCGTGACGCTGCCGGGTGCAGCCGAAGCTGAAGCGTGTCGAATTCCGCTCCTTCGATGACCAGTTCCCCATCTAACACGAACCGGTCGGGTGCGAGCGAGCGAATTGCCGAGACCATTTCGGGGAAGAAGCGTCCAAGTGGGCGCTGGCGACGCGATTGGAGCACGATTGCTTCGCCATTACGGAACGCCAGGCAGCGAAAGCCGTCGTATTTCGGCTCATAGGCCCATTCGGGGCCGTCCGGCAGACGATCCACCGGCATCGCTTCCATCGGCTCCAAATCCAGGGGAACCGGCCAGGTCATCGGCGAGCCCCTTGCGCCCGGGGCTCGGGCAGATGGCGAGCCGGGCGCCGCTCTCTTCGCCTCGGCAAGCAGCGTTTCGCAGCGGTGGTGATCGTCTGTCCCGAATTGGATGGTCGGCAACAGCGCGAGCGGCGCGAGCAGCACGGCAAGGGCGCCAGCAGCCGCGCCACGGGCCACTGTTTCGGCGCTAGGCAAAATACGAGGGCTTTTCATGGTGCCGGAAATATTGATGGGACCGGGTAAGGAGCCGATCGAGAAATGCTTGGGGGCCGTACGGATCTTCAGATCAAGTTTCTCGTCACGGAGATTGACGCTGCCGCTGCCATTGATGATCGCTTCGCCGGTATCCACAACCAGCGCCCGCGTGCGCAACACACCTTGCATCAGCACAAAATCGCCGACCAGGCATTCGACGTTGGTGCGCTTGGGCATGCCGAGCGCCGATAGAACCGCGTTGCCGAATTGCAACCCAGAAAGATCGACCAGAATTGCGCTCAGGTCGCCGCCCACCATGCCGAGCACGAACTCGCCATTGCCGTTTGCTGCCATCGTGGCTATCGAATTGCCCGCCGCGACGATCTTGCCGCTGCCGCTGATTGAGCCCGCGCCACGAAAAGTATGCGTCGCGGCCATCAGCTTCGCGACATCCACCTGCTGGAATGCAATATCGGCGTTGGCGCGAAGCTCTGCGTCAGCCGGAACCAGTTGCGCATCCATGCGAATACGGCCCGGGCCGACGCCGAAGCTTACAGGATGCAGCTTGACCTCGCCGTTCACGATATCCAGCGCAACATCGAGATTGTCGAGCGGCATCGAGCGCCCTTGAATGTGGCCGCCGTGATAGAGTAAATGCACGTCTGCGTAGTGAAACCGCGGCACGGCAAGCGGCGTCGTCGGCAGCAGGTTCGGCGAAGCGGCGGTGGCGTGTGCCACCGCCTCGCGCCGCGCTACGCTCTCCCCCGGCGTATGCGGGCCACCCGGGTTGGTGCCGATGAACCCGCCGAGATCGGCAAGATCCACGGATCGCGAAAAGAGATCGGCTTCGACCACCGGGCGCGGATCGCCCGGCGCCATCTCAACCGTTCCCTCCACGTCACTCGACCCGACGCGCCCGGCCATGTTCCGGAACTGTACGCGACGATTGGCGAACTCCAGATTGCCGGTTAGTTCGAAAGGCGGCGTTTCGGGGATCGGTATTCCTGTTAGTTTCGTGAGAGCCGACATGCTTGGCCCGGCAAAGCGCAGCCTTAGTCGTGCGCCATTCAGCGCCAGTGGCTCTTCGATGGAGCCCTGCAAGGTCGCAGTCGTGCGACCGTTAGCGAGTTCAAGATCAATCGGCCAGGGCTTCGCCTTGTCGCGCAAGGCCAGGATCGCGCCACCCACCATGCGGGCTTCGATCGGCTGGTCGCCATAGGTGCCGCGTGCCCGGGCGATGAGCTCCGGTTCGCGTCCGGTCGCCTCCCGCGTGTCGATGGCCACCTCGAAATTGGTGCGGAGTTTCGGAACTACCGCATGCACGCGCCCATCGATAATCCGTAGGTCACCAATTTTGGGTGCCGGCCTCGGGCCGGCACCCTTCATTGCAAGACGGAAATTGGCCTCTCCGTCGGGCCGCTCGGCGGCAGTCACGGACGGATGGTCGATTTCGATTAGCGGCACGTTCAGCCGATGATGAAGCAGGTAGTCGATCAGATCAACGCGGATCAGCAGGCGTGGCACTTCCGCCAAAGGCGGTGTGGCGGGCCAGCCGGGCGGATTCGCGACAGCAACGTTCTCGGCGGTGATGGTTGTTACGCGCCCAAGTTGCAGATGCAGATGCCCGATTGAAACGCGCCGCCCGATCTGGGCGGAGACACGAGACTGTACGACGGGAATCAACCAGTCCCCCGGGAAGACCGCCATGAGGGCCGCGAGGGCCATGGCCGCAACGCCGATCCCGATGAGCCACCACCGCCGCGTCGCCTTGCCATCTCTCTCTCCGATTGCTGGAAGGTAACAACGCGCCAAGGCCACCGTGGTGGCACGCGCAACGTTTGACACCGGCGCTTGTCGCTCCTATACGCCCGGCGGGATCCGGCTCGGCAAGGGCTACGCTGGATTCTAGACCACAGCCGGGAACGTGGACGGACCTACGGGGTCCGCGCCCGCCGTGCCGGGTATCGGCGCGGACTACCGGCACAACAACCGGAAGCAAAGGGCAACGCGCCAACATGACGAAGCGCGTCGAGAGCAAGTACAAGATCAACCGTCGCCTTGGGGTCAATCTTTGGGGCAGGCCGAAATCACCGATCAATAAGCGTGAGTATGGCCCGGGCCAGCACGGGCAGCGCCGCAAGAAGCCGTCGGATTTCGGCGTGCAGCTCATGGCCAAGCAGAAGCTCAAAGGCTATTACGGCAACATCAGCGAAAAGCAGTTCCGCGGCTATTATGCAGAGGCAGTGCGCCGCAAGGGCGATACGTCCCAGAACCTCATCGAGCTGCTCGAACGCCGGCTGGATGCGGTCGTGTACCGCATGAAATTCGCCATTACGCCGTTCGCCGCGCGGCAATTCGTTTCGCACGGCCATATCCAGATCAATGGAAGGCGCGTGAATATACCGTCCTTCATCGTCAGAGATGGCGATACGATCGAGGTGAAGGAGCGATCCAAGCAACTCGCGGTCGTGCTGGACGCCGCGCAAAGCAACGAACGCGATGTGCCGGAATATCTGGAAGTCGACCATCGCGCGATGAAGGGCCGCTTCGCACGCCCGCCGAAATTGTCCGACGTGCCGTATCCCGTGCAGATGGAGCCCAACCTCGTGGTGGAATACTACTCGCGGTGACGGCCATGCCCTTGCCAGGCGGAGCCGAACCCGTGAGCGCGTTTGTCACCACGATCGAACAGACCGAACGACCGAGCCTCACGCAGCATGTGAAGGCGTCGCTACGTGCGGCTCTCGCCGGCCAGACAACGCTCGACCCGGCGATCCTGCAAATGCCGGGTATGAGCGGGCGACTCTATCGCATGTTCATCAACCACTTGATCGGCTTACTGGGCGGCGATGCGAGGTACCTGGAAGTGGGCGCCTGGCAGGGTTCCACACTCTGTTCGGCCATCTGCGGCCACCCGGTGCAGGCCGTCGCAATCGACAATTGGAGCGAGTTCGGCGGTCCGCGCGATGCGTTCCACCGCAATCTGGAGCGGTTCCGGGGCCGCGCCCGCGTACGGGTCGTGGAGGACGATTTCCGGCGCGTGGAGTACGCCACGCTGGGGAAGTTCAACGTCTTCCTGTTCGATGGCCCGCACCGCGAAGCCGACCAATATGACGGCATCGTCCTGGCCCAGCCGGCGCTGGAGCGAAGCCATGTGCTGATCGTCGATGACTGGAACCTGAAGCCGGTGCGCGAGGGCACGCGGCGGGCGTTGAACGCCTTGCCGCTCGAGACTCGCTACATGGCGGAGATCCGAACGACGCTCGACGACACGCACCCGGCTCGGCACAGCGCGCAAAGCGACTGGCACGACGGCTACATGTTCGCGGTATTGGAGAAGCGATAGTTATCCGCACAACCCCGATTTGTTCGTTCGGTCCATCGCAACCAACTTTGGCGGCCCCCATTTCTGATGTCCGCCTCCAGCTGACCTCCATAAAGTCCATCCTGGAATAACAATGACCGACGCCGCCGCCGAAATCGCTCGCCGTCGCACCTTTGCCATCATCTCGCACCCGGACGCCGGCAAGACCACGCTGACCGAGCACGTGCTGCGGGCGGGCGGCGCGATTCAGCTCGCCGGCAGCGTGCGCGCTAAGGGCGAGCGGCGGCGCACACGGTCCGACTGGATGGGTATCGAGCGCGAACGTGGCATCTCGGTCGTAACCTCGGTCATGACCTTCGAGCGCGACGGCTGCGTGTTCAACCTGTTGGACACGCCCGGCCACCAGGACTTCTCCGAGGATACCTACCGAACGCTGACCGCCGTCGATTCGGCGGTCATGGTGATCGACGCGGCGAAGGGGATCGAGGCACGCACGCGCAAGCTGTTCGAGATCTGTCGGTTGCGCGACATCCCGATCGTTACCTTCGTTAACAAACTGGATAGGGAAAGCCGCGATCCACTCGAACTACTGGACGAGATCGCCGCCACGCTCGCCCTGGACACGGCGCCGGTGACTTGGCCGGTCGGTCGCGCGGCCGATTTCATCGGCACCTACGATCTGCGCACCCGGTCCTTGTCGTTGGTGCAAGACGTCCCGCAATCCGATCCTCGTCTGGCGGCGCTCGGCGACGAAGTGGATTTGGTGCGCGCGGTGCTGCCCCCGTTCGACCGGCTGGCGTTCACGGAGGGCCATCTGACGCCGGTTTTTTTTGGCAGCGCCATCAAGGGAATGGGCGTGGCCGATCTGCTCGGCGGTCTGGCGGAGTACGGTCCGGCGCCGCGCGCGCAGCAAGCCGATGCGCGTGTGGTCGCTGCGAACGATCCGGCGCTAACCGCACTTGTTTTCAAAATTCAAGCGAATATGGACCCCAACCACCGCGACCGGATCGCCTTCGCGCGCGTCTGTTCGGGCCGGCTCGCGCGTGGCATGCGTCTGAAACAGGTACGCACGGGCAAGCTGATCCCGCTGCACGCGCCGCAATTCTTCTTTGCCCGCGATCGCGAGCTTGCTGAAGAAGCCTTCGCGGGCGATGTGGTGGGTATTCCCAACCACGGCACGTTGCGGATCGGCGACACCTTGACCGACGGGGAGGACATCAACTTCCTGGGGGTGCCCTATTTCGCGCCGGAGATCCTGCGCCGGGTCCGCTTGGATGACGCGATGAAGGCGAAGAAGCTACGCCAGGCGTTGCAGGAACTGGCCGAGGAAGGGGTGGTGCAGTTGTTCCGTCCGCAACTCGGTGCGCCGCCGATTGTGGGGGTGGTCGGAACGCTTCAGCTCGATGTGCTTCAGGCGCAACTCGCTGCGGAATATGGCATCGCGATCGGATTCGAATCCGTTCCCTACGCACTGGCGCGCTGGATCGGCTCGGCCGATCGCAGAGCACTTGAAACCTTCCTGGCGGAAAACCGGAGCGCCATCGCCGATGACGTGGATGGCGACCCGGTATTCCTCGCCAGCTCGGCCTACATGATGAAGCGTGCTGCCGACGCGCATCCGGCGCTGACATTTCGCGATGTGAAGGACGTGCGGCGGATCGAGGCCGCTGTCTAGCGGCCTCGAGAAATTGGGCGCCCTAGGCCGCGCGGATCAGCAGACCAAGTTGCTGCAACGCGGTCACGCCATCGTCCAGGCCGACTTCTTCCGCGATCTTGCCGTTTTCGACGCGGAGCACGGTCGTGCCCGTGAACCGCATCTTGCGGCCGGAAGCCGCCGGAAGGGAGCCGATAAGAAAGTCGCTGAAGGCAGGACCCGTGTGCGTACCACCGCCGTCCCAACGGCCAACCACACAGTCGCCCTCGGCAATGAGGTCCGCAGCACCCCAAAAGTTCAGATCAGGGAACGCCTCGCGAAAACCGATCATGAACTTCTTTACGTCCCCGCGGCCACGGCGCGGCGCGTGCAGCGAGTATTGCAAGAGCATATCGGGTGCGGCGAGTTCGTCGACGATCGCCGGATCCCAAGGATTACCCCAGAATCCCTTGAACCAACGCCCAACGATGGCCTTGTTTTCCTGTTCCAGTGCCATGCTCAATTCCTTCCCTTGTCAACCTTGCGGAAGCTACGGATCGCGGCAATCCGCTGTCCCCGAATGTGACAAGAGCGGCAATGAGAGGCACTCCGCTTGTTGCTATGGTATCCAAATTGTCGGCGCGGGGGTCATGCGCGCGCCAGAGCCTTCGACATGAGAGCTCAGCCCTGCCTATCGTACTCTGCGCGAACAGCAGCAGAATGACCATTCCCAGCAATGATGAACGCCAGCCCGGCGCACGAGTAAAAACTCCAGCGCGTGCTGTATGGCCATCGCGGCAGCGCCGCGATGACCAACAGGAACAAGATGGCGGGCAGAACGGCGTACACCGTCTCGGCCCGCCGTCCCGATCGTTAGCGGGACAGTTTTTCTTTCATCGTGTCCTTGGCGCTGCCGACCGCGTTCTGCACCTTGCCCTCGGTCTGATCGGCTTTGCCCTCAGCTTCCGTTTTGGCGTCGCCCGTCGCCTTGCCAACGCCCTCCTTAATCGAGCCCTTCACCTGCTTGCCCACGCCTTCGACGCGATCCTTGTCCATACTGGCGCTCCTGTCTGAATTGGGCGCTGATTTGCGCCCCTCGCGCAACAGAAACGCGCGGATGCCGAGTAGGTTCGCTGGGCCAGACGAGAGGGGTCGTCAAATCGATCAGCGGCTTCTCAACTGCGGCCAAGTGAGTCTGGACTACCACACCCGGGCTCAGATCGACATGAGTAGTCAGATCGACATGAGTAGGAAGATAGCCGGTTCCGGCGCGGCGCGTTCTTCGATTGTAGGCGGTCAGCTTTGCGGCCGTCGGCAGCGGGTTTTTCCAGCACCTCGCAGCAGCGGCCGATAACGAACACGCGATGATCGCCAGCATCATTTGTGCGCCCCCTCGAACGCGGCTCGCCCGAATTGCGCTGACGAATGGTCGGAGTTCGCAGGCTTGGCCAAGGTCGCGGATGAACAGGTCCGGAAAGCGCCAGATTCTGTAACTTGTCCAACCGCGCTGCCGCTGAGCGGCCGGTCGCCAGCAGCGGCTCGCTCGGCTCCGCCCGAACCTCCGCGGGTGAGTCAGTTCGTGGCAAGCGAAAGATTTGGCTCATTGCCGCTAGCGGTCATTTTCCGGACTAGGCAACAATCCCGTCGTCGCGTTGGCGGGCAATCTCGGCAGCCGCGAAGCCGTGCTCGGCCAGCACCGCGTCGGTATCGGCGCCGCGCAGGGGGGCTATGCGAGCCTCGGGCCGGGTGCGCGAGAACCGCGGTGCCGGCGCCGCCTGCCGCGCGCCCGCGACATTGATATAGGCCCCGCGCGCTCGGGCATGGGGATGCTCAGGCGCCTCGGCGATCGAGAGTACCGGGGCGAAGCAGATGTCAGTGCCTTCCATGATCCGGCACCACTCATCGCGGGTCTTTGTACGGAACACGGCGGCGAGGCGCTCGCGCAGCCCGGGCCAGGCGGGCCGATCCATCTGGTCAGGCAGGACCGCGTCGGCCAGTCCGGTCTTCTCCAGAAGCAGACGGTAGAATTGCGGCTCGATCGCGCCGATCGAGACGAACTTGCCGTCCGCGGTCGGATAGACGCCATAGAAATGCGCCCCGCCGTCCAGCATGTTCGCGCCGCGCCGGTCCTGCCACTGTCCCGCCTCGTGCATGCCGAATAGCGATCCGAACAGCAGCGCCGCCCCATCCACCATGGCGGCGTCCACCACCTGCCCTCGTCCCGACCGCGCGGTCTCAAAAAGCGCGCAAGCCATGCCGAACGCCAGCAGCATGCCGCCCCCGCCGTAATCGCCCACAAGGTTGAGCGGCGGGATGGGGCGCTCTGGCGTGCCGATCGCGTGCAGAACGCCGGTCAGCGCGATGTAATTAATGTCGTGCCCGGCGGCCTTGGCCAGCGGTCCTTCCTGTCCCCAGCCGGTCATGCGCCCATAGACCAGCTTCGAGTTGCGCGCGAGGCACGTATCCGGGCCGATCCCGAGCCGCTCCGCAACGCCGGGACGAAACGGCTCCATGAGCCCGTCGGCCGTCTCGGCCAGCCGCAGCACGATCTCCGCCCCGGCCGGCTTCTGCAAATCGACCGCAATGGAACGGCGGCTGCGGCCATGTACCATGTATCGCGGATCCGCGGCCAAGGGTTCGCGACCGGAGGAACGCACGCGGTCTATGCGGATGACCTCGGCCCCCATGTCGCCCAGCATCATCGCGGCCATCGGCCCGGGACCGATACCCGCGACCTCGATTAGCTTCACCCCGGCGAGTGGACCCATTGCGGCCTCCTTCCTCCTGCGGCCGGCGATGCTATAGCGCTTCCGGGCTCCCGGGCACGAGCTGCTTGGAATCGCGCGCCTCTGTTGATCCGATGACGGGATCATCCTTCGGGCGATGCCGAAGCGTTTCCGATCCTCTCGCCGTCAGCATCGCCCCATCTTAAAGGCCTGCACGAACCAGCTATCAGCAAGCCCCGGGAGGGACTAATGATGACACTCTGCATTCGCTACACCCTCGTCGCCCACAAGTTGGCAGACTTTGAGGCATATGCGGGCGCCTTGCCGCAGCCGATCGAACGCTGCGGCGGTAAATTCGTCGCTTACTATCTTCCGACCAAGATAGCCGGGCCGACAAACGGCGCGTTGGGGCTGATCGATTTTCCCGATCTGGCCAGCTACGAACGTTATCGCGAAAAACTGATGTCGGACCCTGACGCCATCGAATGTCTGCGCCGGGTTGAGGCCTCTGGTTGCATCGTGAACGAAGAACGATCCTTCGTTCGGCAAATCCCGGGATAACAGAGAGTGCCTCAAGTCATGCAAAGCGCTATGCAGCAATCTTATCGGTCGCGCGCCTCGCACCAGAAGGTGCATTATACCACGAACAGCTCGACGTTCGCGAACTCGCTGACGCTCGGAGGGATGAGTCTTGGCTATGCAGTCGTTCAGCTCGACGTGACGATCGTGAATACTGCTTTGGACAGCATTGGGGATTCTCTGGGCGGGGGTGTGTCCGAGCTTCAGTGGGTCGTTACCGCCTACACAATTTCGTTCGCCGCCTTGATCTTGATGGCCGGTGCCATCGGCGATCGCCTCGGCGCAAAAAAGATCTTCATGGCGGGCTTCGTCATCTTCACGGCGGCATCGCTCGCTTGCGCACTGGCCCCCACGGCAGCGATTTTGATTGCTGCGCGGGCCGTGCAGGGCGTGGGTGCGGCGATCCTCGTTCCAAACTCGCTCGCACTCCTCAACCATGCCTATCCCGACGAGAGGGAACGTAGCCGTGCGGTTGGAATTTGGGCGGCCGGAGCAAGCCTCGCTCTCACGGCAGGCCCACTCGCAGGCGGCGGCCTGATCGCGCTCGTTGGCTGGCGGAGCATATTTCTGGTCAATGTTCCGATTGGGGTCGCCGGTCTTTGGCTGACATGGCGGTGGGCCGACGAGACCGCGCCGTCACCCCATCGCGAACTCGACCTCGTAGGGCAAGGAGCGGCAATCGGCGCCTTGGGTTGCCTGGCTGCGGCAATCATCGAAGGCGGAGTCTCGGGCTGGGGTAATCCTTGGGTTCTTGCAGGCTTTGTCGCCGCCGCGATATTGGCTGCGCTCTTTCTGCTGCAAGAACGGCGCGCCGCACAGCCAATGCTACCGCTGTCCCTGTTCAAACATCGACTGTTCTCGCTGATGTCGCTCGTGGGCCTTCTCGTAAATGTGCCGTTTTACGGTCTCATTTTCGTGCTGAGCCTATATTTTCAGCAGATCGACGGCCTTTCTCCCTTTGCGACGGGATTGGCCTTTCTTCCGATGATGGGAGCGGTCCTCCTCGGCAAACCTACTTGCGGCTCGCGCGGCCCAGCGATTTGGCGCGCTCGCGGCAATCGCCGCCGGGACATTGATTGTCGCGGGGGGCTGCATCGCCCTGATCGGCATTGGCCGTGGCATGAGTTTTTGGGCGATGTGTGCCCAGCTTGTTGCAATGGGTGCAGGGCTTGGGCTGTTGGTTCCGCCGCTCACCTCGACGCTTCTCGGGAGTGTCGAGAAGATGCGTTCGGGCGTCGCGGCAGGCGTTCTCAACTCCGCAAGACAAACCGGCAGTGTTCTGGGGGTAGCCCTGTTTGGGTCACTTATCGGCCAAGCGAACGCATTGTTTCCGGGCGCCACGGGAGGCGTTGCTTATCTCTGCGATGCTTCTGGTAGCCGCTGCAGCAACAACGGTGATCGGCAGCGTGGCAGCGGGAAGCCGTACGTGGGCTGTGCGTACCCGATGCTGAAAATACCCGCCATGGCGATTGTTCTCCTGCGCCCGGGCCGATATCGTCAAAGCGCAGAATAAAGCGTCAAGTCGCTATCGGGGGAACGGCATGGCTGCATCCGTTGACCGCCGCGATTTCATGCTGGGACTGGTTGCTGCCGGTTCCCTGGTGCTGGAGGGCGGGCCGGCCCAGGCGGCCGGCGACCCGAGCCTCGCTCGCCCAGCCCTGGGCGGCCTGGGACGAGGCGGAGAAGCCGGTGCGCGGCGGCTATCTGCGGACCGCGGCCGAGCTATACATCGGCAAGATGAACCCCGACCACTGGCCGGTGCTCGACTGGGTCACGATGGGCGATTTCTACGAGAAGCTGGTCGTCACCGACGGCAGCTACCGTTCGACGGTGCCCTGGCTCCTGGAATCCCTCGCCTACGAGAACCCGACGACGGCGGTGACCAAGCTGCGCGACGGGATTACGTTCCAAGACGGCACCAAATTCGACGCCGCCGCGGTGAAGTTCGTCCTCGATTGGATCCGCGATCCCAAGAGCGGGGCCTGGGACGTGAGCTGGCTGACGCCGCTCGACGCGGTAGAGGTCGTGGACGATCTGACCGTGCGCTGGCGTTTCAAGACGCCGTGGGCGTCGTTCCCTGGAGTTATCTCCAACGTCCCGGGCTACATGATGTCCCCGACCGCGCTCAAAAACGGCCCGAACAGCTTGGACAACCACCCGGTCGGCACCGGACCGTACCTGTTCGAGGCCGCCAGCCCCGGCAATTTCCTGAAAGTGAAGCGCAATCCCAACTGGTGGTTCGCGAAGGCGTCGGGCAATCCCGACATGCCGTATTTCGACGGCGTCATCGTCACCATCATCCCCGATCCCGCCGTGCGCCTCGCCAATCTTCTTGCCGGCAAGGTCGATCTGCTGCTCGGGGTCGATAAGTCGCAATACGCGGGCATCAAGAACAATCCGGCGCTGAACGTCCATGTCGTGCCGCTCAACTCGGTCAATGCGCTTGCGCTTCAACGCCACCAAGGGTGTCTGCTCGGACATTCGCGTACGCAAGGCGATCAGCCACGCGATCGACCGCCGCGCGCTGATCGCCGGCACGCAGTTCGGGCTCGCCCGCATCGCCAGTTGCATGTATCCCGAGGACCATTGGGCGCACAATCCGAACCTGAAGCCGGTGTCCTATGATCCGGCCCTCGCCAAGTCGCTGCTGGCGGAAGCGGGTCATGGCGACGGCCTTACCGTGCGCGGCTTCTACAGCAACACCGCCCAGGGCCAGACCGACGCCGGGGCGATCAAGAACATGCTGGCCCATGTCGGCGTGACGTGGGACGTCGCAGCTGCTGGCGCCGGTCGCCACGACCGCGCGGCTCAAGGACGCCGACTATGATCTGGCCCAGGGTGGCTGGTCCTTCATCTATGATCCCGATCTGATGGCGACCGGCCTCTACATGCCCGATGGCGGCTTCAACTTCGGCCGCAGCCACAACGAGGAGGCGATCAAGCTGATCGAGGCCGGCCGTCGCCGAGATCGACCCCGCCAAGCGTCAGCAAATCTACTGGCAGCTCGAAAAGGTTCTCTACGACAACTACGAGGATGCCTGGCTGTGGTGGGAGGAGAGCGTGATAGCAATGCGCAAGAGCGTGCGCGGCTGGAACCAGGAGCAGTTCATTAAATACAAGGAGTCCTGGTTCGTGTCGCATCCGCTCTGGTTCAAGGACGGCAAGCCCGACAGCGTCTGACGGCCGCCTCGATTTTGGCGCTGCGCAGCAGAGAACGGCTATGGGGCGATATATCCTGCTGAGGCTGGCGCACGCCTTCATCATCCTGGCGATCGTCACGGTGCTGGTGTTCATCGTCGCCCGCCTGATTCCGGGCGACGCCATCATGGCGCAAATGAGCGGCAGCGTCGGCATGCAGGATCCGGCGGTGGTCGCGCGCGTGCGCCAGGAGTTCGGCCTCGATCAGCCGCTCTGGCAGCAGTTCGTCGTCTGGCTCGGCGACTTCCTCCGCGGCAACTGGGGAACCTCCCTCGGCACCGGCCAGCCGGTGCTGCAGATGTTCGCGCAGCGGCTGCCGATCACGCTCGAGTTGTTCGGCTGGGCGACGGTCTGGTCGTTCCTCATCGGCATCCCGGTCGGGATCGTCAGCGCGGTCAGGCGCGGCTCACCCCTCGACATGACGCTGACCACCGGCGCCCTCCTCGGCGTCTCGATCCCGTCGTTTTGGCTGGCCATCGTGCTCATCTATCTGCTGGCGGTGACGCTGCCGATCTTCCCGCCGTCCGGCTACGTGCCGCCCTCGCAGGGCCTGTGGCCCAACTTCAGGGCGATGGTGCTGCCGAGCTTTGTGCTCGGATTCAATTCGGCGGGACTGCTGGCGCGCTTCGTGCGGTCGAGCCTGCTCGAAGTGCTGAGCCAGGATTTCATCCGCACCGCCCGTGCCAAGGGCCTGACGGAGCGTGCCGTCGTGGTGCTTCATGCGATCAAGCCGGCGATGATTCCGGTTGTCACCGTCATCGGCCTCTCGTGGGGCGGCTTGCTGGCCGGCGCGTTCTTCGTGGAGGTGATCTTCGCCATTCCCGGCCTCGGCCGGATGAGCGTGGACGCGATCTTTACGAAGGATTTTCCGGTGATGCAGGCGATGCTGATCGCGGTTTCCGTCAACGTGCTGCTGGTCAATCTCCTGGTCGATATTCTCTACGGCTACCTCGATCCGCGCGTGCGGGTGCGGTCGTAGCGGGCGCCGCCGGATGAGCGATCTCGCCGCCGCCGCCGCTGTCGCGCCGCCGCGCACCCGCAGCGCGCGGTTCGTCCCTCCTGCGCGCGGTGCTGCGGCACCGCCTCGCCATGGTCGGGCTGGTGATCATCGCGCTCATGTGCCTCATGGCCATCTTCGCGCCGCTGCTTGCTCCGTACAGCCCGTATGACCAGGATCTCTATGCCGTGTTGTCGCCCCCCTCCGCGGCGCACTGGCTCGGCACCGACAATCTCGGGCGCGACCTGCTGTCCCGCGTCATCTACGGCGCCCGCGTGTCACTGTTCGTCGGCATCGTCTGCACCATGCTGTCATCGGCGATCGGCGTCGTTGCGGGGCTCGATCGCCGGCTTTAACGGCGGCGTTATCGACGCCATCATCATGCGCGTGACCGACGCCTTCCTCTGCTTTCCGCCGCTCATCTTCATCCTGGTGATGGCGGCCGCGCTCGGGCCCGGGATCTACAACGTCATCATCTCGTTCGCCGTGTTCGGCTGGACCGGCTTCGCGCGCATCATGCGCGGGCAGGTGCTGCTCGTGCGCGAGCTGCCGTTCATCGAGGCGTCGCGTTCCGCCGGCGTGCCGCCGCTGCGCCTCATGTGGCGCCATGTGCTGCCGAACGCGCTGACGCCGATCATCGTCGCCGCCTCGATCACCGTCGGCACCGCGATCCTCGTCGAGGCCGGCGTGTCGTTCCTGGGGGTGGGCGTGCAGCCCCCCACGGCGAGCTGGGGCGGGGAGCTGCGCATCGGCTTCACCTACCTCCAGACGCGTGCCGCTGTTCTCGATCGCGCCCGGGCTGATGATCTCGCTCGCCGTCATCGCCTTCAATTTTGTCGGCGACGGCCTGCGCGACGCGCTGGATCCGCGGCTCAAGGGAAGCTTATGACCGGCTCCGGAGATGACGGCGCTTCTGGCGGTGCGCGGCCTCGCCATCGAGTTCGCGACAAGCGACGGCATTGTCGCTGCCGTCAAGGACGCGTCCTTCGACATCGAGAGGGGCGAGATCACCGCCCTGGTCGGCGAAAGCGGCTGCGGCAAGAGCGCGACGGCGCTGGCGATCCTCCGCCTGATTCCCGACCCGCCCGGCCGCATCACCGCCGGGGAAATCCTGTTCGAGGGCCGGGACTGCTGAAGATCGGCGAGGACGAGATGCGGGCGCTGCGCGGCAACCGCATCGCCATGATCTTCCAGGAGCCGATGACCAGCCTTAACCCGGTCCACACGATCGGCCGGCAAGTGGCCGAGCCGCTGGCACTGCACAAGAAGCTCGGCGTCGCCGCGGCGCTCGCGCGGGGCATCGACCTGCTTGCCTCGGTCAACATCGCCGATCCGCGCCGGCGCGCGAGCGCCTATCCGCACCAATTCAGCGGCGGCATGCGTCAGCGCGTGATGATCGCGATGGCGATGGGGTGCGTTCCCGATCTCGTCATTGCCGACGAGCCGACCACCGCGCTCGACGTAACCATCCAGGCGCAGCTTCTCGACCTGCTGAGCGCGCAAGTCGAGCGACACCGCACGGCACTGCTGCTCATCACCCACAATCTCGGCATCGTCGCGCGCTATGCGAACCGCGTGCATGTGATGTATGCGGGCCGCATCGTCGAATTCGGCATCGGCCGACGCGCTCTATGCCCGGCCCCGGCATCCTTACACGATCGGCTTACTGCACTCAGTGCCGCGGCTCGATCGGCCGATCGCGGAAAAGCTCGTGCCGATCGAAGGCCAGCCACCCGACCCGCTGCATCTGCCGCCCGGTTGCGCCTTTCATCCGCGGTGTCCGTTCGCGCTCGACGCCTGCCGCGCCGGAGTGCCGCCGATGCGGCCCGTCGGCGACGGCCACAGCGTCGCCTGCATCCGTGACGTCGATGGCTGACGAAACTGAGCGAGATCCTCGTCGAGACCAAGGATCTCGAGGTGCATTTCGCGGTTTCGGCCGGCTCTTCCGCGCGAGACACGATGGGATCGTCCGCGCGGTCGATCGCGTAAGCCTCCAGATCAGGCGTGGCGAGACCCTGGGTCTGGTCGGGGAGAGTGGTTGCGGCAAATCGACGCTGGGCCGCGCCATTCTGCGGCTCATCCCGCCCACCGCCGGACAGATCCTGTTTGAAGGCCAGGATCTGACGGAACTGCCCGACGCAGAGCTGCGACGGGTTCGGCGGAAGATGCAGATGATCTTCCAGGATCCGTTCAGCTCGCTCGATCCGCGCATGACCGTCGGCGATACCGTTGCTGAGCCGATGCTCGTGCATCGCCTGGCCACAAGTGGCAAACCGGCGGGAGAAGGTGGCCGAGCTGTTCCGCATGGTGCGTCTCGATCCGGGCGTGGCCAGCCGCTATCCGCATGAGTTCAGTGGCGGACAGCGCCAACGCATCGGCGTGGCCGCGCCCTGGCGGCCTCGCCGAGCTTCATTGTTTGCGACGAGCCGGTTTCCGCGCTCGACGTGTCGATTCAGGCGCAGATCGTCAATCTGCTCGAAGAGCTGCGCGAGCGGCTCGGCGCTGACCTACCTGTTCGTCGCGCACGACCTCGCAGTGGTTCGCCACCTGAGCGATCGCATCGCGGTGATGTATCTGGGCGAGATCGTCGAGATCGCGCCCAAGCGCAGCCTCTACGACAATCCGCTACACCCTTATACGCAAGCACTCATCGCCGCGGTGCCTGTGCCGGATCGTGGCGTCGAAGCGCGGCGCACCCGCACGCTGCTCCATGGCGAAGTGCCAAGCCCGCTCAACCCTCCGACCGGCTGCCGTCTGCATCCGCGCTGCCCGCATGCGATGCCCGCGTGTGGCACGGTCGCACCGCAGCCGCGCGAGATCGCGCCGGGCCACGTCGTCGTCTGCCATCTCTATGCGGAGGCGGCATTGTCACGTTCAGAGAAGCAAGCGCTATGATACGGAGCACAACGGCACTCCGACAGCAGCACGTGCTAACGCCCCGGCGGCACCGCGATGCAGGCGATCTGCCGCTGCGCAAGCCTCGCGCAGGCGGCTTCCGCCGCGCCGGCAGGATATGTCCGACAACCGTGCGCGATACAGCACGCCGGCGCCGGATGAGGTCGTGGTCGTCAGCCCGGCCCGTGCCGTGCGCAGCAGGCCGGGGACCGCCGCCCGCGCGCTCTCGGTCGCAGCGCGCGCCATGGCCGCGCTCGCGAAGGCCCCGACCTGAACCGCCCAGGTGCCGCTCGCCGGCTGCATCCGTGGAAGAACCGGCTCCGCGGCCGCGACGCTGATCAGCCGCCATCGCGACCCGCGTGGCGAACCCGGCAGTTGCGCCACCGCATAGCCGCGATTGGGGTCGTATCGTGCGGACGAGGGCGCCTCCGCTGGGGCCGCGGCATAGTAAGGCGCGGGCGCCGGGACGGGAGAGGGAACGAACGGCGTGGGCGCCGGCTCGCGCCGCACAGGCGCCGGAAGACTGGTAGCGACCAGTGTCGGCCCTGCCGGAACCGGCGCAGGCGCACAAGGCCGGTCGGGGTCGTAGGCCGCATCGGGATCACACGTAACCAGCGCCGCCGTGACGGGCGCCGGGGCAGCTTCCGGCACAGGAACCGGCGCAGCCACGGGCGCGCAAGGCCGCGACGGATCATACGCGGCGTCCGGATCGCAGGCGCCGGGGGACGGCGCCGCGTAGGACGCCGCGTAGACCGGGTTCGCCGGGCCCGATGCGGCGTATTGCGTCGCGCCGCCACCCGCGAACACCGAAAGCGGCCCCGACAGCGGAGCGTCGTTGCCGAGCCGCGGCGCGATGGCGGCGACATAGCCGACCGTCTCCTCCGGCAGTGATGTTCCATCCGAAAGATAAGAGTCGAGCCGGTTCGGCCCCGCGTTATAGGCCGCCAGGAAACCGGGCGAGCCGTAGCGTTCATACATTTCGCGGATATAGGCGGCGCCCGCCATGACGTTGTCATGCGGCTCGAACGGATCGTCGCCCAGGCCGTAGCGGGCGCGCAGTATCGCGTAGGTCTGCGGCATCACCTGCATCAGCCCCATCGCGCCGGCGCTCGAATAGGCGTCTTCGCGACCGGCCAATTCCTGACGCATTACTTCGCGTATCCATCGCTCCGGAATACGAAACCGTCCGGCGGCTTCACGCACATACGGACCCCAGGGATCGTCCGACGGTCCGGGCGGCGGATAGTAGCGCCGTGGCCCGCCGTAATAGGCCCCGTACCCGGAGCCGCTTTGGCGGCTGGCGCAGGCGGCGAGCAGCCCCAGCAGCGTGAGAGCGGCGAGCGCCTTCAGCTGCACCCGTGTCGTTGCGATACGGATACCGGCGGGCATCCGAATCTCCATACCCATGAATGTCTAACTGTGCCTAGTTCACGAGCCGTTGCAAATCAATTGCGAAACGGCCGAGCAGCGGGGTTCCCGGATGGACGCCCCTGCCCCGCCCCGACACCATGCCCCGGTCATGAACCGGAGGCCCGCTATGGTACTCGCCGTCACCCTGCTCCTGCTGTTTCAGTTGATCGGCGAGGCCATCGCGCGCGGCTTCGGCCTGCCGATCCCGGGGCCGGTGATCGGCTTTGTGCTGCTCGCCCTGATGCTGGCCGCCTCGCCCGAGACGCGGCACAGCATCGAGCCTACGGCAGCCGGCCTGTTGCGGAACCTGTCGCTGCTCTACGTGCCCGCCGCAGTTGGCGTTATCCAGCAATGGCAATTGCTGCGTACCGAGGCCCTGCCGATCGCCGTCGCGTTATTTGTTTCAACTTGGGCCGCGCTCGCCGTGACGGCGTTGGTGTTTCGGGGTGTGTCGACGCTGCTGCACATCGAGGACCAGGGCTGATGGAAGGCGTCTTTCAGCTTTGGGTGTATCTCGCCGCCAACCCGCTCCTGTGGCTCACGGTCACGCTGGGCGCCTACGTAGTGGCGGATCGCATTTCCGGGGCGCTCGGTCAGGCGCCCGCGGCCAACCCGGTGTTAGTCTCGGTGATCCTGATCATCATCCTGCTGCGCGCAACCGACACGGATTACCGAACCTATTTTGCCGGCGCGCAATTTGTTCACTTCATGCTGGGCCCGGCGACGGTCGCGCTTGGCGTGCCGCTTGTCCGTGAGGCGCGCCGCGTGCGCCGCTTGCTCGCGCCCGTAATCGTCGCGCTGTTTGTGGGCTCGATCACCGCGATCGGTAGCGCCATCGGCATCGCCTGGGCGCTCGGGGCGGATCACGAGACGCTGGTTTCGCTCGCGCCGAAATCGGTTACGACCCCGATCGCCATGGGTATTGCGCAAGCCAACGGAGGCCTGCCGGCGCTCACCGCGGTGTTCGTCATACTGACGGGTGTGATCGGCGCCATCTCGGTCACGCCGCTGCTAAACCTGCTGGGTCTGAAGGATTACGCCGCGCGAGGCTTCGCCGCGGGTCTCGCAAGTCACGGCATCGGCACCGCCCGGGCCTTCCAGGTAAGCGAGCTGGCTGGCACTTTTGCCGGCCTCGCGCTCGCCCTCAACGGATTGATGACGGCGATTCTGGTGCCGATCCTGTTCAAGTTCTGGCCCTGACCCACTACCGTGCGACGTTCATACGTCGCGGCCTCCGACCGAGGGTGAACTTGAGCAACACGGCAGGCTGCTCTATGCGCGAAGCGCATGCTGCCGACCACGCCGATCGCGACCGACATCGTCCTGCTGGGCGCCGGACACGCGCATGTGGAGGTGCTGCGCCGCTTCGCCCTGCGCCCACAGCCCGGTATCCGGCTGACACTCATCACGCGCGAGCCGCACACGCCTTATTCGGGGATGCTGCCGGGACTCATTCGCGGCGATTATGGCTTCGATGAAGCGCATATCGACACTGCCCCGCTCGCAGTTGCGGCACGCGCCCGACTGATCTTGGCGGAAGCGACCGGCATCGACCTCGCGGCGCGACAAGTTATCGTGCCGGGCCGGCCACCGTGTCATTCGACCTTCTGTCGATCGACGTTGGCGGCGTACCGGCCATGCCTTCCGACGCTGGTGGCATACCGGTGAAGCCGATCGGCGGCTTTTTGCAGCGATTGACGGATCTGGAGTTCAACTCTCGCCCCCGGCGCTCGAATAGCCGTGGCCGGCGGTGGGGCCGCCGGGACCGAGCTTGCCTTGGCGCTCGCCCTGCGACTGCGCGGCGTCCGCGTTGCGCTGGTCGCCGACACACCCGAGCCGCTCCCCACCGCCCCCGAACGCGCCCGCCAGCTCGCCCGTGCCGCGCTGGCGGACGCCGGCGTGGAACTGACCTGTGGGGTCCAAGCGAGGGCGCTGCGCAATGGCATGCTCGCCCTGTCGGATGGAACCTTCGTCGAGGCCGCCGCCTCGCTTTGGGCTACGAACGTAATCGGGCCGGCTTTCCTCGCACAATCCGGACTGGACTGCGACGATACCGGCTGCGTGCGCGTGGGCGCGACTTTGCAAAGCCTGAGTCATCCATTCGTGTTCGCTGCTGGCGACTGCGCCGCTATGGACGGAGCGGCCCGTCCAAAAGCCGGTGTTTGGGCTGTCCGCGCCGGCGTGCCGCTTGCAGCCAATCTCCGCCGCGCCGCCACCGGACAGAAACTGCGCCGCTGGCGCCCGCAAGCCGAGGCATTGACCATTCTCGGGCTCGGCGGGGGACGTGCGATCGCCTGGCGCAATGGCCTCGCCGTATCCGGTCACTGGGTCTGGCGCTGGAAGGACTGGATCGACCGGCGCTGGATGCAGATGTTCGCCATGCGCATGCGGCCGGAGCCCGGACAGGAGATGCGCTGCGGCGGCTGCGGCGCGAAGGTCGGCGCGGAGCTGCTAGCGGGGGCACTCGCCGGACTTGTCACTGTGCCCGCGGCCGGCGAGGTGATCGGTCTCGCCGAGCCCGATGACGCGGCCGTTCTGCGCCCGCCGCCGGGTCTGGCCGTCGTGCAGAGCGTTGACCACTTCCGCGCCTTCATCGACGATCCTTTCGTGTTCGGCGAAATCGCCGCTTCGCACGCCTTGTCGGACATTTACGCGATGGGGGCGCGACCTTGGACGGCGCTGGCGATTGCTGCCGTCCCGGCATGGCCGTCGCGGAAAATGCACACGGAGTTGCGCATGATGATGGAGGGTGCCGCCGGCGTCTTGCAGGCCGACGGGTGCGCGCTGGTCGGCGGGCACTCCGCCGAAGGTGCCGAGCCGGGCCTCGGCTTCGCCGTTACGGGCCTGGCGGAACCGCGCCGAATCTGGCGCAAGAGCGGGCTGCGCGACGGCGACGCGCTCGTGCTGACCAAACCGCTCGGGACCGGCATCGTGCTTGCCGGGCACATGCGAGGACTCGCGAAAGCCCGCTGGCTGGAAGCCGCGGTCACCTCGATGCGCGCAACGAATGCGACCGCCGCCAGGATCTTTAAGTCATACGGCGTGGTCGCTTGCACCGACGTGACCGGGTTTGGGCTGGTCGGGCACCTCACCGAGATGCTTTCCGTATCGCGGATGGGTGCGGCGATCCGTGTCAGCACCGTGCCACTGCTGCCCGGCGTTTTGGAACTGTCCGACCAGGGCGTCGCGAGCACGCTGCTGCCCGAGAACCGGCGCGCGCTGCCCGACGGCATGCGCGGCCCGATGGCAGACATCTTTGCCGACCCGCAAACCTCCGGCGGGTTGCTCGCGGGTGTAAGACCGGAGCGCGTCGGCGCCTGCATCGGCGCCCTGCGCGCCGCCGGGATCGCCGCCGCGCTCGTCGGCGTCGTCGAGGCGCGGCCACCCGATGTTTGCGAGCCGGATATACTGCGCTTACGACAGGCACGGAACGCCGACCCAGAGGCAGCATGAACGAGCTTCGCACGCATCGCATCGCCGCCATTCCCGGAGACGGAATTGGCCCGGAGGTGATTGCCGCCGGGCTAGAGGTGTTGGAGGTGGTCGCCGCCCGCGACGGGCGGATTCCGGCTGGCAGTGGATCGCTACGATTGGGGATCGGAGTGGTATCGCCGGCACGGGGTTATGATGCCGCCCGACGGTCTGGCCTGGTTGCGCACTGCGGATGCGATCTATTTCGGCGCGGTGGGCGACCCGAATATTCCGGATCATGTGACGCTCTGGGGGTTGCGGCTGGCGATCTGCCAGGGCTTCGACCAATACGCCAATGTCCGTCCGATCCGCATTCTTCCGGGAATCGTGCCGCCGTTGCGCGACGTGGGCGTCAATGATCTCGACTGGGTCATTATACGCGAGAACAGCGAGGGCGAATACGCGGGCCATGGCGGGCGCGCGCACCGCGGCATGCCGGAGGAGGTTGCGACCGAAACCGCCATTTTCACCCGTCGCGGGGTGGAACGGATCATGCGTTACGGGTTCGAGACTGCGCGTGGGCGGTCGCGTAAGCACCTCACGGTAGTTACCAAATCCAATGCGCAGCGGCACGGAATGGTGTTCTGGGACGAAATGGCTTCACTAGTCGCGCGCGACTACCCGGACGTTTCTTGGGACAAAGAGCTGGTCGATGCCATGACGATGCGCATGGTCCGTCGCCCGCGCAGCATCGACACGGTGGTGGCCACCAATCTGCACGCCGACATCCTGTCCGACCTCGCTGCTGCTCTGGCGGGCTCGCTAGGCATCGCACCGACCGGCAACATCGACCCGGAGCGACGCAGCCCGTCGATGTTCGAGCCGATCCACGGTTCGGCCTTCGACATCACGGGGAAGGGCATCGCCAATCCGGTGGCGAGCTTCTGGAGCGGAGCGATGCTGCTGGAACATGTGGGCGAGTCTGCTGCCGCCGCGCTGCTGATGCGCGCAGTCGAGCAGGTCTGTGCGGCTGGGATTACGACGCCGGATCTTGGCGGCAAGGCGACCACTGCGGAGGTGACGCGCGCCGTGATAGAGGCAGTGCGCGGGGCAAATCGATAGGTTCGGACGCGTTCTCGAAATCGCTAGGCAGCAGCGGTTTCGGCGTGGAATAAACCGCCGTTCCTGTCAAAGGAGCCCGATTTTGAGCACGACCTTCGATGTTCTCGGCATCGGCAACGCCATCGTCGATGTGGTGGCGTCCGCCAGTGATGCGTTTCTCTCCCGCCACGACCTGCGCAAGGGGTCCATGCGGCTGATCGACGCGGCGGCCGCAGAGCGGCTTTATGCCGCGATGCCGCCAGGCCGTGAGAGCAGCGGCGGGTCGGCTGCAAACACCTGCGCCGTAGCCTCTGCGCTTGGCGCCAAAGTGGCTTACCTGGGCAAGGTCGCGGAGGATCAGCTCGGCCAGGTTTTCGCCCATGACATCACGGCGAGTGGCGTGCATTTTCCTTCCATCCCGCTGCGCGACGCTGCGCCCACCGCCCGCTGCCTGATCCTGGTCACGCCGGACGGCCAGCGGACCATGAATACATACCTTGGCGCATGCGTCTCCTTTGATGAGTCGGACGTGGATACCGCGCTTGTTGGCACGGCGCGAGTTCTCTACCTGGAAGGATATCTGTTCGACCCTCCGGGCGCGCAACGGGCGTTCTGTCGCGCCGCCGCCGCGGCTCACGCGGCCGGCCGGCAAGTCGCGCTATCGCTCTCCGATCCGTTCTGCGTCGATCGCCATCGCCCCGCTTTCAGGGATCTGGTGCGTCGAGACGTGGACATCCTGTTCGCCAACGAAGCGGAGATTACCAGCCTCTATCAGGTCAACCACTTCGAGGATGCGGTGGAGGCAGCGAGGGACGATGTCATGCTCGCGGCACTCACCCGCAGCGAGGCCGGCAGCCTCATCGTTCAGGGCCGCCAGACGATTGCCGTTGCGGCCGAGCCGACACGTGCAGTGGATACCACCGGCGCGGGAGATGCCTATGCCGCTGGCTTCCTGGCCGGACTGGTATCCGGCAAGCCGTTTCCGATCTGCGGCAGGCTCGGCAGCATCGCCGCCGCAGAGATTATCAGCCATTTCGGCGCGCGGCCCGAGACGGATCTGCAACGCTTGGCGGCGACCGCGCTCGCCGGGGAGTGCTGAGCGTGCGCATCGCCATGATCGGAGGCGGGTATGTCGGCCTGGTCTCCGGCGCCTGCTTCGCCGAGTTCGGCTCGGAAGTCGCCATCGTTGAAGCCGACTCCGCGCGGCTGGCAGCGCTTCATGCCGGCAAGATGCCGATTTACGAGCCGGGGCTGGACCGGCTGGTAGCGGAAAACGTCGCCGCCGGTCGGCTGCGTTTTAGTGACGATCTTGATGCTGCCCTGGACGGCGTGGAAGCGGTGTTCATCGCCGTCGGCACGCCAGCCCGTCGCGGCGACGGCCACGCCGATCTGTCTTACGTTTATGCCGCCGCCGAACAGGTCGCGCGCGCGCTGTCCGGCTACGCGGCCATTATCACCAAATCGACCGTGCCGGTGGGCACCGGACGCCGCATCGCCGAGATCGTGCGCCGCGCCCGGCCCGATCTGGAGTTCGACGTTGTCTCGAACCCGGAATTCCTGCGCGAGGGCAACGCGATCGGCGATTTCATGCGCCCCGACCGCGTAGTGATCGGCGCCGAAACGGATCGGGCGCGCGAGGTCATGCGGCGAATCTTTCGTCCGCTGTATCTGATCGAAGCGCCGATCGTCTTTACCGCGATCGAGACGGCCGAGCTCACAAAATATGCCGCCAACGCCTTCCTGGCGATGAAAGTTACCTTCATCAACGAAATCGCCGATCTCTGCGAGAAGACCGGCGCCGACGTGCATGACGTGGCGCGCGGATCGGCCTGGACGGGCGCATCGGGCGCAAGTTCCTGCATCCCGGCCCGGGCTTTGGCGGATCGTGTTTTCCGAAGGATACGCTGGCGCTGATGCGGATCGCACAGGAATTCGGCGCCCCTACCCGCCTCGTGGAAGCGGTGGTCGCCGTCAACGACGCGCGCAAGGCCGGCATGGCGGCGCGCGTGATCGCCGCCTGCGGCGGCTCGGTTCGCGGCCGCACAGTGGCCGTGCTTGGCCTGACCTTCAAACCCGAAACCGACGACATGCGGGACGCGCCCTCGGTGCCGATCATCTGGCGCCTGGTGGAGGACGGCGCCACTGTGCGTGCCTTCGACCCGGAGGGCATGGACCAAGCCCGCACCGCCGTGCCCGCCGGTGTCGCCTATTGCCGCGACGCGCTGGATGCGGCGTCCGGGGCCGATGCGCTGGTGGTCGTGACGGAATGGAACGAGTTTCGTGCCCTTGCCCCGGAGCGCCTCGCCGAAGCCATGCGCGGGCGGGTGCTGATCGACCTGCGCAACGTGTACGATCCCGCGGCGATGCGCGAGGCCGGGTTTGAGTATCACTGCATCGGGCGGTCGGGGCGGTAAAGGATGTCGTTTCAATCAAAACATAACAACAAACGTGAACGCACGCCGCCCGCTCTCGCTAAATCTGTCGGGGAGAGTCGGCGCACCGCCTGACCACCGTCGAGCGAAACCGTAACGGCCTGTTAACTTTGGGCGGGCAAGTTGCCGGGATGACCGCCATCGGGCGACCGGACCTCACGATCTGTGTCTGCACCCGGAACCGTCCTGACTATCTGCGCCTTTGCCTGAGCGGCATTGCCCGCCAGGATCTGGAGCGCGACCGGTTCGAGGTCTTGGTGGTGGACAGCGCCTCCGACGGCGAAACCGCCCGCAAAATGGCAGCATTGGTGCCGGTTGCGCCCAATGCCCGGCTGCTGCGCCTGGAGCGGCCCGGGCTCAGCGCGGCACGCAATGCTGGTGCGCGTGCCGCCACGGCGCCGTACGTCGCATACATCGACGACGACGCGATCCCCGACCCGGGCTGGGCGCGCGCGATCCTGCAATCGATCGCGGAGGCGACGAGCCGGCCTGCGGTCCTCGCGGGCCGCATTCTGCCCATCTGGGAGCAGCCCTTGCCGCACTGGTGGCCTGATTCGTTGCGGGGCGTTCTGTCTATTATTGAGACCGAAGGCTGCGGCGAGTTCCGCACGCAGGAACTTCCGGCTCACCTCGAGCCGTTCGGCGCCAACTTCGTGGTCAGCGTCGCGGCGCTTTTGGCCGCCGGCGGCTTTCGTGAGAATGCCGGCCGGAACGGGTCCGCGCTGCTGTCCGACGAGGAGGTGCAGCTCGCCTGGCGACTTCAAGATGACGGGCACTCGGCTCGCTACGATTCGCGTGCGATCGTTCATCATCATGTTCAGGGCTCGCGGCTCACGCCGGCTTGGCTCCTGAAACGGCTATACTGGCAGGGCTTCTCCGCCGTGCTTACGCGTTGTGCGCTCGGCCGGCCCGATGCGGTGCGGCGCGAGTTGCCACGGCGCATCATAGTCGCGGCGCTGCTTGGCCCCACGCTGCTGCTGCCTCAACGGAGTCCATTTCTGATCTCCCTGCGCTGGCGGGCGGCCTACACGGCGGGCTTCCTGCGCGCTGCGTTCCGCCGCCCCGAAGCAAGCCCCGGCGTCGCCGGGTCTCCGGTGCCGGCGGCATCGACCTGATCGCTCTTTGTTCGGGACATTGCCTTATGGCCAGCTATGATCAGCTTGAGAGCCGGCAAGTAGGCTGGTGCTGCTGGTCAGGATTGAACTGACGGCCTCTCCCTTACCAAGGGAGTGCTCTACCACTGAGCTACAGCAGCTTTTCGCTAAACCCGCTTGACTTCGGCGGGCAAACTTCCGTGCTGGACGGCAATCTGCTCGGTTCGCGGGGAGCGATCAAGTGCTTCGCACGACGGCGCTCGTCATCCGCCGCACGCCACGCGGGCGGCAGCAGCCCGCAATGAGGAGTGCCAATTCACTGGAATTGTTTCATTTTTGCTTGCGCGTGACACCTCGGATCATGGCATGCTGTTCCATGTGTCATCCCGCCCGCGGTTTGATTGGCGGACGACCGCGGCAGAACGGCCAAGCTGGAAGAGTCTTACGAAATGGACTTGGTCAAGCAACTTCCCAACTATAGGTTGACTACAGCAGAGATCCTGTATCGCATGCCGGACCATCCGGACATCCTGCAAACCTTCATTTGGCAGGATCTCGATCTTGCGCCGGACTACCCGGTTTTGCGCCGGTTCCTGGAGTTCTGGAAGCGCGATATCGAAGGTCCGCTGCATTCGGTGCGCGTGGCCTCCGCCGCGTTGGTCAAACCGTCGACAATCCGGCACGCGGGAGCGCTCCTGCACCTGCACTGACCACCTCGGCTCCGGGGCGTGTGTTCTGTTCAAACAAGGGCGAGGGTTCTCACCTGCGCCGGACGGCCTATACTCGGAGAAATGCCGTTCGATGTGCGCGACTTCCCCGGGGTGCCGCCCGATGAGCGTGCGGCTAGCCGTGGCAACCGCCGGCTGGTGGCGCTTTGGTTATTCTCCGTTTGCGCCATGATACTCGTCATGGTGGTCCTGGGAGGCATCACACGGCTTGCGGGCGCCGGCCTGTCCATCATGGAATGGGCTCCCATCCGCGGCGCGCTGCCACCGATGAGCCAGACCGCGTGGGAACATCTGTTCGCGCTGTATCAGCAGACGCCGCAATATCAGCTCGTCAATCACGGAATGGGGTTGACGGGCTTCAAGGGCATCTTCTGGCTGGAATGGGCGCATCGGCTCTGGGGACGGCTGATCGGCGCGGCGTTTCTGTTGCCCTTAATCTGGCTCTGGGCCAGCGGGCGTATTCAGCGCCGGCTGTGCCCGCGGCTCGTGCTGATTTTCGCCTTGGGTGGGCTGCAAGGCGCGGTGGGCTGGTTCATGGTCGAGTTCCGGATTTTTCGCCGATCGGGTCTCCGTGGCACCCGCCCGGCTGGTGATTCACCTCGCGCTGGCGCTGTTGCTATACGGCACCATCCTTTGGACGGCGATGGACCTGTTGTGGCCCACCCCCGTCCGGGCGGCGGGGCCAGCCTCGGCGCGTGAGAAACTGCTGCGAAGGCTGGTTCAGCTTTGCGCGACCTCGATCGTGCTCACCATGCTGGCTGGGGGCCTTGTGGCCGGAACGCATGCCGGGTTCGACTATAATACCTTTCCGCTGATGCAGGGGCATCTGGTGCCGAAGGGCTATGCGCAGCTCCAGCCGTTCTGGCGGAACTTGTTCCAGAATCTGGCCGCGGTGCAGTTCAACCACCGCCTGCTTGCGACGCTGACCACTGCCACTGCGGCAGCTGCTCTTCTTCTGGCCTGCGCCCGATCGGTGCCTTCCGCTGTCCGGGCCACGCTTGCCGCGCTCGCTGCATGCGTGGCCCTGCAATACGCGCTCGGCGTGGCCACCTTATTGTGGGTCGTGCCGATCCCGTTGGCCGCCGCCCATCAGGCCAATGCGATCCTGGCGTTGACCGCGGCGCTGATTGCCTGTCATGCGCTCCGCCCGGTAACGACCGGGCAAGGCGAGGCTGTGCCGAGCGTCGCGACGTCGTAAGCGGGTCCACCGGCGGCCTGACAGCCAGCGGGCCCCGACAGGAGAAAAGACCGAGCCATGAGCGCTGTTGCCACCACGGACAAATTGTTTTTCGAGCGTGCCGATGCGGCCCTTGCCCGCGCCGACGCCGAACGCATCCTCGCGCGAACCTTGACGCGCAGCGATGACGGCGAGCTGTTCCTTGAGTACCGGGAAAGCGAAATTGTCAGCCTAGACGACGGCCGCATTCGCGGTGCGGGCTTCGACACGTCATTGGGCTTCGGGCTGCGCGCGGTGGCCGGCGAAGCGACCGGATATGCGCATGCTGGGGAACTATCCGAGCCGGCGCTGGCGCGCGCCGCCGAAAGCGTCGCCGCGGTGTCGTCCGGGCACTCAGGGGTGGCCGCCGAGCCGCCGCGGGCCACGAATTCGCGGCTCTACTCAGATGCCAATCCGCTGGCGACAATGGATTTTTCCGCCAGGGCGGCGCTTCTGGGCGAGCTCGACGCCTACGCGCGGGGACGCGACTCGCGCGTTAAGCAAGTCATGGCCTCTCTGGGCGGGGAGTGGCAGGCGGTGCAGATCATGCGCGCGGACGGTGCTCGCGTGGCCGATTTGCGCCCGTTGGTCCGACTGAATGTCACGGTCGTTGTGGAACAGGGCGGTCGTCGTGAAACGGGCAGCTACGGCACGGGTGGGCGGTTCGGCTACGATATCGTCACCACGCCGGACGCTTGGCACGGGGCGGTTGACGAGGCATTGCGTCAGGCTCTGGTCAACCTCGACAGCCGACCAGCCCCCGCAGGAGAAATGGAGGTTGTGCTGGGCCCCGGCTGGCCGGGCATCCTGCTGCACGAGGCGATCGGCCACGGGCTCGAAGGCGATTTCAACCGCAAGCGGACTTCGGCCTTCGCCGGGCTCCTGGGGCAGCGCATCGCGTCGCCGGGCGTGACGGTGGTGGACGACGGCACGATCCCGGACCGTCGCGGCAGTCTGACCGTCGATGACGAGGGCACGCCGACAAGCCGTACCGTGCTGATCGAGGATGGCGTGTTGGTGGGTTTTCTCCAGGACCGGCTGAACGCGCGGCTGATGGACATGCGCGCGACCGGCAACGGGCGGCGCCAATCTTATGCGCACGCGCCGATGCCGCGCATGACCAACACCGTTATGCTCGGCGGCCCGAATGCTCCGGAGGAAATGATCCGCTCGGTCCGCCAGGGGCTTTATGCGGTGAATTTCGGCGGCGGCCAGGTGGACATTACCTCGGGCAAGTTCGTCTTTTCGGCCAATGAAGCCTACCTGATCGAGCACGGCCGCGTAACGGCCCCGGTCAAGGGCGCGACGTTGATCGGTAATGGCCCGGATGCGCTTACCAAGGTGACCATGGTGGGCAACGACATGGCACTCGATCCGGGGATCGGCACCTGCGGCAAGAACGGTCAGGGCGTTCCGGTGGGCGTCGGTCAACCGACGATGAAGATCGCGGGCTTGACCGTGGGGGGTACCGCCGCCTGATCCG
Organism: uncultured Pseudomonadota bacterium; assembly: GCA_963822675.1. Taxonomy (GTDB): domain Bacteria; phylum Pseudomonadota; class Alphaproteobacteria; order Acetobacterales; family Acetobacteraceae; genus CAWGIP01. Next base: position 1,167 of record CAWGIP010000025.1, on the reverse strand, counting down.
CTATTGATCCCGACCCGGCGGCGCGGGCGTGGTTCATGAAATCCGGCGCGGCCCGAACGCGAATGGTGCCCTCTCCCGCCCGAGGGCGTCTCGTTCTTCGGCAACCTGGCCTTTTAACATCTCATCGCGCAACCGTGTTCGGGACAGTTGGGTCGGATCTGGACACCGCAAACCGTGGCGTTTTGCCGAAGCACCGTGCGCCTCAAACGACGCGTTTTATCGTGAAGAAAGCTCCGGTCTCCAGAGCAGCCTCACTGGCACCCGAACTGCAACCGACCGTCGCAGAACAGTATTAGACCACGCCCGGTCGTCTAGCCTGCCGAAATAAAAATCCAATGAGGCATTTAGCGGGCGCTCATCCTAGCGGGATGCGGCTTGGCATTCCGGTCGCTCGCGTGACCATCTCGATTTGCAGACTTCGCCTGGGATTTCGGCTTTTTTATGGATTCTGTCGCATATAAATAGGCGAAGTAACGCTTTCGCGATCAACGGAACGCACGCGATTTGACGGGTAAATCACGTGATTCGGACGAGAATCCAGCATGATCACAGAGAGAATACTTCGTGACGAACGCGGGAAACAACAAGCGCGTTTGTTGTGAAAAGTGTGAAACAATTGCTGGAGGTGCTTTCGATGTCACGCAGCGAAACTCGTTCCCCTATTTCCTCTTCTGCCACCTATGATGTAGGCACCGTTCGAATTGGCGGCTATGCCCCCACCCTACCATCATCAGTTGTCGACGCCAGCCGGGTGCGGCTTGGCGGGTATGCGCCGCCCTTACCACCTTCGGTTGCAGATGCAAACAAAGTCCGGGTCGGCGGATACGCGCCCACGCTGGCGGTTTCAGCGCAAGATGTGAATAAGGTTAGGCTCGGTGGTTACGCGCCCACCTTGCCACCGGCAGTTGTCAATTCCAGCAAAGTACAGGCTTGGAGGTTACGCTCCCACTCTGCAATCGGCGATTGCGGACGCAAGCAGGTCCGTCTCGGTGGCTATGCGCCGACGCTGCCGGCCGCGATTGCCGATGCAAGTAAGGTCCGGCTCGGTGGTTATGCCCCCACCGTCCCGGCTTCGGCTGCTGATACAAGTAAGGTCCGGCTCGGTGGTTACGCCCCCACCCTTCCCGCCGCGACCGCCGATGCGGGCAAGGTCCGGCTCGGTGGTTA
>CAWGIP010000024.1:0-169783 GCA_963822675.1 uncultured Pseudomonadota bacterium | reverse complement strand
TCAATAGGAGAAAAAATAAATTGAATGACACAACATTTTCGCAGTCCGACGAAGCGCAGCCGATGAGTTTGCGCGAACGCAAGAAACGTCTGGCTCAAGCTACCATTGAAGAGACCGCCCTCCGACTGTTTCAGCAGCAGGGGTACGAGCAGACTCCATCCAGGACATTGCCAATGCAGTGATGATGTCCTCGCGCACCTTTTTTCGCTACTTTGCCTCCAAAGAGGAGGTGCTCCTGGGGCCCATGCACGCGATCCAGAACCAGGGTATCCGCTTTTGCACGCGTGGTGCCAACGGCGTCACCGCAGGCCTCCCTGCGAGCGACCGTTGAGTACCTTCCAGCCAGTATCAGAAGCAGCGGGTCAGTTTTCTGACCCGCTATCAGGTGGTCATGCAGATCCCATCGATCGCTTCCTTCTATTTGTACGGTGATGGATAACTGAGCCAGCCCTCTGTGATGCGCTGTGCTCCCATCTGGAAACGCTTCAATCCGCCGCAATCCGCTTCCTGGCGGCGATCTACATGGCAGCGTTGCGCGTGCCCTTGAGGAGTGGTTAGAGCAGGAAGCGCAGGGAGATCTCGTCTCCTTGCTTGGTGAGCACCTGGACTCCTTCTCGTCTCTTTCCCACAATGCCTAGGCGAAAAGAGCAGTCGTACCATCTAACGCGGCTATTGCATAAGAATACTGGTTTCCTGGAAAGCGGGAAGCGATACAGTTCGCGCTGACTAAGCTCTGCCATCAAACGAACGCTTTTGACACGTTCTCCTATACTCATTATCAACCTCCTTCGGTTTACAATTCACCATAGAAACAAGTTTTTGTAAACCGAAGGATGTTAATACTTTCAAGCCAGGTGCGCACTATACGCATCAGCTATTGCATTGCAGCAACCAGGTCTGGCACCAAATTCTCCGCCTTGGGCGAGCCCAGGCCTGTAATCGGGTCCCAGCCAGGCACGGCGGAATAGCCCTGGACATGCGCGCTGGCATTGCTGTTGTTGCCAACCGTTATGTCGTTGAAATCACGCGCGTAGCTGCTCGAAGTCGCCAGATTGTAGGGGCCCGGATTGATGAAACCAAGCGGGTGGCCCGCCAACTGGTCTGCGAGCGCAATGATGCCTGCCCAGAGGGGGCGCTGGCACTGGTGCCGCCGATTAGTGTCCACTGGCCGCCCACGTAGTTGACCAGGGCGGCGCTGGGGTCTGCCGAACCCGCCACATCGGGAACGCCACGCCGACCCTTCAACTCGCTCTGGACCGTGGCTGAGAGGCTCTGCTGATAAGAAGGGGTCTTGTAGAAGCGACTGAAGCCGCCGCCGCTATTGCTCCACGCCTGTTCGCTGAAGGTTGACCCCTTGCGTGTCAGCGTGGTACCGCCGACGCTGACGACCCAGGGAGAGTCGGTCGGGAAGCCGGTTGTCGCCGTCGAGGAGAGATGTTCGGCCTGCAGATTGGTAAAGTCGGTGGCACCGTTATCTCCCGACGAAGCGAAGTAGGTGATACCGTTTTTCGTCGTCGTCTGCTGGTAAAAGGTGTTCCACTTCTGCAGTTCTTTCTGCCCTGCCGGATCCTTCAGCGTCATTTCCGAAGCGGCCCAGCTCTGGGAAACGATCGTGCTTAGTCTGTGATCGACGACATATTGCTCCACTTGGCGAAATTCGGGGAGTCCGATTGTGCCCTCGGTTTAAGAGATGGGACTGGTCAGCACGACGATTTTTGCATCGGGCGCGATGGCGTGAATAACCTCTACATCGAGCGTTGTCTCCTCAGCCCAGCCCTGCTTATCGTGATTGGGGTCAGAGACCGGCTCATGTAGCGGCGAAATGATCTTTAAGTCGACGGCTGGCAGGCCAAATTGTTTGTCGTATACCTGCATATCCTTTTGCAGGTGGGACTACCGAACGATACGATATCAACAATCATTTGTCCTTTACCCGTAATGCCCTGCTGGATGAGCCTGTCGACTCCATACGCCTTGCGGAACGCCTGCGGAGTGAAACAGCCCGCTAAGGATTTCAAATAGCTGGGACACGTAGTTGCCGCCGCGTCGGCTGTTGGAGACGTAGGCCGCGCTGCTGCTCCAGATGACGGTGTTCTGGTCAGGCCCCTGGCATCCGCAGGTGTAGAACCGCAACCTATCAATAAGACAAACAGCAGCGCTATTGGGAGAATATATCGAGGGTAACGTATCATTCTTTACTCCATTTGCTACAAAATTTCGACATTCCGTTTTCTGTCATTGTTTCCATCTCCATAACTCTTCAGGTCCCTCTCCAATCAGTAGGGATGGGGCTTGCCCCCATCCGGTTCCCTACTCCGCGGCTCCTGGGCCGGATGGAGGCAAGCCCCATCCCTACTACCTATCTTCTCTATAGTATATACGCTGCTGACGACAGAATAACACATCGTGCTTGCTAACAGCGCAATGTGCATCTTTAACACGAGCGTGCAAAACAACACTCCTTTATAGTATGGTCTCTGCGCAAAATTTCTCATTAGCATACTGGCTTTAGCCAATCTATAAACATTGTACTGCTATTGCTGTGAAGTCGGGCAAATGCATCAGGAATCCGCGTTTAGATTAGTAGCGGAGCTGCACTGAGACGACAGTCTTTTTCTCATGAGTTACCGGAATACACCATAACCGATGGTTAAGGAAATCCGTTTTGTAGGCTGATAGTCCTATGCCAGAGCCCGATTAGTTGACCTGCCAGAGTATAGCGGGTACATTCAATGAGGAGATGTGTGGAGTGGGCTGTACGTCGGAAAAGCGTCCTTGTAACACAATTTTATGAAAGAAATTCGTATGTAGTCAATGGATTCTGACAGAAAAGTACATCGGAGCTAGTTGTAAACACAAATGCGTTGCCAGTATCAGCGCAGCAGCAGTCATCTACCAGACAGTTACCTTTCTCTGCTAATTCAGTGCTTTCGCAAGCATCCGACTATCGGGGGACACCTGTCTTGACAGGCCAACTTCCCAACACGCCCGAAGTTTCACCTCCTGTATCTGATCCTGGCCTGCCTCCTATTACGACACAAGCGCTGCTTAATCCGCTTCCAGCGGTGACGCGAGAGCTATCTGAAACACAGACCGACGCGCTCGCATCACTTCCGGCACGCACTACGACGACACTACGCCAGCCCGTTCTATTCGCGGCACCGGCAAGAAAAGTTCGAGCCCCCGACCACCGCAGGGGCGTCGACTGGTTGTACATGCCGCCGTTACAGCCGTGCTCGCGCTGGTGGTGTTGAGCGCGCTGTTCGCGGTGTTGCCGGTCAGCGGTGGTACCACGCATAACAGCATATTTAAACTGATTACTGGCAGTGGCTCTAGCTCTGGTCAGATGAATATTATCAATACGAAAAGCAACAATACTGGTCTGATCGCCCAACAGGCGGCGACCGCTACTGCAGTGACGCAGGACGGCTTTGATCCAGGTGGCGGAAAGACCTTCGCGGGCGTTCCGACTGCACCTCCTTCCATGAATAGCGGGACAACGCCTACCAGCAATGGTACTGCTCTTGGTGATGGCACTGGTGGTCCTGGACGTTTCTTCTACGGGCAGTGTACTGACTGGGCGAACAGGCGTTACCACGCTCTACCGGTCACTATGTTCCCTGGCTGGGCAATGCCTATCAGTGGCTCGCGGGGCTTATAACTACGGTTGGAACGTCTCTTCCAGGCCTGTTGTGCCTTTGATTGTCGTGCTACAGCCTGGCATACAGGGTGCCGGTGGTTATGGACACGTTGCGGTCGCTGAGAGCATCAATTCCGATGGTAGCGTCGTGACGAGCGACTACAACTGGGCTGGCAACTGGGCCGTCGAGACCTTTGTGACCTTTACGCCTGGTCCCGGTGTGGCATTCGTGTCTCACCCATAATGTAACCCGCGCAATTCAGGTTTTTTATCGATGGGTCGTAGAAACTCCTGGAGCACTGTTTCTACGACCCGTTGTATCTTCAGTAGGGATGGGCCTTGCGTCCATCCGGCCCCCCCTACGGCGGAGGCCGGATGGACGCAAGGCCCATCCCTACTGAGGAGTTACGACCCGTTGCTGCTTTCCAGCGCTCAAGTAGCAAACGATAGTGTGCGAGCATTGCCCGAGAATAGCTATTCTCGGCACTGGTCGCATTGGTGCTTTGTGCCAGTTGTTCCTCGTAGTAGTTTGCCATTGTCTTCGCGGCACGAGCGCCTTTGGCGAAACATGCGCTTGCTGCACGCGCTCTGCCGGAAGAGGCTGCCATGTCGCTTGCTGACGCCAGTTGATGTATGGGCAATTGCGGCACTGATTGGCCAGCAGTAGCCACGACGTATCAGGAAACCACGCGTGACCAGTAGAGCCCCTGCTCGTGATCTCCCAGTCCGCCTCTTCTTCTGTGATGACATGCTGTTTCTCTTTCTCCTCGGCCTCGTTAGAGTTATATCATCGGGATGCGTTTGGTGAATGTACCCTGCTCGTCGTGAGGCGAGCGCCTGGCCTGCATGCGCTGCATTCCATTGCCCATGCGACGAATGCCCTCCTCGATGCGCTCCTCGTCGGGCGAGGCAAAACTCAGGCGAATATACTGGTGCCCGCCGCCGTCAACGTGAAAAGGCTCGCCGATGACGAAGGCGACGCGCTCCTGCGCGCCTCTCTGAGCAAGGTTCGCGCGCGATGTTGCCCGGCAGGCGGCACCAGAGGTGAAATCCTCCCGCCGGATGGTTGACGCGCCCGTGTGGCGGCCAGTGCGCCTGGATGCCTGCAGCATGGTGTCGCGCTTGGAATGGTAGCGCGTGCGCAGCATCTCCAGGTGCCCTTCCATCAGGCCCTTTTGTAGCAATTCGGAGACCACCCATTGGCCCAGGGCGTTCGTGTTCAGATCGAAGATCTGCTTGTGCAGTGAAAGCCGCTCGATCAGGGTCTCCGGCGCGACGAGCCATGCTACGCGCAGACCCGGAGCGAGTCCTGGAGAACGTACTCAGGTAGAGAACGTGGTCGTGGGTGTCCAGCGCCTTCAATGGCTGGGGCGCTTTGCCCTCGAAGTATAATTCGCCGTAGGGATCGTCTTCCACGATAGGGATCTGGTAGCGGTTGGCGAGCAAGAGCAGGCGGCGACGCCGTTCGGGCGACATCACGACGCCCGTTGGATTTAAAGGTCGGCTGGGTGTAGATGAAACGTGGATGCCGCCGCGACAGTATCGATTTCAGCAGGTCGACGCGTATTCCCTCGCTGTCGGTGGGAACACCGATGACCCTGGCACCCAGCGCGCGAAACGCCTGTATCGCGCCCAGATACGTTCTGGCACTCGTCCAGGCCTTGTTAATCCGCTACGACCCGGGCGCCGGAATTGGTTGGCACCGCGATCGGGACATGTTTGCGCACGTCGTCGGCATCTCGGAGCCCCGGCGACCATGCGGTTTCGTCGTCGCGGGCTCGGCGGTTTCGACCGGGCATCCACATTCCTGCCGCCGAGGTCGGTGTATCACCTCACCGGCGAGGCCCGGCATGAGTGGGAACACAGCATCGCCGAAATGGAGATGACGCGCTGGTCGATCACCTTTCGTAGCCTGTCGTAGAGACGCAGTTCGTTAACAAATCCACATCTTTACCGGTGGCTGACGTTTGCGCCTCAGAACTGCTTCAGCAGCCGGTCGATATAGTTCAGCTCTTCCTGGGGCGGGTCCGTTGCGCGCCGCGGCGGCGCAATTCCTGCTCGACCTCCTGCGTGCGCAGCATCTCCCGTTGATCGGGAACACGCACATCGTCGCCCTCATCGGCGCCGTTATTGCCTTCGGCGGTGCGCCGGCCGAGCGGGTCGCGACCCGAGCCTTCGCCCATCTGACCCGGCATGTCGCCGAACGCTTCGCCCTGGCCCTCGCCGTCCTGATCGCCCATGCCGGCCGGCTGGGCCTGACCTTGGCCTTGGCCCTGGCCCATTTTGGTTTGCTGGCCAAGCTTACGGGCCATCGCCTGCGCCATCTGCTGGCCGCCCTTTTGCAACGCCTCGATGGCCTTGAGCTGCGAGTCCCCCGCCGTCTTGTCCTCGCCCTTACCGAGCGCGTTCGCGGATTGCTGCATGGCCTGGTCCGCATCACCGAGGGCGGGCGGAACCTTGCCGGCAAGATCGCCGAATTGCTGCATCAGTTCGCCGAGCGCCCGGCGCAGCGCTTGCTGGATGCGCTGATCCGCCTCGCGTGACTGGCCGGGATCGGTCGGTTGCGCCTCCGGCTCGTCGGTCAGCGCGTGCTCGGCCTCGTGCTCGCGCCGGCGCGCCTGATCGAGCAGCTTGCCCTCGCGGGCAACCATATCCTGTACGGCTCCCATTTGTTGCCGCCCGCGCTGGCGTTCCTGCTGTTGCTGCCGCTCCTGCGCGGTCATCGGCCGGGCGTTGCGCAACTGATCGAGCATCCGCTCAAGCTCGGCCATCCGCTGCTGCGCCTCGTCCATCTTGCCTTGCTGCGCAGCCTGGCGCGCCTCCTCGGCGAGCTTTTGCATCTCCCGGCTGTCCAGCTTGCGCGCCTGCGGGTCGAGCAACGGCTGGTCCTTCAGCTGCTGGGCGAGCGCCTCCATACGCTTCTGGATTGCCTGCTCCAGCGCCTCCAGCTTGCGTTCCAGTTCGGACTTGTTCTGCGCCGTGGGGTCTTTCGTGGCCTTTTCCAACGCCTGTTTCGCCTCCCGCCGGGCTTGTTCCAGTGCGCGCGCGGTCTTCTCCAGGCCGCTTTCCTCCATATGCAGCGCCAGTTCCCAGATCCGCTGCTGCACGTGTTCCACCGCGCCCGCGCTCGTGTCGTATTCGAGTTCGTAGTAGATGCCGGACAGGTTCGTGAACGCGGTGAGATCGTTCTTGAACGCCTCCGGCTTGACCATCAGCGCGTCCAGACCAGCCAGCGCCTGTTCGTGATTATCGGGATCGCGGCTCAAGCCCTTGCGGATCTCGATCAGGCTGCGCGCGATCGGGTTGCGGAACGGGCGCTCCGGCAGGGTGAACGCCGCTTCGGCGCTGCGCCCGACCTGACCGGGCGCGTCTTTGGCGACGAGCTGAGCAATGACGGGAAGCCCCGCCCAGGGATGCGCGGTCAGATCCGGCTCGGCAATTCCGTGGGCTGTCTTCGCTCCCTCCGGCAGCGGAATGGCGATCTTAAGCGGTGGCGCGGCGCGGCGATCGCGCAGCCGTATCTCTGCCTGGAGCGATTCCACCCCGTAATCGTCGCTCGCCTTCCAGGGTAGCCTGATCTGCTGGCCCGTCTTCACCGGTCCCGCCGAGCCAGCCCAGGACGCAGTGGGTGGCAGGTCGGGAATGAGGGTGATGTCCCAGGCTGCCAAATCGCGCCCGGCGCGCCGGACCTCGATATGTCCGTTCGTGGTCAGGTCGCGGTCCGCCTGAAAGCTTGTCTTGTCGAGCGCGCGGAATGGCGTCTGCTGCCCGTCGAAGCCGAGCCCGGGTTGGCCGGAGCCCCCGGTCACGCTCACGGTGAGATGCGAGCCGGTGGGAACCGAAAGAGCAGGCCGGTCAGCATGCAGATAAATTGGCGCTTCATGCGTATAGGCTGGTGGCGTGATCCAGGCCTGCAGCTCCGGCAGCGGGGCGGCTGCGGCGCGGGGCAGGGTCGGTCGAAGCGCCGAAAGCAGACGCGCCGGCCCGTCCTCGCCGGCTATGCAGGCTGAGGCGATCAGGCCCACTACGACCGCCCCGCGCAGGGCGCGCCGGTCCTGGCGCGCAAGGCCGGGCCGTGGCCAACCCACACGCAATCGCCGCACTTGCTTCAGCGCCCGCAAGCGGTGCGCCTGCCAGAGCACCAGGCTGCTCTCGTGCAACTCGGCCGGCCGGTCTATCAGGGTTGCGAGCGGCCGGTGTGCCAAGCCGGAGGCGCGTTCCAGACGCCGATCCGACGCCGCTGGATGGGGAAGCGCGATCCGCGCCAGACCGCGCGAGAGAAGGCCGAGCACCAGGACGGCGACGACGGCGAGGAGCGCTAGGTGAACCAGCGGCGGCAGCAGTGGCGGCAAGCCGAGCAGAGCCGCGCAGACGAAGGCGCCGGTCACACCGAGGGCCGGCCAAATCGCCGGCCAAACCTGCTCGAACAGAAGCGCCAGCCGGGCCGCCGCGCGCCTTAGGGCCAGACCGGGCGGCAGGGGGAGATCGGGCGGGGGCGCAGCCGGATCAGCCGAGGGCACCGTCATGCAAGCCACTCCGGAACGCTTTCGTCCCGCCACAGCGCCTCGACCGGCTGACGGTCGCGGATCGCTTCCCACCGTCCTCGATCGGTGATCGCAGCGGCGGCCAGGGGGCGTGCGTTGTATGTCGAACTCATGACGGAACCATATGCACCCGCGTCAAGGATCGCCAAGCGCGAACCGGGGGCGATGGTGACGGGAAGATTCCGCTGTCGCGCAAACGTGTCCGCGCTTTCGCAAATCGGTCCGACCACGTCGACCGGTGCGATCGGAGCCACTAGATCGGTAGCGGCAAGCGGCACCAGTGCGTGCCAAGCATCGTACATGGCCGGGCGAAGCAGATCGTTCATTGCCGCGTCGAGCACAACAAACCGTGTCTCGGTTGTCCGTTTCACCCCGACGACCGAAGCAAGCAACATGCCGGCCGGGCCAGCCAGCCAGCGACCGGGCTCGATAACCACTCGTAAACCCAGTGTGCCGAGCGCTTCGGCGATGACCGCAGCGAGGCCAGCGGGGGTCGGAGCCGGTTCATTGCGGTACGGTACGCCGAGGCCTCCCCCGCAATCTATGATGTGTAGCACATGCCCCGCTGCTCGCAATTCGTGCATCAGCCCGGCAATGCGCCCGAAAGCCGCCCGAAACGGTGCGAGCGAGAGAATCTGACTGCCGATATGCACCGCGAGCCCGACCGGCCCGATCCTGGGCAGCGAGGCGGCGCGCGCATAGAGGGCGGCGGCATCCCCGTATGCGATGCCGAATTTGTCGTGCGCGCGGCCGGTGCTGATTTTCTCATGCGTCAGCGCATCGACGTCCGGATTGACCCGCAGCGCCACGCGCGCGGTTCGCCCCATCGTTTGCGCGAGCCCCGAGAGCATGGCCAATTCCTCAGCGCTCTCCACGTTGATCTGCCCGATGTCTTGGCCGAGGGCCAGGCGCAGTTCCCGCTCGGTCTTGCCTACCCCGGAAAAGACGATGCGGCTCGCCGGGATTCCGGCTCTCAGTGCCCGGCGCAATTCGCCCTCACTCACGACGTCGGCGCCCGCGCCGGCTCCCGCCAGCACGGCCAGCACGGCAAGATGATCGTTCGCCTTAACGGCGTAATGAATGTCGGCCCCCAGCCCGACATCGCGAAGCCCAGCGTCGAGCGTGTGGTACCGTTGGCGCAAGGTCGCGGCGGACATGACCCAGGTAGGCGTGCCGAGCGCATCGGCGATGGCGTTGAGTGGCACGTCGTCCAGCAGCAGACCGTCCATCGCGTGCATGCAGAGGCCGGGGCGTGCGGCAATCAGTTCGGCGGGCGAAGGGTCGGGTTCAACGGGAAGGCGCCACGACAACAGGGTTTGTTCCCCCTAGCGGGAAGGGGCGGGCGAGGGGACGCTTCGGCCTCAGCCGCCGGTCATGCTCATGTGCCGGGCCACGGCGGGGCGGTCGTGGCGCCGGTCGATAATGAAGTCGTGGCCCTTGGGCTTGCGCGCGATGGCTGCTTGGATGGCGCCTTCCAGTTCCGCGTCGGTCGCGCCGGCGCGCAGGACCGATCGCAAATCCGCCTGATCGTTCTGACCCAGGCACATGAACAGCGTGCCCGTGCAGGTCAGCCGCACCCGGTTGCAGCTCTCGCAGAAATTGTGGGTCATGGGCGTGATAAAGCCGATCCGGCCGCCCGGTTTCGACGCACGTCGAAATAGCGCGCCGGGCCGCCGGTGCGGTACTCGGTCTCGCGCAATGTCCAGCTGCGGCGGAGCCTGCCGCGGACAATCGAGAGCGGAAGTATTGCTCGGTCCGGTCCTCGCTGATCTCGCCCATCGGCATGGTCTCGATCAGACAGAGGTCAAACCCATGCTCGCCGCACCATGCGCAGAAGGGTGTCGAATTCCTCCTCGTTGACGCCCTTCAGTGCCACCGCATTGATCTTGATCGGCCAGCCCAGCCGCCTTCGCGGCGAAAATCCCGTCCAGCACCTGTTCGATGCGACCCCAGCGTGTGATGGCGGCGAATTTCGCCGCATCCAGCGTATCGAGGGACACATTGACCCGCCGCACCCCGGCCCGACGCAGGTCGTCGGCGTATTTCACGAGCTGGTGCCGTTGGTGGTGAGCGTCAGCTCGTCGAGCCCTTGGCCGATTCGTGTGCCAAGCCGCTCGAACAGGCTCATCGCCCCGCGCCGAACGAGCGGCTCACCGCCCTGTGAGCCGCAGCTTGCGTGTGCCAAGTCGCATGAATGCCGCACAAATCCGCTCTAGCTCCTCAAGCGTAAGCACGTCCTTCTTGGGAAGGAACGTCATGTCCTCGGCCATGCAATAGACACAGCGGAGGTCGCAACGGTCAGTGACCGAGACCCGGAGATAGGTGATGGCCCGGCCGAATGGGTCGATCATGGCAGTCCTGAGCTGGCGAACGCTTGCGATCACACTTGCGCCGTCTCCCGGCCGTGATCAAGCCCACCGTATCCCGGGTCAGCCGTCAAACGGGTCGGCGGGTTCCAGTGCGACCACCCGAGCGTTGACCAGCACCTTGCCTGCGTTCTCGAAATTCACGGTAACGCGATCACCGATGGAGGACTGAACCTGCCCCAACCCCCATTCCGGATGCTGCGGGTGGCGAACCCACTCGCCGGGCTCGAGCGGCGTACCGGGTTTTTCCTGCATGGTTGACCTCGCGGATGCCGTGTTGCAGACAAAACTCGATGTTTGGGACGTAGAGCGCAAAAAAACCTCGACAATAGTCTTAAAAATGAGCATATAATGTCTGCAAGCGTCATTATTTCCGGATCGAACGAGAGGGCCGCACGGATGGGCGATCCGCTTGGCTTGGCCGAGCTCTTGGCCACCCGCCTGTGCCAGGAATTCAGCGGCCCTATCAAAGCATTGGATGCGGCGCTCAGCGGGTTGCGCGGGCGGGATCAGGGACAAAACGCGCGGCAGGCGCTGGCCGCCGCGCGTGGCGCGTCGGCCGAGCTGGCGCAACGCTTCGCCTTGGCGTGCGCCGCCTGGGGAAATAGCCAAACCGAACTGGACCTTGCCGCACTGCTCGGACTTGCGCTCGGCCCACTCGCGGCGCGGCGCGTACAGGCTGGATGCATCGGGCCTCTCGGCGGATACCGTGCTGTCCTCGGCGATGGCTCAGGTCGTCCTCAATGTCCTGTTGCTTGCGGCCGAGAGCCTGCCTCGGGGGGGAACGGTCGCGCTGGTGGACGCGGCCGAAGGGGAGATGTTGGCCACGCTCGCCGGTCCGCGCGCGGCTTGGCCTGAGGGTTTCGCCGCATGCCTGACCGATGAGGCCGCAGCCTGGGCCGCGCTCGACGGCCCGGGCAACCTGCTCGGGCCCTTGGCAGCGCTGCTTGCCTTCCGCGCCGAGTATCCGGCTGTCGTTGCTGCTGCCGGCCGGACGCGCAGGGCGCGGCGCACCGCCACTGCTGATCGCCCCAGCCGGCCAGTCCCGGGACTGATTTACGCTTTATTCGGAATCGGTGGTGCAGGGTGCCTCGCCCGAAACGCGCGGGGTTTAACGCGGGCCGCCGATGGACGAGCTGCTCAGCGACTTCTTGGAAGAGACCAACGAGGGGCTGGCCGCGCTTGATGCCGCGCTGCTGCAGCTCGAACGCACGCCCGATCACAGCGAGGCACTTTGGGCGATTTTCCGCCTTGTCCACACGCTGAAGGGCACGTGCGGCTTCCTCGGCCTGCCGCGGCTTGAAGCGCTGGCGCACGGGACGGAAAGCATGCTGCAGCGCCTGCGCGATCACACGCTGCAGGTCACGCCCGACCGCATCAGCCTCGTGCTGATGGCACTGGACCGGATCAGGGCAACGATCGCCGAATACGCGACGGCAGCCGACAGCCCGCCGGACCCGGAAACAGATACGGCATTGTTGGTGGCGTTGGATCGGGCCGCGGAGCCCGACCGGACGGCGCGCCAAGTGAATGCGCCAGAGACCGCCTCCGCAACCTGCTCGCGATCCGCCGGTGGGGCGGACGCCTTTGCCGGCCCGTGCTTCGGCGGAGTTCGCGTTTCAGAGTCATCGCCTCGACCATTTAATGCGGCTTGCCAGCGAACTCATCGGCACGCGCGATGAGCTCCTGCAGGTCGCTCGGTCGGGCCGGTCGAACTTTCGACCGGCACTGCAACGATTGGACCAGCTTGCGTCCGAATTGCATCAGGGCATAAGCACAGCGCGCCTGCAGCCAATTGCAGTGGCATGGGCCAGATTGCCGAGGCTTGTTCGTGATTTGGGAGTCGACCTTGGCAAGAAGGTTGATCTCGTGCTGCTTGGCGGCGAGACCGAAACCCATCGCCATCTGCTGCCTCTGATCCGGAGCCTGCTGCTCCATCTGGTCCGCAATGCGGTCGATCACGGGCTGGAGACCCCGGCGGCACGCGTCGCTGCCGGTAAAGGCGGAGGCCGGATGTATCCGGCTGATTGCGCGCGACGAAGCCGGGTGCCTCGTGATCGAAGTCGCCGATGATGGCGGGGGGCTGCAAACCGAGCAGATTCGCCGCCATGCGCTCGCGTCCAACCTCGCGACGCCGGACGGATTGGCCGCCATGACCGAGACCCAGATCCACGATCTGATCTTCCGCCCGGGCCTGTCCACCCGCCAATCGGTGACCGCCGTGTCCGGCCGTGGCGTCGGGCTGGACGTAGCCAGAACCGAAGTCGAACGGATAGGCGGGACTATCCAGGTGGTGAGCACGCCTGGTCAGGGCTGTGCGTTCACGGTCCTGATACCGCAGTCGTAACGAAACGGCCGCGCGGCGAGCCGGCGCGGCACGTTTGGGCGACCACGTCCGTAACACCGAGCCCGCCGCCGGCATTGGCCGACAGCTTCGTCGAGGACAATTCGTATCCGATCGGATCGTCGCCTCCGAAAAAAGTGCTTTACCGATTCATTGCTAAATCGTAAATCACATCAAACAAACGTGATTAATGACGAGATTCGCTGTCACCCGGCTCGGGAAGGACACTCCGTTCAGCGAGTGTGCTCAGGGAAATCAAAGCTATGTGACCGTTTCTTCACGTCGAGCCTGCGGTCGATCGCCTCGCGCTCCGTAATGCTGCCCGCGCGGTCATAGAGGATCTGCCGCTCATCCGCGCCTGCGCGGATGGTCGCCCGGACGCCATGCATGCCTTGTTGACCGGGTTCTGGCCTTATGTCGATGGCTTCGAAAGGGCCATTGACCGCCAGGTTGCCAGGATGCCGATCAAACCGCTCGTGCAACGCTTCGGCCGGGAGCGGATCCGAAACTTCTTCTGCGAGGCCCGGCTGAGCGTGCGCGATATGAAAGAAGAGGAAGGTTCCCACGCTGAATTGTGGCGGTGCGGCGCCGAAGAGCTTGGCGTAGTTCTCGGCGAGGAGCCAACGGTCAGGGCCGTGCAAGACCTGCTCGACCATGCCTGGACCGACGATCCGATGCGCTTTTTTTGCTGGCTGGCGGGCACGGAATACGTTGCCGAGGAACTCGCCCGGTTCCTGTGCGGCTCTCCCCGCTTTCTGGCCCGCTTCCCCGGTCGCCGCTGGAGCTGGGGCGAGGCGCACCTGGCCGAGCACGACGGCCCGTCGCATCGCGAGATCGACGAGGATCTCGCGCAGGCGTACCATAAGTCGTCCAAACCATTGGAAGTCCGGCGAGACATGTCGGCCACCATACGCCGTTGCATTGGGCTGTTTTGGACTGCCGGGCAGGGGGTGTTCGATCGCCTGGTGGCGGACAGCCTCGCCGAGGCCGCCGACTGACCGAGGACTGCCGAGCCGTGGCTATCGATATTCGAGCCGGTGCTACTGCGCGGCGAGTGCCACCGGCTTGGGACGGGGGATCTCGTCACCGGTCAGGGTCTCGTGCGCGAGCAACGCCGCGGCCCCTTCATCCAGGGCGGAGCGGTTGTCTCGAAGGATGCCCAGTGCGCGCCTGAGTGCCGAATCGAGATAGCTCCGCACCGCCTGGTCAATGTCATGCGCGGTCTCTTCGCTGAAATCGGCGCGGTTTGCCCAGTCCCAACTGTTGGCCGAGAAACGAGGTGCCCTGCTCGTTGTCCCACGCGACCGGTCCGAGGCGCGTATCCATCCCGAAACGCAAGACAATCCCGCGGGCGATCTCGGTTGCCTTCGATAGGTCATCGGCGGCGCCTGTGGTGACATCATCGCCGAGCAACATCTCCGCGGCACGGCCGCCCATCAGCACGGACATCTTGTCCAGCAATTCCTGACGGCTCATCAGGAACCGGTCGTCGGTTGGCGATTGGAGCGTGTAGCCAAGCGCGCCGATCCCGCGCGGAATGATGGAGACTTTCGTCACCGGATCGGAGCCGGGAATCGCAAGCGCCACCAGCGCGTGACCCATTTCGTGATAAGCGACCGTGCGGCGCTCCGTGGGATCAGAATGCGCGAGCGCTTTTCCAACCCAGCGATGATGCGCTCCACCGCCTCGGTGAAATCGGCCATTTCAATGACGCTCGCCCCGCGCCGCGTGGCCAGTACCGCGGCCTCGTTGCAAAGATTTGCAAGGTCAGCACCGGTCGATCCCGGTGTCAGCGCGGCGATGTCTTCCAGCTTTACCTCCGGGGCGATCCGCATGTCCTTGAGGTGCAGCCGCAGGATGTCGACCCGGCCCTTCTTGTCCGGCCGGTCCACCAGTACCTGACGGTCGAAGCGGCCGGCGCGCAGCAAAGCGGGATCCATGATTTCCGGGCGGTTGGTGGCCGCCAGCACGACGATCGGAACCGTGGCCCTGTCGAAACCGTCCATCTCCGCCAGGAGTTGGTTCAGGGTCTGCTCCTTTTCGTCCGCGCCGGTCACCGGAGCGGCGTTGCGCGCGCGGCCCAGCGCGTCCAGTTCGTCGATGAAAATGATGCAGGGCGCGGTTTTGCGCGCCTTCTCGAACATGTCGCGCACGCGCGCGGCACCCACGCCCACGAACATTTCCACGAATTCGGCGCCGTTCGTGGAGAAGAAAGGCACGCCCGCCTCGCCCGCCACCGCGCGGGCGAGCAGCGTTTTGCCGGTGCCGGGCGGCCCGACCAGCAGGATGCCGCGCGGGATATGCGCGCCCAGCCTGCCGAATTCCGCCGGGCGCTTGAGGAAATCGACGATTTCCCGCAACTCGCGCCTTGGCCTCGTCCACGCCCGCGACATCGGCAAAGGTCGTCTTGACACCCTTCTCGGCCGCCAGCTTGGCCTTACTGCGGCCAACATTCATCAGCCCGCCCAAGCCGCCACCCTGACCGCCCCCCATCATGCTGCGCGACGCCCAGAGCCAGAGCAGCACGAAAATGATCGGCGGAATGACCCACCCGAGAACCACGCCCCAGCCGGAGCTGGAGGCTGCGCCGGTATAGGTGACGTGATGCTTCTGTAGCTCCGCCACCAGGTCCTGTGGCACGCGCTGAGTCAAAAACTCGGTCTTGCCGTCCGGCAGCTTCTCGGTCAGCGTGCCACTAATCTGGTTGCCGGACACAACGACCTTGCTGACCTTGTTCTGGTCCAAAAGCTGCTGGAATTGGCTGTAGGGAATAGCGTGCTCGCCGTTCTGGTTGCCGCCGGCATAAAGGCCGAAGACGACCAGGGCGATCAGCGCGATCCAAAGCCACCACATCGGAAACACCGCGCATCTGCGGCTTCTTTGGTGTCGGCACGCGAGCCTCCTGCGGCGCAAGCAAACGTCTCGATGTGCTGCATTCCGCCGCGGCTTTCAACCGGTTCATCGTTGACAGAGTGCGGCGGCGTCCTCACGTTCACGCGGATGCGAACCGCCGGGCTGATCGATCTCCAGGTAAACGGTTACGCCGGTGTCGATTTCAACGACCGAACGATAACCGCTGATGCACTGGGGCACGCCTTGTCGGCAATGCGCGGGCATGGGATCGCGCACTGCCTGCCGACGCTGATCACCGCGCCGGAATCCGCGCTCGCCGAACGTCTTGCGGCATTGGACGCAGCGGTTGCGCGGTGCCGACTAGGCCCGGAAATGGTGCTCGGGTACCATTTGGAGGGTCCATTCCTCAACCCGGAGGAGAACGCGCGCGGCTGCCATTCGCCCGATTTCATGCGCGATCCCGATGCCGGGCTGATCGAACGTTTGGATGCGCCGCTGCAACGCAAGATCCTGCTTTTGACCCTGGCACCGGAGCGCACCGGCGCGCCCGGCATGATCCGCTGGGCAGCGGCGCGCGGCAAGCTCGTGGCGCTTGGTCACACCAATGCCGGGCAGCGCGCCATTGACGAGGCGGCCTCGGCCGGTGCCTGCCTGTCCACGCATCTGGGCAATGCGTTGCGCCGGCTGACCCACAAATTCGACAATCCCCTTATGGCGCAGCTTGCCGAGGACCGCCTGGCCGCGTGCGTCATCGCCGACGGTCTGCATGTACCCCCCTTCGTGTTGCGAATTATTTTCCGCGCCAAGGGGATAAACCGCTGCATCCTGGTCACTGATGCAACCGCCGCCGCCGGGGCGCCGGCCGGGCAGTACGAATTCGCCGGCAACACGATCGAGCGCGGGGCGGATGGCAGCGTGCGCATGCCGGGAACCGAAGGGCTCGCCGGCTCCGCTCTGACCCTCGATCAGGCGGTGCGCAACGTGGTGGCCTGGGGACTTGCGACCGAGGACGAGGCGCTGGCGATGGCGTCCACCAATCCGGCCCGGGTGCTCCGACCCGCTCTTGCGGCGCACGGCATCCGGATTGGCAGCGGATCGGGCTGATTGGACTCGGCGGCTTGGCCTGGTGTGCAATGGTGATCCGACCCGACCGAAGAGGATTGCTCCATGGCAAAACCGCCCTCCACCGCGGCGCGTGACCGCGTACGCAACACCGTGCCGAAGCTGATCGAGGTCACTGAAAAAACGTTGTTCGGCGACATCTGGGAACGCCCGGAACTTTCCAAGCGCGACCGCAGCCTGATTACCTGTGCCGTGCTGGTCGCTACCTACCGGCCGGAGCAGTTGCGCGGCCATTTGCAGCGGGCGCTGCACAACGGCGTGACGGAAGCGGAACTGTCCGAACTCATAACACATGTTGCCTTCTATGGCGGCTGGCCGGCGGCGATGACCGCGGCCAATGTCGCGCGCGAGGTTTTCGCGGAAGCTGATTGAGCGCCCGGATCATGGACACGGCGCCGCTGCTGCCGCGGAGCATCGCGCTGTCCGGGGCGTCCAATCTGCGGGATCTGGGAGGCTGGCCCTCGGCGGGCGGGCGGACGGTCCGGTTCGGCCGGATCTACCGCTCCGCCGCGCTCACGCGCCTTGAAGACGCCGACGTGGCGAAGCTCGCCGGGCTGGGCATTCGCACCGTCTGCGACCTGCGTGGACATCGGGAGCGCGTAGCCGCCCCGTCGCGGCTGCCGGCCGATGCGACCGAACACTCGCTGCCGATCGAACCCTCGGTCGGCGCCGGATTGCGCGACATCGTGGCAACCGGCGAGGCTACCGGAGAGAATGTCATGAGCGTGCTGCGCCAAGCCTATGTGGCGTACGCGCTGGAATGGTCGCACCGGTATCGGTGCATTTTCGATCTGCTGCTGAGCGACGGCGGAACACCGCTATTGTTTCACTGCTCCGCCGGCAAGGATCGTACCGGCTTCGGCGCCGCGCTGATCCTGACGGCGCTGGGCGTGCCCCGCGAAGTCGGTGCGCGAGGATTATCTCGCCAGTAACCGGCTCTGGCGCGGCGATGCCGCCATCGCCGCCGATTTGCCGCCGCCGGTCGCCGCGTCGTTGCTGCGGGTGCATGCCGAGCTGCTGGATGCGGCATTTGCCGCGATCGAGCAGTCGTTTCATAGTTTCGAGCGCTACGCGGCATTGCAGCTCGGCCTCGATGCCGAGCGACTGGACACGCTGCGCGCCAGGCTGTTGGACTGATCGACATTACTCGGAGGATTGTCCGATGCTTCTATCCCTGAACGGCCGACGCATTGCCTATGACCTTACGGGGCCGGATGAGTCTCCGGTTGTGTGCTTCACGCACTCGCTTGCAGCCGATGGCGGAATGTGGGCCGAGCAGATGCAGCCGCTGCTGGAATACGGCTTCCGGGTCTTGCGGATCGATATGCGCGGTCACGGCGGCAGCGAGCCTGTATCTGGCGACTACACGACGAGCGAGCTTGCCGCGGACGTGGCCGGGGTTTTGGACGTGCTCGGCATCAAGCGCGTGCATTACGTGGGACTGTCGATCGGCGGCATGATCGGCCAGGCGTTCGTGCTGGAGCATCCGGAAAAAGCGATCTCCGCGATGTGGTGCGACACGCTGCCGGCCAGTCCGAAGGGAGCGGCGGATATTTGGAATCAGCGAGTTACCACGGTGCGCCAAGCGAATTCGGTGGCGCCGCTCGCGGATGCCACGACGGAGCGCTGGCTCACCGATGATCTCCGGGCGCAGCGTCCGGGCCGGTGGAACGCAGATCCGCGACACCGTGGCCTGCACCTCGCCGGAGGGATTCCTCGGCTGTTGCGCCGCGATCATGAACTTCGATTTCAGCGCGCGCCTGAACACGTTGCGGCTGCCCGTGCTGGTGGTATGCGGCAGCGAGGACGTGGGGACACCGCCAGCCGAGAACCGCCGCATCGCCGACGCGATCGCCGGTAGCCGCTACGAGGAGATTGCGGGGGCGCGCCATTTCCCGAATGTGACGCACCCGGCTGTGTTCAACCACATCCTGACCGGCTGGCTGGATACGCAGCGGCACAAGGCGTGACAAGGACGGGTTCGCGCCTCGGCCAGCAACCTGGTCTTAAGCGGCGTCCTTGCGGTGCTGCTCCACGTAGCTGCGCAAAGCTTCGCGAATGCGCTCGTGATAGTTGCCGCCTTGCTCGCGGAACCAGTCGATGCTGTCTAGAGCCTTACCTGACCTATACCTGACCTATCTTCTCTTTGAACTCCACGAAATCGCAGCGATGAACGGTTGGAAATTCCACGTGGTGGGGCCCATCTCAGCCGGCCCGGGAATTCTATGTAACTCATTTTTAACAAGAGCGTAGCACATGTCAGGTTAATGGCCGATGCTATCGTTAAAGGTATGAAGAACCCTAAAGCAAAAGTGTGGCTACGGCTCATCGTAAGCTTTGTCCTCATCGGGGTTGCGCTATTCCTTTCGGCAGGAACGATCAACTACTGGCAGGCGTGGGTCTATCTCGGAGTGGGTGTCGCATCGAGCGTTCCTCTCACGCTTCACATAATAAAAGATCCGATACTGCTCGAAAACAGGACGAATGTCGGGCCCACCGCGGAGCAGCGGCCGATCCAAAAGATCATTGTGGCATGTTTGGGGTTCCAGCCATTGCCGCGTTCATTGTTCCGGGGCTTGACTATCGCTCCGGCTGGTCGAGTGCGCCGTCATGGCTCTCCATAATCGGCGACATCTTGATTATCGTCGCGATGTGGATGGTGTACCGGGTATTCAAAGAAAATTCTTACGGCTCTGCGACCGTCGAGATCACGCAAGGCCAACAAGTAATCTCCACCGGCCCCTACGCGATCGTGCGAAATCCGATGTATTCGAGTGCTGCGATATATTTTATCGGACTGTCGTTGGCGCTCGGCTCCTACTGGGGTCTCATCCCCGCCATTCTCACGATCCTCGGTCTCGTTTGGCGGTTGTTCGACGAAGAAAAGTTCCTTGCCCAAAATCTGCCCGGCTATACAGACTATCCCACGAAAGTTCGCTGGCATCTGATACCTGGCGTTTTTTAACAACCTGCCATGTCGAACAAAACCGCAAATACCGGAATCATGCCGATGGCGCGCGTGCCGGTTTATCAGGTCAGGACCAGACACCATCAGCCACGGCGAAGCCGAAAACTACTTCAGCGCCGCCGGATACGTTCCAATGTGCTATACCGTACTCGATTATATTCTCATGCCGCTTGTTTTCGTCCCGGACGAACTTCACGGCGAAGTCTTTATGCCCGGCTGACCAGCCGCACCACCCCCAAAAGCCGCGCGAGCGTCCCCGAATCCGCCTGGCCGGTTATCGCCTCTGGGCGCCAGTGGCGCTGGAAGGCGCGCAGCACGGTCGCAAGCGCCGGGTCGAGCGGGCCTTCCGGGGCGACGTCGTAGCCGATTTCGGCCAGGGCACGCCGCACGTCACGCAGGCTGGCAGCATCGCGCACCATTCCGCCCGTGCCGAGATCCGGCGTCTCGTGCGGCCAAAGTCCGACCCCGTTGGCAGCCAATTCTTCCCACGGGAACAGCTCGCCGGGGTCTTGTTTGCGGTCGGGCGCCACGTCGCTGTGCGCCACGATGTTGCGCGCCGGAACAGCGTGGCGCGAGAGGATCGACAGACAAAGGTCGCAGACCGCCGCAAGCTGCAACACTGGGAAGTCGCGATAGCCGAATTCATGGCCGGGGTTGACCATCTCGATGCCAATCGAGCGGTCGTTCAGCCCCTTGTGTCCGCGCCACCAGGAAATGCCGGCGTGCCAGGCGCGGCGCTGCTCCGCAACAAGGCACAGCATCGTGCCGTCCTCGTCCACCACGTAGTGCGAGGAAACCTTGGCCGCCGGGTCGCGCAGCCGGCCGATTGCGGACCCTGCGTCCCGCATGCCCGTATAGTGCAGGACGAGCATGTCGATCGGCGCCCCATCCGGCCGATCGTCCTGATTGGGGCTGGGCAGCTCGGTTATACGCAGGCTCAAAGCCCGCGCTCGCGCTTGATGCGTTGCCAGGCGGCGTTGATGCGCGCCACTTTGTCCGTGGCCCGGGCGATAAACTCGGGCGGCACGCCACGAGCGGCGAGGCTGTCCGGGTGATTCTCGCGCATCAGCCGCTTCCAGGCAGCGCGAATGTCGTCGCCGCTGGCGCTGCGCGCTACGCCGATCACCTCATACGGGTCGGCCTCGCCCACGGTGCTGGCGCGCGGCGTCCCGCCTTGGGCGCGGTCCCAGGCGTAGTTATCGAGCCCGAGCGCGCGATGCGTGCGGCGCAGGAAGTCCAGCTCACGCTGGTTCAGCGGGCCGTCCGCCCGCGCGATCAGGAAGAACGCGGTCAGCACGTCTTCTAGCACGCCGCGGTTGTCGCTGAAATTATCGCCGAGTTGCAGCGCGTAGGCCTCGAACCCCTCGGGTGTTTCTTTCGCCTGGTCGAACAGGCGGGCGATATCGTGCGCCGCCTGCGGCGGGATGCGGAATTGGCGCTTGAAGACGTCGATCTCTACCCGCCGCACCGGCCCGTCGCATTTGGCGAGCTTGGCGGCGAGGGCGACAACGCAGATGGCGAACAACTGATCTTTGCGGCCGAGCATCGCGGCGACGCGCGCCGGGTTGAGCAACGGGTCGGCGCCGCCGAACGGCAGACGCATGTTCGGCATTCCACCCGAATCCGCAGCATGCCCGAGCGCGGCGCCGAACACCGCCCCCATCGGCCCGCCCATGGCGAACCCGGCAACACCGCCGATAATCTTGCCCCAATAGCCCATACTATCGCTTACCACGCGGGACGGAGCCGCGGCAAAGCAGATGCGTCCCACCCTTGCCCGTTCGTGCCCAATAGCCCCCCGGTTTGCGCCCGCTTGCTGCCTGTTGCAGACCTTGGCCGCGGCTGATCGGCGGCCGGCACGCAGGAGGCAGAATGACCGGATGGCAGTTCTGGATTGATCGGGGCGGCACCTTTACCGATATCGTCGCGCGCGATCCGGATGGGCGGCTTTCAACCCACAAGCTGCTGTCGGAAAATCCCGGCCGCTACACGGACGCCGCCATCGCCGGCATCAAATCCGTGCTCGGCATTCCGCTCGACCAGCCCGTGCCGCTCGGCGCTGTGGACAGCGTGCGCATGGGCACCACGGTCGCCACAAACGCGCTCTTGGAGCGCAAGGGCGAGCGCACGCTGCTGGTGGTCAACCGGGGCCTCGCCGATCTTCTGCGCATTGGCAATCAGGCCCGGCCGCGTCTGTTTGATTTGGCTATCACGCTGCCCTCGATGCTCTACGAACAGGTCGCGGAAATCGACGGGCGTGTGAGCGTCGATGGGGCGGAGATCGAGGCGCTCGACGAGGCCGGCGCGGGCGATGTATTCGCCCGTGCGCGCGCGAAAGGGATCGACGCCTGCGCCATCGTGCTGATGCACGCCTGGAAATATCCCGGGCACGAACAGCGCCTGGCGGCGCTGGCGCGCGCTGCCGGGTTCGTGCAAGTCTCCGCCAGCCACGAAGTCAGCCCGCTGCTCCGCATCGTGCCGCGCGGGGATACGACGGTGGTGGACGCTTATCTCTCGCCCATTCTGCGCCGCTATGTCGACCAAGTGGCGGCGGAGCTGCGCGGCGTCCGATTGTTTTTCATGCAGTCGAACGGCGGACTTGCCGAGGCGCATAGTTTCCAGGGCAAGGACGCGATCTTTTCCGGCCCGGCCGGCGGCATCGTCGGCGCGGCACGCACCGCTGCGATGGCGGGGCTCGACCGCGTGATCTCCTTCGACATGGGCGGCACCTCCACCGACGTTGCGCTCTATGCCGGCGCGTTCGAGCGCGCGTTCGAGGCCGAGGTGGCGGGCGTGCGGATGCGCGCGCCGATGATGGCGATCAACACGGTCGCGGCCGGCGGCGGCTCCATTCTGCATTTCGACGGCGCCCGGTTTCGCGTGGGGCCGGATTCCGCCGGCGCCGATCCCGGACCGGCCTGCTACCGGCGCGGCGGCCCACTGACCGTAACCGACGCCAATCTCTGCGTGGGCAAGATCCAGCCCGCGCATTTCCCGTCGATCTTCGGTCCGAACGGCGACCTGCCGCTGGATGCAGGCATCGTGCGCGAGAAATTCACCGCACTTGCAAGTGAGATTGCCCGGGCCACGGGCGAGACGCAAACGGCGCAGCAAGTGGCCGACGGCTTCCTGCGCATCGCGGTCGCCAACATGGCGAACGCGATCAAGCAGGTTTCGGTGCAGAAGGGACATGACGCGACCCGTTTCGCACTGCAATGCTTCGGCGGCGCGGGCGGTCAGCACGCCTGCCTGGTGGCCGACGCGCTGGGCATGGAAACGGTGTTCATCCACAAATTCGCGGGCGTGCTGTCGGCCTATGGCATGGGGCTCGCCGACCAGGTCGTTATGCGCGAGCAAGCGGTGGAGGTTGCGTTGTCCGATCGCGCCCTGCCGGACCTCGAACGGGTTGCCGACCGGCTCGCTGCCGAAGCGCGCCAGGCGCTCACCCAACAAGACGCCGACCCGCGCGCAAATCACCGTCGCGCGTCAACTGCATCTGCGTTACGCCGGGACCGAGGCTACGCTGATCGTCGGCTTGCACGATGCGCTAACAATCGTATCCGACTTCACCGAGGCGCACCGCGCACGCTTCGGCTTCGCCACACCCGAGCGCGACCTGATCGTTGACGCTGTTGCGGTGGAAGCCTCGGCTGCCGGTGAGGCGGTGCAAGAGACGGTGCTCGCCGCGCGTGCCTCCGACGCGCCATCCCCGGAACCGGTCGACCGGGTCGCGATTTTCACGGCCGAGGCCGAGCATGCCGTCCCGGTGTTCGACCGCGCCGACCTGCGTGCCGGCGATCGCATCGCCGGGCCGGCGCTGATCCGTGAAGCAAATGCAACCACCGTTGTCGAACCGGGTTGGGAAGCCGAGGTCACGACGCATGATCACATAAGGCTGCGCCGTGTCGTCAAGCTCCAATCGCGCATGCTCTCGGATGCGTCCAAGCCCGACCCGGTGCTGCTGGAGCTGTTCAACAACCTGTTCATGAACGTGGCCGAACAGACGGGCGCCGTGTTGCAGAACACCGCCATGAGCGTGAACATCAAGGAGCGGCTCGACTTCTCCTGCGCCGTGTTTGACGCTGAGGGATTCCTGGTCGCCAATGCGCCGCATATCCCGGTGCATTTGGGTGCGATGGGGGAAAGCGTGCGCACCGTGCTCGCGCGCAGGCGGCATACGCTGAAGCCCGGCCAGGTGGTGGCGCTCAATAACCCGTTCAACGGCGGAACGCATTTGCCCGATGTGACCGTGATTACGCCCGTATTTGACGAACGGGGCGAGCGTATCCTGTTCTTTGTCGGCAGCCGGGGCCATCACGCCGATATCGGCGGCATCACGCCAGGCTCCACCCCGCCGGCCTCGCGCACTCTGGAAGAGGAAGGCGTCGTGATTGACGACTTTCTGCTGATGGATGACGGGCACTTTCGCGAGGACGAACTCCGTTCGTTGCTTGCCTCGGCCAAATATCCGGCGCGCAGCCCGGACGTGAACGTGGCAGACATCAAGGCGCAGGTCGCGGCCAACGAGAAGGGCGTGCAGGAGCTGCGGCGTGTCGTCGCGCTGCACGGCTGGCAGACCGTTGGCGCATACATGCGGCACGTAATGGACAATGCCGAGGAAAGCGTCCGCCGCGTGCTCGACCGGATCGGCGATGGCGCATTTGATTACACGATGGACGACGGCGCTCCGCTCTGTGTCTCTGTTCGCGTCGATCGGCAGGCACGCGCGGCGACGATCGACTTCACCGGCACCGGGCCGCAGCGCGCGCACAATAACTTCAATGCGCCGCCCGCGGTCACGCGCGCCGCGGTTCTCTACGTGTTCCGCTGCCTGGTAGGCGATGACATTCCTCTGAATGACGGCTGCCTGAAGCCGTTACGGCTGGTCATTCCGCCCGGTACGTTCCTTTCGCCACGCCCCGGCGCGGCTGTGGTCGCGGGCAACACGGAAGTGTCACAGGCGACGTGCAACGCTTTGTTCGGCGCGCTTGGGGCGATCGCCTGTTCGCAGGCCACGATGAACAACTTCCTGTTCGGCGACGCCACGCGCCAGTATTATGAAACAATCTGCGGCGGCACCGGCGCCGGCCCGGGTTTCGACGGCACCTCCGCGGTGCAGACGCACATGACCAACACGCGCATGACCGATCCGGAGGTGCTGGAACTGCGCTATCCCGTGCGGCTGGACACATTCGCGATCCGGCGCGGTTCAGGCGGCGCCGGACGTTGGCACGGCGGGGACGGCGCGATCCGCCGCATGCGGTTCCTGGAGAAGATGACAGGGGTGATCGTGGCGTCGCGCCGCAACGTCCCGCCGTTTGGCCTGCAAGGCGGCGCGGACGGCGCGCCCGGCCGGCAATATGTGGAGCGCGCCGATGGACGCACGGAGATATTGAGCGGCACCGATCGCGCCGATCTGCTTCCCGGCGATGCCTTTGTGATAGAGACGCCCGGCGGCGGCGGTTACGGCGCGGCCTGAGCAGGTATCACTCTCACGCGAACGCCGTGCGTCTCACGCGAACGTCACGCAGCGAGCCCGTTGTGGGGTTGCCCGCCCAGCGCTGCGCAGGTTCACGTACACTCGCAACAGGCGCATCAACGCGCCGGCGAGGAGGGAAGGATGCATCGTCCGGACATGAATCTGGGCTTGCTTGCCCTGAGCGTCGCAGGAGCCGTTCTGTTTGGCGGAACCAACGCGCAGGCCGCGCGGCTGCAAAGCGCGCCCTATGGCACCACAAAGGACGGTCAGAAAGTCGACATCTACACCATGACCAACGATCGCGGCATGATCGTGCGGTTCATCAGCTATGGCGGAGTGATCACCGAAATCGCCGCGCCCGACCGGAACGGGCGGCTTGGAGATGTGGTGCTGGGGTTCCGGACGCTGCAGCAATACGAAACCGAAGGTGCGAGCATCTATTTCGGAGCCCTCATCGGGCGCTATGCGAACCGCATCGCCAAGGGCCGTTTCAGCCTGAATGGGCACACCTACAAATTGCCCATCAACAATCCACCGAATTCGCTGCATGGTGGCACAACCGGTTTCGACAAGATGGTATGGGCCGTGCAGCCGTTGCAAGTGCGCGACGGCGTTGCCGCGGCATTGAGCCTGACCAGTCCGAACGGGCAGGACGGCTATCCCGGCACGCTCAAGGTGCGGGTGGTCTACACTCTCACCAATCAGGACGCGCTGCGCATCGACTACGAAGCGACCACCGATCAGGACACCGTCATCAACCTGACCAATCACTCCTATTTCAATCTGGCCGGCAATGGGTCCGGCACGGTGGAGCGGCAGCGTACTGATGCTGAATGCCGACAACTACACGCCGGTGGACCCGACCTCGATCCCGACCGGCCAGATCGCGCCCGTTGCCGGAACGCCGTTCGATTTCCGCCGCCCCGTGCCGATCGGCGCGCGGCTGCGCAGCGCCGATCCGCAGATGGTATACACGCACGGCTACGACCATAATTTCGTTCTTAACAACTGGGCGCCGGGCCGGATGGTGCTCGCCGCGCGGGCTTACGACCCCGGATCGGGGCGGGTGCTCGATTGCTACACAACCGAACCGGGCGTGCAGGTCTATACCTCGAACTATCTGGACGGTTCGAAAGTGGGCTCGTCGGGCGGCACCTATCGGCAGACCGACGCCTTCACGCTGGAGACCCAGCATTTCCCGGACAGTCCGAACCAGCCGAATTTCCCGACAACCGAACTAAAACCGGGGCAGACATTCCGTTCCGCCACGATCTTCCGGTTCGTGACCGACCGATCGGCGGGTGCAGCGCGGCCATAGTGCCGCCGGGCGCGCAGCGTCGGGCGTTGCGCGCCCTGGACCTGCCCACCTCGCTCCGCCACGGTGCCGCCTGCAACGCATCCAGCGGAGACCCCATGCTGTTCGATTTGGCAACCGTACCGGCGGAGAACGCCTACAAGCTGCTGGTTTCGACCATTGTGCCGAGACCGATCGCGTGGGTGACGACCAAGGATATCGACGGCACCTGCAACGCGGCGCCGTTCTCGTTCTTCAACGCCGTCTCCGGCAATCCGCCGGTTGTCGCGATCGGCATCGGCGGGCGGGCGCCCGGCGACGTTAAAGACACGGGCGGCAACATCCGCCGTACCGGGCAGTTCGTCGTCAATCTTGTCAGCAATGCCCTGGCCGAGAAGATGAATGTCACGGCTATCGACTTCGGCAAGGAGGTGAATGAGCTTGCCGAGGCCGGACTTGCCATCGCGCCCTCGCTTAAAGTGGCGCCGCCACGCATCGCTGAAAGCCCGGTCTCACTGGAATGCGAGCGGCTGGTCATCGTGGAGGTCGGCGTGGACCGCGCGGTGGTTCTGGGCCGCGTGCTCGCCATTCACATCAAGGACGAGTTCGTGCTGGACCCGTCGCGCCACTACGTCGATACGCCGGGGTTGGATCTGATCGGGCGCATGCACGGCCGGGGGTGGTACGCGCGCACAACCGACCGCTTCGAGATGCCCCGCATTGCCGTCGAGGACTGGGTGCGGGATCAGGCCGCGGAATGAACCTCGCGTAACTCTGATCAGAAAGCCGCCGGTAACGTGCCCCGGTCTTGCGCGTTGTCGCGCACAGGCGCGTTGGCGCCGCAACAGAACAAGGGATCGGCAAGTCATGATGAAGTCAATGCGCGTCCTGGGCCTCGCCTCGATGCTGGTTATGGGCGTGGCGCGCGGGGGCATTCGCGGCGGCCGGCGCGGCTGGCGGCGCGGGTGGCGCTGGCGGGGCCGGAGCTGGCGGCGCCGGCGCAGCAGGCGCGGGTGCCGGCGGCGGTGCGGCTGGCGGTGCCGGTGCGGGCGGCGGCGCACCTTCCGCGACCAATTCCGGCTCGACGGCGTCGACCGGCACCGCAGCGAACGGAACGGCGATGAACAGCAACGAAACGGCCACCGGCAACTCGGGCGCGGCTGGCGGTCAGACCAACGGCACGGGCGCCACGGCCGGCACGCGCTGACGCTTTTCGGTTTTCCGGGGTTGGGGTTTGATGTACGGTTCCGGCGTTCAGCACTTTACCCCGGCACTGCTCCGCCACCTCACCCGAGGCCGTCTTCGCCTCCGGCGGTTTCGGCGGCGGCTCAGGCAGACGCGGCTTTCGCCTCGCGCCTTCGGGCGTGCAGGATGAATTCCGTGTAGCCGTTCGGCTGCGTTCGGCCGTCAAAAATCAGGTCGCAGGCTGCCCGGAAGGCCGGGCCGTCGAAGGCGGGAGCCATCGGCCGGTAATGCGCGTCCGCCGCGTTTTGGCGATCGACCACGGCCGCCATGCGCCTGAGCGTTTCCATGACCTGTTCGCGCCCCGACAACGCCCCGATGCAGCCAGTTCGCGATATGCTGGCTGGAGATGCGCAGCGTGGCGCGGTCCTCCATCAATCCGACATCGTGGATATCAGGCACTTTCGAGCAGCCCACGCCCTGGTCAATCCAGCGCACCACGTAGCCCAGTATGCCCTGGCAGTTGTTGTCCAGTTCCTGCTGGATGTCCTCGTCCGACCAGTTCGGCCGGTCAGCGATCGGTAGGGTCAGCAGATCGGACAGCGCCGCGCGCTTACGGCCGGCTAGTTCGGCCTGTCGCTGCGCCACACTCACCTGATGATAATGCAGCGCGTGCAGCGTGGCCGCGGTGGGCGACGGCACCCAAGCGGTATTAGCGCCCGCACGTGGATGATTGATTTTCTCGGCAAGCATATCGGCCATGCGGTCGGGCGCGGCCCACATGCCCTTGCCGATCTGCGCCTTGCCTCTAAACCCGCACGCAAGACCGATATCAACATTCCGGTCTTCATACGCCTTGATCCAGACGGTATTGCGCATGTCGTTCTTCCGGATCATCGGACCCGCTTCCATCGAGGTATGGATCTCATCCCCGGTGCGATCCAGAAATCCAGTATTGATGAAAACGACACGGTCTTGCGCAGCACGGATACACGCTTTCAGATTGGCAGAAGTGCGCCGCTCCTCGTCCATGATTCCCATTTTCAGCGTGTTCGGCGCCAAGCCGAGAATCGCCTCCACACGCGCGAAGATGGCGTCCGTGTGTGTCACCTCTTCCGCTCCGTGCATCTTCGGCTTGACGATATAGACCGAACCCGCACGGCTGTTCGCGAAACGCGCCGCGCCGCGAAGGTCATGCATGGCGATCAGCGCCGTGACCGCAGCATCCAGCATGCCTTCCGGCACGTCCGCGCCCGCTTCATCGCGCACCGCGTCGGTGTACATGTGGTGGCCGACATTGCGCACCAGCATCAGGCTGCGCCCGGGCAGCACATGCCGCCCGCCATCCGGTCCGGTCCATTCGCGGTCGGGAGCCAGCCGGCGCGTCATCATGCGCCCGCCTTTTTCGAACGTGTCCTCCAGGCTGCCGCGCATCAGCCCCAGCCAGTTGCGGTACGCCGAGACCTTATCCTCGGCATCCACCGTCGCCACCGAGTCCTCGCAGTCCTGGATAGTGGTGATTGCGGCTTCCAGAATCACGTCGGCGATGCCCGCCGGATCGTCCTTGCCGATCGGATGCGTGCGGTCGATCACCAGCTCGATATGCAGCCCGTTATGGCGCAACAGTATGGCCCCGGGCGCGGCCTGCGTGCCGCGATAGCCCGCGAGCTGGTCCGGTGTCGCGAGGCCGGTCCGCGTGCCGTCCGCACGCGTCACCACCAGCCGCCCTTCCGCGAGCGCATAAGCCGACGCCTCGGCGTGGCTGCCATCGGCGAGCGGCGCCGCCTGGTCCAGGAACTGCCTGGCCCGCGCGATCACGCGCGCACCGCGCCGCTTGTTGTAGCCGGAGCCGCGCTCAGCGCCGTCGTCTTCGGCGATCGCGTCGGTGCCGTACAGGGCGTCGTACAAGCTGCCCCACCGCGCATTCGCGGCGTTCAGCGCATAGCGGGCGTTGGTGACGGGAACAACGAGTTGCGGCCCGGCAATCACCGCGATCTCGGGATCGACGTTCGCGGTGCCGATCACGAAATCGGGCGGCTCCGGCTGCAGATAGCCGATCTCGCGCAGGAAGGCTTCGTACCCGCGTTGATCAAACGGCTGGCCGCGATTGGCGCGATGCCACGCGTCGATTTGCGCTTGCAGTTCATCGCGCCGGCGGAGCAGCGCCGCATTGCGCGGGCCGAGATCGCGCACCAGGTCCGCCAGGCCCTGCCAGAAGCGGGCCGGGTCCACGCCGGTGCCGGGTATGGCTTCGTTTTCGATGAAATCGTGCAGAATCCGGGCGATCTTCAGGCCGGCGGCGGCCACGATGTCCATGCGCGCGTTTTCCTGTCCCTGCGGCGCCCGAGCGGCGCGCGGCGCAGCTTTCTGTCCCAGTTGCGAACCGCCCGCAAGGCCGGGCCGGGCGAGGTGGGCAACGCCCGGAACGCAAGCCGCCGGGGCGGCGATCGCACCGCCCCGGCGCCGGGCACAAAGAAGAGCCGCTGGACCGTTCGATGGCCGCCGCCGAGCTCGGGCTGGGGGAGACCCGCTGGCGCGAGGCGTGTTTCGATCCACGCGCATTAGAGCAGTGTCCGGACCGTTCCGCCTGTGATGAGCGTCACAGCACCGTGCTGCCGGCATTGCGCGACGGCATGCGCCGTTCGACACTCGCCGGCGCAGGCAAAGGGGCGGCAGCCGGCCATTGCGTCAGCTCGCGCCAGTATCCGGGGAGCACCACCATGGACCAGCCGATCCTTACCGAGCGCCGCGAGGGCTGGCGCAAGCTGACGCTGAACCGGCCGGACAAGCTGAACGCGCTGAACGAGTTGGTGCTGGCCTCGCTGACGGCGGCGCTGGACGAGGCCCAGGCTGATCCGTCCTGCCGC
Organism: uncultured Pseudomonadota bacterium; assembly: GCA_963822675.1. GTDB lineage: Bacteria > Pseudomonadota > Alphaproteobacteria > Acetobacterales > Acetobacteraceae > CAWGIP01. The sequence goes on along the minus strand of CAWGIP010000024.1, from coordinate 139,124 downwards.
GCCCTGCTGCTGACCGGCGCCGGACGAGGGTTCTGCGCCGGCCAGGAACTCGGCCCCGCCATCATGCCCGGCCCGGACGGCCCGCCCGATCTGGGGCGAATTGCCGATCTCTATCATCGCGGCATGATCCGCCGCCTCCGCACCCTGCCAATTCCAGTGGTCTGCGCGGTCGGAGGCGTTGCCGCCGGGGCGGGGGCCAGCCTGGCACTCGCCTGCGACATCGTGCTGGCGGCGCGGAGCGCGAGCTTCGTGCAGGCCTTCGTGCGCATCGGCCTGGTTCCCGATTGCGGCAGCAGCTTTTTCCTGCCGCGTTTGATTGGCGACGCGCGGGCGCGGGCGATGGCGATGCTGGGCGACGCGGTCAGCGCCGAACAGGCCGAGACCTGGGGCATGATCTGGAAGGCGTGCGAGGATGCGGATTTGATGGCGCAGGCGGAAGCCGTCGCCGCGCGGCTCGCGACCGCACCCACCGAAGCCATCGCGCTAATGAAGCGGATGTTCGCTGCCTCTTCGGGCAACACGCTGGACGCGCAGCTTGACCTGGAATCCGAGTTGCAGGCCGAGGCCGGGCGGACCTGGGACTATGCCGAGGGCGTGCGCGCCTTCCTGGAGAAGCGCAAGCCCGCCTTCACCGGCCGTTCCGGATGACGGTTGAGGCCGATGCGCTGGCCCGCGCCTGCGCTCAGGCGATGTGGCGGGACGATCAGGCCAGTTCCGGACTGGGCATGCGGATCGAGGCGATCGGCGCGGGTCGCGCGAGCCTGTCGATGACGATCACCGAGCGCATGGTGAACGGCCACGGCATTTGCCATGGCGGGTTCATTTTCGCACTGGCCGATTCCGCCTTCGCCTTCGCCTGCAACAGCCACGGCGAGCGCGCCGTCGCGCAACACTGCGCCATCACCTATCTCCGGCCTGCCCGACTCGGCGAGACGCTGCTTGCCGAGGCGATCGAGCGCGTGCGGGAAGGGCGGTCGGGGATTACCGATATCCGCGTGACCGGAGCCGACGACGCGGTGGTGGCGGAGATGCGCGGGCATTCACGCACGATCGTCGGGAAGCTGTTTGCTGAGTGAGCCGAGGCTTGGCAGCGCACCCGGAAGACGGGGCAGCCATCTGGTCCCGGCACCACACGAACGGTTGACGAAGGCCAACACGGACCCGATTTTCGGGGCAGGCCGGGGTCGCCCGGGCTTTTGCGTTGTGGCCCGCGAACGGCGCGGAGCCTTCCGAGACGATCGCTCGCCCTGTTTCCGATAAGGGTCCGAACCACTTGATGGATGCCACTCCGCTGGCTGAGCCCGCTGCACCGGGCCAAGGCTTCACCTTCGCCGAGCTTGCGACCCGTGACGGGCTGATCCGCCTGGATAAGGGGTTCCTGGAGCGGCTCCGTGCCGAGGACGCGGCGCTGCACGAGCGACTGCTCGCCGCGCGCGCCGCGCCCGCGGACGTGTCGGTGAAGGACGAGGCCGATCTGGTCGTGGCACTGGGGCCACACCTGGATGCGTTCCTGGGCGAGCTGTTCGGCATCGAGGCCGAACTGGAGGCGCTCAATCGCGCCACGCTCGCGCTTGACCCGATCCATAGCTGCAAGCGGCTGTTCGTGCAGCGTCAGGCTGTCAAGAAATACCCCGACCCATCCGGTTTCGACGGACCGGCGCTGCGCGAGGCGCTGGAGCAGCGTTTCGGCGAGGCGCTGACCGAACAGTCCTTCGCGCTGCACGTGTCGCACTGGGAGAAAGCGGCGGATGCGGAGGCGCTGGACCTCGCCATGCGCTACGCCGCCTGGGCCACGCTCACCGAAGCGGGACACGCGGCACATCCCGGCAATACGCTGTTCCGGGTGCCGCGCCGGATTGATCCGATGCACCTCGTTCCGGTCGAGACGATCGAGCGCGACGGCGTTACGATGCTGCGGCTTCCGGAACACGAGTGGCGTCATCGCGACGGATTTGCTCTGACCGATTCCGGCATGAACCCGCAGCAGGCGCTCGACCAGATGAACTACTGCATCTGGTGCCATGTGCAAGGAAAGGATTCGTGCAGCAAGGGGCTGAAAGATCGCAAGAGCGGCCTATACCAAAAATCACCGTTCGGTGTGCCGCTGACCGGCTGCCCATTGGACGAGAAGATCAGCGAAATGCACGCCTTGCGCGCGCAAGGCTCCGTGCTCGGCGCGTTCGCGGCCGTCGCGGTGGACAACCCGATGATGGCGGCGACCGGTCATCGCATCTGCAATGACTGCATGAAAGCCTGCATTTACCAGAAACAGGAGCCGGTTGACATCCCGCAGGCCGAGACTTCGATCCTGAAGGATGTTCTCGGCCTGCCTTGGGGTTTCGAGATCTACAGCCTGCTGACGCGCTGGAACCCGCTGGACATCCGCCGCCCGCTTCCTCGGCCGGAGAGCGGGCGCAAGGTGCTGATCGTCGGCCTTGGCCCTGCCGGCTTCACGCTGGCGCATCACCTGCTGAACGACGGGCACACGGTGGTTGCCGTGGACGGGCTGAAGATCGAGCCGCTCGGTTTCGATCCGGCCGCGCCGATCCGTGACGCGGGCGCGTTGTTCGAAAACCTGGACGACCGCGTGATGGCGGGCTTCGGCGGGGTTGCGGAATACGGCATCACCGTTCGTTGGAACAAGAACTACTTGAAGCTGGTGCGCCTGCTGCTGGAGCGTCGCGCGGAGTTCGCGCATTTCGGCGGTATCCGCTTCGGCGGCGGTGCCACGCTCTCGATCGATGACGCCTGGGCGCTGGGATTCGACCATATCGCGCTCTGCATGGGGGCGGGTCGGCCCACCGTGCTCGACATCCCGAACGGGCTGGCGCGTGGGGTGCGCGCGGCGTCCGATTTCCTGATGGCGCTTCAGCTTACCGGCGCGGCCAAGATGGCCTCGATCGCCAATCTGCAACTCCGTCTGCCGGTGGTGATCGTTGGCGGCGGGCTCACCGCGATCGACACGGCGACGGAAAGCCTAGCCTACTACGTCCGGCAAGTGGAGAAATTCGCCCTCCGCTACCAAACGTTGGTAGCCGAGCGCGGCGAGTCGGCGGTGCGCCGTGCGTGGAACGCGGAGGAGGCCGCGGTCGCGGACGAATTCCTGGCCCATGCCGGGGCGCTGCGGGCTGAGCGCGAACGCGCCGCGCGTGACGGACGGAAGCCGGCTCTGGCGCGCTTGCTCGATGAATGGGGCGGCGCGACCATCGCCTATCGTCGCCGGCTGATCGATTCGCCTTCCTACACGCTGAACCATGAGGAAGTGGCGAAGGCTCTGGAAGAAGGCGTTCGCTTTGCGGAGGGGCTGACCCCCCTCGCGGTGGACGTGGACCGGTTCGGGCACACCTCCGCTCTGCGCATGCGGCGCGCGGACGGGACCGAGATCGTGCTGCCGGCGCGCGCCGTCCTGGTCGCCGCCGGCACGCAGCCGAACACGATCCTCGCCCGCGAAGACCGGCGCATCAAATTGGACGGCAAGTATTTCCAGGCACTGGACGAAACCGGCGAGCCGGCGTCGCCCGCGCGCGCCTTCGCCAAGCCGGAAGTGCCACAGGTCTTGATGCACCGCGCGCCGGATGGGCGGTTCATCAGTTTCTTCGGCGATCTGCACCCGAGTTTTTTTGGGAACGTGGTCAAGGCGATGGGTGGTGCCAAGCGCGGCTACCCGATCGTGTCTCGGCGCGCTGGCGGCGCGCCCCGCCACGCCGGTTTCCGGCGCCGAACTGATCGCGCATTGCCGCGATCTGCTGCGCGCCACGGTCCATGAAGTGAACCGGCTGACGCCCACCATTGTGGAAGTGGTGGTCCGCGCGCCAGCGGCAGCGCGCGCCTTCCGGCCGGGTCAGTTCTATCGCTTGCAAAACTATGAGATGCTGGCTGCGCGCGTTGCCGAATTGGGTGCGGGGCAAACGGTCCTGGCGATGGAGGGCCTCGCTATGACCGGCGCGTGGACCGACAAGGAGCGCGGGCTCGTTTCGGTCATCGTGCTGGAAATGGGCGGCAGTTCGGATCTCTGCGCGCTTCTGAAACCGGGCGAGCCCGTCGTGCTCATGGGGCCGACCGGCACGCCCACCGAAATTCTGCCGAACACCACTGTGGCGCTGGTCGGTGGCGGGCTCGGCAACGCGGTCCTGTTTTCAATCGGCGCGGCGCTGCGGGCGGCTGGTTCCAAAGTGATCTACTTCGCCGGCTACAAACGGATGGCCGATCGTTACAAAGTGGCTGAGATTGAACGGGCCGCCGACGTAATCGTATGGTGCTGCGACGAGCCTCCGGGGTTCACGCCCAACCCTGACCGCGAGCAGGACAGGAGTTTCTCGGGCAATATCGTGCAGGCGATGGAAGCCTACGGGGCCGGCCGGCTGGGCGAGCAAGCGATCCCGCTTTCGGCAGCCGAACACCTGATCGTGATCGGCTCTGACGGCATGATGCGGGCCGTTGGCGCGGCGCGGCGCGGCATGCTGGCGCCCCTGTTGAAGCCCGATCACACCGCGATCGGTTCGATCAACAGCCCGATGCAATGCATGATGAAGGAGGTCTGCGCGCAGTGCTTGCAGCCGCACACGGACCCCGAAACGGGTGCCCACGGCATCGTGTTTTCCTGCTTCAACCAGGATCAGCCGCTCGATGTCGTGCAATTTCCGGCCTTGCACGAGCGGCTCGTCCAGAACGGCACGCAGGAAAAACTAACGGCGCAATGGATTGACCGCGCGTTGCGCCGGTTGCACGCGCGCCCGGCGCTGGCAGCGGAGTAGGAGAGCTCCGCTCAGCCGCCGGGCGGTCCCAATGGAACGTTGTATGAAATGAAGACATGTCCGGCTGTTTCCGCGGGCGGAAAACCCATCAGGTCAACATGACCGATCAGCGATCCGCCGGCGCCGTCACTCTGCATTGCCGGCAATGGGGCGCTGTTTCGGTGCAAAGACTGAGATCTGTGTCGTCTTATCCTGCCACGATCCAAAGATATCGACGCGGCTTGAGTCGTATGTTTCCACGCCAAGGGTCTGGCCGAGGTCAACGATTATCTGGGGTGCGGTTCCATTGCCGTGAATCTGGACGAGATCTTGTTTGCCGGTGACAAACACGAGATTTGGGTGCCGGTTGTCGAGAACCAAATTCGCATTCTTTTCCGTCAACAGGTAAATCATTCCGAGACACTCTCGTGACAATGACGATATCGATCTATAACAGGTTCACAATGCGCGAAGCAACCGTTCCGGCTGGTTACCGGGCGTTCGCCGGATCTCCGTCCAGCTTCAGGATCTCCCCCGCCAGATAAAGGCTGCCGCAGATCAGCACGCGGGAGGGCGGGCCGTTTGATGCGGCAAGCGCGCTCAGGGCGTCGGCGGCGCGCGGGCCGGGGCGCGCCCGACCGCCTGAGGCGGCAATGATTGCGTCAATCGGTAGCGCGAGATGCTGGTCGGGTTCCGAAATCGCCCAAACGGAGGCAGCGTGCGGCAGCAGCGGGCGCAGGAACTCGGCCGCGTCCTTCGCCTGTTTCATCCCGACGAGAAGATGCACCGGCCGGTCCGCCCAGGACGCCAGGTGCACCCCGAGCGCGCTGCCCGCGCCCGGATTATGACCGCCATCCAGCCAAAGCTCCCAGCCCGGAGGAAGCAGCGCGGCGAGCCTGCCTGACAGGCGTTGAAGCCTGGCGGGCCATGCGGCACGCGCGATCCCATCCCGGAACGCGGAAGCCGGAACGCCCAGCCGGGAAGCGCACAGGGCGGCTATCGCGATCCCTGCGTTGTCCAATTGATGCGCGCCGGCGAGCGCAGGAGGGGGCACATCCAGCGCTGCATCCGAGTCCAGAAAACGAAATCCGTTGGGCTGCGGCTCGATGTGCCAATCGCGGCCGAGCATCCGGACCGGTGCGCGGTGGCGCGCCGCGTGCTGGAGCAGGACCGACAGCGCCTCTTGCGGCTGCGCGCCGATCGCCACAGGCGCGCCCGCTTTCATGATCCCCGCCTTCTCGGCGGCGATGTCCGCAATAGTCGGGCCAAGCATTTCGCGGTGATCGAGCGAGATCGAGGTGATCGCCGTTGCCGCCGGATGCAGCACGACATTGGTGGCATCGCCCCGGCCGCCGAGCCCGACTTCCAGCACGCAGAGCTCGGCGGGTGCCTGTGCGAACAGATGAAAGGCGACGGCGGTAATGACCTCGAAGACGGTGATCGGATCACCCGCATTGATGCGCTCGACTTCTTCGAGCGCCGCGGCGAGTGTTTCGTCATCCACCAGATGGCCGGCGATGCGGATGCGCTCGTTAAAGCGTACGAGATGCGGCGAGGTATAGACATGAACGCGCATCCCGGCCGCCTCGCCGATCGCGCGAATGAAGGCGCAGGTGCTGCCCTTGCCGTTAGTGCCTCCGACATGGATCACCGGGGGCAGGCGTTGTTCAGGCGCGCCGAGCTTGGCAAGCAGCCGGCGCAGGCGGTCCAGGCTGAGGTCGATCAGCCGCGGATGCAGCCCATGCAGACGCGCAACAACGCCGTCAATCCGGGATGTCATGCCAGGTCACGTCGCCAATCTTGGGATCTCCGAACCCACGGTTTGACCCTTCTCCCAACCCGCCGGCAAGAGGCGGAGACTTTCTGGCAGCGCCACCCGGGTCCGTGCGAGGATTGGCCTGTGCCAATGGAGCCGAGACCCATGAGCCCCAGCCGCCGGCCAGTTCCGCAGCCCAAGCCCTCGCGCCTGTTCGGCAACGTGCCCGACGTCGATACCGGTGCCATCGTGCAGTCGCTGATGCAGCTGGCGCGCGAATGGGGCCCGATCTTCAAGCTGCAATTCCCGACGCAGGAGCTGGTGGTGGTCAGCTCGCAGGCGCTGGTCAATGAGCTGTGTGACGAGGCGCGCTTCGACAAGAAGATCCACGGCGCATTGCGCAACATCCGTGACCTGGCCGGCGACGGGCTGTTCACCGCCGAGACCGAGGAGCCGAACTGGGGCAAGGCGCACCGGATTCTGCTGCCCGCCTTTGGCCCGGCAGCCATGCGCGGCATGTTCGACGGCATGCTGGATATTGCCGAGCAATTGCTTCTGAAATGGGAACGCCAGGGAGAGCAGCAGCGGATCGACGTGGCCGACAACATGACCCGGCTCACCTTGGATACCATTGCGCTGTGCGGTTTCGACTATCGTTTCAACAGCTTCTACGAACGCGAGATGCATCCGTTCGTCGGTGCCATGATCCGTGCGCTGGCGGAAGCCGGGGCGCGCACGCGGCGGCTGCCGGTGCAGACTCGGCTCATGCTGATGACGCAGCGCCAGTACGCCGAGGACATAAGGCTGATGCACGGCATTGCCGATGAATTGGTCGCGCTCCGCAAGCAGCAGGGCCAGGTCCGGCGCAAGGATCTGCTGAGCCTGATGCTGTCGGCTCGCGACCCGACCACCGGCGAAGGTCTTAGCGATCTCAATATTCGCTATCAGATGGTGACATTCCTGATCGCCGGGCACGAGACGACCAGTGGCCTGCTGTCCTTTGCGCTCTATTTGCTGCTGCAACATCCCGCCGCACTGGCCAGGGCGCGGGAGGAAGCCGATCAGGTCTTCGGCGGCGAGACCCCGCAATTCGAGCATCTGTCCGAACTTGTCTATACGGATCAGGTTCTGAAGGAGACGCTGCGTCTCTGGCCGACGGCCCCGGCCTTCGGGGTCTATCCTTATGAAGACGAGGCCACACTGGGCGGCGCCTATGACGTGCGCAAGGATCAGGTGTTGCTGGCGCTACTGCCGATGCTGCATCGCGACCGCGCCGTTTGGGGCGAGAACCCGGAAGCGTTTGATCCCGACCGCTTCGCGCCGGCGGCATTCGATGCGTTGCCGCCGAATGCCTGGAAGCCGTTCGGCAACGGCCAGCGCGCCTGTATCGGCCGGCCGTTCGCGATGCAGGAAGCAACGCTGGTGCTGGCGATGATCCTGCATCGGTTCGAGATAGTGAAGGCCGATCCTGCGTACACGCTGCGCGTCAAGGAGACGCTCACGCTCAAGCCGCAAGGCTTCTTCATGCGCGCGCGACGGCGCGAGATCGTGCCACGCAAGCGCGCCGCCGCGGCGGGGGGAAAAGCCGGGCCGGAATCAGCGCAAGGCGTGGCCGATGCGGCGGTCGGCGCCAATCGCGTGCCGGTCCGCGTACTGTTCGGCTCAAACTCCGGGTCGGCCGAAGCGTTCGCGCAGCGTATCGCCACCGATGCACGCCAGCAGGGCTACGTTGCCGAGGTCTCGCCACTGGACGCAGCCGCCGGACATCTTCCACGCGAGGGCGCGGTGGTGATCGTTACCGCCTCCTACGAGGGGCATCCGCCCGACAACGCGCGCGCCTTCGTCGCCTGGTGCGACACTCTGGGCCCGGGCACGCTGTCCGGCGTGCGTTATGCCGTGTTCGGCTGCGGCAACAAGGACTGGGCGCGCACCTATCAGGCGGTGCCGAAGCAGATAGACACGCTGCTTGCCCGGGCCGGGGCCGAACGCATCCTCGAGCGCGGCGAGGCCGACGCGCGCGCTGACTTCTTCGGCGACTTCGACCGCTGGTACGCGCCGTTCTGGGCGCGCATGGGCCGGGTCTTCGGCCAAACCGCCATACGGCCAGCGCCGCTGCCGCTGCTGGAAATCGAGTTCGTCGAAGGCGCGCGCGACGCGTTGCTGCGCCAGAACGAACTGCAAATGGGCGAGGTAATCGAGAACCGCGAACTGGTGGACATGCGCGCGTCGCACGCACGGTCGAAGCGCCATCTGGATATCGCGCTTCCTGCGGGCGCCCGATATCGGACGGGAGACTATCTCGCCGTGCTGCCGATGAATCCGCAGGATGCGGCAGACCGCGCACTGCGCCGTTTCGGTCTCCCGTACGACGCACAAGTGAAGATCCACCCCACCCCCGGGGCCCGAACATTTTTCCCGACCGATCGGCCGGTGACGGCGGGCGAGCTGCTGTCGAGCTATGTCGAACTGGCCCAGCCCGCGACCAGGCTGCAAATCGGCCAGCTTGCCACCATGACCCCGTGTCCGCCGGAGAAGGCGCAGGCTGGAGTCTCTGCTCGCAAATGACGACCGCCTATGCCGAGCAGGTGCTGGCGAAGCGCGTGAGCGTGCTCGATCTTTTGGAGCGTTTCGGCTCCTGCGCGCTGCCGTTCGGCGCGTTCCTGCAAATGCTCTCGCCGTTGAAGCCGCGGCAGTATTCGATTTCCTCCTCGCCCGCGTGGCGAGAAGATCGTTGCACGATTACGGTTGCCATCGTCACCGCCCCGGCATGGTCGGGGCAGGGCCTTTACGAGGGGATCGCCTCCAGCTATCTCGCCCGGGCCAGGCCCGGTGCCAAAATCGCCGTCATCACGCGGCCGTCGCAGGCCGGATTTCACCCCCCGGAGACGCTGGACATTCCGATGGTGATGGTCTGCGCCGGCTCGGGCATCGCGCCATTCCGCGGGTTCCTGCAAGAACGCGCGATCAAGGCGCAGGACACCGGCGAGGCGCCCGCGCCGGCGCTGCTATTCTTCGGCTGCGATCACCCGGACGTGGACTATCTGTATCGCGAGGAACTCGCTGACTGGGAGCGGGACGGGATCGTGACGGTCCGTCCTGCCTTTTCTGAAGCGCCGGAGGGGGATGTGTGTTTCGTGCAGCATCGGCTCTGGCAGGATCGCGCCGAGGTGATGGCGTTGATGGAGCGCGGCGCCCGCATTTATGTCTGCGGCGACGGCAAATACATGGCGCCTGCGGTGCGCGAGATGTTCGGGCGGATGTATCAGGAAATGAGCGGTGCAGAACCGGCCCGCGTGGATGCGTGGCTCGCCGAACTGGAGACGAGCATACGCTATGTTCAGGACGTGTTCGGCTAACGCTTCGGCGCGTGCACGCCTTGCCTGCCACTTTCTACCCCTTCGATCGTTCGGGTGGACGGAGCAGCAGGTGGGGTGAAACGTGCCAGGCTTGTTCGAGGCTAAACCGGACCTTCTCGTGCATTCGCGCGAGCCGCTGAACGCAGAGCCGCCGCTCGATCGACTGGCGAACTCGGCGGTAACAGCGCAGCGCGATTTTTACGTGCGCACGCATGGAACAATTCCCCGGCTTGATGCCGACCGGCACCGGCTTCGTATTTCCGGACGGGTCGCACGACCGCTTTCGCTCACCGTGGCGGAGCTGCGCGCGCGGTTCGCGCCGCGTACAGTCACCGCGGTTCTGCAATGCGCGGGAAATCGTCGTGCGGATTTCCTTCCCGTCCGCCCCGTATCGGGCGAGCCATGGGAGGCGGGGGCGATCGGCAATGCCGCCTGGACGGGCATTCCGCTCGGCGACGTGCTGCGCGAAGCCGGCGCGGAGGAGAGCCGTGCGCTGCACGTGGCCTTCGCTTGCGCCGACGAGATCGAGAAGGACGGCGGCCGACATCGCTTCTGCGTCTCGGTGTCGATGCACAAGGCGCTGGCACCCAAATCGCTGCTGGCGTTCGCGATGAACGACGAGACGCTGGCGCCGGAGCACGGCCACCCGCTGCGCGCGATCATTCCGGGGTTCGCGGGCGTGCGCAGCGCCAAATGGCTCAGCGCGATCGAGGTGCGCGACAGGCCGGCCGACGGCCCGATCCAACGCCGCGACTACAAGCTGTTCCCGCCGGACGCGACCGCCGAGACAGTCGATTGGGAGACCGGGCTGACGATTGATGCCATGCCGCTCAATGCGGCGATTTGCGAGCCGCAGGCCGGCGCGCATTCGGCCCGGGGAAACTGGTCGTGCGCGGCTACGCGGTTTCATCCGGGCGTGCGGTGGCGCGCGTCGATGTTTCGCCCGATGGCGGTCGAAGCTGGCGGCAGGCCGCGTTAGAGCAAGATGCAGCGGTCGCCCTGGAGCTGGACGCTGTGGCGGATCGAGCTGGATCTGCCGCCCGGCAGGCATGAGATGGCCGTGCGCGCCTTTGATGAAGCAGGCCAGACCCAGCCGGCGCTGCCGGATGATGTCTGGAACTTCAAGGGCTATTTGTGCAGTTCCTGGCACCGGGTTGCGGTGACGGTTGATTGATGGTGATATCGGCGCTGGTCCGTTTCGCCCCTATGCCCGCCTTATCTTATCCAACGGTACCACGTTACCGCCGCAACGGGCGTCCAGCACGCGCGTGATGCAGGACGCAAGCTCCGACTGGTGATACGGCTTGGACAGGCGGGGGAGCCGCAGCTCGTCAAATTCGGGCAGGTCGGCGAAGCCGCTCGCGAGCACGATTGGAATGCCAGGCCAGAACTGACGAATCTGGCGGGCGAGTTCCATCCCCGTCATTCCCGGCATCGCTTGGTCGGTGATCACAACGTCGATCTGCGCTCCCAGGCGCAGCACATCGAGCGCGCGCGGCCCCGAGGACGCTTCCACGACGAGATGACCGAGATCTTCCAGCATGGCCGCGGTGCTGGAGGAGATCAGCGGGTCGTCATCCACGACCATGACCCGGCATCCCACCGCTGGCTGCATGGCTTCGGCCGTCGGCTCTTGCACCGCGCTACTCGCCCGGGCGACCGGCAGCCAGATCTTCACCGTGGTGCCTTCGCCGACACGACTGGCGATCCGCATCGCCCCGCCCGATTGCGCCGCGAGCCCGTGCACCATCGAAAGGCCGAGCCCGGTGCCCTTGCCCACGCCCTTGGTCGTAAAGAACGGTTCGGTCGCGCGGCCGAGCGTCGCCTCGTCCATGCCAATGCCGGTGTCGGTGAGCGACAGGCAGACATAGTCGCCCGTCGCAAGCCTCGGAAATTTCCGCCGGAAACGGCTCGCGCGCCGCCATGATCGCAAGTCGGCCGCCGTCCGGCATGGCGTCGCGCGCATTCAGTGCAAGGTTGAGCAGGCCAAGTTCCAACTGATTGGGATCAACCATCACCGGCGGCAGGCCGGTCGCCGAGATCCAGCTCTACGCGGATCGTGGGACCGAGCGAGCGGCGCAGCATCTCCGCCATGCCCTCCACCAGGCCTTCGAAATCCACGCTTTGCGGCTTCAGTTCCTGCCGGCGCGCGAAGGCCAGCATGCGTTTCGTGAGCGTCGCCCCACGTTCCGCCCCTTTGATCGCGCCGTCGATCAACCGCGTCAGCGCGGGATTATCCGGCAGGCGTTTCTTGAGCAGGCCGAGATTGCCGAGAACGGCCATTAATAGATTGTTGAAATCATGCGCCACCCCGCCGGTGAGCTGGCCCAGGCTCTCCATCTTCTGCATTTCGTGGACCTGGGCCAGCGCCGCTTCGCGCTCGCGCGTGCGTTGCTCGACCCGCTGCTCCAGCTCGGCATTGGCCGGCTGCGAGTTCGGCTGTGCGTTGCGACGCGCTCCTCCAGCTCGGCGTTCAGCCGCTCCAGTGCCCGCGTCTTGCGGTACAGCTCGGCGAACACCTTGACCTTGGCGCGCAGCAGCTCGGGAACGACCGGCACCGGCACGTAATCCACCGCGCCGGCCTCGTAGCCGCGCAGCCGGTCGAGATCCGTCATGTGGATCGCCGAGACGAAGATGATCGCCGTGCGGCGGAATCGCGGATGCTCGCGGATCATCGCCGCCAGTTCGAACCCGTCGAGATCGGGCATGGCGACATCGGTCAGCACGACCGCGATCTCGTTGCGCAGCAGCTGCTCCAGCGCCTCGCGCGCCGATCCGGCCTTGATGAGGTTCTGGCCCAGTTCGCTCAGGATGACTTCATAGCTCAGCAGCTTCGCCGGCTGGTCATCCACCAGCAGGATGTTGACGGGTTCGTGCTCGGTCATCGCGCCGGTCCGGTGCTCAGCGATGCAGCCAGATGCGCAGCGCCGACAGAAGCTGCTCGGTGTTGACCGGCTTGGCCAGGTAATCGGACGCGCCCGCCTCCAGACACTTCTCGCGGTCGCCCTTCATCGCCTTGGCCGTGAGAGCGATGATCGGCAGCCGCCGGAACGACGCCTTCGCGCGGATGACCTGCATGGTTTGATAGCCGTCCATCTCCGGCATCATGATGTCCATCAGCACGATGGCGACACCCGGCGTGGACTCCAGGATCGCGATCGCCTCGCTGCCGGTGGTCGCGGTCAGCACCTCCATGCCGCGCCGCTCCAGCACGCTGGACAGAGCAAAGATGTTGCGGGCGTCATCGTCCACCAGCAGCACCTTCTGGCCGACCAGATTCTCGTCCGAACTGTGCAGCCGTTCGAGCATTCGCTGCTTCTCGGCCGGCAGATCGGCGATCACGCGATGCAGGAACAGCGCCGTCTCGTCCAGCAGTCGCTCGGGCAATTCCACGCCCTTGACCACGATGCTCCGGGCCATCGTGTGCAGCCGCGCATCCTCGTCCGGGCGAAGTTCGCGGCCCGTGAAGACCACCACCGGCACGTCGGCCAGTTCGGCGTCCGCGCCCATCTCGCTCCAGCACTTCGAAGCCCGACATGTCGGGCAGCTTGCAGGTCGAGCACCACGCAGTCGGTCGGTGCGCGTCGAAGCTCCGCCAGCGCCTCCGCGTCCCGTTTCCGCCGCAACGATGTCGATGTCGTCGTGGCCCAGCAGCTCGCTGATGCCGAGCCGCTCGGCCGGGCTGTCTTCCACGACCAGCAGACGCTTGCGTCGCGGCTTCGTATAGTCGGTGATGCGCCCGACGCGCCTCGCGCAGCCCCTCGGGCGTGGCGCGGCTTGGTCAGGAACGAGAAGGCGCCGCAGGCGAGCCCGTGCTGCCGGTCCTCGTCCAGCGTAACCATCTGCACCGGGATATGCCGTGTCGCCGGATCCTGCTTGAGCTGGCGTCAGGACCGTCCAGCCCAGCATGTCGGGCAGGAACACGTCGAGCGAAATGGCGGCGGATGATACTGGTGCGCCAGCGTCAGCGCCTCGGCCCCGCGCTGAAGCGACCAGCACTTTCAGCCCGCGATCGCGGGCAAGATCGACCATGATCCGCGCGTAGTGCGGATCATCCTCCACGATCAGCAGCACGGTATCGTCCGGGCGCGATACTCTGCCGATCGTCCGGCACATGCTCGATCACTTGTTCCGCCAGCCGCGCACGCGCGACCGCCGAGGGCTCGGCCGCTGCCGAGCGCCTCGCCGGCTGCGCCGGCGAGCGGGCGGCCGGGCCGACATAGGTCAGCGGCAGGTAAAGCGTGAACGTGCTGCCGACGCCGGGCACGCTGCGCAGCCGGATTTCGCCGCCCAGCAGATGGGCAAGCTCGCGCGAGATGGCGAGGCCAAGCCCGGTGCCGCCGTATCGGCGGCTGGTGCTCGCGTCGGCCTGCTGGAACGCCTCGAAGATGATGCGCTGCTTCTCGGGCGGGATGCCGATGCCGGTGTCGCTGACCTCGAAGGCGACCGCCGCCGGCGCGTTCTTCAGCACCGGATGCTCGGTGCTCCAGCCGCTCTTGGCCGCCGAGATCGCCAGCCGCACGCCGCCCTGATCGGTGAACTTGAAGGCGTTGGACAGCAGGTTCTTGAGCACCTGCTGAAGCCGCTTGGAATCCGTGGTGATGCTGCGCAAGCTGCGGATCGATCTCGATATCGAAGGAGAGGCCGCGGCTTTCGGCTTCGTGGCGGAACGGCCGTGTCACCGCCTCCTGCAAGCCGGCGATCGGCAGTCTCCTCCGCTTCCACCGAGACCGTGCCGGATTCGATCTTCGACAGATCGAGGATGTCGCTGATCAGGTTCAGCAAGTCGGTTCCGGCGCCGTGAATGGTGCGGGCGAATTCGACCTGCCGTGGCGTCAGATTGCCGTCCGGGTTGTCCGCCAGCTGCTGGCCCAGGATCAGGATCGAGTTCAGCGGCGTGCGCAGCTCGTGCGACATGTTGGCGAGGAAGTCGGACTTGTATTTCGAGGTCAGCGCCAGCTCGGTCGCCTTTTCTTCCAGCGCGCGGCGGGCCTGCTCGATTTCCTCGTTCTTTCGTTCCACCTCCGCGTTCTGTTCGGCGAGCTGCTGCGCCTTCTGCCCAAGCTGCTCGTTCTTCTGCTGCAGCTCGCTCTGCTGGGTCTGCAATTCGGTGGCGAGGTTCTGCGACTGCTTCAGCAGCGCCTCGGTCTGCATCGTCGCCTCGATGCTGTTCAGCACGATGCCGATATTGCCGGTGAGTTGCTCCAGGAACGCCTTTTGCAGGTCGGTGAAGCTGCGTACCGAGGCCAGTTCGATCACCGCCTTCACCTGACCCTCGAACAGCACGGGAAGCACGAAGACGTTGCGCGGCATCACTTCGAACAGGCTGGAGCGGATCGGCACGACATTGTCCGGCACTTCGGCAATCAGCAGCCGCTTGCCGTCCGCGGCGCATTGGCCGATCAGCCCTTCGCCGATCTCCACCCGCTCGGGATGACCGCCGGTGCCGCCATCGGCATAGGCGGCGAGCAGCTTGAGGCTGGGCGCGCCGTCCGGCTCGGTCGCGTCCATCAGATAAATCACGCCGTTCTGCGCTTCGACCAGCGGCGCCAATTCGGCCAGCAGCATCCGTCCCACGGCGCCGAGATCGCGCTGGCCTTGCAGCATGTTGGTGAAGCGGGCGAGGTTGGTCTTCAGCCAGTCCTGCTCGGTATTGCGGTCCGTGGTGAGCCGCAAATTGTCGATCATCGTGTTGATGTTGTCTTTCAGCTCCGCCACCTCGCCGCGCGCCTCGACCTGGATCGAGCGGGTCAGGTCGCCCTTGGTCACGGCGGTCGCCACTTCGGCGATGGCGCGAACCTGGGTGGTGAGATTGGCCGCCAGCAGATTGACGTTGCCGGTAAGATCTTTCCATGTCCCCGCCGCACCCGGCACGTTCGCCTGCCCGCCGAGCCGCCCGTCCACCCCCACTTCGCGCGCGACCGTCGTCACCTGCGCGGCGAAGGTGGCGAGCGTGTCGGTCATGTTGTTGATCGTCTCGGACAGCGCCGCGACCTCGCCTTTCGAGTTCATCGTCAGTTTCTGCTTGAGATCGCCGGTAGCAACCGCGGTAACGACTTTGACGATGCCGCGCACCTGCTCGGTCAGGTTGGCGCCCATCACATTGACCGTGTCGGTCAGGTCCTTCCACGTCCCGGCCACGCCGGAGCACCTGCGCCTGACCGCCGAGCTTGCCTTCGGTGCCCACTTCGCGCGCCACGCGCGTGACCTCCGAGGCGAAGGCGTTGAGCTGATCGACCATCGTGTTGATGGTGTTCTTGAGCTCCAGGATCTCGCCCTTCACGTCCACGGTGATCTTGCGCGAGAGATCCCCGCGCGCCACCGCCGTGGTGACTTCGGCGATGTTGCGCACCTGCGTGGTGAGATTGGCCGCGAGCAGGTTGACGTTGTCGGTGAGATCCTTCCACGTTCCCGCCACGCCCGGCACCACCGCCTGTCCGCCCAGCCGTCCTTCGGTGCCCACTTCACGCGCCACGCGCGTGACTTCCGCGGCGAAGGAGCGCAGCTGATCGACCATCGTGTTCAGCGTTTCCTTCAGCAGCAGGATCTCGCCGCGCACATCGACCGTGATCTTCTTGGAAAGATCACCGTTGGCGATCGCCGTCGCCACTTCGGCGATGTTGCGCACCTGCCCGGTCAGGTTGGAGGCCATGAAATTCACGTTGTCGGTGAGATCCTTCCATGTGCCGCCGACACCGGGCACGACCGCCTGACCGCCGAGCTTGCCTTCGGTGCCCACTTCGCGCGCGACGCGCGTAACTTCCGAGGCGAAGGCGTTGAGCTGATCCACCATCGTGTTGATGGTGTTCTTGAGTTCCAGGATCTCGCCCTTCACGTCCACCGTGATCTTGCGTGAGAGGTCCCCGCGCGCTACCGCCGTGGTGACTTCGGCGATGTTGCGCACCTGCGCGGTCAGATTGCCGGCCATCGAATTGACGTTGTCGGTCAGATCCTTCCAGGTGCCGGCCACACCCGGCACCTGCGCCTGACCGCCCAGCTTGCCTTCGGTGCCCACCTCGCGCGCCACGCGGGTCACTTCGCCCGCGAAGCGGTTGAGCTGGTCAACCATCGTATTAAGCGTTTCCTTGAGTTGCAGAATCTCGCCGCGCACATCCACGGTAATTTTGCGCGAGAGGTCGCCGGTGGCGATCGCGGTCGCCACTTCGGCGATGTTGCGCACCTGCCCCGTGAGGTTGCCGGCCATCGAATTCACGCTGTCGGTGAGATCCTTCCACGTGCCCGCGACGCCCGGCACCTGCGCCTGGCCGCCGAGCCGCCCCTCGGTGCCGACTTCGCGTGCCACGCGCGTCACTTCCGAGGCGAAAGCGTTGAGCTGATCGACCATCGTGTTGATGGTTTCCTTCAGCTGCAAAATCTCGCCGCTGACATTGACCGTAATCTTCTTGGAGAGGTCGCCCAGCGCCACGGCGGTTGCGACCTCGGCGATGTTGCGCACCTGCCCGGTCAGATTCGAGGCCATCGAATTCACGCTGTCGGTGAGATCCTTCCAAGTGCCGGCCACGCCGGAAACCTGTGCCTGACCGCCGAGCCGGCCTTCGGTTCCGACCTCGCGCGCCACGCGCGTGACTTCGCCTGCGAACCGATTGAGCTGATCGACCATCGTGTTGATGGTCTCTTTCAGCTGCAAAATCTCGCCGCTGACATTGACGGTAATCTTCTTTGACAGATCCCCGTTGGCGATGGCGGTGGAGACCTCGGCGATGTTGCGCACCTGCGCCGTCAGGTTCGAGGCCATCGAATTGACGCTCTCGGTGAGATCCTTCCAGGTGCCGGCAACGCCCAACACGTTGGCCTGACCACCCAGCCGCCCGTCGGTCCCCACTTCGCGCGCCACGCGCGTGACCTCCGAGGCGAAGGCGTTGAGCTGATCGACCATCGTGTTGATGGTTTCTTTCAGCTGCAAAATCTCGCCGCTGACGTTCACGGTGATCTTCTTGGACAGATCGCCACGCGCAATCGCCGTGGCGACCTCGGCGATGTTGCGCACCTGCCCCGTCAGGTTCGAGGCCATCGAATTGACGTTATCGGTGAGATCCTTCCATGTGCCGGCGACGCCCAGCACCTGCGCCTGGCCGCCGAGCCGTCCCTCGGTGCCCACCTCGCGCGCCACGCGCGTCACTTCCGAGGCGAAGGCGTTGAGCTGATCGACCATCGTGTTGATCGTGTCTTTCAGCTCCAGGATCTCGCCGCGCACATCGACGGTGATCTTGCGCGACAGATCCCCGCGCGCAACCGCCGTCGTCACCTGGGCGATGTTGCGCACCTGATCGGTCAGATTGCCGCACATCGCGTTCACGCTGTCGGTCAGATCCTTCCACGTGCCCGCCACGCCCGGCACGACCGCCTGTCCGCCCAGCTTGCCCTCGGTGCCGACTTCGCGCGCCACGCGCGTGACTTCCGATGCGAAAGAGCGAAGCTGATCAACCATCGTGTTGATGGCTTCCTTGAGTTGCAGGATCTCGCCCCGCACATCGACGGTGATCTTCTTCGACAAATCTCCATTGGCGACCGCGATCGTCACTTCGGCGATGTTGCGAACCTGAGCGGTCAGGTTGCTCGCCATGGAGTTCACCGATTCGGTCAGGTCTTTCCAGACCCCGGTCACTTCGCGCACCTGCGCCTGACCGCCGAGCTTGCCGTCGGTGCCGACCTCACGGGCGACGCGTGTGACCTCGGAGGTGAACACGCTGAGCTGCTTGATCATGGTATTGACGATCGAAGCGGCGCGTAGGAACTCACCTTCTAGCGGCCGTCCATCGACTTCCAGCGGGACGGTTTGCAGCAGATCGCCTTTCGCCACGGCACTGATGGCGCGCGTCACCTCGCGGGTCGGCCACAGCAAATCATCGATCAGCGTATTGACCGATTGTTCCATCTCGCCCCAGGCGCCGGCCGACAATCCGAATTTCACCCGGTGCCGCGTCTGGCCTTGGCGCCCCACCACTTCGCCCGCATATTCAAGCTGCTGCGCCATGCGCTGGTTGGCGGCGACGATCTCGTTGAACACGTCGGCGATCTTGCCCTCGATCCCGGTGCGGTGGCTGGGCAAGCGGACCGAGAAATCGCCAACGCGCACGGCCTGCAACGCATCGAGAAGATCGATCCCGCTCAATCCCGCTTCGGCGAGTACGCCGGGAGAGGGAGCAAGCTCGCCGTTCGGCTTCTGGGTTGCGTGCGCGCTGGTCATCGGTCAGTTCCATCGACAAATCTCCTTTGCGCACGGGACGCGGAGGCGTCGATTTGGCTGCACGCGCAGGGCGTATCGCCGGTCGCTGCCGCGGCGATGCGTCCCCGGCCTTTGCGCGTCCTCAATTACAACCGGCGGACGCCATTGCCCAGCAAATCCGTGCGAAAAACCATAAATCGAGAATGTTATTTTCGCACTTGAGCAATGATCACGCGCCATCACGACAGGTCTGCCTCACATTGATTTGAGCGGCATTGGACGAACCCGTCGGCATTGGTCTATCTCGCGATGAGGATGGGCCGACCCGCATCATCAAGCCGCGAGATAATCGTTACCGTATCGTTAATCCGAACATTCCCGGCGCGAAAACAAAGCGCGATCGGCCCGCCTCCGATCTGCACCAGGGCGAGCCGCAGCGGCAGCGCGTTGCGGAATTGCGCGTCATGGCTGTGGTGCAGGACCGTGCAGGCCAACACCGTGCCGGTGATCCTATCGCTGGTCCGCCATTCCAATCGTTCCGAGAGGCAGACATGACAAACTTGGCGCGGTGGATACTGCACAGCGCTGCACGCCACGCAGTATTGCAGCGCCAAGTGCCCTTGCGCGGCCGCATCGCGCATAGGGCCGATCATGGCGCTGCCAGGACGGCGGCCGCCGAACACAGTCCGCGATCGTAAGCGACCATGCCGAAGCCGCTGACCAGCGCGCGGCGTGCGTCCGCCACTGCGCGGCAAGGCGCGGCGCCGGTCAACTGCCGGATTGCCTCGACCAATCCCAGATAACCGCCGGCGGCACCGGCTTGGCCCATGGATAGCTGACCACCGCCGGTGTTCAGCGGAAAACTGCCGTCGATGGTGAAGCTGTGCCGGCGCACGAAGTCCGGCGCCGCGCCCTTTGCGCAGAAGCCAAGATCCTCGATCTGCATGAGCGACATGACCGGATAATCGTCATAGGTCTGCACGAGGTCCACATCGTCTGGCGCGATACCCGCTTGCGCCCACAGAGTGTCGCGATCCATCGCCCAGCCGCCGCGCAGCTGCACGGGATCGTCGGGGAACGCATTGTGCCGCTCTATCGCACCCAGCAGGCGGACAGAGCACAAGCCGAGCGCGTCGGCCCGCGCCCGGCGCATAACCAGGAATCCGTCGCCGCCTGCGCAGGGCATGACGCAATCATAGAGGCGCAGCGGTTCGGCGATCGGCCGCGCGTTCATGTATTGATCTAGCGTCAGTTCGCCGCGCAGCAGCGCGAGGGGATTACGTTGTGCGTTCTGGCGCTGGGCGACACAGAGTTTGCCGAAATCCGCGCGCGTCGCGCCGAACGCGCACATGTAGCGGTCGGTGATCAGGGCAAAGATCACGTTCGGCCCGCCGGCCCCATAAGGATAGACGGCATCGCGGGAGAAGGCGCTGAAATTGCCGATCAGGTCACGAAAGCTGGTCTCGTTCGCCGTGTCGCCTGCGATACAGGCTACGATGTCCGCGTCGCCCGCCTGCACCGCACGCGCGGCACGCCGCAACGCCAGGATGCCGCAGGCGCCGCCCATCGGCAGCCACTCCAGGAATTGCGGCGAGAGGCCGACGTGCTGCGTGAAGCGCGACGGCGGTATCGGGGAGAAGCGTGAAACTGGAGGCGCAGAGCCCGTCAATTTCGGTCTTGCGCAGCCCGCTTCCGTCTAGCAGTCGGGCCAAAACACGGGCCAGGAACCAAGCGGCGCCGTGCTCGGAGCGGCGGACATAGGGTTCCGTCACCGGCACAGCGACGACCACGTCGCCGTAGTCGCGCATCAGCCGCGCCGACGCTTTAGCGCGCGCGTGTCGATGCAGTTCGCGGAGCCGGGCAGGGTGCGCGCCAGTTGCTTCATCTCGCCGCGCGCGACTTTTTGGCTGGCGGTGAGCGGCAGCGACTCGAGAAACGCGACCCAGCCCGGCACCTTGAAGTAGGACAGCTCTTCCAGCGCCGAATCCACAAGCGCGGTGGCTTGTTCCGTCATTCGGTCCGTCGGGACAGCTGCGCGCGGCACGACGCAGGCCAGTACCTCTTCCTCCCGCAACGGATCGGGCACGGCGATCACGGCGACTTCCGCGACGATCGGATGGCGGCGCAACACGCTTTCCACCTCCGCCGCCGAGATGTTTTCGCCGCTGCGACGTATAACGTTCTTCTTCCGGTCAACGAAGGTGAAGAACCCGTCCGCGTCGCGCCGGACGATATCGCCGGTGTGAAACCACCCGCCTTCCCAGGCGGCCCGCGTCGCTTCCGGGTCTTTCAGGTATTCCGTGAAGAAGCCGGCGCGCGGATCGGGGCCGGCTGCGCGCACCAGCAGTTCGCCGGGGCGCGTCCGGCGGGCAGTCGGTGCCGCTATCATCGACAATCCGGGCCTGCATGGACGAAGCGGCCCGGCCGAAGCAGTTGGTGCCGACGCGGCGCGGCTCCGCATTGGCGATTACCGCCGCGCCGCCGCCGGTTTCCGTCATCGCCCAGGCTTCCAGCAACGGGAAGCCGAACCGCTGCTCGAAGGCCGCGTGATGGCGGCGATCGACGCCGGCGCCGAAGCCGAAGCGGACCGCGTGATCGCGCTCCTTGGCCGCCACCGGCGCGCCCAGCAGCAGCGACGGCATGACGCCGAGATAGTGTATGATCGTGGCGCCGCTCGTGCGCACGAACTCCCACCAGCTGCGCGGATGGAACCGATCGAGCTGGATGATGCAGCCGCCGCTGAGGATCATGGCCATATCCGAGAAGGCCATTGCGTTGGCGTGACTGAGCGACAGCGGGGTCAGCAGCCGTTCCTCGCCCGGGCGCAGCGCGCAGAGTCCGCCGAGCGACACATACCATTCGCCCGTGCGCAGGAAATAAGCGTTGGACAGCACGCAGCCCTTGGGTTTTCCGGTTGTGCCGGACGTATAGAGGAGGGCGCATTCGCTGTATTGGTCCGGCTTGCGGCCGGCATGTGGCGCATCGACTGGCGCCAGCCGGGACCGGGCCGGTTTCGGCGGCAATCAGCGGACGAGTTCGGAATGCGGCGGGCGGCCGCGTCGCAGCGTCGGCACATGCGCCGCCGCGCCGACCGCGAGCACCATGCCGCTATGTGCGATCAGGTAGTCCAGTTCTGCCGGGCGCAGGTCCGGGATCAGCGGGACGACGCTGGCGCCGAGCAGGTTCAATGCGAACCAGTGCAGGAAAAAGGCGGGGCGATTTTCCAGCATCAGCCCGACCCGATATCCGTGCCCGTAGCCGGAAGCGGAATAGGCCGCGCTTAGACGCTCGATCTTGGTTAGTGCGTCGGCGTACGTGATCGAACCTGGCGCGACGGCGTAAGCTTCGGCCGTTTCGGGCAAAACGTGCAGGAATGGCCGGGGTGCAAAGCGCGCGGCGGTTTCGGCGAAGGCCAGCGCGACTGTTACTGCGGCCATTGTCACAGGAAAAGCTGGATGGACGGCAAGGCGGCCTCGCAGGTGAGCAGGTTGACGCGCTTCAAGCGGATTTTCAGCCCGCTGCCGACGCGCACCAGATGGTGCAGCGCCACGCCCGCAAGGATTTGCTGTTCGTCGCCGCGTGCTTCGGCATAGAAGAAGGACGTTCGGGTCCACCAGACACCGGCGGACAGGTCGGCCCGCTCGACCTCCGGCGCTTGCAACAGGTGCTGGCTCCAGCTTTCCGGTTGCTGCGATGGCGGGCGTCGCCGTAGCCGCTCGATGCGCAGTTGCAGCAACAGTCTGTCCTCATAGGCGAGCGAGGTATGGTCCACCCCATCGGGCTGATCGCGGGTGAGCGGTACCCAATAGAGCGCGTCCTCGGCAAACAGCGCGTACCACTCGTCCCAGCGTTTTTCGTCCAGCAGACGAGCCTCGTTGTAGATAAAACGGGCGATATTCTCGGTCACGGAGCGGACGCCCGAGCGCCGGCCGTGTCCGGCGTCATGAACTTCACCCAGGCGCGAAACTGGTTGCGCATGGAAATCTCGCTGGTGCCGTTTATCGTCAGGTCATGCGTGGCATCTTCGCCGGGATGATAGTCGCGATGCAGGCTGACCCATTCATTGCCGCCGGCGGCCAATCCTTCCTGCAGCAAGCGATAGCATTGCAGGTCATCGTGACCCACCACCGACATCGGCGAGTTGATCAGCCGCGTGTAGGTCAGGTTGCGCCGATAGAGAATTGGCGGGGCGCCTTTCAGGCGGAAGGACCAGCTTTCGATCAGGGTTTTGTCCACTGCGATCGGGCGCACCACGCGAATTGTCTGGATCGCGCCCTTGATGGTCAGGCTCGGGTAATACACGGTGTTGTGGCGAACCGTGCCCAGAACGTCCTTGGCCTTTTCCTCGCCATAGGCTGAGCGCATCGCCTGCTCGTATTCGGGAACAGCGGCATAGGAGGAATGGATCGAGAAATGCACTCCGGAATAAGAGTGCCCGTTGTCGAACACGCGCACGCCCATCCGGTCGAAAAAGTCGTAGCCCTCGGCGAACGGTACCAACTGCTCGATCGCCATTGGCTTCGGCGTGTCGGCGGGCTTGCCGGCCGCGAGTTCCTTTGCCCAGAGTTCCTTGGCGGTGCCGGCTGAGGATTCATGCGCCGCCATCGGATGCATGGTGTCGTTCAAATTCTCGACAAACATCTTCCAGTTGCAATTGTGCATATAGCGCAGCACGCCGCCTGCCACCTCCATCGCGCCTTCGGGCGAGCGCTCCACCATGTAGTCAATCGAAGATAGCGAATCGCCGAAATAGTCGCGAAACTCCGGCCCATGCTCCGACAATCGGGCGAAGACGAAGCCGCGGTAGTTTTCGGACAGAACTGGCGTCAAGCCACGCGCTGCTTCGCACCCAGCGAAATCCATGCCGTCGTAGCCCTGCCGTCGCGGAATGGCGGCGATCGAGCCGTCTATGCGATAGCTCCATCCATGGTACGGGCAGCGGATGAAACGCCCGGTATTGCCGGATGGGGCGGCGACGAGCCTCGCTCCCTTATGCGCGCATCGATTGCGCAGCACGCGCACGGCGCCATCGGCATCGCGAATCATCACCACTGGTTCCGTGCCGATCGTGCAGGTGTAGAAGTCTCCTTGATTGGGCACCTGACTGTCGTGGCCGACATAGATCCAGGTTCGCGGCCAGAGTTCCCGCATCTCCAGCGCAAACAGCTCGGGAGAGATATACACGTCCCGATGCACGGCGTCCGCGCGCACGAGATCGCGCACGGCTTGCGACACGTTCATGCCGTCACGTCCTGCTCGGCCAGTGCGCGATCGAGCGACTGGCCCGTTTCGTCGGCCAGCGCGGCGTCGCGCAGTGCTGCCAGGCGCGTTGCCGCCTGTACCTCCCCGCGCAGCGCATCGGCTGCGCGCATCAGCCTTTCGTACCGCGCTAAACCCCGCTCATGCGTGTCGCCATAACCCTTAACCAGCCGCTGACACAAGGCGATTTCAGTCGCGAGCGCATAATCCGACGCCGCGATGGCCGTAATGCGCGCAAGCCAGCCGTCAATGCGCGATTGTTCCAACGTGTAGCGCAATGTGTTGCGCCGCCATCGCCGCAGCGCGGCAACGGTCCACAGCAGCAGAAAGCCGGGAACGGATGTCGTCTGAATGCGCCGGCCGCGCGCGGTAAGACGCGCAACCAGTCTGTTTGTCAATCCGGGGCGCAGCAGGCGGCGCCCGATCCCAGCAGGCAGTGTCTCGGCGATTTCCTGCACTCGCGGGTGCAGGAATTCGCGAATGCGCAGCACCTGCCCCGATTGCGCCCGCGCCTCCGTACGGATTCGCGCAAATCGTTCCGCACGGATCTTCAGATCGGCGACCCGGATCGTGTCCTCGTACGACATCCACAACGCCAGATAACGCGCGCATGCAGCGATCAGCCGCGCCGACCCGTCCCCGTGCGCTGCATCCAGTGCGGCGATCGGGCGCAGACGCTGCAAATAGAGGCTCGCGTAGTCCGCATCCTGGTAGTCGGTCAGCCGCCGCATGCCTTCGGCCACGAGGGTTGCGGCCCGGGGCGGGAAGCCTTCCACCGGCGCCGGCTGCGCCGCGATCCGTTGCGCGCCGGTCGATTCCGGTACAGCGATGCCGGACGCCGCAGCAGCAAACCCCGCGCCAAACGCGGCCAGACTTGCCGCGACACCGACCCCGGCGCGGCGGATTGCCTCCTCGTAACCAGCGCGGGCGAACGGCAAAGCGCCGGAGCCGGCGACAGCGCCCAGCAGCACGGCGCTGATTACCGAGCGGTTCTCCTCCGCCAGACGCTGCATATCCGCCGCCACGGCTCGATACGCGGCCTTGCGGCATGTATCCAAAAGCTTCGTCACGTCGGCCCGTCCGTCCGCCATCGCCGTCTTCTCGGTCATCGCGAACACGCGATGCGTGGAGAACACGAAGGTCGTGCGGTCCGGCGTGACCAGGCCTCGCTGCACGGCGCGGCCCGCTTCCATCAGTTCCGAGGCAATGACCAGATCGACATCGCCCGGTGTTGGCATCAGCGCGAGCACAGGCTCCTGCTGGTCCCGTGCACGGCGGAAACATCTCGACGTAATAGATCGTCGCGCCGGTACGCTGTGCGACGCCGGGAACCGAGGTTGCTTGTGCAACGAAGCCTTCATGCTCGGCCAGATCAACCAGCCAGTCCGCCAACACGCCGCCGCCTTCGCCGCCCAGCGCCAGAATGGCCACGCTGATGGCGCGTGTTTCCGATCGTGCCTCGCGCTCCAGGCCGGACAGCGGCGCTTCAGGCGACATGGGGCGCAGTCTGCGGACGCATCCGCGATTGCATCGCGCCGATTACGGCGGCGCTGACGCGCGCGCGCAGCCGATCCCAGAGATTCGGATTGCTGACGATCTCCGCGCGGTAGAAGGACGGGCAGAGAACAGCGGCATGCGCCACCTCGCCACACAAGCCGCATCCGACACAGCTCTGTTCCACATGCGCAATCGGGTCTTCGCGCAGTGCGATCGGGATTGGGCCGCACCGTAAGCGACGGGCAGCCGGACAGGCGGATGCAGGAATGATCGCCCGTGCACGTATCGGGATCGACGCCGAAGCGCTCGCGCACGACGCGCTTTCCCGCGCTGACCGCCTTCGCCATCGCCGGGCGGACGCGGCGCTGGCGGTTGAGCATGCATTCCGACGAGGCGATGATGACCTTCGGGCCGTTCTGCTTCGTGGTCAAAGCCTCGCGCAGCACGTCGCGCATGCGCGCCACGTCATAGGTGCGCGTGATCTGGCGCACCCATTTCACGCCCACACCGCGCACCGCCCGGGCGATAGCGTTGTTGGTGGCGCGCTGCGGGGTTTTGGCGCGCGAGGACAGGAGATCCTGCCCGCCCGTCGCGGCCGAGTAGAAATTGTCCACGACGAGCAGAACGTTATCGGATTTGTTGAACACCGCATTGCCAACGCTGCTGGCGATGCCGTTATGCCAGAAACCGCCATCGCCCATGACGCTGATCGTGCGCCGGTTCGCGTCCTTGGCGTTCAGCGCCGCGGCGCCGGCCCAGCCGAGGCCGTATCCCATCGTGGTCGCGCCGATATTGAACGGCGGCAGGATCGAAAACAGATGGCAGCCGATGTCGCAGCTCACATGATGCGGCCCCAGCTCGCGCTCTACTAGTTTCATTGCCGTGAAGATCGGCCGTTCGGGGCAGCCGGTGCAAAACGACGGCGGACGCGGATGCACCTGACGGCCAGATCGGGCGGTGTCGAGGGCAATGGCCGGGCGGTGTTGGGGCGCAGCAGCCGGCAAATAGGCGCCCACGAAGGCTTCCAGCCCGCCGCGCAGCACGGTCGCCGTGTATTCGCCCGCCATCGGCAGCATGTCCTTGCCGTGAACGCGCGTCTGGAGATCGCCCTTGCGCAAGATGGTGTTCACCGCCTGTTCCAGAAAGTCCGGCTGGCCTTCCTCCACCATCAGCACGGCGCGCTTGCCGCCGCAGAAACCCTGCACCTCGTCATCCAGCAACGGGTAGGTGACATTCAGCACGTAGAGCGGAATGCGGCTATTGCCGAACGCATCCGACAGACCCATGAGCTGCAGGGCCCGGATCACTCCATTGTACATCCCGCCTTGCAGGATAATGCCGACACCCGCGCTCTTGTCGGAAAAGATTTCATTCATTCCGTGCGCTGCGATGAAGCGTCGCGCCGCCGGCAAGCGCTCACGAATTTTCTCCTGCTCCTGTGCGTAGCTTGCCGGCGGCAGCACGATCCGACCGACGTCGCGGCTCGGGCGCTCCATCGCGTCTTTCAGCGTGAAGGCGGGACGCACATTATCCTTGGCGGCGAAACGGCCGTGCAGATGGCAGGCGCGGATGCGCAGCTCCAGCATGACCGGCGTGCGGCTCGCCTCCGAAAGCGCGAATCCCTGCTCCACCATGCGCACGATCACCGGCAGGGACGGGCGCGGATCGAGCAGCCAGAGTTGCGATTTCATCGCGAAGGCATGCGTGCGCTCCTGCATGATCGAGGAGCCCTCGCCGTAATCCTCGCCGATTACGATCAGCGCGCCGCCGGTGACGCCGCCGGAGGAAAGATTGGACAATGCGTCCGATGCGACGTTGGTGCCGGCGGTCGATTTCCACGTGACGGCGCCACGCAGCGGATAGTTCACCGATGCCGCGAGGGTTGCGGCGGCGGCGGCTTCGGAGGCGGAGGATTCGAAATGCACCCCAAGCTCGTCCAGGATGTCCTGCGCATCGGCGAGCACGTCCATCAGATGCGAAATCGGCGCGCCCTGATAGCCCGCGACGTAGGACACACCGGATTGCAGCAGCGCCTTTGTCACCGCCAGGATGCCCTCGCCGCGAAATTCTTGACCGGCACCCAATCGGAGCGCCTCGACCTCTTTCTTGAACGAACGCTCGGCCATTGGTGCTTTCTCCGGATACGGATCAGGCCGCGACCAGCGCCAGCACGCGGCAGGGGCTGCCGGTGCCGCGCACGATCCTCAGCGGCGCAGTAATCAGGATCGCACCTTTCGGCGGAAGCTGATCAAGATTGGCAAGACTCGCCAAGCCGAATTTGTTGGCGCCATGCATTCCGGCGTGACACGGAAATGGCGGGTTGAACGTGGCGGCCTGACCTGCGTCGGTGCCCACCGTCTCGGTGCCGAAGCCGATCACGTCGCGCTCGCGCACCATGAAGGTGACGGCGTCGGGATCAGGGCCGGGCGAATGCAATCCATCGTCGCGCGCATTGAGGAAGTCAGCCGCCGTCTTTCGATGCGACCACGCGCTGCGCAGCAAGACCCAGCTTCCTTTCTCGATCCGGCCGTTTTTGTTTTCCCATGCCTCCAGTCGCGCCCGCGTCAGGAGGAAGTCCGCATTGGCGTCGCATTCCGTAGTGCAATCGATAACGTTGGCAGGGGCAATAAAGCGCTGTGGCAGAATCGTATCCACGCTATTGTTCGGCAGATCCTTGCCGGTAACCCAATGAATCGGTGCGTCGAAATGGGTACCGGTATGCTCGCCCAGCGAGATGTTGTTCCAGACCCATGCCGGACCGCGCTCGTCATACCGGGAAATCTCCGCGATGCGAAACGGCTGCGACTGGCCGAATTGCGGCGGCAGCGAAATCACCGGCGTGTTCGGGTCGAGCGGCTGCGCGAGGTCGATAACGCGCACCGCACCGGAACTCAGCGCCTGCGCGAGTTGCGCGAGAATGCCCGCAGCCATCACGCCCTCCTGATCAGGACCTTTGACAGTCTAGGTCTGGCGGGAGCGGTCCTCAATATCGGCTGGATTACGGCCTGGCCGAGACGAGCCAGACCGATCCGGCGAGCGTGATGCCGTCGGGTCCGTCATGCGCAGCCAGGCGGGACGCGATCGCCTCGGCCACAACTTCGCGCAGCGCTTGCGGCGCGCCGGCCAGGGCACGCGCGACCGGGCCGAAACTGGTTGCACGCCGCGCGGCCTCCAGCGCACCTCCCCGCTCGCCCAAGCGCATTGGCGCATCGCGGCGCTCCAACTCCACCGCGCTCCAGCCGGCGGCACCGAGAATGCGCTCAACCCGCGTCCGATCGCCAAAAGCAAACGGCCCCGGCTCGTCCGCCTCAGGCAGTGGCGGCGCCTCGGGCAGCACCGTGCGCGCCGCCGCGAGCGGCGCCGCGAACCACGGATTGGAGGCGAGTGGCAGCCAGGCCAGGAACACGAGCCGTCCCCCGGGCCGCAGCGCGCGAGCGCAAATTTGCGAACGCCGCCTCGGGATTGCGGAAGAACATCACGCCGAATCGCGAGACGGCCAAATCCGCTGCGGCCGGCTGAAACGAATAGACCGAGGCATCGGCCAGTTCCAGTTCGATATTGCGCAGTTCTTCGTGCCTGGCCCGTTCGCGGGCGCGAGTCAGCATGGGGCGCGAGATGTCCACGCCCAGCACGTGGCCGGTCGCACCGACGGCTCGCGCCAGCGCGAGCGTCGTCGCACCGCAACCGCAGCCCACGTCGATGGCAGACTTGCCCTCCCGTGCGGCCGCATGGTCCAGCAAGTAAGCGGTTAGTGGCGCAAGCAGCCGGTCCATCTGTTCCTGTTGCTCGACCCAATGCGCCGTGGCCGGGCTGTTCCAGTATTCGATCTGGTCCTGATTGGCCCCACCCGCGCCGGTAATCTCGGCGTCGATCGCTGTGGCCATCGTGGTCTCCCGTTCGTCGTTGCGCGTGAAGCCTATCGCGCGCCCATCTCGTCGCCAACGGGTGGGGGCGACGCTTGCTTCAGGCGCCAAGTCCGCCGGCGCGTTCGATGAAAGCAGTGACGTCGCGCACGCCATGGCCGGTTTTGAGATTGGCGAACACGAATGGCCGCGCACTGCGCATCCGGCCGGCATCGCGCTCCATGACCGCCAAACTGGCGCCGACCATCGGGGCAAGGTCGATCTTGTTGATCACCAGCAGGTCGCTGCGCGTGATACCCGGGCCGCCCTTGCGCGGGATCTTGTCGCCGGCCGATACGTCGATGACGTAAATCGTCAGATCCGCAAGTTCGGGGCTGAACGTCGCGGCTAGGTTATCGCCACCGCTTTCGATCAGCAGCAGGTCGAGCGCAGGGAAGTCGCGGCACAGCTGCGCCACGCCGGCGAGGTTAATCGAGGCGTCCTCGCGAATGGCGGTGTGCGGGCAGCCGCCGGTCTCGATCCCCAGGATACGCTCGCGCGGCAAGGCGTTTGCACGCGTCAGGAACTCGGCATCCTCTTTCGTGTAGATGTCGTTGGTTATGGCGGCGATTTCGAAGCGATCGCGGAAGGCGCGGCAGAGGGCTTCCATCAGCGCGGTCTTGCCGCTGCCGACCGGGCCGCCGATGCCGACGCGCAGCGGACCATGCGACTTGCTCATCATGTGCGAAACAGCCTTGTCTCCTGCGCCTCGTGACGCATAGAGGCGATATCGGCGCGCCAGCTCGCGCCGCCAAGATCATCGAGGGTGGCGCTACGCGTTTCCCGTGCTACGTCCAGCACGGTGGGCTCCAGCGCCGCCAGCACTCGCAGACCGGCGGACTGGCCCAGCGGGACAAGGCGCACCGCCGCCGAGACCAGGTTGGCGGCAACGGCTTGTAGGAAGGCGGGTACGAGAAGATCGGCGTCGATCCCGTGATCCGCCGCGAGCATGCCGACCGCAACCGGATAGGCGATTTCAGCGCCGGCCAAACGGGCCGCAAGCGAGCCATGCCACGGCGTAGCGGCCCGCATGAAGGCGGTTCCTTGCCCGATTGTTTCCGCCAAGCGTTCGGGCCCCGGCGCAAGCGCCAAGGCTAATTCGCACAACGGCGCGAGCGCGTCCGGGTCCGCGGTGCGCGACGCGTGACGCAACATAATCGCGTCGCTGCGTCCCGCGCCGTGCTGCAGCACATCGCGCAACCAGGCGAGCAGGCTTGCCTCATCCCGCACGTCGCCGGAGGCGACGGCCCATTCCAAGCCGTGACTATGGGCGAAGGCGCCGGTGGGGAATCCCGGCGATAACCAGACCAGAAGGCGCAGCAGAATTTCAGTGGTCATGGACGTGAGGTTCGGCCGCATAGGCGCCAGCTTCCGGCTCGAAGGGAGCGGCCAGTCGCGCCACATGCCCACCGAGATATTCGACCAACTCCGCAATCACGTGGTCATCGCGTACCAGCAAACAATCGCCGGACACTTGCAACGGCAGATGCCGGTTGCCGAGATGCCAGGCAATGCGCAGCAGCGCTTCCTGCCCGGGCGCGCGAACTTCCAACAAGGGCTCTGCGGCGGCGCGGACGAGAACCATTCCGCCATCGCCGTCAATCGCCAACCCGTCGCCGTCGCGCAGCCGCACCGGCGCCGGTAGATCGAGCAGCAGATCCGCGCCCGCCTCGGTACGCAGCATGAAGCGGCGGCGATGGCGGAGGTCGAAATCCAGCAGCACGGCATCGACCTGCCGATTGGCGTCCCAGCTGCCAGAGCGGAGAACGGCCTTAGCGCGCATCGAAACGCGCATTAGAACAGGAAATAGCGCTGCGCCATCGGCAAAGTGCGCGCGGGCTCGCAGGTCAGCAACGCACCATCGGCGCGCACTTCATAGGTCTCGGGATCGACCTCGATCACCGGCAGTAGCGTCATTGTGGATCATCGACCGCTTGCCGATCCCGGCCCGCGTGTTGAGGACCGCGACCAGCCGGCGCGACAGTTTCAGCGCGTGGCCGATCCCCTCATCCATCGCCGCGCCCGAGAGAAAGGTCACGCAGGTTGCGGCAAGCGCCCCGCCGAAAGCGCGCGAACATCGGGCGGTAGTGCACCGGCTGGGGCGTGGGGATGGAGGCGTTCGGATCGCCCATCGGCGCCATGACGATGGCCCCGCCCTTGATGACCAGATCCGGCTTTACGCCAAAGAAGGCGGGCGACCACAGCACCAGATCGGCGAGCTTGCCTGGCTCGACCGAGCCCACTTCGTGCGCGATCCCCTGTGCGATGGCGGGGTTGATCGTGTATTTCGCGACGTATCGCTTGGCCCGCGCGTTATCGTGCCGCGCCGGATCGCCCGGCAGGGTGCCGCGCTGCTGCTTCATCTTGTGCGCGGTCTGCCAGGTGCGGATGATGACTTCGCCCACCCGGCCCATTGCCTGGCTGTCCGACGACATCATCGCGAGCGCGCCCGAGATCGTGCAAAATGTCCTCGGCGGCAATGGTTTCTTTGCGGATGCGGCTTTCGGCGAAGGCGATGTCCTCGGGGATCGCCGGGTCGAGGTGATGGCAGACCATGAGCATGTCGAGATGCTCGTCCAGCGTGTTCACCGTGTACGGCCGCGTCGGGTTGGTCGAACTCGGCAAGACATTCGGGAGCCCGGCAACCTTGATGATGTCCGGCGCGTGCCCGCCGCCGGCACCTTCGGTGTGGAAGGCGTGAATCGTGCGGCCCTTGAAAGCGGCGATGGTGTCTTCCACGAAGCCGGATTCGTTCAGCGTATCGGTATGGATCATCACCTGCACATCGAAGCGGTCGGCGACGGACAGGCAGCAATCGATCGCGGCCGGGGTGGTGCCCCAATCCTCGTGCAGTTTGAGACAGGCGGCGCCGGCGCGGACCATTTCCTCCAGCGCCTCGGGCCGCGCGGCGTTGCCCTTCCCGGCGAAAGCCAGATTGACCGGCAAGGACTTCCGCCGCTTGCAGCATGCGCGCGAGATGCCAAGGGCCCGGCGTGCAGGTGGTGGCGGCGGTGCCGGTGGCCGGCCCGGTGCCACCGCCGATCAGGGTGGTGATGCCCGATGCCAGCGCCTCCTCCACCAATTGGGGGCAGATGAAATGGATATGGCGTCGATGCCGCCCGCAGTAACGATCTTGCCCTCGCCCGCGATGACCTCGGTACCCGGGCCGATGACGATGGTCGACGTTGGGCTGGATATCCGGATTGCCGGCCTTGCCGATCTGCGGCGATGCGCCCGTTCAGGATGCCGATGTCGGCCTTGACGATGCCCCAATGGTCCATGATCAGCGCATTGGTAATGACCGTATCGACCGCACCCTCGGCGCGCGCGGCCTGGGACTGGCCCATGCCGTCGCGGATCACCTTGCCGCCGCCGAACTTCACCTCCTCGCCGTAGGTGGTGAGGTCGCGCTCCACCTCGACGATCAGGTCGGTATCGGCGAGGCGCACGCGATCGCCCGCGGTGGGTCCGAACATGTCCGCATAGGCGGCGCGCGAGCAGACGTGCCATCAGTCGAGTGCCGCCATCACGCCGGCACGAAATCCGTGCACGCGCGCCGTCCGCGGTAGGGGATTAGCGCCACCTCGCGGCGTCTGCCCCGGCTCGAAGCGGACGGCGGTCCCCGCCGCGATATCGAGCCGCTTGCCGAGGGCCGCCGCGCGGTCGAACAGCAGGGAAGGATTTGTCTCAGCGAAATGGTAGTGGCTGCCGACCTGGATCGGACGATCGCCGGTGTTGGCGACAATGAGCGTGGTCGCGCTCGCAGATCCACGTTCACCTCGATGTCGCCGGGAACGGTGATGATCTCGCCGGGCATCATCGTATCGGCTCATGGACGGTCACGAGCTTGGTGCCGTCCGGGAAGGTCGCTTCCACCTGCACGTCGTGGATCATCTCCGCCACACCCTCCATGACTTGGTCGCGCGTCAGCACGTGGCCGCCTTGTTCCATCAGGTCGGCCACGCTTTGCCGTCGCGGGCGCCTTCAACGACGAAATCGGTGATCAGCGCGACGGCTTCGGGGTGGTTGAGCTTGACGCCGCGCTCCAGGCGGCGGCGGGCGACCGATCGCCGCCATGCTGATCAGCAGCTTGTCCTTCTCGCGCGGGGTCAAGTGCATCGGGTCTTATCCACCGCCGGCATTCAATGGTTGCGGTCCTCCAGCTTAATGGCCGATCATCCATCGGCGGCTCGGACTGTCGCAGTCCTTTGCCAAGCCGCGCCGCTTGCGGCGGCAGCCGGAATGGGCGTGATGATGATGGCCCGCATGCGCGCTGTGCCCCGGCTACGCCGGTTCGCGATGCACGACGCGCGGCGAATCGGCGCTCTGCTCGTTGCGCGCATGCGCCAGACGTGTCGTGCTGCTCGTGCGCGACACATTGGGCAAGGCCACCATCCGCGGGCTTGCTTTCCCGCAGCTCGGGCAGGACATCGGCTGCTCGTAAGTCGCTGCATGCCGCCCTAGCCTCGAACGGGCCGCAGTGCTCGCAGGCATAGTCATAGAGCGGCATACCCGGTCCCCACCCTCCGTCGATCGCAGGCCGGCAGTCAATGCGGCACGGCAACGCCGGGCATCGCGCCGACCAACAGCAGATAGCCCGGAATCCAGCCCGTATAGACCCCTTCCAAGGCGCACAATGCGCCGGTGAACATTGTGAGCCTGGACCTTCCCAGGGCGAGGATCAGGAAAAACAGGAACCAGAGGACGCCCCAGGAGAGCCAACAGATGCCGAGCCAAACGTCCCACACGGTCGCGCTGTCGCGAACGTCTGCATGAACAGGGCACGCAGGTGATCGCCACGAACAGGCAGAACCAGCCCAGGCCACGGCCGTCCGCTGTTCTTGTTCCAGCGATTCCAGGCAACCCAAAAATAGGTGAAGGTGAACAGCAGCAGGAATGCCGCCCCCTTGATCGAAGCGAAATTGGCGCCGGGACCGAAAGCCAGATAGAGCGAGATCAGGCCTGTCAGCGTACCGACAAAGACGTCGATGACGCCGATTTCCTGGTCGCCGATCTGCCCCAGCAGCCAAAGTCCGTTGAGGCTGAGGACGGCACCGACCCAGAACAATCCGAGGCCAAGCAACATTTGCACGCCTCCTCCGGGCGCCGACAGACCGGCGTCGCCCGGTTTTGCCGAAGCCGGCGAGAATGGGTGGCTGACACCCCTCGCCGGCCGATTGCTTAGAATGGCATCAGCTGCAGACTGCCACGTTGCTTCCGGCAGCAACGGACCGCGTTGGCCCGGCCTTGGTCGGCCGGATGTCGAAATCGAAGATCGCGGTCGGGATCGCCAAGGTGCAGCACGCATTGGGATATCGACGATGCCGCTGATGCGCCCTTCCACCGGGGCCGTGCCGAGGATGACGTACGCCTGCTCGCCGGTGTAGCCGAACTTCTTGAGATACTCGATCGCGTTCAGGCAGGCGCGGCGATAGGCGATATGCGCATCCAGGTAGTGTTGCTTGCCGGTGTTCTCGTCGACGGAGATACCCTCGAAGACGAGGTAATCGGAGAAGTGCGGCTCCTGGCGGCTCGGGATGAAGACCGGGTTGATGATCCCGTATTTCTGCATGCCGCCCTTGATGACATCGACGCCGATATCGATCCATCCCGCCATCTCGATGGCACCGCAGAAGGTGATTTCGCCGTCACCCTGCGACCAGTGGATGTCACCCATCGCGAGGCCGCCGCCCTTGACGTAGACCGGGAAGAAGATGCGCGAGCCGCGCGAGAGATTCTTGATGTCGCAATTGCCGCCATGCTCGCGCGGCGGGACGGTGCGCCACGCCTCCGCTCGCCGCGTCCTCGCGCGTTCGGGCCGGTCATCTGCCCCATCAGCGCGGTCTCCGCGTAGGGCGGCGCGGCGAGCGGCGGGACCCGCTTGGGATTGGTGGCGATCAGTTCGGCTTCGCGCTTGTTGGCGGTCTCCAGCAGCTTGCGATCGGGCAGGCAGCCGATCAGTCCGGGATGGATGATGCCAGGCCAGCGCACGCCCGGAACATGCCGGGAAGTCCGTGTACATGCCGTGGAAGTTCCAGACCGCCTTGCTCGCTTCCGGATAGTGATCGACCAGGAACCCGCCGCCATTCTCCTTGGCGAAGATGCCGGTAAACCCCCAAGGCGAGATCGGGCAGATAGCCGATGTCGAGCAGATCGACGACGAGCAGGTCGCCCGGCTCGGCTCCTTCGACGCCGAACGGACCGCTCAAGTAATGCACTTTCGTCAGATTAACGTCGCGAACATCATTGGCGCTGTCGCTGTCGAAGATCTGGCCCCCGGTCCAATCGAAACATTCGACGCGGAATTCAGTCGCCGGGCTTGAACGTCTCGACCATCGGAATGGTCGGGATGCCAGCGATTCATGGTCTTTATGCGGCGGTTTCCGGCGGTTTGGTGAGATCGACCTGGAACGCCGTTTTTGGCATGAGACAATTCCTCCTTAGCCGACGTTCGTGCTTTTGTCGCGATTGCGACTTCGCTGCAATCCGTTGGCCCACTCGGCAAGCGGTCCGGGCTTCGCCGGCTGTGTCGGATCACTAAGAGCCAGTGATGCAAGCGCGCGACTTCGCTGGAAATTGATGCGGCGGAGCAAAAGATTCTGCGACTAGTCTGCGATCTGGCGAGCCTGCAGGCGCATTAAGGTGCACGGCTAGATAAGTTTCAGTCGGGCGAGTATACGCTTATTGGAGCAGACTACGAGCTCAGCCCAGAACGCGCGGCAGCAATGCGACCCGTCACGCAGCGCAGTCCAGAACGATGCTGATCGACGGCGACCCGCAATGCGGCGCCGATCATCCGCAATCATGCGCGCGAGCAGCATGCCGTTCCAGGCGCTGACGCCCGCTTCGGCGTTTGCCAGCGCGGCGCGCACGGCATCGAGTCGGCGCCTCGGCATCGGGGGCGACGATGAACAATGCGTGGCCACGGCGCGCGCGCCGGCGGCAATCGCCGGACGCCGCAGCATTTCGCGCGACGGCGCCCTCAGCGCGGAGCGACATCATGCAGGATCAGGCGTGCCGTCGCGCCTGATGACGGATCAGCGTCGCGCAGCAGCCGCGCGCTGCGACGGTCTCGCCCATCGCCGCGCGGCCGAACACCAGCCACTCGAGGCCGAGGAACCAGGCCGTCTGACGACATTTCGATCTCCAAGTCGGCGGTCGAGCGCGCAAGCGTCGAACAGGATGGTCTCCTGCGGCAACCACTCCGCCGCCGCGCCTTGCGCCAGCTCAATCGGGTCGCTGCACAGCGGCGGGTCCACTGCCGGGCGGCGCCCGATAGAACCCGCTCGGCCGCCTGCGCCGTGATGCTGGCCCGCCCGCCCTGCTCGGATGCGAAATCGGCTGTCCAGACCGATCGCCGCGCGGCGATCGCCGCCGGAGACTGTTCAGCGTCACGACATCGGCCCAGCCCGCTACCGACGCGACGCGGCATGCGCGCCTTCAGGCAACCGGCCTGGCGCAACGCCTGCAGCACCGTCGTCCGCCCCGTGCGGCCCAGGTCCAGAGCAGCTCGCCGGTCGCGCGTTGAAGGCCGGCCGGTCAGACGGACAGGAGGCGTCGAACATCCGTTTCGTCGAGCTCCTCGCGACGGCCGGCGAGCACGATATCGCCGCGATCCATCACCGCAATCGACTCGTGCGAGCTCTCGCGCGAAGTCGTAGTACTGCTCGACGAGCAGGATGGCGATGTCGCCGCTGCGCGCGCAGCGTCGACGATCACCCGGCCGATCTCCTTGATGATGCTGGGCTGGATACCCTCGGTCGGTTCGTCCAGCAACAGCAGGCGCGGGCGCGTCACCAGCGCGCGGGCGATGGCCAGTTGCTGCTGCTGGCCGCCGGAAAGATCGCCGCCGCGCCGGCGCAGCATGGTCTTCAGCACCGGGAAAAGCTCGAACACCTGATCGGGGATCCGCCGTTCGCCGCGCGGCAGCACGGCAAAGCCGGTCTCCAGGTTTTCGTGCACGGTACAGAAGCGGGAAGATGTCGCGCCCTTGCGGTACCCAGGCGATGCCGCGCCGCGCGCGTTCATAGGTGGGCAGCCGGGTGATGTCGGCGCCGTCCCAGCGGATCGCGCCGGCACGTGATCGGATGGGCGCCCATGATCGCACGCAGCAGGCTGGTCTTGCCGACACCGTTGCGGCCCGAGCAGGCACGTGACCGCACCCGCTTCGGCGCTGATGGAAACGCGACGCAGGGCGATCGCGGCGCCATAGTGCAGATCTATGGCGGCAACTTCGAGCATCATCAGCGCCCGAGATATACCTCGATCACCCGCGGATCGCCGCTCACGTGGTCGATGGAGCCTTCGGAAATCGACGGTTCCTTCGTGCAGCACCGTCACCTTGACGCCGAGGGCGCGGACGAAGCCATGTCGTGCTCCACGACCACGACGCTGCGGGTGCGGTTGATCTCGCGCAGCAGCTGCGGCGGTCTGCTCGGTCTCGGCGTCGGTCATGCCGGCGACCGGCTCGTCCACCAGCAGTAGTCGCGGCTCTTGCGCGAGCAGCATGCCGATCTCCAGCCATTGCTTCTGCCCGTGCGACAGTCCAGCGGCGTGGCCGCTCACGCTCCGGCGTGAGGCGGGTGACGGCGAGGATTTCCTCGATCCGCTCCGCTCGGCCGCGGTCTCGCGCGCGCGCAGCGTGAAGCCGGGCCGGCGGTCGCCGGCGAGCGCCAGCAGCAGATTGTCCCAAACCGTGTGCGGCTCGAACACCGTCGGCTTCTGGAACTTGCGCCCGATGCCGAGCGCGGCGATGGCCGGCTCGTCGAGCCGCGTGAGATCGGCGCTTCGCCGAACACGACCCGGCCGGCATCGGGTCGGGTCTTGCCGGTGATCACGTCCATCATCGTCGTCTTGCCGGCACCGTTCGGACCGATGACCGCGCGCATCTCGCCCGGCGCGAGCACGAGCGAGAGGCTGTCGAGCGCACGAAATCCGTCGAAGGAGACGGTGACGCCGTTCAGGTAGAGCAGGCTGCCGGCTTCGGTCATCCCGTGACCTCGCGCGCGGCAGCGGCGGCCGGCGAAGGCTCCGCGACCGGAGCGGCGGCGCGGCCGCGCCGGCCGAACAGACCCATCAAGCCGCGCGGCAGCAGCAACGTCACGCACGATGAACAAAGCGCCGAGTACGAACAACCACAGTTCGGGCAGCGCGCCGGTGAACCAGGTCTTGCCGAAGTTCACCAGCACGGCTCCGAGGATCGCGCCGGACAAGCGTGCCGCGCCCGCCGACCGCGACCCAGATCACCGCCTCGATCGAATTCGCCGGCGCGAACTCGCTCGGGTTGATGATGCCGACCTGCGGCACGTAGAGCGCGCCGCCGATCCCGGCCATCACCGCGGAAAGCACCCAGACCACAAGCTTGTACGATTCCGGCCGATAGCCAAGAAAGCGCGTGCGCGTCTCGGCTTGGCGCACCGCGACCAGCACCTTGCCGAAGCGGGAGGTACGAGGGCGCGGGCCAGCAGGTAAGCGCCGCGAGCACAACGGCGCGTGACCACGAGCAGAGCCCGCGCGCGTCGCGTCGGCGGCCAGCGGCAAGCCCGAGCAAGTCCTTGAAGTCGGTCATCCCGTTGTTGCCGCCGAAGCCCATGTCGTTGCGGAAGAAAGCGAGCATCAGCGCGTAGGTCAGCGCCTGGGTGATGATCGAGAGATAGACGCCCGAGACGCGGCTGCGGAAGGCGAGCCAGCCGAAGACGAGCGCCAGCAGCCCGGGCACCAGCAGCGCCATCAGCAGCGCGAAGCCGAAATGGTCGAAGCCGTGCCAATACCAGGGAAGATCGTGCCAGCCGAGGAACACCATGAAATCGGGCAGTTGCGCGTTGCCGTAGACGCCGCGCGTGCCGATCTCGCGCATCAGGTACATGCCCATCGCGTAGCCGCCGAGCGCGAAGAACGCGGCGTGCCCAAGGCTCAGGATGCCCGCGTAGCCCCAGACCAGATCGAGTGCCAAGGCGAGCATCGCGAAGCAGAGATATTTGCCGGCAAGCGAGACCGCATAGGCCGAGACGTGCAGCGCCGGACGCTGGATCGGTCGCCAGATTCAGCACGGCGAGCAGGATTGCGCCGGCCAGGACCAGGGCGGGAGCGAGGAAGGCGGCGCGGTCGCGTCTCATGCCTCCGCCGCCCGTCCCTTCAGCGGGAACATGCCGCGCGGGCGGCGCTGGATGAACAGGATCAGCATGACCAGGACGGCGATCTTGCCCAGCACCGCGCCGGCAAACGGCTCCAGGAACTTGTTGACGATGCCGAGCGTCAGCGCGCCGAGCACGGTGCCCCAGAGATTGCCGACACCGCCGAACACCACCACCATGAAACTGTCGATGATGTAACCCTGGCCGAGATTGGGGCTGACATTGTCGATCTGCGTCAGCGCCACGCCCGCCATGCCGGCGACACCCGAGCCCAGGCCGAAGGTCAGCGCGTCGATCCAGGGCGTTCGTATGCCCATCGAGCGCGCCATCAGCCGGTTCTGCGTGACCGCCCGCATGCGCAGACCCAGTGCGGTGAAGCGCAACACCGCCATCAGCGCGGCGAGCACGAGGGCGGCGAAGATGATGATGGCGAGCCGGTTGAGCGTCAGCGTCAGCCCGCCAAGATGGAGTTCGCCCTGCATCCACGAAGGCGAACCGACCGAACGGTTATCGGCCCCGAAGATCGTGCGCACCGCCTGCTGCAGAATGAGGCTGAGGCCCCAAGTCGCGAGCAGGGTTTCCAGCGGCCGGCCATAAAGCCAGCGGATCAGGGTGCGCTCGATGGCAATGCCGATTGCGCCCGCGACGATGAAGGCCGCCGGGATAGACGCGAGCAGGCTGACGCCAAGCGAGCCGGGTGCGACTTGCTGGAGCGTCTGCTGCACGACGAAGGCGGTGTAGGCGCCGAGCATCACCATCTCGCCATGCGCCATGTTGATCACGCCCATGACGCCGAAGGTGATGGCAAGCCCGGCGGCGGCGAGCAGCAGGATCGAGCCGAGGCTCAGACCGTAATAGACGCTCTGCGCGATGCTCCAGAGCTGCAGCACGCGATCGATCGCGCGCGCGCCGGATGTGGCCGCCGCGGCGACAGTTGCCGGCTGACCCGAACCGGGATTGCTGATCTGGTCGAGCAGGCTGCGGCTTTCGATGCCGCCGCGCGCGCGGATCACCGCGACAGCGGCAAGCCGATCCGATTCGGAACCGGTTTTCGAAAACAGCAACACCGCGGCACGGGCTTCGGCGAGGCGCTGCTTGACCGACGCGTCCGGCTCCCGTGCCAACGCCCGATCGAGCACCGGCAGCGACTTGGGGTCGTGCGCGTGAAACACCGCCTCGGCCGCCGCCAGCCGCGTGGCGGCGTCAGGTGAGAGCAGGCGGAGCGCGCCCAGCGCATCGTCGATCGCGCCACGCACCGGATTGTTGACGCGCAACTTCTTGGAGGCGCCCGGATCCGCCACCGGCGTGCCGGTTACGGCGTCAACGAACCCGGTCTGGTCCTTGATGAGCAGGTGTGGTTCGCGCCGACATAGAGCTTGCCCGCCTGCAATGCTTGAATGATGGGCAATGCGCGCGGCTCGCCTGAATATGCGAGCGCCTGCACGCCCCGGCGCATGGCGTCGAAATTCGCCGAGGCGATGTCGGCCAGGGCTTGCGCTGGCGGGTCGGCGCGGAGCGCGGCGAGAGCAGGAACGACGAGCAGAGGAGGCTAAGTGCAGCGCTAGCTCCCTCTGGGAGACGGACAAGCAGCAGCGCGATGCAGGTCAGTGTCCGAGCTTCGCCCCACCTCGCCCCGACCCTCTCCGCCCCCGAGGGCGGAGAGGGAATAGAGTGTGGCGCGCGCACGTCGTTGCCAGCCGTCGCCTACGCCTTCCGTCCCGGCCGCCGCTACCGCAGGTTCCGGTCTTCACGTTGAAGGCGCCGCAGGAGAGCGGCTTGCGCCAGTCGCCGATCAGATCCGCCGTAGCGGCGACATAGGGCGACCATTCCTGCGCAACCACCAGGCCCGGCGTCTGCGAGACCACGTTGAACTGTCCGTCGTCCTGAATCTCGCCGATCAGCACGGGCTTGGTGAGGTGATGGTTGGGCATCATCGCGGCAAAGCCGCCGGTGAGGTTCGGCACGGCGACGCCGATCATGGCGTCGATCACTGCGTCCGGATCGGTGCTGCCGGCCTTCTCGACCGCCTTCAGCCACATGTTGAAGCCGATATAGTGCGCCTCCATCGGATCGTTGGTGGTGCGCTTCGGGTTCTTGATGAAGCCGTGCCAAGTGTCGATGAACGCCTTGTTCTGCGGGGTATCGACGCTTTCAAAATAATTCCAGGCGGCGAGGTGGCCCACCAGCGGCTTGGTGTCCATCCCCGCCAGCTCTTCCTCGCCCACGCTGAACGCGACCACCGGAATGTCGGTCGCCTTCACGCCCTGGTTGCCAAGCTCCTTGTAGAACGGGACATTCGCATCGCCGTTGATCGTGGACACCACGGCGGTTTTCTTGCCCGACGCGCCGAATTTCTTGATCTCGGCCACGATGTTCTGCCAATCCGAGAAGCCGAACGGCGTGTAGTTGATCATGATATCGGCGGCTGTGACACCCTTGCGCTTAAGATAGGCTTCCAGGAT
This sequence comes from uncultured Pseudomonadota bacterium, assembly GCA_963822675.1. GTDB lineage: Bacteria > Pseudomonadota > Alphaproteobacteria > Acetobacterales > Acetobacteraceae > CAWGIP01. The sequence goes on along the minus strand of CAWGIP010000024.1, from coordinate 96,839 downwards.
CTGGTTGGTGGTGCGCGGATAGACGTAATCCGTGCCGGCCAAGACCCAGCGCTGCACCTTCTCCTCGCTCATCAGGTAATCGACGGCGGGGATCGCCTGCTGGTTGGGCGCCGCACCGGTGTAAAACACGTTGCGGCTGCACTCCTGGCCTTCGTACTGCACCGGATAGAACAGGATGCCGTTCAGCTCCTCGAACACCGGCAGGACGGATTTGCGCGAAACCGAAGTCCAGCAGCCGAACACGGCGGCAACCTTGTCAACCGACAGAAGCTGGCGCGCCTTTTCGGCAAACAGCGGCCAGTTCGAGGCCGGGTCCACCACAACGGGTTCCAGCTTGCGCCCGAGCAGGCCGCCCTTGTTGTTCTGCTCGGCGATCAGCATGAGCATCACGTCCTTCAGCGTGGTCTCGCTGATCGCCATGGTGCCGGAGAGCGAATGCAGGACGCCGACCTTGATCGGTGCCGCATTGGCAGGCGGCGCGGTCTCGGCGGCCCTGGCCGCTGGCATGAGCTGCGGGAGATTGCGCATCCCGGCGGCGACGGCGGCAAGTCCCAGCCCGAGCGTTCCCAGTTGCCGGCGACCCATCGACGAACGGTTGCGTGACATGCGAGTTTTTCCCCCTGTTCGACACCGCACCCGCGCGCTTCGACGCGCGGGATCACCTCAGGGCGAGGCAAGTGGCATGCCAGCCTAGTTTGGCAGCAAAGGAAGCCTCACTGGCCCAGTAGCTGACCGGGGCAGGGCGATTGCTGTGCAGCCACTGGTGAGTTGCTTAATTTTTGAACTCAGCTGCCGTCAGGGGCGGCACTCCCGCGCCAGAAGCTGCGAGGTAGTCAAGCTGTTCCACTGACTTGCTGCCACATTCAACGCGAGGAACGGTGCCAATCGGGCGAGTCTGGAGCGTTTTGCGGCGGGCATATCTCGGGCGCATACGGGAAGCCGGGTTTTCAGGAAACAGACCGCAATGCACATCACGCTCACCAACCGCACCACGCTCATCACCGGCGCCAGCAAGGGGCTCGGCTTCGCGATGGCGTCGCGTTTCGCCGCCTCCGGCGCCGATGTCGCGATCGTCGCGCGCCGGGAAGAGGTGCTCGGCGAGGCCAAGGCCGAGATCGAGAAGATCGCGCAGGCTCGAATCGTGGCGATCGCAGCCGACATTGCCACGGCGGAGGGCTGTCAGCGCGCGCATCACGCGACCATGCACGCGTTCGGCCGGATCGATGTCCTGGTCAATAACGCGGGCACCTCGCGCGCCATGAAGTTCGAGCAGGCCACGGACGCGATCTGGCAGGAGGATCTCGAGCTTAAGCTGTTCGCCGCGATCCGGCTCTGCCGGCTCGTTTTGCCGCAGATGCAGGCGCGGCGCTGGGGGCGGGTGATCAACGTGCTGAATATCGGTGCGAAGGCGCCACGCGCGGCGAGTGCGCCCACCGCCGTTTCCCGCGCAGCCGGGCTGGCGCTGACGAAAGTGCTCGCCAACGAATACGCGCCGCACAATGTGCTGGTGAACGCGCTGCTGGTGGGCCAGATCGTCTCCGACCAATGGGTGCAGCGCCATAAAGCGCAACAGGGCAACGAGACATTCGAGGACTACACTGCCAAACTCGGCCGGGCCATTCCGCTCGGGCGGATGGGCACGGCGGAGGAGTTCGCGGCGATGGCCTGCTTCCTCGCCTCCGATCAGGGCGGGTTCACCACCGGCACGGCCATCAATATGGATGGCGGCGCGTCTCCGGTGGTGTAATAGCGGCGGGATTCGCCGGTCGGCGCGCGGCTTTCGTTCGACCCCTCCCCCAGCCCCTCCCGCAAGGGGAGGGGAGGTCGTCCGAAGCGGCTTGTTCTCCCTCCCGGGTGGGAGGGGTTCGGGGGTTGTTCGGAAAGGGGCGCGTATGGCCGCCAAGATCATCCCGGTGTCCGTGTTCGATTTCGTCGTGTTCGGCGCCACGGGCGACCTCACGTTGCGCAAGCTGTTGCCGGCCCTTTATTGGCGGTTCCGGGACGGGCAGATGCCGGAAGGCTCGCGCGTGCTCGGCGCGGCGCGCTCGGACCTTGATGACGAGGCGTTTCGCCGGCGCGCGGCCCGCGCGCTGGAAGAGCATGTCGAGCCGGCGGCGCTGGAAGCGGAAACGGTGCGTCGCTTCCTGGCGAGCCTGCACTACGTGCGGTTGGATGCCGTGCGGCCCGACGGCGGCTGGGAGCGTCTGGGCGAGCTGCTCGACCCGGCCCGCGTGCGCGTCTTCTATCTTGCGACGTCGCCCGATCTTTATGGCCCGATCTGCCGGAACATCGGTGCGAACGGGCTCGTCACGCCCGCCTCGCGCGTGGTGCTGGAAAAGCCGATCGGCCACGACCTCGCCTCGGCGGAGGAGATCAACGACAGCGTTGGCGCCGTCTTCTCCGAGGCGCAGACGTTCCGCATCGACCATTACCTTGGCAAAGAGACGGTGCAGAACCTGCTGGCGCTGCGCTTCGCCAATTCGATCTTCGAGCGACTGTGGAACACCGACGTGATCGATCACGTGCAGATCACTGTGGCCGAGACGGTGGGACTGGAGGGGCGAAGCGACTACTACGAACACGCCGGCGCGCTGCGTGACATGGTGCAGAACCATCTGCTGCAACTGCTTTGCCTGATGGCGATGGAGCCGCCGGTCTCGCTGGACGCCGACCGGGTGCGCGACGAGAAGCTGAAAGTGCTGCGCGCGCTGCGCCCGCTGGAAACGCATGAGGTCGCGTCACTGACGGTGCGCGGCCAATACGCGGCCGGGGCGATCGACGGGCGCCCGGTGCCGAGCTACTTCGCCGATCTGGGCAATGCGGGCAGCAGCACGACCGAGACCTTCGTTGCCCTGAAAGCGGAAATCCGCAGCTGGCGCTGGGCCAACGTGCCGTTCTACCTGCGCACCGGCAAGCGCCTGCCGCAGAAGGTTTCGGAAATCGTGGTGCAGTATCGCGCCCTGCCGTTCTCGATCTTTCCCAAGGATGTCTCCGATCTGGACCCGAACCGGCTGGTGATCCGCCTGCAACCCGAGGAGGGGATGCGGCTGGAGATGATGACCAAGGAGCCCGGACCGGGCGGGCTTCGGCTATGCCCGACCGCGCTCGATATCAGCTTCGAAAAGACCTTCGGCCTGCGCTACCCGGATGCGTATGAGCGGCTGCTGATGGATACGGTGCGCGGCAATGCGACGCTGTTCATGCGCCGCGACGAGGTGGAGGCCGCGTGGACCTGGGTGGAGCCCATTCTGGAAGCCTGGGCGGCGCGCGCCGATCATCCGCGCCCGTATCCGGCCGGAAGCTGGGGCCCCACTGCGGCGATCGCCTTGATCGAGCGCGACGGGCGCACCTGGCACGAGACGGTGAACGGGGTCTAGGTTAGTCAGTTCACCGCCAAAGAGCGCTTCAGCGCGGCATTGACCAGCGCCGGGTTGCCTTTGCCGGCCATCGCCTTCATGACCTGGCCCACGAAGAAGCCGAACAGCTTGTCCTTGCCGGCGCGGTATTCGGCGAGCTTGCCGGCGTTGGCCGCGAGCACCCGCGCTACCGCCGCATCAATCGCAGCGGTATCCGTCACCTGCCGCAGTCCCTTTTCGTCAACGATCGCACCGGGTGGCTTGCCGGTCTCCACCATCGCCTCGAACACCTCCTTGGCGATGCGGCCGTTGATAGTTTCATTGGCCAGGAGATCGAGCAATTGGCCGAGCGCCAGGGCGCTGACCGGGCTATCAACGATGCCGCGCCCGGTGCGGTTCAGCGCCGCGAACAGATCGCCCATCACCCAGTTCGCTGCCAGCTTGGCGTCGCGACCGGCGGCGACCGTTTCGTAGAAATCGGCGGTCGCCTGCTCCGCCACCAGCACGCCCGCGTCATAGGCCGGCAGACCGTACTCGCTCATAAACCGCCGCCGCTTGGCATCCGGCAACTCCGGCAAGTCCGACTTCAGGCTGGTAATCCATGCTTCGTCCAGCACCAGCGGCACCAGGTCGGGATCGGGGAAATAGCGGTAGTCGTGCGCATCCTCCTTGCTTCGCATGCTTCGCGTCAGGCCGCGCCCCGCATCGAACAAGCGGGTTTGTTGTTCGACAATTCCGCCCGATTCCCAGACCTCCACCTGCCGCTGGGCCTCGGCCTCGATGGCCTGCATCACGAAGCGAACGGAGTTGACGTTTTTCACCTCGCAGCGGGTGCGGAACGGCTCGTCCGGTTTGCGCACCGACACGTTCACGTCGGCGCGCATCGAGCCTTCCTCCATATTGCCGTCGCAGGTACCGAGATAGCGCAGGATGGTGCGGAGCTTGCGCAGATAGGCGCCCGCTTCCTCGGGGCTACGCAGATCCGGCTCGCTCACGATTTCCATGAGGGCGACGCCGGACCGGTTCAGGTCGATCAGCGACTTGCTTGGATGCTGGTCATGCAGCGACTTGCCCGCGTCCTGCTCCAGATGCAGCCGGGTGACGCCGATCTCCTTGGTCGCGCCGTCGGCAAGCTCGATCTCGATCTTGCCCTCGCCTACGATCGGATGCTGGTACTGGCTGATCTGGTAGCCAGCTGGGAGGTCGGCATAGAAGTAGTTTTTGCGATCGAAACGACTGACCGGGTTGATGTGCGCGTTGAGCCCGAGGCCGGTGCGTACGGCTTGTGCCACGCATTCGCGATTGATGACCGGCAGCATGCCCGGAAAGGCGGCATCGACGAAGCTGACTTGCGTATTCGGCTCAGCGCCGAAATCGGTTGCCGCGCCGGAGAACAGCTTGGCCTTGCTGATGACCTGCGCATGCACCTCCATGCCGATCACCACTTCCCACGAGCCGGTCGTGCCCTCGATGACGTATGTCATCGGCCTATGCCTTTCATTCTTTTCGCGCGGGGAGCCGTTCGGCGTCGTGGTCCGCGCCTGCGACGACAGGCATCGGGAACGACCAACTCATTTGCGTTCCTCAAGTTCGCGCACGCGATTGGCGAGCCGGCTGCTGCGAATGCATTGCTCGTACCTCGGTCAGCAGCGGGGAGAGCGTGCCGTTCTGGCGCATGGCGATCGCGGTGAGAACGGTCATGTCGTCACGCAAACTGGAGAGATCAGTCAGGATTTGCTTCTGGTGACGGGCCATAAGCATCAAATCTACTGTCGGTTCATCGCTCATGCGCTCCGGTCCTTTCCTTAATTAACGCCTGCGCGCACAGTCGGTAGAGCACTAAACCCAGCCGCCCGCTCGATCGCGGCCGCCACCGCAAACACGGTCTCTTCATCAAATGGCTTGCCGATCACCTGCAAGCCGAGCGGCAGCCCGTTCGCATCCAGCCCGGCAGGGACCGACATTCCGGGCACGCCGGCCATACTGGCCGGAACGGTGAATACGTCGTTCAGATACATCTTGATCGGCTCGTCCATGTTCTCACCTTGAGCGAAGGCCGCCGAGGGGGCGGTCGGCGTGAGCAGTGCGTCAACCTTCGCAAAGGCTTCGGTAAAGTCGCGCAGGATCAGCGCGCGGATCTTTTGCGCCCGCAGGTAGTAAGCATCGTAATAACCCGCCGAAAGCACGTAGGTGCCGATCAGAATGCGCCGCCGTACCTCGGCGCCGAACCCCGCCGCGCGCGTGCGGTCATAAAGGTCTCGCAAATCCTCTCCGTTTTCCCGCAACCCGAACCGCACCCCATCATAGCGCGCAAGATTCGACGACGCCTCAGCCGGCGCAACGATGTAGTAGGTCGCCAGCCCATATTTCGTGTGCGGCAGCGACACGTCCGCCACCTCGGCGCCGGCCTCGCGCAGCCAGGCAATCCCCTGCTGCCACAGCGCCTCGATCTCACCCGGCATGCCATCCATCCGGTATTCGCGCGGAATGCCGATGCGCCGTCCTTTCACGCCGCGCGTGCACGCCGCCCGGTAGTCGGGTACGGGCATATCAACGCTGGTGGAATCCTTCGGGTCATGCCCGGCCATGGAGCCGAGCAGGATGGCACAGTCCTCCACCGTGCGCGCGAACGGGCCGGCTTGATCGAGCGAAGAGGCGAAGGCGACGATTCCCCAGCGCGAGCAGCGGCCGTAGGTCGGCTTCATCCCGGCGATGCCGCAAAAAGATGCCGGCTGGCGGATCGAGCCGCCGGTATCGGTGCCGGTGGAGCCCAGCGCCAGCCGCGCGGCTACGGCCGCTGCGGACCCGCCGGAGGAGCCGCCCGGCACCAGGACGGCGGACTGATCCTGGCGGTGCTTCCACGGATTCTCCACCGGGCCGAAAGCCGAGGTCATGTTGGACGAGCCCATCGCGAACTCGTCCAGATTGGCCTTGCCCAGGAAAATCGCGCCGTCGCGCAGCAGGTTGGCGCTGACCGTGCTTTCGTATGGCGGGATGAAGGAGTTGAGGATGCGGCTGCCGGCCGTAGTGCGCACGCCCTCAGTGCAGAACAGATCCTTGATGGCGAGCGGCACGCCGGTCAGCGTGCCGCCTTCTCCGCGTGCAAGCGTCCTGTCCGCCTCGTCCGCCTGGCGCAACGCTTGCTCCGCCGTCACAGTGACAAAGGCGTTCAGCCGCGGATTGAGCGCCGTGATCGCGGCCAGATGCGCTTCGGTCAGCTCGCGCGCGGTGAAGTCCTTGCGACGCAAGCCCGCGCTTGCGGCGGCGATGGTGAGATCCGTCAGCATCATTCCACGACTTTCGGCACGGCGTAGAAATCGCCGATGCGCTCGGGCGCATTGGCCAGCACCTTCTCGGGATAGAAGCCGTCCGTCACCACGTCTTCGCGCATTTTCAGCGCCATACGCGTGGCCCCCGTGAGCGGCTCCACATGATCGACGTTCACTTCGTTCAACTGCTCGATCCAGCCCAGAATCCCGTTCAGCTCGGCTTGCAGGCGCGGCAGCTCGTCTTCCTCCACACGGATGCGCGCGAGTTGGGCGATGCGGCGAACGGTCGCGGCGTCGAGCGACATGACAGGCGTGATCCTTGGCTGGGGACAGGGCGCGCACCATAACGGCGGGGATGGCCTTGTTCAACGTAAGGGAACTACGTGCCGGCCTGCGCAAGAACGAGCGGCTGGTCGGGATTGATCCCGGCAGCAAGGTGATCGGCGTTGCGTTGTCCGACGTGCTCCTTGTGCTGGCGACCCCGTATGCGTCCCTGCGGCGCGGCAAGCTTCGCGAGAACGCCGCCCAGATTGCCGCGATCGCAGCGAAGGAAGGAGCGGGCGGCCTGATCGTAGGACTGCCTCTGTCGATGGACGGCAGGGTCGGGCCCGCGGCGCAGGGCGCCCGCGACTGGGCCGTGGCGTTGTCCGAAGTCACCGGACTGCCGGCCGCGCTTTGGGACGAGCGCCTGTCCTCGGCCGCGGTGAACCGGGCCTTGATCGAGGAGGCCGATCTGAGCCGGCGCAAGCGGTCCATGGTGGTCGATCGCATGGCCGCGTCCTGGATGCTGCAGGCGGCGCTGGATGCGAGCCGGAATGCCTAGAGCGATTTTAGGGTGACTGGCGATAGCCGCAGTGTGCGAGATAGTTCGAGCATTCGGACGGGGTAAATCGGTGCAGCAGTTTTCTCACTGCAAACCACAGGGAACTTAGCTTGCGCGCTGCCTTCGCGCGTAGCAGGGCCTTCAGTTTCGCGAATGCCTGTTCGATGGGGTTGAGTATCCGGCGAGTATGGCGGCAGGAACCGCAGTTCGGCTCCACGCGTCTCGATCGCCTCCCGCACGCCCGCCACCTTGTGCGAGCCCAGATTGTCCATGATCACGATGTCGCCCGCCGATAGCGTCGGCGCCAGTACCTGCTCGACATAGGCTACGAACAGCTCGCCGTTGATCGCACCGTCGAACAGACCGGGAGCAGTGAGACCGTTCTGGCGCAAGCCGGCGATAAAAGTCGAGGTCCGCCAACGTCCGTGCGGCACCGCCGCGACCACGCGCGCGCCGCGCCGGCCGCGCGCATAGCGGCGGGCCATGTTGGTCGTTGCCCAGGTCTCGTCGATAAGACAAGCTTGGCGGGGTTCAACTCCGGTTGCCCCGCCCGCCATGCCTCGCGTGCGGCGGCCGTCTCGGGACGGTCCTGCTCCGCCGCGCGCTGCGACTTTTTTTCGCGTCAGCCCCAGTTGGGCCAGCGTGCGCGACAGCAGTCCCGAACTGGCCGAGGCGGCATGCGTCCGGTGCAGCCAAATCGCCAGTTCGGCCAGGGTGACATCCGCTCGGCGCTCCACCTCGGCGCGGATGGCATCCTGGAGCGGGGCCAATTTCGGCCGCACGTGCCCCCGTTGCGGACGCGCCGCACTCTCACCGGTCTGTCGGCGCCGCGAGACCGCCTTGGAGACGTAGGAGATGCTCACCCGAAACAGCTTGGCCGCTTGGCACACGCTCAGTCCGCCGTCCACGCCCGCAAGAATCCGATCCCGCAAATCCTGCGAATACGCCTTGCCCCGTCGCCAGGTCATCTCGCCTCCGGTCCACGCAACCGGAAGCCGGTGAATCACAGATCGCCCCCGTGCCGGAATCCCCCCGATTTCAGTCACCCAGGGACCGCTCTAGCCCTCGGGGAGCCGGCAGGGTTTTGACAACCGGGCGGCGCCGACATTTGCTGAAGCAGAGTTTCCGGTTCTCTTGGAGGTTATCGGAGCATGCTACCCTTACATGGCATGCGCATCGTTGCGCTTGAACACGCCGTGGCGGCGCCGCTCTGTACGCGCCAGCTCGCCGATATGGGCGCTGAGGTCGTCAAGATCGAACGCCCGAACGATGGCGATTTCGCGCGTGCCTATGACGGGTTTGTGCGGGGGCTCTCCAGCTTCTTCATCTGGCTCAATCGCGGCAAGCGCAGCCTGACGCTCGATATTAAGCATGAGCTGGGTCGAGGCGTGCTGGAGCGACTGGTCGGCCGGGCGGATGTGCTGGTGCAGAACCTCGCGCCCGGCGCTACGGCGAGACTTGGCCTGGATTATGCGGCGCTGGCCGAGCGCTTCCCGCGGCTGATTGTGTGCGACATGTCGGGCTACGGCGAGGGCGGCCCGTTTGCCGAGAAGAAGGCTTACGACCTGCTGATCCAGGCGGAATTGGGGCTGATGAGCGTGACCGGCACGCCCGATCAGCCCGCCCGCGTCGGCATCTCCGCGGCTGACATCGCCACCGGAATGTACGCGCATGCCGGCGTGCTTGCGGCGCTGTTCCGACGCGAACGCGAGGGGACCGGGTGTAATGTCAAGGTCGCGATGCTGGATGCGCTGGCCGAGTGGATGACATACCCGATGTACCGCGTGGCCTATGCCGATTCACCGCTGCCGCGTTCGCCCACCAGCCATCCGGCGCTGGCGCCGTATGGCGCGCACCGGACCGGCGACGGCGAGGTTATTTTCGGACTCCAGAACGAACGCGAATGGGCGACGTTTTGCGTCAAGGTGATGCGCCGGCCGGAGTGGATCGACGATCCGCGCTTTCATGTAAACAGCGCGCGCTGCCGCAACCGGGAAGCGCTGACCGCGCTGATCGAGGCCGAATTCGCGCAAAAGACCTCGATGGAGGTCGTCGCGATACTGGACGCCGCGGGCATTGCGAATGGTCGGCTCAATGACGCACGCGCCCTCTGGTCGCACGAGCAATTATCGGCGCGCGATCGGTGGCGCGATGTGGCAACCGAAGCCGGCCCGGTTCGCGCCCTGCTGCCGCCTGTTATCTTCGGCGACAGCGAAGCCCCTATGGGCGAGGTTCCGGCGCTTGGCCAGCATACGGACACGATACTCGGCGAACTTGGCTATAGCCCCGGTGACGTGGAGAAGATGCGTTCGGCTGGGGCGGTCTGATCCGGGGCCGGAGGGGCGGGGGCCGGCTCGGCAGTCGGCAGGCTGCTGACCCGATGACGGGTTCAGCCATGCGTAGCACTACGGTTGTGCCGGCACCGCTCCGGGTCCGTACCTCGATGGTGCCGCCCTGGAGAGCAATCATTCGTTCCGCGTCGCGGAGTCGGCTTTGCTGGAGCGCGCGGTCCGTGCCAGCCCCGTCATCGGTCACGCAGATCTGCACGCGCCCGCCGTGTCGGCTCGCCGACACCAGAAGACGACTGTTCGCCTGAGAGAGACCGTGGTCTATCAGCGATCGCAGCGCGGAACGCAGGGCGCGCCGGTCGGCACGTAGTTGAAGGCCGGGTTCCAGCCCGATCTCCAATCGCAACGGGCGTCGGGCGCAATGCGCCTCGAATTCGCGCAGGGCCGATCGAATTTCGGATTCGACCTCAAGCACGCTGCTGGCGAATTCCGCCATGCCGGGAGCGGCACTGTCCTCGGTCTCCCGATCGGTCCACGCGGCCGCGCCGTCCGGAAAGCGGCGGCCAACCAGCGCCGCCGGCAGCAGAATTCCGCCGATCAGCCCGGAGACGGCGAGCATGGTCTCGGCAACCGCCTGGGCCGATCCAGAGAATTCTCCGAGCCACCGAGGCACGATGTCCAACTCCTCCCACGATCGTATCCGACGCGGCACTTGCGCCGAGGCAGGTCATGTCCTCGGGGCCAATTTTGCATCGTAATATTTGCAAAACCAGTACAGCAACACGCCGTTGTCAACCAGCTGGAGTTTTCAATGCGACGCTCGGGTGGGGGCCGAGCGTCGCGCCACAGCAACACGGGGTTACGCCGGTCCCGAAAAGAGGTGGAAGATCTTCCCGGGGCCTTGCCTCGAGATCGCAGCCAGGTTCCACGCGAAGGGAACTGCACGAGCATTCCCAAAAGCCGCAGACCGCTCAATCCGCTTTTCAGGTTCAGCTCCTAAAATCGAACCGCGGTTTACGGCTTACCCGGGCGATCCATCAATGGGCTTTGCTGGGGTCGTCCGCCGGGTTGACATAGACGATCGCGAAGGGACCTTTCCCGTGAACTTGCACGACGGTCTCTGTGGTCGCCCAGGCATAGTGGTTCATGCCCGCTGGCATCGAAACGAAGCCGCCTGGCGCGAACGTCAGCCCCTTTTCCATATCGAGCTTGTTTCCCATTCCCGCATGAAAGCTTCCTGACAGGACAGTGACATTTTCTGTCGTCGGATGATGATGGGCGGGAATTTGGTAGTTGGCTGGCATTTTGAGGCGTACGACATAGGAATCCGCTTTGAACGGATCGCCCGCAAGAACGGCGATCATGGCGCCTTTCGGAAGGCTGGGAGGCACGGGACCCCATTTCACAGCATCGGGTCCGCTAACGAGAGGCATCGTGGAGCTCTGCGCCAACGCGGATAGCGGGGCGGCGAGCATCGCGGCAAGCACAACAGAAACGGCACGCATTCCTTCCTCCTTGGTTTCCCTCGAGCGCTGCAAAGGAGCCCCGGCAAATCCCTGCTTGACGCCCACGCTCTCCTGCCGAACACTTGCCAGCACAGTAATAGACAGTTTCAACGTCAGTTGGCATAACTGTACTGGTCCGGCGACCGGGCCAATTCGACGCGAAGCGGGAACGGGCATGCTCTCCCTTACCATCAGCCAGAGGCGCGACCAGCCGCTCACGCGAGCAGATCGTAAACGGCATCAAACGGCAAATCGATGACCGATACTTGCGGCCGGGCACGAGGTTGCCGTCGATCCGCAGCTTTGCCGAAACCTACAATGTAAGCCGCTTCACGGTGGTGGAGGCCTACGACCGCCTGGTCGCGATGGGCTATCTGCAGTCACGCCGCGGCGCCGGCTTCTATATCGCGGCCGCGGCCGCTGCCGGCCGACGCATGCCGCGCCCGTCCGACCACAAGCGCAACGAGCAACTGGTCTGGCTGATCCGCCGACTGCTGGAGGCGGACGATACGCACTCTGCTCGCGGGCGGCCCGTGGCTGCCGAATTCCTGGCTCGACGAAGCCGGCATACGCCAGAGCCTCAACGTGCTCGCACGCAAGAACGGCGCCTATCTGCTCGAATACGGCCATCCGTTCGGCTATCTGCCGCTGCGCGAGCATCTGGCGCTGATGCTGGCCGGGCTCGGCATCACCGCTCATCCCGGCCAGATCCTGCTGACGCAGGGCACCAGCCAGGCGCTGGAGCTTGTGATCCGCTACCTGCTTAAACCCGGTGACGCGGCGCTGGTGGACGATCCCGGCTATTACAACATGTTCGGCAATCTGCGCCTGCAGGATGTCGTCATGCTGGCGGTCCCACGCAAGCCTGACGGCCCTGATGTCGCTGCACTGGAACAGCTGGCCGCAGCACATCGACCGAAAGTCTATTTTACCCAGTCGGTGATGCAAAACCCGACCGGAACCGACATGAGCCCGCACGTCGGCGTTCAGGGTGTTGCAGGCCGCCGAGCGCCACAACTTCACTGTCGTGGAAGACGATATCTTCTGCGACCTGCAGGCGAGGGCGACGCCTCGGCTGGCGACGCTAGACCAGCTCAACCGGGTCATCTATGCGCGAAGCTTCTCCAAGACGCTGTCGGGCAGCCTGCGCGTCGGTTTCGTCGCCTGTGCGCAGGATATCGCAAACGAACTCGCCGACATCAAGATGCTAACCAGCATCACCACTTCGCAATTCACCGAGCGGCTTATCTATCTGATGCTGGTGGATGGCCATTATCGCAAATATCTGTCGCGTCTGCATGAGCGGCTCGGCGAGGCGCGCCGTAATGTCGTGCGCGCCTTCGAGCGCATCGGGCTGGATTTGTTCGTGGAGCCCGCGGACGGCATGTTCGTCTGGGCGCGGTTCCCGCAAATTGAGGACTCGCTGGCGCTGGCTGAAGCCGGCGCAACAAGAGCGGGATCATGCTCGCGCCCGGCACGGTCTTCCGGCCCCATCTCGAGCGCTCGCCGTGGATGCGGTTCAACGTTGCCGTGTGCGCGGACACGCGCGTGTTTAGCGCGCTGCAGCAGCTGGCCTCGAGCGCCCCCCGGCATCAGAACTCCGCCTACCAGCCTCGAGACCGCCACGAATTTTAGGCCGGCGTGTTGAGCCAGCTACGAGACAATCTCGGGAGCGATCAGCGGGCGCTCATCGGAATGCTCGGTCCGACTTCTTACCGTTTTTGGATAGCTTGCCGCGCTTTGCAGCCTACGGTTCCATCGCTGCGCCGAGAGGCGTGCGCCGGCCAATGTTGATGGAGCTTGTAATGGAACGAGGCCCATACGAAGGGGGAATATTGGTTCGCGCTAAGCGGTCCCTCCGGCTTCGCCCCGCGGGCCGACTTCTCCACATGCATCCGCACGCCGCAATGGGAAAGGACAATCGGACGATGAGCGAAGACAAGAAGTATCGTTCACATCTCCCCATCGCCACGCCCGAGCGAACCGGCCTGATCACGTATGACGCGAAAGATCCGGACAGCAAATTCCCGCCGATCGAGCAGCTGCGCCCGCCGAAAGGCGCGCCCAACGTGCTGATCATCCTGATCGACGATGCCGGCTTCGGCGCATCGAGCGCCTTCGGCGGCCCCTGCCAGATACCCGAACGCCGAAAAGCTGGCGGCAGGCGGGCTGAAATACAACCGCTTCCACACCACCGCGCTGTGCTCGCCAACGCGGCAGGCGCTGCTGACCGGGCGCAATCATCATTCCGCCGGCATGGGCGGCATCACCGAAATCGCCACCGGCGCACCCGGCTACAATTCCGTCCTGCCCAATACGATTTCGCCGCTCGCGCGGACCCTGAAGCTCAACGGCTACTCGACGGCGCAGTTCGGCAAATGCCACGAAATGCCGGTGTGGGAGACGAGCCCGGTCGGACCGTTCGACGCCTGGCCAACCGGCGGCGGCGGTTTCGAGTATTTCTATGGCTTCATCGGGGGCGAGGCGAACCAGTGGTACCCGACGCTCTACGAAGGCACCACGCCGGTCGAGCCGAAGAAAACGCCCGAAGAGGGCTACCACTTCATGGAGGACATGACCGACAAGGCTATGGCCTGGATGGCGCAGCAGAAGGCGCTCGCCCCGGACAAGCCCTTCTTCGTCTACTTCGCGCCGGGCGCGACCCACGCGCCCCACCATGTGCCCAAGGAGTGGGCCGACAAGTACAAGGGCAAATTCGACCAGGGCTGGGACAAGCTGCGCGAAGAAACCTTCGCCCGGCAGAAGGAGCTCGGCGTCATCCCGCAGGATGCGAACTCACCGCGCGCCATGCGGAAATCCCGGCATGGGACGACATGCCGGAGGCGCTGAAGCCAGTCCTGCGCCGGCAGATGGAAGTCTATGCCGGCTTCATGGAGTACACCGACCACCACGTCGGACGCTTGCTCGATGGCCTGAAGAAGCTCGACATCTTCGACAACACGCTCGTCTACTACATCATCGGCGATAACGGCGCCTCGGCCGAGGGTACGCTTCAACGGCGCGTACAACGAAATGGCCAACTTCAACGGCCTGGCCGCGCTGGAGACGCCCGAATTCCTTATGGAGCGGTTCGACAAGCTCGGCGGCCCGGAATCGTACAACCACTACGCTGTGGGCTGGGCGCACGCGATGAACACGCCGTTACCAGTGGACCAAGCAGGTCGCCTCCCACTGGGGCGGAACGCGCAACGGCACGATCGTGCACTGGCCGAAGGGCATCAAGGCCAAAGGAGAAATCCGCTCGCAGTTCCACCACGTCATCGACGTGGCGCCCACGATCCTGGAGGCGGCGGGTCTGCCCGAGCCGGTCTCGGTCAATGGCGTGCAGCAGCGTCCGATCGAGGGCGTCAGCATGGCTGTACTCGTTCAATGACGCCGAGGCCGCGGAACAGCACGAGACGCAGTATTTCGAGATGTTCGGCAACCGCGGCATCTACCACAAGGGCTGGACCGCGGTGACAAAGCACGGGACGCCCTGGGTGCTCGTGGGCCGAAAGACCGTGCCCCTCGACGACGACGTCTGGGAACTCTACGACACGAACAAGGATTGGAGCCAGGCGAACGATCTCTCCAAGCAGATGCCGGAAAAGCTCCATGAACTTCAGCGTCTGTGGCTGATCGAGGCGACGCGCTACAATGTGCTGCCGATCGATGACCGAGTCGTCGAGAAGATGAATCCGGACACCGCCGGCCGGCCGGTGCTGATCAAGGGAAACACCCAGCTACTGTTCGGCGGCATGGGGCGTCTGTCCGAGAACTGCGTCCTCAACATCAAGAACAAGTCCCACGCCGTCACCGCCGAGATCGAAGTGCCGAAGTCGGGCGCCGAGGGCGTGATCGTCGCTCAGGGCGCGAACATCGGCGGCTGGAGCCTGTATGCAAAGGGTGGCAAGCTCAAGTACTGCTACAACGTCGCCGGCGTGAACCATTACTATGTGGAAGCCGCGAGCCCGCTGCCCGCCGGCGAACACCAGGTTCGCATGGAATTCGCCTACGCGGGCGGCGGCCTCGGCAAAGGCGGCCAGGTGACGCTCTATGTCGACGGCAAGAAGGTCGGCGAAGGCGCCGTCCCGATGACGCAGGCCATGGTCTTCTCCGCCGACGACGGCTGCGACGTCGGCGAGGATAGCGGCGCCCCCGTTTCCCCGGACTACGGCTCGCGCGGCAACGCTTTCAACGGCCGAGTCAAGGGGTCCAGCTCGCCATTGCCGACGCCGCCGAGAACTCGGACCACCTCGTCTCGCCGGAGGATGCTATCCGCATCGCAATGGCGCGCCAGTAATCCAATCAGGGATGGTGATGGACCCGGGAACAGCCCGCGCGGTTCCATAGGATTTGGCGAGTGGCTGGGGGATTTGGCGACCGGCTGGCGCCTGGCGGATTTGGGAACACGCGCGTGATGGACGGGCTGTGTGAGGCAGGTTCGTAGAGTCTGCGCGCCGGCCTCGATTAGGGAAACCCCGCCGCCTCCGCCGCCGCCGCATAGCCAGCGCGTCGGCGCAGTGGCAGCGCGCGGCGGCCGGATGCACGCTCCAGCGACAGCCGCACGTCGTCGTGCAGCCCGGCACGCACCGCGGCATCAAGATAGAGCTGTTCTAGCACGTCCTGTTGCGCGTGACTGCCGCCAAGCCTGTGCATGCCGCCCGAGCACCGGGCGCATCAGGGCGACCGCGCTTGCGTGGGCTCGGGCAAAATACGCCAGCACGGCCTCGCAGACCGGGATGGCGTATCGACCGACACTTCGGCCGTGATCCCGCGGACCGGCGGCGAAATCCCGCAAGGAATCCAACAGCCGTGCCGGCGGCTTCCCGCCGGCCCGTCGCCGCGAGGGCCATCATCCAGTGCGGCAGAGTGAATGCCGAAAGACAGTCACCGATGCGGCTTTCGGCCTTGTCGGCAAGCTCGGTCCAGCGATCGCCCACATCCACGCCATGACGTTGCAACAGAAACAGCATCGAGGCGGCATTCTGCACGTCGATATACAGATCGGGCTGCGCCGCGGTGAGCGGTGAGGACGGATTGCGGAATTCACCGTCATACAGCGCAAGTGCCGCGTCGGTCTCGCCATACTCAAGCCGAAACATCGCCGCGTGCCACCATAGATGGTGACGCATATTGCTGGCGCCGTCCCAATGGCATCGCAGCGCGTCGATCCAGGCCAAGCCCTCAGCTCGGCGCCCTTGCATTTCGAACACGTGCGCGACGCCGTGCGCCGCCCACAGATTGGCGCGGGTCCAGGTCGATTGCCGCCCGGCCGGCGGCCTCGGCCTCGGCATAGCGACCGCACTCCTCCAGGGCGAAGCACTTGCAGGCGAGGATCATCCCCCAGCCGGGCAGATCGGGACTCCACCGGGGCGCGACCGCGCAGGCCGCTTCCAGCATCGCCTCGGGCCTGCCAAGCCAGAAATCGAGGAAATGCGCGACCCGGAATGCAAGAACATCGTGCGGATAGTCGCCCAGGATCGCCTTCCAGATGGCGCTGGCTTGGTCCGGATGCCCGGCAAACCAGGCGGCAAGCGCGTCCACATGCGCGCGTTCCCGGTCGGTCCCGAACCGACTGTGCCGTCGTGCCGCCTCAGCGCGTGCTCGGCGACGGGCAGGCTGGCCACGTTGAAGGCGGACATCGCCAGATAGCCTTGCAGGCAATGCGCCAATCCGAACTCGGGATCGGCGGCCAGCGCAGCCTGCACCCTGGCCGCCACGTCGGCCCGGCTGGATGTATATCCGGCGATCGCGTAGTCGAACGCGCCCGCGGCGGCGGATGAGGACGCAGTGATTGCCAGCCCGTGCGCATCCTGCTGCATGGGGTCATCGCTCCTTCCGTTCGGAAACTGCCTAGCACGCGGCCGCAATCGCGCCGATGCCATTGCACCCGCGACGCCCTTCCAGTAAGGCTCAAGAGAATGAGAGCATCGGCGGCGCGGCCAGCGCGGGTCACGTCACACGCGAACGTGCGTGCGTCGGTACGGGGCGTGGCGCTGGTCACGTGCAAAGGCACGGCCTATTTCGCGCGATCCCGCCCTGCTACGTCGCCACCCAACCAATTTGCGAGCGGCACGCTGGTCCGCCGTGGAACAGGCTGAAATGGTTCATGGATCGCGTCCCGCGCACCTGACGGCGCTGGAAGCCGAAAGTATTCAGATATTGCGGGAAGTCGCCGGATTGGCGGAACGCCCGGTGCTGCTCTACTCGATCGGCAAGGATTCGTCGGTCTTGCTGCACCTTGCGCGCAAGGCCTTCTTTCCGGCGAAGCCCCCGTTTCCCTTGCTGCATATCGACACGACCTGGAAGTTTCGCGACATGATCGCGTTCCGGGATGCCACGGCCGCCCGTTTCGGGCTCGATTTGCGCATCCACACCAACCCCGACGGGCTGCGGCAAAACATCAACCCGTTCGATCATGACAGCGGGCTCTACACCCAGATCATGAAGACCGACGCGTTGAAACAGGCGCTTACCGCCGGCCGGTTCGACTGCGCGATCGGCGGGGCGCGGCGCGATGAGGAGCGCTCGCGGGCGAAGGAGCGCGTTTTCTCCGTGCGTGGCCCCGGTCACACCTGGGACCCGAAGCGCCAGCGGCCGGAGTTCTGGCACCTCTACAACGGCTATCTCGCGCCCGGAGAGACGCTGCGGGTCTTCCCGTTGTCGAATTGGACCGAGCTGGATGTTTGGACGCTACATCCTGCACGAAGAGATCGAGGTGGTGCCGCTCTACTTTGCGGCTCGGCGCCCGACGGTCGAGCGCGATTCGGCGCTGATTGTCGTGGACGATGACCGGATGCGGTTCAATCCGGGCGAACAGCCAGTGATGCGAATGGTCCGCTTCCGCTCACTCGGATGCTATCCCCTGAGCGCCGCGATCCCTTCGCCCGCGGCAACGGTCGCGGACATCGTTCAAGAAATGGCCCGCACCCGCATTTCCGAGCGCGCAGGGCGCCTGATTGATTTCGACCAGGACGCCTCGATGGAAAAGAAGAAGCGCGAGGGATATTTCTGATGCCGGATTCGCTCCTTCGCGTGCTCGCCTGCGGCAGTGTCGATGACGGCAAGTCCACGCTGATCGGCCGGTTGCTGTTCGAGTGTGGCAGTATCCCCGAGGATGTGATGGTCGTGCTGGAGCGCGACAGTCGCCGCTTCGGCACAGTCGAGAACGGCGTTGATTATGCCTTGCTTGTCGATGGATTGGCCGCCGAACGCGAGCAAGGCGTGACGATCGACGTGGCGTACCGCTATTTCGAGACGCCACGCCGGCGGTTCATCCTGGCGGACGCGCCCGGACACCAGCAATACACGCGCAACATGGCGACGGGCGCCTCGAACGCCGATCTGGCGATCCTGCTTGTGGATGCCCGTAAGGGGTTGTTGGTACAGACCCGCCGGCATGCCGCGATCGCCACGATGCTTGGCATCCGGCAGGTGGTGCTGGCGGTCAACAAAATGGACCTCGTGGGTTTCGACCAGGCCGTATTTGGGCAGATGGTCGGCGCCTTCGAGACATTGCGTGCACAGTTGAACGGCATCGTCGTAACGGCAATCCCGGTCTGCGCGCGCGACGGCGATAATGTGACCGAGCCCGGCAGCCGTATGGCCTGGTATGACGGGCCGACATTGCTCACGGCGCTGGAGGGCGCGGACGATGGCTCGGGCACCGATCCGGACCGGCCGTTCCGCATGCCGGTGCAGATCGTCAGCCGCCCGGATCACAGCTTCCGCGGCTACGCAGGAACGGTAGCGAGCGGTGTGCTGCGGCCGGGCGATGCGGTGGTGAATGCCGTCTCGCGCATAGAAGCTCGCGTCGAGCGCATCGTCACGATGGACGCCGATCTTGAATCGGCACTGCCGGGTCAGGCGGTCACGGTGGTGTTGGATCGCGAGATCGACGTCTCGCGCGGGGACGTGCTCGTTTCCGGGCCGCTCCCCGAGTTGGCGGAGCAGATCACCGCCCGCGTGGTGTGGATGGACGAGACGCCGCTGTTCCGTGGCCGTGCCTATCTGTTCCTGCTCGGCACAAGCGCGGTGGTCGGCACGATCACGGAGATCACCAGCCGCCTGGATATCGACACGTTGGGCGAAGAAACCGCCCGCGAACTGCACGTGAACGAAATCGGCGTGGTGCATATTTCACTGTCCCAGCCGGTCGCGTGCGAGCCCTATGCGGTGAGCCGGGAACTTGGCGGGTTCATTCTGGTTGACCGCCTGACGCGCGGCACCGTGGGCGCCGGCATGGTCGTGGATGTGCTGTCGGCGCGCAGCCCGATCTACTGGCACCATCTCGATGTGGACAAAACGGCGCGCGCCGGCCTGAAGGGCCAGCTGCCGTCGGTGCTCTGGTTCACGGGGCTGTCGGGCGCAGGCAAATCGACCATTGCCAATCTGGTGGAAAAGCGGCTGCACGCGCAGGGCCGGCACACGATGATCCTGGACGGCGACAATGTGCGCCACGGGCTCAATCGCGATCTCGGGTTCAGCGAGGCCGACCGCGTCGAGAATATCCGGCGGGTGGCGGAAGTGGCGAAGCTATTCGTGGAAGCCGGGCTAGTCGTCCTGGTGTCGTTTATCTCGCCCTATCGCGCCGAGCGGTCCCTGGCGCGCGACTGCGTCGAGGAAGGCGAGTTTCTGGAAATCTTCGTCGATACGCCGGTTGATGAATGCCGTCGGCGCGACCCGAAGGGGCTTTATCAGAAAGCCGATGCCGGCCAGATCCGGAACTTCACGGGTGTCGATGCGCCGTATGAAGAGCCGCTGAGCCCTGAGATCCGGCTGCGCACCCTGGAGGCCAGCCCCGAGGAGTTGGCCGAGCAGGTGGTTGAGGAATTGCACCGGCGTGAAGTTGTTGTCTGACCAGCTCGACGTGCTGGCGGCGGAAACGCGGGCCTGCCGCGCGTGCGCGGATGTCCTGCCGCTTGGTCCAAAACCGGTCTTCCGGGTCTCGGCGACGGCGCGGGTGCTGATTGCGGGTCAGGCGCCCGGAACCAAGGTGCATGAGACCGGTATTCCCTGGAACGATCCATCGGGCGAGAGGCTGCGCGGCTGGCTCGGCATGGATCGGGAGACGTTCTATGACGAGCGCCGCATCGCCATTCTGCCGATGGGGTTCTGCTATCCGGGGCGATTGCCGAACGGGGGAGACGCGCCGCCGCGCCCGGAATGCGCCCGGCTTTGGCGCGCGCGCCTGATCGCGCTGATGCCCGACATCCGGATCACGCTGCTGGTTGGGATTTATGCGCAGGTGGACGCGCTCGGTCCCGGGGCGATGACCGGGCGAGTCCGGCAGTTCCGCGCCTTTCTGCCCAGCTACTTCCCGCTGCCGCATCCGTCCTGGCGGACCACGGCCTGGGAGCGGCGCAATCCCTGGTTTGTCGAGGAGGCGCTGCCCGCGCTGCGGGTGGAAGTCGCGGCTGCGCTCAGTCCATCTCGGCTTCCAGCGCGGCGATCTCCGGATCGCTGAAGCCGAAATGATGCGCGATTTCATGCACCACGACGTTGCGGACCAGCCGGAACAGATCCTCGCCGGTCTCGATCCATTCCAGCAGGATGGGCTCGCGATACAGGAAGATCAGATCCGGCTCGCGCGCGATCTCGTCCACACTGCGTTGCGTGAGCGGCGTGCCGCGATAGAGACCCGTCAGATCCCAGGCGGATTTCGATCCCCAGCTCCGCCAGCGTCTCGTCGTCGGGCATGTCCTCGACGGTGATGCCGACATTCGTGACATGATCGGCGAGCCGCGCGGGAATCTCGCTGAGCGCCAGTCTCCGCCATGTCGGCGAGATCGTCGAGACTGGGCGGCGCGGCGAAGGCGCGGGGCCGATTTTGGGAGTCGCTCATTGCCTATCGGTGGACTCGGGCCGCATTCCGGAAGCGGACGGGGATCAGCAAGCGGTGAAGCGGGGGCCGATCAAACGCCATTGCTAGTCGCCGACGCGGCCGAGCCGAGCGTGCCCGAGCGGACGGCGATGATCCGGCGTGCCGCCGCGCGTTTGTGCGGCCGGCTGAGCTGGCTGCCGCTGCACGAAGTGCCGCTGCCGAACGGCCGGCGGGCCGATATCCTGGCCTTGCGTCCGGATGGCGGTTTCGCCTGCATCGAGGTGAAATCCTGCGCGCGCGACTTCCTGAGCGATGCCAAATGGCCGGAGTATCGCGACTACTGCGACGCGCTGTTCTTCGCGGTGGACGCCGCGTTTCCGCTGGCGCTGCTGCCCGAGCCATCGGGATCATTACGGCCTGCGGGCTGGAAGCCGAATTGCTGCGGGAGGCCGCCGAGCACAAGCTCGCCATTGCCCGTCGGCGCGTGCTGCTGCATCGCTTCGCCGCGCTGGCGGCGGGGCGGCTCGCGCTGCTTGAGGATCCGGGCGGATTTGCGGAGCTGCGCGGCGCGCTGCGGGCGGAGTGAGCGGCGGCGTGCGGATGCGACAGGAGCGAGGATCACACGGCGCTGCGTCTGGCGCGCGTTGGCCGGCATGGTGGCCCTGTCGCTCGCGCGCTGCGACAAGCCGGCCAAGGGCGCGCGCGATGTCTCTGGCATGTTGCCGCCGCTCGCCTTCACCATGACCGACGCGACCGATGGGAGGCCCGTTACGGAAGCCGCGTTTCGCGGCAACGTGGTGCTGCTTTATTTCGGTTATACGTTCTGTCCGGATGTATGCCCGACCACGCTTGTCAATCTGGCGGCGGTGCTGGACCGGCTCGGGAGGTTTGCCGACCAAACCCGCGTCTTGTTCGTGACGGTCGATCCGGCACGCGACAGCCTGGATGTATTGAAGGCGTATGCGGCCCAATTCGGCCCCCGGGTGATCGGCCTGCGCGGCACGGCGCGATCAGCTGGCCGATCTCGCACGGCGGTTCCGGGTTGGCTACTCGGTGACGCAAAATGCCGACGGGCGCTCCTACGACGTCACGCATAGCGCTGCGGTGTACGTGTTTGATCGCGCCGGCGCCGCTCGGCTGCTTATCCCGTCGCTGGACATTGCGGCGCCTGATCTGGACGGCACGGCCGCCTCCGTGCGTGCCTTGTTCGCCCTCCCGACACGTCGCCCTTGGCTGGAGCGGCTGCTCGCCCAGGGCTGAAGGGTCAGAACGCGAAACCCGGCTTCCGCCGGAGCGCGGGAATTACCGGCGTCGCGCAGTCGAAGACGGGCCGCGGGCGCAGCCCGGCCGGCGTCGCCTCGGCGAGCACCGCATGTCCCAATGCCCCCTCGACCGATAGCACCCCGACGAGCCGGCCGCTCTCCAGCCGGAGCTGACGCGCCAAGGGCGGCGGGATGTCCGGCACCGCACCTTCGATCAGGATAATGTCGTACGGAGCGCCCGCTTGCCATCCCGCCGCAAGCGGTCCCGTCACCACATCGACGGACGGCACCAGCTCTTGCAACGTTTCCCGCGCTGTCTCGGCAAGCTGGCGGTCTTCTTCCAGCGCAATGACGCGTGCGCCGCATGCGGCGAGCAGCGCCGAGCCGTAGCCCGGGCCGCAGGCGACCACGAGCGCCCGATCTCCCTTGGCCGGCGCGGCGAGCTGCACCAGGCGGGCAATGACCATTGGCTCGATCAGCACTCGCCCGGCGCCGAGCGGCACGTCTTCATCGATATAGGCCAGCGCCCGCAACCGCGGCGGAAGGAACCGCTCGCGCGGCAATTCCCGCATGGCGCGCAGGATGCGCGGGTCCGCGACCTTGTTCGGACGGACCTGACTGTCCACCATGCGGCTGCGGGCTTGTGCGAAGTCGAAGCCGGGGCTGTCCATGGGCGGGACTCGCGATGCGGTGATTGAGGCGGCGCCCTTATAAGGGCGTGCGGTGTGGGGCGCCAAGCAAGGCTTGCTGCCCATCCCGGCGGCAGTGCGATTTTAAGCTGCGATCAGATGCGGTGCGGGTAAGCGGCATATATCGGAAAGGGACGTTAATGCAGCGCCTGATTGATCGCATAATCGGGTTGTTCTCTGTGCTCGCCGTTATCACCGTAACCGCTTGTGGACCGCTGCCGCGTTTGGACGCGGTGCCACAGTCGGAGCAGAACGATGTCACCGTGCTGGGTCTGCGTGACGTTTGGTACTGGGGCGACGAGGTAACGCCAGCGATGATCGCGGACGCTCTCGATTCCTACCGCCGCGAACGAGCCTATGCGACCGCAACGGGCCATTTGGGACCGCTGCCACCCGCCTATTTCCTGGCTATCTCCGGGGGCGGCGAGAACGGTGCGTTCGGGGCCGGTCTTCTGTTAGGCTGGACCGCCGCCGGCACGCGACCGACCTTCAAGGCCGTAACCGGGATCAGCACCGGCGCACTGACTGCGCCGTTCGCCTTCCTGGGGCCTGCATACGATACCGAATTGCGGGAGATCTATACGCAGATCACACCGAGTGACGTGCTTGAGCGGCGCTGGGTCATTACCGGTATTCTGAGCGATGCGTTAGCAAGCAATCAACCTCTGTACCGCACGATCCAGCGCTACGTCACGCCCGAGCTGCTCCGAGCGATTGCGCAGCAATACGAGAGGGGTCGCCTGCTGCTGATCGGCACGACCGATCTCGATGCCGGCCGGCCGATTATCTGGAATATCGGCAAAATCGCGGCATCCGGCCGGCCGGGTGCGGTTGGGCTGATCCAAAAACTTCTGCTGGCGTCGGCGGCGATCCCCGTCGCGTTCCCACCGGTGATGATCGACGTGGAAGCGGATGGCAGGCGCTATCAGGTAATGAATGTCGATGGCGGAGCAAGCGCGCAGGTGTTCGTCTATCCGCCGGGGCTACAGATTAATCGTTTTGGCATCACGCGCGACGCCACCTTTATATCATCCGCAACGCACGGCTCGACCCGCAATGGGCCAACGTGAACCGGCGGACGCTGAGTATTGCAGGGCGTGCCACATCTTCTCTGATCCAAACACAGGGGGTGGGCGATCTTTTCCGGATCTATAGCGTGTGCCTACGCGATGACGTGGACTTCAACCTTGCCAATATTCCGGAGAGCTTCAACGTGCCGCTACGATACGCCTTCGATCCCCAATACATGAACGCGCTGTTTCAGGTCGGCTATCGGTTGGGGAAAACAGGTTTTGAATGGGCGAAGGTGCCCCCGGGCTTCGGGGGTACGGACGCGGCGGGTAAGTCGGTTCCGGCGGTTGCGGCGGTTCGATAATCCGGCTTATCACACGCCGGAGTGGTGCCGCAGCTGTCGGTGCCTCACCACCGCATCAGCCACACGGTGCGAGCTAATTTATCGCCTTGCGGCCCAGCCGTTCCAATAGGTACGATCCTTAGCGGGTAAGCGGGTCGCCGGGCGGAAATCGCCCCCTGTGAAATATGCTATGGGTAACAGGGCCGCCTGCGTCACATTCTTCGGAATTCCGAGGATTTCACCGACCTCAAATTCATAGGGGAGATGGAGCGTTGTCCAGGCCGAACCTATGCCCCGCGCACGCAGCGCCAACATCAGTGACCAGGTGGCTGGCAGAATAGACCCGTACATTGAGGCCTGTGATGCTGACCCGGAGGTTTCCATTCGACCTTCAATGCAGGGAATCACTATGGCTGGAACCTCATGAATATGCGCCGCGAGGGCAGCTGCGGAGGCATACATGCGTTGCTGCGGACCGAACCGAGGATCGCTTGCATCCTTGATGAAGTGAAGCGCGGTAAGATACTGGTCAAGCCCTTGGACGCCCCTGCGGTATTCGCTGACGACGTGTCGATAGATCTCTGCGATACGGGCCTTTTTTGCCGGATCGGTTATTGCGTTAGTTCTGCGCTTCGGCCTCGATTGGACCCATATCGCCGAAATCCGGTTCAGCGAAAACGGAACCGGACAACAACGATCCACCGAGGCGGCAAAAAAACACGAAACTCAACTGTAGAGGTTACACGACGAAGTGCCACGTCTATCCGTACAGAGCAGTTGGAGCTTGCATCGCGATTTCGATACACCGCTCCAGGATTTCAGGCTCAACGGGGCGCGTCAGGTCCAAGCGTTTGCGGACGGACCTTGTAGTCGTCAGAAGTCGGTCAACTGTGGCGATATCCACGGAAGTATATCCCCTTTTAACCGTAATTGTGCGTGCCTCAGACCAGAACAGCAGTCTCGACCCTGAGAACCTTGCCCTTTGCTTGCAATCTTCTGCTTAGGGGCGAATCCGCAGGCGACCATCCCCATCTCGAACGTATCACGGGCAGACATCCGGCGGGCTAGAGCTGATATAGTGCGCGTCAGCGGGGTGGGCCTGGCTATCGCGGCGACAGGACCGGCTAATAGGCCGCCGTGAGCGCCGACTATCATCATCCGGCCTGGTGCGCCGATGATCGCAGATGTGCGTCGCGGGGCGACCTCGAACAGCGCAAGGCCTTGAGGTGGCAGGCGGATACCAGCCCCGATTACGACACAGGCATAGTGTGCCGAAGCCAAGTGACGCTCCACCGTCTTCCCGCCCGTTTCATTGGGGCTGATCAGGCAGAGATCGGCTTCCCATCCCCGGTCTGTCATCTGCTTCAGCGCAAGCGTAAGGCCGGCGCGTATCTTCTCGGCGCTCATCCCGGGCGGCAGCGCAGGATTGGAGTAATCTACAGTTTCCGGGTCGTAGCCGACCAGCAAAACTCGCGCCATCGCCACTCCTTTATGTGCGACTATGTGCGATTTGGCTAACCCGCTCGGGTCTTGCAAGGCGACAGCGGCTCGCCCACCGGCGCTTCGCCCGGTTGTTTGTAAATCAGGAATTTCGGAAACTCGGCTTGGTCCTCAAAAACGAGGTTTCTGAGAGACACGGACGCGACCGATGATCGCTGGGCAAAGCGAAGCGTCCAGCCGAGTTTGGGGCGTTGCCATACTATCGACTCGTAGAAAACGATTCGAACACATCGGCAAAAATGAACCCGTCCCGCTCGACAATCTGGCCGATTTCCACCGGAATCGGCTCGGCAAACATCGGCCCAGCAGTTACGACGGTGTGGAACTCACCATTTTCGCCACATGGATCAACATCGGCAGGTAGATCGCGCAGCAAATTCCTATCGAACCGGCGCCCGGCAAAACAGGCATCCAACCTCCTCGGATCGACACAGGCCAGATGCGCCACCACTCCGCTAGCGATCATTTCCGCCGCGAGCGCCCCGGTATCACGCTGCCACAGGGGGAATATTCCCTTCATCCCCTCAGCCGACAGTCTCTGCTCACGATAGGCGCGAACGTCTTCTAGAAACAGATCGCCGAACACAACGTGCGTGACGCTATGTGCTTTTATCGTAGCGCAGGCGCGCTCCATGCGCGTCTCATAGACGTCGTTGGAGCAGGGACTCTGGAATCGGAACCTTAATCGCGGGCAGCCCTAATGCTGCGATTTGGCCATCGAGCAGCTCACGGCGCACGCCGTGCATCGCGACGCGATCGTATTTCTCGTTCACAGTGGTTAGCACCCCGACAATTTCGGCAAGGCCAAGCCGTCGCGCTTCGATGAGCGCGAACGCGGCATCCTTGCCGGAACTCCAAGACAGGAATGCTTTCGGTGGCATCGAACTACTCCCCCTTTCCTAACGGGCGTCGCCGAGCCCGATTTGAAAATCAAGATCAACGCAATGCGGACTCTGACGGTCTATGGGCGCCGATTGATTTGAGCAGGCAGCGGAAACGCAGTAGAATATCTTGTCGCCATACAGAGAAGGGGAAGGCAGATGGTGCAAGCTCAAGTTTCAAAGGTGGATACCTGGCGCCAACTGGCACAACAGCTCAGGGTGGACAGCATACGCTCGACAACAGCCGCCGGCTCAGGCCATCCCTCATCTTCGATGTCCGCGGCCGATCTGATGGCTGTTTTGCTTGCCAAATACCTGAAATACGATTTCAGCAACCCTCAAAATCCCACCAACGATCACCTGATCTTCTCCAAGGGACACGCCTCTCCTTTACTGTACTCCATGTATAAAGCCGCCGGTGCCATCACAGACGGTGAGCTGATGAGCTTGCGCAAATTCGGCAGCCGCCTGGAGGGGCATCCCGTGCCCGTGGTCTTGCCCTTTGTAGAGGTGGCTACCGGCTCGCTTGGTCAGGGATTGGCCATGGGCGTGGGCATCGCTCTTGATGCCAAATATCTTGACAAGCTTCCCTCTCGGGTCTGGGTATTGTTGGGAGACAGTGAAACGGCGGAAGGCTCCGTTTGGGAAGGTTTCAACACCGCTACCTTCTACAAGCTGGACAATTTGATCGCCTTTATCGACGTCAATCGCCTGGGACAGCGCGGGCAGACCGAGCTTGCCTGGAACATCGGGGCATATGCCGAGCGTGTAGCTTCTTTCGGCTGCCAGCCGTTCGAGGTGGATGGTCACGACTATGAGCAAATCGATGAGGCCATCGGTCGTGCTCTCAACGTGAAGGACAAGCCTTCCGTGATCGTCGCTAAAACGGAAAAGGGGCACGGCGTTTCTTTCATTGCCAACAAGGACGGCTGGCACGGCAAGGCTTTATCCAAAGAGCAGGCCGAGGAAGCAATTAAAGAGCTGGGCGGCTCAACCAGTAATGTCTACCCGGTGGCAAAGCCTGAGTCCAAGCAATCCACCCAGCAGAGCGCCGGCAAGTTCGAGGCTCCCCAATACAGCAAGCCGATTGCCACGCGTGAAGCCTATGGCGACGCCCTCAAAGCGCTCGGCGCCTGCCGCTTAGATGTGATCGCACTCGACGCCGAAGTGGGCAATTCGACGTTCTCCGAGAAGTTCCGCGATGCTTACCCGGGACGCTTCTTCGAGATGTTCATCGCCGAGCAACAAATGATCGGGGCGGCGGTTGGTTTTTCCACACGCGGCAAGAAACCGTTTGCCTCCACATTTGCTTGCTTCCTCACGCGCGCATATGACTTTATTCGTATGGGCGCAATATCGCGTGCCACCATGGCTTTGTGCGGCTCGCATGCGGGCGTGTCCATCGGGCAGGACGGCCCTTCCCAAATGGCTCTGGAAGATCTGTCCATGATGCGCGCCATCTTCGGCAGCGTGGTGCTCTATCCCTCCGACGGCGCTTGTACGGCCAGGCTGGTGGAAAAGATCGCCAACCTCAATGGCATCAGCTACATGCGCACCACTCGCGAGAAGACACCGATTTTTACGATGCCAAAGAGGCATTTGAAATCGGCGGCAGCAAAGTTCTCAAACGCTCCGCTCAAGACAAAGCAACGCTCATAGCCGCCGGCATTACTTTGCACGAAAGCCTTAAGGCATACGAGCAGCTCCAGCTGTCAGGCATTGCCGTGCGAGTTATAGATCTTTACTCGGTCAAGCCTGTGGATAGCGAAACCTTGAAGGAAGCAGCCAGGGACACGGGGCTCTTGATTGTCGTCGAGGACCACTGGCCGGAAGGCGGCCTGGGCGATGCCGTGCTGGACGCCTTCTCGGGTTCCAACCAGCCGTTGCCGCGCGTGGTCAAACTGGCGGTCAGGTCCATGCCGGGCTCCGGAACTCCTGATGAGCTCATGGATGCAGCCGGCATTAGCGCGCGCCACATCGTCGAGACCGTTAAGAAAGCCGTTTCCTGAGCGGTTATGCATCGAAGTGAGGATTTTGGCAGCGCGACCTGTCGGTGTCGCACGAGAGGATTGGCGACGTGCAGGTTGAACAGGGCAATCTGCCGGCCGCGCTGACCAGTTATCAGGGCTCGCACGATATCTTCGACCGACTTGCGAAGGCGGACCCGGGTAACGCCGGCTGGCAGCGCGACCTTGCGTTGAGCTACGGCCGCGTCGCCGTGGTCATGGCAGGTCAACGGGATAGGCAGGCTACGCTGAGTGCGTATCGGCAAGGACGGGAGATCATCGCGCGACTTTCGAGGCGGTCGTCCGACAATGTGACGTTATACAACGATCTTATTTGGTTCGATGGGCAAACTGGCGGACAGACAAAGTAGCCAGTTGCGGAAGTCAAGAATTCCGGATTTTCCGGAAGATATGGCCGAAATGCATACGTAACAATAGGGGTCTTTCTTTCCGTAATCGCCAGGCGACATCCGGCGATCCGCAAGGAAACCCGAGGTCCACTGGGCTGCTCTACCCATGGGACCTCGGCCGATCAGGTTACTTTAACGAGCGGACGCGCTCGCTGGGAATGAGGGCGGGGTGTAGCAACATGTCAGCAGTGCGATCCGCCAGTCGCCGTTGCTGCTAACCAGCACCTTGTCGTAGCGGCCGCCGACTTCCTCATGGCGCTTCCCAGGTGGAAAGTGGCTTTCCAAGCCCCGTAGCACAGAATCACGTCGCCGACGCGGCGCGCCCCATCGAATGTGTCTTCGTGTGTTTCTTGCACCGGCCTTTGCAGACCAAGCGAACACCGCCGTGAGAGGCTGCGTTCCGGTGAACGCGACCTCCGGCCCGTTTAGCACCCCATGGCCAGCCCAGAGCGGGCGATCGGCACGACCTCAAGTTTTGCGGCTTGGAACCCGGCTGGCACGCTCACTGTTCTCGGCAAGGCCCGCCTGCTCCGCATTTCCATATGCCATGCGATGGTGGCGGACTTACACCATTTCCGGGCAAGCCACCACCGCCGCCGCCGCTCAACACGGGTGCGCTGGCGCAGGGACCGATCGGCCCGGAGAAGGATTGCGAGACAGTAAAACAGGTATTTGCTTGTCCGATGCCGACGGTCATGTACGGCGTAGCGTGAGAGCTGGCGCTGACGTCAGTGAGCAAGATAACTGTGGGGTCGTTGTTGACCTCTTCGACCACGGCAAGCAGACCTGCCGAGCCAGTAGCCGACCCTGCCATGCTCACTGCCGGGGAAAAATCAGTCAGCCCCTGTCCATTCTCGATGATGAACTCGGCCGACTGCCCCAGCGTCATACAGCCGGCAGACGCGGGGCTGGCCGTGCAGAGCGGAAACGCCTTGACCGATGAACAGGGTGAGCCCGGGTATGTGGTACAACTGACAACTGCGCCCAAGGTGATATCGTGGAAGAAGGCGCATCCGTAGCCACCGTTGATGTCCTGGTTTCCGCTCGCATCGCAGTACCACGCCTCGTCGTAGACGAGGTCACCGGGATTGGGAGCAAAATATCCCGCATCTGAGGTGAACTGGTTGTCACCGCAGCAATACTCCCGTTTGGTCCAATAGGAAGCCGCTGTCGAACTCGTCTGCATTATTACGAAGAACTGAATGAGGCCCGATCCGGTGTTCCAGCCGCCGAGGCCGTTCCATATATAAACCTTTGTGTTGACGGTTCCGTCTCCGCCGGGAATCGCCGCGGGAATATTAAATCCCGCTTCGGTGAAGGTGTATTGGGGCGCGCCTGTCATGACAGCGCCATACCAGTTGGAGGCCGGCGACACACCCAGATTTTGCGGTGTCGCAGGGACGCTTTCAGACGAAATCGAGGCGCGTCGCTGCGGGATGACGCTGTGCGAAATGCTGTCGGAGCGTGTTGTCTGCAGCAGCCGGCCAGGCTTGGAGGCAGAGGCCAGCCAGCGGGCATACGCGGGCGCATTTTTAACGGGATCCGGCCGCAACCCGTATCCGGCCTTTAACAACTGGGATTGGGTGTAGCCGAGCGGATCGCCACGTAATGCCGGTCGATCGGTTCCGCGCTCGTTCGCGAGGTTAATCGGATGGAACGCGAAGGTGTTCTCAGAGGTCAGGTCGACCGAATAGCTGGACAACTTTCCGGCGCTGCCCGAACAATCCAAAGTAAGCTGCTTCACGGCGTCTCCGGTGATCATCTTCACGGCCTGGAACCGAGCGTAGCCGTCGGCATCGGTAAACACCGTTATGCCAGCGGACGCTGCGCTTCCGGCAGGGTGAAGGTTGCACTGCAATCCGGGCAACGCACGGACCGACGCAGGCGCAAAGTTCCTTTTCATTGCGGGTGGTGCAACACCAACGGTGATTTTGGGAGCATCGGCACGCGCGCATGGGATCCATCAAATGCCGAGGCAGGATCCCAGAACTCCGGCGACCGCGAACCACGCAAATTTGTTGCTCACTTGGCTGGGCTGCATCGTCTCCTCCGAAGATGTTGGCGGCCATTCGCCCGCATGAGCGGTGGCTCTCCGCGTCCGAACGCGTGAATTTAATCCCGCAGTCCGGGCACCGATGTGACCCAGGTCACAGCGTCACCATCCGATGTTATGTATCGTGCGGCGCGAGCAGGATATCGAGTTCAACCGCGCACTTGTGCGGCATGGCATCGTGAGCAAGCGAAAGCTCACCCGTCTGGTTCCCTCGACGCCGATCGACGACGAGCGCAAG
Organism: uncultured Pseudomonadota bacterium; assembly: GCA_963822675.1. Classification (GTDB taxonomy): domain Bacteria; phylum Pseudomonadota; class Alphaproteobacteria; order Acetobacterales; family Acetobacteraceae; genus CAWGIP01. The sequence continues at coordinate 65,379 of CAWGIP010000024.1, read as the reverse complement.
CACCTCATTCTCGATCATATCAAGCGGGACACGACATTCCAAAGCGGTGATTGCCGCCGCCCGGACTTCCCGAGCGGCGCAGAATTCAAGAATTTTGCACAGCAAGCAGGTCATCGTGTGGCTGAGCCAGCCAGAGCAAGGTGCAGCCCGCTGGCAACTTATGCCGTCCAGGACGGTCTGGACGGCATTTTTGGGCTACAGCTAACGCGCTCATCCAGGTGGCATGGTGAGGTCGGGCAACATAGCAAAAAATTGCGACCCGGCAGTCTGAGCATCCGTCAGCCGGATTAGGGCCTCGTGCATCTTTAACATTCGCCCGATCATTTCATCCGTGCCCTGTCCGTGTGCTGCCAGCTCGGTCAAGTGATTGTAACCATTGTCTCCCCGAGCAATTGCTTCACGGCAATAGACGAAGTTGACCGGTTTGAGGACATTGTTGGTTGCTATCGCACGCGCGACACAAGCTTGATATCTGGCTTTTCGCTTGTCCCACTCGGTGGGTGAATACTTAGCTGCTCTGCACAGCTTATGTTCAAAAGAGAATAGTCGATACCCGAGGCCGATCTGTCCGACGTTAACTACGTCAACGCTTATGGTCTCAGCCTGACCTTGATGCAGGTGCTGAAGCAGTGCGGCGATGATCTTGCGCGACCTAATATCATGCGGCAGACCGCCAGTCTGCGTGATCTGCAGCTACCGGTTCTGCTGCCGGGTATCCGGATCAACACGAGTCCGACCAACTATCATCCGATCCGGCAGATGCGCCTGCAGCGATGGAACGGCCAATCCTGGGTTCTGTTCGGCGATCTGATCGAGGCTTCGGGGTGACGACGTGGCCGACGCTGGACCTTGCGCGGCGATGGGACTGGACAGCAGGCGGCCATGTCCTGCTGTGGGTATCAAGGACTAATCGTAGGCAGTCGGAGAGCAAGGTTGTCGGGGATGTGCAGCGTCTCGAATGGTAAATAACATAATTGCGGGATATTGCGGCACATATGCGGTTGAGGGCAAATATAAGTTGGTGCGCCACGTCAAATCGGCATGGACATCAGACTTCATCGGCAATCAGACACGCTTCTTCTCAAATTTCGGGCGATCGCCTCGCCGTTACCACCGCGCCCTACAAACGGAACGATGGTCATAGCGTCGTCGCAAAAGTAAATCTGCAAAGGATGGAATGAATGGGTCTTCCAGGGCGGCTGGAAGTCGGGGCGGCACGTTATACCATTGCTCACTGGTGATGGAGCCGGTCGCGGCGTCGCGCATTGTTTTTTACAATATGAGTTTCTTGATCTTCGGTCTGAAATCCCGAAGTCAGAATGAGAATGCGCCTCTCAGTCTAGAGAAGTGAAAATACTTGCGCCACCGCGAATTGTGGTTAACGGCTTGAGCGGCGACTTGCCATAAAAATGCGTTCTACAACTGAAAAGATGTGCGCAACGCTGCTCTATTTGTCGCTTCACGCGCGATTCTCTGCACCAAACAGCGCTGCGATATCGGCCATCGGTCGGAACAGCTTCATTGGCTGATTCGGAAACGGCATAAAGCTCTCGCGCTCGTAGAAGCTGCGGGCAGCTTCGTCCTTCGCATCGACAAGCACAGCAAACGACGCGATTTCGCTGCGGACGGCGCGAAATAGCGCATCGGCCAGAAGATAGCGGCCTACCCCTGCCTCGATATCGTAAATCGGCCGCAAGCCGGCCCAAAAGGGTCGCCGGAACGAGAGGATATCGCGGAAGCCGACGCGCGACATGAGGCGGAAGCTCCGTGAGTTTCACAGTCGTTGCAGAAAGCGTGTAGTATCCACCGATCGACCCGCCCGGTAGCACAGAGCACGAACGGCGCCGCCATGTTCTTCCGGGCATCCTGGCGGGCTTGGGTCTTGAGGTAGCGGTCGAGCGGTTCGACACCGCTGCCCGAATGAGCTGCGATCATGCTGCGGGCCGAGACCCTCAACGCAAAGCGTGCCTTGCTGCGCACTGGTCCGCTATGTCAACGCGCATTTCATTGGTTTAACTCCTTCTCCGTCTCCTCCCACAAGGCAGCGCAATCGCATTTGGCCACGCGTAGCGGGCGGGCGAGGGTGGCACGCCTCACGTCCGGAATTCCGTCGCGGGCGCCCCCTGACCCCTCCCTTTCCCCCGTATGCACGGGTGGAGAGGGCGAAACCGTTGCGCTCGGACCATATGCGATTTCCCTGCCCGCAAGGGGAGTGGGACGTTCTGACCGGCTCGCTGTTCCGTTACCGGCTCGGCAGTGAAAGACAGCGAAAAAGCGTCGCCAATATTGCGATTCTGTTACCGGCTACACGCCGGTGGTTTCGCGATAGCGGCGCACCGTTTCACGCAGCCTGTCATTGACAGGCTTCGGATCAGCAGCGCCTCGACGAATGCCTGGCAGTCACGGACCGACAATTCGAGTTGCTGATGCTCCTCGAATCGCACGCCGCGCGGCGTCCTGCACGCTTGTGAGCACGAAATCCGTTACCGTCCGCCCTTGCAGGGCGGCGGCGCGTTCAATGAGCGTCTTTTGCTCCGCCGTTACCCGCGTCTCAAGGCGTTCGGCGCGGGCTCGGCCGCTGCAAGAACTATCAGTTGGCCCCTACCGCCCCCGAAACACCGGCTTCCGCTTCTCGGCAAACGCCGCCACCGCCTCGCGGTGATCCTCCGAAAGCCCCGTCCGCGCCTGGTGCACCGCCTCCAGATCGCAGACCGCGGCAAGCGTCTCCGTCTCGGCGGCATTCATGTTGCGTTTGATATAACCGTACGCCAAACGCGGGCCGGAGGCGAGGCGGCGGGCGAGCGCCAGAGTCTCCCGGCCAAGCGCCGCATCGTCCAGCACGCGGTTCACCAGCCCGATCCGCCCCGCCTCCTCGGCGTCGATCAGGTCGCCCAGCAGATACATCTCGCGCGCCTTGCCGGCGCCCACCAGATGCGTCAGCAGCCAGGAGCCGCCGAAATCGCCGGAATAGCCGATGCCGGCGAAGCCGGTGCCGAACCGCGCGGAACGCGCGGCCAAACGCAAATCGCAAGCCATCGCCAGGCCCAGCCCGGCGCCCACCGCGACGCCGTTGATCGCGCCGATGATCACCTTCGGAAGCCGGCGCATCAGTTGCGGCAATTCGTGCATGTGCGCGATGCGCGCAACGCGGTCCTCGAACGTATGGTGCCCGCGCGTCGCCATGTCCTTCACATCGCCGCCCGCGCAGAAGCCGCGCTCCGCGCCGGTAATCACGATCGCGCCCACCGCATCATCGGACGCCAGCCGGGTCAGCGCGGCAATCAGGCCGTTCAGCATGTCGCGCGACAGCGCGTTCAGCCGCTCCGGCCGGTTCAGGGTTAATGTCGCGATACCGTCCGCAACGGTCTCCAACAGGTCGGGCATGGCGCGCGCTCCTTTGTGCTTCGGCGCGGAGCTTGGCGCTCGCGCCCCGGACAGGCAACACTGGCCGCGCGATCGGGAGGTGTGGGGATGCGGGTGTTCACGATGCTGCCGCTGGACGATTGGCGCGCGGTCGGGCCGGCGGCGAAGGCGGCGGAGGAAGCGGGGTTCGACGCGGTGATGAGCGTCGAGCTGGGCAATGACGTGTTTGCTCCGCTAGTGATTGCGGCGCTGGCGACCGAACGGGTCGAACTGACGCCCTCCATCGCCGTGGCCTTCCCGCGCAGCCCGACCGTGATGGCGAGCCAGGCTTGGGATTTGCAGGCGAATTCGCGCGGGCGCTTCGTGCTTGGCCTCGGCAGTCAGGTGAAGGGACATAACGAGCGGCGCTTCGGCATTCCCTGGACCGCGCCTGCGCCGCGGCTACGCGACTATATCGGCGCGCTGCGCGCCGTCTGGCGCTGCTGGGAGACGGGCGAGAAGCTCGATTATCCACAGCGAGCATTACACGCTGACCCTGATGACGCCGGATTTCTCGCCGAAGCCGACCGGGCTTGCCGATGCCGCCTGTAACGATTTCGGCGGTGGGCGAGGCGATGCTGCGCGTGGCCGGGCAAGTGTGCGACGGCGTGCGGCTGCATCCGCTGTGTTCGCGCAAATATCTGGAACAGGTCTGCCTGCCGCAAATCGAGGCGGGGATGCAGCGCGGCGGCGCGCAGCCGGGCGCATTTCGATATGCACGGCGGCGGGTTCGTGGCCACCGGGCCGGACGAGGCGAGCCTTGCGCCGCAGATCGAAACAATCCGCGCCCGCATCGCCTTTTACGCGTCCACCCGCACCTATCGTCCGATCCTGGCGCTGCACGGCATCGAGGAACTGAACGACAAGCTGCACCGTCTGTCCGTCGAAGGAAAATGGCGCGAGATGCCGGCGTTGATTTCCGATGACGACGGTGCGGATCTTCGCGGTCTGCGCGACGTTCGATGACCTGGCGGCGGCGATCGACGGCGCGCTACGGCGGGGCGGCGGATGCGTTCGATCTGGTGTTCCCGCCCGGCACGCCCGCCGGACAGCAACGCGAGCTGCTGGCCGACCTGCATCGCATTCCGCACCAATTCCAGAGGTTCGCAACGGGAGCAACCAAGCCATGACGCTGAGGCTGGATGACCGGCTGCTTGTGGGTGTTACGACCGTTCACCGCCGCACCGAGCCCGCGAGCACGCCATGGCGTCCGTCGATTGATGAACTGGTCGCCCTGGTCGAATTGGTGGACCGAGCCGGCTACGATTTGCTCTGGACCGGCGATCACGTCTCCTTCGCGGTGCCGGTGCTGGATCCGCTGCTGCAGCTGGCGCAGGCAGCGGTGATCAGCCGGCGGCTGCTGCTCGGCACCGGCGTCTATCTGCTGCCGCTGCGCCATCCGGCGCCGGTGGCCAAGCAAGTTTCAACGCTGGACCATCTGACCGAGGGGCGGCTGATTTTCGGCGTCGGCGTCGGCGGCGAATTCCCGCAGGAATTTGCGCTCTGCGGCGTTCCGCTGGCGGAACGCGGGGCGCGGCTCGCCGAGGGCGTCGCCGTGCTGCGCAAGCTCTGGACCGGGGAGCCCGTCAGCCATGACGGGCGGTTTTACGGCGGCTTCACCGGAGTCGCCATGCAGCCGCCGCCGCGTCAGCCGGGCGGACCGCCGATCTGGTTCGGCGGTCGCTCGCCGGCGGCGCTGCGCCGCACGGCGCGGATGGGCGAGGGGTACATTTCGTATGTGGTGACGCCTGAGATGTACACCTCGGCGCTGGCGACAATCGCCGAATGTACACAAGCGGAGGGGCGGACCGTCGCCCGTTTCGGCACCGGCCATCTGCTGTTCACGGCAATTGACGACAGCTACGAGCAGGCGCTGGACACGGCCGCCGCCTCGCTCAGCGTGCGCTATGCGATGGACTTCCGCCGGCCTGCGCAACGCTATTGCGCGCTCGGCACGCCGGCGCAGGTGGCCGAGCGGGTGCGGGAATTTTACGCCGCCGGCGTGCGTCACATCGTGCTGGACTTCGTCGGCCCCTATGAACGGCGGGACCGGCAGATCGAGCGTTTCGCCGCCGAGGCGATGCCGTTGCTCGCGGATTTGACGCGCCGCGCGGGCAATTCGTAACGCTTCGCCGCGCGGGGAGTTCGGACGGCACGGACACGCAATGGAGGAATTGCGCATGCATCGTCGCAGCCTGCTGGGCGCCGCGGCTTCGGCCGCCATGGTCGCCGCCCCCGTGCTTCGCCACGCTGCGAGAGCGGCTGCCGATCCCCTGGTCCTGGAGCTGTTTACCTCGCAGGGCTGCTCGTCCTGTCCGCCGGCGGATGCCCTGCTCGGCGAGCTTGCCCGCCGGCCGGGCGTGATCGCGCTCGCCTGGCACGTGACCTACTGGGACGGCGCCGCCTGGCACGATCCGTTCGCCACCCCGTTCGCGACCGACCGGCAGCGCGCCTATGCGCGCGCGCTGGACGACGAGGTTTACACCCCGGCGCTGGTGGTGAACGGCGCGCGCATGGTGGTGGGCTCGCGCCGGGAGGACGTGGCGCAGGCGATCGGCGCGGCACCTTCCCTGTCCGTCCCGGTCACATTCGACGGCGCGGCGGCGGAGATCGGCGCCGTCCCCGGCTCCGTGACCGCGACCTTCGTGCTGCTCGAGCCCGAGCATGTGACGCGCATCGGTGGCGGCGAGAATGGCGGGCGCTCGCTGCGCGAATTCCAGATCGTGCGCTCGGCGCGGCTGCTGGGCGCCTGGAGCGGCGGGCCGCACCGGATTGCATTGCCTGAGGTGCCCAAGGGGCTCGGCGCCGCGCTTCTGGTGCAGGCGAGCGCCGCCGATCGCCGCCTTTTGGGTGCCGCCGCCCGTCGGGCCGCTGCGGCCCCTGCGTAACCGCGCGCCGGGACAGCCGGGCTCTGCAACCGTCGACGATAGGTGCCATGCGCGGCGCCGCCGAACCCTGGCGTGCCGCGTGCGGCAGTGCAATATGGCCTTGTATCGCAGCCCGTCCGGATACAAGGAACGCGCATGGAACCGATCGTCTGGCGCCCCGACCGCGCCATCCCCAAGCCGGCCTGGCCGGTACCGCCGCTCGGCACGGCAATCGCGCGCGGTTTGGCGGGACGCTGCCCGGCTTGCGGCAAGGCGCATCTGTTCAACGGCTTCCTCAAGGTCGTGCCCAAGTGCAGCAGCTGCGGCGCGCCGCTGGGAACGGCACGGGCCGATGACGCGCCGCCTTATTTCACCATCCTGATCGTCGGACACGTGGTCGTGCCGCTGCTCATTCTGACGCAGCGCACGCAAAACCCGCCGGACTGGGTTCTGGCCGCCATTTTCCTGCCGCTCACGCTAATCCTGTCGCTCGGGCTGCTGCGGCCCGTTAAAGGCGGCACGGTCGGAGTCATGGTAACGATGGGTATGCTGAACCCCGACCGCGCGACGGGATGACAGGCCGTTCGGCGCACATCATCGCGCCCCGTTTGTCCCGGATCGTGCTTGCGGGCGAGGCGCTGACGCGGCTCTCGCCGATCCTGGAAGCGGACCGGGCGCAGGCGGTCGCCGACCTCACCGCCGAAAACCAATTCGCCCCGCTCACGGTCCGCCAGCAGGGCGTGGCGCGCGGTCCCTTCGTGCTGCACCTGTCGATCCAGGAGGGCAGGCTCGTCTTCGACATCCGCCACGAGGATGACCGCGAGCTGACCGCGGTGGTCCTGGCGCTCGGCCCGTTTCGCGGCCTGATCAAGGACTACCAGATGCTGGTCGATAGCCATATCGAGGCGGTGCAGGAGGGCCGCGAGCCGCGCATCCAGGCCATCGACATGGGCCGGCGCGGGCTGCACAACGAGGGCGCGACGCTGCTGCGCGAGCGCCTGGCCGGCAAAATCGCCATCGACTTCGACACGGCGCGGCGCCTCTTCACGCTTGTCTGCGTTCTGCACCAGCGCATCTGACGAGGCCGGCATGAAGATCGACGGCACTGCCTATCGCACGGTCTGGATTGATCCGGCGGATCGCTGGACGCTTCGCATGATCGACCAGACGAAACTGCCCTGGTCGCTGGAGGTGCTGCGCCTGACCACGCTTGCGCAGGTGGCGCTGGCCATCCGCTCCATGCAGGTGCGCGGCGCACCGGCCATCGGCGCCGCGGCGGCCTACGGGCTTTGCCTCGGGCTGCGGGCAGATGCCTCCACCGAGGCGATGGAGCGCGACGCGGCGGCTGCTCGGCACGCGGCCGACCGCCGTCAACCTGCGCTGGGCGATCGAGCGCATGCTGACCCGGCTGCTGAATACCGCCGCAGGCGGAGCGGGTCGATGCGGCCTATGCCGAAGCGGACGCCATCGCCGATGAGGACGTGGCGCAGAACAAGGCGATCGGCCGGCACGGGCTGCCGCTGATCGAGGCGGCCGCCCGCGCCAAGCGGGCGGGCCGGTCAACGTGCTGACCCATTGCAATGCCGGCTGGCTCGCCACGGTCGATTGGGGCACCGCGCTGGCGCCCTCTACACGGCGCACGAGGAAGGCCTGCCGTCCATGTCTGGGTGGACGAGACCCGCCCGCGCAACCAGGGCGCCGCGCTGACCGCCTTCGAGCTTGGCAAGCACGGCGTGCCGCATACCGTGATTGCGGACAATGCCGGCGGACATCTGATGCAGCGCGGCGCGGTCGATCTGGCGATCGTCGGCACCGACCGCGTGACCCGCACCGGCGACGTGGCGAACAAGATCGGCACGTATCTCAAGGCCCTCGCCGCGCGCGACAACGGCGTGCCGTTCTGGGTCGCGGTTCCGTCCAGCACGATCGACTGGACGATCGCCAACGGCTTTTGCCGACATCCCGATCGAGGAGCGCAGCGAGGACGAAGTCACGCATCTGACCGGCCAGACGACGGACGGGCAGATCGCTCCGTGCGCTTGATGCCGGAGCAGAGCCAGCCGCCAATCCCGCTTTCGACGTCACGCCAGCCCGGCTTGTCACCGGCTTCATCACCGAGCGTGGCTGCTGCGAGGCGAGCCTCGAGGGTCTGCTGTCGCTGTTCCCCGAACGGGAGTAGTGCAGTTCTCGACACATTATATTGCATCCGTAAGCAATATCCGCGTGGCGTATTGCACTTCGCGGATCCACTCTACGAAACATGACCGAGCGGTACGGCGGGTGCTGGGAAGGCAGCGAAACTTGCCAACGGGCGCGTATTCGGAGTGGCAACGTCAGGTTCGAACTTACAGGGATCGCCGCTGCTTTCGCCCGCGAGCACCATCAAGGACCAGCCCAGTCGAATGGGATGTGTTTGCTGGAATTCGTCGTCCACTGAAACTTGAAACCGAACGCATCGACGGAACAGACTGTCGATTTTCCCCAAGTCACGATCTGCCCGGGTCCGGTCTCGGAGCCGGGCGGGTTCATGAGCTGCGGATATTTCCCCGGCAGACTTGTCGGGCCGGTCAGGGCCTCGGCCCAAGCCTTCACTTTGCCCGGGATCTCCGTTCCCCACCGGGCGCGGTCGGGTGCGATCTCGAAGGTGATCCGCGCGCGTTCCACGCCCCGGATTTGCCGGCCTTCGGCGAACAGTCCGGCGACGAGAGCCGGAAATCCCCCGACACGGCCGCCGAAAATGCGCGGGAGCACCTCTGCTTGGCGCTCATCAGCGTGCTCGTCGATGAAGATGCCGGCGCTGCCCTTGGCCTTTCCCGCCCAGAGATCGCCTTCCCACATTCCCACCCGAACGAAGCTCAGACCGTCGAGATTGATATCGCCGTAATGGCCGTTGCGGATGTGCCAGAACAGGACCAACTCGCAGACGCCATTGTCCGGGGCTTGCGCGAAACTACAGGGGCACGCGACGGCGCAACTGCAATTGTCGAACCAATCTCCGATGATGCGCCAATCGGGAATCGCAGTCATGTGGATCTCCGCTCCCCATCAATGAGAATTTCAGCCTGTTGTTTCTAACTTTACCCTATGGCAGCCGGCGCTGGCCAGCCGTTCGAGCAGGCGCCGTGTTTGCTGGGGATCGGAGTTGAGAACCAGGAGATTGTGCTCCGGATGACCGCGTAGCTGCCGGTCCGATCGCCTTATATCCTCCACGCGTGCTGCATTACTCGACGTTCCAGTAGAACACTTCGCCGATACAACACTCCACGGTTGAAATAAAACAGTTGCCGAGGGAAGGTCGGCACTTATACTGCCGGCCAAGTTGGGATGGCACCGGCGAATAAAAGGGGGGACGATGGCGGGCAGCTGGATCGAGTTCCGCAGCGACGGTCAAGGCAGCGATCGCGCCTACTTGGCGGTTCCGCAAGCCGGTTCGGGGCCTCCTGTCCTGTTGGTGCCGGATGGGGCTGCGGTTTCCGCGCATATGCGGGACACGGCCGACCTTTATGCCGAGGAAGGCTATACCGTGCTCGCGCCAGACTTCCGGTCGGCGGAGACAGATGCCGCGGACATTACAACCGGCGTCCGCGATGCGAGTGCGGCACTGGACGCGCTGCTCGCTGTCCCGGCCGCAACCGGCGAGGCCGGCGCGCTCGGCTTCGGCCGTGGCGGCGCCGTAGCCTGTCTGCTTGCGGCACGCGCTAATATCGCGTGCGCAATTGCGTATTGCCCGGCAGGCCTCGATGCGGTTCTGGACGCCACCAAATCCGCATCCTGCCCGATCGTCCTGCACCTCGCCGAGCAGGACCGGCTTGTATCGGAACAAGCACGGGTGGGGATCGGCAGAGCGTTCGTCGATCGTAAGGATGCTCGCCTCTTCCTCTATCCCGGTTGCGGACATGATTTCTACGCGCCGGAAACTCGCGATTTCGATAAGCCGGCGACGTTGATGGCGCATTCCCGCTCGATCGCGCTGTTCCGCAAAGTGCTCGGCCCGCACTACGATCTCTCCTCGCTGTGGGATCGGCATACCGAGCTGGAATTCGCCGCGCGCGATCGCCGAGGCGACCATGGCCACCATGGTCGCCGCGCCCTATGTCAACCACGTCCCGACCATGACCGGCGGCGTCGGCTATCGCGACCTGCTGCGCTTCTACAAACACCATTTCATCCCGAAGACGCCGGCAGGACACCAAGCTCATGCCGATCTCGCGCACCATCGGCGCGACCGCTCGTCGACGAGATGCTGTTCTGCTTCACCCATGATATCGAGATCGACTGGATGCTGCCCGGCGTGGCGCCGACCGGCAAATATGTCGAAATCCCGATGATCGCCATCGTCCGCTTCCGTGGCGACAAGCTCTACAACGAGCACATCTACTGGGATCAGGCCTCGGTGCTGGTCCAGGTCGGCCTGCTCGATCCGGCAAACCTGCCGGTTGCCGGCATTGAGACGGCGAAGAAACTCGTCGACGAGACCCTGCCGTCGAACACGATGATGGCGCGCTGGGCCGAGAGCGCGCGGCGGGCGGCGGAATAGTGAGACTAGTCATTGGCGTCCGCTCCGGCGCTGTCCCGCCGATGGAGTAATTGCCATGTGTCCACCGTCCTGTCCGACGCCGCGCTTCAATTGGCCGGTGCGGCGCCTGCCGCTTTCGTCCGGTCTAGCTCGGTACCGGCAACAAGCGGCGCCGGAACCCTGACCATCGCCTACAACGTCAACCTGCCGTCATTCGATCCGACCGTCGGCGTGTCCGCGGTCAATCCCGACCATCCAGTCGATCTACCAGTCGATCTTCGATCCCTATATCGGTCAGGCGCCGGATCTGTCGTTCAAGCCCGGCTTGCTGACCAAATGGGGCTGGAACGACGGACCGTACCAAAGTCATGATGGAGGTGCGCAAGGGTGCGACCTGGCACGACGGCTCGCCGGTGACGCCGGAAGACGTGGTCTGGTCGCTGAAGCGCGCCGCCGAACCCGAAAGGCGGCAATCCGATCCAGTTCGTCTGGGCCAAGGTCGGCAACTACAAGATCGACGGCAACACCATCACCGGCGATGTGCTGCGAATTCGAGCCGACGCTGTTCAAGTGGATGGCGTTCCTCACCGGCTATGTGCTGCCGAAGGCCTATTACGAGAAAGTCGGCGCGGAAGGATTCGAGAAGGCGCCGATCGGCTCCGGCCCCTACAAGGTCGATGCGTTCGAGCGCAACGCGTTCCTGCGGCTGAAGGCCATCCGCACTATTGGGGCGGCAAGCCGGCATTCGAGACCGTCGTGTTCAAATTCGTTACCGATCCCACCAGCCGCGTCGCCGAAATCGAATCCGGCGGCTCGGATGTCACCTTCGAGATTCCCTACGAGGAATATCGACCGGCTGAAGGCCAAGCCCGGGCCTTGCCGGGCATGACCAGCCGGTGTCCGACATCGCCATGATCTTCATCACCGATATCGATCCGATGCTCGATCGCAATGTGCGCCTCGCCGCGCACCATGCGATCGACAAGAAGGCGATCGTCGACCGCCTGCTGAAGGGCTACGGCGTTCCGATCTCGACTCTGGAAGCGCCGCGATATGCCGCCTTCGATCCCTCGATCAAAGTTTCCTACGATCCCGAACTTGGCGAAGAACGCTGCTGGCCAAGAGCGGCTACTCGCCGGACAAGCCGGTCAAATTCACGATCCAGACGACGCGCGGCTTCAAGCCGAAGGATTACGAGATGATCCAGGCGATCGTCGGGATGTGGCGGAAGGTCGGCATCGAGGCGCGACGATCGAGGTTTACGAAATCGCGCAGCATTTCGAGCTGCGCGCCGCGCACGCGCTGGCGCCGGCCGCGTTCTACAATTGGGGCAATGCGATCGGCGATCCCACCACCTCCACCGGCTTTGCGATGTTCGGCCCCTCGCCGCATTGCGCCTGGAAGGGCAAGGACGCTCGAGCGAGCAGATCGGACCGCTTTGGGGCGAAAAGGACGAAGCCAAGCGCATCGCCGGCTGGAAGGCGGTCGACAAATACATCGCCGAGGAAGGCGAGGTGATCCCGCTGTTCCAATATGTGCAGCCGATCATCCACAAAAAGGAGATCGAAGGTCGTCGCCGCAAATCAACGGCATGATCCTGCCGCAGCTGATCACACAGGCATAGGATCCTGACCGGGCAACAGCGAGCATGGGACTCGGCGCGCAGCATGCTGCAGGCGCCTCGCTGCCTCATCCGCCGACGCTGTTCGGCGTCGCGGTCATCGTCGTTCGTGCTGCTGCGCGTCGTGCCCGGCGATCCCATCGCGATGATGATCCCGCCGGGCGCGCACGCAGGCCGATATCGCCCGGCTGCGCGCATCTCTATGGGCTCGACCGAGCGCATCCCGGAGCAATTCGCGCAATTGGCCTGGCCGGTCTCGCCATGCGGCGATTTCGGCCGCTCGATCAGCTTGCGGCAAGACGTGGTCGAGGCTGATCCTGCGCCACGGCTACCGGCGACGCTCGAGCTGGCGCTGCTGGCGACGCTTATGGCCATTGCGCTGGGACTTGCCTTCGCGCTTGATTGGTGTCGCGGTTCGCGGGCCGCGCGCCGAATGGGCTGATCGATGCGGGGCGTCGCCGCCGGCCTTGCCATTCCCGATTTTCTCTGGGGCCTGATCCTGCTGCTGCTGTTCGGGTGCTGGTGCCGCTGCTGCCGACGCCGGGCCGCATCGATCCGCGGCTTGATGTGGGCTTCGTCACGCATTTCTATTTGATCGAAAGTCTGGTGACGCGGCGTTTCGACGTCGTTCGCCGACCTGCTCGCGCACATGATCCTTGCCGGCCATCGCGCTCGCCTTGCCGTTTGCGGCCATATCGCGCGCCTGCTGAAAGTCTCGCTGGCGGAGGCCGAGCATCAGGACTACGCGCAGATCGCCCGCGCACGTGGCTTTTCGCGGCCCGCGATCCTGATCCGCGAGGTGTTTCCGCAATGCGCCGATTCCCGACCGTGGCGCTCGGCGGCGTGCAGATGACGTTGCTGCTGGGCGGGACGGTGCTGGTCGAGCGCTCTTCTCCTATGAGGGCGATCGGCAACATGGCGATCGACGCGGTGATCAACCGCGATTTTCCGCTGATCCAGGGCCTGATCCTGACCTTCGGCCTGCTGTTCATCGCGCTCAATCTGGTCGTCGACATGCTGATCCTGACGCTCGATCCGCGGATCCGCGATGGCTGACGCCAATGGCCCAACCGACTGATGGTTTAACCCCTCCCCCAACCCCTCCCGCAAGGGGAGGGGCGGATTCCGAACGGCCGCTCCCGCTCGCCTTGCGGGAGGTGCGGCCGGCGGGGGGGTCGAGCTCGGATTTGCGCGTGCTGGCGATCCTTTCGGCAATACGCGAATGCCCGGCTGATGGCCGGAAGCGTGCTGGCGCTTTTACTGCTCGGAACGGCCGCCTTCGCTCCCGTGCTCGCGCCGCACGATCCGCTCGAACAGGATCTTCTCTCGGCGCAGTTGCCGCCGGTCTGGATGCACGGCGGCGACCCTGCTTTCCCGCTCGGCACGGACAGTCTCGGCCGCGACGTGCTCTCGCGGCTGATCTACGCCGCGCGCGTCGCCGCGTCGGTGGCCCTGGTCGCTGCCGGATTGGCCTGCCTGATCGGCACGGCGCTGGGTCTGGTGGCCGGATTTGCCGGGGCTGGGCCGATGCGCTGATTTCGCGCGTGATCGACGTCTGGATGGCGTTTCCGCCCGTCTTGCTCTCGATCGTGCTGGCGGCGGTGATGGGCGCCGGGCTCGCCTCGGTCATTGTCGCCATCGTGGCGGTCGACTGGACCCGTTTCGCCCGGGTCGTCCGCGCCGAAGTATGGTGCAGTCGGCGCGCGACTACGTGACGGCGGCGCGCAGCCTGGGGCTTTCCGGCCGCCGCCATCCTGTTGCGCGAGGTGCTGCCCAACGTGCTGCCGCTGATCCTGACATTGCTCGCGGTGGAAATGGGCATTGCGGTGGTGGTCGAGGCCATTCTGTCCTTTGTCGGCCTTTCCGTTGCCAGCGATACGCCGACCTGGGGCGGCATGATCGCCGAGGGGCGGCAGGTCATCCACGAAGCCTGGTGGATCATGGCTTTTCCGGTGCTGTGCCTGATCTTGGCGGCGCTTGGCTTCAATCTGCTGGGCGATGGCGTGCGCCAGGCGATGACGCCGGGGCAGGCGCGATGAGCACGCTCGCGGTCGAGAACCTGCACGTTGCGATCGGCGGCACGCCGGTTCTGCGCGGCGTGTCGCTGTCGCTGCAACAAGGCGAGGTGCATGGGCTGGTGGGCGAAAGCGGTGCCGGAAAATCCATGATCGGCCGCGCCGTCCTCGGGCTGCTGCCGGCCGGCTGCGCGAATCACGCGGGGCACGATCCGCTACGACGGACACGATTTGTTGCGCCTGCCGCCCCGCGCCCGCCGCGCCCTGCTCGGGCGCGAGATCGCGCGATCCCGCAAGACCCGATGAGCGCCGCTCAACCCGGTGCGCCGGATCGGCGCGCAGATCGGCGACTGCTGCGCCTGCGTCTGGGCATGGACCGGGTTTCGGCACGACGCCGCACGCTGGCGCTCCTCGCCGACGTGCTGATCCGCGAGCCCGAGCGCGTGGTGCGGTCGCTACCCGCACCAGCTTTCCGGCGGGATGCGCCAGCGAGTGCTGATCGCCATGGCCTTCGCCGGCCGGCCGCGCTTGATCATTTCCGACGAGGCCGACCACCGCGCTGGACGTGACCGTGCAGCGCGAAATCCTGCGTCTTTTGCACGTGCTGCAACGGCGCGACGGGGCCGCTGTTCTGTTCATCACCCACGATCTCGGTCTGGTCGCCAAGCTCTGCGCAACGGCGAGCGTGCTGCATGCCGGCCGGGTGCTGGAGCAGGGCGAGGTGGCGGGGATGCTGGCCGCGCCCGAGCATCCCTACACGCGCGCGTTGCTGACGTGCGACGCCGCGGCTGGATCGCCCGGCCGATGCCCTGCGGCCGATACCGCCGGCGCTGTTGGAGGCGCTGCGCGCCGAGGCGGCAGCGCAAGACCGTCGGCCCCCGCCGCCCGCCGCCTCATGAACGTCCCGCCACTGGTCGAGGCGGATGCGCTGCGCGTGACTTTCCCCGATCGGTCCGGGCGGCGCGTTACGGTGATTCACGACGTAAATCTGGCGATTCCGCGCGGTTCGGCGTTCGGGCTTGTGGGCGAGTCCGGCTCGGGCAAAAGCACGCTCGGGCGCGCTTTGCTCGGGCTGATTCCCGCCGCCGGGCAATGCTGCGTTTCGATGGCATCGAGATCGGGCAGCTCTTCGCCCGCCGCCTTGCGGCCGCTGAAGGCGCGCATGCAGATGATCTTCCAGGATACGCAATCGGCGCTGAACCCGCGCCTGAGCGTGGGCACCATCGTCACCCGTCCGCTGGAGGCGTTCGGGCGCATTGCCGGACGTGCCGCGCGCCGCGAACGTGCGGCCGCGCTGCTGGAGGCGGTCGCGCTACCACCCGACTTCGTGGACCGCTATCCGCACCAGCTTTCCGGTGGCCAGCGCCAGCGCGTCGGCATTGCCCGCGCCATCGCGCTGGAGCCGGATTTCATTGTTGCCGATGAAATCGTATCGGGCCTGGACGTGTCCACCCAAGCGCAAATCCTGCTGCTGTTGCGCGGCTTGCGCCAACGCATGGGGCTGACGTTGCTGTTCATCAGCCACGATCTGTCGGTGGTGCGTGTGCTGTGCGACCACGTGGCTGTGCTGCTGCAAGGCGAGATCGTGGAAACGGGCGCTTGCGAAACGGTCTTCGCAGCACCGCGTCACGTCTATACGCGGCGGCTGATCGCGGCGGTTCCGCTGCCGGATGTGGAGGATGGCTGGCTTTGAGCCGACGGCATCACTGCGCCAACGCCGCCGACCAGGGCGAAGCCACGTCGCTGATGCCGGTTCGCGTCCCGTCTTCGTTCTGAACGATCAGGTTCGGGCAGGCGAAGTTGATCGGCATGACGCCATGTTCGACGACCGCCACCTCGCCGTACCGGCGTAGCGCCGCGACCACCTCTTCGGGCATTCGTCGATCAATATTCACCTCATCCGGGCCGGAAACATCGATGCGCGGATGGTGTGCCGCTTCCTCCAGAGTCATCCCGAAATCGGCGACATAGGTCAGCATCTGGAACACCGAGGCCATGATCCGTCGCCCGCCCGAGGCACCCGCGGCGATGAACGGGCGCGCACTATCCCGCAGGATCACCGGCAGCATGTTGGTGAGCGGGCGTTTGCCCGGCGCGATAGAGTTCGGCTGGCCGGGGCGCGGATCGAACCACATCACGCCGTTGTTCATCAGAACGCCGGAGCCGGGCAGCACGACGCGGCTTCCCATCGAGGAAAGCAGGGTAGAGGTCAGCGCGACCATCGTGCCGTCCGCATCGCACGTGGTCAGATGCGTCGTGCAGGTCTCCTCCGGCGTTGCCGCCCCATGCGTTGTTTCCCCCAGAGCCGACAAGCGTTCCGCATAGGCGGCGCGCATCGCCCGCGCGAGCGCCACGTACCAATCCGGCCCCGGTGCTGCGCCGTATGGCGCCTCGGCCATTCGTTCCAACACGCGCATCAGCGTCGGCGCGGCGGTCAGGCCGCCTGTGAGTTGCAGGGTCCGACCGCGCCAGGTGATTTCCGTTGCGGCTCGAATACTGGCCCGGCAGTCGCGCAAATCGGAAACCGAAAGAACACCCCCCATCGCCGCCACGTCGGCGATAATATTTGCGGCGATGTCACCCGCGTAGAAATCGCGCCAGCCCGCCCGGCCGAGCCGTTCCAGTGTTTCCGGCAGCGCACCCAAACGGAAGAAGCTTACCGTCCCCTGATAGGGAGAGATGGGCGGCAGTCCTTCGGGCAAGTAGATGCGCGCGCTTTCGGCATAGTTGCGCAAGACCGCTGCCGAGTTCGCGACCTTCAGCGTGGTGTACCAATCGGCGGGAAGGCCGCGCCGGGCCAGGGCGATTGCCGGTGCAATCACCTCGGATAACGGCAGCCGGCCCCAGCGTTCGTGCATCAGCGCATAGCCCGCCGGTGCAGAGGGGATCGCGAAGGACAGCGGGCCGTGGATATTGGCGTCGCCCTCTACTTCCGGCCAGTCGAACAGATCCTGTTTCATCCTGCCGGTCAGGCGGAAACAGGACGGATCGAGCGCACGCGGCGCCACGGGGCCGAAATCGACGACCTCGGCTCTACCCTCGCCGGCACGATGCACCAGCGCGAAGCCGATGCCGCCGAGGCCCGAGTTCCAGGGCTCCACCGCGGCGAGCGCCAGCGCCGTTGCCACGGCGGCATCGACCGCATTGCCGCCGGCGTCCAGCACCGCCGCGCCCGCCTGCGCAGCGCTTTGGGCCTGCGCGACGACGATCCCGGCCCGCCCATGGGCCGCGGGCTTGGTGATGCTCCAGTGCTGCGTAACGTGTGGCGGCGGCGTATACTGCATCAGCGCGCTCCGTGGTCGTCGTGCATGCTCGGCCGGGGCGTGCGGCGTGGCAACCCTGGTGGGCACCCCGATGGAGGTTGAGATGCTGGTAATCGCCGCCCTGGCCTGGCTGGGACTGCATATCGGCATCGCGGGCACCAAGGTGCGCGGCGCGGTGGTCCGTTATCTCGGCGATCGCGGATTTCGCGGCGTCTTCGCGCTGGCCTCTCTGGCGCTGCTGGTCGCACTGATCTTTGCCTATCGCGCGGCGCCCACGAACCAGCTTTGGATCGTCCCCGATTGGGTGCTGGACGTGCTGGCGGTGGCGATGCTGCCCGCCTTCATCCTGCTCGTGGGCGCGGTGAGCCAGCCGAACCCGACCGCGATCGGCGGCGAAGCCGCTGGCCCGAGCCAGCCGACCGGAATTGTGCGCATTACGCGCCATCCGATGCTATGGTCGTTTGCGATCTGGGCGGCGGTCCATGTAATCGGCAACGGCGACACGGCGAGCGTGATCTTCTTTGGCGCCTTCCTGGTGACGGCGCTGGCGGGCATGCCGTCGATCGACCGCAAGCTCGCGCGTCGCGACTCGCGGGCGTGGGGTGCGCTGGCGGCGGTGACGTCGATCATCCCATTCGGGGCCATCGCACAAGGACGCAACCGGTTCGCCCCCGCCGAATACGGCTGGGCGCGGTTCGCCGCCGCAATCATCGCCTGGGGCGTGCTGCTCTATGTGCATCCGATGCTGTTCGGCGTGAGCTCGCTTGGCTGATTTGGTCGGCCTGACGAAGACGGCGGCGGCCGATGATCGTTCCGCGCTGCGGCGTCTGCACCGCGCGCCCGAGACGGAGGTGCTGGCGCCGCTGATCGCGGCGGCGACACTTCCGCCGAAGCTCGCCGCCCGGGTCGATGCGCGCGCCCGTGCTCTGGTCCGCGCCGCGCGTGCCGCCCATCAGCCCGGCGCCGACGTGACCGATTTTTTGCGCGAGTACGGGCTTGGCACGACCGAGGGCGTGGCGCTGCTGTGTCTGGCCGAGGCACTGCTGCGCATCCCGGATGCGGCGACGGCCGACGCGTTGATCGAGGACCGGATCGGCGCGGCCGACTGGGAAGCGCATATCGGGCACGGCGACAGCTTGGCCGTCAACGCCTCCGCCTGGGCGTTCATGCTGACCGGGCGCGTGTTGTCCCCGAACGAAGCAGGTCCCGGCGCCGTGCAGGCAGCGGTCCTCCGCATCCTTCGCAGCCTGGGCGAGCCGGTGATCCGCACCGCGCTGCGTCGTGGCATGCGCCTGCTCGCCCGGCAATTCGTGATGGGACGCACCATCGGCGAAGCCCTGGCGCGCGCCGGGACCGAGCAGGGCCGGCGCTGGCGCTACAGTTTCGATATGCTGGGCGAAGCGGCGAAGACGCACGCCGACGCCAGCCGCTATCTGAGCGCCTACATGGACGCGATCGGTGCCATTGGCCGCGCCGCCGCCGGGCGAGCACCGGACGACGCGCCGGAAATCTCGGTCAAGCTCTCCGCGCTGCACCCGCGCTACGAACCGCTGCAAGCCGCACGCTGCGTGCCGGCGCTGATCGACAGTCTGGGCGCGCTCGCGCAGGCGGCGCGGGTCGCCGGCATCGGGCTGACGGTGGACGCGGAAGAGGCGGATCGGCTGGAGATCAGCCTCGATGTATTCGCCGCCGCGCTCGCCCCTCCAGCGCTCCGCGGCTGGGACGGGCTCGGGCTCGCGGTGCAGGCGTATCAGAAACGGGCATCGGCGGTAATCGACTGGGTCGCGGGGCAGGGCGCTGCGACGGGCCATCGCGTCCCGGTGCGTCTGGTTAAGGGCGCCTATTGGGATACCGAGATCAAGCTGGCGCAGACCCAGGGACACGCGGATTATCCGGTGTTCATCCGCAAGGCCGCCACCGATGTGAGCTGGCTCGCCTGCGCGCGGCGGATGCTGTCATTACGCGACCGGCTGCGTCCAGCCTTTGCTACGCACAACGCGCATAGCGTGGCGACGGTGCTGGAACTGGCTGGCGGGAACGGGTTCGAGATGCAGCGCCTGCACGGCATGGGCGAGGCGCTGTATCAGGGCCTCGTCGGCCCGGATTGCCCGGTGCGCGTCTATGCGCCGGTCGGCACGCACGAGGATCTGCTCGCCTATCTCGTGCGCCGGCTGCTGGAGAACGGCGCCAATACGAGTTTCGTGCATCGCCTGGTTGATCCGGCCGTTCCGGAAGCGGCGATCGTGGCCGATCCGGTGACGCGGCTCGTCTCGCTCGCCAATCGTCCGCATCCGCGCATCCGAATCCCGCGCGAGCTCTATCCGGACCGCAAGAATTCGGCCGGAATCGATCTCGCCGATCGCGCGGAAGCTCCGGTTCTGCTCGCCGCGATTGCCCGTCACGCGGGGGAGGTTCGCCGGGTCGGCGGCGCCGGTTTGGTGCGGGAAATTCGCTCCCCATCGGACCGGCGCATTTTACTGGGCCACGCCGCCGACGCAACGCGGGTGGAGATCGACAAGGCGCTCGAACTTCTCGCACGCGGCTGGCGCGGCTGGGATCGTGCCGGTGGGGCGGCGCGCGCGGATGTGCTGGACCGCGCGGCCGACCTGATCGAGGAAGATCGAAGCGAGCTTTTGTTTCTGCTGGCACATGAGGCAGGCAAGAACCTGCCCGACGGCATTGCGGAACTGCGCGAGGCTGCCGATCACTGCCGCTGGTATGCTGCCCGCGCGCGCGAGCAGTTCGGTCCGCCGCTGAACTCGCGGGACCGACGGGAGAGCGGAACACATGGCAGCTCGGCGGGCGCGGCGTGTTCGCCGCCATTGCGCCGTGGAATTTCCCGCTGGCGATCTTCGTGGGCCAGGTCGCGGCGGCGCTGGCTGCGGGCAACGCGGTCGCTGCAAAGCCGGCGGAGCAGACGCCGCTGATCGCCGCGCGCGCGGTTGCGCTGCTGCACAAGGCCGGCGTGCCGGTTGATGCGCTGGCGCTGCTAACCGGCGCGGGCGAGATTGGCGCAACGCTTGTCGGCGACTTCCGCGTTGGAGGTGTGGCCTTCACCGGCAGCACCGAGACAGCACAGTCAATAGCGCGCGCGCTGGCCGCGCGCCCTGGCCCGATCGTGCCGTTCATCGCCGAGACGGGCGGTGTGAACGCCATGATCGTCGACAGTTCTGCTTTGCCCGAGCAGGTGGTGACCGATGTTCTGACTAGCGCGTTCGGCTCCGCCGGACAGCGCTGTTCCGCGCTGCGGCTGCTTTGCGTTCAGGAGGAAAGCGCTGATAGCGTGCTGCGCATGCTGGCGGGGGCGGCGGAGACGCTGGTCATTGGCGATCCGATCGACCCCGCGACCGATATCGGCCCGGTGATCGACGCGGCCGCGCGTGACGATCTGGACCGGTATTGCGCAACGATGGGATCGCCGCTTGTCCAGCTTGCCTTGCCGCAGGGACCGAGCACGGCACGTTCTTCGCGCCGCGTGCCTATCTGCTGCCGGATCCGGCGGCGCTGCGGCGTGAAATATTCGGCCCGGTGCTGCATGTGGTCCGCTTCGCGGCCGATCGGCTGGATGCGGTGCTGGAGGCGATCGACAGCACCGGCTATGCACTGACCTTGGGCGTTCACACCAGGATCGAGCGTACGGCGAAGCGCATCGTCGAACGGCTGCGCATCGGCAACGCTTATGTCAACCGCAACCAGGTTGGCGCCGTGGTCGGCGTGCAGCCGTTCGGCGGTCACGGACTATCCGGCACCGGCCCCAAGGCCGGTAGCCCGATTACGCTGTATCGCTTCGCCGAGGAACGGTCCGTCTCGATCAACACCGCTGCCGCCGGCGGCAATGCTGCGCTGCTGGCGGCGGATGGCTGACGAGGGGGAGGCGTAGGGCCGTTTATTCCTAAATTTCGCCGCCGGCCACCACGATTGCTTGGCCGGTCACTACGCCGGACTTGCGCCGGCACAGGAAGGCTACGGCCTCGGCCACCTCTTCGGGGGCGATCAGGCGCTGCATGGGATTGTTGCGCGCGAGCTCTGCGCGGGCCGCTTCCGGCGTCCGTCCGCTCGCGGCCACGATGTCGGCCACCGCCCGCGCGGTCATGTCGGTATCGGCGAAACCGGGGCAGACCGCGTTGACCGTGACGCCATCCTTTGCCGTCTCCAGCGCCAGCGCGCGCGTGAACCCGACCAGCGCGTGCTTGGCTGCGACATAGGCGGTCACATAAGGGTAGCCCTTCAGCCCCGCCGTGCTCGCGACGTTGACGATCCGCCCGAAGCCGCAAGCGCGCATGCCCGGCAAGACAAGCCGGCACGCGGTGACGGCAGCGAATAGATTGATCCGCAGCATCGCTTCGAAATCTGCCAGCTCATGCCGCAGGAACGGCTTGGAGACGGCAGCGCCCGCATTGTTCACAAGAATGGCGCATGGCGGCAGGCCGGCAATTGCGGTGCTGAGTGCAGCGGCGTCCGTTACGTCCGCAACCGCTTGGCGCGCGTTAAGCTCGGCGGCAGCACGCGCGAGCACCACACCGTCGCGCCCGATTAGGCTGAGCGCAGCCCCGTCTGCTGCCAATCGCCGGGCGATGGCGAGCCCAATCCCTTTGGCACCGCCCGTAACCAGTGCGGTCAGATCCTTCAGCGGCGGGTCCATGCGGTCGGGCAGATCGGCTATTCAGCCGCTGCGCGCGGCGCGGCAGGCGTAACATGGCTGCGGGGACGCGTCTTACGCCGTAGCTCGGCCAGTTCCTCGTGCTCGCGCCTGGCGTTGCGCATCAGCGCTTCCTTGCCGGGCAGGTATTGCGGCGGGCAGGCCAGGTCGGCGACACCGTATTGCGCGGCCGCGCGCAAGGTGAAAGCGGGATCGGTCAAATGCGGCCGCGCCAGCGCCACCAGATCGGCGCGGCCCGCGGCCAGGATGGTGTTGATCTGATCGGCACTGATGATGTTGCCGACGCACATCGTCGCCAGGCCGGTTTCGTTGCGGATCATGTCGCTGAACGGCACCTGAAACATCCGCCCGTACAGCGGCGCGGCATCGGCCACGGTTTGCCCGGTCGAGACGTCGATCAGGTCGCAACCATGCGCAGCGAAGGCGCGGGCGATGGCCAATACGTCGTCCTCCGAGATGCCGCCGTCCGCCCAATCGGTTGCGGAGATGCGCACCGACATCGGCCGCTTCGCCGGCCAGATGCTGCGCACGGCATCGAACACCTCCAGCGGAAAGCGCAACCGGTTCTCCACCGCGCCGCCATAGCCATCCGTGCGATAGTTGGTGAGCGGCGAGAGAAAGCTCGCCAGCAGATAGCCATGCGCGCAATGCACCTCCAGCATGTCGAAGCCGGCGCGCAATGCACGCTGCGCGGCCTGCACGAAATCCTGCCGCACTCGCTGCATGTCATCCCGCGTCATCGCGCGCGGGACCGGGCTGTGCGGATAATACGGAATGGCCGAGGCCGAGATCACCGGCCAGCCGCCGCTTTCCAGCGGCTGGTCGATCCCTTCCCACATCAGTTTCGTCGCACCCTTGCGCCCGGCGTGGCCAAGCTGCATGCAAATCTTCGCCGCGCCGTTCGCATGCACGAAATCGACGATGCGTTTCCAGGCCACTTCCTGGGCGTCGGAATAGAACCCGGTGCAGCCCGGCGAGATCCGCGCATGGGCGGACACATTCGTCATTTCCGTGAAGATCAACCCGGCGCCGCCTACCGCGCGCGCCCCGTAATGCACCATGTGCCAGTCTCCGGGAACGCCGTCCTTGGCACTGTATTGGCACATCGGTGACAGCACGACCCGATTGGCCAGCTCCATCCCGCGCAGCCGGAACGGCTGAAACATGGGCGGCAGAGCAGGATCCGCCGGAATGCCCTCGGCGCGCGCATCCTCGGCGAATGCCGCATCGGCCTGCCGGACAAAATCGGGCGCGCGCAACGCCAGATTGTCATAAGTGATCGCCTTGGAGCGGGTCATCACGCCGAAGGCGAAGCGGGTCGGGTGCATCGACCAGAACCGTCTCACGTGCTCGAACCAGACGAGCGAGACATCGGCGGCGTGCTGCGTCTTCTCCACTTCCTCGCGCCGTCCGGATTCGAATCGCGCCAGCCCCTCGGCCACGGAACCCGCGCCCCGCAACGCGTCGCGAAGCGCGATCGCATCCTCCATCGCGAGCTTGGTGCCGCAGCCGATCGAGAAATGCGCGGTCGCCTTGGCGTCACCCAGCAATACGATATTGCCGCGCGTCCAGCGCGCGCACCGGATCATCGGGAATGAGCGCCATACCGAGCGGTTGGTCAGCAGCCGATGTCCGCGCAACTCGTCACGGAATACGTCTTCCAGGAACCGGGCGCTCTGCCTGCTCGTCCATCGCGTCCAGCCCGGCACGCGCAAACGTCTCGGGGTCGGTTTCCATGACCCAGGTACTGGCAGCCGGTTCGTATTGATAGCAATGAGCGATGAAAATGCCTTCCTGCCGTTCTTTGAAGAAAAAAGTGAACGCATCGAAGGGGCGGGTACTGCCCATCCAGGCGAAGCGGTTGGGGCGCAGGTCGATACGCGGCTCGAAATGCCCGGCCCAGCGTGTGCGTACGGCGCTGTTGATGCCGTCCGCCGCAACGATCAGGTCGGCCTCGGGGAAGTCTTCCGGCGTGGCCTCGCGCCGGAAGGTCATGTCCACACCCAGGCTGCGTGCTCGCTGCTGCAACAGCATCAGCAACGTGCGCCGGGAGCAGCCGCAAAATCCGTTGCCGCCGACGCGATGCACCGTGCCGCGCAGATGGATCTCGATATCATCCCAATAGGCGAAATTTTCGGTGATCGCGTCGTAGGACGCCGGATCGGCGGCTTCGAATGCTTCCAGCGTCTGATCGCTGAACACGACGCCGAAGCCGAACGTATCATCCGGCCTATTGCGCTCGATCACGCGCACCCGCGCCTCCGGCCGGTCGCGTTTCAACAAAATCGCGAAATAGAGCCCGGCCGGCCCGCCACCGATAATCACCACGTCCATGCCGGCATCCTAAGCAGCACCGCCTTCTTAGGATATCGGGGGCCGATTTGTGATGTGAAAGGGTAGGCGTGGCGAGAACGAAGCCGCGCGCGGGGCACGCGGTCGTGATCGTCCAACCGAGCCGCACGGGCCGAACATACGGACCGCGCCACGATGAGCAAGGATCGCGGGATGCCCAGTGCTCACCTGGACCGGTTCGCCGAGGAAAACCTGCCCCGACGGGACTTATGGCCGGAGCTGGTCTTCACGCTCCCCGGCCTGTCCTACCCGGGGCAGGTGAACTGCGTGCGGGAACTGCTGGACCGATGGATTGAGAACGGGCGTGGCGATGCGCCGCTGTTCGTCACCGATACCGGGCGCCTGAGCTATGCCCAGGTGCAGGGCATGGTGAACCGCATCGCCAACGTGCTGACCGGGGCGCTGGGGCTGGTTCCGGGCAATCGCGTGCTGCTGCGCGGGGCGAACAGCCCGATGCTGGCGGCGTCCTATCTCGCGGTGATGAAGGCGGGCGGCATCGCGGTGCCCACAATGCCGCTGCTGCGCGCCCGGGAACTCGCGTTCATTCTGGACAAGGCGCGGATCGGCCTGGCGCTTTGCGAGGCGAGCCTGCTTCCGGACATGCGGCGTGCCACCGATATGGCGCAGGCGCCGTGCCGGATCGTTCCGCTCCACACCGACGCGCCGGACGGGCTGGAGGCGCAGATGGAACGCGCGGCGGATGCCTTCGCCGCGATGCCGACCGGTTGCGAGGATGTCTGCCTGATCGCCTTCACCTCCGGCACGACGGGCACGCCCAAGGGCACCATGCACTTCCATCGCGACATGCTGGCCGTGTGCGACACTTACGGCGCGCATGTGCTGCGCGCGCGCGCAACCGATATCTTCATCGGCTCGGCGCCGATTGCCTTCACCTTCGGCTTGGGCGGGGCGGTGCTGTTCCCGATGCGCGTTGGCGCGGCCTCGGTCCTGTGCGAGCGAACCTCCCCGGCCGACTTCCTGCAAGCCATCGACCGGCATCGGCGCGACGATATGTTTCACCGCGCCTACCGCCTATCGGGCGATGCTGCCGATGCTGCCGCCGGGCGGGCTTGCCGTCCTTGCGCGCCGGCGTCTCCGCCGGCGAAGCGCTGCCCGCCGCAACCTGGACCGAATGGCGAGAGCGCACCGGGATCCGGCTGATGGACGGGATCGGCTCCACGGAGATGCTGCACATTTTCATTGGCGCTCCGGCGGAGGCGATGAGGGCAGGCGCGCTCGGCCCGCCGGTGCCCGGCTATGAAGCCCGCGTGATCGACGACGAAGGCGCGGTCCTGCCGCCGGGGCGGGTCGGGCGTCTCGCGGTGCGCGGTCCGACGGGTTGCCGCTATCTCGCGGACGATCGCCAGCGCAGTTACATTGCCGATGGCTGGAACATCACCGGCGACGCTTGCTGCGTCGATGAGGACGGGTATTTCCGGTATCAAGCGCGCACGGATGATATGATCATCTCCGCCGGCTACAACATCGCCGGACCCGAAGTGGAGGCTGCGCTGATCAGTCACCCCGCGGTTGCGGAATGCGGCGTCGTCGGCGTGCCGGATGCGGCGCGCGGGCAAATCGTCACAGCGTTCATCGTGCTGGCACAAGGCCAAGCGCCGTCCGAAGCCCTGATCCGCACGCTTCAGGAGCATGTGAAATCGGTGATTGCCCCCTATAAGTATCCACGTGCCATCGTGTTCATGGCGGCGCTGCCGCGCACGGAATCCGGCAAGCTGCAACGCTTCCGGTTGCGCGCGTTGGCGGAAACGGAAGGAAGTTTGGAATGAGCAACTCGTCCCGGCACCCCTCCGCGCTACATCGAACGCTTTTGCCGGAAGGCTGGCCGCAGCCGCGCGGCTTCGCGCATGGCGTGCTGGCCGCCGGACGCTGCGTGTTCCTGGGGGGGCAGATCGGCGCCGACCCGGGCGGCGCGATTCCCGATGATTTCGTCGCGCAGGCACGCCGTGCGCTGGAGAACATCGTCGCGGTGCTACGCGAGGCCGGCGGCCGGCCGGAACATCTCGTGCGCCTAACCTGGTACGTGTGTGATATCGCCGAATACAAGGCCAATCTGAAGCCGCTGGGCAGCGCTTACCGCGCGGTGATCGGTGCCGTGTATCCCGCCATGACATTGGTGCAAATCAGCGGTCTTGTTGAAACCGCCGCGCGGCTGGAAATCGAGGCCACGGCTGTGTTGCCCGAGTTTTCTGTGGGCGCCAAATAGTCCTACTTGTCCCGTTCCAGATACGCCTTGCGCTGCCAGGCACGCACATAGGCGATTTCCTCGCGCGCCGGAAACTGCGTGGTCGCGTCCGGCTTGCCCGCCCAGCCGCCCGCACTGACGCCAAGGTTCAGCAACAAATAAAACGGCATGTGCCAGTCCGCCGGCGTGCGCGTGGAAAAGACCAGATGCCGGTCCAGGTAAAATCCGGTCTCGCGCGGCCCCCAATCGACGCCGAACAAATGGAAGTCCCGCGACAGATCGGGGCCCTTGGTCGGTTTGCCCCAGTAACGGTGATGCCCATCCTCTTGCGTGTGAACCGTCGTGTAGAGTGTGGTCGGGTCGTGGCCGAGCACCTCGAACACGTCGATCTCCGGCGGCCATTTGCCGCTCATCGGCAGTAGCCAGAATGCCGGCCATAGCCCGTTGCCGGCGGGCAGCTTGGCGCGGATTTCGAAATACCCGTATTCCTGGCTGAACGGATAGGACACAAGCGCGCCCGACAGATACCGCGCATTGGTTGCGAGTGGTGCGGGGATCAGCACCCGCGCCGCTTCGGGAAACCGATCGGCGGTGATCGTCAGCACGCCGCCCGATATGCTGAACGGCGAGGCATGCAGCAACGCGATCGCTTGCGCATTGGGGTAAAGTTCAAGCTCGTCATGCAGGGTGGAGAAGGCCGGGAACCAAGCTTTCCCCGGGCCCCGGCCAGCCTCGCCTTCAACCGGCTTGGTGTGGATATAACCCGCGGTCCAGGTGAAATTCGGGTCGGTCAGCGGCTTCGGGCCTTCAATCGTGACCCGGCCCTGCCGCAGCTTCAGCGGCGCGCCGAAATCAGTTGAGAATCCGGGTGCGATGAAATCACTTGTATCGAGCACGTCCGGCATATCCGCCCGCGCGCAAATCGTCGCCGCATCGGCGGCCAGAAGCAGCGCGGCGGCGGTAAAGACACGGCAGGCGAATCGGATCGGTCGCATCGGGCGATTATAGCGCGACCGTCAGCGTTGCAATGCGCGAGCCCGGCTCATCGCCTGCTCCATCCGCGCGCAATACTGCTCGACTGAGAACTGCCCGACCATGCGCGCCCGCGCGCTGGCCCCCATCGCGACGGCGAGATCCGGGCATTCCAGCAGGAAAGCGATGCGGCGGCGCAAATCCCCCACGTCCCCAGCCCGGACATAGAACCCGTTGACCCCATCCTCCAGGAAGTCGCTCGGCGCATCGGTGCGCGTCGCAATTACTGCTTTTCCCATGGCCATGGCTTCTGCGATCACCGCGTAGCCGCACGCATGCCCGCAGGGATGCATCGGCACCACGACAAACCGGGCGTGCGCATAGAGATCGCGCAAGGAACGGTAGTCGCCATAGGACCGCACCTCGACATGTTCGGGCAGGGAGCGCGTCCCCAGTTCCGGAACTCCGGGAAACCACGCACTGTCGGCGGCCACTTTGAGCGGCGCGCTCAAGGGCCGCACGGCTTCGATCAGGGTGGTGTAGTCCCGGTTCGCCAATCCGGCGCTGACGACCGGCCCCTCGCCCGCTACCGCATCGGCAGGCTGAAAAAACGCCGTGTCCACGCCGTAGCCCGTATCGTGGCATCGATCCGGAGGAAAGCCGAACTCACGTAACATCCGATCGCGTAGTGGGCGGGACAGACAGAACAAGTGAACATGCGGCGCGGAGCGGCGCAGCAAGGCGATGGCCGCAGCGAATTTGCGCCCCCCGGCAAAGTGCCCGTGCAGGATGACGCAGACGGGAACCGCGGTTTGCCCGAGCGAGGCCAGCGCGACCGGAATGCCGATATCCTCACCGGATGCCAGCACCGCACAGAAATCGGCGATCCGCTCGCGCATGAAAGCGGCAAGGCTCAACCCGGGGCTGTGGATCGGCCGGACCAGCCGGCTGAGCACGGACCGAGCGCCCGCGGCGTCATTCGTAGCAAGTAACGTGCTTCCGTTGCGCGCCGTGAAGACCTGAAATTCGGCTCGTGGCCGGAGCGTCGGGTCAGCCGGCCGTTCGGGGACGGTGGGCCCGCCCAGCACGTAGGCAATGGGCTTGCTCACGCGGCGCTTCGCCCCGCGCCGACATTCCCCGCCAGCGCCGCAAGCGCGGCGACGAACGCCGCGAAGTCGGCGCTGCCGTGGATGAAATCAGCACTCGGGATCTGCGCCATCCCGCGCTGCGCCGCCGCGTAGCGTTCGGGGGTCATGCAAGCGAAAGAACGCTCCAGCGATGGTTCGGGCGGCTCTTCGAGCAGCAGCCCCGCATGGCGCGCGGCCAGCCACCGCCCGGTTTCAACCGAGGCGAGCGCGATCGGCACCGCGCCATACAGCCCGCCCTCATAGAGCCGGTTGGGCAGCAGCCAGTTCGAGTTGGCGCCTGCCTCGTAGAAATCCACCGCCCAGGTGAAATGCACCTGACCGTAGATTTGTTCCAGCTCGGTCCGCCGGTCATAGGTGCCACCGAATTGGATGCCCGGCGTACGCGCCAGCACGCGGCCGAAATCCGGCACGGCAGTCGGCGCGATCCGGCCCCGGATGAGCACCTCGATTTGGCCGGGCAGCAGGCGAACCAGGCCGGCCAGCAGGTCCAGGCTGCGCGCGCAGCGGATCACGCCGAACCAGCCGATGCGCCAGGGTGGTCCGGGCGGGCGCGTCGCCGTTTCGTGCCTCCCGGGTTGCGCATTGCCCAGTTCGCAGCCGAGAATCTTGTTTTCTAGCAGTAGGACGCGCGGCAAAGCCGGATGCACCCGCGCGAAATATTCCCGCACGAAAGCGCCGGAGCTGACAACCAGCAGCGCGCAATGCGCGATTAACCGCCGTTCCAGGCTGCGGAGAGCCGCGCCCGCCGGTCCTCCGGATGCCATCAGACGGTGAATATCGAGGCACTCATAAACCAGCGGCGCAGCCGGTGCGACTTGGCGGCGAGCGCGCGCGGCGATGACGAGCATCTCAAGCTGCCGGGCCATGACCACATCTGCGCCTGAAACGACCTCGCGCCAGCGCGCACCGGCGGTGGCGGCCAGCACCGAGCCCACCCGTCGGATCAGCCGTGCGTCCTCCGTTCGCCCGAGATCGACCGGCGCTATACCTTCGACATCGGCCACCGGTTCCGGCGCGCGACGGAACCCGGTGAGCGCAACCTCGGCGCCGCCTTCCCGCAACATGCGGACCCGGCGCCGCACGGCAGCATCCGCCAGGTCATGGACGAAATAGGCGACCTTCATGCGCGCGCCCGCTTCGCACTTCGCAGATACACGCGGATCGGGTCGGCAAAGTGCCAGGCGAACCAGGCGAACCCACACGAGGTTGCGAGCGTGCCCGAGAGCAGCAGCGCGCCAAGCGTGGCAAATGTCCCGACCCCCGGGCCATCCGAGTGCAGCAAGTGGCTTGCGGCCCATTGTCCGAAGCCCGCGCCGATCAGCGCTGCGCCGAATGGGGCGATGACCGTCGTGAGCCAGGTGCGGGCGACATGACGTGTCTCGAACCGCGTGGTGTATGCCTCAGCGAGCGCGACCAGCGCGCTCTTCACAGCGAGCGCCACTGCGCACCAGACTAGTCCGAAGGGCGCGACGATCAACACGATCAGAATGCCCGACACTGCCGCGGTGCCGGCAATGAGCATCAACTGCCTGTTGCGAAACGACACGGACAGCATTGCGCCATGCACGCCGGCGAGCCCTCGGGCAAAGCCGCTGAGCGCCAGCAGCGCCATTACCGGAGCGGCCGGCAGCCACCTTGCGCCGAACAACACGCGCACCACGGCTTGGTGATCGACCAGGAAGAACGCCGCCGGGAAACCGCAGGTGACGGTGATAATCGCGAGCGCCCGCCGGAGCGCTTCACCGCGCTGCCCGCTGATCCCCCGCGCGAAAACCGGCTGGAACAGAATGGCGGCGAACGAGGCGGCGATGCCGACGAGAGACGTTTCGACCCGCTTGGCGAGATTGAACCAGGCAAGCGGCACGCTGCCTATCACGGCCGCGACGATTACCTGATCGAGGTAGTTGTTGCTGGCCGCGATCAGCCGCGTCACGGAGGCGAAACCGGTTTCCCGCCGGAGGCGAAGCAGGCAATCGCGATGCAGGCGAGGCCGGGCGAGTGCGTGCGAGCCTCCCACGGCGATCAGCAGGCCTAGCGCGCTTTGGCCGACCAAATAAACCACCAGCCCGGTCAACGCGTAACCGAGAAGCCCGATTGTCACGCCAAGGGCGCCGGCAAGCAGGTTGCCCAGGACCGAACGCAGTGCGAGACGTCGAAACGCTAGCATCTCCGCAAGCCGGGCCTGCGGCTGCAAGACCACAAGATCGAACACGATGCGCAGCCCAATGGCCCCGAGCGCCAGTCTGTTGGCACCCACATCCGGGACGAATGCGCCGAGCAGACCGACCAGCACCAGGTACAGCGGCAACAGCAGTGCGCCGGCGCCAAGCAGGACGAAGAGCGCCGTCTCGTGGCAGCGTTGCCGATCATCGCTCTGTTGCAGCAGTGCTTCGTACAGGCCAGGTACGCCAAGCGCCTTGAGAATCTCCGCGCAGGACAAAGCGAGTGCCACCAACCCGATGCTGGCCGGCGCCAGAACGTGCGCAAAGAAGACAAAAATGGCCAGAGGCAAGACGACTGTGACCGCCGCGTTCAGCGCGGACCAGGCGGCGCCTTGGACGGGGCCTTCAGGCGGCAAGCTCCGCGCCTTCTGCGCGGCAAAGTTCGCGCAACCTGCCGAGCATCCGATCCTGCAATTCGTCACGGCGCGTGGCCGTGCTCAGCGACGGTTCGAGCCGGGCGGCACGCGTAAGCGCCTCGGCAGTGCGTGACGGCCCGAGCTTGAGCGCGCGCTGCGCCACGCTGCGCCTAACGCGGGACGCCAGTCGTCCGGGCCGAAACTCGGGCGCGAATAGTGACCGGACCGACGCGGCGGGCGCCGCGTTCAAGGCCTGCCCGTATTCCGCCATGGCTCTTTCAGCGTCCATCGCAATGTCGCCGCTTCGAGCCGAAGGGAACCGGCCGAAACGCAGGAGCGCGTCGGCCGAGGGCGGCGGGACCGGCAACAGGCGCAGGCTCAGCCCAAGCGATAGCGCCCAGTCCGTCCATTTGAACCGGGAAACGTTCGCCGTGGAGGCGATGGCCACCCACGGAATGCCGTACGCATCGGCGAGGATCGCGCCATGCAGCAATTCGGCGATGATCAGCCGTTTGGATCGAATACGGGCGATCACCGCGTCCGGGGCGCCGATCGGGCTAATCAGCGCCATCCCGGCCTCGGCGCAGGTTACGTCCCAGTCGGGATGGTCGAGCGATTCCCAATGTGGCACGACGCCGATGCCCGGTTCCTCCGGCGGAAGCGTTCCGTGTCCCAGCACCACGGGGGCAAGCACGGCGCCGTCGGTCAGCGCGGCATCCGGCTCACAATCGAGCAACCGGGCGGATAACGGCCCACGAACGCACCAGATGCGCCGCTTGATACGCCAATTACTGAGCCGGTCGTAGCCAATCCCGCTGGAGAAGACGTGCAGGAAGTCGCAGCCCGGCGTCGGCATGCCGATAATGGTGCCGATGCCAAGGAAACCGGTGCGATCGGCATTCCGGAACAGGCTCGGGGCGAGGCGCGGCCACAGCATGGCGTTCAGCTCGTCGCCGAAATTCCCGGCCGCTCCCTTGCAGTACACAAGTTGCATGCAGGGCTTCCGCCGGTAGTTAGGCCGGTCTTTCGTAGTAACTGTATCCCCCTGAGTAGAGCCTGACCGTGCGCAGATCCGCGTTGTTCAGAACCACGCCAAGGATCCGCTCCGCCGGAAGCCTGGAGCGCGTCAAAGTCTCGACGACGCTATCCTGACTGGTGCGCGCCCAGTCGATAATCATGACGAACGAATCGACCAGCGGTGCTACGGCGAGCGCATCGGCAACCGGTCCGAGCGGCGGCAAGTCCAGGACGACGTATTCATAGCTTGCCCGCAATGCGTCGAGAAACACCCGGGTGCGATCCGAGTTCAGGAGCTCGACCGGATTGGCGACGGTCGCCTTCGAACTGGCAGGCAGGAACCAAGAGCCGGTCTGCGGATCACGCCAGACGAGATCCTCGAACTGCACGTTGCCCTGCACAGCCTCGACGAAGCCGGCACTGCTGCGGGGAACCATCGCCTGCGAAAGCGACGGTTTGCGGAAGTCCCAATCGACCAGGAGCGTGCGGTGACCGGCGGAGGCCAGAAGCTGGGCCAGATTGGCGGAGACGGTGCTCTTGCCCTCGCCAGGGGTCACCGATACGCAGCCGATGACGTTCGCCCTGCCGGCCCGGCCATGCTTCTGCACGGCGCGCAACCAGATACTTCGCATCGCCTCGGCGTAATCGGACAACGGATCTTGCACCGCGACACGCAAGATCGAGGGCTCGATCGAAAGCGTGCGGGTAGCGGTTCGCAGCTCCGGGGACCGCCCGCGATGCCGGCCCCCGCCGAAATCGCGCCTACCGAGCTGGGGGAGTAACGTGATGCAATCCAGTCCCGTAACCGCGCGGACTTGGGCGGGGGTGCGCAACCGTCGATCGACGGTCTCCTGCACGAAGGCGAGCATGAAGCCGAGCCCCAGACCGAGCACGCTGCTGGCCGCGAGCACCAGGGGTGTTGACGGATGGCTCTTTTTCAGCGGGGGCTCCGCCCGCGTGACCACGCGCGATTCCGAAATCGGGAATGACTGGTCCTGCGCGGCCTGCGTGTAGCGCTGAAGGAATGTGCCGTACAAACCTCGATACGTGCCGGCGAGGCTTTCCTCCGATCGCACCCTCACCCGGTCGTTATTCGTGGCCGAAGCGGTCTTGACCAGGTCGTCGAGGCGCTTCTGCATCCCCGCCTCGTTGTTGCGCGCCACCTCATAGTCGCTTCTGTCGGCCTTCAGAATGCGATCCAGCTCGGCATTGATGGAGCCCTGTAACGCGCTCATCTTGTTGCGCAGATCGATCACGACGCGGTGGCGGGTTCCATATTTCGCGCCCAGTTCGGCCGCGCGCCGGGATGTCTCCAGATAGTCCTGACGAAGCTGCGTGATCAGCGTGCTCTGCAAGGCGGCGCTCACCAGGGCGCCGTTGAAGCCGTTCTTCTTGATCTCCTGGATGCGTTGCAGTTGCGCCGCCGCGTCCTCCGTACGGGCATGCGCGCCGACGAGCTGCGTGCTGAGATCGGCCAGCTCGTGCTCGTTCATCGTCCCTTTTTCTGTGTCCACTACGCCGTAGCGCTGCTTCAGGGCTTGGACGGCACTGTCGGCAGACAGCGACTGTTCGCGCAATTCGTGCAGGCGGTCTTGCAGCCAGGCGCTGGCGTGGCGCGTGGTCTCGGATTTCGCTTCCAGCCCTTCATTGATGTATTCGGCGGCGATCGCGTTCGCCAGCTGCGCCGAGCGCGCCCGATCCGGCGTGCGGACGGATATTTCGATGACATAGCTGGTGCCGAGGCGACGGACAGCCGTCATCTTCATCAGGATGTTGGCGGCGATCCCCTCCACCTGAACCGGAGTCGGCGGCGGGCCCTTGCCGTCGAGCAGGCCGCTGATACGGGAGATGGCGGAGCTGAGCAGGCCATGACCCCAGCCCATGAACTCGGCATCCCGGGCCAGTTTCAGCCGCGCGACCACGCGCCGGGCGATGCCCTCGGACTGCACGATCTCCACCTGGCTATCGAGCACGGCATTCTCGTATTGCGCGTCCGTTCCGGTTTCGCGTTGGTGGAACAGGTCGGCCCGCTGGCGGTCCACGAGCAGACTGGTGGTGGCGGTGAATTTTGGTGTGGCCAGCAGGTCATAAGCGATGCCGAGCACGAGCATCAGGGCAAAAGTCAGGATAATGGTTCGCCAGCGCCGCCGCAGAAAGCCGAACATGAGCGGCAGCCACTGGAAAGGTGCCGGCTCCGAGGCGAGGGCGATGGCCGGCATCTCCTGATATCTTATGATGTCATTCATGTCGCACCCTCAGAGACTAACCGGCTGCGGTGAACGTGGCGCGTTGACTAGCGAGGCGCTTGGCTCGCTTTCCAACCGCGCAGTACGAACAAGCTGCATGCGGCCGGAACACGGTAAGTTCGGGTTCGCGAAGGCGATCACATCCGTATAGCAGCTCAATTCGGAGAACGCTTCCCGCGCTACCGCCAAGGCAGCTTCGCATTGCCGCAGCCGCCGCGCCTCGAAGCTGAGCAGGTCAAGAATGGCGGCCGCGAACGCGTCGGGTGTGTCCGCCACTGAAACCGCGCCGCGTACGATGTCCGCCACCCCCTGCAACGTGACCGACGTGGCAACAACGGCCTTGCCGTGGCCGAGCGCCTCGATCAGCTTAATCTTCAGCCCCGATCCTACAAGCAAAGGTGATATGACGATGGCGGCATCCCGATACAGGGGCGCGAGATCGGAAACGCGACCGAGCAAGCTGATACCGCGCGGCGGCAAATCCAGGGCGCGGGCAACGGTGCCGGCGACCTGCAAACTCGCTTCCGGGCGCGCGGCGCGAATTTGCGGCCAGACTTCGCGGACGAACCAGCGCAAACCGGACACATTCGGCGCCGTGTTGCTGCCGACAAACAGCAACCTCGTTCCGCCGCCAGGCTGCGGTGCGGCCGCTGGCGCGACCGCCATCGGCGCCAGGATGACGCGCCGCCCGGGCAGGTTGCGGCGGATGATACCCGCCTCGTCCTGCTGAATCGCGATCACCGCGTCAGCCTTGGCGAGCAGAGCCAGTTCCTCCGCCTCCTCGATGCTTACCACCGCATCGGCCCCGCCGAACTGGGCCAGCCGCTGCGAAAACAGATCGTGCATGATGATCGCGCTTAGCGCATCCGGACGGAGTGCGTACGGAATTGCGTTCGCCAGGAAGACGTAATCGGCCAGGATTATATCGGCATGGGGTCGGGCGTGGCAGGCCACAAAGACCGCGTCCTCTCGGGTCCAGGGCGCGGCGATGACGTACGGTGCGGCGCGGGAGAGCGGTCTCAGCCCCAGCCCGGCCCGACGAAGCCAGACATCAACAACTGCCAGCAGCGCATGCCACGCAATGCGTGGGTCTTTGGCGATCAGGGTCCGCCCGAGGCGCCACGCTCCGCGCATCGCAATCGAACGGAAGACCTCCATCTCCGGTGCGAGGCGCAGCACCGGCCAGCGGCCGAACGTCCCGGGCGAGGGGCTGACCAGGTGAACCGGATGCCCGGCGTCCCGCAAGGCGCGACAGAGGCTGAGCAAATAGGCCGAACTGCCGTTGGCGCTGCCGGCGATGCGCTGGCGAGAGATCAGGCAGACACGAGCCGTCGCTTGCTCTTCTGCAACAGCGGCCGGCGACGATAGGCGTGCAAACAGACGCCGGA
This sequence comes from uncultured Pseudomonadota bacterium, assembly GCA_963822675.1. Classification (GTDB taxonomy): domain Bacteria; phylum Pseudomonadota; class Alphaproteobacteria; order Acetobacterales; family Acetobacteraceae; genus CAWGIP01. Next base: position 29,131 of record CAWGIP010000024.1, on the reverse strand, counting down.
TGCGCACAAGCAGCGGCTCGCGCAGCAACAGAGCGGCGCGGGGGTTACGAAAGGCCAGTCGCACAGCCTCTCGCCAGTCTTGTTGTTTGACCGCGCTCACCAGGTCGTCGAAGGCCAATGCCCTGAGAAGCGTCGCGCGCCTGGCATCGAGCGCGGCGCGAACGCCCGGCTCGCGCGCGCCGAGGCAGGCCCGGAATGCATTGTCGGCCGACAGCATCGGTTCCAAGCTATGACGCGTCAGCCGGTGCGACACCGAGCTTTCATGCTTGCGGTAGAAATAGGTCAGCTCCGGATACAAGCGGAACCGCGCGCCGGCCAAAAGCAGCCTGGCCAAAAGGTCGTAATCTTCGGCAATCCGCAGGCGGGGATCATAGCGAACGCCGCTACGCGCGAGGAACGCGGAGCGGATGATCGGTTTCAGATAGCCGAGCACCGCCCGGCCGCGATGGAGCGCGTTGGCATGAATGAACCGGTTGAGGCTGATATCGGTCGGCGCGAGGGCGACGGCACCGCGCAGCAGCGTCTCCGGCGGCCGGCGCTGCGCGTCATCAAACAGCAGCAGATCATCCGCCACGATATCCGCCTGATCGGCCTCCGCGGCCGTGACCAGGCGCTCCAGCCGTTCCGGGTGCATGAGATCGTCGCTGTCGGCGACGGCGATCCAGCGGCCGCGTGCCGCAGCGAGACCGAGATTCCGAGCGGCTCCGGGGCCGCGGTTCGCGGAACTGGCGATCAGCCTTATCCGATTGTCGCGTTCGGCCGCCGCGGCGATCAATGCGACACTCCCGTCCGTGGATCCGTCGTCGATTACCAGCACCTCGATCGCATGCAGCGTCTGCTGTAGTGCCGATTGCAGCGCGGCCTCGATGAACCGGTCGCCATTATAATTGGCCATCAGCACCGTCACGATCGGCCGACCGTTGTTTCCGATCATGGTTCGCTCCGTGGCGAAGTCATGCTGCCGTCCCGGCACATCGCGCAACAAGCCGGTTGGAACCGCGCCCATAGTGTGGCGAACGACAGAAAATTCCGACCGATGCGCGATTTACCGACGGCACCAATCGCCCGCCAGCCTGCACGGGACACAATTGTTGCCGTGCAACAAGGCCGAATTGCCAGTTCCTACCGCTTTCCAGGTTTCGGATTTAACCCCCCGAGACTTAGCCCGAATTTCCCGCTCGGACCACCCATCAACTTTCCGTTATGGTGTCGTTTGATCCATTGCACGTGCCGGAATTAGTGGTCTCTAACATACAGCCGTAACTCATGCGTGCAAGTCGGGGCCGCTCGTGCCAGAAGAGACGATATTGCCCAGGCTGGCGCCCAACCCCCGGCGATGGACCGTGGCATGACGGTCGAAGACGCGAGGACCATCTCACCGGTCTCGGATCAGGGATCAGATCTGCTTTCGTCGGCTCGCAACACTGTGGGGCCCGGGAGGCCGGGCGGTCCGCAACTGCGGACGCTCGGGCTCGTGATAGCCACTGTGGTTGCTTTTGCCGTGGCGGCCATCATCGCCGATTTGTGGATACGAGCGACTTGGTCGCCGCACGCCTGGACCAGACATTTGGACGCTTCGATTGATCGCGGCCTGGCTTGGCACGGCTGGGGAACGCTGCTGATCTTCCTGCTCGTGCTGGCCCATTTCGGGCATCAAGGATACTACACGCAACGAATACCATCCTGGATTGCATTTAGGGGGGTGATACTCGCCTGCTTACTGGCGCTTTGTGGCGACCTCGTGCTGACCACCTTAGTGTATCGCGCGCCCTTCGGGCGCGAGGCGGCGCTACGCTGGATCCTGTTCGTCCCCGTCCTTCTGAGTTGCCGCACGGTGGCCCGCGTGTTGCTGACCCGGCTTGGCCTATGGCATGTCAACACGCTGATCATCGGCGAAGGCGAACCGGCGGCGCGCGTGCGCGCGGCGCTCGCCTCGGAACCGGCGCTCGGATACAGGATCGTTGGTCAGGCTAGCCCCGGCATGCTCGCCACGCTGCATTCGCCCCTCGCTTGGCAACGCTTCGCCGAAAGCCGGGGCGCGGAAATGCTGGTGAATGCCGGGCGGCTGGGCGGAACGGCGCCCGGTGCGCATCCAATCGCGGTGATCGGGCGCGCGCCAAGCTCGTTTGCATTCATCTCCTCGAGCGAGGCGCTCCCGGTCATTCGCCACCGGCCGCACTATTTTATCGGCCATGACATCACGTTCTTGACGTATCAGAACGATTGGACCTCGCCGATCCGGCGGGGTCTGAAACTCGGATTCGATGTAACGGCGGCTGCGGTACTGATCGTGCTGGCAGCTCCGGCATTGCTGGCAATCGCCTTCTTGATCCGGCTCGACGGCGGCCCCGTCCTGTTTCGCCACAAGCGGATCGGGGCAAAGGCACGCCCGTTCAACTGCCTCAAGTTCCGCACCATGCGAACGGACGCGGACCGGCTGTTGGCGAGCCTCCTGGCGCGCGATCCGACGGCCGCGGCCGAGTGGAAAGAACGGCGCAAACTGCACCATGATCCCCGTGTGACCGCGATCGGGCAATTCCTGCGCAAGACCAGCCTGGACGAGCTGCCGCAACTGTTCAACGTGTTGCGCGGCGAGATGAGCCTGGTCGGCCCCCGCCCGATCGTCGCCGCCGAAATCGAACAGTACGGCATCGATATTGCTTACTACTATGGGACCAGACCGGGCGTGACCGGATTGTGGCAGGCGAGCGGGCGAAGTGACACATCGTATCGCTCGCGCGTTAAGTTCGACGTCTGGTACGTCAAGAACTGGTCACTTTGGCACGACCTGGTGATCCTGCTGAGAACGGTTCCGGCGGTATTGCTGAAACGGGGGGCGATCTGAGCCGGGCGTTTCGCGCGGTGCTACGGTTAAAAGGCGGCCGAGCGCCTCGGGGTCTTGCGTGGGCGAAAGCAACCAGCGGGCCAGGATGTCAACGAATCCCGCTGCCCAGCACAGATGCATCGTGACCGCCACTACTGCCATGCAAAGCAGGCAGGCATCGCGCCCGATTATTGCACCGCGCAGCGCCCATCCCAGACAGAAGGCACCATAGGCAAGTGCCGGCAAGCCGAACTCCCAGTGCAGCGGCAGCAAGAGCAGCGGCACGGCCGCAGCCGCCAGGGCGAACAGCGGCGCCATTTGGCGCGCCTTCGGCCGCATTCGATGCCTCAGCAGCGTGCGCGCCCGCCCCCGTCCGTGGCCGAAATACTGCTTCGCCAATGCCCGCAGGGTGTCGCGCGGAAAATAAGTCATGGCGGCCTCGGCGCACATCCAAATAGACCCGCCGGCGCGAATGGCCCGTATGTCGAACTCCGCGTCCTCATTGTGGCTGAAACTCTCGTCGTAGCCGCCTATGCGCAGGAAAAAGGCGCGGTCGAAAGCGGCGTGGTGGCCGTGCTCGACGAACCCAGAGGTCGCCTGCACGCGATGGGCCGATCCCCCATTTCCGAACCGGCTATTCTGCGCGGCGGCGATTGTCCGCTGCAAACAACCCCGTCCCGCCGCGCGCATCGGCACCACGACCGAGCTTGCCCCGGTTTCGCGCAATGCAACCACGCAGTCGCGAAGGAAGTTCGGCGGATATGCCGCATGCGCATCGGCGCGCACCAGAACCGTCGCCTCCGGAGTGCCGATCCGCGCCGCCAGATTGACGGCCGCCGATTGCAGCCGCTTCGGGTTCTGAACCAGCGTGATGCGCGGATCGTCCAGCGCCAGCGCCGAGACGATCTCCGCTGTGCGGTCGGTGCTGCCGCCATCAAGCACCAGGATCTGCGGCTTCTCCTCGATCGCCTGGTTGAGCAGCGACCGCAGGCAACGAGCGATATGCCTTTCCTCGTCAAGCACAGGAACGGCGATTACGGTCCGCATGAACTTCTCCCATGCCGGCTCGCGACGAAGATAAGTAGACTATCGAATAGCAGGAAGTGTAGGTGCGGGTCATGTTGCAACTGGGTTGCTGCAATACGCCGGGACCACCGCATCACCGCAAGGGCATCGATTGTTGCATTCATCCCACACCGGGAAGCGGCAATGCCCTGCGCGTGCCCATATGAGTAATTCTGCTTGCCTTTCTCGCTGGCTCGGCTGAAAGGGTTGAGCGGCGCCTCAGCATGCATCGAAACACCATGAAACGTCCGCGTCACCGCGATCTGCTTCCGGCAAATGTCAGGTTCGGGAACAACGCGCGCCGGCGTGGCGTCATGCGCTCCCTTTGTGCCGCGCGAATCGCCAGCGCCGCATTGCTGCTCACCACATCGGGATGCGCCGGTTTCCTGCCGCGCAGCGGCCCGGTCAGGGGCGTGATCGACAACGGGGCCAGCATCCACGTGCAGGATCTCGGTCCACGCGGCAGGCTGGCTTACGCGCTTGTGGGATTAAGCCCGGATGTTGTCGCTCAGGTCCAGAGCCAGGACCGGCCGCCGCTCTTTTCATCTGTGCTCACCGAGATGCACCGGCCTGCAACCGTCAAGATCGGTGTTGGCGACGTCCTGGATGTGACTATTTTCGAATCACGCGAAGGCGGTCTGTTCATCCCCGAGACCGCCGGAGCCCGACCGGGCAATTTCGTTCAATTGCCGACCGAGCAAGTCGATCAGTCCGGAAACATCAGCATCCCGTTCGGCGGCACGATCAAGGCAGTCGGCGAGACGCCGATTGAGCTTGAAAGGACCATCAACCGGCGGCTCGCGAATCGCGCGCTGGAGCCACAGGCCGTGGTCACGGTGGTGGATCATCGGTCGAGCATCGTCAGCGTGCTGGGGGATGTCGGCACCTCGGCCCGGTATGCGCTAGACCCGGGCGGCGATCGGTTGCTGTCCGCCATCGCCCGCGCCGGCGGCCCGAAATTCCCGGCTTACGAAAGCTACGTGACGGTGCAGAGAGGCGGCGTCACCCAGCGGGCGCTGCTGTCGGAAATCGCCGACATACCCGGCCAGAACATCCAGCTACGGGGGGGCGACTCGGTCTATGTATCGCATGAGCAGCGCTACTACCTGGCGATGGGAGCGGAGGGCCAGGCGCAGACCTTCGGTCCGCTGAACCGTCGCTTTCCGTTCGAAGACACCAAACTGTCGCTGGCCGATGCGCTTGCCAAGGCGGGTGGTCTGACCGATGCCCTCGCCAATCCGCAGGCCGCATTCCTGTACCGCTTCGAGCCCGTATCCACGCTCGCCCGCATCATGGGGCCAGCCGCCGTGGCCGGCCTGCCGCCCATTATTCCCACCGTTTATACGGTGAATTTTGCGCGCGGGGACGGGTTCTTTCTTGCCAGCCAGTTCCCGATGCACAATCACGACCTGATCTACGTCTCCAACGCTCCTTCTACCGATCTCGCGAAATTTCTCAGCCTAATCATTCCGCCCGCCTCTTCGGCAGCGGGCTTCAGGGCCGGGTTCTAACGGCCTGAACGGGCCTCGATCGTCGGGCGCGACCGACAGGCGGGGGTCGCTCGCCGGCGTCGTCGGCGTGCCGGGTGATGTCGGGTTTGGCATCATGCCGTTGCCGGGCCAGACAGACGACTGAGGACAATAACGATGATCTTCAGAAGTGCGGCCATGGCGGTCGCCGCCATGCTTGCTGTATCGGGAGGAGCAGCCTATGGCCAGGGCGCGCCGCAGTCGCTTATCAACCCCAAGCAACGGTACGCCCCCCGCGGTCCACTCGGGATTTGGCTAACGGCAGACGGTCATGGCGTGGTGGAAATCGCACCATGCGGCCAAGCACTTTGCGGGTGGATTGTCGGCATCGATCGCGCTCCGGGCACGCCGATGCCTACGGATGTGCATGGACGCTCTCAATGCAAGCTGCCCATCATAACGAACGAAAAGCCCGATGGTGAGGGTACGTGGCTGGGCCAAATCACCGATCCGCGCGACGGGACGACCTACCACGCCAAGCTTTGGGTGGACGACCGCGACAATCTGCACCTACGGGGGTTCATTGGCATGCCATTGCTGGGTCAGACGCAAATTTGGCGCCGCTACACCGGTCGTCTGACGGCTGAGTGCGGACTGGCGTAATGCCGGATGCGAGCGATGACCGCGTCCGCACCATCGCGAGCTTCGGACCGCCGACGACACACGGGACGATGGTGGAGCTGAGGGGGATCGAACCCCTGACCTCCTCATTGCGAACGAGGCGCTCTCCCAGCTGAGCTACAGCCCCGTCCCGCGGCGCGGACCATGCGCAGCAGGGCGCGGTAAGTCAAGGAGTTGTCCGCCTTGGACGAGCTGGGCCGGCGACCCGGCCGCATGCCGGACCGACTGAGCACCGGCCAGTTGCGGGCTGCGCGGCAGCCCTCTATTTTGCGCCAACTTTCGCAGGGGCCTCGTCTTCGTGATCACCGCGGTCTTTACACTCGTTAACGTTCTGCTGTCGCTGTTCATGTGGGCGGTGATCCTGTCGGCCGTGGTCAGCACGCTGATGTCGTTCGGCATTCTCGACAGCCGCAATCGGCTGGTCTGGACTATAGGCGACTTCCTGTACCGCCTGACGGACCCCGTGCTGCGTCCGGTTCGCAATCTTCTACCCAATCTGGGCGGCATCGACATCAGCCCCATGATCGTCATCGTGATCATCTGGGTCATCCAGGGAAAGCTGCTGCCGGCGATCTACGCTTTCGTGGAAACGGGCAATTGGCAGCCGCTGATCTACTAAATCCGAAAGCCATATTTTGAACGAGAACGAGGGGAGCACTCATGGCATCTCGGCTTCGCTTCGGTATTTTCCTGGCGCCGTTCCACAAGCCGGGGATCAACCCGACGCTCGCGCTCCAGAGCGACCTGGAGCTGGTCCAATGGCTGGACCGCTGCGGCTATGACGAGACCTGGTTCGGCGAACATCATTCGGCCGGCACGGAACTTAGCGCCTCGCCGGAGATTTTCATCGCGGTCGCGGCCGAGCGGACCAAGTTTATCAAGCTCGGGACCGGCGTAGTCAGTCTGTCCTACCACAACCCGCTCTGGGTGGCGGAACGCATCGTGATGCTCGACCACCTCACCCGCGGGCGCGCCATGTTCGGCGTAGGTCCGGGCTCGCTGCCCACCGACGGTACGATGATCGGTCTGTCTCAGGCGCAGACGCGCGACCTGATGGAGCAGAGCCTTGCGGTCATCATGCAGCTGCTGACGACCGAGGAGCCGGTGACGTTCAAAAACGATCGGTGGGATCTCCGGGAGGCGCGCCTGCATCTGCGGCCTTATTCGAATCCGTTGTTCGACATCGCCGTGGCCGCCGTGGCATCGCCCACGGGACCGAAGCTTGCCGGGCGGCATGGCGTCGGCATGCTTTCGATCGGCGCCACGACAGCCGCCGGGTTCGATGCGCTTGCGCTCCATTGGAACGTACTGGAGGAGCAGGCGAAGAAGTACGGCAAGGCGGTTGACCGCTCGAAATGGCGGCTGGTCGGCATGGTCCATTGCGCGGAGACGAAAGAGCAGGCGTACCAGGACGTGGAATACGGCATTGAGCATTGGTTCCGCTATATGCAGTCGGTTGCCGCCTTCCCGCAGATGGCGGTGCTCGGCTCCAACATCCGGGAGATGATCTCCTTCGTGAACGATTCCGGCCTGGGTGCCATCGGCACACCGGACATGTGCGCGGAGCAGATCCACCGGCTGATGAAACAGTCGAATGGCGGCTTCGGCGCCTACCTGCTGCTTGCCCATAATTGGGCAAACCCGGCGGCGACCATGCGCAGCTACGAGTTGGTTGCGCGCCATGTCATGCCGCTGTTCCAGGGGCAGGCGCACCCCACGAACGACGCCGCGCAGCGCGCCGCCGCGGCGCGGCCCGAGCTCGCGGCGATCCATGCGCAAGCCGTGGAGGCGGCCCGGACTCGGTATGCGGCGGAGAACGCCTCTTAGCGGGGCGGCGTTTCAAACAGACCGATGGCCTAAGGACAAAACGGAGAAGGCTGAAGAAGGCTTGAGCGCACGGATCATCGACGGCAAGGCGGTGGCCGCGGCGCTGCGCGCGCGCGTGGCGGAACGCGTGGCTCAGCTCGGCTTCCGCCCCGGCCTCGCGGTGGTTTTGGTGGGCGATGACCCGGCGAGCGCGGTCTATGTCCGCAGCAAGGACCGCGCCGCGGAAGCCGCCGGGATCGCCGCGCAAACCATTCGCCTACCCGTCACGGTTACGCAGGATGCCCTGCTCGCCGAGGTCGAGCGGCTCAACGCCGATCCGGACGCGGACGCGATCCTGGTTCAGCTTCCGCTTCCGGCGCATATCGACACGCGGGCAATTCTGGCCGCGGTTGATCCGGCAAAGGACGTGGACGGGTTCCATCCGGTGAATGTGGGCCGGCTCGCCGAGGGCATTCCGGGACTTGTTCCCTGCACGCCGCTGGGCGTGATGAAGCTTCTGGAGACGGCGGGCACCAGGATCAGCGGGGCACGCGCCCTGGTGCTGGGCCGCTCCACCATCGTTGGCCGGCCGATGGCCGCGCTGTTGCTCGCCGCGAACGCGACCGTCACGATCGCGCATTCGCGCACACGCGACCTGGCGGACGAGTGCCGAAGGGCCGACATCCTGGTGGCGGCGATCGGGCGAGCGCAGATGGTGCGTGGTGACTGGATCGCGCCTGGTGCGACGGTGATCGATGTCGGGATCACTCGCCGAGCGGATGGCAAGCTGGTGGGCGACGTGGCTTTCGCCGAGGCACTGGCGCATGCCGGCGCCATCACGCCCGTGCCCGGTGGGGTCGGCCCCATGACCATCGCCTGCCTGCTTGAGAATACCGTTGCCGCTGCCCTGGCCAGACGGGGCGGGGGCGCGTGCGCGGCCGGCACCGCTACAGTTTCGCCGCTGTCCTGACTGCCATCCACAATACGTCTATGGCCGCATTGATCGCGTTCTGGGCGACGATTTCGGCGTCTTCCTCGGCTTCCTGGCTCAGCACGAACAGAATCCGGCTTTGATCCTCCAGCAGATCCTTGCCCTCCAGCTCGCTCAGCGTGCCGGCCTCCATCTGCGCCTCGATCTTCGCCGCGTTGCGCAACACGCTGCCGAGATCGGAGACGAAATCGTGCTGAATTTCGCCCCAGGTGCCGCCAGCGGCGAGCCTGCCGGCGTCTAGCATCTGCTTGGCGACATCCGCGACGTCCATTGGCTAACTCCCCTTGGCCGGAACTAACGAACGGCCCGTTTCTGTAGCATAGCCGGGACAAATCGCGAACTCAGCTTGCCAGGAGATCGGGATCCGGCGGCGTCCCGGGCGACCGCGTCCGCTTTTGCTTCACCGGGGCGCGGGAGGGGCCGGCGAGAACCTCCAGCCCCCGAGCGGCGATAGCAGCGCCGTCGGTGTGAGCGAGCTGCGCAGAGGGGCCGACCGCGGCGGCCCGGCGCGCCGGATCGATAGGGGCGCTTTCCCCGATTTTCACCTTGACATACTTAATTTGGAAATGAGTTCACATATCACGTAATAAATTCCAATTTGATCAACCAGAAGCCGTACCATGGCTACCGGCTGATGCTTCGCCATCCCTCGATCCTTCAATGAATGAACAGGCGCCGCAGGATCGACACGGTTGATCGCGATATTGATCGCAGCCATCGCGTTCCACGGTTTTCCAGTTGCGTGTTCTTGTAGCGGGTATGCGCCGGGAGAACTGGACTCAGGTTGCCGAGCTACCCTACCGTTGCTAATGTTTTGCCGGTGAGACCGCCATCCATCGGGGAAATCCCGGCTGGACGCTCTGTGGGCACATTCCGAAGGGAGGAACCCATGATCGGACCGAGCACCCGGATTCGGATTCTTCTGTTGTTGGGTCTGATTCTGTCGTTCGGCCACGCCGATGCCCAGCAGGAGCCCAAGAAGGCGCCCGAGATGGACGCCACGAACCCGTACCTGATGGGGACCGAGGGCTACGACAAGGGGCCGCGCGGGCTGACAAGCTACATGCCAATCGCCATAGACCAGCCGTTCGCGGCCAGGATGGCTCACGATGTGGCAGCCAAGCCGAACATCGAACGCGAACATCAGGCGCTGCTCGAGGAGCGCTACGACCTGGGCGATCACCCCGTGCCGGGCGTCACAATGGAACGCGGAAAACCGCTGCAAGGAGGCGTGCGCGTCAAACTGCCACCCGGGGTGACATGGGAGCAGCTCGCGACGATGAGCCCGGGCGACATCCGTGAACGAGGCCTGTGGCCGAAGGGGTTTCTCCCCCTGCCGCATCCCTTCCATCCCACCGGCGGCTTCGTGTTTCCGAAGGAGGAGATCGACGCGATGAAGCGGCAGGACGGGCGCGACCTGACCCGCTTCGACATCGACTTCGATCTGCCCGAACGCTTCCTGGCCGCATTTCCTCCGGCCATGTACCTGACCTCACGCCCCGATCTGGGCGACGTCTCGCAGGGCAAGCTGGTCACGCTCACCAACTTCTTTGAGCTGTTCAACGGCATTATTTCGCCGCGAGAACTGGAAGGGCTGCGCCTGTTGCTGACGCCATTCCCGCAACAGCAATTCAACGCGACCGACGATCGCAAATCAGCAATGCCCAGCAACGGCTCGGCCTGCTTTGACTGCCACGCAAACGGCCACCAGAACGGCGCAACGCACCTCGATCCCAGTATCCGCCCGGAGTGGTTCCGCCACCGCATTAAGACCGTGTCGCTGCGTGGCGTGAACATCCAGCGGCTGTTCGGCTCGCAGCGGGCGCTGAAGACGGTCGAGGATTTCACCGAGTTCGAGCAGCGCACCGCCTACTTCGACGGCGACATCGTGGATGCGACGAAGAAGGGCGTGAACCCGCTCGAGCGCGGCAGCCAAGTGGACTTCATGGCCGACTTCCAGGAGATACTGGACTTCCCGCCCGCGCCTAAGCTCGACGTGTTCGGAAAGCTCGATCCCGCCAAGGCGACGCCGGCCGAAATGCGCGGACAGCAGATCTTCTTCGGCAAGGGCCAATGCGCGAGCTGCCATCAACCGCCCTATTATACCGACAATCTGATGCATGATCTCGCGACTGAGCGTTTCTTCAAGCCGGAATTGGTAAACTATGCGATGGAGGTCGGGGACGGGAAGATCAAGACTTTCGCGCTGCGCGGCGTTAAGGACAACCCGCCCTACTTACATGACGAGCGTTTGCTGACACTCGACGACACGGTCGAGTTCTTTAACTTGGTACTGGGCGACAAACTGGCGTCGCAGGAGAAGGAGGACCTCGTGGCGTTCCTGCGCGCCCTATAGGACTGAACTCATCGCAGCCAATCCGTCACGGTGACGGCGAGCCAGATGCGGGCGAGCGTTGGTGAAGGTGCGCCAGCACGAAGGTCGGAATAGCGACGGTGGCCAGGGTGCTTGTCAAGGACCCGATGAAGCCACCGCCTTCTTGGCGTTCTCCGTCCTGATGATGGCGGCGATCTCCGCCTCGATGTCCTGCTGCTTCGCATCGAGATAGGCCGCCGGTAGCCGACCTTCCTGCCGGTGTATTTGTTCCAGCGCCCGGACGGTCTCGATCAACTTGCGGATCTGATTGACGACGTACTGGTTTTTGTCGTGCGCCTCGGCCCGGACAAGCAGCGTCTGCAGTTCGGCGTTGATCCGGTTGTACGCGGGCTGGTTGGCGGCGTAGCTCGAATCGCCCGGCTTGACCGGATCGCGTTCCGATTCGATCACGGTATTGAGATCGCCGGCAACGGCGGCCGCTCCATCGGCCACGGCCGGGTCGTAGTCGCCCACGAGCTGCACATGGCATGCGCCCAAGCCGAGTATTGTCGCCAGCAGCCCGGCCCGGATGGTCCTGTCAGCGCACCATGACATGCAGCCTGGACTCGCCTCCGCCCCGCGTCGTGCCGAGTACGAACAAGTATATCCCGCTTACCGGAAGACTGCCGGAAAATTCGGTCGCGTCTTGCCCTTCTCCGGTGCCCGGCAAGGCGCGCCCGGATGCCACCGCGTCCGCGCCACCCGTCCTCCAGCCCGGCTCATAGATCTGAAAGACCGCGTTGTGCTCGGGACTGGTGATGCGCGCCAGAAGATGCTGACCGGCACGGGCTCGCAACGTCCAACACGCCGGCTGGCCGCGCGGCAGGCCGCCGGTCAGCTCGGCGGCGAACCGGCCGGGCGCAAAGGTCATCGGCGCTGGGGAGGCGCAGTCGGGCGCGGGCGCGCCGGTTGCTGCGCCACAGAGCAGGGTCAGGATCAACGCCAGAAGTGGCGGCGCAACGAGCGTGCCGGGGCGCATTCCAGGAAAGGTGATCCTGCGTTGCCACATGCTCAGAACGCGAGCGTCGCCGCCTGCATGACCAGGGGCAAGGTCCGCACCATCGCCAGCACGTCTTCGGGCACCGGCTCGTCAACCGAGACGAGGCAGATCGCATCGCCCCCAGGCGTGGCGCGGCCGAGATGGAACGTCGCGATGTTGATGCCGGCGCCGGCCAGCGTCGCGCCGAACCGGCCGATGAAGCCGGGCTTGTCCTGGTTGGTGACGTAGAGCATGTGCGGCGCGAAATCGGCCTCGACCGTAATGCCCTTGATCTCGACCAGCCGCGGCCGCGAGCCGGCGAACAGCGTGCCGGCGACCGAGCGGGTGAGCCTGTCCGCTTCCACCGTCACGCGCACCAGCGTCAGGTACTCGCTCGGCCGGTCGTGCACGGTCTCGGCCACGTCGATGCCGCGTTCGCGCGCCGCGCCCGGGGCGTTGACCATGTTCACGCCCTCCATCACCGGCGCCATGCAGCCCGGCCAGCACCGCCGCCGTCAGCGGGCGGTGATTGAGCTGCCGCGGCGTGCCCTTCGTATTCGACCGACACGCGCCGGATCATGCCCTCGCGAACCTGGGTAAGCTGCCCGGCGAAGGCGCCCAGTTGGCGGCACAGCTCCATGTACGGCTTGAGCCGCGGCGCCTCCTCGGCGGAGACGGACGGCATGTTGATCGCGTTCGCCACCGCGCCGGTGCAGCAGGAAATCGCTCATCTGCTCGGCGATCTGAAGCGCGACGTTCTCCTGCGCCTCGGTCGTGGCGGCGCCGAGATGCGGCGTGCAGACCACGTTTTCGAGGCCGAACAGCGGGCTTTCGTTCGCGGGCTCGGTCTCGAACACGTCCAGCGCGGCGCCGGCGATGTGGCCCGAACTTAATCGCCTCGGCGAGCGCGGCCTCATCGAGCAGCCCGCCGCGGGCGCAGTTGACGATCCGCACGCCGCGTTTGGCTTGCGCGAAAGCGCATCGCGCGAAAGAATGTTGCGCGTGGCTTCGGTCAGCGGCGCGTGCAGCGAGATGAAGTCTGCGCGCGCCAGCAACGCGTCGAGATCGACCTTTTCCACGCCGAGATCGAGCGCCCGGTTCTCGGACAGGAACGGATCGTAGGCGATCACTTTCATCTGCAGGCCGATGGCCCGGTCGGCGACGATCGAGCCGATATTGCCGCAGCCGATCAGCCCGAGCGTCTTGGCCGGCCAGCTCGACCCCCATGAAGCGGTTCTTTTCCCACTTGCCCGCCTTGGTGGAGGCAGAGACGCCTCGGGGATCTGGCGGGCGAGCGCGAACATCATGGCGATGGCGTGCTCGGCGGTGGTGATGGTGTTGCCGTTCGGCGTGTTCATCACCACCACGCCGCGGGCGGTGGCCGATTTCACGTCCACGTTGTCGACGCCGATGCCGGCGCGGCCGACCACCTTCAGATTGCGGCGCCGCGTCGAGCAGCTCGCGCGTGACCTTGGTGGCGGAGCGGATCGCCAGCCCGTCATAGGCCGCGATGATGGCGCGCAGCTCGGCGGGCGAGCAGGCCGGGCCGGCATCGACCGCGATGCCGCGGCTCGGAAGATCTCGACCGCGGCGGGGGAGAGTTTGTCGCTGATCAGGACTTTCGGCATCGACGCTCACTCCGGCCGGCTCCCGCTGTGGCGTGTTCGGCGTCGACCCGCGCGTAGGCCCAGTCGAGCCAGGGCAAGCAGCGCTTCGATATCGGCGGTTTCCACCGTGGCACCGCCCCAGATGCGCAGGCCCGGCGCCGCGTCGCGATAGGCGGCGATGTCGTAGGCCACGCCCTCGTCTTCGAGCAGCGCCGCGAGCGCTTGCCGCCTGCGCTTGACGCGTCGGCGGGCAGCGCGGCGAACCAGGGCGCGACGATCTTCAGGCAGATCGAGGTGGAGGAGCGCGTCGCCGGCGCCCTCGGCGAGAAACGCGACCCATGGCGTGCGCGCGACCCAGCGCGGCGACGGCGGCGAGATTCGCCTCGCTGCGGGCGATCAGCGCCGGCAGGCCGCCGATCCGCTTCGGCCCAGCGCAGCCCGTCGAGCGCGTCCTCGACGCAGAGCATGGAAGGCGTGTTGATGGTCTCGCCCTGGAAGATGCCGTCGATCAGCTTGCCGCCCTTGGTCAGCCGGAAGATTTTCGGCAGCGGCCAGGCGGGCTTGTAGCTTTCCAGGCGGGCGACGGCGCGCGGCGACAGCGCCAGCATGCCGTGCGCCGCCTCGCCGCCCAGCCCCTTCTGCCAGGACCAGGTGACGACATCGAGCTTGTCCCAGGCAGCGGCATCGCGAAGGCGGCCGAGGTGGCGTCGCAGATCGCGAGGCCCTCGCGATCGGCGGCGATCCAGTCGCCGTGCGGGCACGCGCACGCCCGACGTGGTGCCGTTCCAGGTGAACACCACGTCGCGCGCGAAATCGACCGCTGCGAGGTCGGGAAGCTGCCCGTACGGCGCTGTCAGGACGCGGGCATCGGCGAGCTTGAGCTGGCTTCACGACGTCGGTCGCCCAGCCCTCGGAGAAGCTCTCGAAGGCCAGCACATCGACGCCGCGCGCGCCGAGCAGCGACCAGAGCGCCATCTCGACGGCGCCGGTATCGGAGGCCGGCACGATGGCGAGCCTCCAGTCCGCCGGCATGCCGAGGAGCGCGCGCGAGCGGTCGATCACCTCGACGAGCCGGGCCTTCGGCATCGGCGGCGCGATGGCTGCGGCCGAGTTCGCCGCCGTCAAGCGCGGTCGAGCGTGAAGCCGGGGCGCTTGGCGCAGGGTCCGGAGGAGAAATTGGGATTGGCCGGACGGCGGTCCGGCATGTGCAGCCGTGGCCGTCGCGGACGGCATGTGCGGCTCTCCCTTCCAGAAGAGAAGCGCCCCGGTGGGGGGGCGTGGCCCGCCGCGGGGTGTAGCGCGGGCGGGGGGGGAGCGTCAAGGAAATTGCGAGGGGCGTTGCGCGCCGGCTGCCCGGTGGGCAGCCGGCGCGTGTGTCGGCGTTCAGTGCGATACGAGGATGATCGGCGCGATCGATGGCGTGCCGGCTTTGTTGAAGCGAACAGCATCCAGTAGCCGGGCAGCAATATGTTGTTGTTGGTCGGCAGTGTTATCGTAAGTTGTAGCGCCGCTTTGCGTGAACGGCAGATCGATGAGGCGTTGATCCGGGTTGTTGGAGTGCGTATCGGATCCGGTTCGGACAAAATCCACTCTGCCGATCATGTCCGTTGGGCCGACCGTTGCCGAGAACTTCTGGCCGGATACGCGAGCGGGAGTCGCTGTCGGAGCCGATGTGGACGCGGCGCCGGGATTCCGGATCCATTATTGAGGTAGAGATAGGGCGGGTAATAGATTTCCGCATTGAGGTTTGCCACCGGACCGGGGCGCCGCCCGCTCCGGTCAACACGGTAGCGTCCGGCAGCAACAGGGAGATCGAGTGATAAAGACGCGGCTTGGTCGCTTTTGCCCCGGCTGTCCATTTTCCGGTGGCCGGGTTCCAATCTCGGCCGTGTAGTCCGCGCCTGACCACTCGCTCCGACCAGGAGAGCCTCCGGTGATAAGCACGTTGCCGTTCGCCAGACGGCCCCACTGGCCCAGTCACGCTGCGGATCAATGTTCGCGGTCGGCGTTATTGTCGGGGTCCAGTGCCGTTCACAGTTGACAATGACAACGGCGCTGCCCCCCCGACCGCCAGGCAGCATTATGCCCGGCGCGAACATCACGGCTGGCAAATCACGCTTCCGGGGTCCGTCACGGCCAGAGGCGTCATCGTGCCTGTCCCAGCCATGGTTATGTCATACGTGCTCCCATCTGACCGAGGACGAACACGGCCGCCGTTCGGGCCGGCGTCTGCGCCAGGCGCGGGGATATTACCAGTTACTGTTGTCGCCGAATGCCGCCTGGCTTGCCGCGCCGGACAGCGTCCGCCAGCCGGTTCCAGGTGTAAAGACTTCCGGCGTGATCGTCGATGTTGTGGGGTTTTGCCGCCCGCCGAGAACCAGCATCTCGCCGTCCGGCTGCGGAATGATGGACGAATACCAGCGCGGGTAATGCATGGCCGTCGCGGAACTGAACGTATTGGTCGGCGGCGAGAATATCGTCGTATCGTTGTTGGAGAAATTGCGCTGGCCACCGATCGTTAGGTCACCTCCGGTGATCAGCACCTCGCCGCTGCCCCACATCATCGACTGACCGCTGCAGAAGATGTCGGTCGCGGTGCTATTGGGCAACACCGTATGCGCGTTGCTGCCGGTTCCCAGGGCCGGATTCCACACGTCATAGATCATCTCGGCACCCTGGTTACCTTGCTCATCGGTGCCGTAATTCATGACGCGCCCGTCGGGCAATAGGATCACGTGCAGGCCGATGATGGCCAGGTCACAACCGGGCCAAAGGCACCCTGCGTGCCCGCACTCGCACCGCCGTTGGGGATTGTTCCGGGGGCGACGGTGGCCAAGCTTTCGACAGCCGGCTTGGCGACGCCAGGGCCGGGGCCGTAATCGACGGGAGCCTTTTTGCCCTTTTCGGTGTCTTCATCGGCCGAACAGCAACTCATCCCTGCCAGGCTTGCGCTCGAGGCGGCTGGCGCCGCGAACGCAGGCACCCGAGCGCCGCAGACAGAAAAAAAACGGCCAGCAAGACCGCTTTTTGCCGAAACCATTCTTCTGTGACTATACGTCTGGACTTCATTTTTCCGCCCTTGTGTCTTTTTCCTGTCCAAGCCGCGTTATTATCGCAAAAGACGTGTTTTCGCAAGCCCGGCATGCGCAGGAGTTTCCTCGGATGCTGCCGTTATCGCTTTAATGAGACGGAAGCGGCAGTGGGAGAGCGGGTGACGGCGGGGCTCCGCTGCGCACAGCTGCCGTGGCCGCGCCCGCGAGACGGAGATACCAGTCACTCGGCAGATGACATCCGCCCGAATCCATTGTCCTGAACGAGACCTCAGGCGGTATCCCCCGCACCGGTGCTTCCGAAGCACGCGGCAGCATCTTGAACATCGCGGTGCCCTCGTTGACCTCGTCAAACATGGCGCCGTAGAGCATCGAGGCTCCAGCCGAAAGCGCGTTGTAGACCTGCAGCCAGAAAAAACGACCGCAGCGGCGGTGAATTACGCTCGGGATCGCTTTGCCCGGTCGATGTCGGGCACGGACGGCATTGGCGAAGGAAAAACCAGGGAACACGACCGGCATGTAATCCACGCCGAGCTCGCGTGTCGCTTCCAGGTCCGGTACCAGTACGGCACGGCGATAAGCGTCCGCACCAGCGATCGTCGGAAAAGCGGCCGACCGACCATGGGCTGATCACGCCAAGCCGGCGCCAGACTCCTTCCCAGCCGGGGTTGGGCGATGCGTCCTCCTGTCGCGTCCGCCAATATGACGGCACGCCCCCGAGGAAGGTCAGCCCCCATGGGGCGTGCTTGCCTGCGCCAGCGCATCGAGCATCGCCACGGCTTCGCGCGGTGTGAGCGGCCGGCCCGCGAAGCCGAGCCCCCAGATCCCAAGCAACGGATGGCCGCGATGGTGGAGATAGGCCGGACTGCGGGTGAGCCCCGCCCGCTCCAACCGTTCCCAATCCTGCGCTACGACATGCAGATCGGCGGGCTGCAGGCCAGAGAGGTCGTACATGACGAAAAAGACCCGCCCGTGGGCTTCGGCTGCCCGGCGGACGTTGTCGAGGACGACATCACGCGCGTGCAGCGCTTTCGGGTTCAACAAAGCCGTCGCGAAACGCTGCAGGGCCACCCCGTCCAATCCATATTGTTGCATCCAGGCGAAGTGCTGCTCCACGACGGCCGGATTTTGGCTGCTGAACAACTCCACCGCATGTCCGTCGGCGGTTTCCATGTTGGTGTGGCAACGTGCGGAATGTGGCAGATCGGACAGATCCGGCAACATGTCCATCGCCGGCTCCGAACCGGCCAGCCAGTGCCCCCAACCGAGGCCGGCTCCATCGCCGGGGCAATCAAACCAGCCCTGATAACCCATGATCAGCTTGCCGGTGAGAGTGCTAGCGTCAACGCGGCCTGCTGCGTTGGCCGGCTGCCGGGTCAAAGCGAGGAGCATGAGGAGACAGGCGGCGGCAATCCACCGCCGCATCAGCCTATGGTTCCGCGCGCGGGCAAACATAGCATGCTCCATCTCGCCTTCAGACTTGCCTGCAAATTCATTCGGAAACGCTGGACCAGCGGCAAAGCACATTCCCGCGATCCACTCGGGCGAATGGCTAACACGTCAACGTCGCAAGAGGTTTAGCGATGCGGAGCAGTCATCGCGTGATGCCCGCCGTTTGTAGAGATGGATGAGGAGTCCCGCCTGGTATGCCGTCAATGCGTCAGAACTTCGAACGGAATTCGACCGAACAGAGGAGTTAAAATGCAACCTCTCCGGAGATTTGTGGCTGTTCTCGTCCGTGAGTTGAATTTTCCTAAGTCGAAATCCTCCTAAGGAGCACCCGTTTTCGAACGCGCTTCCGAGTTCGCCGCAGATTGCGTGGCGTAGCTAGTCAGCCATCCAGCAATGCTGCCCGGGTACTGTCCGATGCGAGTTCCCGCAACGATGCGTCTCGTTCCGGCTCCGCGCGGACGTGTTCACGCCTTCTCTCGCAGCTTAGTTCCCGCCCACTAGGAACTTCTCAGAGAACGCGGCTGTTTCGTTCAGGATCGTTGACCCGTACTGGAACGATGGCTCAAGCTCGCTGCCTTCCATCCACTCGTTCCAGGTTGTGATCAGGATAAAATTGGGAGCGGCGGCAACGGCTTCTTGCCAGAGAGCCTTATAAGTCGCGCCGTTCCAGCGAGCCGTGACCGGTCGCGGCGGCGGCCGATCCAAAGGACGGTCGTCATAGCCGGGAATTACGGTCACGCTCGATATTTTCCCGGACCCGACTGCGGCCACCATTCCCGGATAAGCCTGATGCGCCCATTCCTGTATTTGCGCCGCCGTCTTCCCCTGCGTGGCCCCCGTGATGCTGTAATAATAGTCACCGTCGAACACAGACGCTAACGCTGGGCTCGACATACGGGCCATCAGCAAGATGCCGCTCGGCTTATCATGGCGGACCTTGGCTATCACTGTCTGCCAATCGGCTGGGGCCAATTCGCTCACGGCTGTCGCATAGACGAACACAAGCGGTGTGCCGTCGACGCGTAGCCAAGAGCTGTAGTTGCTGTATTGGTCCAGGATATATTCCAGATCGGAGATCGCATTCTGCATCCTGGTCGTGCGATCGGCGCCCGCGATCTGCTCGTATACGAGCGTTGTGCTCAGCCCCTCACTGGCGAAGGTGGACAGAAGCAGCGGCAAAGTCTTGTCCTGCGGAGTACCTTGTCCCCACCAATCGGCGATGAAACCGGTAATTCCGGCCGCCTTCGCCCATTTAGCGTGTTGCTCGACAGTTGCCGGATTGTGGCTGTCGTAGGCACCCTGGATGGGGTAGTCGGTTGTATTCGAAATATGATGGTCTGCGGTGTCCACCGTTCCCCAACCCGACCAGTAGCCAGAAGTCGAAGGATTGGCATACCAGCTATAGTAGAACGCCAGCACTTGAGGCGGCACGCCTTCGCGAGCAAGAACATGCCGCGCCCCAGTCAGGCCGACCACTATCAGGAGGGCAGCAGAAACGCGAGAAACGCGGATCACTGATGTGCTCATTTCTAGATCGTAGCGAATGGCCTTGCCGCCCTCGGGGCCAAATCCGTAATCGTCCACACCGACGATCGTCCCGGGTCCGATCAGCGAGCGCGCGGCCATCAGTTCGAGCGCGTGGTGGATGGCGCTCGGCATCGGATCGGCGGCATCGACATCGTAGGAATTGAGGTAGAGTAGGCTCGCTTGGCCCGGCAGGGCCCGGCTGAGCGCGTGCAGGGCCGCGACTGAATCATTCAGGATGAGATTGGTCGCCGAGCTGCACGCGCGTCTTGCGGTGGCGATGTTTTCCGGGTTGATGTCGATGGAGAAGAACAGCCCGTGACGCTCGCGCGCGAGCGCATCGAACAGGAAGCTGCTCTGCCCGTCACCCTCCCAGTTGCGCGGGATGCGCAGGCAGCCGGTTTCGATGATCAGCGGCGGCCAGGGTGACTTGAGCAGCGCATCGAAGATGGCGGCGAACCCTTCCGCACGTTTGCCGAGAAGGGAGCGGAAATAGGTGCGGAATTGCGCTTCGAACGGCATGTCGGCGGGCAGGTTCGGCAGGCCGATGAAGGTTGGGTCGGGTTCGTGCTGTGCCTCGGGTGTGGCGTTGAGCGTGCGCGCTGTTTTGTACGCGACTTCGAAGGCGGACGAGGCTGCGATGCTGTTCGCGATTTGCTGCGGCGACTTGTCGGAATGGAGCAGGCGTTCGAGAAGTTTATGGCCCTCGCCGGGGCCGGCGAGGTGGTCGAGGAGGGTGGTGAGGCGTGGCTCGATCTCGACTACCATTTTGTATCCGGGCGGTGCAGACGCGGGTGCGTCGGCCGACCATATCCTAGACGATGTGGCCCACCGATGAACGATTTACCACTCTCACTCAATCGCGCTTACAACGTCCCTCATTTGCTCTTCGCTCGGATAGCGTTCCCGGGCCCAAGTCACTTCGGGGCGTAGCTGCCGCGCCGGCGACCCCGCCCAGAGCGTTCTCGGTGGCACATTACTCGTTACAACTGCTCGTGTTCCGACGATGCTGCCCTTTCCAAGTCGGACGCCCTTAGTGATGGATACATGAGAGCCGAGCCAGACGTGGCGGTCGACAAAAACGCTTTCAGCAGTCGGCAAAACTCTCAGGGTTTCAATATCGAAAATCGTGTGGCTGTCCGAAGCGCTGATCTCAATGCCGTGGGACAGCATACAGTCGTCGCCGATCACAACAGAAGTGTTCGCGCCGTCTACCAAAATGGTTGCGCCATTAGATGTTGTTCCTCGTCCGATAAAGACCGAAGCATAGTCTCCCCTCAAGATGAGGGAATTCGAATGGAAAGGGCGAGTTGAGCAGGGACAGATGGCGAACGTCTGATGGCGTCCTTCGAGACGAATATTGGCCGCAAGGCGGTGGCCGGCTGCGAAATAAGCAGATTATCAGGACCTCCAAGTAGCTGAACTGTTGATTGCGTGCCGGCAAACGGTGTCTCCGCATCGAACACAAGCAAGTTGCCTTCGGCGGGCCTACCGACGAGATTTATGCCGAACTTGGCAAGCTCTGATCGTCTGTCCCACTCTCTGACTACATCGAAAACAAGCGGCTTAGCGATTTCCGGCAAAGACAAGCCTTGGATGTCGTTGAGAGCGACCCCGGAGCTTTGAAGACGTCTGGAGACCTCTGTTTGGCTGTCGAACACAACCGATCAATCCCGATATTTGATGGCTGCCGGAGATAAGCGGTCTGCCCCTCCGCCTCCTTGGGAGGCCAACTGCTAGGTACTTCGCTGGCGTATCAGTAAGCCGCTCGCCCGATACCAGCTGCGACTGAGGAATGACTGTTCCATGCAAGCTGCCGTTTTCGCGCTGCTTCTTAGCTAAGGCATCAGCAAATTCTCGAGACTTAATAAGGCCCTCAATCATTCTCTGAATAGCCTCGGGCAGCGACCTCCCTTTGAAAAGTCGGCTGTAGGTTGCCAATCCGTTGAAATCAGGTTCTCGCTTCAGCACCGCACGGTATCCGGCAGTCACAAGCTCTCCGACAAGCTTTTGCGCCGAGTCATCGTCTCGACAACCCGCGTCTAGAGCAGCCGCACTGGAATTAACCAAATCAGCACTTACCGAGGTAGCCGCTATTGGAGCGAAATCGTTTCCTGTTGGGGTGGCATTTTGACCTGCCGAGCTGAGTTCGCTAGACCCGCGCGTACCGGCCTTCCCGCCCAACCCCTCTGTTTCATCAGCAACGCTTGGTATTGATCCTCACGGAGAGGTTCGAACTCAGAAACCCTTTCTGGATATAAAGCAGTCCGCGCGTATCCCCTTTCAGCAAATAGACGCTGATTCATATGAAGTCCTAACTCACCAATATACGTAGCATTGCAGACGTAGGTATTGAGTTTTATGACGCCATCCGCGCAGCATGCAATCGTTTTCGCCGCGTCCTGGGATGTGGCCGGGCATCCATAGCCCCACGATTCAAACAGGCTCTCGGATCTTTTCTACATTGCGATATTTGTAATCGGAGTCTTTCACCAAATCGAGGTATTCCAGAACCCTACTGCGCATTTTTCTCCATTGTCGCTGATAGACAGCAAAACCCCAGTTATGCTCGAGCAAAATCAGTTTCTGCTTATTCAGATGCTGTTGCTCCAGAGTCTTGTGTGATCACCATACGCGCCAATATATCCAATTCTCTGATCGGCTGAGAATTTTGATAACAGATCGTCCAGCACAGCAATGTAGTGACTAGAAAGCACCAGATCATCTTCAAGGAAGATAATTGCATCCGTGCCAATATCTTCGAATCCGAGCCGCTCAGCCCGGTCAAACCCAACTTCAACAGTGATTTTGAAAATAGCGAGGCGAATCAGTTGGTTACGTGAGCGTGCGGCATCCTTAGCACCACAACGGCACCACGACGGGGTGACCGGGAACGGCGCGTCAGGCCGATTTGGGTTCGCGGATGTTTGCCGGGAGGGCGATGCGGGCGGCTTTGAATAACGAGCCGATGACACCTGTTGCTGGCGTGCGTAGCACGATTTGGCTTCCGTCCGAGCTGATCTCGACCTCCTGAAGGCGATCGAGGTCACGTAGCACATCGCTCCACTCGGGCCGGAACTCGGCACGACGGCAACGCTCATCCAATTCCTTGCGCAGGACGAGTGCAAGGAACGAACAGAACACATGGCCGCGGATGGCGGCGTCCGAGGAGTGATAGATCGGCCTCGTGCGCATCAGCGCTTTGGCCGTGCGGAATAGGTCTTCCACTTGCAGCAAGTCGCGATAACGCAGCACCGCTTGCAGCGGTGAAATACGCGCATTGCTGCGCAAGACAAAGATGCCGTCGAAGCGTGCTTCATCGGCAAGCCTACCGGGATCGATCTCGAATGCTCGACCATCGGTAGTGGTACGCAGGTAACGGCGGTAGGCGGAGTTGCCGATCAGGGCCTTGTCGCCGCGCCTGAGCTGTCGGTCCAATGCCGTGACGATAGCCTGGCGCTCGGCAGCATCTTTGTCCGCTTCCTCTTCGTTGCGGCAGACGATGTAGCGCCGTTTCTCCGCCTTGACCTCTTTGACCCAGAGCTGGGTGTTCTTGCCATTGACGCGTTGCACGCAGAGCGGGGTGAATGGCCGTGTGTCCTCCAGCACGACGCTGCGCACCAAGGCGTCGGTACGCTCGCGAACGCCGAGCACATATTCCAGCCCGCGTTCCTCCAGGGCGGCAATGTTTGCCGCCGAGATCATGCCGCGATCGGCGACGACGCAGACCCGTCCAATGCCAAAACGCGAACGCAGGCGGTCGATGACCGGCACCAGCACGGTGACGTCCGCCGTGTTGCCGGGCCACATCTCCGAGCAAATTGGCCGTCCCTCGGCGTCGAGCACCACCGCCACGATCATCTGCATCAGGTCAGGGCGATGTTCCTTGGAGTAGCCTCGCTCACCCTAAGGTCTCACCACCGGCACCGGTGAACGACAGAGACGTGGTATCGAGGAACACCACGGACAGCTCACTGAACAGATCGCGCCGTTGCGCAAACAGCTGTTCTTCTATCAGGTCCTTGATCGTGCGTGGAACGACACCTGTGCTGCTAGCCTGCTGATCAGCATCAAGCTCTTCACCCAGCCAAGCCATGGCGCGGTACAGGTGGTGCAAAGCCAAGCCTTCGACGCCGGGAATGTCATAATCCGCCATCCACTTCTCGCAGGCGCGATCTGATCCGGAGATCAGGATCCGATGCAGCACGCTGGCGAAGACAGCACGTTCGACCGGGAATTCAAAGCTGCGCGCAGCAAGCGTCTCTTCGAGCACGGCGCGGCAACCGGTCCCTCCCACAAACGGCCAAACAGCAGTGGCGCGCCGATGCGTTTGCAGGCGAGCCCATCGGGATTCCCCGTGGCGAGCCGCGAAAGGACGATCGCTCGCTCGGCGTAGCGTGCCACCGACGCGGCAAGGCGTTCGAGTTCACCGGAGGCGACGACCACCTCCCTGCGGCCGAGGTTCTTGATGATGCGCTGCTTGGCCCGTCCATCCTCGCGCACGCTCTCGACGAGGTAGAGATAGGTGTAACCGTTGATGCGCTTCTCGCGGACAAACACGCCACGATTAGCAGCCGGTGCCACGTCGATTTGTCAAGCAGAATTGACAGACAACAGTCAGTATTTAGCACTACACGAATTCTCAGCTCAAACGGTCTCCCAAGCAAATCAATAACTTACACCACTCCCGGTGCCGAAATCAGGGCTTCACTGTTCAAGTTGGGTCAAAGTTCAGGGCCACGCCTAGGTTAACGGGCGAAGCCACGACTTCTCCATTCGGGAAGGCGTCCCGAAAGATAGCTACGCATCGTTCAATGTCCTCGTCGTCAGCATGTCGGGCATTGCTGAATGGATTTACCGCGCCGTCTTGAAATAGAAAGGTAGTCCTGTTTTCTATGTCACATTCAGTCTGCGCCAGAAGGCTGCGTAACAACTCTCGCCAGATACTTCGGTCTGTTAAATGACATCAAAAAAATCGGAGCCTTGCTTGTAGATTGCCAATTAGCCATGCTCTGACTCCTGCATCGCTCCAGTGCAAATAACAAACTCTGGTAAAACCGCAGTCAAGGATCAAAGAGCGAAGCGATCAAGTCAATATAGAGGGCTCTGTGGTTGACGTGAGTTCGCTTTCGCAGAACAACGCCAGAGTCAATGCGGTTGATAGTGTCAAAATATTTATCAGCTATCGTATAGGAATGGCGACATGCATAATCATGAAGGAAAACGGTTGATCTTTTCGTCCGCGCAATAAGCAATGGCCAACAAGCAATGAATGCGGAACCTGCCATCCACTAAGATAAAATCGAAATTAAAGTCCGTGGCTAAAAAGGGATCGCTGGCATATCGCGGCCAATTGCGGATTTTTTCTTGACCAACGGGTACGCCCCATTCGCCGACTGCGCCCACATCGATGTGCCGGAAGACGAGCCGCTTGGAGGCAATCGCTGCTGCTATCTCCTCATTTTGTTTCAGCCGATCAATCCATGCGGGGTCTGTTTCTATCGAGACGATATGGCGAACGCGCGATCTTACAGCGGCAAGAGTACTGCCGCCCGAGCCCCACTCCAGATAACAAGGTTGCGGACTTCAGCAGACTGCCAAAAAGCTCGGCTTCTGCCGAAGTCATCCGCAACGGCGGCTCTGCTTGCGCAGATTGCATAGATTTAACGCCGCTCACAGCAGCAAATTACTCATCACATCCAACCGCGCCCTGAGATCATTCTCCGGCACCACCACCAGCCGCTCGAACCCGATCGTCGGCACGCGGCTGTCGATCGCGGCGATATGCGCGCGCATCTCATCCGACAAATCGGCCTCCGCGCGGATCCGCAGGCGCCACCAGCCGCCGGCGCCTGCCGCCCTTCTTCGGACCCGCATCATGATGTCCCTTGGCCGCGGGCCGAGCCTGCCGTCCCAAACGATCTCGCCGTTGGCCAGAAACGGATCGCCACGTCGGAGACCGGCCCGCTGGCGCGCAGGCGGAGGAACACGTAGTAGAGTTGGCTTTCGTTCGGCCCCAGGCCGAGCACGACATCGCCGCCGCGATGGCATAGCCAGGTGCCCCACTGCTCGGGCTCGGCCCAAACGCCACCCGCCCGCGCGTCCTCGCCGTTCAGGAAACTCTGCTCCTGCAGCGGCTCGCCCAGGAAATGGCCCCGCCTTGTGTCCACGATGCGGGTCAACAGGTCGTCGCCGAATGTCCCGTCCGCATCGCGCCCCAGCCAGGCGAAGCTGATCTCCGATGAATAGGGGATGGCCGCGTAGGGATACGGGTCCCGCCACTCGGAAGCGGCTGTCGTCTTGCAGGCGGTGACGATCCGTTCCGCGACCGAGTGCCACGTGATCGGCCGGTAGCTCTGCGCGGATCTTGGCTTCCTGCGCGCGCCGCATTGCGGCGTCGGAGATCAGGTCGCGGATCACCCGCCACGACTGCTCCGGGTCGTCGATGTCGATATAGACGCCGAACTCGCCGGCCACTTCCGGCAGGGACGCGCGATCGCTGCACACGCAGATCTTGCCGGCCGCCAGACTCTCGCCGATCGGCAAGCCCCAGCCCTCGTACAGCGAGGGGGAGACGGTGAACAGGCAACGGCTGTACAGCAGCTTCAGGTGCGCGTCGCTCACGTCCTGCAGCAGCACGATCCTGCCGTTCAGGTAATTGGTCTCGACCATTTCGGCGATGAAGGACTGGGATTTCCAGCCGACACGGCCGACGCAGACCAGATGCGGCGGATCATCGCCGTCGGCGACCATCCGCCGCCAGATATCCAGCATCAACTGATGGTTCTTGCGGCCTTCGATCGTCGCGACGAACAGAACGAAGCGGTCCGGCATGTCTTCCGGCCCGATCGCGCCGGCTTGCCCGCCATTCGGCAGGAACTCGTCGAACGAGGAGCCGTTCCGGGTCACGGTGATGCGCGGCTCCGGCAACGACAGCGAGCTGCAATAGCGCCGCAGATCCTTGGCGGTGTTCTCGGACACGCTGAGGTAATGGTCCACGTGCCGCAGCGCGCGCCGCAGGAATTCCTCGAACACCCGCGCGGTGCCCTGATCGCAGGTCTCGCGCGCATAGATCGGGATCAGGTCGTGCACCATCATCACGAACCGGGTGCCGAACCGGCGCTTGAAGGACAGGATGCGGTTGAAATAGTCGCGCTGCACCCAGGCCGCGCCCAGCAGGCAGAGCACCGAGGAGCGCCGTCATCCAGCACGCCCGTGCCGTCGAACTCCATCGCGCCCGGCAACTGCCCGTAGCGCGCCTCCTCGGCGGAGAAGGTCACCAGCCGTTGCGGTTCGGGCAGGAACAGGTCCTGCAGCAGGCTGATCAGAAACCCGGTGGGGACCGCGTTCCACGTTCTGGTCCTGGCGTTGAAGCTCAGGAAAATCACCGAGGCTGGCGGAACAACCTCGTCCTTCACCATCGCCAGCACGATGCTGGATTGGACCCGCTGGATGCCGGTGAGATTGGGGTGATGCGCCGATGTAGTAGACCAGATCCGAAATATCGAAGAGCATCCGCGTGCCCACATAGCGGCCGCGAGCGGAGATTGACCCTGCCGATTGCGGCGGGCAATCTGTTCTCCGTCGCCGTCGACGGCTCGCTGCCGATAGTCGGCCCGGGCCGATCAGCGGAACGGCTCCGTCTCCGCTGCCGGGCCGCGCGCGAAGCTGTCGAACTCGCCGGCCCGCATCTGCCCCGCAACTCCGGTCAGCGCAGCCCCCCCCGTCCCCGCCGCCGACCGCCAGCGGATCGGCTGTGCGGTCAGGGCGCGCCGGTGGTCTGCTCCACCAGTTCCAGCAGGTGCTCCTCGCCGTCCAGCACGGAACGCGGCATGGACAGCGCAAAGGCATAGCAGCCGTCGCCGACGCCGGCCGTCAACAGATCGCGGCGGAAGCGCGACGCGACCGCGCGCCCGAGCACGCGCCCGCCCTCTTTCAGCGCGACCACGCAGCGATGCGACGGCTGCTCGCGCAGCATCGCCCAGCCGGCGATTTCCTTATCGGAGACCTCGTCCAGATGGGAGCGAATCGCCGCGTCTGTGCGCGGGCACGAAAACCGCCGATCCGGCTTCAGCCGTTTGCTCGTTGACGAAGCCCAGCACCTGCGCCGCTTGCTCCCCGCCGTCGCTCGCCGGGCGGTTGAAGGCGTCGTGGCCATTGGCGGAAATCGCGGCCCGAGACGGGCGCCTGGTCCGCCACCGCCGCGTCGGCTTCTTCATCCGCCACAATGCATCCGCCGCGCATTCCGGCTGCTCCTCGGAGGCCAGGACGGCGACCTCGGTCAGCAGGGCGATCGTTTCCGTATCTGCGTCATTGTCCTGCTCGGCCATAGCCATCATCAATGCGCCTCTTTTTCTAACCCGCGACGTTCTCGCCATGCGGCCCCCGGACAACGCGCGCCACGACCGTGCGCGGCGCAAGAATTCGATCGTCCCAACGCGGCGCATTCGCAGACTGATTCGAATCCGCAATGCGCCCTTCTCGCTTGTGTGAACTTTCGGCGTTACCGTCAGCTGATACTAAAACCTGCAGTACGCCGGATCAGAGAGTCTCCAGAGCAGCAATGCAGCTTTTGTGTGGAAGAATGAAGGCAGCATATGACGCATGATCGAAAAGTCAAGCTGTACGAAATAATATCGCACTCATCTCATAAACCGGAAACCATGTCCCGAATTTGAGCAACGCGCCGGCGTCTCGACGCGTTTTGGATGCCGCCCAACCAGCGGCGCTGCAAAAATCAATCCGCCTCGGCGCCCGCCCGCGCAGCGCCCTGGGCCGGGCGAATCCGCGCACACCCCCCGTCAGATCATCGCCCGCGTCGCGCGCCATCAGCAGCGCGACTGGTGCCGCCGCCACGGTGAACGCGGAGACCACAAGAAACGCCGCGCTGAAATCGCCCGGCCGCGCGGTGGCGTGCCCCGACAGCGCCATCGCCGCCTCCAGCGCCACCGCGCCCGTGGAAATGCCGATCGTCGCCGCAAGCTGCTGGCCCGCCGTGTAGAGAGACGTCGCCGCGCTCATGCGCGCCCGCGGCACATCGCTATAGGCCAGCGTGTTATAGGCGGTGAATTGCAGCGAGCGGAAAAATCCGCCCACCAGCAGCACCGCGTAGATCCCGGCGGCCGGCCAGGTCGGGCGGAACGCGGCGCAGGCCGCCAGCAGCGCGGCGGAGAGGACGCCGTTCACCACCAGCGTGTCCCGGAAGCCGAACCATCGTAATGCCCGCTGGGCCACCGGCTTCATCACCAGCGCGCCGGCGGAACTGGCGAACGTCACCATCCCGCTTATACAAGACGGCCTGGTCGAGTT
>CAWGIP010000023.1:0-66039 GCA_963822675.1 uncultured Pseudomonadota bacterium | reverse complement strand
GAACACCGTCTCGCAAGGCGTCCCGTCCGGGTTGACCGCGTATCCCGGAATACGCCCCGCCTCCGGTCCAGCCCGCGGTTCGATACAGCGTCTCGGCCGCATCGCCCGCGCGCGTGTTCAGTGTCAACAACGCTCCGCCCCGCATCGCGGGCCACCGCCTCGGCGCGCGCCATCAAGGCGCTGCCAATCCCCAGGCGACGGGCGGCGGGATCGACCAGCAACTTCTGCACCTCGGCGCGGTGTGCCTGATTGGGTGGTGTCCCAAATCCAACGTGACCGTGCCGACCAGCACGGCGTCCGACCACGCGCGCCAACACGATCCGGCAACCCTCGGCGACTTCGGCGGATGCGCGATGCCAGTAGCCGCGCGCCGCCTCAGGAGAAAGTGGCGACAGAAACGAGACCGAAGCACTCTTCATCCACGCAGCGCCGGAGCAGATCAGCCAACCCCCGCTCCGCCGAAGCGGCCGCTGCCGCATCCAACCGCTCGATCCCCGCCACCGGCTTCGCATAGACGAACTCGATCGAGCCCGAGAGATCATCGAGAATCCGCAATGGCCCGGCCCTGACGTAGCTGTGCCGTTCGTAGAAGCGATGCGCGCGATCGAATCGCGTGTCGGTCCAAAGGGTCAGGCGCCGCGCACCTCGCGAGCGCGCATGCGCTTCCGCCTGTAGCAGCAATCGTCTGGCCAAGCCGCCGCCGCGCCACGGCGCCGCGACGTACATGCGGGCGATTTCCCACGTGTCGCGCTCCAGCTTGTAGGTCGCGATCATGCCGACCAGTTCGCCGCCTGCTTCTGCCGCCCAGAGCGCGCCGTCCTTGGCCGCAAAGTGACTCGCCAGCGCGTGCAGCTCCGGTAATTCGCGCTCCACGTCGAACACCATGCTGGGGTATTCGGCCCAACACGCCCCGATCAGGGCGATGAAGCCCGCTGCGTCGGCATCGCGTCCCGTGCGGATCGTGACGCCACAGGAGTCGCGCGCAACCGCTTCGTTCACGCCAGCGAGTTGCAGAACGCGACAATTCGGCGGCAGCCTTCTTCCAGCACCGCGTTATCCGCAGCGGTGCTGATGCGAATGTAAGGACTCATGGAATAGGACGCGCCGGGCACCGTCGCGACATGCGCTTCCTCCAGCAAAGCGCGCGCGAAATCCTCGTCGCTAGCAATGACGCCGCCCGCCCGAACTGGTTTTGCCGAGGCAGCCCGCGACGCTAGGGAACACGTAAAACGCACCTTCCGGCTTGTGGCAATGCAGAAGGCGCGACGTGTTCAGGATCTCTGTCGCCAGATCACGCCGGCGCTCGTACGCGGCGACCATTTCGGGCACATGGTCCTGCGGCCCATCCAGCGCGGCCGCCGCCGCCGCCTGTCCCACGGTGGAAACGCCCGCCGTGATCTGGCCCTGCATGTTGACCATAGCGCGGATCAGCGGCTTAGGCCCGGCGGCGAAACCGATCCGCCAGCCGGTCATGGCATAGGTCTTGGACACGCCGCTGATCGTAACCGTACGCGCGCGCAGTTCCGGCGCGACTGCCGCCATCGTCGCGTGCCGGAATCCATCGAACAGCAGGTGCTCGTACATGTCGTCGGACATGATCCAAACGTGCGGATGCCGCGCCAGCACGTCGGAGATCGCGCGCAGCTCCGTGGCGGAGCAGGCGGCGCCGGACGGATTGTTCGGGTTGTTCAGGATCAACCACTTGCTGCGCGGCGTGATCGCCGCCTCGATATCCTCGGGGCGCGGCTTGAAACCGTTATTCTGCGGGCACGGCACTTCCACCGGCATGCCATCCAGCAGCTTCGTCATCAGCGGATAGGCGTTCCAGCACGGCACCGGGATCACCACTTCGTCGCCCGGATCGACCGTCGCCGCCAGCGCATTATAGATGCACTGCTTGCCGCCATTGCTCACACTGATTTCGTCCAGCGCGAAATCGAGCCCGCTGTCGCGGCGGAATTTACGCTGGATTGCCTGCTTGAGTAGTGGCGTGCCGTCCTGTGGCGGATATTTGGTCTCGCCCCGTAGGGCCGCTCGATACGCCGCCTCGATCGCGTGCGGAGGTGTCGGAAAGGCCGGTTCGCCGAGGGTGAGCGCGATCACCTCGGCCCCTTGCGCGCGCAGTTCACGCGCCCGCGCCGTCATTGTCGTGCTGGCCGCGACCTGGACCCGCGCGATGCGCCGGGCCAGTTCCGCCATCAAGCGAGCCCTTCGCAGAAGCGGCGGATACGGGCGCAGCCCTCACGCAAAAGCTCGGTCGAAGCGGCGTAGCTCAGCCGGAAATGGCCCGGATAGCAGAAAGCCGCACCGTGCACGACGGCGACGTTCTCTTCCTCCAAAAGCGCCGTTACGAATTCTTCGTCATCTTCGATCCGCGTGCCGCCGCGCGAGGTTTTGCCGATACAGCCGTGGATCGCCGGAAAGACATAGAACGCGCCTTCGGGCTTGTGACAGGTGAGACCGGGCGCGGCGTTCAGCGCCGCCACCACGAGATCGCGCCGCTGCTGATACACCTCAGCCATTACGCCTATTAAATCTTGCGGCCCGTTCAGCGCTTCCAAGGCGGCTGCCTGACTGATCGAGGACGGGTTGGTGGTGGACTGGCTTTGCAGCTTGTCCATTGCCTTAATCAGCGCTACCGGCGCGCCCGCGAAACCCAGCCGCCAGCCGGTCATCGCATAGGCTTTGGAGCAACCATTCATGGTCAGGGTGCGCTCGCGCAGGCGCGGTTCGACCTCAACAATGGTGGCGGGCTTGAACCCGTCATAGGCAAGCTTCTCATAGATGTCATCGGTGAACACCCAGAGATCCGGGTGACGCAGCAGCACGTTGCAGATCGGTCGCAGCTCCTCGGCGCTGTAGGCAGCGCCGGTGGGATTGCAGGGATTGTTCAGCATGAACCATTTGCTGCGCGGCGTGATTCCCGCCTCCAGTTCTTCGGCGCGCAGCTTGAAGCCAGTATTCTGTCCGCAGGGGACCAGCACCGGCTTGCCGTCCGCCAGGGAGACGATGTCCGGGTAACTGACCCAGCAGGGGCTCGGGATCACCACCTCATCGCCCGGATTGATAGTGGCGAGCATGGCGTTGAAAATCACCTGCTTCCCGCCGCTGGAGACGATGATCTCCTCCGGGCGGTAATCGAGGCCGGAATCGCGGCGGAACTTCTCGGCCACCGCCTTGCGCAGCGCCGGTGTGCCGGCAACGTCCGTGTATTTGGTCTCCCCGGCCTCGATCGCACGGATGGCGGCTTCCTTGACGTTGCGCGGCGTGTCGAAATCCGGCTCGCCGGCCGAGAGGCTGATCACATCGCGTCCGGCGGCCTGGAGTTGGCGTGCCTTGGTGGCAACGGCGATAGTCAAGCTCGGGCTGATCCGGTTCAGGCGGTCGGCAATGAACGGCATCGGGCGGGGCCAATCCAGTTTACTTTGAGTAGTGGCGTTCTAGCCAAGCGGTTCGTCAGGGGCAATTCTCGCACTGTGGAGCGATTCGCCGCGACCGCAACGAAGCGGAGGCGCCCGCCCGGGCAGACAAGTGGCCAAACGGCGGCCATGTGTCGCATGCAGCCGGGACTCGCGTCCTACCTCTTCACCGCAATTGACGCGCAGCGTCAAAATCATCAGGATTAGAGGCAGGCGCCAGCCATGTCCAACCATGGTTGTATCTCCTCAAACGCCGGGTCAGGACCGTACTGGCCGGCGTTGCTCTTTGTGACGGTTTTGCGAGCGATCCGTTACCGACCGCGGCGGGACCGGCTACCAGCGCCGGATCGCGGCTGCCGATCGGCATTGGCGAAGGCGGCGACGGGCTGCGTGACCATGGGCGTCGTGCCCTCGCCCAACGTCTCGGCGAGCACGTCCCGGGCGCTCTTGATGTGATCCCAGGGGATACTGCCGATCGGAAAATGCCCGCCCATGACGGAGCTGAGTCACGGTGTTAACCTGCTCCAACCGCCGGTGATCGTCCTCCGCGCCGGTTCCCCGCCAGCGGCTGATCAGTTCGTCTCGGTAGGACAGCGAGACAGCGCGTTGCTCGGGAGAAATCGTGGCCCACCTTGTCCGGCTTCTCAGCAAGCAGCTGATCGATCTCCGCGAGCGCGCGACGGCCGATTGCGTCCACGTCTTCCGGTTCGGTTCCGCACGCGTCACTGGCCACGTCCGACGCCTCCCGGTTGCGGCAGCCGGCCCTTGCGAAGATTGCAGGTCAGCGCCTTGGTCGAGTGAATCGACGTGTTCGGATCGCCATGCACGGCAAGCAGCACGTTCGCGATTTCGCCATGCGCGAAGCCGTCCCAGCCGAACACCCACGGCATGCCCACCTCGTGAATCAGCTTTCCGTCCACGCTGAACGGTCGCAGCCGGTTCGTAACCAGCCCCTTGGCCTCGATCTCGCCCCTGGCGGTCGAAAGCACCGTCCAATCCAAATTGGCGATTCCCAACTCGCCGGCGAGTTCGGGCGAGATTTCCACGAACGCTTCCGGCTGCAACTCTGCCGTGTGCGGCATCACGCGGGTGGCGATACCTCCGCAATGCAATTCGGTCAGTCGGAAGGTGGTGAACACGTAGGGGAAGCGCCCATCCTCCGGCTCGTGATACTCGTTTCCGGGCCTCGGCCAGAGCTTGGCCGCGGGATTGATCTGCTGCGAATAGAGCTCGTTGCGAACGGGACTTTCGATCGGTTCGTAATGGGTCGGCAACGGGCCGTCCTTGAGCCCCGACGGCTCAAACAGATGGCACTTGCCGTCCGCTTCCATGATGAACGGGTCCGCGCCCGAAAGTGCCTCCATGCCTTTGGGATATCGCGCGTAATCGGGGCGCTTGCTTGGCTTCGTCTTCTTGTTGAAGTCGGGCACGTCCAGGCCGGTCCATTCCTCCTTGGACTCGTCCCACCAGATCATCTTCTTGCGCTCCGACCACGGCTTGCCGTCGGGGTCGGCGGAGGCCCGATTGTACATCGTGCGGCGATTGGCTGGCCAAGACCAGGCCCAGCCGGCATGGCTGCCGGGTCCGGACGGGCCGTCGGGCTTGCGGGAGCGGGACTTGTTGTCGTGCTCGCCCGGGAAGACGCCGGTGTAAAGCCAGCAGCCGCAGGCGGTGGAACCGTCCTCCTTCAGTTCCTCGAAGCTCTTCAGCAACTGCGCCGTCTGCGACGCGCCGGCCATTGATCTCGCGCAGAACGGATGCGGCGTCCGG
Organism: uncultured Pseudomonadota bacterium; assembly: GCA_963822675.1. Taxonomy (GTDB): domain Bacteria; phylum Pseudomonadota; class Alphaproteobacteria; order Acetobacterales; family Acetobacteraceae; genus CAWGIP01. The sequence continues at coordinate 60,850 of CAWGIP010000023.1, read as the reverse complement.
TTCGGCTAACGGTCCGCTGACCGGGTAATCCCAGGTCAGTGACTGAATCGGACGATCGCGCTGTTCGGTGCTGGATCGCATAGAGTGCCTTCAGCCGCCGACCTAGGTGATAGACGAACCAGGTTTCCGAACGGCTGTCGCCGGGCGGGTCGCAGACCTTGTCGTGCCACTGCACCAGGCGGCTCGTGTTGGTGAGCGTGCCCTCCTTTTCCGCCGCCATCGCCGCCGGCATGAAGAAGATCTCGGTGCCGATATCCTGCGGGCGCAACTCGCCACGCTGCACCAGCCGGCCCTTCTGCCAGAAATCGGCCGTCTCGGTCATAGCGAAATCGCGTACCACCAGCCATTCGAGCTTGGTCAGGCCGCGTTCGATCAGGTCGGAATTGGCGCCCCCCACGACCGGGTTCTGGCCCATCATGAACTGGCCCTTCATCACGCCATCGACCATCGCCAGCGTCATCGGCAGTTGCGAATGATCGCCGGTCAGGCGCGGCACGCAGTCAAAGCAGTAATCGTTTTCCTTGGTAGCGCTCTCGCCGTACCAGGCCTTCAAAAGGCTGATCATGTATTTGGGGAAATTGTGCCACCACCCGGTTGCCGGCAGTTTCCGCGCTTCAGGAAGTCCTTCAACGTGGCATGCGGCTTCATAGCCTCGGGCTGAGGCAAATAGCTCGGCAGCATGTTGTAGAGCGTCGGGATATCCGTGCTGCCCTGGATGCTGCAATGTCCGCGCAGCGCCATCGTGCCGCCGCCCGGCCTGCCCGCATTGCCCAGCAGACCCTGGATGATTGCAGCGGCTCGGATCATCTGCACGCCGGTCGAATGATGCGTCCACCCGACGGCGTAGCAGAATGCGCCCGTGCGCTCGCGACCGGAATTCTTTGCGATTGCCTCGGCCACGCGCAGGAAGGTCTCGCGCGGGCAGCCGGTGATGCGCTCCACCATCTCAGGCGTGTAGCGGGCAAAGTGGCGCCGCATGATCTGATAAACGCAATTGGGATGCTGCAATGTCGGATCGCCGGGCGGCGGATGTTTGGTCAGCTCCTTCTCGCCCTCGACGCATCCTTTGCCTTCAGCGGCGGTATATGTTCGGCCAGTGCAGACGGAACAACCTCGCCCTTGTATTGCCACGTATCGACCGTGTAGGCGCGCGTTGTGCGGATTGAAGCCCGAGAACACGCCGTTATTCGTCTCCGCATCCTTGTAGCCATCCTCGATGATGGCGGCGATGTTCGTGTACGCCATCACCCAGTCGCGGAACCAAAGATCGTTTTCCAGGATGTAGTGAATAATCCCGCCCAGGAAGGCGATGTCGGTACCCGGACCGGATCGGCGCATGGATGTCGGCCAGCGCCGAAGTGCGCGTGAATCGCGGGTCCACGTGAATAACAGTCGCGCCGCGCGATTTGGCCTCGGTTACGAAGCGGAACGCCACCGGGTGGTTTTCCGCCATGTTGGAACCCATGATCGTGATCACGTCGCTGTTGGCGAGGTCCCAGAGGGCCATCGTCGCCGCGCCGCGTCCGAAGGAGGTGCCCAAACTGGGCACCGAAGAGGAGTGTCAGATTCTGGCCTGGTTCTCGATATTCACCATGCCCAGCCCGCCGCCGAACAACTTCTTCATCAGATAGTTTTCTTCGTTGTCCAGCGTCGCACCGCCGAGCGAGCCGATTCGCCAGTGTGTGATTGACCGGGTGCCGTCGGGAAGTTTCTCCACAAACGTCTCATCGCGGCTGCGCTTTACCCGCTCGGCGATGCGGTCCATTGCCCATTCCAGCGGACGTGGCTCCCAATGATCGGAATAAGGCGCGCGATACAGCACCTGATTGATCCGCGCGGGGCTGAGCATCATGCCCAAGGTGCCGGCGCCCTTGGGGCACAGCGTGCCCTGGTTCACCGGGCTGCGCGGATCGCCTTCGACGTGAATCGGCTTGCCGTTCTTCGCGTAAACGAGTTGAGCGCACCCCACGGCGCAGAACGGGCAGATACTGGTACCGATCCGATCGGCCTGTTCAAGCCGGGGACGAAGCTGCTTCGAGGCGGTGCTCTTGGCCGCCTCGCTCTTCACGCTTTCGCCAGCGATTTGCCGAGGAAGAGACCAGTCTTGCAGAAACCCGGCGACGCGTTGGCTCACGCTGCGGCGGATTTTGCTCATGGCTCGTCGGCTCCGGTCTCGTTGGGCGCCTCCGACAACGCCGATTGACGGCCGAAGTTGCCCTCCAGCCAAGGAACCACTTGGCCTTCTGCTGCCTTTAAGCGCCGTTCGGAACACGGGGCCGCGGATGCAGTCGATCGAAGGCATTGTCATGATCGTGCAGGAAAGCCGGTTTCAGCTCACCGACACCAAGGGCGTTTCCCACATGTTCGAACTCTATCACAGCGCGGCGGCGGAGCCCGAGCAGCTCACGCCGTTGCAGCGCGACCAGACCCGCGTTCGGGTTGACTACGATAATGGCGAGAACGTGATCGGCTTTGTCGCCCGCTCCGATAACGCCGCTGAACGAGCTAAGGCAGTCGGGCAATGGATATGCACCCCCGCGCGCTGGAATATCCGGAATCCAGCCTCGATCGCATGATCAGCGACGAATCGGAACTCACGGCGGGCGTGAAGATCGAGCCCGGCAAGTCCTACGGGTTCTTCACCGACACGACGCTCTGCATCGGCTGCAAGGCGTGCGAGGTCGCGTGCAAGGAGTGGAACAACCTGCCCGCCGACGAATTGCACCTGACCGGCGAAAGTTATGACAACACCGCCCGGCTCTCGGCGCACACCTGGCGGCATGTGAACTTCATCGAGAAATCGGTGCGCGCCGACGACCAGCACGCGTTCCAGAGCGGCTGGCTGATGATGAGCGACGTCTGCAAGCATTGCGACAACGCGCCCTGCCTGGAGGCATGCCCCACCGGTGCGCTGTTCCGCACCGAGTTCGACACCGTGGTGGTGCAGCAGGATATCTGCAACGGCTGCGGCTATTGCCAGCCGGCCTGCCCGTTCGGCGTAATCGATATCAGCATGCTGGACGGCAAGGCGCATAAATGCACGCTATGCTACGATCGTCTGAAGGGTGGGCTGGAACCGGCCTGCGCCAAATCATGCCCCACCGATTCCATCCAGTTCGGTGAATTGTCCGATTTGCATGCGCGCGCCGCCAACCGCGTCGCACAGTTGCACCAGATGGGCGTCGCCTCGGCCTATCTCTACGGCACGCCAGGCGCACCGGGCGCGACGGGGGGCCTCAATCATCTGCACGCCTTCTTCCTGCTGACCGACCGGCCGGAGGTTTACAACCTGCCGGTGGCGCCCACACGCGCAGCGAACCGGACCTTTCCCAGCCTGATCGCCGGGCTGGCCGCGGTCGCGGGTTTGGCGCTGGCCGCGGTCGGAACGCTCGCCCGACGCGCATAAGCTACGGAGAGGCGCAATGCCCGACGACGCCGGCTTTCCCCGCTCCTCCATCGGTTGGGACGGAACGACCTATTATGGCCGCGAACAGGTCAAGGCGGCCCCTTTCAACAACTGGCTCGTCGGCGGCTACATTTTCCTGGCGGGACTCGCCGGCGGCACGCAACTTGTTTCGACGCTGATCGACTTCGCGCGCGGTCGCGAGGGCGCGCGCGCGGTTCGGCGTGGGCGCTATCTGTCGCTGCTCGGTCCGGCAAGCGCAGTCCTGTTGATCGCCGATCTGCACACGCCCAAGCGCTTCTACAACATGTTCCGCATGTTTAAAGCGACCTCGCCCATGTCTATCGGCAGCTGGCTGCTGGTGGGTTTCGGCATGTTCGCGACGCTCTCGACCGGCGCAACGATGCTTGCCGAGCGCGTTCCGGGGCTGCGCTGGATGCGCGGTATCGCGCGCGCGGCGCAGGTGCCGGCGGCGGCGATCGGGGCCGGGATTGCGACCTACACGGCCTCGCTGCTGTCGGCCACCAGCACGCCGCTCTGGGCGGCGGCGCCGCGCGCGCTCGCGGTGCGGTTCGGCAGTTCGTCGATCGCGGCAGGCGCGATGGCGCTAGGCATGGGCGAAGGGCGCAGCCGGCTCGGGCGCGACCTCGACAAGATCGCGCTGACCGCACTCGCGGTGGAACTGGCGGCTACCCTTGCCGCCGACGAGCAGTATCGGCGAGTTGGTGTGGACGGCGCGTTGGAAACGTTACCGGGGCTGATCGAGGAAATCGGATCGGGCGCGCTTGGCATGGTGCTGCCGATTGGCTTGCTGGCCGCGTCTTTGACACTGAGCCGGAGCCGCTCGCGCCTGCTGTCCGGCCTTGCAGCCTTGGCCACGCTGGCGGGCAGTGCGACGATGCGCATCGCCGTGCTGGCCGCAGGCGATGTTTCCGCGCGCCGACCGGATATCAGCATGCGGTTCACGCAGTCGGAGAACCTACCGAGGGCTTAGACGTTTGCACCCATAACACCTTCGACTTGCATTCGCGCAATGCGGGAACCATGTCCCTGAGTAACCAAATCTATCCCTCACGGCCGCTAGCTTCCCGCATTCCCCGCCTTCCGCAACAATTTCGCGGTCACCAGAACAATATTTCGTGATTGCGAGACATAATAGTAGAGAACCGCGTGCGAGTTGTGTGTCCTGCCCGGTGGGCAGAGCGCGGTATGCGGTCAGGTTGCGCAGGTAAGCGAGAGTTGCGCTGCGACAGCTAGTCGAACTTAAATCCGCAACCATTCGGGGTACTCGGCCAGGCGATGTCTCTTCCGTCACAAAACGATCCAGTTACCAGTGATGCAGGAGCAACCAACATGCCGACCCCGCAGACCACGCTGCACTATGCGCCAAATGCCAACCTTGTAGGCAATACTTACGCCCCCGGTGCCGACGGCTTCAATCTTGCCGATGTCGGCAGCGTCAATCAGGTGAATGTACGTCGGCGGGCGTCCAAGGACTGGTATGGCTTGGCTATACCGGCGGCAACACCGCAGACTTTCAAGCGATGATCCAGCCGTTCATCGGCAACGCAAAAGTCTACGGCTTCTATCTGGCGGATGAACCGGGACCGGACGTCAGCGCTGCCAATCTGAAGGCCGAATCGGATTACATCCACTCGGTCGATCCCGGCGCCAAGACGTTCATCGTTTTGGAGAACAGCGGCGATCCGACCAATCCGTCCTATTCGTTCAATCCGGCGAATACCGATATCGACCTGTTCGGGCTAGATCCGTACCCGATCCGGCCGCAATTCAGCGGTGGCGCAAATTACAACGTCATCGGGGATGCGGTTAACACAGCCGTGGCGGAGGGGATTCCCGTCAGTGACTTGGTGCCTGTCTATCAAGCGTTCGGTGCGACCAGCGGCCCGTATGCAAGTTGGACGCTGCCGACACCGGCCCAGGAACAGACCATCCTCTCGACTTGGGGCCAATACATCACCAATCCTGCGTTCGATTACGCCTATAGCTGGGGCTCACAGGACGGCGATACCGCGCTGGTCAATGACTCCGGGCTTGCAGGCCGTATTTGCCGCCCACAACGCCGGATCAGGAAGCCCACCGCCGCCCGACGTGCTAACCCCGCAAGCGACGACGATCAGCGCCACCGCGGACCAGTCGTTCTCGGGCACTGTGGCGACGTTCACCGACAGCAACACGTCAATACCGGCAAGCGGGTTGACTGCCACGATCAATTGGGGCGACGGCACAGCGGCTACGACCGGCGTGGTGAGCGGAAGCAATGGCTCGTTCACGGTAACCGGATCGCACACGTACTCGGCGGGCGGAACGGACACGGTCGCGGTGACCTTGACCGAGAATTCTCCCGGCACTGCGACGGCGACAGCGGACAGCACCGCGGATGTGTCGTCGCCACCTCCACCACCGCCGAATGTTACTATGACCGCGACCGATCGGAACGGCACCACCGGCAATGTTCCGGTCATAACCTCCGGTTCATCGCAGACCACGGTTGGCATCGGTACCGTCTCCCAAACCGTCGCCTCCGGCGTGGACCGCGTATCGTTCAGCAACATCACGTCCGAGACGCTGCAGCTTGGCTCCGGCACGGTGGACATGAGCTTCATCAGCCCGCGCGCACTTGTCGTGACCGGCGGCTCCGGCACGGATACCATCGTCGCCAGTTCCGGCAGCAACAAGTTCACCGCTGGCACCGGCACCCTCGACGTGACCGGCGGTTCAGGAAACGCCGCGTATTTCTTCCACGCCGGCGATGGCCTGCTCAAGATCGAGGACTTTTCGTCGCGGCGCGACAGCATCACGGTTGACAAGTCTCTTCAGGGCTCCTTGCAGCAGACATCTGACGGACACGGAGGGGTGCTGCTAGAGCTCGGGCCGGCCGGCCAGGGAATCGATCTCGTGGGCGTGACCTCGTTTTCCGTCTCGAGAATACATTTCGTGTGACCCGGCCGGACGTGCGGGGCCGTAGCTCAGTCCGCCAATCGCGCAATCCAGCGAGGGCTGACGGAATCCCGTTACCACCCAGCCGTTTATCTGTGGGTTCCACGCGGTCAGGAAGGTGTACAGGCAGCGCGTTACGCTTTGGTCGCCGCCGACAAAATTCGTTTGAGTGACCGGGCGACCCTTCTTGTCCTTATCCGTCGTGCTGACCGCGGAAAACGGCGTCGTATCGACCGAAATTTTGGTCCATTGGAATGCGCGCACGCCGTTGCCAAGGTCGATCTGATTCGAGGGTGGTCCGTAGGCGAGTTCTACTGCCCTGATGTCCTGGCCGATGTAGCCGCGCATTGTATCGGCCGCGCACCCTGCGAGCGGAGCCAACAAGAACAGGACCAGCCGAGCCTGTCGCATCGAATTAGCTTCTTAACTATTGCGGACAAAGGCAAGTTTAGGCCGACTTGGCGCCCCCGGGAAATCCTCAGCGCGCGGTGGCGTGCCCCGGCGGCGCTAGCCGCTAACCGCTCGTGCGCAGGCTCCGGCGAACGTTCCCATATAACGCTCTGCAAGCTGAGCGCCCGGGTGTGCGCTCTATCAACAGCGTCTGCGTCACCCCATTGGCGGTTGATATTTGTCATTCTCGAGCCAATATGCCGTCAGGACCGAGGACGCTTCCGATTGAGCTTGGAAGCGAGTGGGGGTTCCTGAGTGCCCGGGATGGTAAGACCTCAAACGAACGAGTTAGACCAATGCACCGTACACTAAGGTTCGCCGCATTCGGACTGGCCTTACTCGCAGCACCGGCAATTGCGGCGCCTGAGTCTACGTCATCTTTGGCCCAGAGGCAGCGTGTCCCGGCAGTGACCACACCTCGGCCGACGCAGATTCAGCCACCGACGCCGCTATTTGACTCTTTTGGAATTCCGTTCGTGGTGAATACGCCGGTTGAATCCCCGTATTGCAACTGCGCCTACAGGACTGTTGCCGGTCAGCCCGCGAAGGGCGCAGACGCTTTGACGGGAATGCTGGACCGTTTCAATCGATAAGTTCCGGAGAATTATTGCGTTCTTGAGTTGGCAGCATTCGCGGGATGCGTCAGTTTGCTGCGAAGCCGACCCTCAAATTAGATCCGCCCCGGGCGACTGAGAAAACCAGCCGATAGGCGCAGCGTTCTGAGGTCCGGCTGCCGGGCCGGTCCCTCGGGGGATAAGTTCGTTCGGTTGCCGACCGAACCCCGCGTTTTGGGAGCCATTTCAATGGAAGCCAGGATCACGCTCCGGATCGACGGGGTGGAACGCACGCTGGCCGTCGACACGCGCACCACGCTACTGGACGCGCTGCGCAACCGGCTCGGGATCATGTCGCCGAAGAAGGGCTGCGACCATGGCCAGTGCGGGGCCTGCACGGTGCTGCTGGACGGGCGCAGAGCGACCACCTGCCTCGCCTTCGCCGTGGCGCATGACGGCGCGACGATCACCACCGCCCGGGGGCTCGCCGACGGAGGCGCGCTGCACCCGGTGCAACAGGCCTTCCTGCATCATGACGGATTCCAGTGCGGGTATTGCACGCCGGGCCAGATCTGTTCGGCCGTCGGGATGCTCGAAGAGGCGAAGGCCGGGCAGCCGAGCTACGTCACCCGGAATCCCAATGGCGCGGTGGAACTCACGGACGCGGAAATCCGCGAGCGGATGAGCGGCAATCTGTGCCGCTGCGGCGCCTATGTGAACATCGTCGCGGCGATCCGGGAAGCAGCCGGGGAGGCAGCATCGCCATGAACCCGTTCGCATACGAACGCGCGGCCGATGCCGCCAGCGCGGTCGCTTCCGTCTCCGGTCACCCGGCCGCGATGTTCCTCGGCGGCGGCACGAATCTCGTCGATCACATGCGTCTTGGGGCTAGCGAGCCCCGATCTTCTCGTGGACATCACGCGGCTGCCCCTCGATCAAGTCGAGGAACTGCCGGATGGCGGCGTGCGGATCGGCGCCAACGTCCGCAACAGCGATCTGGCCGCGGACAGGCTGATCCGCGCGCGTTATCCGGTATTGTCAATTGTCACACGCGTTGCTGGCCGGCGCGTCCGGCCAGTTGCGCAACCTGGCGACCACCGGCGGCAACCTGCTGCAGCGGACGCGTTGCGTGTATTTCCAGGACATTACAACGCCCTGCAACAAGCGCGAACCCGGCACCGGCTGTTCAGCGATCGGCGGCTATACGCGCTATCACGCGATCCTCGGTGCGTCGGACCACTGCGTCGCCGTGCATCCGTCCGACATGGCAGTCGCGATGGCCGCGCTGGACGCCACCGTCGTCGTGCTGGGCAAATCGGGCGAGCGTCGCATTAGCCTGGTCGATTTCCACCGCCTGCCGGGCGACGCACCCGAGCGGGACACAGTGCTGGAGCATGGCGAGCTGATCACCGCCGTCGAATTGCCTGCGCTGCCCTTCGCCGCCCGCTCAGCCTATCGCAAGGTGCGCGACCGCGCCTCCTACGCCTTTGCACTGGTCTCGGTAGCGGCCGCGCTCGACATCCGGAATGGCACCGTGCGCGATTCGCGGATCGCGCTGGGCGGGGTGGCGCACAAGCCCTGGCGGGCCGCACAGGCGGAAGCGGCGCTGCGCGGCACACCGGCGACAGTGGAAAGCTTCCGCCGCGCGGCGGAAGCCGAGCTGGCGGCCGCACACGTGCTGAACGGCAATGCCTACAAGGTGCCGATGGCGCGCAACACGCTAGTCGCCGTGCTGCGCGATCTGTGCGCGGAGACACCGTCATGAGCGCATCGCTTGCGAACGCCCCGCTGGAACTTCGTGCGATCGGCCTGCCGCTGGAGCGCATCGAGGGACACGCCAAAGTCACCGGTACCGCGCCCTATGCGTACGAGCATGATCTCACTGATCCGCTCTATGTGCATCCGGTACAGGCGACGATCGCGCGCGGCAGGATCGCCGCCATCGACGTTGACGCGGCAAAGGCGCTGGACGGCGTGGTCGCCGTCATCACGCATCGAGAACGCGCCCCGGCTCGCCTCCGACGAAAACAAAGAGCTGTGGGTGCTGCAATCTGGCGAAATCGGCTTTCGCGGCCAGTTCATCGGCGCGGTGATCGCGGAACGCCCGGAAATCGCGCTGCAGGCGGCAAGCTTGGTGCGGGTCCGCTACGCCGAGCAATCGCATGATGTCGGACCTGCGCGCGGACCGTGCCGATTTGTACACTCCGAAACAGGTGAACGCAGGCTATCCGACCGACACGGAGCGAAGGCGATGTCGATGCGGCGCTGCAATCTGCCGCGGTGACCATCGACTGCACCTACACCACGCCGATGGAACACAATAATCCGATGGAGACGCACACCACCGTCGCCATCTGGAAGGACGGCCGGTTCACGCTGTTCAATTCGACACAGGGCGCGCATTCCGTGCGGAGGACGCTGGCATCGCTGTTCGGCCTCGATCCGGAAAAAATCCATGTCATCGCCCCGCATGTCGGCGGCGGCTTTCGATCCAAGGGGGAGCCGCGCGCGCATAACGCGCTCGCCTGTCTCGCGGCCCGGGCCGTCCCGGGCCGGCCAGTAAAGGTCACGCTGACACGCCAGCAGATGTTCTGCCTGGCAGGCTACCGGACGCCAACCATCCAGCGCATCCGGCTCGGTGCGGATCACGACGGCCGCCTGACGGCAATCGTCCACGACGTGATCGAGCAGACCTCGCGGATCAGGGAATTCGCCGAGCAGACGGCAGTGCCGACGCGGATCATGTACGCCGCACCCAACCGACGGACCACCCATCGCCTCGCGGCGCTCGATGTGCCGGTGCCGTCCTGGATGCGCGCGCCGGGCGAGACACCGGGCATGTTCGCGGGCGAGGTGGCGATGGACGAGCTGGCGGTCGCCTGCGGGCTCGACCCGATCGAGCTGCGCGTGCGCAACGAGCCGAAGACCGATCCCCAATCCGGCAAGCCATGGTCCGGCCGCAACCTGATCGGCTGCCTGCGCGAAGGCGCACGCCGGTTCGGCTGGGACCACCGCGATCCCAAACCACGCATTCGCCGGCGCGACGGCTGGCTGGTGGGCATGGGCGTGGCGAGCTCGACCTATCCGCGCTATGCGCTGCCCGGTTCGGTGGCGACGATCCGCTTTGGGGCGGATCGGCGCTATGCGGTGCGGATCGGCGCCGCCGACATTGGCACCGGCACCTGGACGGCGCTGACGCAGATCGCCGCCGACGCGCTCGCCTGCCGGGTCGAGGCGATCCGGATGGAAATTGGCGATACGAACCAGCCTAGTGCCTCGGTGGAAGGCGGATCGAGCGGCATCAGCTCCTGGGGATCGACGATCGTCGCCGCTGCGCGCGCCTTCCGCGCCGAACATGGCGACGACCCGACGGAGGGTGCGGAAACATCCGCGGGGATGCCGGAAAACCCCGACGAGAGGCGGTTCGCCATGCATTCCTTCGGCGCGCAATTCGCCGAGGTGCAGGTGCATTGAAGATACCGGGGAAATCCGCGTGACGCGGATGCTCGGCGTGTTCTCCGCCGGACGAATGATCAATCCGCGCACCGCGCGATCGCAGTTCATTGGCGGGATGACGATGGGGCTGTCAATGGCGCTCCTGGAGGACAGCGTGATGGATGCGCGGTTCGGCCACGTCGTGACGCACGATTTCGCCGAGTACCACATCGCGGCCAATGCTGATGTCGTTGACCTGGACGCGATCTGGCTCGACGAGGCCGATCCGCATTCCAATCCGATGGGCTCGCGCGGCATCGGCGAGATCGGCATCGTTGGTGCGGCCGCCGCCATCGCCAATGCCGCCTACCATGCCACTGGGATCCGCGTCCGCGACCTGCCCATCACGGCAGACAAGTTCCTGTCCTGACCCGCCACACATCTCGGCTTCTACGCCGGCTGGCCGGTCGCGACTGCCACGGTGCTTCGGTAAGGAACGTCAATGCACACGCACGACCCCATTCGGGGCAGAGTTAGTGGTGAGCCCTTAAGGGGGCGTCCCTGCCCTGCCCCACCCGGCCCGGCTGGCGCCGGGCGATCGGGTGCTGGCGGCAGAATTTGTGACAACCGAAGCGGCGATCGCGCAGCAGCGGCCAGAGCGCGGCTTCCGCGAGACACTTTCAATCCATCTCCTCCAGTTCCCGGCCGCGTGTCTCTCTCACTGCGCGCGCAACGAACACGAAGGACAGGGCAGCCATGGCGGCGTAGATGCCATAGGCAAAGCCAAGCCCGGCAGAGGCCAGTGCGGGGAAGGTCTGCGAGACAACGAAGTTTGCAACCCACTGGGCAGCGGCGGCAACGGCGAGCGCGTACGCCCGGATATGGTTGTTGAACATCTCGCCCAGCAGCACCCACACCACCGGTCCCCAGCTCATGCCAAAGAAGACGACATAGAGGTTGGCCGCGGCGACCGCGATCACGCCATTCGTGGCCGTCAGCACCGGAACCGCGGAGCCGCCGCTGACGTGGGTCGGGGCCGTGCCAAACAGGTAAGCCATTGTGCCCAGTGTCACCACCATGCCGACCGAGCCGACGAGAAGCAGCGGCTTACGTCCGATGCGATCGATCAAGACGATCGCCACCACGGTGGTCAGGATATTTGTCACCGAGGTGATGACGGTGATCCCCAGCGAATTGGACTCGGTGAAACCGACCGCCTGCCACAACACCGACGAGTAGTAGAAGATGACGTTGATCCCGACAAACTGCTGAAACACCGACAGCAGAATGCCAACCCAGACGATCGGCAGAAGTCCCAGCGACGGGCCACGGAGATCACGTAGCGACTGGGTACTTTCCAGTCGCATGGTCTTTTGGATCTCGGCGATCTTCACCTCCGGCGGAGGCTTGCGGCTCACGAAGCGACGCAATATGTCGGCGGCCTCTTGGATGCGGTGTTTTGCGACCAGGTAGCGCGGCAACTCCGGGATCATTCCCGCCAAGACGCCATAAATCAGGGCTGGCAGTGACTCGACGATGAACATCCATCGCCACGCGGCCAGCCCGAACCATAATCTGCCGCTTGCCCCGCCGGCCGCCGCCGCGAGCGCATAGTCGGCCAGCAAGGCCATGAAAATACCGACGACGATCGCCATCTGCTGCAAGGAGCCGAGCCGCCCTCGCAAATAAGCTGGCGAGACCTCAGCGATGTAGGCCGGGGCGATAACGCTTGCGGCGCCGACCGCGAGGCCGCCCACGATGCGGAAGAAGGTAAATGACCAAACATCCCAGGCAAGGCCCGCCCCGATCCCGCTGATAAAGAACAAGACCGCGGCGATCTGCATTGTCGCGATACGCCCAAATCGGTTGGCGAGCGGCCCGGCGAACCACGCACCCACGGCAGACCCCAAAAGGGCGCTGGCCACCGAGAAACCCAGCAGCGCGTCGCCAACCTGCGACCAGTTCCGGATGGCACTGACTGCGCCGTTCACGACCGCTGTGTCGAACCCGAACAGGAACCCGCCCAAAGCTGCCGTGGCCGCAACCAGAACGATCCTTGCGACGGGAGGCTCGTCCGCCAGGGCAGCGGCGCCATCGGCGGTGAAGCCGAGATCAAGCGGCTTACGATCGGCCATTTCTCTCCCCTTCGCTTCTCCGGCTTTGGTCCCAAGTACCACGGCTACATCGTGATCATCCCGCGGGATAAGCTAAGGGCTCGCAATCAAACTCGGCGTGAAGGCCGGTCCGGTCCGGGTCCGACGCCCGCGACGGGCTAGTTGCTCGCGGGCCGACCCGGATGTATCGTCGCCAACGCCCCTCATCTGGCCCGCCATCGCATTGCGAATGGCCCGAAATCGACCCGGGGAGGGGATGCGCCGTCGTCGGCAACGCCCCCGTCCCGGTCGATCGCGAGGGACGCAATCGAACAGCCGCACCATGCAGCTTAAGCCTTGAAACGGGAGGACAACATGGAATTCAACGTCTTCGAACACTTCAAGGACTATAAGCGAACCACCAACGGTCCGATGACTCCCGAGGAGCAAGGATCATCCTTTTTCCTCGGCAGCCACATGGGAAAGCAAATCCGCGAATACGCCGAGCCCTATGCCGATAAGGCAGGCGTGTCGCGGCGGTCTTTCTTCGCGACCGCCTCCGGCTTCGCCGCCGCCATGCTGGCGGTGAACAAGATCACCGGCATGCAGTTCTTCGAAGTCAGCGAGGCCGAAGCCGCCGATCAGGCCGCGGCGAAGGAAATCATGGTCAGCCGCAAGCCAGGCGCCGATTTCATCGTCGATGTCCACACGCACATCTGCACCCGCAAGGACGGCTACATCCCCGGAGTGAACACCACGGCGAAGGGGATGTGGTTCGTGCAGCTGCTTGACGACCTCGGCAAGAGCATGGGCCTGCCGAACGGCACCAAGGACATGACGGTCGAAAATTTCGGCAAGCTGATCCTGGAGCAGAGCGATACCAGCGTCGCCATTTTCAACCCGTTCGGCTTCCGCGAGGACTATGGCGGCAAGGACATGATCCCGATCGAGGAACAGGCGGAAATCAAGCAGCGCTGGCCCGATCGCACGGTCATGCTGGGCGGCGGGCTGACGCCCAACCAGGGCCTTACCGAGACGCTGGAGCGTCTCCACATGTTCGTCGAGAAGTATCACATCTCCGGGCTGAAGCTCTACACCTTCGATGCGACCCCTGCCCGCGGCTGGTGGTTCGACAACGAGAAACTGGCATATCCGCTCTGGGAAGAATGCCGCAAGCTCGGCATCAAGAACATTGGCTGCCACAAGGGCATCCCCTTCGGACAGTTCATGGCTCGTTACGCCCACCCGGAGGACTTTGACGCAGCCGCCGACGACTTCCTGGACCTGAATTTCATCGCCTACCACGCCGCCTGGCCGTATCAGAACGAACTGGCGGCCTTGAAGGGATTCAAGCCGCAACGCAACAATCTCTACGCCGAGGTCGGCTCGACCTTCGCGGCGACGGTGACGAGCCGGCCACTGGAGTGCGCGCACGTTCTCGGCACGTTGCTCCGCGATCTCGGTCCGGACCATGTGATGTGGGGAACCAACTCGTGCCTGTGGGGCAATCCGCAATGGCAGATCGAAGCGTTTCGGAAGTTCCAGATTCCGGACCAACTGGTGGAAGGCTACGGATATCCGAAGCTTACCCCGGAGATTAAGGCGAAGTTCTTCGGCCAGAATGCGGCGCGGATCTGGAACATCAAAGCCGCTAGTTAGGATTTCCCTTCGGCGGCCGGCCAGTCCTCGCCGCCGGCCGCTGCCACAATCCGGGAGGCAGAGCCATGCCGTTTTACGAATATGAATGCGCGCCCTGTTGCGTCGTCTATGAAACGATGCACGCGATGAATGATCCGCCGCCCGGGAACTGCCCCAGATGCGGCAGCTCGTTGTCCCGCGCCATGTCTGCGCCAAGTCTCAATCGCTACAACTTCTCCAGCCCCACCGAGGCGAAATACGCGAAAATGACAGCACGGGAAGAAATCGCCAGGGAACGGGAGCTGCAAAAAGTCTACGAGCGAGTCTGGCTGCCGCCGCCCGTGCAGCACAGTCCGTGGGATTAGCGACCTGGCTCTGCTTTTCCGGAGCCGGAGAGGGCGACGGAAACAGGCTAGACGACGGCGGCACGCATAAGGATCCAGCCGGCCGCTCAGACCGAAGACAGTACCGCCGGCGACAGCGCGGCCAATTTTGCAGCCGGGTGCGCGGGATTCCGGAAGCGCAGCTCGCCTTCCGGCGCCGCGTCATCCATGCCCAACAGCTCAATGCGCGACGCGAGCGTGACAGCCACGACCGGTCGCGCCTCCGGCCGGGTCAGAAATTGCCGTGCCTCGCCTTCCAGTTCGAGCTGCTCGCGCAGGCTCCGCCATTCCAGCCGATCGGTGTCCTCCACGAACAGCGCCAGGATCCCCGGACGCTTGCCGGACAGGCGCAGCGGGGCGATCTCGCCCAGCCGGCGACGGACCGCCTGCGCCACCTCGTTCTCGCGCCCGGCGCGGGCGGCCACGACAAACAGACCGCCGCCGGCAGAGACCGCGGACAAATGCGCTTCCGGACCGAATGCACCGCGCAGTGAGGAGAGCAAGCCAAGCTCGTCGGCCTGCGCACCCGCAAGCAGCAACGGATCGAGGCGCAGCACCACCGCCGCATCCTGATCGGCGCGACTTTCCGTTTGCAACAATCGCCTGATCCGCTCGTGCAGCTGCGACAGCAGATCGCCGTCGCTCGTCTCGTCCTGCAAGCCGCCTTGCAACCCTTCCGGCAACGTGATCTTGAGCAGGTAGCGCCCGGGATGCGCGGCAAGCCATGTCTGCAGGTCGGGATCGATCCGGTCGGCAAGCCGCGACCAGGCGCCGCGATGCAGGCTCCGCCCTTCCTCGGCCGAGATCACGTCGCAGGCAAGCTCGGCTTCCGCCCGATCACGACGGAGCAGCAGATCGAACGGCGTATGCTCCTCCAGACCGGTAAACGCCACCTCGAACCCGCGCATTCGTTGCAGCCCAGCCGTACGCAGCAGGTGGAAAACCGAAATGAGCGTGCGATCGCCGGTCAAACCGGATTGCACTGCGTCGCGCAGCCGATCACGTCCCCGTGCGGTCAGGGTCTCCGCCAGATCGACCGCCGCGCCAGCGAGCCGGCCGATCCGAAGCTCCGCTTGCGTCGGTGTGCGCATGCCCCGTCGCAGACGTTCGATGGCGATACAAAGCGCATAGCGTTGCAGAAGGGCCTTGCCGGCCCGCGGCCCGCCCGCACGCAGACGCTGGATCCCCTCCAGCCGGGCGCGCCATAGATCGCGACCCGCGAAATCGACGAAAGCCTCAAGCGCCGTCCGCTCCGGAACATCCATGTCGTGCAGCATCACACGAGGTCCGACGGATAAGTTTTCCGGATTAACGCGAGGAATTCCTGACCGTCAAGGTCGGGATTGCCGCACCTGCAGCATGATCAAGCGGGCGCCGTGCGCTCCAGCCCCGTCCAATCAAAGGTGATGCCATGGCCGGGCCGGTCCGGAGCGATGGCAGTACCCGTCTCTCAGCGTCAGCGGCTCCGCGATGTAACCCTCCAGCCCGAAGCCGTGCACTTCCAGGTAAGAGCGGTTCGGGCAGGCGGCGAGCAGATGCACTGTCAGATCATGCGCGCCGTGCGAAGTGAGCGGCAGGTTGTGCGCCTCGGCGAGATGCGCGATCTTCATGAAGACGCTGATGCCGCCGCAATTGGTGACGTCGGGTTCGGGGAAGGTAACACCGCCCGCCGCGATCATTTGCGTGAACTCGTGCAGCGTATGCAAATTCTCGCCGGTTGCGATGGGCAACCCACCCTCGCGCACGATCCGCGCATGACCGGCGATGTCGTCCGGAATCGTAGGCTCTTCCAACCAGATGAGCTGACATGGCGATAATGCGCGCGCGGCACGGATCGCTTCGTCCACGCTCCAGCGCATGTTGGCGTCAACCATGAGCGGGAAATCCTCGCCGAGATGGCCGCGCATGGCACGTACGCGCGCAGCGTCCTCTGACAAACGCGCGCGGCCGACTTTCATTTTGATGGCGCGAAATCCCTTGGCGAGATTCTCGTCGGTCTGGCGCAGGAGCGCATCGAGCGGGAAGTCCAGGTCAATGCCCCCAGCATAGCACGGAACGGCGGGGTCGAAGCCGCCGAGCAGGCGCCAAAGCGGTGTGTTCAGGCGCCGCGCCTTCAGGTCCCACAATGCAATGTCGGCGGCGGAGACTGCGAGGCTCGCCGCGCCGCCCCGTCCGCCGTAGTGCAGCCGCCACCACATCGCGCGCCAGAGTTGCTCGATTCTGTCGGCGTCGGCGCCTTCCAGGACGGGGCGCAGATCCCGCTCGATCAGGGAATGGACGGCGGCCCCGCCAGCGCCCACCGTGTAGGTGTAGCCAACGCCCTCGGCGCCGTCGGCATCGCGCAGGCGCACGGTGATCATCTCGAAATGCGTCATCGTGCCGTGCGTTGCATCGGACAATACAACCGGCAGCTTGATGCGGAACAGGTCGGTTTGCAGCTGCGCCAACTTCACGGGAATGGCTCCCTTATTCAGGTACTGTCATGCACGCGATGATAAATGAGGTACCCGCGCGCGCAATGCGTTGTGTCTGCCCCTGATCGAACCGCGACTCGCAAGACCGGACACAACCGTTCCTTATCGCAATGACCAGCATCAACGCGCAATCGTTGTAGGTGATGGTCACGTTAATGAATTGCAGCTCATGATTTTTGTTGTTCGGCCGCCGACTATCTGGTAACGGAAGTTTCGGGGGGTAATGTCAGAAATGGAGAGAAGACAAACCATGTTGAAATGGTGCATCCCGGCTGCTGTACTGTTTGCTTCAACGGTTGCATTCGCGCAGGACCCGACCAACCAAACCGGGGGCGGATGCAGTATTCCGCACGGAACCGTTGCGGCCGTTCAGGGCACGCTGGCCCAGGTCGTCAAAATGGATAATGGCGGCATTTTCACCCCGAACGTGATGTGGTCGGCGGTGGTCGACCGAGAGGGGCGCCTCTGTTCGGTTATTACGACCGGCGGCGCATGGCCCGGCAGCCGCGCGATCGCCATCGCCAAGGCCTATACAGCAAATGGTTTCAGCAATGACCAGCTGGCGATATCCACGGCCAATCTTTACGCGCCGACCCAGCCCGGGGGATCGTTGTACGGGCTGAACAACTCGAACCCGTATAATTCGTTCTTCCTGCCGCAGAATACGGGAATCGGCTTCGTGGTGGGCGGCATCATCACCTTCGGTGGTGGCGTCGCGCTCTACTCCGGCGGCCATGTGATCGGCGGTCTCGGCGTGAGCGGCGACACGTCTTGTGCGGATCACGCGATCGCCTACCGCATGCGGGCAGCGGCCGGGCTCGACGGAATTCCCAAAGGACTTGTCAACAACGCGGACAATATCGACTATCTGACGCCCGGACAGCCGTCCGACACCGGCTTCAAGCAGCCACATTGCCTGCCGACGGACGTTACGCCGTAGTAGGCTTATACGCAACCAGTCATTCGCAAGCCGCCGCGACGTGTGGCAGCGTAACGATCCGGGCGTGCAGCAAGCGATAGGCCGCCCGGATCGCGTCGCTTCGTAACTTTGACCGTCGCGAGCGAGGGTGACGGGGCGCTCACTGCTCTTGCGTGCAGGCGAGCTTTTGGACGTGCTGCTTGCAGAAACACCAAGACGTTTGGTTACAAAGACGACAACCCGTTCGCATTCCTCGAACCCGAGCGCAGCGTGGAAAGCCTGACCATCCGCGTTTTCAAGCAGCGCATCCGAACCAAACTCCGCGCATCCGAGAGATCGCCCCCACGCCTCGACGGCTTCGCACAGCGATTTCGCCACACCGTGTCGCCGGTGGTCCGGGAGGACGAAGATGCCTTCCAGAAAAAGAACGGGCGAGGTGTTGCATCCATTAACCGGATCATGGCGGAGGGTAGCTTCTGCGAAGCCAGCCGCCTCGCCGGCATCGGTGCGGGCGATGAATACTCGCGCGCCACTCCCACCCGCATGGAACCGGTCGGTAAGCTCGCTCAGATGGTCTTGTGTCGTGCTCTCCGGCCAGAGCATGCGCCGAAGCCGAACCAAGTCATGCCGGGCGGCGATACTACAGCGCTCGATCTTCATTCAGCCGACTTAGCATGAAACCATCGAGGTCTAGAGCGCCGTTTCACGTACTCACCTGCGTCTTCACCGCCAGCAAAGCGGCAATGCGATCGGCGAGCAACTGGCCGGATACGGGCTTGCGCAACAGCGTGAAGGCGCCCGAGAGGGCGCCGCTGACGGCCAGCTCGGCGCCGTCGCCTGCATAGCCGGTCAGCAGCACGGCCGGCAGCCCGGGTCTGCGCATCTGCGCTTCCCGGATCAGCACGAGCCCGCTCATCTCCGGCATCGAGAGATCGGTGACCAGGCAATCGATAGCTTCGCCCGCGTTGATCAGGGCAAGTGCTTCAATGCCTTTCCCCGCCGAGAGCACGGCGTATCCCGCATGCTCCAGCTCCGCGGTAACCGCTTCACGCACCATCGTGTCATCGTCCACCAACAGCACCCGTCCGGGGAAATCCGTGTCGGGGACACGCAACTCGTCCTCATCCGGCGCCCGCGTCTGCGCAGCCTCGGGAAACCACAGCGTCACCGTCGTCCCCTTTCCGGGTGCGCTCTCGATCGCAAAATCACCGCCCGATTGTTCGGCAAATCCCTTGGCCATCGAGAGCCCGAGACCCGTGCCCTTGCCTTGCGGCTTGGTCGTAAAGAACGGCTCCACCGCTCGGGCGAGCACCCCCTGGTCCATCCCGGACCCTGTATCGGCAACGGCAAGCCGGACATACCGTCCGGGCGCGAGGCGGGGCGCATGCGGGGGCGCCTGGTCGATCGTCTCGGTTACGGCGGACAGCGTGATCGTCCCGCCGTTCTGCATGGCATCCCGCGCGTTGATGGCGAGGTTGACCAGCGTCGTCTCCAACTGAGACGCATCGGCGGAGAGATTGGGAAGGTCGGGCGCCGGATCGAGACGGATCGCGATGTTGGAGCCCAGGGTGGGTCCGAGAATCTCGCGCAAATGCTCGAGCAGAACGTCGGGTGCGAGGGGCACCGCGCGTAGATCGCCACGCCGCGCGAAGGCCAGCAGCCGTCCGGTGATGGCGCCGCCGCGTTCCGTGGCTTCCAGGATCTTGCGGGCAAATCGCTGCACGTCGTCCCGGTTGGCGGCTCGATGCTCGATCATCGCCGCCGAACCTTGCGTGGCCTGAAGAATATTGTTGAAGTCGTGCGCTATGCCGCCTGCGAGCTGGCCCAGCGCCTGCATACGCTCGGCATGCGCGGCCCGCGCCTGTGCCGCTTCGCGCGCCGCGACTTCCTGCACGACACGGGCTTCCAAACCCTGATTCAAGCGAACCAGCTGCAGCTCGGCATCGCGCAATGCGGTAACGTCCGAAATCGATTCCATGATCGCCACTGGCTTGCCGGCGGCATTCCTGCGCAGCGCCTTGCGCACGACCACCGTCATCGGTCGCCCGTCGCGGCGGCGGTGCACAAGCTCGCCCTCCCAGGCGCCGTCGCGGTCCAGCACGGCCTCGATATCGGCGAGAGGTACGGGGAATCGGGTTTGCAGAAGGTCGTCCGACCGGCGGCCCAAGGCCTCCTTCGCGGACCAGAGATACAGCCGCTCGCAGCCCTTCGACCAGAAACGGATCGTGCCGTCCAGCTTGCGGATGAAGACGGGGGCCAAATCCAGCGTGTCGAGCAGCTCGCGAAACCGCTCCTCGCGATCACGCAATTCGGCCTCGGCCTGTTTGCGTTCGGTGATGTCGGCGCAGATGCCATACCAGCGTTCGATCCGCTCGTTGCTATCACGCACCGGAACGCCGCGCACCAGGAACCAGCGCCACTCGCCATCTGCCGCAGCGGAAGCGATATTCCGCTTCGTACAGTTGCCCTGCGCGAACGCTTGCGCCCCAGAGGGCGACCGCCCGGGGCGCGTCCTCGGGGTGCAAGCACTCAACCCATCGGTCGCCCAGCAATTCCTCCGGCCCGCGCCCCGTGAAGGCTTGGAACCGGGCGTTAGTGAAGAGATTCGCGCCATCCGCATCGGCAACGAACACCAGACCCGGCAATGCTTCGACGATGCCGTGCAGCCGCGTGGCTTGCCGGAGGATCTCCGCTTCGCGCGCCATCAGGGCTTCGGCCATCGCGTCGAAAGCGGTACCCAATCGGCCGAACTCCGAGCCGTCGTCGATCAGGCCGGCGCGCGCCGTCAGATCCCCACCGGCCCAACGCCCAACCGAGGCGAGCAGCCGGTCAACCGGCCGACGGACGAAGCGCGCGGCGCCGAGCGTCGTAACCCCGAGTGCGAAGACGATGCCCAGCGCAAGCAGCGCGAGTTCGACCTGATCGGCACGCGCGACCGCGGCGAAGTCCGTTTCATCGACACCGACCGCGATCCTCAGCCCCCTTGGCTCCGCGCCGACGGGCGACCAAGCGTAGAAGCGGCGCACGTCGTCGAGACCCGTCCGCTGCACGGATGCCGATTTCGGATCCGGCCAGTTCGGAGGCGAGCGACGACGGAAGGTGCGTGCCCACGTAGCGCGCACCGTTCGGACGGCGCGCCAGGATCACCCCGTCGCGTCCGGTTACGGAAACAACGCTACCCGGCGGAAGCGGCAGGCGTTCGAGTTGCTGGCCGAGCCAGTCGAGGCTGAGACCCAGCACTGCGACGCCGGCGACCTGCCCGGCCGGATCGCGGAACGGCTGCGCAAAATGCAGCACGGGAATTCCGGCGAGGCGGCTTCTGGAGAACGTGCCGATCGCAAAACGTCCGCTGCGCAGCGCGTCTCGGATATAGGGGCGGTCACTGACATCCAGGCCGGGTGCCCGCTTGTCTGCGCCGCAGATCACGTGCCCGTCCCGGCCGACCACACCAGCGATAACATAGCGGGGAAGCCCCGCCAGAAGAGCTGCAAAGTGCGCCTCGCACTGGGGCGACCGGCGCGCGAGATCAGGCGCGAGATTGGCCTCCGCCGTCAGCACTTGTCGCGCGCCCTCGGCGATCTGCTCTTGTTCGGCGCTGACCATACGGACCAGTTGCATGGCTGCGTTGCCGGTCAGCGCCTCGCGCAGACGTTGCGCGGTCCGCTCGGCATAAACTTGAAACGCCAGCCCCGGCAGCAGGGCTGCCAGCACGATCAAGAGCAGCCTTGCCCAAAGGGTCCGCATTGCTTCCAGCTTGGTGACCCGTTCGAGGTCGGGGCTCCGTCGCGGCTGGTATGGTCAAATCGCGATTGCGTGTCCAGGGGGTTCTACACGCAATAGGGGAGGTTACGCGCTTACTCTGCGGCCATCGCCTGAGGGGCGGGCGCGAGTTGGGTCTGCACCAGCTCGGCAAAGCGTCCGCCGCGCGCGAGCAGCGCCTGGAACGTGCCGCGCTCGACGATCCGCCCCGCTTC
The DNA here is from genome assembly GCA_963822675.1 of uncultured Pseudomonadota bacterium. GTDB lineage: Bacteria > Pseudomonadota > Alphaproteobacteria > Acetobacterales > Acetobacteraceae > CAWGIP01. The sequence goes on along the minus strand of CAWGIP010000023.1, from coordinate 38,566 downwards.
GAACACCAGGATTTCGTCGGCGTCACGCACCGTGGACAAGCGATGGGCAATGATGAACGTGGTCCGGCCCTGCATCAGGGTGCGAAGGGCGCGGGAAACCCGTGCTTCGGTCGCCGCATCGAGCGCGCTGGTCGCTTCGTCGAGGACCAGGATCGGCGGATCCTTCAGCAGCGCCCGCGCAATGGCGAGCCGCTGACGCTGGCCACCCGAGAGGGTGGAGCCGCGCTCGCCGATCAGCGTGCTGTAGCCACGCGGCTGGCGGATGATGAAGTCATGCGCATCGGCGAGCCGGCACGCGTATTCAATCTCTTCGTCTGTCGCATCCGGCCGGCCGATCAGCAGATTGTCGCGGATCGAGCGGTTGAACAGCATGCTTTCCTGGAACACCACGCCGATCGCACCGCGCAGGCTCGCCAGCGTTACATCACGCAAATCCTGCCGGTCGATCAGGATGCGACCCGCGGTCGGATCCCAGTGGCGTTGGAGCAGCGACATGACGGTCGATTTGCCGGCCCCGGTATGGCCCACCAGGGCCACCGACGTTCCGGGCCGCGCGGTGAAACTTACGTCGGTCAGAACGTTCTGGCCGCCGGGATACGCGAAGGACACGCGTTCGAACGTTACCTCGCCCTGCCGGACCACAAGCGGCTGCGCATTCGCCGCCTCGGGGACCGAACTCTTGGCATCCAGCACGCTGAAGAACTCCTCCAGCGCCGGCATGCGGAAGAACAGGTTGGAGATGAAATTCACGCCCGATTCCAACCGCCCGATCAGCAGCGTGGCGAAGCCCATGAAACTGACGATCTCGCTGACCTCGGCATCGTTGTGCAGATGCAGGATGGTGCCGATCACGACGATGGAGATGACCGCGAGCGTGCTGGCCCCGCGCGTGAGCACGTTGACCACGGCCCACCAGTTCAGCACCGGGAATTGATTGGCGATAACCTGGCGCGCGATGTCGCCGAACACCTGCCGCTCGGCGGCCAGGCGGGTGAAGGATTGCACCACCATGACGTTGGCGAGCGCGTCCTGCACCGCGCCGGCCATGGTCGAATTGGCGCGCTCGACGGCGCGCTGCCCTGCCTGTGTGCGCCCGATCACGAAAGCGGTGACGGAGACGAAGATCACGCACCAGAAGGATCAGCGAGACCGCCAGCCGCCAGTTCATCAGCAAGGTGAGCGGCAGCAGCACGGCGACCGAAGCGAGCGTGGCCAGCTGGTCGCGGAAGAACACCAGCCAGACCGCGAACAGCGCGTCCGAGCCGGACACCATGACCTTCATCAAACGGCCCGAATGCGTATCGCCGTGGAACGACAGCGGCAGGCCCAGTACGTGGCTGTAGTAAAGGCCGATGCCCTTGATGCGGTTCCGGTGCGCGAGGCGCTCGGCCTGCAAGGCCGTCGCCATGTTCGAAACAATTCCCGCCACCCCGACCCCGGCCCAGATGCCGAGCAGGACGGTTGCCTGTTGCCAGAGCACGTCCCGCCGCAGCTCGCCCGAATCGGCCAGCAGCCCGATCACGCGCCCGAACAGCACCGGGTCGAGAAACTGCAATCCGGCCACAATGAGGCTGCCGAGCGCAAGCAGGGTGGCGATTTTCAGGTCTCGCCCGAGCAGACGCAGAACCCGGCCGTACAGTCTCAGGAATCGCATCCGCTCACCTTGTCCGGTGCTGTCCCGTCGGCGCGGATATCGCACCTGGCTGTGGCAGCAACAGGGCGGGCCATCCCGGAGAAGGATTGGCCTCGTCTCGCCACAGACAACCGAGCGCGAGCTACTTTGCATCCGGACAAAATCGTCAAACTATCCACCTTCACCCGGCCCGAGGAGGAATAGGTGACCTGGTCCATCCCGATCGGCTCCGTTGCCGGCACGACGATCCGAATTCACATCACCTTCCTCATGCTGCTGGCTTGGATCGGAGTTGCGCATTACGCGCAAGGCGGCGCAGCGGCGGCAGCGCAGGGTCTGGCGCTGATTATTCTGCTGTTCCTCTGTGTGCTGCTGCACGAGTTCGGGCATGTGTTCATGGCCCGCCGTTATGGTGTGCGCACGCCCGACATCACGCTGCTGCCGATCGGCGGTGTGGCCCGCCTTGAGCGGATACCCGAAGAACCTACGCAGGAGTTGCTGATCGCGCTCGCCGGGCCCGCCGTCAATTTGGTGATCGGTGTGGCACTTTACCTGGCGGTTTATGCATCGATGGGCGGACTGATCCTGCCCGAGGCGGCGAATGTAGAAAACGCCCATGCCGGACTGCTCACCCGCCTGGCTTCGGTCAATCTGTTCCTCGTCGTGTTCAACCTGATCCCTGCCTTCCCCATGGATGGCGGGCGCGCGTTGCGGGCGTTGCTCGCCTACCGTCTAGGCTACGGCCGCGCCACCCAAATCGCCGCTGCGACCGGCCAGGGCGTCGCATTCCTGCTCGGATTGGCCGGGTTGTTCAGCAACCCGCTCCTGCTATTCATCGCATTGTTCGTCTATCTTGGCGCTAGTTCCGAGGCGTATGCCGTGCAGATGCGGCAGGCCTCGCGGGCGATGATCGTCGCGGATGCGATGATCACTAAGTATGAGAGTCTTTCCCCTCTCAGCCGGGTAGAAGACGCGGTGCAGTGCCTGATTCGCACGACGCAGCATGAGTTTCCGGTAGTTGACGGCGCCCGGCGATTGCGCGGGGTGCTCACCCGCGATGCGATGATCCGGGCGCTACGCGAGGGTGGGCCTGACGTCCCCGTAATTGACGTAATGCACCGGGACGTGCCGTTGGTGCGCGAGATCGACAGCCTGGATCAGGCAATGCGCCTGTTGCAGTCAGGCGCGCCTCCGGCGGTTGGCGTCACCAATGCCGACCACCAGCTGATCGGGCTGATCACGCCGGAAAACATCGGTGAAATGATGATGGTGCAGGCGGCGCAATCGGGCCGCCAAAGGAATAGCGCGACACCCCAGCCGCCGGTGAACCCCTGGATATAATTCGTCGACAGCGAGATCCGGCGCATAGGGCCGGTCAGGGTCTTGTAATCAGTCCGGCAGCACGTGCCGGCTGCTATCGGCCGCGTGCACGGCCGTGGCCTGAGGTTCCAATAACCGTCCCACCTTACGACCGGGTCTGCTGCATGCGCGGACCATCGGGCAGTCCCATCCAATGCGGCCGGCTGTGCTCGATCCAGGCCAGGACTCTTCCCACGGCATCCCGAAGAGGCCTGACATCCTCGGCCACCAGCACCAGGCCGAGCGGCAGCATCCATAACCCGAAGACCGGAAGGATACTGAGGAAACTTCCAAGAATTCAGCAGCAGCCCTGTGGCAATCCGCGGCCATCGCGCGGACGGCCGGCGCAGCCAAAGAACCAACCGCTGCAAACGTGGCGGCAGTCGCCGGATCAGTAGATCGAGCCGCCGCTCACGGTGTTCATCCGCGCTCAACGGCCTACCATTAGAGCGGTCCCTGGGTGACTGGAATCGGGGGATTCCGGCACGGGGGCGATCTGTGATTCACCGGCTTCCGGTTGCGTGGACCGGAGGCGAGATGACCTGGCGACGGGGCAAGGCGTATTCGCAGGATTTGCGGGATCGGATTCTTGCGGGCGTGGACGGCGGACTGAGCGTGTGCCAAGCGGCCAAGCTGTTTCGGGTGAGCATCTCCTACGTCTCCAAGGCGGTCTCGCGGCGCCGACAGACCGGTGAGAGTGCGGCGCGTCCGCAACGGGGGCACGTGCGGCCGAAATTGGCCCCGCTCCAGGATGCCATCCGCGCCGAGGTGGAGCGCCGAGCGGATGTCACCCTGGCCGAACTGGCGATTTGGCTGCACCGGACGCATGCCGCCTCGGCCAGTTCGGGACTGCTGTCGCGCACGCTGGCCCAACTGGGGCTGACGCGAAAAAAAGTCGCAGCGCGCGGCGGAGCAGGACCGTCCCGAGACGGCCGCCGCACGCGAGGCATGGCGGGCGGGGCAACCGGAGTTGAACCCCGCCAAGTCTTCTCATCGACGAGACCTGGGCAACGACCAACATGGCCCGCCGCTATGCGCGCGGCCGGCGCGGCGCGCGCGTGGTCGCGGCGGTGCCGCACGGACGTTGGCGGACCTCGACTTTTATCGCCGGCTTGCGCCAGAACGGTCTCACTGCTCCCGGTCTGTTCGACGGTGCGATCAACGGCGAGCTGTTCGTAGCCTATGTCGAGCAGATACTGGCGCCGACGCTATCGGCGGGCGACATCGTGATCATGGACAATCTGGGCTCGCACAAGATGGCGGGCGTGCGGGAGGCGATCGAGACGCGTGGAGCCGAACTGCGGTTCCTGCCGCCATACTCGCCGGATCTCAACCCCATCGAACAGGCATTCGCGAAACTGAAGGCCCTGCTACGCGCGAAGGCAGCGCGCAAGCTAAGTTCCCTGTGGTTTGCAGTGAGAAAACTGCTGCACCGATTTACCCCGTCCGAATGCTCGAACTATCTCGCACACTGCGGCTATCGCCAGTCACCCTAAAATCGCTCTAGTCCTGCCCGAATAGGGTCGTGCCTGTGCATAGACGCTCCTCACCGAAACACCGTGCGAGCGTCGGGAAGGCCGATCCGGTCGCATTACAGGGCTGGGAGGTTTACCGCCCCGGGACCGACCGCTCCCGTCATGCACCCACGCGGGACGGAGATCCGACATCACGAGACCGGAGGCCAATCAATGCCATCCTTCCTCGCCAGAGGGGCCCGGATCGCTTACTCGTCCGAAATGGGCCGGGGGTTTCGGGTTTCAAGCGATAAAAAAGAGCTTGAGCATGAAGCGCCACGTTCGTGCTGGAACTTGCCGTTACCTCGACGGCTGAAGTGCTCTCGCAGGATTTGCCGATCGGACCGGTTGCTCACCGACCACTAACACGGAGCTACAACGCCGTATGACCGCCCGGGCAACAAGCTGACGTTCGTGCCATCTCCGCCCGGAAACGATACCCAACCTTAAGCGGATTGCGCGAGCGCGGCGGCGCGGCGCGCGATCTCCTCAGGCGGCACGTCCTCCACATGCGTGGCGACGTGCCAGAGATGCCCGTATGGATCGCGCAACGTGCCGCCGCGATCGCCGTAGAACTTGGTCTCGACCGGCCGCATCACTTTTGCACCCGCGGCCTGCGCCGCGGCGACCGTGTGGTCCACGTCATCAACATAGAGATCGAGCGCAAATGCCGTATGCCCTTCCGGGCCGGGCGCAAACGCGCCATGCTCGGGCGACTCGTCGGCCAGCATGATCACCGAATCGCCGATCACAAGCTCGGCATGGCCGATCCTCCCACCGGGCCCGGGCAGGCGCATGCGCTCCTTCGCACCGAAGACGCTACTGTAAAACTCGATCGCCGACGCGGCGCCGCGCACAATCAGATATGGGGTGATTTCATTGTCCATGAAGCTTTCCTCCCTCGCTCAGCCCGTCCGTACAGTTCAGCTTGCCGCGATCCGCTCCAACCCGCCCATATACGCACGCAGCACCTCGGGTACCGTAACCGACCCATCAGCAAGCTGGTTGTTTTCCATCACCGCGATCAGCGCCCGTCCGACCGCAACGCCAGAGCCGTTCAGCGTGTGGACAAACGCCAGCCCCTTGCCGTCCGCCGCACGAGAACGCGCGTTCATCCGCCGCGCCTGGAAGTCCCGGCAATTCGAGCACGAGCTGACCTCGCGCCAGGCTTGCTGACCCGGCAGCCAGACTTCCAGGTCGTAGGTCTTCGCCGAGGCAAAGCTGGTATCCCCGGATGACAGCAGCACGCGGCGCCACGGCAGGTTCAGCAGGCGCAGCACGGTCTCGGCGCAGCCCGTCATCCGCTCATGTTCCTCGCCGCTGCGTTCGGGATGGGCGATCGAGACGAGTTCCACTTTGCGGAATTGGTGCTGGCGCATCATGCCACGCGTGTCGCGTCCCGCCGCGCCCGCCTCGGCGCGGAAGCAATCGGTCAGGGCCGTGACGCGAAGCGGCAAGTCCTTCTCGGCCACAGTCGTGCCCGCGACAGTGTTGGTCAGCGGCACCTCGGCGGTCGGGATCAGCCAGCGCCCGTCGGTCGTGCGAAACTGGTCGTCGGCAAATTTCGGCAACTGGGTGGTGCCGAACATCGTTGCGTCGTTAACCAGCAGCGGCACGGACATCTCGCTGTAGCCGTGCTCGCGCGTGTGCAGGTCGAGCATGAACTGGCCGAGCGCGCGCTCCAGCCGCGCGAGAGCGCCGCGCAGCACGACGAACCTGCTGCCGGAAAGCTTCGCGGCCAGCGCGAAATCCATCATCCCCAGCGCCTCGCCAAGTTCGAAATGCTGGCGGGGATAAAAGCCCGGATCGAACGGACCGCCGTGTTGGGACAGGACGACATTGGCCGTCTCGTCCGGCCCGTCCGGCACCTCCGCATCGAGCACGTTCGGAAGCGCGGCCAGTATGCGCTGGATTTCGGCGTCCAATGCAGCGGCGCGCAATCTCCGCACTCTCGATCACCTCGCGCAGTAAGGCGGCCTCGGCCTCAAGCTGCGCCGTTTCGCCCCCGGCGCGTTTGCGCTGCCCGACTTCTTTGGCGATCGCATTGCGCCGCGCTTGCTGTTCTTGGAGCGCGGTGAGCGCCGCGCGCCGCTCGCTGTCCCGTTCCAGAAATCGCTGGCGTAGCCGGCGCCAGTCCACGCCGCGCCATCGCCGCATCAAAGCCCGCCGGATCGGCCCGGATCGCACGCAGATCATGCATGTTGGTCTGCCCGGCGCCGGTGGCCGCCCCACGCCCGCTCATCCACACACTTCCGCTCATCCCCGCGAAAGCGGGGATCCAGACCCGCGGGGCTCGGCGAGACCACTGGATTCCCGCTTGCGCGGGAATGAGCGGATGTGGATGTCACCAGCCCGCCCTAAATCTCGACCGGCTTCGGTTCGACCATCCGGCGCGCAGAGGATCGACACCTCGTACAGCGCGATCAGCGGCAGTGCCAGGCCACATTGGGTGAACACGTCGGGCGGAGCCAGCACGGCTGCGATCACGAACATCACCACATAGGCGTAGCGGCGGAACCGGCCCAGCCCCTTGGCCGTGACAATGCCCACCTTCGCCAGCAAGGTCAGCAGCACGGGAAGCTGAAAGGTGACGCCGAACGCGAAGATCAGCTTCATTACCAGATCCAGATACTCGCCGACCTTTGCGGTCAGCTCGATCGGGACGCCGCCTGCTCCGGTCGACGACTCGAAGCTCAGAAAGAAGCTCCAGGCCAGCGGGAAAATCACATAATAGGCCAGCGCCCCTCCGGCAAAGAACAGCACCGGGGTGGCGATCAGGAACGGCAGCAGCGCGCGCTTCTCGCTGCGATACAAGCCGGGTGCGATAAACATCCAGATTTGCGAGGCTATGATCGGAAACGCGATGAAGGCGGCGCTGAACATCGCCACTTTCAGATAGGTAAAGAACGCCTCGTAAAGTTGCGTATAGATCAGGTGTGGATCGGCACCTCCTTGCTTGATCAGCAGCCGGGCCAACGGCCGGGCCAGGAAATAGAAAATATCGCCCGAGAAATGGTAACAGACGACAAAGGCGATCAGAAACGCAGCAATCGAATACATCAGCCGCCGCCGCAGCTCCATCAGATGCTCGATCAGCGGCATCGGCTTGTCGTCTATCTGGTCTTCGATCTGGTCCAACTTGGCCACGGTCATTCAGGAGTTTCCGGAAGCGCGGACAGGTATCAGGGCGTGCCGATCCGCGGGCGCGCCCGGCCGATCATCGGCGGAATAAAGGCCGGCGTCTCGGATTCGGCCGGCGTCTCGGGCCAGGGAGTGAGCGCACCGGGCGGGATAAAGGCCGGCGGTTCCGCCGCTGACGCCCCAGCCGTTTCGGAAAATTGGCCAAGCGTCGCCGCAATCTCGGGTTCGATGATCGGCGTCGATATCGGACGCTCCGCTACCGCGAGATCGCCGTTATCCAGCGAGTTCGCCTCTGTCGAGGACATGGCACCGGCGGTCGCGAACGAACTTGCCGAGAGCGGGTTCGGGGCGAGCGGGTCGGAGGCAAAGGTCGTGCGCAGCGCGCCGTCCGGGTCCACGTGCTGCTCTATGGTCGATTTAATATCGAAGTTGCGGATCGCGCTGATCTGATCGCGCACCTCGTCCAGATTCGCCTCGCGCACCATCTCGTCCACGTGCGACTGGAACTCGGACGCCATCCGCCTAGCCTTCTTCATGCCCTTCGTCAGGGCGCGGATGGCCACCGGCATGTCCTTGGGGCCGATGGCGACCAGCGCCACTACGGCGATCACGGCAATTTCGGACCAGGCAAAGTCAAACATGCGCAGAGCGTCCCCGCGCGCTCAGTAGCATCAATCGGACCTGGCGGAAACATGGGGCATCTGAACCTTCGCTCATGCGAACGAGCGCCAGTTGGGCCTGAATTGCCTAGGAAGGCGACGGCCCTTGCGCAGGCTCCGCCGCCGTCGCGATCGGCTCCTCCTGCGGTTCGGCGTCGGTCGCCGCCGAAGCAGCCACCGGAGCATCGGGCGGCTCCACCAGCAAATCCTCCAGCCGCGGCAAGTCGCGCTGGTCCTTCAGCCCGAACCGCGCAAGGAAGGCAGGGGTCGTCGCCCATAAAGTAGGTCGCCCCGGCGCCTCGCGCCGTCCCGCGGGCTGGATCAGCCCGGCTTCCAGCAGCGCGTCAATCGTCGGCTGCGCCAAAGTCGCACCGCGGATCTCCTCGATCTCCCCGCGCGTCACCGGCTGGTGGTAAGCCACGATCGCCAGCGTCTCCATCGCCGCGCGCGGCAGCCGACGCGGGATCTGCACCACCTTGCGCAGCCGCGAAGCCAGATCGGGCGCGGTGCGGAACATCACCCCGCCGGCCGCCGCCACCAGTTCGACCCCGCGCCCGGCATAGCGGCACCGCAACGCCTCGATCACAGCGTCGGCGTCGGCTTCTTCGGGCAAGGCTTGAGCCAGGGCGCGAGCGCCGACCGGGCGTCGCGGAGGCAAATACCAACGCTTCGGCCAAACGCAGCCAATCCTCGGCAATCTCGGGTGCATCGCCGCTCATATCGGCACCTCCTGCGGCGCGGCCTTGTGGACCAGGATCGGACCGAAGGGCTGATCCTGGCGCAACGCGAGCCTGCCGTCGCGCGCCAGTTCGAGGCCCGCCATCAGCGTGCTGGCCAGCGCCGCGCGACACTCAGCCGCATCCATCAGCCCCTCGGGCAGGAACCTCTCCAGGCTCGCCCAGTCGGGCAATCGGCCCAGCATTGCGCCGAGGCGCGCCAGCGCGTCCTTGACAGTCCAGATCGTCAGCTTCTTTGGCCGATAGCGCCGCTCGCTCGCCCCGCGGCGCGCGGCGGCAAGATAGGCGCGCACCAGTCCGGACAGATCAACGCAGCACCCGCGACCGGTCGATCTCGGTATGGTCCTCCGGCATGCCGCGGCCGAACACGTCTTGGCCGAGTTGCGGGCGCTCGCCGAGCCAGGAAGCCGCCGCGCGAATCCCCTGTAAGCTGCGCAGCCGCCCGGCCAGAACCTCGGCCGCCAGCTCGCCTTCCTCGCCGCCCGCCTCATCGGGCGGCAGCAGCAGGCGGGATTTCAGCCAGGCGAGCCAAGCCGCCATCACCAGCCAGTCGGCCGCGATCTCCAGCCGCACGCGCCGTGCGCCTTCGATCACCGCCAGGAATTGCTCGACCAAAGCCAGGATCGAAATGCGCGCAAGATCGACCTTCTGCGCCCGCGCGAAGCTCCAACAGCAGGTCAAGCGGCCCCTCGAAACCGTCGAGATGGAGAACCAGCGCCTCGGGCGCGGCGGGCTCAGAGGACGAGCTGCTCATGCATCGCCGGCCCGACCGAATGGCCCGAAAGCAGCAGCAGGACGCGCACCGCCCAGGGCACGACCGTATTCAGCGCGGAACGGAACGGATCGAATACGATGCCGACCTGGCCCAGCGCGAAGGGCAGCAGAAAAACGACCAGGATCACCACCACGATCCCTGCCCGTTCCAGCCGCGCCCAAAGCCTCGCGAGGCCCAGCGGCAAAAGTCCCACGATGATCCGCCCGCCATCCAGGGGCGGAATCGGGATCAGGTTGAACAGGCCGAGGATCAGATTGTACACGATGAACGGCACTACGAACGCGCCCCAGACCGGGCGCTGCGCTGCGACCGTCTCAAGGTAGGACCAGATCCCCGGCATCGGACCGATCGCGGCGGGCAGAGTGAGCGCGCCCAACCAGGCAAGCCCGAAATTCATCCCCGGCCCGGCGGCGGCCACGGCCATCATGCCGCGCCTGGGGTCGCGGAATTTCCAGGCCGCGACCGGCACCGGCTTGGCCCAGCCGAACATGAACGAGACCCTGCGCGACCAGCAAAAGCTGCGAGACCAGCAGCGCGCCGGGCAGCAGGATCGTTCCCACCGGATCGACGTGGCGCAGCGGGTTGAGCGAGAGCCGCCCTGCCTGACGCGCCGTATCGTCGCCCAGCGCCAGCGCCGCGTAGCCATGCGCCGCCTCGTGCAGCGTGATCGCCAGTACGGCCGCGATCGCCGCCAGCGCGACTTCGAGATAGGGACCGATCACCCGAGCAGCCGCTCCCGCTCGGCCGCGAGCGCGTTTCCATCGAGTTCGATGCGGCGCCCGGCAATGACCGCTCGGCTGGCCGCGAAGCGCCGCGCCGCTTCCGGCGTAATGGGCGGAATCTCAGCGAGCAGTGCGGCCGATTGCGCCAGCCCGCCGCTGCAATAGAGGGCGATGTCGCAGCCGGCGGCGAGCGACGCGCACGCCCGTTCGGCCGGCTCGCCGGACAGCGCATTCATCGCCAGATCGTCAGAGAGCAGCACGCCGCGAAATCCTATCCTGCCGCGAATCACGCCCTCGATCACGGCGCGCGACAGTGTTGCGGGACGCGCTCCGTCCCATGCCGAATAAACGATATGCGCTGTCATGGCCCAGGGCAGGTCGGCATTCAAGATAAAGGGCAGTATATCGACGTCCAGATCCGTATCCGTCACGACCGGCAGCGCGGCATGACTGTCCACAAGCGCGCGTCCGTGTCCGGGGGCGTGTTTCATCACCGGCAGGATGCCCGTGGCCATCAAGCCGGTTGCCAACGCACGACCAAGTCGTGCGACATGAAGCGGGGCGGCGCCGAAAGAGCGATCGCCCACGACGCTGCTTGCGCCATCGATGGCCAGATCGAGCACCGGCGCCGCCACGACATCGAACCCGGCGGCGGCGCAATCGAGGCCGATCAGCGCTCCGGTCAACCACGCAGCCCGCAGCCCGGCCGTTCGGTCCTGCTCGTACAGCGCGCCGATCGCGGCGGCCGGCTTGTGTGCCCGCCAATGCGGTGGTCGAAGCCGCGCGACCCGCCCGCCTTCCTGATCCACCATCAGGACGGAGTCCGCGCGGCAGCACCTCACGGAGCGCCGTGGTCAGATTTTGCAGTTGACCGGGGCCGGCGATGTTGCGGGCAAACAGAATGGCCCCGGCCGGCCGCTCGGCCGCAAGCAGTGCCGCCTCCTCGGCTAGCAGCTCAGGCCCGGACAGGCCGATGATGGCGGGCTTCAGAATTGTCCGCATACGGCCCTCACCGGTTCGCTGCGCGAACCGACCTCTCCCACTCCGTGGGAGAGGTGGAATAGAGAACCGGTGCGGTGTCACAAACACCTCTCCCGCCCTGCCCTGCGGGAGAGGTCGCCCTGCACAGCAGGGCGGGTGAGGGTCGGCCAGCAGGAAAAAGCCCAACCACCCCCCCTAAAACTGCGCCACCGTGCACGCCGCGCCCTTGGTATGCACACGCTCGCAGAACGCTCGCGCGGCTGCCGCATCGGCAAACCCGCCGGTGCGGACGCGCCAGAATACGCGCTCGTTCACGGCGGCGCGGCTAATCGCGGGGGTCTTGCCGTCGAGAAGATCACCCAGGCGCCGCTCCAGGGAGCGCCACTCACCGTCCGCCGCGTCTTTCGTTTCCAGTGCGGCGAGTTGCACGAAGAGGGAACGATCAGCGGCAGCGCGTTCCGTTGGCACGGCAGCTTTCGGCACTGTAGGCGTCGAAACCGCCGGGGCGACCGGCGCGAATGTCGGCTCGGCCCCGGCATCGGGCGCGCTCGCGGCAGCCGGCGTCGCTCCCGTCTCGTTCATCGAGCGCTCGGCCGGCGCGGGGGCCGGGGTGGGCTGCGGCGCACCGGTCAGGGCCTGCGGATCGGGTGTCTCGGGCGGCGGAGCCAGCTGGTCCTTGCCCGAGAGCGCCAGTGCACCGGACAAGATCGCATTGTCATTCGATACCTGCATGCCGCCGGGATCGGCCGGCTTGACGCGCACCGGCCCGGGCGGCGGAGCAATCACCGGCACACCCCCCTGGCCCGGTCCAATGGTTGACCACGCGCCGACAATCACCATCAGCGCGCCGCCCAGAATGCCGGCGGTAATCATCAGCCGTCTGGTCGCAGGGTCGATCCCCGACCGCCGCGCCAGCCGGTAGGTCGGCCCGGCGGCGAAATCACTTGTATTCGGCACGGCCACTCCTATCCGCTTGCAGCCCGCTCAGCGCATCTCCTCGACAGGCGCAACACCCATCACGGCAAGGCCGGAACGAATCACCGTCGCGGTCGCGGCAACCAGGGCGAGGCGGGCCAAACTTTCCTCGGGCCGTCCGGCTTGCAGGAACCGCAGCGTGGAATCGTCATTGCCCCGGTTCCAGAGCATATGAAAATCGGCCGCCAAGTCATACAGAAAAAATGCGATTCGATGCGGCTCACGCGCCCGGGCGCCGGCTTCCACCGTGTGCGGCCAGAGTGCGAGGCGGCGGATCACGGCCAGTTCCGGCGGAGCGGTGAGCGCATCCAGCGGAACCTGCGCCAGTGCCGGCGCTGACGTCTCCTCCGCGCCGAACATCTCGGTCGCCGCCCGCAGCACCGAGCGGCAGCGGGCATGCGCATACTGGACGTAGAAGACCGGGTTTTCCCGTGTCTGCGCCACGACCTGATTCAGATCGAACTCCATCTGCGCATCCGCCTTGCGCGTCAGCATGGTGAAGCGCACGGCGTCCTTGCCAACCTCGTCGATCAGATCGCGCAACGTGACGAACGCGCCGGCGCGCTTGGACATGCGCACCGGCCGGCCGTCGCGCACCACATGGACGATCTGGCAGACCACCGCCTCCAGCTTCGCCTCGCCATGCGAGAGCGCCTGCACTGCGGCCCTGATCCTGGGGACATAGCCGCCATGATCGGCGCCGAGCACGTCGATCAGCAACCCGAAGCCGCGCGCGAGCTTGTCCGCATGATAGGCGATATCGTTGGCGAAATACGTGTTCGAGCCGTCCGATTTGCGCAACGGCCGGTCTATTTCATCGCCGAACCGCGTCGCCCGGAAAAGCGTTTGCGGGCGCGCTTCCCAATCCTCGGGCGTTTTCCCCTTGGGCGGGTCCAGCACGCCTTCGTAGATCAGCCCGTCTTGCGCCAGACCGTTGATCGCCAGCATCTGCCGCGCCCCGCTCGATCAGCCCGCGCTCGGACACGAAGACATCGTGCTCAACCCCGAGTGCCTGCAAATCATCGCGGACCGTGCGCATCATTTCGGCGACGGTCGTATCGCGAACCGTGTCGATCCACCTCGCGGGCGCGGCGATGCCCCGGTCCGGTCCCGCCAGATCAGGCCCGTACTCGGCTGCCAGTTTCTCCCCGACCGGGATCAGATACTCGCCGCGATACTGAAGCCCGCCCGGAACCTCGTCGGCAAAAGCCTGTTCCGTTAACGGCGTCCCGATCGCCTGCAAGTAGCGCCAATAGGCGGCCCAGGCAAGCGCTGTGACCTGAACGCCGGCATCGTTGACGTAATACTCCTTGGTGACGGCGTAGCCCGCCTTCGCCAGCAGATTGGCCAGCGCATCGCCCACCACGGCGCCGCGACAATGCCCGATATGCATGGGGCCGGTCGGGTTGGCGGAGACATATTCGACATTCACGGCAAGTCCGCCGCCGATCGTGCTGTCGCCATAGGCTTCGCCCGCACCCAGGATCGCGGGCAGCGCCGCGCGGAGAGTTTCGAGCTGCAGCCGGATATTCACGAAGCCCGGCCCTGCAACGGACGCCTCCGCGATGCCGGGCGCGTCCCGAAGCGCCTGCGCGATCGCGGCGGCGAGCTTCACCGGCGCTTGGTGCGCAGCCTTCGCGGCGACCATGGCCGCGTTGGTGGCCATATCCCCATGCGCCTCCTCGCGGGTCGGCGTGACCTCTACGCGCGCGGCAACGTCGTCGGGCAGGTCGGAAACCACGGCGCGCAATGCGGTCAGGACGCGATCGCGGATATCGGAGAACAAGTCGTTCATGCGTATTGATCATGCTTGAGTGGCGATGGGCAATCCTATGCGCCACGGTTCGATCGGGGTCGAATCCCCGCTGGAGATCGCTCACGAAGCGGGAGTCGGTAAGTTATTTCGCCATGTGCTCGCGTCTTGGCGAAAAGCGAAGCGACGAGGCCATCCAGACCAGCAGCCCGGGCCTCTAGAGCGGTCCCTGGGTGACTGGAATCGGGGGGATTCCGGCACGGGGGCGATCTGTGATTCACCGGCTTCCGGTTGCGTGGACCGGAGGCGAGATGACCTGGCGACGGGGCAAGGCGTATTCGCAGGATTTGCGGGATCGGATTCTTGCGGGCGTGGACGGCGGACTGAGCGTGTGCCAAGCGGCCAAGCTGTTTCGGGTGAGCATCTCCTACGTCTCCAAGGCGGTCTCGCGGCGTCGACAGACCGGTGAGAGTGCGGCGCGTCCGCAACGGGGGCACGTGCGGCCGAAATTGGCCCCGCTCCAGGATGCCATCCGCGCCGAGGTGGAGCGCCGAGCGGATGTCACCCTGGCCGAACTGGCGATTTGGCTGCACCGGACGCATGCCGCCTCGGCCAGTTCGGGACTGCTGTCGCGCACGCTGGCCCAACTGGGGCTGACGCGAAAAAAAGTCGCAGCGCGCGGCGGAGCAGGACCGTCCCGAGACGGCCGCCGCACGCGAGGCATGGCGGGCGGGGCAACCGGAGTTGAACCCCGCCAAGCTTGTCTTCATCGACGAGACCTGGGCAACGACCAACATGGCCCGCCGCTATGCGCGCGGCCGGCGCGGCGCGCGCGTGGTCGCGGCGGTGCCGCACGGACGTTGGCGGACCTCGACTTTTATCGCCGGCTTGCGCCAGAACGGTCTCACTGCTCCCGGTCTGTTCGACGGTGCGATCAACGGCGAGCTGTTCGTAGCCTATGTCGAGCAGGTACTGGCGCCGACGCTATCGGCGGGCGACATCGTGATCATGGACAATCTGGGCTCGCACAAGGTGGCGGGCGTGCGGGAGGCGATCGAGACGCGTGGAGCCGAACTGCGGTTCCTGCCGCCATACTCGCCGGATCTCAACCCCATCGAACAGGCATTCGCGAAACTGAAGGCCCTGCTACGCGCGAAGGCAGCGCGCAAGCTAAGTTCCCTGTGGTTTGCAGTGAGAAAACTGCTGCACCGATTTACCCCGTCCGAATGCTCGAACTATCTCGCACACTGCGGCTATCGCCAGTCACCCTAAAATCGCTCTAGTTAGAATTTGCGCTGCGCATAAAGCGCGAACTGCAAAGTGGGCTCCACATGACCCAAAATATCTATGACGATCCGGCATTCTTTGAGAGTTACAGTCACCTTGACCGATCCGTTCGCGGCCTCGATGGCGCGCCGGAATGGCCGGCGCTGCGCTCGCAATTGCCAGACATGCGAGGGCTCAACGTTGTCGATCTGGGCTGCGGTTACGGCTGGTTCTCTCGCTGGGCAGCTGAAAATGGTACAGCAGGCGTACTGGGTTTGGATGTGTCGGAAAGAATGCTGATGCGCGCGACTAGTACAGACGACGCACGCCCTGGTCACCTACCGCCGCGCTGATCTCGAAACGCTCGATTTGCCTGAAGCGACATTCGACCTCGCTTACAGTTCGCTAACTTTTCACTACATTGAAAACCTGTCTGCTCTTTTTCGCTCGGTATATCGCGCGCTCGTACCAGGCGGCATGCTGGTGTTCTCAATTGAGCACCCGATTTTCACGGCACCCCGCCAGCCAGCGTTCAGGGTTGATAGCGAAGGACGAAAAACGTGGCCGGTCGATAGTTACCAAGTCGAAGGGCCTCGCGTCACGAACTGGCTCGCAGAGGGTGTTGTGAAGCAACATCGCACGCTCGGCACACTGATCAATCTGCTCATCGATACCGGATTCAGGTTGAGGCATATTAACGAATGGGAGCCAGCGCAGGCCCAGGTTGATGCGATGCCAGCTCTCGCCGAAGAGCGCGAACGGCCCACGATACTGCTAGTGTCTGCGCAACGCGGTAAGTTGTTTCGCTGTGTGCCTCCGCCATGACGAGGAGTGCAGCGACGAAACCATCCAGGCCCACCGCACCGCGTCACCTTTCTGGACCGCCACGCCGGCAAGCGGCGGCTGTTCCCTCAGGATCAACGTTTTCCCGGCCCGACCATCTCATAGCGGAAGCAACTTGTCAGGTGATCGTTCACCATTCCGGTTGCCTGCATGAAGGCGTAGCAGATCGTCGAGCCCACAAAGCCAAACCCGCGCTTGCGCAAGGCGCGGCTCATCCGGTCCGAGACTTCGGTGCGCGCCGGAACCTGTCCGGGATCGGCCCAGCTTCCGACGATAGGCGCGCCGTTCACAAACTCCCATAGATAGGCACCCAGGCTGCCATGTTCGTTCGCTACGGCGAGCGCCGCCCGCGCATTGGCTCGGGCGGAAACGATTTTCAACCGGTTGCGAACGATGCCGCGCTCACCAGTTTCCGGTCGCAGCAGTGCATCGAGTTCGGCATCCGCCATTTCCGCCACGCGGACAATATCGTAATCGTGAAAGGCACGGCGATACGCATCACGGCGATCGAGGATGGTCCGCCACGACAGGCCGGCCTGCGCCCCCTCCAGAACGAGGAACTCGAACAATGCGCGATCATCGCGCTGCGGTACGCCCCATTCGCGGTCGTGATACTGCATCATGGCATCACTTCCCGTGGCCCAAGGGCAGCGAGGCCGCGCGCTAGAAGGCACGGCCGCGGGCGATGTCATGGGCGAATTCAACCGCGCCGGTGCCGATTGCCGAGAACGGCGCATAGCGGGGATCGGTCGTCGCGCCGGTGCGATAGCGCAGGCCAAGCTGAAGGAAGATCACACCGAGCTTGTACATCGCCAGCACGCGATGGAACAGGAACCCGGACATGTCGCGCCCGCTCATTGCGGCATAGGTGCTGGCCGCCTCGCGGCGGGTGAGGAAGCCCGGCTCGTCGGCCGGCATTTGTGCCATGTCGTGCAGGGCTGGCGGATCGTCCGGCTCGATCCAATACGAAAGCAACGTGGCGAAATCGAACAGCGCGTCACCGCGCGTGCCCTGGTCCCAGTCCACCACTGCGACAGCGGACAGATCGCGCGGATCGAGGATCATGTTGTCGAGCTTGAAGTCATTGTGCAGCAAAGCCGGCGGGCCGTCCGGCACGAGATTGCGCTCTAGCCAGCTTTCCACATCCTCGTGCAGCGCGTCGGTGCCGTCTTCCCTGGCGGCCCAGCCGCGCTTGCGCCAGCCGGCGACGGCGCGGCTGAGGAAGCCCTGCGGACGGCCAAGATCATCGAGCCCGATGGCCGCGGTATCGACCGCGTGGATCGCGGTAAGCGTCTCCAGCAAGACCTGAGAGAGCCGCGCGCCGGCTTCGGGCCTGCCCTTGAGTCCAAGCGGCATGGTGGAGCGGATAACGAGGCCGGGACGATATTCCAGTATCTGGAACGGCGCGCCGATAATCGCCGGATCGGCGCAGAGATGCAGGCTGCGCGGCGCGAAGGCGAGCGCGTCGGCCAGCCGGCTCAGGATGCGGTGCTCGCGCGCCATGTCATGACTTCCCGCTGGCAGTTCGCCGAGCGGCGGGCGGCGCAGGACGGCGGGCTTGCCGTCGAGATGAATCAGATAATTCAGATTGGCTAGCCCGCCGGCGAATTGGCGCGGCGGCGGGTCGCTGTCGAGGGTTAGTCCCCATGCGCTGCGAGATAGCGCCGCGCCTTGTCCCAATCGAGCGCGACGCTTTCCTCAGGCGAACGGATCTCGGCTGGCGCTTGATCGGGCACCGTTGCCCTCGACTGTTCGTGGGGAAAGAAGCCTGCGGGCGACGCGGCATAGCGTCAAGGCCGCGCCAGGTTTCGCAACTTGCGTGCTTCTTCCCGAAAGCCCGCTCAGAACAGCGATAACTGCCCCTCCGCCTGACTCAACGCCGCTTCCGGCACCGCGAATCGCTTGCAGTCCAGGCCCTCGCGCGCCTCGTCCAGGCCCCACTGGCGGGCTGCACGGGCGAAGCGGCGCAGCAGCAGATCCGCATAGGCCCCCTGCCCTGCCATGCGATGATGGAACCGCGCGTCAGACAAGGCGCCCGAGCGGGTCTCGCGGATCAGGCTGAGCACGTGCTTGGCGCGATCGGGGAAATGCTGGCCGAGCCAGTCCTCGAACATCTCCCGCAACTCGTGCGGTAGGCGGAGCAGCACATATCCGGCGTGACGTGCGCCGGCGCGGGCCGCTTCCTCCATCAGCTTTTCCATTTCCGCGTCGTTTAGCCCCGGAATCATGGGCGCCACCAAAACGCCCGTCGGCACCTTGGCGCGGGTCAGTTCCGCGATAGCGTGCAGCCGGCGTGCCGGTGTCGCCGCACGCGGCTCCATCCGCCGCGCAAGCCCTGGATCCAAGGTCGTCAACGACACATACACGCGTGCCAGCCGGCGCTCGGCCATCGAGGTCAAGATATCAAGATCGCGCAGCACACCGGCCGATTTGGTGACTATGCTGACCGGGTGATTGAACCGGTCCAGCACCTCCAGCACGCTGCGCGTCAGCTTGAGCGTTCGCTCAACCGGTTGATACGGGTCGGTATTCGACCCGAGCGCCAGCGTGCGCGGCGCATAGCCCGGCTTGCACAGCTCTTTGGTCAGCAACTCGGCAACATCGGGCTTGAAGAGCAGTTTGGTTTCGAAATCGAGCCCGGGCGAGTAGCCGAGATAGGCATGGCTCGGCCTGGCGTAACAATAAATGCACCCGTGCTCGCAGCCCCGATATGGATTTACCGCGCGGTCGAAGCCGATATCGGGCGAGCTGTTCCAGCTGATCACGGACCGGGTCGAATCCCTGATCAGCGTTGTCGGCAGAGGCGGCAAGTCGCCGAATTCGGCGGCAAGCGTGCCCCACCCATCGTCGAACGGGGCGACGACGCGCGCTTCAAAGCGAACCGGCGGATTGCTTACTGCGCCCCGCCCCTTGCGCGCCAACGGCGGCATTGGCGCGGCTGGAGCCTGGTCGCTCTCCTCCTTTCCGCCTTCTGCTGCTAAGGCATCGCCGTGCAGGCTGCTCCGCGCGCCGTTGCCGCATGGCTGTGTTCCCTCTTCGTTCTGGGCGGAGCCTGCCAGATGCCATGGGAGCGCGTCAAGAACAGGTAGAGAACATGGCTGCGACCGATCTTGCATGCTGACGGCCGTCATTCCGACGCGAAACTCAGCAAAGACCCTGCCCGCCGCCGTCGCAGCGCTCGGGACGATGCCGGACGAGATGGTGATTGCCGATTGCGGAAGTACAGATGGAACCTTGGCGCTGGCCCGAGAACTCGGCGCCCGCGTTATTGCGACCCCCGCGGGTCGAGGTCTGCAATTGGCGGCGGGCGTTGCCGCCGCGCGCGGGCAGTGGCTGCTGCTGCTGCATGCCGACACGCGGCTTGCGGCGGGGTGGGAGCGGGCGGCGATCGCGCATATGCGGGCCGGTCCGACCCGGGCGGGCTTCTTCAAATTCGCCCTCGACAGCGCACATTCGCGTGCGCGGCGGCTGGAGCAAGCCGTTGCCTGGCGCTGTCGGGTTCTCGCCTTGCCCTACGGCGACCAGGGCCTGCTGATCCACCGGACGTTGCTCCAAGCTATCGGGGGGGTTCAGCCGTTGCCGCTGATGGAAGACGTTGATCTGGTCCGCCGGCTTGGGCGCAAGCGGCTTGTCGCGCTCGACGCACATGCCATCACGTCCGCCGAGCGCTGGGAACGCGACGGCTGGCGGCGTCGATCCATGCGCAATCTGGCCTGCCTCGGTCTCTATTTCGCCGGAGTGCCACCGTCCATGATCGCCCGCCTGTACGAATGAAGGACATCGTCATCGTCTTTGCTCGCGCGCCGCGTCTGGGCGCGGTGAAGCGGCGCCTTGCACGCGAAATCGGTCAGCGTGCCGCGCTGCGGTTTCATGTGCAGACATTGACCCGCTTGTTGCGCGCCTTGTTACGAGAGCGTCGGTTTCGCACCCTGCTCGCGGTAACGCCCGATCGCCTCGGCTTCCGCCTATCCGTGGGGGTGCCGCGCATCCCGCAAGGGACGGGCGACCTCGAACGGCGGATGGAGCGCGCGTTCCGCCGCTTCCCGCATGCGCGCGTGGCGCTGGTTGGCAGCGACATCCCCGAACTCGGCCCGACCGATCTGCACGCTGCGTTTCGTGCCTTGGGACGCGCGGACGCCGTTTTCGGGCCGGCCGAGGATGGCGGCTATTGGCTGGTCGGCGATGTCGCCCCGGCGCCCGGCCACACCCGTTCGCGCGCGTGCGCTGGTCTTCCGCGCACGCGCTTGCCGATACGCTGCGCAACTTCAAGGGGCGGCGGGTCGCGCTGCTGCGTACACTGCGTGACGTGGACACCGGCGCGGATTTCATGCGAGCCATTACTCAGCCGCCGGTTTCAAATGCTCCTGCAACCGCGGCATCAGCTCCACCAGATTGCATGGTCGATGCCGCACATCGAGCTGCCAGAGCAGAATATCGTCCCAGCCGTCCTTGACAGCGCCCGTGCTGCCGGGAAGCGCGAACAGATAGGTTCCGCCCGCCACGCCGCCGATCGCGCGTGACTGCATCGTGGAGGTGCCGATCTTCTGATAGCTCAGCATGCGGAACAGTTCCCCGAATC
This sequence comes from uncultured Pseudomonadota bacterium, assembly GCA_963822675.1. Classification (GTDB taxonomy): domain Bacteria; phylum Pseudomonadota; class Alphaproteobacteria; order Acetobacterales; family Acetobacteraceae; genus CAWGIP01. Next base: position 17,629 of record CAWGIP010000023.1, on the reverse strand, counting down.
CCTCGATCCGCTTTTCCATCACGCGCTCGAAGGCTTCCGGTGTGACGTCCCGCCCGGTAATGCCGGTGCCGCCGGTCGTGATCACCACGTCGATCTCGGGCTCGGCGATCCAGGCGCGCAACTGACGCTCGATCACCTCCGCATCGTCCTTCAGGATCGTCCGCGCCGTCAGGCGGTGTCCCGCCTGCACGATCCGTTCAGCCAGCGCATCCCCCGAGGTATCGTTTGCGGTCGTCCGCGTGTCGGAAATCGTCAGCACGGCGATATTGACCGGGACAAACGCCCGTGTCTCGTCAATGCGTTTCATGCTCCGCGTCCTGCTTGCGCCGATCGGCGCCTACGGCATCAACGCTGCCACTCTGCGCTCGGCCGGGGGCGGCGCCAAGCGCGGGAAACGCCCGGCCGCGATGTCGTCAAGGCTGGGGTTCGGTACGCCCAGCTTGGCCGCGTAAATCCATGTATGGGTGAGCACGTGCTGGACAAAGGCGCGGGTCTCGTCAACGGGGATCGCCTCAATCATCAGCAGCGGATCACGGGCTTCGGCGCGCAGTTGCGGCCCAACCGGCGACGGTGCCGACCCCGGCATTGTAAGCGGCCAGAAGCCGGATCAGGTCACCACCCACGGCGGGCCGGCGCGCCAAAGAAACGAGGACTTGCTGGCCCAGGCTCAAATTGTACGCCGGGTTGCGCAACAGTGCTTCGGTCAGCCGCGCATGGCCCATCACGCTCTTGGCGGTCATCGGCATGATCTGCATCAGCCCGCGCGCGCCGGCAGCCGAGACCGCGCCGATTTCAAAATTCGAATTCGGTCCGGGCAATGCCGTAGATCAGTGCCGGATCGACCCGAAACCCGCCCGGCCGGGCGCAACGGTGGCATCGGCAAACGTGAATCATCGCGCGCGCCGCAGTCGGTGTCCCGCGCCAAATCAGCCAGCCGCGCGGCCAGCCTGATCAGATGCGCGCGCGTTGCAACCAGCAAAAGGGCGCCACGCAATGGCGGGTTGGTTTGCACGACAGGCCAGACACGTTGGAAATCCGATTCGGCACGCGTCGTCTGTCCCAGTTGCAGCCAGGCGAAGGCGCGATGCGCTGCCGGCAACGCTGCCAGCGCGTCGAGATCGGCCTGCGACAGCGTCTCGCGAAAGCCGGGACTGACGCCAAGAATGCGGCGCGCGATGAAACCGTAAAAACTCCACGGTCGCGACGCCGCGCGATGCAACCAAGTTTGCTGGGCCTCGACGCCCTGCAGGCGAAGAGCCGTCCGGCTGGCCCAGAACGCGGCGGCCGCCCGCACCGCATCAGATGCGAGCGGCGCCTCGGCCGCATCTGTGAAATAGGCCTGCGCCCGGGCGATGCGTTCCAGCCGCCAAGCGGCAAGGCCGGCGATCAATGCGACAGTGCCCCGGCGCCGGTCCAGCAAACCGCTGCTGAGAGAGGCCGAGGCGACACGCAGCGCGTCGGCGTTCCGATCGGATGCAAATAGAGAGCGGGCCAGACGCGCGCGCAGGAATTCGGCTTCGGCGTCATCCGGCCCCATCGCCCGCGCAATCATCTGCAGCACCGCAGATGGTCCGGCGTCCCGGGTCAGATGATCTATGGCGGTTTCCAAGGCGGGGTCGTGACGATCAGCGCGGTCGCGGCCGGGCGGGTTCTTTTCTTTGCCGGCTTCGGCCGGTTTCGCGGCGGCGAGCCAGTCCGCAGGCGTGACCCTCGGCCCGAGCATGGTCCCCAGCAGCGAGCGATCCTTCAATTCGACCGCAGCTCGTTCGGCCGCCGCACAGATTTCCGCGCGCCCGGTCATCGAAGATTTGGCGCAGCAACGCGGCGTCGCCTGAAGAGAGCGGCTGCGGCAGAGAGAGTTCGGTCGCGGCGTCCGGCGTAGTCGGGCAGAGACTTGCAACAGAAGCGCGCTCCAGCCCCGAAGAAGGCGGGCCGGCAAATAATGCTGAACCGGGTGCCAGGGTCAGGCTCCCGAACACCGCGACGGGAATGAGGCGTGCCAGACGACGCGAGAGAGATGGACGCTTCCCTCGCATCTCTTTGCCCTAACCAACCGGTCACGTTGCGACAACGCCGCCCGCGCAACAGATTTAGGGTTTTTGCTTGGGCATCGAATCAATCAGCGACTTACAGGGCGTCGTTTGCTCACTTGTCTGTGAAGTCCCGGTCCAGTGTGCGCCGCAGCAAACGCAGATCGGCCCAGGCTTCCGGCCGTGCCGCCGGAGCACGCAGCACTTGCGCGGGGCCATGCGTAACCAGGGTCGAAACCGGGTCCGTTACGCCCGGTAGGCTGATTTCCGCCCATGCTTGTGGCCGTTTCGTGCTGCCGGCCAGCGCCCGCGCGGTCAGGGGACCCATAAGCACCACTCGGCGTGGCCGCATCAACGCGATCAACCGCCAAAGGAGTGGCAGACAGGCTGCAAGTTCCGGGCTGCTCGGCGGGCGGTCACCGGGGGGACGCCATGGGATCAACGGAGCCAGCATCAGGTCTCCTCGCCGCAGGCCGATGCTGGCGAGCATTTTGTCGAGAAGCTCGCCCAGTCGACCTGAGAACGGCTGGCCGGAGCGATCGTCGTCACTCGACGGCGGCTCGCCCACCAAAAGCAACCCGCCGTTCGGGTCGCCTGCAGGCAGCACCGGTTGGGTCGCGGTCGCGACGAGGGCCAAACCCTCGAAGTGGGTAATGGCGTCGAACAGCGCCGGCAAGGAATCGCACGCCGCCGCGGCCTGCGCAGCCCGGTCGGCGATCAACCCGGCAGGGCCAACGGAGGCGACGGTCGGGCGTGAGACGGGCGTCGGTGCGTCTGGCTTCAGCGGCTCGACACTTGTGGCAGACGCGGGCGGTTTCAGCCCCTGCAAACGGCTGATCGGGGCAGCTTCCAGCGCTTCGTCCGCCCCCCATTCGACCAGCAAGCGCAGCGCCTGAACCGCGTCCATGCGCTTTCCTGCCCGGCCTGGCCGGCTTGCGCAATCGTCCATCGCGCTTAGGCTTGCCGCGGCGCATCGGTTTCGCCACGACGCCGCGCACCGGGAGCAGGATATGGCCGATGAGTTGCCGCCACGCAAATCGATGGAGTTCGACGTGGTTATCGTCGGCGCGGGTCCGGCCGGTCTGGCGGCGGCGATTCGATTGAAGCAGCTCGCGCCGGACGCGGCGGTCTGCGTCGTCGAAAAGGGCAGCGAAGTCGGTGCGCACATCCTTTCCGGCGCCGTTCTCGAACCGCGTGCGCTGAACGAACTGATCCCCGACTGGCGCGACAAGGGCGCGCCGCTGGAGACGCCGGCGGGCGAGGACCGGTTCCGTTATCTCACCGCGCAGCGCGCCTTCCGGCTTCCGACGCCGCCGCAGATGCATAATCGCGGCAACTACATCGTCTCGCTCGGCAATGTCGTCCGTTGGCTGGGCCAGCAGGCCGAGTCGCTCGGGATAGAAATCTATCCCGGCTTCGCAGCTTCCGAGGTGCTGGAGGAGGGCGGTCGGGTGGTCGGGATCGCGACCGGCGACATGGGGATCGGCAAGGACGGGCGACCGACGGGTAATTTCCAACGCGGCATGGAACTGCGCGCGGCTTACACGCTGCTTGCCGAGGGTTGCCGGGGATCGCTTTCGAAATACCTCATGCAGCGGTTCGGCTTGCGCACCGGCCATGAACCGCAGACTTACGCGCTGGGCGTGAAGGAGCTATGGGAGGTTCCCGCGGCCAATCACCGGCCGGGACTGGTCGAACACACGATCGGCTGGCCCCTGGACAGCGGCACTTATGGCGGCTCCTTCCTTTATCATTTCGGCAGCAACCTAATCTCCTACGGGTTCGTTGTGGGCCTGGACTACCGCAATCCTTGGTTGTCTCCCTTCGAAGAAACGCAACGGTTCAAGACCCATCCTGCGATCCGTCCGTATTTCGTGGGCGGACGACGGATATCGTACGGCGCGCGTGCGCTCAGCGAAGGCGGCTTTCAATCCATTCCGACTCTGATTTTCCCCGGCGGGGCGCTCATCGGTGACGGCGCCGGATTTCTGAACGTGCCCAAGATCAAGGGCACGCATACGGCGATGAAATCGGGCATGATCGCCGCCGAAGCGATCGCCGCCGCATTGGCGGCGGATCGCCCCGCCGAGCTATCCGAATACCCGAAGTTGCTGCGTGCAAGCTGGCTTTGGGATGAGCTTTACGCGGTGCGCAACGTCCGCCCCTCGTTCGCTAAATACGGGCTGTTCGGCGGCTTCGTTTATTCGGCTATCGACACGGTTGTTCTGCGCGGCAGGGCGCCTTGGACGTTCCGCTACCCACATGCCGACAATGAGACGCTGATGCCGGCCGACAAGGCACCCCGGATCGCGTACCCGAAACCTGACGGCACGCTGACCTTCGATCGGCTTTCTTCGGTGTTCATAAGCAACACGAATCATGAAGAGGACCAGCCGGCGCATCTGATCCTGCGCGATCCGCGCAAGGCGATCTCGGTGAACTGGGACCGCTACCGCAGCCCGGAGACGCGCTATTGCCCAGCCGCGGTGTATGAGATCGTGGGCGAGGAGGAGGGCAATCCGCAGCTGCAAATCAACGCGCAGAACTGCGTGCATTGCAAAACCTGCGACATCAAAGACCCCGACCAAAACATCGACTGGGTGCCCCCGGAGGGGGGCGGCGGCCCGAACTATCCCGGCGGCATGTGACGCTCGCGCTGCGCTGCAAAATTTTCTCGGTCCGCTGATCAAATTTTCATGACAGGGGAACCGTAGCGGGATAGTCTTGAACGCATGCAATACGTTCGCTTCGCTCATCGAGCTGGGGTGCTCGCCCTCCCCCTCGCCGCCTACGCCACTGCCATCGGCACCGCGCCGGCCCGCGCCGAAATCGGGGTAGCGGCCGGCCCATCGCGTAGCGTTTACGCCGATTTCCTGGATGGACAGTTCGCCGCATCGCAATTCGATTTCGGACCGTGCGGCCGCGCAGTTCCTTGATGCCTTGGCGGATCAGCCGGTGCATCCGGAACTGGTGCGTCAGGCATTCCTCTCCTCGCTAATGAGCGGTCGGCCGGAGGCGCTGGGTCTCGCGCGCCAGATGCATGGCAATCAGGCAGCGGACCTCCTGCTGGCCAACGAGGCGGTGCGCGACGGGGACTGGAGCGAAGCCGAACGCCGGTTCCGGAGCCTGCCCGAGGCGCAAATCATCAGGCCGGTTCTGATCGCCTGGGCGCAAGCCGGGGCGGGTCGAGCCGAAGACGCGCTGAATACGTTGCGGCCGCTGGCGGAAGGTCATCGGTTTCGCGGCATCTACGCTCTGCACGCCGGTCTCATTGCCGAGCTTGCGGGGCGAGCGCCGGAGGCGGAGGACTTCTACAAACAGGCCGTGGATGCCTATGGGGGCGGCAATCTGCGCCTCGGGCAGATTCTCGGCAGTTTCCAGGCGCGCAATGGCCGTCAGGCCGAGGCGATGGGCACCCTGGCTCAGATAACCGTCTCGGCTCCGGACCTCGCCATCGCATTGCCCGGCCTTGAGCGCAGCCTCACACCCCAGCCTGTCGCAACGGTCGCGCAGGGCATCGCCGAAGCCTATCTCGCGGTCGCGGGCACGCTCGACCAAGAGAATGCGCCCGAATATGCAATGCTGTTGCTGCGCCTGTCGCTCGATCTGCGTCCCGGCTTCACGCCGACACGGCTGCTCATGGCCGACATTCTGGCGTCTCAGCGGCATCCCGAACGAGCCTTGCGCGAGCTGGGGAAGGTCGGGCCCGACGACCCGTTGAGCCCGATCGTTCGGTTGCGGCACGCCGGGATCCTGGAGCGGATGGGAGAAAAGGGGGCCGCGCTCCGGGAACTGGAGGCTTTGGCGCAGGACTTCCCTTCGAGCGCGGTGCCGGAACGTGAGATCGGCGACGTGCTCCGCGCCTCGGGGCGCTTTGCCGAGGCCATCACCGCGTATGACCTCGCGCTGTCCCGGGTCGGAGACGCATCGAACGTAAAATGGGGTCTGCTGTACGCGCGGGGCGTCGCCTATGAGCGCTCGCATGACTGGACGCGAGCCGAGGCCGATTTCCGTCACGCGCTCGCGGTCGTGCCGGACCAGCCCGCCGTGCTCAACTATCTCGGCTATTCTTGGGCCGATATGGGCGTGCATCTGCCCGAGGCGCGGCAGATGATCGAGAAGGCAGTGCAGACCGAGCCGTCGGACGGTGCATTCATCGACAGTCTCGGTTGGGTGATGCTGCGCCAGGGCGAGGTCGGGGCGTCCGTGCGGACGCTTGAGCACGCGGCAGAGATCGAACCGAGCGATCCAACAATCAACGCCCATTTGGGCGACGCCTATTGGGCCGCCGGTCGCCGGTTGGAGGCGGGCTATCAGTGGCGCCATGCCCTGACGTTGCATCCGGAGCCGGCGGACGCGCAGCGGATCGAAGGCAGGCTGCACGACATGATGAGCCAGGCGGCACAGTCCCCGGCGCCGCGAAGCTCTCCCTGATTTCAGTTTAGCGTTCCTTTGATTGTCGCCTACCGAACTCCGCAGCGCTGAATGAAAGAAAGTCAACGCCTGCGGAGTTGCGTTTTGAGACCAGCCCCCTCGTCCATGGATCGGTGCGCAACCTCGACGGCATCAGGTACGGCCAGAGCCTTGAGCACCAGCTGCGCGATGTCCTCGGCATGGTGTGGGCCGGCCTCTCCGCGCAGCACGGAGCGCATACCCATCAAGCCCAGACCCAAGACGACGTCGTAAGCAGCCTGTACCGAAGGTGATTGAAACCGCCCGGCACCCAGACCCGCCTTGATGTCAGCGGTCAAATTGGCGCGCATGGATTTTCCGAGCGGCGCCGCAATCAGGGCGATGCGAACGACAACCCATGCCCGGATCGGGTCCGAGGCCGCTTTGCGGATGAAGGTGCGAACGGCGCGCGCTACGCGCTCAGCCGGGTCCGATAGCTTGCGGATCTCCGGCAGTTCCGCGTGCAGTTGCTCGCTCACCGCCGTTGCGACGGCAATCAACAATTCATCCCGGGTTTCGAAATAGTTGTAAAAGGTTCCACGCGCGACCCCGGCCTCGGCGGTGAAATCATCGATCGTCGGCGCGTCCGGCCCCAGACGCGCAAACACCCTCATCGCGGCTTCTACCAGCGCTACGCGCGTTCGCGCTCGCTTGCGCTCTCCGATTTCCTTTCTGGTTGTCCTCACGCGACTTTGCTCTCGGTGCAATCGTAGAGCTGGCCTCCTCTCCACGGTGCGGATTCGGATTAGGGTTAAAACGCATATTGACGTTTTCGTCAAATTGACGTTAATGTCGTCAAAAGCCTACCGGGAGGACGGCGATGCGCTCGTCTCGTTTGATGCGAGTCTGCCTATTCGCCTTGACGGCGCTGGCACTTTCTGTTGGGTCATTTGCGACGCATGCTGCGGGCCGGCCGAATATTCTGCTGATCTTGGCCGACGACATGGGGTATTCGGATGCCAGCCCGTACGGCAGCGAGATCTTCACCCCGAATATAGCCCGCCTCGCCTATCAGGGCATGATGTTCACCAACTTCCACGTCGCCGCATACTGCGCCCCGACCCGGAGCATGCTGCTCACCGGGGTCGATAATCATATCGTTGGCTTGGGCAACATGATCGAGCTGGCGGCCGACAACCAACGCGGCAAGCCGGGTTACGAAGGCTACTTGAACGGCAGCGCAGCAACCCTTGCAACAATCCTGCGCGGCGCCGGCTATCACACGTATATGGCCGGCAAGTGGCATCTCGGGAAGACCCCGGAGACAATCCCCGCCGCTCAAGGATTCGACCAGTCGGTCGGGATGCTGGAGGGCGGGGCGGATAACTGGGAGAACAAGTCCTACTCGCCGGGGTATAAAGCCGTGCACTTCTTCGACGGCCGGAAGGAACTGCAGCTTCCTTCGGACTTCTATTCAAGCAAGTTCTACGCCGACAAAATGATCAGCTACATCGATCAAAACGCGGCCGATGGAAGGCCGTTCTTTGGCTACCTCGCCTTTCAGGCAGTGCACCAGCCGCACCAGGCGCCCGCCGAGTTCACCGCGCGCTATATATCGACCTACCAGGCCGGGTGGACCGCGATATCGGAGTTTCGATACCAGCGAATGGTTGACCTTGGCCTGATGCCTCCGGGGTTGAAGATGGTGCGAGCGCCAATCGTTCAGGACTGGGATTCGTTGCCGCCGGACGAGCAGCGCATAAATGCCAAGCACATGGCCGTCTATGCCGGCATGCCCGAGTATATGGACATGACCATCGGCCGGGTGCTGGATCACCTGAAATCGAAAGGAATGCTCGACAATACCGTGGTTGTTTTCATGAGCGACAACGGTGGCGAGGCGGCCAAGTTGCATGCGATGTATCCGGAGTACTACAGCCGGAGCTTCGACCTCAGCTATGAGCATCTGGGCGAGAAAGGTTCTTACTCGGAGTATGGTCCGGGCTGGGCCTCCACTTCGATGACCCCGTTCAGCAACTATAAGGGTTCGGCGGCCGAAGGTGGAATGCGGGCTCCGTTCATCATCCGCTATCCAAGACTTGTGCCCGGAGGCGAACGGACCGACCGGTTTGCCTACGTACTCGACGTCGTGCCGACCTTGCTCGATTTCGCCGGAATCGGGTCGCGGCCGGACGGCTCTGTGCCGCTGATGGGGAAAAGTATGATGGAACTTCTTACGGGCAAGGCGAAAGAGGTCCATTCGCCAGACCAGGCAATTGCTTATGAGGTGGCCGGTGGTGCCGCCGCATATCAGGGTGATTACAAGCTGGTGCGCAACGTCCCCCCGTACGGTGACAGAAAATGGCGGCTTTACGACTTGCGTTCCGACCCGACCGAGTCCCGTGACCTCGTGGCCTCGCAGCCCGATCGTGCCAAGAGCATGGCCGAAGCCTACGCCAGCTACGTGGCCAAGAACGGCGTTGTGGAGGTACCCGAGGACTACGACGTGATCGGACAGGCGCAGAAGAACGCGGCCGCTAAGAAATAACCCGAAGCCAAAGCTATCATAAAGCGAGTTCGCTACCACACTGGTACCCTTAGCACTCCTAAACCGCGAATTCCTACGCAGACGTATCAGCCGGCTTTGGAGATATATTGTCGCATCTGAACGCTATTCCGGTTGTGGGCGCAGCCGAGGTCCCGTATGGCCGCTTTGGCGTTCTGACAAATATCACCGCGCAACGCGCGGCTGACGCCAGTTGATCGGCACCGCGCTTGGCATCTTTCGCGCGGTCGAGACCACCGACGAGTCACTTGACCTCGGTATTGGCGTGCGCGCGCTCGGCATGTGCTGCCTGGATTCTCGGTGAGTCCGGGGGACTAGTTGGGCTGATCCCCTGCTGGAAGCTCGCTGCCATATCAACTTCAGTCCACGATTGGGGCTGACCGCCTACGCCGATATCGGCGGCGGCCCCGCCTCGCAGTTGACTTGGGAGCTCTTGGTACGATCGATTATCAGGTGGCGGCCTCGACCGTACTCAAACTCGGCTATCGGCACCTGCAGTTCCAGCGCGCCGGGAACGTGTTACGCCAGAATATGGGAATGAGTGGGCATATCCCCGGGAGCGACCGTGCGGTTCTGACGATCGAAATTGAGGTTAGGACGAGCGCCGACGTTACATCGAGTTCAACGAGGGAGGAAGGCTAATGTGGCCCCGATTAGTTGCAATGATGCTGCCGGCTGTTGCTTTGGCGACTTTGCTCGGGCCGGCCCGTGCTGCCGTCACCGAAGCCGAGGTTCGAATGGAAACGGCAGGCGATCTCGTTGACCTCTGCACGGTGCGAGAAAATGATCCGCTGGCGACCGCAGCCGGAAACTTCTGCCAAGGCTTCGTTCTCGGGGTCTATCAGACATTATCGGAGGCGCAGACCGCCATGCCACGCAAGCTGTTCTGCGTTCCTGCGCCGGCACCTACCCGAAACCAGGCGATCGGCGCGTTCTTGACCTGGGTTAGTGCCAATCCAACGGTCAAATCCGAGCGGCCGGCCGACGCCGTTCTGCGTTACCTTGCGCAGCGCTACCCCTGCGCCGCCCGATAATTGCAACGAGACCGGAGGAAGCACTATGAGAGCGATCATTTCATTGCTCATCTGCTGCGGTATCCTGGTGGGGTGCGAGAATTTAACCCCTACCCAGAACCGCGCTTTGGGCGGAACGGCAGCGGGAGCGACAGCTGGTGCGGTGTTTGGGGCGATCGGCGGCAACGCAGGTCTTGGTACCGCCATCGGTGCCGGCGCCGGGCTCGTTGGCGGCCTGATCTACGACAGGGTCCAGCAAAACCAGCAGGCCGCCTTCCAACAGGGGGTCGCCGCAGGCCAGGCACAGCGCTGATATCCGCCGGGGGCTCGGCCTTCCCGTCGCAATGCTGGTACGGCACTCTGTCGCGTCGTTTCGAGCGCTTTCGGGTTCTGAGAGTTCCACCCTGACCGATCCGCTCTCTCCGTCATCGAAACGCTGCGAGTTCGCCGCGGCGAAGCTCAACCTGTTTCTCCACGTGACAGGCCGCCGCGCTGACGGCCTGCACGAACTTGACAGTTTGGTGGTGTTCGCCTCTGCAGGCGATGAGCTTTGGGCTGAGCCCGACAACCCACCAGCCAGCACGCTGAGCATTAAGGGGCCGTTCGCCCGGGCCTTGCCCGCCGCTGAAGACAATCTGGTCCTCCGCGCTGCGCGGGCTCTGGCCGAGGCGATCGGCGGGCCGCTCGCGGCGCGGCTGACGCTCAGCAAACACTTGCCGGTCGCCTCGGGAATCGGAGGAGGTTCGGCCGACGCGGCGGCGGCGCTGCGGCTGCTGTCCCGGATGTGGTCGGTGCCAGGCGAAGCAGTTGATCTCCCACACCTTGCCCAATCGCTGGGCGCCGATGTTCCGGTTTGCCTGGCGAGCCGTCCGGCGCGTATGGGAAGCGTCGGCGAACGGCTGGAAGTGGCTCCGCTCATTCCGGACTGCGGCATTGTCTTGATCAATCCTGGCGTGGCCGTCGCGACGGCCGACGTATTCCGCGCGCGTCGCCCGGGCGGCTTCTCTGCGCCAGCGGATTTGCCGTCATCCTGGCCCGACGCGGGCGCGATGGCCGACACGCTCGCGGGGCTGCGCAACGACCTGGAAGCGTCCGCTATCGGCCTTTGCCCCGCAATCGCGGAGGTTCGCGGCGCCTTATCGGGCCATCCCGATTGCCTGCTCGCTCGGATGAGCGGGTCGGGAGCGACCTGTTTCGGCCTGTTCGCCGACCCCGCTTCGGCCGAAGCGGCTGCCGGACGCCTTCTTCGTCCCGGGTGGTGGAGTTGGGGCGGAGGGCTGCTGAAAGGCCCAACCGACGCAAGAGCTATCGCTTCAGCCCGAGTCCCGCGAACTTCTTATTGAATTTCGCTACCTGACCGCCCGTGTCGATAATACGATGCTGGCCGGTCCAGGCCGGATGGGACTTCGTGTCGATATCTAGACGCAGCGTGTCGCCGGGCTTGCCGTAGCAGGACCGGGTCTTGAACTGCGTCCCGTCCGTCATGATGACGGTAATCTCGTGGTATTCGGGGTGAATGCCGGGCTTCATCGCGCTCTCCCTGAAGGCGCCGCCGATGCCGACCGGCCGCGCGAGCCGCCGCCTATAGCGTCAGGCGGCGACAAACGGAAGTGGCAAACTCAGCGCGGCGTCACGCCATGCCGGGCCTCCGCGCGTTCGGAGGCGTTGCGGAACACCTGGTCCGCAAGTTGCTTCTGCTCCGGCGTAAAGCTGGCATAGAGTTGGTCGAAGACCGGCACGAGCCGGCCCATGGCGGCGGCCTGTTGTTGCTGGATTTGGGCGAAAGTCTGCATGTTCTGCACCGCGTTCATCTGCGACACCTGATCGGCGCGTTGACGATACGCCTGGTCCATCTGCTCGGCGTTTTGCGTCATCGTCCTGGCGAACTGGTCCCATTGCGGCGTTTCGGCGGGCGTAATCCGCAGTTCGCTGTGAAGCTGCTGCAACCGGAGCTGAGCCACATCGGCCATTGATCGCGGCTGCACGCCCTGCCCCATTGCGTTCGGTGGCTGTTGCTGCGCGCTCGCGCCTGCAGGCAGCGCCATCGTGCCCCCGGCCAATGCCATGGCCACCAGGAATGAAGTCCCGAGCTTCAGGGCGGAATTGCTCATGCATTTCTCTCCATCGCGGACGAGTCCCGGATTGTGCGACGCGCTTACGCCGCGGATCCGGGAAACGTGGCGGCGAGTGCCCCGCCATGCGACGGCCGCGCAACCGATTGTGAGGTGCTCCGCTCAGGTCGTGCCGCGCCCGCTATTGGCGAAGGCAGCCGAACCGGCCCGGCTTGCGGGCGGACCACCGCGCATCTAGCGTCCCGGCCGGAGGGAGGCGAGTCATGCGACTGGAAGGCAAGATAGCCATCGTGACTGGCGCGGCTAGCGGTTTTGGCGAGGGGATTGCCCGCCGTTTCGCCGAGGAGGGCGCTCGCGTGGTTGCGGCGGACATGAACCTCGACGGCGTCAAACGTCTTGCTGAAGAGATCGGCGCCGCGGCGGTCGGCGGAGACGTGAGCCGCGGCCCTGACGTTCAGGCGATCATCGAAGCCGCTTTGCGCGCTTACGGCGGGCTGGACGTGGTGGTGAACAATGCAGGCACCACGCATCGCAACCGGCCGATGTTGGAGGTTGACGAAGCAACATTCGATCGTGTCTTCGCGGTCAATGTGAAGTCGATTTACTGGATGGCTCAGGCCGCACTCCCCGTGCTGCGCCGCCAAGCGCGTGGCGGATCGATCATCAACATCGGCAGCACCGCCGGCATCAGCCCGCGCCCGGGCCTCGTTTGGTACAACGGCACGAAAGGCGCGGTGAACACCATCACCAAGGCCATGGCACTTGAGCTTGCCAAGGAAAACATCCGGGTGAACTCGATTTGTCCGGTGATCGGCGCGACCGGATTGGTGGCCGAGTTCATGGGCGGGGCCGACACGCCCGAGCTGCGGCAGCGTTTTCTCGCCACGATCCCGCTGGGTCGGATGAGCACGCCCGCCGATATCGCCAATGCTTGCGTGTTCCTGGCGGAGGACGTTTCGAGCATGTTGACCGGCGTGCTGCTGCCAGTGGATGGCGGCCGCACGGCTTGAACATTCTGTCGATCCAGTCATGGGTCGCTTATGGCCATGTCGGCAATGCAGCCGCGGTCTTCCCGCTCCAGCGCCTCGGCGCCGAAGTGTGGGCCATCAATACGGTCCAGTTCTCTAATCATCCCGGCTATGGGCAATGGACCGGACAGGTTTTCAGCGCGGAGACGATCCGGGATTTAATCGACGGAGTTGCGGCGCGCGGTGCATTCGGGCGCTGCGATGCGGTGTTGTCCGGCTATATGGGCGATCCGGCTATCGGCCGGGAAATCCTGCGTGCGGCGCAGCTCGCGCGCGCGGCCAATCCGCGCGCGCTTTACTGCTGCGATCCGGTCATCGGCGATGACGGCAACGTTTATGTCCGGTCCGGCATCGCCGCGTTGATGGCCGATGCAGCGGTGCCGGAGGCCGATATCCTGACGCCGAACATGTTCGAACTGGAGCTGCTGAGCGGTCTTTCCTGTCGCACGTTCAAGACGTGAAGCAGGCGGTGGAAGCGGGTCGCCGGCCGGATGCACCCGGACGGGCCGCGCGTCGTGCTGGTCACGAGTTTGCGCACCGAACAAACGCAGGCTGACACGATCGAGCTAATGGCGTTCGGAAACGGCCAGTTTCATCTGCTGCGTACTCCCGCTCTGCCGATCCAGGTTAACGGCGCCGGCGATGTCATCGCGGCACTGTTCCTGTATCATTTTCTGGCGTCCGACAGTGCAGTGGCTGCACTGGAAGCGAGCGCATCGAGCCTGCACGGGGTGTTGCGGCGAACGGCGGCGGACGGAGCGCGGGAGTTAAGTCTGGTCGCCGCGCAGGCGGAGCTGGTGTCGCCTGCAATTCGCTTCGGGGCGCAGGCGTGCTGAGTGGATGAGAGAATTCGCTGTATATATTCCAACAGGCATGGCCCATGGCCGCTTGTGATGGAGAGCTGACACGGGGGGCTGGTCGCACTGAGGTCCGCTCAGCGCCCAACTCGGTCATCCGAGCTGAATTGCCACGACCCGGCAGCGGACACTTGTACGCTGGTGAGCTTTGTCCGCGCGATTGACCCGGCTGTGACCAGCGCCCTCGTCGTTCCAAAAAGGACGCGTGACGAGCGGCTTGTGCATAATCCGCTCGCCACGGGCACTCCAAAGATCTGGTTTTGCATCGGCACGCCGATTGAGGGATAGCGGATCGGCGGTGCCGTCGCGATTGATGTGGAAATTCGATTTCGGCGATGTCTCCAAATGCAATGAGATAGCGGTCAAGCTGCTAAGTCAATGCATTGAGGGGTAAGTTTCTCGGCAAGCGTTTGCCAACCGTCGACCTTGCGCATCGTGATCTGCCCTGAGGCGAGCAACGCCCAGAACAGCATCGCCGCAATCTCCGCCGAGGGCAGAACGGTTTGCGTCTTGACACGCCGCTTGAACTCTTCGTGCAATCGCTCGACGGCATTCGTGGTGCGCGCCGATTTCCACTGGCTTTCGGGCAGCCGGGTGAAGGTGAATAGCCGATCGCCCGCTTCTTCCAGACTGTCGGCAACGGCACGACACCTCAGACGCCACTTGCGCAAGAAGGCGCGGCGCTTGATCGCGACCTCCTGCGCTGTCGTCGCGTAGATCATGTCGGTATAGTCGGCCGTGATCTCCTCATGCAGCGCGTCAGGCGCATGCGCTAAAAGATTCCGGTGCTTGTGAACCGTACAGCGTTGCGTGGGCACCTCGGGCCACAGCGCCGCCAGCGCCTTCTCCAGTCCGGCGGCCCCGTCGATGATCAGGAATTCCGGGGTCCGCAAGCCACGCGCGATGAGGTCATCCAGCACGCCGCGCCAGGCGGCTTCACTTTCTCCGCCCATATTGCGCACGGCCAGCAGAACCTTCTGTCCGTCGCGGCGAATGCCGAGAACGACCAGCAGCGAGATATTGGTGGCCTTGCGGTCGAGCCGCACGCGCACCACGCTGCCATCGAGGATCAGCCGGACGATGTCCTCCTGCGCCAGATCGCGCCGTGTCCAGGCTTCCCAGTCGGTCTTCACCTTGCGCCACACGCGGCTGACCACGTCCTTGCCAATGGCGCCTTTGAACAGCGCCGCCAGCGCCCGCTTCACCCGCCTTGTGTTGGTGCCGGCGAGATAGCTCGACGCGATCAGCGCTTCCACTTGGCGGGTCATCCGGGCGTAGCGCGGCAGCACGGCGCTTTGCCATTCCCGGCTGCTTCCGTCGGCATCCACCAACCGGGCACGGGGAACCGCGATCTGGATGGGACCGAACGAGCCTAGCAGGCGTCGCGAGCGCGTTCCGTTCCGGTAGCCCGCCGTCGCCCCCCGCTGATAGCGGCTGCGCCCGAGGGCGGCGGTCGCCTCTTGCTCGATCATCTCCTCAAGGAATTGCCGGACCCGCTCGCGCAGCTCGGCCTCGATCGGGTCGAACCACCCCTCGCCAGCAAACAGAGACGCCGTCTCCGCCGTCGTGCTACCCATTCCCATGGCGTGATCTCCGCCGGCGCGCGAACGCCGGTTGCGAGTCGTTGCTCTACTCGGAGATTACGCCACCCTGAATTTCCACCAGTTCCGCGACAGCACCCGGATCGTCACCCTCCAAATGACAGTTCTTGCGCCTGCATCGGCCGACGGAGACGAGCGGTGTGCCAATCACTTGCCATAAGCTTGCGCGATCTGCCCGACGAGCTTGGCCCAGGGCATGTCGATGGCGCCATAGACAGCACCGGCCTCCGGCCGTGCATTATCCTTCATTATCTCGACCATCAGCGTCGAGTAGTCGGAGACGATGACCCCGGCTTGCAGCATGCGCAGGAGACCGACCTGGCGCTTCGTCTCGCTGAAGGTTCCAGAAGCGTCGACGGCGACATAGGCGTCTAGCCCCTTCCCTACAGCCGTGATGGCCGGGAATGCGGCGCAGACCTCGAGGGAGATGCCCGCGAAGATCAGCTTCTTGCGGCCGGTCGCTTCGATGGCGCGAGCGACTCTCTCGTCGTCGAATGCGTTGACCGATGAGCGATCAATGATATCGACGCCCGGCAATGCCTCCACGAGTTCCGGGAAGGTCGGTCCCCACATACTGTCGCGCGCCGTTGTCGTGACAACGATCGGGAGCTTTAGCGCCTTGGCCGCCTTGGCCAGCGCCACCACATTGTGCTTCAGCTCTCCGGTCGAATAGTCGCGGACGCCCGTCATGAGTCCGACCTGATGATCGATCAGGACAAGTGCAGCATTTTCGGCGGTGAGAGGCTCATAGGGGCGGTTTCGATCAAGCATTGAATCCTCCAGTGACGAGTGTTGTCGAGCTGTGGCCGTCAGCCACGGGGCGTCGCCGCGTCCAGTCACCACCGTCGGCAGCGGCGTGCTGAATTATCTGCTGGACCGTTGGCCAAAAAGGCGCGAAGAATTGAACTCACCGTCCAACCCAATGGACGATTGGCGTGCTCGACTTGAATGACTTTTCCTATTTCGTGCAGGTGGTTGACCGGGGCGGGTTCACGGCCGCCAGCCGGACCCTCCACATTCCGAAATCGACACTGAGCCACCGCATCCAACGGCTCGAGGCCAACCTCGGGGTCCGGCTGCTCAATCGCACCTCGCGGCGGTTCGGGATGACCGACGCGGGCGAGGAATTCTACCGTCATTCAGTGGCGATCCTGCGGGAGGCCGAGGAGGCAGCGACCGCCATACGTCATCGGCTCCAGGAGCCGAGAGGGGGATGGTACGTTGCACCGCGGGCGTGGCGACCATGCAATTCGCGATGCGCTACATTGTGGCCGATTTCCTTGTCAGCTATCCCAAGGTGAATGTCGTCGCGCATGCGACCGACCAAACTGTCGACATCGTCGGCGAAAACTACGACGTCGCGGTCAGGGCCCATTCGGACCAACTTCCGGATTCGACGCTGGTTCAGCGAACCCTCGCACCAGCGCCCTGGTTCCTCTTCGCGGGCTCGGCCTATCTCAATGCGACGGATACGCCACAGACACCCCAGGACGTGGAGAAACGTCCCTCACTCTTCATGATGCGCACAGGAGTTGCCCCTGTTTGGTGGTTGCGCCATTCGCGCCAGGCGAAGGACGAGGTGGTCATGCCACTGACGCCAAGGCTCTTGAGTGACGATATGATGGGCCTGAAGCAGGCGGCAATTGCAGGCCTGGGGATCGTCGCGGCTGCCCGGTTACGTATGTCGTGAAGAGGTGCAGTTGGGAGTGCTGCAGCGCGTGCTGCCGACTTGGCTCGCCGGCAATTCAACGATCACGGCCCTTATCCCATACCGGCAGGGCCTCCTACCCTCGGTTCGGGTCTTCATAGATCATCTGGCGGCAGAATTCCCAAAGGCGGTGCTGATATAGGTCGCCCAGTTGGTTGAAAGTTGGAACGCCGCCCGCTAATGAAGCCACCAACCGGGCCCCCCCGGCCAGTCTGGAATCGGGCCAGGGCCGGACCTTCGTCTGCCCCTCCCTAGTGATGTGCTCCGGGGCACCGCCGGTGGGGGCGAGAGCCGGGCTAGCCGAGAGCGCCAAAGCCGCTACGGTTGCAACGATAATAGGCACCGTTCTCATGGTTCTTTCC
>CAWGIP010000022.1:0-46481 GCA_963822675.1 uncultured Pseudomonadota bacterium | reverse complement strand
CTCGCAGCGGAACCCCTCGCCCCACCGCCGGATGTGCCCCATAGAGGGCTGCGGGAAATGCGCCGTGCAGCACAAGATCGGTTGGTCGCACAGACGCTCCAGGAAGCCGCGTCGCGTCACCGCCGCCTGCGCCGCGTCGAAATCGACGCGCATCGACAGCTCCGGATAACGCGCTTGCAGGGGCGAGTGGATCAGGTCCCCGGTGAGCACGGCCGCGGCCCCGGCGCGCGTGCCGTCGCCCCGGAGTTCGACCGCGACATGATCGGGCGTATGGCCGGGCGTGGGCAGCAGCCGGACGTGATCGCCGATCGCGTGCTCGTTGCCGACCAGATCGGCGCGGCCGGCCTCAACGACCGGCAGCACGCTGTCGGCGAAGTGATTGAGCGTGTCCTTCGCGTGCTCGCCCGACCAGTGCTCGTATTCCGGCCGCGCAAAGACGTAGCGGGCGCGCGAGAAGGTCGGCACCCAGCGCCCATCTTCAAGCCGCGTGTTCCATCCGACGTGATCCGGATGCAGATGCGTGCAGAGCACGAAATCAATGTCCTCGGGCGCGAACCCGGCGGCTTGCAGCCCGCGCATATAGGTCTGATCGGTCTTGCGATGCCAGGGCGGGCGGGTCGGGCGATCCTTGTCGTTGCCGATGCAGCTATCAACCAGGATGGTGTGATGCGGGGTGCGGATAACGTACGACTGAAAGCAGAGCACCAGCTTTCCCGTGGCCGGATCCAGCGCCGCCGGCTCCAGCCAGGCCCGGTTCTCGTCCAGCACCGAGCGGGTCAGTCCGGGAATGAAGTCGAGCGGGTCGGCAAACGGAATTTCCATCTCCACGACGCGATGAACCGTCAGATCGCCGATGGTGAAACGGGAAGCCGTCATGGCTGCATCTCCTGGCCGGGCGGAAGGCGGAGTTTACCCCGACCGAGCGAATTTCCGAACCCGGCCACCTTGCCTGATCCCGGTTTGCCGGGCAGTTTGGCCGTGAAATACCCCTGTCTTCAGCCAAAAATCCGCGGCCCCGCGTTGAAGCCATGGCCATGACCGCCCTGATCCAGCCGGCCGCGCGCCAATCCCTCCGGCCCGCGGAACTCACCGTGATCGTCCCGTGCTACAATGAGCGGCCGAACGTGGCGCCGCTGGTGGCCAAACTGGACGCAGCCCTCAGCGGGACCGCGTGGGAGGTGCTGTTCGTCGATGACGACAGCCCCGATGGCACCACCGCCGAAGTGCGCCGAATGGCGCGGATCGACCCGAGGGTGCGCTGCATTCGCCGGATTGCTCGCCGCGGCCTCGCCTCGGCCGTTATCGAGGGCATCCTGGCATCCTCCTCACCCTACGTGGCGGTGATCGACGGCGATTTGCAGCATGACGAGACGCGCCTGCCGGTCATGCTGGACGCGCTGCGGGCGGGCGAGTGCGATTTGGCTGTGGCCAGCCGCCGCGTCGCGGGCGGTGATTCCGCCGGTCTCGATTCGCGCTGGCGCCACGCTTTGTCGGACGGCGGCATACGCCTGGCTCAGCGGATGCTCCCGATCCCGCTGTCAGACCCGATGAGCGGGTTCTTCATGCTCCCGCGCCCGCTATTCGAGGAACTTGCCCCGAGCCTCACCGCCAGCGGCTTCAAGATCCTGCTCGATATCATCCTGAGCGCGCCGGGACCGCTCCGCGTCGATGGAAATCCCTGCGCGCTTCCGCGCCCGCGCCGCCGGCGAAAGTAAGCTGGATGTATTGGTGCTGGCGCAGTTCGCGGCGCTTCTGCTGGACAAGCTTCTGGGCGGGCTGGTGCCGCTGCGCTTCGTGGCCTTCGCGCTGGTGGGAGCATTCGGCCTCGTCGTGCATTTGGCGACGCTGACGCTGGCCTTCGATGTCGGCCACCTTGCGTTTCCCGCCGCGCAGAGCATCGCCACAATCGTCGCGATGGCGTTCAATTTCCAGATCAACAACCAGCTGACCTATCGCGACCAACGTCTGCGCGGCCCGCGTATATGGCGCGGCCTGATCTTGTTCATGATCGTCTGCGGCTTGGGCGCCCTGGCCAATATCGGCATCGCCAGCGCGCTCTACCGCACGCAAACGGGCTGGACGCTGGCGGGGGTCGCCGGGGCCGTGATTGGCGTGGTGTGGAACTACGCCGTTTCGGCGACGCTTGTCTGGCGTGCCCGCTAGCCGAGCCGGCTCCGCCTAGTCCGCAACGCGGAACAGATGCACCGCCGCTTCGGGCACGACCGCCGCGACCCGCATGCCCGGCCAGAACTCGCCATTCTTGGGAACCCGCGCCAGCAGCACGTCAAGGGGCATGGGTCCGGAGCCATGCAGACGCAGCCCGAGCCCCTCGTCGCGCACCAGGTTGAGGGTCAGGGGAACGGCATTGACGCCGCGAGAGCCGGGACCGGTATCGCCGGAACCGGAAATGGCGATGTCCTCCGCGCGGATCGCGAGCCCCACCTCCATCCCGGTCAAGACCCACTCGGGCGCGGGGGCGCGCAGGCGCGCGCCGTTCATCTCCAGTAGCGCCCGACCTCCCGCCGCCTTCAGCACGAGCCCGCGCAGCAGGTTGCGCACCCCCACCAGCCGCGCCGCCTCGGCGCTTTGCGGAGCGGTCAGCACCTCCCGGGGCGTGCCCTCCTGCACGATGCGCCGGCCCGACATCAGCGCCATCCAATCCGCCATGCCGGCCAGATGCGGGTCATGTGTTACCGCCAAAGCGGGCAGAGCGAGCCGGCGGATATCCTCAATCAGCTGTCCCAATACCTCGTCTCGGGTGGAGGCGTCGAGCGCCGAGCTTGGCTCGTCCAGCAGCAGCAGCCGCGGCGATCGGGCGAGGGCCCGCGCCAACGCCACACGCTGTTGCTGGCCGCCGGAGAGTTCGCCCGGCAGGCGCTCGGCTGCCCGTCCCATCCCGACCCGGTCCAGCAGCTCCATCGCGCGCCGCCGCCTGCCGGGCCGGCGCGGCAGGGGAAACGCGACGTTCTGCCAGATAAGCAGATGCGGAAATAGCCCGTAGCCTTGCGGCAGGTAGCCGATCGGCCGGCGCTGCGGCGGCAAGCCGGCAAACGGCTCGCCATCGGCCGGCAGCAGGCCGGCGATTGCTTGCAGCAGCGTGGTTTTGCCCTCCCCGCTCAGCCCGAGCAAGGCCGTGAACCCGCGCACGTGCAGCCGCGCCTGCATGCGGATCGGCCGTTCCAGCCGGTAGTCGATCAGCATCAACTAAGGCACGAGCCGCCGCCGCGACAGCATTCCCAGTGTCAGCGGCAGCGGGATGGCAACCAGGAAAAACACCCACAGCAGCGGGTAAACCGCCGACAGGCCGCTGTCCTGCAAATCCACCCAGAGCCGGACCGGCATGCCCTGCGGGTAGTAGGCGATGATCAGCACGATGCCGAACTCGCCCAGCGCGCGCACCCAGGCGAGCGCCAGTCCGGCGGCAAGGCCCAGACGCGACAGCGGCAGCGTCACTTCCAGGAAGACCTGCCACGGCTCCTTGCCGAGCGTCAGCCCGATCTGCTCCAGCTCGCGTGGCACAGATTCGAAGGCGGCGCGTGCCGCGACGATGTAATACGGCATTGCGCCATAGATTTGCGCCAAGATGAACGCCGGGGCGCTGTTCGTCAGTGTCAGCCCCAGATGCTGCAACCCGCCGCCAATGATGCTGTACGGCCCGTACAGCGTCGCCAGCAGAATGCCCAACGCCAACGGCGGCGACAGCAGCGGCACCAGAAGAACGGTGTCGATCAGCCAGCCGCCCGGCGCCCGCCATCGCGCGCGCCAGAAGGCCAGCGGCGTGCCCAGAAGCAGAACGATCGGCAGCGTGACGAAACTATAGCCCAATGAAACCGCGACGGCCCGCCAGTCGCCCGGAGCCAGCCGAAACCCCTGCCAATCGGTGGCAAAAGCGAGGGCGATGAACGGAGCGATCAGAAATCCGAGCACGACGACGCCGGGCAGGATCGCCAGCGGATAGCGCCGGCGCAGGCGGGGCGGCGGTTCAGGCTCGGCCGGCGACGCCCCTCCCGCACGGTCCCCGCCATCCGGCGCGGCTCTACGCGGTGTCTCCGCCGACGAACGGCGAAAGCCGGGGTGCAGCCGGCGTCGACACAACGTGATCGGTGCCTGACGCCGGCGGCATTACAGCGGGCCACCCCGGGGGCTCGCATAGCCGCTGGCCCGCAACATCTTCTGCCCTTCGGGGCTAAGCATGAAGGCGACGAACCGCTCCGCCAGCCCCGGATCAACCGCGTTGGTCAGCGCCGCCGCATAGAACACGAGCGGCTGCGGCTTGACCATCTTTTCGGTCCCGTCCGGCTGTGGCAACGCGAACTGCACCTGGCTGTACCAGCGCGCCTCCATCGCCGGATTGCTCAGGTTGATCTGGTCGGGCAGGCTGATCGACGGCAATCCGTGCGAAGCGACCTGGCTCTGATAGGCACCGGCGGCGTCGATCTGCCCGCCTTCAAGCCGGCTCAGCAATGACGGCTCGGCGAAGATCTGTTCCGGATTCTGCAATGGCCCCAATATGCGCGTCGACAGTTTCGGCTGGTGGTAATAGCGATCGGCCAGAAGCATGGTGAAAATGATGTTCTGGCCGAGCGGATCGGTGGCCGGGTCGGTGCGGCCGAAGCGCAGTCCTTTCAGCTCCAGCACCTTCCACCAGACCGCCTTGCCCTCTGCCGCCGCTTTCAATTCCGGCGCGAAACGGCTCTTTGGGCTGTACGCGATCACGACCTGCGTGCTGGCGACAGGGTCGGCGCGCTTCACCAGCCCCGCTTGCTGTAGAATTTGCATCGGCCCCGGCGTCACCGAGACGAAGACGTCGGCCTGAACCTGCTTACCGGCCAGCAGTCGTGCCAAGCCGTAGGAGCCCTGGCCGATGCCCTGATAGGCGGCGTCGTTTGCCCTGGCGAAGGCGGGGCCGAGCGCCTTGTCCATCACCACGCCCATCGAGCCGGCATAGGCCACCCGGATCGTTCGCTGTTGCGCCGACGCCGGGCCGACGAAAGCGGTCGGGAGAACCGCCAGTCCAACCGTTAGGATTGCCCGGCGATACATGCGCGGCGCCTCTACTCCCTCTCCGCCCTCGGGGGCGGAGAGGGCCGGGGTGAGGCGAGGGATCACTCCTCGGCGTGCCATACAGGCGCTCCGATATATCCGGCGGAAAATATCGCTCGCCATATCGCACCCGCCGCCCGGCGCGTCCAGAGCGGTAATCCTTCAGTTCAGGGGCATGTTGTCGATCAGCCGGACGGCACCGAGCCGGGCCGCCGCGATCAGACGCGCACCCGGCGCCGCTCCCGCGAGCGGCTCAAGCGACGGACCGTCCACCAGGGCGAAATAGTCGAGCTCGAAGCCCTCTGCCGCCAGCACCGTCCGCGCCTGGCGCAGACAGTCCTCCGTTGGTCCTCCGGCAATCAAGCTCGGCGGCAGCCTGCCGCATCGCTGCATGCAGGCGCGGGGCGCGCGCCCGTGCGTCCGGCGTAAGCAGCCGGTTGCGCGACGACAGCGCGAGCCCGTCCGGTTCGCGCACCGTGGGCACGGGCACGATCGTCACGCCAAGATGGAGATCGGCGACCATGCGCCGCACCACCTGAAGCTGCTGCCAGTCCTTCTCGCCGAAGAAGCTTGTCTCCGGGCGGATCTGGCCGAACAGCTTGGCGACCACCGTAGCCATGCCGCGAAAATGCCCCGGCCGCGCGACGCCCTCCCACCGTTCGGCGGGTCCGGCGGGGACCACCATCGTGGCATCGCCCGGCGGATACATGGTCGCCACCTCCGGCACCCAGGCGAGGTCGCAGCCCCAGGCGCGCAGTTTTTCCAGATCGCCCGCATCGTCCCTCGGATACCGGGCGAAGTCCTCAGCCGGACCGAACTGGGTGGGGTTGACGAAAATCGAGGCCGCGATCTTTCCCTTGCCGGCGGCCGCCGCCTCGACCAGCGCGCGGTGTCCGGCGTGCAGCGCGCCCATCGTGGCGACCAGCGCCACCGGCTCACCCCCGCGCTTGAGATCGGCCAGCCCCGAGCGCAGCTCTCCCAGCGTTCGCGCAATCAGCATCGAACCGATCTGCCCCGGTCGGCCCGATCGGACAAGTCACGCGGGCGCTCAGCAGGTTGGTGGAGTTGCGTTTCCGGTCCTGTTCCCGCGGCGTTTGCCAATTGTCCAAACCGTTTCTGCCTCTAGCAACTTTCCGTGTGATACAGGCGGATCCGGAGAACGGAAGTGAAACCCCCACGCGGTACCGCCGTCCTTGCCGAACTTTAAGCGCCTCGCGTCCCGCATAAGACCCTGACATTGCCGGCATCCCGGGCTAGGGAGTGCGGCCATGGCGAGAGCGGAGCGGGACGGGGCGAAGGCCGCCGCGCGGTCGTGGCTGCAACGCGAGACCCGGCTCGGGGCAAAACTCGCCCGCCCGGTAATCGCGTTCGGGCTCGCCGCCACCGCTACCGCGATCGGCCAAGCCTGGTGCGCCGCTGCTGTGCTTGCGCACGGTCTGGCCGGCGACGGGCTGGCGATTGCTCCGGCCGCCGCGTTTGCCGGCCTTGCCCTGCTGCGCGCTGCCTCGGCTATTGGTCGGAACACGCCGCTTTCGCGGCCGGAGCGGCCGCGCGGCGGCGGCTGCGCACCGATGCCCTGGCGCGGCTGCTCGCCGCCGGCCCCGCCCTGCTGCGCCGGCAGCATTCCGGGGAACTGACCGCGACGGTGGTCGATCGGGTGGAGGCGCTGGACGGGCTGTTTGCCCGCTGGATACCCGCCGCGACCCTCGCCGTCGCCGGCCCCGCTGCTGGTGGTTCTGGCGGCTGCCGTGGGCCGACCCTTGGGCGGCCGGGCTTGCTGGCTGCTCTGCGGCCTGCTGGTCCCGCTGGCGATGGCGGTTTCCGGCATCGGCGCCGCCGCGGCCTCGCGCCGGCAATTCCTGGCACTGGTCCGGTTGCAGGCGCGGTTCCTCGACCGGGTGCGCGGCATCGCCACCATCGTGCTGTACGGCGGTGCCGAGGCGAGGCGCGCGCGCTCGCCGCCGCCGCCGACGAGCTGCGCCGGCGCACCGATGCGGGTGCTGCGGGTGGCCTTCCTGTCCTCCGCCGCCCTCGACCTTGCCGCCGCCGCGGCGCTCGTGCTGCTGGCGCTTCGCTACGGCCTCGCGTTCCTGGACCACCAGTTCGCCCGGCCCGCCGGCGGCGCTGTTCGTGCTGCTGCTGGTGCCCGAGTTCTTCGCCCCGCTGCGCGCCTTCGCCGCCGCCTACCAGGACCGGCTGCACGCGACCGGCGCGGCGGACGCGCTGGTCGCAGCTGCCGCCCGCGCCCGCAGCCCGCGCCGCGCCCCGCGCACCGTGCGCACCGTGCCGGCGCGCGGCGTGACCGTCGCCTTCGAGGATGTGCGTCTGACCTGGGACGCAGCGCGCGGCCCGGCGCTCGACGGGCTCAGCTTCCGCGTCCCGGCCGGCGAGACGCTGGTTCTGGCCGGCCCGTCCGGGCGCCGGCAAATCGACCGTGATCGAGATCCTGCTCGGCTTCGTCCGTCCCGCAATGCGGCGCGCGTCACGCTGAACGGCGCCGACATCGCCGATCTGGTGCCGCGAGGCGCTGGCCCGGCTTACCGCCTGGATCGGCCAGCGCCCGGTGCTGTTCGCCGGGACCATCCGCGACAATATCCGCTTCGCCCGCCCCGAGGCGTCCGACGCCGAGATCGAGGAAGCGGCCGCGAGCGCCCGCGTCGCCGAGTTCGCCGCGCTCCTGCCCGACGGGCTCGATACGCCGGTCGGCGAAGGCGGCTTCGGCCTCTCCGGCGGCCAGGCGCAGCGCGTCGCGATCGCCCGCGCCTTTCTCAAGAACGCCGCCCTGCTGCTGCTGGACGAGCCGACCGCGCATCTCGACCGCGCGACCGAGGCCGACGTGCTGGACAGCCTGCGCCGGCTGGCGCTCGGGCGGACGGTGATCCTGGCGAGCCATTCCGCCGCCGCCGCCGCCTTTGCCGGGCGGCGGCTCGATCATCAGCCACGGCCGCGCGGTGCCGGCGCGCGAACCGCCTGAAGCGCACCCTCGCCCGCATCCTGTGCGCTCTGGCGCGGCCGCGCCGCGCTGGCTGCTCGGCCGGGCTCTCGTCTCGCTCGGCGCGCTGGCCGCCGGGCGTCGGGCTGATGGCGGTCGACCGGCCGGACGATCGCGGCGGCGCTCGCCGCCGGCGTGCTGGCTGGCCCCGCTGGCGCTGCGCTGGCTCGGCGTCGCCCGGGTGGTGCTGCGCTACCTGGAGCGCCTCGTCACGCACGATGCCACCTTCCGCGCGCTCGCCGATCTGCGCGTCTGGTTCTTCCGCGGCCTGTCGCGCAGCGCGGCGGGCGGTCTGGGCTTCCGCCAGGCGGGCGACGTGCTGGCCCGGCTGGTGGCCGACGTGGAGGCGCTGGACGGGCTCTATCTCCGCATCCTGGTGCCGCTCGCGGGCGCGGCGCTGCTGCTGCCCGGGCCTGGTCGGTGCTGGTCGGGCGCGGCGGCGGCCCGGCGGCGATTGGCCTGGCGGTTTTGCTCGGCCTGTTGTTCGCCCTCGCCGCTTTCGCGCTGCCGTGGCTTGCGGCGCGCAGCACGGCAGCGGCCGGCGTGCGGCTCGCCGCCGGCGCCGGCGCGCTGCGCATCGCCGCGCTCGATGCGCTGACCGGCCTGCGCGAGGTGCGGGCGTTCGGCGCCGAGGGCCGCATGCTGGCGGCCGGTCCAGGCGCGCGAGGGCGCGCTGCTGGGCGCGCAGCGCGAAGTGGCGCGCGGCACCGCGCTGGCCGGCGCCGGCGCCCTGCTGTGCGGCCAGGCCGCGGTGCTGGCGGTGCTGTCTCCGGCCGGCGCGCACCCGGCCGCGGCCGTCGCCGCGCCTTCCTGATCGTGGCCGCGTTCGAGGCGGTGGGCGGCCTGCCCCGCGCCGGCGCGCTGGCCGGCCACGCCGCCGCCGCCGCGCGGCGCGTGCTGGAAGCGGCCGAGGCGCCGCCGCCGGTGCCCGACCCGCCCGCACCCGCGCGCGCCTGCCGAGTCGGCGACCAAGCCTGCGCTTCGAGGGCATATGCTTCCGTTGGCAACCGGACCATCCGCTGGTGTTCGACGGGCTCACCTCTGGACATCCCGCCGGGCGCGCGCGTCGCCGTGCTCGGCCCGTCGGGCGCCGGCAAATCGACGCTCGCCGCGCTCGCGCTCAAGCTCGCCGCGCCGCAAGCAGGGCGCGTGCTGCTTGGCGGCGCCGACATCGCCGCTCTGCCGGCGGCCGCGGTGCGCGAGCGCAGATCGGCTGGCTCAGCCAAGCCACGCACCTGTTCGACGATACCATCCGCAACAACCTGCTGCTCGCCCGCCCCGACGCCGACGACGACGCGCTCTGGGCCGCGCTCGACGCGGCGCGCGTCGGCGACTACGGTCGCGGTCGTTGCCGGATGGGCTCGACACCTGGGTGGGCGAAGGCGGCGCCCGCCTCTCCGGCGGTCAGGGCCGCCGCCTCGCGCTCGCGCGCGCGCTGCTTTCGCCTGCGCCGATCCTGATCCTCGACGAGCCCTGCGCCGGGCTGGACGCCGAGACCGAGCGCGCGTTCCTCGCCACCCTGAACGAAGTCGCGCTGGACGCACGCTCATGCTGATCGTGCATCGCCTCATCGGCGTGGAACGTCTCGACCGCATCTATCGCCTGTCCGCCGGGAAGGCGGTCGCGGCGGCGGGGTAAATACTGGCGAGATGTCTGATACCAGGCGCAATCCGGTAAGCCATTGGGTGGGCAGCGGTCACTCGAAGCGCGTGTTCGCGGTAGGGACGGCCATTGCTGACCGCCCCCCGCACAGATCCGTGCGAGCGGAATTCCCGCACACGGCTCCTACCTCGGATGTCTGACGGCAAATCGCACGCTCGGCCAGGGATGCAGGACGCGGGGCTTGGGAGAAATTCGTCGGCCAGCTTTGCCATCCGCTCCCACACGAGTATGCCCTCTGAATGCGCCGACAAAGCCGCCGGTGCCACAGCACCAGGACATGGTAGCGGAACGCGGACAACGCCGGGCTGTTGGTCGGCACGGCATGGTAGGCGAAGTATCCAGCGACGACCTGCGCGAGCCATCTCCCCACTTCCGGGATCGGCACGTGCCTTCGCCCCCGCAGCGCCTCCTTGATCTCTCGCAGCTTCGCGCTCATGCGATCTCGGCGTGACTTCCTCCTGATTTGGAAGTCGCCGCGCCGGGACTTGCCGCAAATGAGGACAAAGCCGAGGAACTGAAGGTTTCCGGCTTACCAAGTCCGCGCTTCTCGCGGTTCTGCGCCGCAAAGCGGCCGAACGCGATCAGCCTGGTCTTGTCCGGATGCACCTTCGTTTGGTCAATGATTTTCTTGTCCCCGGTGAGCGCAAGTATGTTATGCTTTTTCTGTTTCTTATTGGCTCCAAACTTGTATTCGGTGACCGAAAGATCAGCGTCCCGCTTCTTTAGTTCGCACACAAACTGGTCCAAAAACTCTTTCGGCGGTTGGTAGTGGCCGCTATCGCTGGTGATTAGCACGATCCGACCACCGACCACCTTTATCGTTCCGGCTGCCGCGACCGGATTGCCGGAAACAAATGAAGGATGATGTGTCACCTCCTGCTCGGAGGCCATGAAGATTTCTCCTTCGCCGGTCATAATGAATATGAAGATATGCCCATGTCCACGGTATGTGTCGATCATTTGGCCGCCCGTACGGTACCGAAGTCTGCCGCCGTGCACATCGATCAAATACTGGTTACGTTCCTGAGCGTTTAGATAGCGTACGGGACTACCCCCCGACACATGATCGTTGATGTCCTTCTGCAATCCGGCGTTCCGCATCATTCCGATAACTTCATATGCCATGCCCGGCTCCCGCGTTCTGTGCCCGGGCGCGTAGTGGCCCGAAACGATGCGTCGCGGTTTGGCCCAAAGAGGCAAGCGTTACTGTGACCGTTGACACAGGCGGTGGGCGTCGGACACGGAGCCGCCATCCCACCGACCGCGCGCTCGTGCTGCGTGTCATGCACGTGCGACGGCGCCTGACCACGCAGCATGCGCTGCTCGGGCGCCATTAGCGACGCCTGGAACTTCCGGACGGCGCCGCGCTTGATGCTCTGAGCCCGGTCCATGAGTGCGATCGCCACATCCTTCTGCGCCTGATGCACAAATTCCGCGCGACGTTCGCCCACTTGTCGTCGGGGATGATCTCGCGACTATCGTTCGGCAGCCGCCGCTTCCGGACTTCCTCGCGTTCGGCCATGTCGCCGGCGCCGGAGCACGAAGCGCAAGAAAATGGGCCGCCAAGTGATTTCCGCGTCAGGTTAGCGGGATGATCACGGAGACCGCGCGGCCACCCCGAAATCGCCACAACCCCTTGGGCGAGGCTTGCGGGCCATCGAGACCGGCGGCCGCCAGCAGTGCGCGCTCCTCCCGCGAGGGGATTGTCGCTCACGGATGTCGTGCGCCAGGTCGGGCTACGTCGAGTAGGGCAGGAGACACCGGCACGGCGCGGGTACACCCGCGGCTCATCCGCTCTCCCGTATCACCAACTCGAACCCCACATCCACCACGCGCGGCCCATTGCGCGACAGCACCAGGTCGGCCGCCGCTGCGCCGATAGCGCGGCCGTCAATGCGCACGGTGGTCAGTGCTGGTGCGGCATGACGGCCGATCTCCAGATCGCCCAGGCCGATCAGCGCCACATCATCGGGCACCCTGCGCCCGGCCCGGCGCAGCGCGCTCAACGCGCCGAGTGCGTACACGTCGGTTGAGGCGAACACGGCGTCGG
This sequence comes from uncultured Pseudomonadota bacterium, assembly GCA_963822675.1. Lineage (GTDB taxonomy): Bacteria > Pseudomonadota > Alphaproteobacteria > Acetobacterales > Acetobacteraceae > CAWGIP01. The sequence continues at coordinate 34,734 of CAWGIP010000022.1, read as the reverse complement.
CGTCGCCAAGGCGCGCGGCTTCCGCCGCTGCGGCGTCGGCGCTGCCAGGGGTAGGCACGATTACCTTGCGCGGCGTTGACAGGCCGGCAGCACGCGCCGCGCGGGCGAAGCCTTTCAGCCGCAGCATGCCGCGCACGTCGGCACCACCCAGATAGGCCAGCCGTCGGCGTCCCGCCGCGGCGAAATGCCGCGCCAGGGCGGCGCCCACAGCTGCGTTGTCGAAGCCGACGGCTGCGTCGATCGGTGCTTTCGGCAATACCCATGTCTCCACCACACGTACGCCAGCGCGTATCAGCAGCGTCGCGCCGGCGGTGGTCGCCGGGGAACCGACCATCACCAGTGCTTCCGGCCGCCGCGCCAGCAGTGCCGTCAGCGCTTGCTCTTCCCGCACCGCATCGTAGCCGGACTGCGCCAGCAGGACCGCATAGCCACGCGGCTCCAATGCGGCCGAGATGCCTTCCACCGTGTCGGCGAAGATCGAGTTGGCAATGGTGGGCACCAGCACCGCCACGGCACGGGTGCGGGCGGATGCCAACGCGCCGGCAACCAAATTCGGCACGTAGCCTAGTTCCCGCATTGCCGCCGCCACCCGCTCCCGCGTCGCCGGCGCGACCTTCTCCGGCGCGGTCAGGGCGCGGCTGGCGGTGATGGCGGAGACGCCGGCGCGGGCGGCGACCTTGGCAAGGGTGACGGCAGTCATTGTCTCGCTACCATTTCGGCTGGCGCTTTGAACCCTAAGGGGCTTGAATGCGAGCGATGATAGCGCTAACCCTCGGCATGTTAGCGCTATCATCCATTATAGGAAGGACGGTATGATCGGCAAAGCTCAGACCGCGGAATATCGGCGTGACGGGTTCATCGTGGTACCCGGCCTGCTGGACGCGGGAGAACTAGTGGCGCTCCGTCACGTGATCACTGAGCTGATCGCCGGTGCCGCCGCGGTGGAAGCACACACCGAGGTGTACGACCTGGAGCCCGGGCACACGCGGCAGGCGCCCCGCGTGCGGCGCATCAAGTCGCCGCACAAGGTGGATCAGGTATTCGACGCGGTGGTGCGCAAGCCGGTGGTGATCGCCGTCTTGCAGGCGCTGCTGGGGCCGGATGTGAGGCTGCACGGATCGAAGCTGAACATGAAGTCGGCGCAGTACGGCTCGCCGGTGGAATGGCACCAGGACTGGGCGTTCTATCCGCACACCAATGACGACATTCTGGCGATAGGCGTCATGCTGGACGACATGACGCTGGAGAACGGGCCGCTGCTGGTAACGCCGGGCACGCACACCGGCCCGGTCTGGAGCCATCACGGCGAGGACGGCCATTTCTGCGGCTCGATTGATCCCGACATGATCAGGACCGAGATCGAACGCGCCGTCCCGCTGACCGGGCGTGCCGGCAGCATGTCGTTTCATCATGTGCGTGCGCTCCACGGTTCGGCGCTCAACGTCTCGGATCGCCCGCGTAACCTCTTGCTCTATGAAGTCGCCGCTGCCGATGCTTGGCCGCTGATGAATTTCAAGAACCTGGAGGAGTTCGACAGCCGCATGCTGTCAGGACAGCCAACGCTGATACCGCGGCTCGCGCCGGTGCCGGTGCGCATGCCGTTGCCACCCGCCCGGCACCAGGGCTCGATCTACGAGAACCAGACCGGCAGCAGCCGCAGCTACTTCAAGAAGGCTGCGGCCTGAGGAACAGCAGAACGAGAAGGAAAGGCTGGATGGGCGGCACGGCAATCAAGGCCTCGCGCCGAGCGTCGTTCTGGGTGATCGTCGCCTCGGGCGTCGGCTCGGCGCTGGAGTGGTACGACTTTTTCATCTACGGCACCGCGGCGGCGCTGGTGTTCGGACCGCTGTTCTTCCCTAAGTCCGATCCGCTGGCCGGCACGCTGCTGGCCTTCGCCACGTTCGGCATCGGCTTCCTGGCACGCCCGTTCGGCGGGCTGTTCTTCGGACATCTGGGCGACAAGCTCGGGCGCAAGCCGGTGCTGATGGCCACGCTGCTGCTGGTCGGGCTGGGCAGCATGCTCATTGGCCTGCTGCCTACCTATGCCACCGCCGGTGTTTGGGCGCCGATCCTGCTGGTGCTGCTGCGGCTGGTCCAGGGGTTCGGCGCCGGCGCGGAATACGGTGGTGCGGTGGTGCTGCTGGCGGAACACGCGCCGGACGGACGGCGCGGCTTATGGGGGAGCTTCGCGCCGATGGGCGTCGGGATCGGCAATTTTCTCGCCACCGGCGCCTTCGCTCTGGTCTCGCTGATGCCGCACGACACCTTCGTGGCCTGGGGTTGGCGGCTGCCGTTTCTCGCCAGCATCGTGCTGATCCTGGGCGGGCTGTATGTGCGGCTTCGGGTGACAGAAACCCCGGTGTTCCGCGATGCTGTGGCGCACCGGCAGCCGGACCGCATCCCGGCCCTGGAGGTATTGCGACGCCAGCCGCGCAACTTCTTCGTGCTCTTGGGCGCGCGCATGGCGGAAAACGGGCTTGGCTATTTGTTTCCGGTGTTCGGTCTGGCTTATGTCACGCATACGCTGGGCATGCCGCGGCAGACGGTGCTGGACGCGCTAATGCTGTCCTTTGCCGTGCAACTGCTCTCGGTGCCGCTGTTTTCCATGCTGTCGGACCGCATCGGTCGGCGCCCGGTTTACATGTTCGGCGCGCTGGCCGGGATCGTGCTCGCCTTTCCATTCTTTTGGCTGCTTGCGGCGAAAAGCTGGGGGTTGCTGCTGTTGGCGATGGTACTGGCCAACGGCGTGGTGGTCGGCGCCATGTTTGGGCCGCAGGCGGCTTGGTTTGCCGAGCTGTTCGGGCCGAAGCGCCGCTATTCCGGCTTCGCCTTCGCGCGCGAGCTGGGCTCCATCATCGCCGGCGGTCCGGCACCGTTCCTGGCCACCGGAATGGTGGCGGCGGCGGGCGGCGCCACCTGGCCAGTCTCGCTCTACATCATCGTGCTGGCGGCAATCACCGCATTCGCCGTGTGGTGCGGACCGGAGACGTTCCGCGATGACATCCATGCCGACCGCGCCGAGCCGGGGAGGGTTGCACTCCCGGGGGCCGGCGCGTCATGGGCATAACGCACCCCTTGCCTGCATTCGCGGCAGTTGACCGTAGCGGCATCGGGCCGGAGGCAGAACGGACCACGTTCTAATGGGCTCAGCTGCATCCCGCCGCCGCCGCTGTTTAATGCTAAATTGGCTGCGGTGGGACCGGATGACGTCTATTCCTCGCTTGCTTTCAGAACAGATGGATTGAGTGGCACCGGACCGGAAGCGTTCGTAGCGTCCGCTGACCTCGGACCGGTCCCAGCGAGCTGGCCTTTGTAGGACCGGTGGGCACCCGGCCTGAAACAGCCTCTCCGGGCAGTTTAATGTGGCTACGGCATTGACCGCCCATACTCCTTGTAGCTACGTGAATTCGTGGAAATTACCTTCGATCCAGCGGGCTGCCGACCATCGTGCGAGTTACGGTGCTGGCGCTTCTTCAGGGCGCGCCCGTTCCGCGCAGGATCAAATCTCCGGCGCTCAGGCACCGGACAATACCGCGACCGCCCGATCCAGTTGAGGATCGCCTTGTCCCGCGCCACTCTGCACCTCGATGGTAGGGGCGACCCCGACGGCTTCCAGCCGTTCGCCGTCGATCAGCACGTCTCCGACCGCCAGCAGCAACAGACCCGGGCCGATCAGGAACGCTGTCGCGGCGAGCACCGCCCCCTCGGTGCGAGTGCCTATCACCTCGCCCAGCCGGTACTTCTTGAAGCCGTACGCAAGGACTTCCTTGCCACTGCGAGTGCCGCCGTTGACCAGCATTGCCACGGGCTTGCGCCACTTTACGCCCTCGAATTCGCTGACGCCGGTGCGATCGGTGACCCGCATTGTTGGCGCTCGCGCGTTGAACAGGTCCAGAGTACTCGGGGACCGCACCGCCCCATCCATCGCGAAGGTCCCAAATCAGCGCGTCCGCGTCCTTCAATGGACCTTTCGCAATGAGACGTTCGAGCGCTTGCTGGTAGGCATGGCCGGCGTAGCACCAGACGTGAACGTAGCCGATGCGCCTGCCATTGGCCTGAGTCACCCTGGCGCTGGCCTCCATGCCGTTCAGGAACATCTTGTTGGGTGCGATCTCGACTGGCGTAACGACGGTCTGCACCACCATGCCCGCGCGCAGCACGGCTAGGGTGATCTGCTCACCGACCCTGTCCCGGAATGACCCGACCGGCTGGAACGGCGCGCCATCAGCGGAGATGATCTGATCGCCGACCTGCAGGCCGGCCGCCCGGGCCGGCGTGCCCTCGATTACGCCGACGACGATGCTTCGGCCCGGTGTGTCGGTGCGGCAGAGAATACCAATGCCGGGATAGGAGACGCGGCCGCCCGGGGAAGGCACGCTCCAATCCACGCCGCCGCAGTGCGCCGGCAAAAATGTCGGCCAGTTGGTAGTATTCCGGTTCTTCCGGCGTATAGTAGCGGGTGTGCGATGCACGCAGCTCGGACAGCATGCGGTTGATGATGTTGGCCAGCATGTCATTGGAGGTCGCTCTTGCGGCCTCCGGTTCGTAGCGCTCTCGAATGAGCGCCCAGTTCAGCCCATGCAGATGCGGATCATAGAACCGGTCACGCACGGTCTGCCATACTTCTTCAAACGCAGTGACTGGATGTAGCGCGGGAAATGGTCGGCGCGCCTGCGTCTTGCGTCTCAGCACGCAACGCCGTGGGCGGCACGGCAGCGGCAGCGGCCATTCCTGCCAGTCGGAGAAATTCCCGACGTGGGTGCAATGCGTCTTGGCTGTGGCTGCTGCTCGTCGCCGCACTGCTGGTGTGTGCAACCGCGCCCGCACGGACTCCCTCGCTTGCCTGATCTTTCGCCTAATACGCCGCGTTGCAGACTCGTCGTCCGCAAGCTGTCCGAGCACCCCCGGGATCCAGCCATCAAGCATCTCGGGCCCAGAAGAAAATCATGGCCTCCACTTTCGCATGATGGCATCACCTGCCTCAAAACGGTCGATCCCCCTTGATCGTGACCCGGTTGCCCGATCGCACATCCGGAAAGTAATCCCAGAGCGCCAGGTGCTGCACGGCACGATTGTCCCAGAAGGCGACCGAATTCGGGTTCCCATCGGAAGCGCACTTGGAACTCAGGGCGCTCCGAATGGGCAAAGAGAAAATTCAGGATGGCGGCACTCTCCTCATCCGGCACGCCATTGATCCGGTATGTGAAACCACGATTGACAAACAACACCTTTCGCTTCGTCACTGGATGCGTCCGCACGACCGGGTGGTTGGCGCTCGGAAACACGCGCCCGCTGTTGTCCACGCCGTGCAACGCATTGACACGGCGGTACCAGCGCTCACCGGAGTGCAGCGCGGTCAGCCCCTCCAGGTAACTCTTCATGCGCGGCGACAGTTCGTCGTAGGCGGCGTAGGAACTGGCAAATAGTGTATCGCCCCCCGATGGGGGAACCGTGTGCAAATGCAAGATGCTGCCCATCGGCGGCTCCGGGTCGCAGGAGACGTCGCTGTGCCAATACTCGCCAGCGACACGCTTCGAGGTCGCGTCAGCGTGGACAGTCAGGACCTCCGGATGTCCTTTCGGCCCCGGTGTGTTTGGATGTATATGTAACTCGCCAAATAGCCCCCCGAATGCCTTCTGCGATTCCAGTGTGAATCTCTGGTTCCGGAAAAATAGGACCAAGTGTTCGATGAGCGCATCATGCACTTCATCGCGCTGACGGTTACTGAGCGCTGCTGCGATGTTGATCCCGGATATTTCGGCGCCAATCCGGGGTGTAACGGGGCGAACGGTGATGGTTTCCCAAATGTAGCTCATCGCCAATATTCCTTATGCTGCTTCAGCGCCTGATTCGCGCGGTGACGAAGCGTAACGTCGGTAAACCGTCAGGAAGGCTGGGCAACGGTGCTTCTGGTTATGCCCCTGCACGGGCCAGTGGTAAAGTCGATGGGCGTAAGCCGTTCAGGCTCGTGTGCGGCCTCATCGTGTTGTAGTCGCTCCGCCAGGTCTCGATGATCCGCGGCGTCGCGCCGGGAGACACGGACATCTTGGCGTCATCCGAATCTTGCAGGAGACCGGTTATAGCAGAGACCCCTGAGCCCCCCTTTACCCGACGATGCGCTGCAAGGATGGCCGAAGCAATGATCCGCTGACTGAAGAACATGCTGGGCTTCTCCGAACGTGCTGTCTACCGCGGCGACGGCATCGTCCACTTCTCCTGAGAGGACGGACGCAGTCAGCACGAGATGACCGCTCGGTGTCGACCGCTCGCCCGCGCCGGTTATGTCGGCCTCTTTGAGATCGGTCAGGACCCGACGGCAGGCGACCGCATTGCGCTCGCCTGCCTCGCTCATTTTGATCGACCGCGTCGTCCGATGCAGCAACTGGGCGCCGACGTGTGCCTCAAGGAAGGCGATAGCGCGGGCTGACCGCGGCAGCCGAACGACCGAGCTTGCGACCAGCGCCCGCCAGGCTGCCCTCGTCGAGCGCGGCGACGAAGACCTTCATCGCATCGATACGGTCCACGATTGCCCTCAGCCAAGGAATACTGGACCAGAAAAAGATAACATTCGATCGCGCCACGACGATGCGTGGACCAGGCGAGACTCACTGGCCACGGAGTAGCCGGACGGCTAAGCCGCGCCATCCAGGTACTGCCCGAACCAACCGAAGCGCTTCTACCCATTCAAGCTGCGCGCGCTGTCAGTGGCCGAGCCCGCCTGCCGCAGCGGCCAATCCGCTTCGATGACCTGCGCAGCCTCACTGATGTCGGGGCCGGATGCCCGGCATTCAATCGCGCCGTCGGAAGAGTGTCTGACCGATTGGCGAATATTTACGCCCGGGTGGTGTCCGCGACCTCGCTCTCGATCAAGCCGTTGACCCCGAGCACCGTCGACTGACGGTCGGCATCTGAACGCTGTCGTGCCGTTAAACATTGGCCCCGGGCCGAAGCCTTCTGTCCCGCGTCAAGAAGAGATAGAGTTCCCAAGCGCCGCGCTCGACCCAATTGTGTAGGAGAACGCCATCGTGCCGAACCGCCCAGACCGCGGTCCCTGTGAAACGGATGTCGCGTTGATCGGGTTTAGTTCCTAAGACCCCCTTGTTCTTGCCTCTAATTTGCCAGCGCGAAGCAACACGAGTCCCTTCGGCATTCTGAAAGGTCTCGAGAATATCGAATTCCAGGTATGCGATTTTGGATTGAAAGTCGACCACCCATTCCTTAAATCTTGCGCGCGATACGAAATCGATGCCGCCAGACGTGAGAACAAAGTCTTCGGCTACAAGGCGATCGATCGCATCAGGATTTTGTGGCGGTTGCCAGACCTCTCGCCAGAAGTTCTCGACGGCAGCGACGGCATTCGCATTGGACATTCTTAGCTCCGACCCTTGGAGGTAGCCCTGCGGCTCGCCCCTCTGACGAAAATGATGCACGACTTGCACCGGAGGTGGTTGGAACCTCGCCACTCCGCCCGGGATATTAGCTCTTCGTGGCCATAGCGCGGGCGACATCAGCGGCGCTGATGCCCTCCAATGCGAGCCCGTACCCCACCCCCTCGTCGATGATGCGCCGCAGCTTCTGGGTCAGCGCGATCCGGGTGTACCTCGACGTGAGAGGCGGCAGCTCGGCAAGCCGGTTGGCAATTTCGTGGGCGCGCGGGAGCAGCTTTTCGGCTGGCACGATCTCGTTGACCGCGCCCCATTCCTTGGCCGTCTCGGCATCGAGCTCCTGACGGGTGAGGATGAAGTAACGGCCGCGCACGCTGCCGATCACCTCCTGCCAGAGCAGGTTGACGCCATCGCCCGGCACGATACCGAACTCGAAGTGCGGCTTATCCTGAAATACCGTCCCGGGGGTGGTCAGCACGATGTCGGCGAGCAGAATGTATTCGGAGTGCAGCCGCACCGGGCCGTTCACCGCGGCTATGAGTGGCACCTCGATGTCGAGAATGTTCATGAGGACCTTTTTGCCCTCACGATAGATTTTGTCGTAACCTTGCGGGCTGAAGAAGTCGAACCCTTCGGGGCTGATCGACTCCATGAACGCCGCGCCAGCGCCGGTCAGAATCACGACGCGATTTCCCCCGTCCTGCCCGATCTGGTGGAAGAGGTCTACGAATTCCTCATGGGTGTAGCCATTGAAGATCAATGTGTCCCCATTCGTGTGCAGTACCACCTCAAGCACGCCGTCGGGCGAGCGGACGAGTCTCGCATGCGGAAACGCGTCCTTGTAGGTGTCGAACTTGGCCATCGTGGGACTCCAGTTTCGCGGCAGGCGGGCGGGTGCCCGTCGTCTCGTTTCCGGAGCTAAACCCTTTGGCCGGTTGGCGGCAGAACGGCCGAAGGCATAGCTTTCATTCCGAGGCGGAATGGGCCTGCTTCAATTCCTCTTCCACAAAGGCTGCGAGGGCGCGAGCCTTCGCGCTAGAGCGATTTTAGGGTGACTGGCGATAGCCGCAGTGTGCGAGATAGTTCGAGCATTCGGACGGGGTAAATCGGTGCAGCAGTTTTCTCACTGCAAACCACAGGGAACTTAGCTTGCGCGCTGCCTTCGCGCGTAGCAGGGCCTTCAGTTTCGCGAATGCCTGTTCGATGGGGTTGAGATCCGGCGAGTATGGCGGCAGGAACCGCAGTTCGGCTCCACGCGTCTCGATCGCCTCCCGCACGCCCGCCACCTTGTGCGAGCCCAGATTGTCCATGATCACGATGTCGCCCGCCGATAGCGTCGGCGCCAGTACCTGCTCGACATAGGCTACGAACAGCTCGCCGTTGATCGCACCGTCGAACAGACCGGGAGCAGTGAGACCGTTCTGGCGCAAGCCGGCGATAAAAGTCGAGGTCCGCCAACGTCCGTGCGGCACCGCCGCGACCACGCGCGCGCCGCGCCGGCCGCGCGCATAGCGGCGGGCCATGTTGGTCGTTGCCCAGGTCTCGTCGATGAAGACAAGCTTGGCGGGGTTCAACTCCGGTTGCCCCGCCCGCCATGCCTCGCGTGCGGCGGCCGTCTCGGGACGGTCCTGCTCCGCCGCGCGCTGCGACTTTTTTTTCGCGTCAGCCCCAGTTGGGCCAGCGTGCGCGACAGCAGTCCCGAACTGGCCGAGGCGGCATGCGTCCGGTGCAGCCAAATCGCCAGTTCGGCCAGGGTGACATCCGCTCGGCGCTCCACCTCGGCGCGGATGGCATCCTGGAGCGGGGCCAATTTCGGCCGCACGTGCCCCCGTTGCGGACGCGCCGCACTCTCACCGGTCTGTCGGCGCCGCGAGACCGCCTTGGAAACGTAGGAGATGCTCACCCGAAACAGCTTGGCCGCTTGGCACACGCTCAGTCCGCCGTCCACGCCCGCAAGAATCCGATCCCGCAAATCCTGCGAATACGCCTTGCCCCGTCGCCAGGTCATCTCGCCTCCGGTCCACGCAACCGGAAGCCGGTGAATTACAGATCGCCCCCGTGCCGGAATCCCCCCGATTTCAGTCACCCAGGGACCGCTCTAGGCATGCGCCCAGTCGGATAGACGGCCCAGAGAGCTGTAGCTGGAAGAGACCACTCCGTGAGCACGGAGCGAACCGCGCCTGAGGCAATTTCGGGGCTGAATATCCACGTCGGGGCAATCGCGAGCCCCATGTGGGCGAGCACGGCAGCCCGCACCCCCTCAGCCGCGCTGACCCGAAGAGGACCCGTTACGCTAACCGATATCACAGTCGCGCCGCGCTGAAAGTTCCAGGCGTTACCTCCACCGCCCCTCGTATAAATCACTGCCGTGCGACCGGCGAGTTCCGCTGGCGTGGCGGGTACGCCTGACTGGGCGAAATAGGCGGGAGTTCCCAGGACGAGTCGCGGGCAAGATGCGAGCTTGCGTGCCGTTAACGAAGAATTGCCGAGCGAGCCCATCCGGAGCGCGAGATCCATACCTTCTTCCACGAGGTCGATCACCCGCTCGTCGAGCACGACATCCATAGTCAGGCCGGGGTGCGCTGCCAGGAACTTCGGCAGGCGCGGGATAACATGCAACCGCGCGAAGGTGACAGCGGCGCAGACGCGCAGACGGCCAGTCAGGCTCGCACCGGCACCGCGCGCGGCCAGCTCTGCCTCCTCAGCCTCCTCGATGGCCCGCTTAGAACGGTCATAGAAGCTTTGTCCTGCCTCGGTCGGCGACAGACCACGCGTGGAGCGCATCAGCAGGCGCACTCCGAGGCGCTCCTCCAACTGGGCAATTGTCTTCGAGACTGCGGGTTGTCCGACGTTCAATGCCCGCGCCGCGCCCGAGAACGAGCCGGCGTCGACGACGCGGACATAAGTCTCCATCGCGGCCAACCGGTCCATCGCCATTCCTCCTAGGAATGAACCTTATTGCCACGCGGTATCTGCCGCACCAGCCTCGCGCGGCTCAGCTTAACGCCTCAACATGCCGTCGAGACGAGACCTGGTGCAAATCAAGCGCCTGCAAACCAAGCTCGACGCCTTCAAAGCCGATTTCGAGGCGGCAGGCCGCCTGTACAGTGCCTCGCGATCGGCGATCGACATCATGCATCGCGCGACGGATGAATTGATCGCCTCGGGCGGTGTAGCCAGAGCGCTGAAGGCCGCCGACATTGCTCCGTGCTTCGTGCTGAAAGACGCGGACGGCAGGTTCGTCTCTTCCGCCGAGCTGCTCGTGCAAGGACCGCTCGTGGTCAGCTTCTATCGGGGCGTCTGGTGCCCGTACTGTAATTTAGAGCTGCAGGCACTGCAGGAGGCATTGCCGAGGTTTCGCGAACTGGCGCGCTAGCCTTGTCGCGATTTCGCCGCAAACCGTGGCAAACAGCTGCAAATCGCGGCGCACCAACGGTCTCGAATTCCCGATCCTGTCCGATCCTGGAAACCAAATTGCGGCCGCCTTCGGATTGCGTTTCATCGCTACCGGATCACCTGGTCGAGCTGTACAAGAGCCTGAAGAACGACCTATTGACCTTTAATGGCGACACGAGTTGGACACTGCCCATGCCGGGCCGGTTCGTGATCGGGCGGACTGGCTGATCCGTTACGCGGAGGTCAACCCGGACTACACGTACCGTGCCGAGCCCATGGACATGCTGCCAGTGCTACGGAGCCTGGTAACCCCACCGCATAACGTCGCTCAAATCGACCTGCGGTCAGAGGCTTTTAAATATTGCTGTCACTAACGCGGTCGTTCATATCCTTGCGAAGAATAAACTCACGTTACTTCCATCTGGGGCTGAAGAAACAGTCCGCTTACGATTGCCGCCGGGTAAGCTGTCTCCTGAGACAAGGCGGTTATCGCCGGAAAAAAAGCCATCCGCTTCGACCAGCCCGATTCCTGCGCGCGGGCATTCCTTCTTGGAATAGTGAATAGTCCTCCGACATCGCTACGCAAGTCCCCGCCTAGCCACTACGCTGATTACGAAACCGGGCGGCACGGCGGATGGATTTGGATCGCCCTGCCCAATGCCGTGTCGGGCTATACCGCTGGGTTGAAAGGAATCGAGCGATGAATTTTCTCCTGCGAACACTGGAAAAATCCGGCCTCCTGGCGGAGGATCTCGATTATCACGTTATCCGGGCCGCTATGGTCATCATATTCTTGTTTTTTTGGATACCAGAAGTGGTTCTCCTATGAGGCGCAGGTGCTCATCCCTTACATAAGCAACGGCCCTCTTTTTTTGGTTATACCCAGCATTTGGTATCAGAGGCGCAAGTTGGTTTCTCGGATGTTCGGAATGGCTTATCGGAGTGCTCTTGTTTGTTGGATTCTGGAATAAAAAGGCTGGGATTCTTGGTGCGCTAGGTTCGATCGGAACGTTCGTCGGCACGGTAACAATCATCCCTTTCATGCCCAATGGCTGGGCTGAGTCCGCTGGCGGTTTTCCGGCCATGGCTGGCAACATACGTTTCCTCATGAAAGACGTAGTCCTCTGGGCCGTCTCATTCTATCTGCTGAGGCAAGACGTTCTTAGAGCATCAAACAACCTCACGGTCGGGAATGTCGAAGGTCGGCGTGATCGAAGCATCCAGTCTGCCGGATGCCGGTAAGTCTAATAGCGCATGCTGCCCATCGCGAGTGTGAAAGGGTCGGGAAGATGAGCGAGACCAGCAGAAGCGAGTCCGGTGATCCCACAGAAGTGGCAGGCGCGGTGGAGGGCGTCGGTGAACCGGTAGAGCGGCCCGGCGAGCGCATGCCGGTAAGCCTGAAAGTCAACGGCGAGGTCTGCCTTTGAGCAGCGTGAGCGCTTCGCGTTTGCATATGGCCCCGTACAGTGAATGCCTCCGCAAACCGTTTAAGTTTGCTTCGGTCGCTTCCATTGCAGCGTTGATGTCATTCGTGATAGGAAACCAGTGTGCTGTCGCGCGGGAGTTTCCCAAAGATTTCATCGTCAATAGCCATCGACTTCAGCCACGCGAAAAGAAGTTGCAGGAACTCCGTACTCCCGGCCTTCCGGCATCGGAAGCGGACCAGATCGACCGTCTGTACCAGGAGCTGATGCAGTGCCATACCCTCCAGTGCGCCACCAAAAATGGAGCGGACGTTTGTCTTGACCTGTACGGCGAGTGCAGATCATCGTATCAAAGGCCAGACAGTCTGGACCCAGTTTTATCGCATTCTGGACGAGGTTCCTGCTCTCCACGGTTAACCGAAGCGAATTTTCACAAGTCGCACGACGCCGTCTCATACGGAGAGCGAACCAAACATGAGGATCGCCAGCACCGCCGGGTCCGGGTTGTTGTTATTGGTTTCACTGACTGCGATTGCCCAGACAGGCTCGGCCCCGGAAACCTACCGCTCAATGCTGGAACCCCTTGCAACCAACGACTCGAGAACGGCCGCAGTCCTCGACGCGCACGGGAACTTACGGGTGCCCGTCGACTATCGGACCGCTTATCAGTTTCTGGGTAGCTGGGCGGTAGCAGCCGACCAAGGTCAGGGTTCAAAATAGCTCCATATTGTCTACGCGTCACCCGGGGCTGGTGAAGGAGGTGTTTCAGACAGCTACGACCGCGATGGCGACCGGAACTGTCAGCCCTCCCGAAACATTGAAAGGTTGGTTTGTGATGGTAAAGGACGGTAAGAATAGTCATCCTGGGAATAAATTGTGGGGTGATGGTTGGGGTTGGTCGTGGTTCGATGCCGCCAATCCATCACGAACCACTTCGACAGACTACAAAGCAAATTGTTTGCCCCGCCATGTCCCGGCGCGAGCTTCCGATTTGATTTATGTTCAAGGTTATCCCGCGCTGGAGCAATGATTGTCACGCCTGTTAATTTTCGTAGCCACACGCGACTGCTTCTTGGTTTCAGTGACCTTAGGAGCGGTCAATTGCCGGCCGCGGCGGCTGCGGAACGAGTTGCTGCGAGGGAAGCCGGCGATTAACTTGCGGAAGGATAGAGAATGAGCACCGCCGCTCCCGGAGCAAGCCCACCTGATGCCACGACAAAAAGGGCGGAGCAGAAATCGGAGAACATATCCGTGACCATCACTATCAACGGCCAAACTCGCACGATCATGGTCGAACCGCGCATGACGCTGCTTGACGCGTTGCGTGAGGAATTGGCGCTTGACTGGCACGAAGAAGGCGTGCGATCGGGGCGAATGCGGAGCATGCACCGTCCATGTCGAAGGCCGCCGCATTCTGTCCTGCATGACGCTTGGCGGTGATGCAGCGACGGTAAGCGGATCACCACCATCGAAGGGCTGGAGCAGGACGGCAAGCTCCACCCTGTCCAGGCGGCGTTCATCGAGCATGACGGCTTCCAATGCGGCTTCTGTACCTCCGGGCAGATCATGTCCGGCGTCGCCATGATCGAAGAGGCGAAAGCGGGCTGGCCGAGCGCCGCCACCGCCGACGTCACGAAGCCGTTCACCGTGGCGGACCTGTCGAATGCGGAGATTCGTGAGCGGATGAGCGGCAACCTCTGTCGCTGCGCTTGTTATCCCAACATTGTCGATGCCGTCGCCGAAGCGGCCGGGAGGCGCTGAACCATGCATCCGTTCGCGTATTCGAGGGCCGATGATCCAGCGGAGGCCATTGCGGCCCATGCCCATGATCCTCAACTCGCCTTCATCGCAGGCGGTACCGACCTCCTCGGTCTGATAAAGGACCGCGCGACACTGCCCGAGCATCTGTTGGATATCAACGGTCTGCCCGATATGGCGGCATCCAAGTGTTGCCAGACGGCGGCCTGCGGATCGGCGCGCTAGCCCGGATGAGCGATGTGGCAGCGGACGCGGAGGTACGCGGGCGCTTCCCCGTCATCGCCGAGGCGCTACTGTTCGCCGCATCCGGCCAACTCCGCAACATGGCATCGATCGGCGGCAACATCATGCAGCGCACGCGCTGCGCCTATTTCCGTGACGACGATTCTCCGCCCTGCAACAAGCGGCGGCCGGGCTCCGGCTGCTCGGCCCGCCACGGCGTCAATCGCAATCACGCGATCTTCGGGATGGTCCGATGACTGCGTCGCCACCAATGCCTCCGACGTGGCGGTAGCATTTGCGGCCCTGGACGCAAATGTCATTGTGCGTGGGCTCGCGGGAGAACGATCGATCCCGTTCGCCGATTTCCATCGTCTGCCCGGCAACACGCCGGAACGCGACAACTGTGCTCGATCGGGGCGATCTGATCGTCGCGATCGAAGTGCCCGCGAGGATCGAGGGGCGCGCCTCGCACTACCTCAAGATTCGCGATCGCGAGTCCTACGAATTCGCGCTCGTCTCCGCGGCGGCCGCGGTCGCGACCGATGGCAGGCGCCTGCGCTCGGCGCGGCTCGCGATGGGCGGCGTGGCCCACAAACCCTGGCGCCTCACAGCGGCCGAAACGGCGCTGCGCGGTGTTTCGCTGGACGACATAGACGGCCTTAAATCGGCGATCGCCAGGTCCTTCACCGATGCTCGCCCGCTTGCCCACAACGCCTTCAAAGTTGAACTTGCTCAGCGCGTCGCCCTGCGCGCGTTGCAAACCGCAGGAGCACGCGCATGAACGCCGTCGGACAACCGATCTCGCGCGCCGATGGACGGCTCAAGGTGACTGGCGGCGCGCGTTATACGGCAGATATCCCGCTCGCTGGCGCGACGCACGCCGCCATCGTCCACAGCACCATCGCGAAGGGCCGGACGGTGTCGATCGACACCGCCGCCGCGGAAAACGCGCCCGGCGTGCTGGCGGTATTCACTCATCGCAACATGCCGCGCATGAACCCGACGCCGAAACCATGGAGCCACCTCCATCCGCACGGGCAGGGCTACCTGCCGCTGCAGGACGACAGGATCCATTACGCCGGCCAGCCGATCGCCCTGATCGTCGCCGCGACGCTCGATCAGGCGGCCTATGCCGGGACGCTGATCACGGTCGATTACGACACTGAGCAACCGATTGTGTTTGGCCGCGACACGGCGAAGGAAGCTGTTGATCCTCCGCAATTCCTCTGGCCTGTCGCATCGTCGGTCGGCGACGCCGATAAGGGAATCGCGGCCGGCGCGGTGAAAATCCAACAAATCTACACCACACCCGATCGGCATCACAACCAGATGGAGCCGCATGCCACGACGGCGGTCTGGGAGGCCGACGGCACGCTAACACTCTATGAAACGACCCAGCACATCTTCGGCACCAAGGAGCTGGTGGCGATCGTGCTCGGCATATCGCCGGAGAAGATCAATGTCGTCTGCCATTTCCTTGGCGGCGGTTTTGGAGGGAAGGCGTATGTCTGGCCGCATACCCTGTTGGCAGCACTCGCCGCGAAGGTTCTGAACCGACCGGTGCGCGTGCAGCTCACTCGCGCGCAGATGTATTCCATGGTGGGCCACCAGGCAGCGTCTATCCAGACCATCGCGTTGGGCGCCCAGACAAAACGGCAAGCTGATCGGCATTCGCCACGACAGCATCACGCCGACACCGGTCTTCGATAACTACATCGAGTACGCGGCAATCGCCGCACGACACTTGTGGGCTGCCAGCGGCGGCATCGCGACGAACCACAAGATCGTCCATGTGAACCGCAACACGCCGACCGCGATGCGCTCCCCCCACGAGGCGCTCGGCCATTTCGCGCTCGAGAGCGCAATGGACGAGCTCGCTTACGCGACCGGCGTTGATCCGGTCGCGCTACGGCTGCTCAACGATACCCAGATCGACCCGCTCAGCGGCCGCCCCTTCTCCACGCGCGCCATGCGCAAGTGCCTGACGGAGGGAGCCGCGCGCTTCGGCTGGGACAAGCGGACGCCCGAGCCGCGCTCAATGCGCGACGGCCGCTACCTGATCGGCCAGGGGATGGCGGGGGCGATCTATACCCACTGGCGCTGGCCGGCGAAGGCGCGGGTCACGCTGAACAGCGATGGTTCCGCGCTCGTCGAGGCCGGGACGCACGACCTCGGCACCGGCACCTACACGGTCATGCAGCAGGTGGCCGCCGACGCGCTCGGACTGGCAGTGGAGAAGGTGACGGTGCGGCTGGGCGATACGAGATTGCCGGCGTCGCACGCCTCCATCGGTTCGGCCACGATGGCCAACGCGGGGGCCTCGGTCATGCTGGCGGCGAAAGCCGCGCGCGACGAAAGCGATCGAGCTGGCGCTGACTGGCCGGGATGCACCGTTTGCCGCTGCGGCTGACTGGGGACGTATTCGTCACAGACGGGAAGCTGGCGCTGGCGGGAACGAACCTGAATGTCACCTATGCCGAGCTGCTGGCGCGCAACGGACTTCCGATACTTATGGCCGAAGCGGATTATGACCCGGTCCCCGAGGCGGACGGACCGAAGGCGGTCTTCAGTTTCTCCGCAGTTTTCGCCGAAGTACGGGTTGACCCGGATCTTGGGCTGGTGCGCCTGACCCGCTTCGTCGGGGCCTACGATGCCGGCCGGATCATCAATCCCAAAACCGCGCGCAGCCAGGCAATCGGTGGCATCATCTGGGGTGTCGGGCAAGCGCTGCTTGAGCAGTCGGAGACCGACCCGACGATGGGCCGCTTCGTAAACCGCAACTACTCCGGCTACCTCGTGCCGACCAATGCCGACATCCCCGAACTTGACATCCTGTTTGTCGGAGAGTTCGACGAGGAAGCGAGTCCGCTCGGCGCGAAGGGGCTCGGAGAACTGACCGCCGTATCGGTGGCGCCCGCGATTGCCAATGCCGTCTATCACGCGACTGGCAAGAGGGTACGTGACCTACCGATCACTGCGGAGAAGCTGTTGTGAGGCCGACACCCGTCGCGACAGCGACACGGGCCGAGGTCCCGAACGCGTCGCCCGACCATACGGCGGTACACGGAGGAAGAGATGACCCAACCGGAACGGTTCGATGCCCTGATTCTCGGCAGCGGACAGGGCGGCAAGCTGCTTGCTTGGCATTTGGCGCGGTCGGGGCGACGCACTGCGTCGGTGGAGCGCCGATGGATCGGCGGCTCATGCCCCAACATCGCCTGCATGCCCAGTAAAAACGAGGTCTGGAGCGCGAGGATAGCGCATCTGACGCGTCACGCCGCTCAGTTCGGCACCATTACGGGTCCCGTCACGACCGATATGGCTAAAGTCCGCCAGCGCAAGCGCGACATGGTGAACCGCGAAATCGCCTTGCATTTGGAGAACTACAAGACAAGCGGCGCCGAATTGATCATGGGCGATGCGCGCTTCGTCGGACCAAAGACGCTCGAAGTCGGCTTGAATGACGGCGGCAGGCGAGTGCTGGCGGGCGATCAGATGTTCATCAATATCGGAACGCATGCGGCAATCCCCCCCATTCCGGGCCTCGACGCCGCCCGACCGCTTACGCACATCGAGCTGCTGGAGCTGGACCGCTTGCCATCGCATCTGATCGTGCTCGGCGGTGGCTATGTCGGCCTGGAAATGGCACAGGCCTACCGTCGCTTCGGTAGCGATGTGACCGTGATCGAGTACGGACCTCAGATCATCGCGCGCGAGGATCCTGATGTCGCGGATGCGATACAACGGATACTAACCGATGAAGGTGTTCGATTTATTGTATCGGCCGAAACCTACAATGTGCGGGGCCGATCCGGAGAGGAAGTCAGCGCGGCCGTGCGCACGCCTTCTGGTGAGCAAGAAATCCAGGGAAGTGATATCCTGGTCGCGGCCGGCCGAATTCCGAACACCAGCGGAATCGGGCTGGATGAGGCGGGCGTTGAGCTCGACAGCCGCGGCTATATCCGTGTCAACGAAAGACTGGAGACCACCGCCCCGGATGTCTGGGCCATGGGGGAATGCGCCGGCAGCCCGCTGTTCACGCACGTATCCGTCGATGATTTCCGCATCATCAGAGACAATTTGGCGGGAGGTAATCGCAGCACGCGCGATCGGCTGTTACCGTACTGCGTGTTCACGGACCCTCCCCTCGCGCGCGTCGGACTCAGCGAACGCGATGCGCAACGTGAAGGGATCAAAGCACGCGTTGCGACGCTGCCGATGAAGGCCGTGCTGCGAACGGAAACGACGGACGAAACATTCGGCTTCATGAAGGTTCTTGTCGGCGTGAGTGACGAACGCATTTTCGGCTTCACGATGATCGGCGCCGAGGCCGGCGACGTCATGGCCGCGGTACAAACCGCGATGCTCGCAGGCCTGCCGTATACGAAACTCCGCGACGCCGTCATCTCGCACCTCACGTTCGCGGAAGGGCTCGGCCCGCTCTTCTCGAATGTGCCGCTCCGGCCCGAAGCATAGGCGCGTCTAAACGGACGTGGGCGCTGATGCTAAACCTGCCTCCGTCGCCCTTGTGTCTAACCCCAAGCACCGCCACGCCGGTCAGAACGGTGTCGATCAGATACGGGCCTCCATGCTGTCCACCTTCAGCGGGACAGGTCTTGGCCTTGGCAAGCGTCCTCTTTCGCGACCATGGCGGCCGTTGCAGCACTGCTGGGCTTGCCTGGCGAAGAAGTTGGCCGCGAACTCGGACGGGGCGCTGTGGCGCCAGCGTGCCGTGGATGAGACGCTCGACGCGACGCGCGTCCGGACGCATCCGGATAATGGCGTCGCCGTGCTCCGCTGTGACTTTGATCGCTTGCACAGGGCTGCGGAAAGCGTCGGACTTTCGGTGCTCTGGTCGTGTTGGGCGATGCCGGAATTGGCAAACCCCGGCGGTCCGACACAGCATGGTCGTCCCAGCGCGAAGCAGCAAACCGAAGGGGGCGCAGCCAGCGACCTGCCCCGCCACCAGAGCCGCAGCGACCTCGATGGCGCGCTCACGGACGAGGCTGCGCTCGAACTCAGCGACCGCCCCCAGCATCTGCAGGACGAGCACGCCGCGTGGACCGGACGGTCGATCGGATCGGCGCTCAAACGAAAGTGCGAGCGTCTCGTCCAGCTTTGTCCCCTATGCGTGCCAGACGCGTTCCGCGATTTCCGGCCCATCAGCCGAAGGCGAGCGACGCGGAACCGACGGCCGGATCGTTAAAGCCAACCACCAAACCGTTGGCGGGGCCAAGTTGGGTGACGAATACCGGCACGCCGCCAGCGGCGGTGGTGGTGATGTATAGGGCAGCAGGGGGTGCGGGAGCCCCGGCCGACCATCTCGCCGATCCTGCGAAAGTAAACCAACTCGGGCTGACGATGTCGAACACCGCCGACGAGCCAGGGGGCACGGTGAACTGCGTGTCACCGATCAGAGGACCACTGGGCACGATGCTGGCAAAGGCCAAGCCGTTCACGATCAGAGCAGTGTCGTAGGCGAGGAACTGCATCTGCTCGCTTCCCGGACTGACGAGGGAACGGCCCCCTTCCGGGCCGGTGTCGCTGAGCGCGATAGCCACATCGCTGCTCTGATACAGCAGCGTTGCGTTGGGCGGGATGATGGCGTTGCTGATGGCTGGCATCGTGAGAACCCCTGCTCTGGCGGCGCTTAAGCATCCTGCAGAACTTGCAGCTACCATCGCCGCCGCCGCGTATGCATTGTTACATATCGGGGAACACGATCAACTATACGGACCAATCCTCCGGCCGTCCTGCTCAATGATTTCGGCGTGTGCGGCTTCCCTTCATGCCGCACATGGAGCACTTGCGGCCTTAATCCAGCTGCCTGCTAAACCGTCAGGCCTTGTACGCCATGCGACGTGCTGCTGGAGGAATTGCCCATCTAGCTATTCTTTCCCGCCGAAGCAGCGTCGGCGGCATTGTTTCAGCGCCTCGCGCAGTCACAGGCCGCGCAGCAACGGCGCATCGCCTGATCGGGGCACCGCTGCGACTTCAGCTCGTCACGACTGCGGTTGATCCAAATTGGTGGGAGATCAGGAAGCCGAGCTTGCGGCCCTCCTCCTCCCGGTTGGCAAGGGATCGACAGATGTCAGGCATCCGATGGTCAGACACGTGTCTCGCGTCCGCCAGTAAGGGACGTCCTCCGGAAAGCGAAACCGCCTTCCCCTACTCCGGGCAGATAGCGTGCGGAGCGGTCGTCGGGCCGGGCGTGAAGATAGGTCGAGGTAGTGGCGACGGAACTGTGGCCAAGTGTGTGCTGGATGAGGTGGAAGGGGGCGCGCCGCGGCGACGTCGTGGCTGGCGTGGGCGTGCCGCAGCCCGTGGGCGGAGATGGATGGGGAGAGCCCGCGCGGACGGCGCGGCTTTGACGAGGCGGTGGATTTGCACCGGCGTCAGAGGACCGCGCTTGTTGGAGCGGAACATCGGTGCGTCCTCCCCGGCCCCGTCACGAAGGGCGGCGAGTTCGGCGCAGAGGCCTGGGGTCAGCAGGACCGTGCGTGTTTTTGCCGCCTTTCTTGGTGACCCCGGAAGTTACACGATGGGCGACAGCCTGCGGCTGAGCAGTAGACAACTTGCAGATCCAGGATTTCTTGCCGGACTGAGAGGGGCTGCACGGGGAACAGCGCTTCAGCAATGGGCCGCAAAGGTTGGTGAGAACTGGATGCAAGACCCGAAAACACGAGAAGTCTTGGCTAAAATCAACAACAGCATCAGCGCCGCTGCCACGCTGATCAAGACCTCTCTGGACGTGGAGGCAGAATTCGATAAAGACCCCACGGGTGGTCATATCCTCGAATCGAGACGCCAATCTCATTGGCGGTCCACTCCATCAGCACCCGGATGCCACGTTTCGAATTCTCGGCTTCGGTGGCGAAGGGCAACCCCGAGTTTGAACATGGCATTATTGAGATCAATCTAGCCGATGCGGAGATCGTCCCGGAACTTTCCCGTTCGATCCTGCGCGACCAAACTGATGCATTTCCGAGGCTGGGAGGTGAAAGGCGGACGACCGCGCTGGCGGGTCGGCCTTCGTGGAGGCATTCCGATCGACGCCCGATCCTGCGTGGCGCCGCCTTCATGCCACGATGGAGAGGCTACAGCCCGCGGCCGCCGCAAGGAGTGCCGCTAGAGAGCCAGGCTCGACGGCGGGGCGTTGTCAGAGGTCCTGAGGTCACAACCGCTATTCGATGATGCGCTACGAGGCACTCAAAGAGCCCCCTACCCGACCCGATACTGGCCCTGGAAAACCGACAAGCCCTTTCGGCGATACTCCCATGCTTAGCCAGTCCAAGAGTTTACGAGTTTCGCGACGGGCTCAAGCAACTCGATGAGTTTGTCGCGGGTACAATCGATCTCATCGTCTGTGACTCGATCTTCCTTGCCGAGGCAGCGCAGCGGCGACCCAATTGCCGCATTATAAGACTCGTACCAATCCCAAAATCTCGGACGCCGAGCGAGCTCGCGCCTCGACAACGGCCAAAGTCCGGCCGAACAAGGCCAATCGGGCAAGCTCTCCGCATCGAATAGGTCCCCCGCGCGACTTGCTGTCCTTGGTCGGCAGAACCAAGCAGAATTCTCGATTTTCGATAGCAAAACAAGTAACCTGACCCGGGCGCGTCCCTGAGGGACGCGACCGAGCGCTGAATATTCGGCATTCTACGGTGATTGGACGCGCATCGACCTACGATACCGCAATTGAACTACAGAAGTTTGCAACTATGAACCTGGAAGTTGTCGAGGAATAAAGCGGACGAGCAATCGCTTTCCACCGTTCGTCTGCCATAAACATTCGGCCTGCGAGCGGGACTACAGGCAATCCTGGCGCTGACCGATGCAGGTCGTGTACAACCTCGCAAGATTTGCGTTGCGATCAAATACCGCTCGAATTAGGTTAGGCCCCGGTTAGGGCTGCTACCATTTCTGGTCCGTGGCCGCTCACAGTGGTGTCGCTATGCACGATCACGCCGACTGCTATACGCCTGCTGCGCCACGAGAAGCCGAACCGGCTGTCACCGCCGCGCACAAACACCAAATCGCCGAACCGAAGCCACGGAGCCGAGCCGATGGCCAAGTCGATTCACTCCTGATCCGTGTGCTCGAGGAAGGGCGCTCGGTGGACTTCTACCGCCGCGCATTCGG
Organism: uncultured Pseudomonadota bacterium; assembly: GCA_963822675.1. Taxonomy (GTDB): domain Bacteria; phylum Pseudomonadota; class Alphaproteobacteria; order Acetobacterales; family Acetobacteraceae; genus CAWGIP01. The sequence goes on along the minus strand of CAWGIP010000022.1, from coordinate 12,407 downwards.
CCCGGAGCCGGCGGATCGCCTGGATTTCGGTGGTTTCACGCTGGTTTATTTGCGCAGCCCGGATTTGTCGTTCGAACTGGAACTGACAATCATCACGATCGCAGGGAGCCTGTACACGCTCGGAGACGGCTATGGACATATTGCGGTATTGGTCGCGGACCTGGAAAGCGAGCACAAGCGACTCGATCGCGAAGGCCTGCGGCCCGGACCGATCCGCGAGATGACCCATGCGGGCGCGCCGCTCGCGCGATTCTTCTTTATGCAAGATCCGGACTGCTCAAGATCGAAGTGTTGCAGCGGTTCGGGCGATATCTTTGACGGCGCCGGTCGGCCGCCCACTGTCGCTTACGGGCCCAGGGACTTTACGCGAGTCATGCGTGAAAGCATGCGAGGACCGACCGCCCACTCGATTGCAGTGACGAGCCCCGCCAGACCAAGATTCCAAATCAGCACCATAAGTGTTGCATCCAGGGCATGAAACAAAAGAAGTGCGGCGGACGCTGTCGCGCCCACGGCAAGTCCCCCGGTCAGCGTGACGGGGGCCGGACGCAAGCGGACGATGTGGCGCAACATGAAAAATGTCAGCGCGGACAGTGGCAGGCTCACGATCAGCAGCGTTGCGAAGCAATGTGCCACCTCGCCAAGCTGCACGCTGTTAGGGCTCATCGCGATCCAATTGGTGATACACGAATGACCGACCGCGGCGAGCCAGACGAGCAAGGCTGGTATAGGCAACAGCAGCCAGCGACGCGACCGGTCCGGCAGACCACCCAAAAAGCATCCGATGGCGGCAAGCAGGCCCGTCGCTAAGGATGCAACGAATTCCGTCGCGTATTGTGGGGAGCGGAGCTGTTCTGCAAGGTCGGGTCGCGTACCATGCAGCAGCCAGATCAAAGCGAAGACTATGCCGACAACGGCGAGCCACACAGCGCTGCGCGTCAACGGGGGCCGCAACCGCCGCACGGGTATGTACGTCGGCGGCCAGCTTCTCAATAAGTTCGAACGTCTCGCTCATGATCGATCTCCGGGCGACTTCAGAGTCGGCGCAGCGACCTCATCCCCCGATGGCATGCCACTTTGAGCGCAGTAATAGATAAACCCGTGGCCCCGGCCGCCTCCTTAAGCGACAATTGCTTTAGTTTCAGCAGTGTCACGGCGTCGCGTTGACCACGCGGCAAAGCCGCCAGGGCGGCCTCGAGAGCGCGCACGCGGAACATGTCGCTCGCTGCGTCGGCGGGCGATACGAGAAGGTCTTCGTGTTCCGGGCTTAGCGCGACTTCGTTGGCGGCGTGCCGCCCTTGCCGGCGCAGCCGGTCGATTACCCGATGGCGGGCAATGCCGATGAGCCATGGCCGAAATGGTCTGCCCGGATCATAGGTGTGTCGGACGGTGTGCAAGCTCAGCAATATGTCTTGAACGATGTCTTCGATGTCGCTCGGGTTGCGGTGCGCGTTGGCGACCAATGCGCGAAGGAACGGGGTGATCGCGAGCAGCAGCGTGCGATAGGCGCCTGCGTCGCCGTCCTGGGCGCGTGCCATCAGCGAAGGCCATGCGGATGGCTCGCTCGCCGCAAAGGTGCTCGTCCGGCCGGCTCTGGTCCCCATCGAGCAAGAATAGCGAACGCCCACTCCGCCAACAGCCCCTCCCACGCCATGACCTGTAACCTTCAGTTCGCGCCATGCGAATGTTTGGTTGCAGGCCCGGATGAGGTGGGCCGCCAAACCGAGGGAGCATGACCATGAACGTCAAATTGGCGACCGCGACCCTGGCCGCAGCCGCCGCGCTGGCGATGGCGGGGGCAGGCGGGAACGCGCAGGCGCAGCAGAGAAGCAGGCAGGCGACCAGTCGATGGGTCACGAAAACCTGCAAAAATGCTACGGGATAGCGGCGCGTGGCCGCAACGACTGCGCCGCCGGAGCGCATTCCTGCGCCGGCCAGGCCAGTATCAATCGCGACCCCATGTCGTTCGTTTACCTGCCGCAGGGCGATTGCAGCAAGATTGCCGGCGGCACGCTCAAGCCCGCATAGCACGGCCATGCCGGAACACCGGCCGCAACGGCACCCGATAGCGACCCGATCCCCGCCGCTGCGGGGATCGGGCTCCGGTTTCCGCACCACCGCGTGCGTGCGCGAAGACCGGCCCGCGATCGCGTGGCTCGAAATCCACGCCGAGAACTACATGGGCGGCGGCGCGGCAATCGCGCAACTCGAGGCGATCCGCCGGGATTATCCCGATATCCCTGCATGGGGTCGGGCTGTCACCGGGCAGCGCCGACGGGATCGACCCGGTGCATCTCGGCCGGCTGGCCCGCCTTGCGGAACGGCTGCGACCCGGGCTTGATCTCGGAACACCTGTCCTGGAGCACGATAGAGGGCACATATTTCGCCGACCTGCTGCCCTTGCCTCTGACCGAGGAATCGCTCGCGGTCGTTTGCGCCAACGTATCGGCCATCCAGGACCGGTTGCGTCGCGCAATCCTGATCGAGAACACCTCCTCCTATGTTCGGTTCCGCCACGAGACAGATTCCCGAGTGGGAGTTCCTGGGCGCGCTCGCCGCCCGCACCGGTTGCGGAATCCTGTGCGACGTTAACAACATTCATGTCGTTCGTGCAATCACGGATGGGATGCGCGCGCCTATATCGAAGCGCTGCCGCGTCGCTCGGTTCGCGAACTGCACCTTGCCGGCCATTCGGTGCGCGATTTGGGCGGCGGGCACCCGGTCTGGATCGACGATCACGCAAGCCGTGTCGATCCTGTGGTATGGGAAGTTGTACGAACTCGCCCTGCGCGTTTCGGTGCCACTGCCGACCCTGATCGAATGGGATAATGCGATCCCGCCGCTTGCCACATTGTTGGACGAGGCAAGGACCGCGCAACGCATGCTCGATAAAAGCGGCCCATGTCCACGCTGCGTGACATTCAACGCGCCTTCGCCCGCTACATGCTTACGGGCGAGACGGCCGCGCTCGGTTGCTGTATCAACGAAGGTGACATGGACGGTGCCGGCCGGCTCGGCATTTACGCCAACACGGCGCGCACGACGTTGGCGGGCGCATTGCGACTGACCTTTCCCTGCGTGGAGCGGCTGGTCGGGGCGGATTTCTTCGACATGGCGGCTGGCCGATACAGCCTGCGCAGCCCGCCGCGCGGCGGATGTCTCGCTGATCACGGCGCGCATTTCGCGGAGTTCCTGGCCTTGCTACCGGAAGCCGAAGGGATCCCCTATCTGTCCGACGTCGCGCAGTTCGAGTGGGCGCTCGCACGCGCAGCATCGGCCGAAGACGTGCCGTCGCTCGGGCCGACAGATGCCGCCGCGCTGATCGCACGGGGCGATGCCGACTTGCTGCGCTTCACGCCGCATCCGTCGGTCAGCCTGCTCGATCTGCGCCTATCCAGCTGATCGGATCGCGGACGCGGTTGCCGCCGGCGACGAGACCGCCATGCGGGCGATTGATCTTAGGGTCGGGTCCGGTCTGGCTGGTGGTGGATCGTGGCCCCTGGGGCGTCCGATCCGAACGAATTACGGCAGCCTCGCACACCTTCCTCTCGCGCCTGTCTCGGGGGAAGTGCACTCGGCGCGGCGCTGGAAGATGCCGACCACGAAGCGGCCTCCATCCTCGCAGATCAGTTCGCCAAAGGCCGGCTTGCCGGCGCGGTGTTCGCCGTGCCGGAAGCCGGCTCCGGGAGGGGCGAATGAACCGGTTGACGAGCGGCCGCATCGACGCGGGTCCGCCGGGGGTCATGCTGCGGGTCAGGGGCTGGCTTGATTCGGTCCCTTACGCGCTGCTTGCCTTGCCACTCCGTTTCGCGGTGGCCGTTGTGTTCTGGAACTCGGGTTTGACCAAGCTTGCCGATTGGAACACGGCGCTCACGTTGTTCGCGACGGACTACCGGCTTCCGTTTCTGCCGCCGCTTGTCGCGGCCTACACGGCGCTTGCGATCGAGCTGGCGACACCGCCCTTGCTGGTGCTCGGTCTGCTGAACTCGGCTCTGTGCTTTCGTCCTGCTGGTCGAGACGGCGGTGATCGAAATCTTTGTCTATCCCGGGGCGTGGCCCACTCATATCCAATGGGCGGCGATGCTGCTGGTCCTGCTATGCCGCGGTCCGGGGGCGATAGCGCTTGACGGACTGCTGATACGCTGGGTCCGCTGACACGCGCTGGCTCGCATTCGATCCGTTGCGTGGGCTTTAATTCCTGTCCGGAGCAACTGCGCTGCCTGGATTTAGCTGAGTGCGACACGAACGGATCATTGCAGAATTGACTTGCCTTTTCGTAAGCAGACCGATATGAATGCGATTGTCGTTGAGCGGTTGAGGGTGCGGTTCGGCACTCGCTCGCTCGGAAGTCTACATTGTCGTGCCACCTGCATCAACCCGCAAATGGGCCGATGCGTAGCACAATCGTCTGCAGGAGAAACAAAATTATGCCAACAGCGCCCACGCAGCATCTCGCCAGCGAAGATGCAAACTCTTGCCACGGTTGCAATCCCGATGCCGGTCACACCGATGGTGGACAGCTCGGCAACCGGGATCACCGGGTCACTCGCGTATGACGGCAGCACCACGAATGTCGGCCCGATCGGGACCGCTTCCGGCGAAGCGCCGCCGGCTTATCGCGATACCGATGCTATCCGGAGTGTTCATCTCACAAAGGCCTTAACGGACCCCTCTGGGCAAAGCCGGTACTTGAACTTTCGGCTTCCAAACTCGTCGGAAGGCGATCTCGGCGGGACTTGGAGTCGATTCGATCAGCGCAACCGGCTCGACTACGCTCGGTTCGGCAGACCTTTCCCTGTTCAATGCGTTTTATCCCCCGCAGTCATCTCTACCGGTGCCCGACCTGACGCTTAGTGCAACGGACATTCGCTCCAGCTCCAGCGTATCCGTCGTGGCGCCGGATCATGCCGCGGCGATCGGGGACGCAAGTTTCGGCTCGCTCAGCATCGGCGGCTTACTGATCGGCAAAACGCTGACTTTCTCGGGCGACGCGGCCCCGAATACGGTGCTCTATGCAAGTGCCGACCGTCACGGTGACGCTCGATAAGCAGATCGTTCCCGGGCCGATTTCTGGCAGGCGGTTGTCGGCCCGCCACCGCCCGATATCACGACCGATGCCATCGACATCAGCCTGCGCAATGCTCACTTGGCAGGCGATATCGTTTCAGGTGATATCGTCATCGGCCAATCGCATGCAGGTGCGCCGTTCATCATCGTCCCCGGCGGTCCCATTCCATCGCGAGCAGTGGGTGGCACCCGCTTGCCGGCGGCGATGTCGGCGCAGGATTTCGCGCCGGTCCCGGGCGTGCAGTCGGCTCCCGAACAACGGCGTCTCGCATGTCCCCGCTCTTCGACACTCGGGCCGGCACGGGCGCGGACATCGCCGCTCTGACCACGACGGCGCACCCGTCCCTGGCGTTCAGTCCCTAGCGGGAACTAAAAATCGGCTTCTGCGCAGCGAAGCACCCCAGACAATCGGGCTGGAGTACTTCGTCCGCGCTGCGCGCATCACATCAAGAACACGCCCTTGCCGGTGGTCTGGGTATCAAACAGCCGATAGGCTTCCTCCGCCTGTTCCAGACGCCAGCGGTGCGTGAACAGCCGATCCACGTCGATGCCGCGATCGGCCACGAAGCGAGCGCACTCGGCCTGGCCAATCACCGAAAACGTCCATGACCCGATCATCGTGAGCTGCTTTCGCAGGATGTCCGGGCTCACGTCGATCCGCACCTCGTTGCCTTCGCCTACGAAGCACATCGTGCCCCAGACCTTGGTCGCGCGGATCGCGGCGATCCGGCCCTCTGGCGCGCTCGACGTGTCCAAAGTAAGATCGGCGCCGCGCCCGTGTGTGGCATCCTTGATCGCGCCCACAGGATCGTTGGAACGCGAGTTCACCACAACGTCGGCGCCGAAGTCCCGCGCGCGGGCGAGGCGTTCCGGGCTGATGTCCAGCGCGATCACCCGCGCGCCCATCACCTTGGCAAGCTGCGTCGCCGACAGGCCCACCGGCCCCTGACCGAAAATCGCGATCGTCTCATTGCCTGCAAGATTCATTCTGCGCAGCGCCCCCCAAGCCGTGCCGGTGCCGCAGGAAATCGCCGCACCCGTCTCGAACGAGAGCGAGTCCGGCAGCGGCACCAGCGTATTGGCCGGCACGCATAAATAACGCGCGTGTCCGCCATTGGCGTTGTTGCCGTAGACCTTGACCGGAACCTCCTGGCAGAGCTGCGACCAACCGGAGCGGCAGTGGCCGCACAGCGTGCAGCCTTGGTAGTGATGCACCATCACCCGCGCACCGATCGGCGCCTCACGCTCGGATACACCGGCGCCGCGCGCCGCGACGATCCCGCAGGGCTCGTGCCCGGCGATCACCGGTTCCGGGTTGGCCGCGAGCCCGCCGATACTCGCCCCGCCCCCCTTCGGCCGGCGATATTGATGGAGGTCGCTGCCGCACATGCCGGAGGCCCTCATCTCGACGATCACCTCGCCCGGGCCGGGGGTTGGGTCGGGAAAGTCCATCAACTCCAGCTCGCGCCCGCCGGTGAAGACGATGCCTTTCATTGCGCTTCCCCTTGTATCCACCTTAAGCTACGGCCAACAACAATCCCGCCCCGATCCCCCGTCAAGCAGACGCATGCGATTTGCCCTGGCCATGATGCTTGCCCTGTTGCTCGGGCGCGCGGCGCTCGCGCGCGCGCCGGAGATTAGGGCGGACATCGCTTACGGACCCGATCCGCAGGAGAAACTCGATTTGTGCCTGCCATCCGGGGGAGGCGCGGCTCGGCGCGGCACTGGTGCTGATCCATGGCGGCGCTTGGTCGCGCGGCAGCCGCAAGGCGGCGCCGCATGTGCTGTGCAACACCTACGCACAACGCGGCATCGTGGTCGCCGCGATCGATTATCGGCTGGCCGGCAAGCCGGGCGGCGCTTGGCCCGCGCAATTGCAAGACGCGCAGCTTGCTGTTCGCTGGCTGCGCGCGCACGCCGCCAAACTCGGCGTGGCACCCGACCGAATTTGCGCCTGGGGCGATTCTGCCGGTGCGCACCTTGCGGTGTTTCTGGCCGCATTGCGCGAAACGGCTGCCGGGAGATCGGGCTGCATTGTTGGCCGGGATATCGCCGGCTGTCGCATGTGCGGTCGATAATTTCGGCCCGGTGGAGCTGGCCCGGCTGCCCGATAAGGACGCGCTGCGCCGCTTGGCGGACACCGACGACCCCGCGCGCATTGCCCAGGTCGCGCGGGATGCCTCACCAATCGGGCTGATCGGGTCGCAGACGGCACCGATCATGGTTGTCCAGGGCGACCGCGACACGCTGGTTCCCGCGGTCCAGTCCGACACGCTGCGCGCCGCCTTGGTCCGGGCGCATGTGCCGGTATTCTACATCAGCTATCCGGGCGGGCATGAATTCGAGGGTTTGAACCCCGCGGAGACCCACGCGCTGCTGGATCTGGAAGCGGCATTCGTAGCCGCCGCATTGCCGATCACGCGTTGAACCGCGGGCGATGCACCCTACCAAGCAGCAATCGCCACAGGTTCAGCTTAGGTGCACGATCCGATGGTAGCCGCGGCCGTAATAGATCAGCACCTCCTTCGCCGAGCCGAGCTCGACGGCCTCGACAGCGCAAATGAACACATCATGCGTGCCGACTTGCACGACTTGGTCAATGCGGCAATCGAAGGCTACGGCCGCACCCTCCAGGACGGGCGCACCGGTGGCGAGCCGGTACCACGTCCCGCTGGTGAAGCGCTCCTCGGCAGCGTGGTCGGTGAGGCCGGCGAACACGGGCGATAGATTTTGCAGGTCTGTTGTCAGCGTGCTGACGCACAGCACGCGATTGGACTGGAAGGCGGGGTAGGAGTCATTGCTGCGATTCGCACAGACCAGCAGCGTGGGCGGTGAGTCCGTGACGCTGCAAACGGCGGAGGCGGTAAACCCCGCTCGCCCGCCCGGCCCGTCGGTGGTGATCACGTTAACGGCTGCGCCCACACGGGCCATGGCCTCGCGGTAAGTCTCTTTATCGACCGGCACGGCCAAGCTCCATTCCGCCTGTTCGCGGTGGTGAGGTTACGGCCGAGGCTGCATCGAAGGCCAGGGCGCGAGACCGGCCGGTCAGCTCCGCCGATCCTTGCCGGAAGCTTCAGCCAGCGTATCCGCCGGGGGGAGAAAACCGGATTGGGCGTCGACCACGTCGAGTAGTTTCTCGATCGAGAACGGCTTCAGCATGTAGGGCCGCGGGCCACCCTTGATTTCGCGCATCTGCCCCGGATCGCCGGTCATCAGCACCACCGGCACGCCTAATCGGTCGGCGTCCAAAACAACTTGCCACATCGTTCCGCCCGGCAGAACACAGTCCAGCAAAACAAGATCGATGTCCCCGCCGAGCAGGTGCTCAACGGCCTCCGGGACGGTGGGGGCGCAGATCGCCTCGTAGCTGTCGCTCAGCGCATCGGCGATCACCGTTGCGATCGACTCCTGGTCCTCGACGACCAGAATTCGCTTCTTCATTGCCATCGCGCGCGCACGTCCTTCTTGCCCATGCCGGCCAGCGGCAGAAAAGTGTGTGCGGGGCCGGAAACCGCTTGGAAATTACGTCTAGTATAGCGGCCTTAGTTTGATCGGTCCTGTCCCGATCGCGTGACGCGGCTTTCGGACACGCCTAGCGTGCATCCAAAAGGCCTGATTCGCCCGATGGCTGCCCGCCGGGAAGCGAACCGACCACGAGAGCACGATGCCCGTTCATCGAATTGTCACTGGCCTGTGGGCGGGTCGCCCCTAGGGTCGCGCCGCGTTATCAGGCGTCGGGACATTCCGGAAGGGACGGAAAATGCGGTTCGCGCTTCTAACACGTGTGGCGGCGTTGATCCTATTCGCCGCCAGCTGGGCGTCAGCGGCTACGGCCCAGCAGATCACCGGCGCGGGATCGACATTCGTGTATCCGGTTCTGTCGAAATGGGCAGCCGAGTACAGCAAACAGAAATCAGTCCAGGTCAATTATCAGTCGATCGGCTCGGGGGGCGGCATCGCGCAAATCAAGGCCGGCACAGTCGATTTCGGCGCCTCTGATGCCCCGCTCACGCCGGACGCGCTCCATGCGGCCGGGCTGGCTCAATTTCCCATCGTCATCGGCGGCATTGTGCCGGTTGTCAATCTGCCGGGCGTGAAGCCTGGTGAACTCAAGCTTACGGGCGAGCTGCTTGCGGACATCTATCTCGGGAAAATCAAGAAATGGGACGATGCGGCGATCGCTCAGGCCAATCCGGGCATGAAGCTACCCAACCAGGCCATCTACGTCGTGCATCGCTCGGACGGGTCCGGCACAACTTACAATTTCGTCGATTATCTGTCCAAGATCAGCCCGGAGTGGAAGAGCAAGGTGGGCATCGGTACCTCGGTCGCATGGCCGACGGGGATCGGCGGCAAGGGAAATGAGGGTGTGGCGGCCTATGTCGAACGCATCAAGGGCGCCATCGGATATGTTGAATATGCCTATGTGATCCAAAATAAGATGACCTATGCCATGCTTCGGAACGCGGCAGGCGATTATATCGCCCCCAGCACGGCTTCGTTCCAGGCGGCAGCTGCAAGCGCCGATTGGAGCAAGGTGCAGGATTTCGACCTCGTCATGACCGATGCGCCGGGCAAAGGGGCTTACCCGATTGCCGCGACGACGTTCATCTTGATGCACACAAATCCGAAGAACTCGCTCGCGGCAAAGACGGCTATCGCCTTCTTCACCTGGTCGCTCGACCACGGTCAGAACCTTGCTTCGAGCCTGGATTACGTACCCTTGCCGCCCTCGCTGGTCGCGGAAATCGAAACCTATATCGGCTCCCACCTTCATTTGCAGTAAGGATCGCGCAGCGGGACCGCGCAACCCCGCCGGCACTCACATCCGTAAGGAGCATGTCCTGCCCCCAAGCGCCACGCACATACCGGCCCTCGGGGCAGCCCTGAACCGCTCTCGTCATGCACACACGGCGGGCGAGCGCGCCTTCAGGGTTCTCGCAGCCACGGCCGCACTCCTGGTGCTCGCGGCGCTCGCGGCAATTGCCGCGCTGATGTTTCATGGCGGCCTGCCCGCTTTCCGCGCGTTTGGCGTGCATTTCCTCTACGGAACGGAATGGGACCCGGTTGCAAAGCAATTCTCGGCCGGCGTTGCGATCTACGGGACGCTGGTTTCCTCGCTGATCGCTATGATTATCGCCATTCCGGCCAGTCTGGGCATCGCAATTTTCCTGACCGAGGTCGCACCCGGCTGGATGCGTCCACCGTTTTCCGCAGCGATTGAGTTGCTGGCCGGCATACCCTCGATCATCTACGGCATGTGGGGATTGTTCGTATTCGTGCCCGTCATGTCGAATTACGTCGAACCCTGGCTGAATGACACGATCGGGCCGATCCCCGGCATCGGCGCCCTGTTCAGCGGCCCGCCGCTCGGCATCGGAATGCTGACCGCTGGCATCATTCTTGGCATCATGGTCATCCCCTTCATCTCTTCGGTGATGCGGGACGTGTTCCTGCTGGTGCCGGCGCAGTTGCGCGAAGCGGCCTTCGGCATGGGCGCGACGCGTTGGGAAGTGGTGCGGAAGGTCGTGCTGCCCTATACGCGCACCGCTGTGACCGGCGGGATCTTTCTCGGCCTCGGTAGGGCGCTTGGCGAAACGATGGCGGTCACGTTCGTTCTGGGCAACGCGCACGAGCTGAATCTGTCGCTGCTGATGCCCGGCAACAGTATCTCCGCCGCGATCGCCAACGAGTTCACCGAAGCGGATTCGCCGATCTACATTTCATCTCTGATCGCGCTCGGCTTTCTGCTGTTCGTGATCACGTTCGTTGTCCTGTCGGCGGCCAAGCTGATGCAGTTGCGAATCGGAACAACGAGGATCGGGTTGATGTCTGTGCTGCAAGACAGACGCACGAGGGGGCTGCGCCGCCGGCGCTCAACTTACAATGCGGCAGCGCTGGGACTGTCCACTCTGGCCACGTTGTTCACCCTGGTCTGGCTGTTCTGGATCCTTATTGCCACGCTGGTGCACGGCGCCTCCGCGCTGGGAGTACAGCTATTCACGGAAATGACGCCGCCGCCGGGAGCCGAGGGCGGATTGCTGAACGCTCTCTACGGCAGCCTGCTGATGGTGATTCTCGGTACCGTTTTCGGGACTCCGATCGGCATTATGGCCGGAACCTGGCTCGCCGAATATGGTCATCGCGGGGCTTTGGCCTCCGCGATCCGGTTCATCAATGATATTCTGTTGTCGGCGCCATCGATCATAATCGGGCTATTCGTGTATGAATTGATCGTGCGCAGCACCGGGCATTTTTCCGGCTGGGCAGGTGCCGTCGCTCTGGCGCTCATCCTGCTGCCGATCGTGGTGCGGACCAGCGACGAGACAATGCGGCTGGTCCCGATGTCGATGCATGAAGCGGCTCTGGCGCTCGGCGCGCCGCGGTGGCGCATGATCACCCGAGTGATCTGGCCGGCTGCCCGTCCGGGAATCGCCACCGGCGTGTTGCTGGCCATCGCGCGCATCAGCGGCGAGACTGCACCGCTGCTGTTCACAGCGCTCAATAACCAGTTCTGGACCGCCAATCCGGCGGAGCCGATGGCCAATATTCCGGTCGTGATCTTCCAGTACGCGCTCAGCCCGTACGATAACTGGCATGCGCTCGCCTGGGCCGGGGCGCTGATCATCACAGCCTTCGTACTGGTTGTGAGCGTCGGCGCGCGGCTACTCCTACGCCGCCTGACCTGATCGCCCCGCTGCGCGGCCGGGGCGTGTTTCCCCACGTTGCCGCGCGTGCGGCCAGCATGCACGATCGGCAGGCCGGGAAGAGGAGGGGAGCTATGAGCGAGATCCTGCTGATCGACACGCCGCGCCCGGGCGTACGGCGGCTGACAATGAACCGGCCTGAGAAGCGCAACGCGCTGAACAACGAATTGCGCGGCGCCATCCTGGCCGCGCTGACGGAAGCCGACCGGGATGACGGGGTAAAAGTCTCGATTCTGTGCGGCGCCGGCCCCAGCTTTTCCTCGGGCTACGACCTGTCCGCCAACAACGCCGAGAACCAACCCTATTATTCGCCAGGCGGTGCCGGACAATGGGCGCGCCATGTCGTCGATGGTTGGTTTCGCATATGGGATATGGCGAAGCCGGTCATTGCCCAGGTACATGGCTACTGCCTCGCCGGCGGCAGCGAGCTCGCCACCTGCTGCGACCTTGTCTACGTCGCCGAGGACGCCAAGATCGGCTATCCGCCAACCCGGTTGATGAGCCCACCCGACAACCAGTTCCATCCCTGGCTGATGGGGCTGCGCGCGGCCATGGAGATGTATCTTACGGGCGATGCCATCAGCGGCACGGAGGCGGCGGCTCGCGGCTTTGCCAATCGTGCCTTCCCCGCCA
>CAWGIP010000021.1:0-19879 GCA_963822675.1 uncultured Pseudomonadota bacterium | reverse complement strand
TATGCGAACGCTGCGGGCCGGACCGGTGCGTCGCGTATATAACTTTCTGAGGCAAGGGGCAGCTCGTGGCGATGGACTGGCCCCAACCCGGGCTCAAGCTCGCGCACGAAATCTGACGAGATCGGCGGGAACCAGCGGCAGCGGGGTGGCTGGCACTTCGCTAGCCCCTGCACGTCTCGACCTCATACCAACCCGCACGACGTCGACTTTCCCGGATTCCCAACCGCTGCCGGTTCCGATTCGATGCTCACTCAGGGTGATTCGCTTGAGCGAGGCAACGGATGGGTGCGGCAGTGACGATCACGCGGACGGAGCACACGGCGGCTGAGCTGCGTGCGATAGCTGGCAAATGCCACGATGGCGCGCAGGTCCGAAGGCTTTTGGCAGTGGCGATGGTGCTGGAAGGCGGCACGCGCACCGAAGCTGCAGAGCAGAACGGCATGGACCGACAAACACTGCGCGACTGGGTTCATCGCTACAATGAGGCGGGTGTCGAAGGGCTGAAGTCGCGCCGTAGCCCTGGTCCCAAGCCGGCCTTGACCACGGAACAAATGGCGGAACTGAAAGCCCTGGTCATCAAGGGGCCGGATCTGGAGACGCACAAAGTGGTGCGATGGCGTTGTGTGGATCTGCGCGAAGAGGTTGCTCGCCGCTTCAATGTGACGGTGCATGAAAGCACCATTGGCAAGTGGCTGCGTCAGCTCGATATGACCCGGCTGCAACCGCGCCCATTTCATCCGAAGAAGGACGCCGAAGCCGAGGAGGCGTTTAAAAAAACTTCGCTGAGTTGGTGAAAGCCGCCCTGCCAGCGTCCGCCACCGGCAAGCCGATCGAGATCTGGTTCCAGGACGAGGCTCGGGTCGGCCAGAAGGGCGGCCATGCCTATGTCTGGGCGCCGATCGGCGCCCGACCTTTGATGGTCCGCGACAATCGCCATCATTCCGCTTACCTGTTTGGTGCGATCTGTCCAAACCGCGCGGTCGGGGCCGCGATCATTATGCCGAAAGTCAATGCCGAGGCGATGACCGAACATCTGGCCGAAATCAGCACCCAGGTCGTACCCGGCGCGCATGCCGTGCTGGTTTGCGACAGCGCAGGATGGCACCAGACCGGCGGCCGGCTCGGCGTGCCGGATAACATCACGCTCCTGCCCTTGCCGTCGTATTCCCCCGAACTCAACCCAATGGAGAATGTCTGGGAATATCTCCGCGCCAATCGGCTGTGTGCCCTGGTATGGGACAGCTACAAAGCCATCGTCGCGGCCTGCAGCAGCGCCTGGAATTTTTTCGTCAACGATCCTGACCGCATCCGCTCAATCGGCACCAGGGAGTGGGCGTGTGTCAGCCTCTAGGCGGGTTGGTATCACACCGGCCCTGCAAAGCTGTCACCCCGAGAGAAGCCCGGTCAGCCGCTCGTCCCTTCAGCCTTTTCGACCCGTCTTTGCGAGGAGCGCGCGAAGCGCGCGACAAAGCAACCCAGGTACCCGTACGGCCAGGATTGCTCCCGTCACTTTCGCGGCCGCGGCAATGACGGATGCGTCCGGCTCTGACAGACGGCGTCGGCTGGCGTCAACCAGGGGAACACCGTCAGGACCAAGGAGCAGAAGATCATCCGCGCCAAGGCCGGCCTGCTGGAGCTCGCCAAGCAGCTTGGCAATGTCTCACAAGCCTGCAAAATCATGGGGTGAGGCCGGACCGTGGCCGAAGCCGCGTAAGCCGGCCGAACCGTGCGACAGCTTCTACCATCGCCACGGCCACGCCGTCTGTCAGATCGAATAGAGACTTGTACATCCGATGTACTGGCGTGCGCAAAAACGTTTGAGCGCGCGAAGTGGCGCTAGCTCCACCGCGCCCAGACGAACCGCCCCACGATTAGCATCGCCAAAATCGCCACGCCGTAATCGAAATAGTGAAACGCCGCGTTCAGACGGGCGCTCGATGCCCAAGCTTCGCCGAGCCGCATCCCCGCATAGGCAAGGCCGAGACACCAGGGCCAGGAACCGATGAATGTGTAGATCTGAAAACGCCGCATCGGCATGCGGGCGATGCCGGCGGGCAGGGCGATGAAGGTCCGGATCACCGGCAACAATCGCCCGATAAGAACGGCCAACCCGCCGAGACGGCCAAAGAACCGGTCTGCATGCCCGAGATCATCCTCGGTCAGCAGCACGTATTTGCCCCAGCGCCGCACGGTCGGGCGCCCGCCGAAATAGCCGACGTAGTAGGCGATCGTGGAACCCAGATTGCACCCCAGCGCCCCGATTGTGGCGACCAAAAACAGGTTTAGCCGTCCGGTAGAAACCAGATACCCGGCAAACGGCAGAATGATTTCCGAAGGGATCGGGATGCAGGCGGATTCGACCGCCATGAGACCCAGCACTCCGAAATAGCCGGATGCCGACAGGATCGTGATGATCGTGCCGGCCAGGATGCCGGCATGCGGTCCCGTCATGCGGGACGTTTGCGCGCGCCGTTGCGCCGAAGCAGGAATTCGCGTCCGACCTTGACCATCGGCACCCCGGAATATTCGACGATATCGGCCGTGGCGTAAGTCTCGTTCCAGGCATCCGGGATGAAGCTGCCGGTGCCGACCACGTCGATCGGTGCCTTGGCGTCCGCCATCACCCGGCATTTCGACACGCCGAAACCGGAGGAGGCCACAATACGCACCTTCTCGAAGCCCTTCTCGTCCAGCACCTCGCGCATGCGCCAGATCGCGGCGGCGGAAACGCCGGTGCCTACCAGGAAGCGCAGCTCCATATCGCTTCGGTAACGGCGAATGGCGCCGGGGGCGTGCCGCTCCAGAACCGCGTAGCTTGCGGCCGGATCGAGACCTTCGATAAAGCGCCCGCCATGCGTATCGAGCCGGACTCCCAACTCCCCTGAAGCAGCGAGGTCGGGAAAGCGAGCGCAAACCGCGAGGGCGTCGGATATCTCTCGTCCAAAATAATCGACCAGCACGGTCATCGGTTCGCCGGGGAAGGTCTCACGGAACATCTCGGCGGCGCGGAGCGTAGAGCCGGCGTAGCCGATCAGCGAATGCGGCATCGTCCCCATGCCGTGCGCATTACCGAACCAATGGGCGGTGCCGTCATTGGCGTTGCCCACGAAGCCCTTGGCGCCTTCGCTTTTGGCTGTGGCACTTCCGACGGAGGCGGCATAGGCCATCATTTCCTGCATTTCGGCCCCGGCGCAATGGCGGGCCTCCATCGCCAGGAAGGCAACGCGCGGTAGTTCCAGGCACATCTGATATGCGTTGTGTGCGGCGACGCAGGCGGGGCCGAGCTTCTGCAAGCATATCGTCTCCAAATCCGAAAGCTGCATGAAACTGCCGGCTATATAGACAACCGGCTCGCCGGCGCCGACCCAACTCCCTTCTTCGTAAAGCAGATCGACCTCGAGCCGTTCATCGCGAGCCGCCGCAACCGTCTCAAGCCATTCGATCATTAAGCGCGGCGCGGAAATCACCGGGCGGCGCAGAAACACCGCGTAGGTCACGCGCTTGTCGCCGAATTTGGCCACCACCTGCTTGGTACGGTTGAAATACGTGTCGGTGCGCGCGGCGATGTCGGCCGCCAGCACGCGACCGACCGGGCTGCGATCGGCACCCATCGTCAGCGCGCCACGGGACCCATGGAAGAAACACCCAAGTTGCGCCGACGCTTCAGCTCCTCGGCTACAAGGAACGCGAGTTCCAATGACTGTTCGGCATTCAGCCTTGGGTCACAGAAGGTTTCGTAACGTTCAGCGAGATCTGCCTCGGTAAGGCGGTGGGCTCCGCCCACGCATTCGGTGACGTTCTGGCCGGTCATTTCCACATGTACACCGCCAGCCCAGCTTGCCTCCGCCGCGTGGATATCGCAAAAGCTTCGTACCTCCGAGAGGATCGCATCAAAGCTGCGTGTCTTCAGCTTGGCCCGGGTGGAGATCGTGTTGCCGTGCATCGGGTCGCACAGCCACACAACCTTGCGGCCGACACGTTCGACGGCCCGGATCAATGGCGGCAGCATCCTTTCCACCTTCTCCGCGCCCATACGGCTGATCAGCGTGAGCCGGCCAGGCTCATTCCCGGGATTCAGAATATCGATCAGACGCAACAATTCTTCCGGTTGCATCGAGGGACCGACTTTCAGCCCGATCGGATTGTTTACGCCCCGCAGGAACTCCACATGGCCACCGTTCGCCTGGCGTGTGCGATCGCCCGCCCACAGGAAATGTGCTGAGCACGCATACCAGTCGCCCGTCGTGGAATCGATACGGGTGAGCGCTTGCTCGTACGGCAGCAGCAGCGCCTCGTGGCTCACGTAAAAATCGGTTTCCCGCATGTCGCGTGTCGTCGCGCTGGTCATGCCGCAAGCGGCCATGAACGCGAGCGTCTTGTCGATTCGCTGCGCCAGGTCGCCGTAGCGCGCGGCGAGCGGCGAGCGCTCGACAAATCCCAGGTTCCACCGGTGCACCTCGTGCAAATCGGCGTAGCCGCCCGAAGAGAACGCTCGCAGCAGGTTTAAGGTGCTGGCCGATTGGAAGTAGCCGAATTCCATGCGTGCGGGATCGGGTATGCGTGCATCGGGTCTGAACTCGGAACCGTTGACGATGTCGCCCCGGTAGCTCGGCAACGTCACCCCGTCCCGGGTTTCCTCATCGGAACTCCGCGGCTTCGCGAACTGCCCGGCCATGCGGCCGATCTTCACCACGGGCAGGCTCGCGCCAAAGGTGAGCACGACTGCCATTTGCAGCAGCACACGGAACGTGTCGCGAATGATGTTGGCGGTGAAGTCGGAGAAGCTCTCGGCGCAGTCCCCACCTTGGAGCACAAATGCCTTGCCCTCGGCGGCCAGGGCGAGGTTCGCCTTCAGCCGCCGCGCCTCGCCGGCGAAGACGAGCGGCGGGTAGCGGCGGAGCTTACGCTCGACCGCGGCGAGCTGCTCGGGATCGGGATAGTCCGGCACCTGGCGAATGGGGCGCGTGCGCCACGGTATCAGGGGTCCAGCCGGCGGTGTTGTCCATCATCATGCTCCTGCGCCGCCTCGGCAGACGGTCCTTGAAGCCTGTTATCGCCAAATTTCTGCGGTTGCGCCACAGGGACAGCGCAGGGGCAGGCCCGAGCGATCCCGCGACGCGCAGGGACGCTCGCCGGGGATGCCGGGACCTGGAGCAGACCGCAATCAGCTCAACGAGCGTCGTCGCGAGCCGCAAAGAACTGCACCAACCAGTCGGGCCGATCCGCCCGTCAACGAGGTCACACGAAATTTGGCGGGCGGAATTGAAGGCAGATGCCGCAGCGCTGCTGGCCGTTCGGCACGATCTGGTACGGGCTTGCAGCGTCCAGCAGCGTCAGCGCAGCGAAAATGGTTCGCATGATGGCTCCCTCCTCTGACGATTGGCACGCGATCTGTTCGCGCCTGTAATCGGCGGCCCGAGGACCGTCGTTCGACCGGAGTTGCAGCCCAAAATCTCCCGCTGCGGACCGCAGGCCGTGGCAATGGCGCGAGGGATATCGATTCCAGCGCTGGCCGGCTGGGAGCAGCTGTGCATGCGGGCGGCGGTTGCCGCACCGCATCACGAAATCAGCAGGGGCGGGCGGGACCCTCTGTCGTCAGGCATGCGTCAGCAAGGCGCCCGCACCACCATCCGACGCAATGTGGAACGACCCGCTGCCGAGGCTCGATGCCTGGAAGCCGAGCGTCGCCTCCGCAGTCGTGCCATTGGCGATCTGCAGGAGACCGGTCGTGCTGTTGAAGTTCAGGCTGGCGCCGGCCGCGGCGACATTCTTGAGATCGATGCTATCGCCGACACCGAAATTCTCGAGCAGCGGCCCGGCATAGGCAGTGCTGCCGACATTGATGCCGAAGGAGCCGGCGTTGTCGATCAGCAGCTCGCTGGAGCCGCTCGCGGCGAAGCTGATCGCCGGCTTCGTCGCCAGCGCAGCGGCGACGTCCATCGAGGCAGAGGCGTCGAGCTGGAACAGGCCAGTGCTGCCGGGGTCGATGCCGCTGCCGATATCAAGCGAACCGGCGACGGCGAGGGTGCCGTCATCAACGACTGTGGGGGCGGTGTCGGTGCCAGAGAGGCTCCAGTTCGCGCCGGAATCGACGACGATGCTACCGAAGTTGCTGAAGGTTCCGGTGTTGACGCCGCCGATTGCGCCGGTTCCGGCAGCGAGTTCCAGCGTGTTCGTGCCGGTCCCGCCAACCACGTTGCCGTTGAACACGGCACCCGGATCGACCACCAGCCGGTCGGCACCGGTGTTCAGGAATCGCAGCGCACTAAGCCCGCCGGAAAGGGTGCCGGCGTTTGTAATCGTCCCGGAACCGCCGTAGACCGCAACTCCGAAGCCGGCGGCCGAAATCGATCCGCCGGCGCTATTGGTCAAATTGCCGCCGCTTCTGAGGTCGATGCCGATATTGTTGGTCCCGGCGATGCTGCCGGCATTCGTGATAGCGCCGGCACCGCCGGCGACGAAGATGCCGAACGAGGCACCCGAGATCGACCCGCCCACGTTGTTGGTTACGTTGCCGCCGCTTTCGAGATCGAGGCCGGTGCCGCCCGACGCCACCGCGCTGATAATGCCCGCGTTCGTAATGGTCCCGACCCCACCTTGAACGAAGACCGCCGTGGTCGGGCCGGAGATGGAGCCACCCGCATTGTTGGTGACACTGCCGCCCGCTTCAAGCGCTACGCCATGCGGGCCCGCGATGCTGCCCGAATTTGTGACCGCGCCGCTACCACCGGTCACGAAAACGCCGTCTTGGCTGCCGGAGATGGAGGCGCCGGATGCATTGGTGACGGTGCCGCCGGCTTCGATGTCAAGGCCGGCGCCGGTGTTCCCGCTGATCGCGCCGTAGTTGGCGACGTTCGCGGCCTTGCCACTGGAGAAGACACCCGAGACCTGGCCGGAGATGGAGGCAGATGCAGCGTTGGTGACGCTACCGCCGGCCGCGAGATCGATGCCGTGCGGGCCCGAAATACTCCCGTTATTGATAACGGTCCCGGAGCTACCGGTGATAAAAACTCCGAACGCTCCGCCGGAAATGGATGCGCCCGCTTTGTTCGTAACGCTGCCGCCGCCCGCGAGATCGACACCCGCGCCGGTCGTTGCGGTTGCATTAATGCTGCCGAAGTTAGTTACAAAAGCTGTTGCCCTGTATTTGGCGTACACGCCATTTGTGCCGCCTACGATCGATCCGCCGGTGGCGTTTGTGATCGTGCCCCCGCGTCCGACGATGACGCCGTCGTAGGTTGCGGTCGTAATCCTGCCGGCATTCACCAGCGTGCCAAAAGCGCCTTCAATGAAGGCCCCGAACTTGCCGCCTGAGATGACCCCGCCCGCATTGTTCGTCACCGTGCCGCCATTCTCGAAGTAGACCCCGGCACCGTTGGTACCCATTGCCTTTATTGTTGCCGGAGTTGGTCAGAGTACCGGCGTTGTTGACCGTAAAGACGCCTGCATCACCTGCGCCCGAGATCGAGCCGCTGGTATTGTTCTGAACGCTGCCGCCTGCCGCGAGCAGGATACCAAGGTCCCCGCCGGCGATACTGCCGTTGTTGGTGACTGTTCCCGCCGCGCCGGTCATGAAAACGCCAGTGCCGACGGCACCCGAAATGGAGCCGCCTGTACCTATTAGTTACGGTGCCGCCAGCGCGCAGTCCGAGCGCATCCTTCCCCGAGATTGATCCGGTGTTAGTGATTATGCCCGGCCCTCCAAGCGACACGCCATAGGCGCCTGCTGAAGTGACCTTGCCAGCGTTGCTGATGGTCCAAGTCAGTACCGGATCCCCCATCGACACCATCACTGGTACCAGTCGAGGTGACCGTCCCGGTGCTGGTTATGGTCAGCGGGTTACCAGTCGAGGGGTTCAGGACTACCGGACCAGTGACGCTGGTGCTGATCGTCTCGCCCCCGCCGATCAGCGGCGAGGCCACCCCGCCCACGGGTCCAGGCGAAGGAGTGTGTATTGATGCGATTGCGCGCGAAAGCGCAAGCGACGTTAAAGGAGAATGTAAGAATTTCGGCGCCGGTTCGGGTGCGCCGGCGGGTCGCGGCGGCAGCGGCGGCGCGGGCGCGGGCCGTAATAGCGCGAACGGCCCCTTTAGGAGACTGCTGATCGTATCGGCTATACTGGCCATTTCGCTTCCTCCCGGATCGGGCAAATTGACGCCCGCCCGCGCAAATGTTGGCGGCCGCCCGGTGCCGGCAGGCGATCACTCAAGCGCCGCTTAGCAGACAAAGTATCGAGGGAACCGACCCCGCGAACGAATCCGCTTGCTTTGCTTAGTATCGCATTTGCGCTGCTATTCCGCAACAACATTTCACTCAGGACTGCATGTTTCTGCATCCTGCGAATACCGGCATGGATCTACTTCACGATGCAACGATCGATTGCCCTACGCGCACGAACGGCGACCCGGCATCAGCTGTTCGTAGTACGGACGAGCACCTGGGGAGTCATCCCATGGAACCTTCGGACAACTCAGTGACGAAACTGCGGCCAATATCGGTCCTGACGGCCTCGTCTGACCTACATCCAAGCGCCAGCCGCGGTTCCACTCGGCAACGCCAGGTGGCGACATCGGGACATAGTGGAGCCAGCACGATGCAGCCGAGTTTTGACCGTGGCTTCTGGAATGCCGAGCGTGCCGGGGGTCTCCTCGATGCTTGCTTGCTCGATCACCCGCAAAATGAAGACGATGCGGAACGGGGTTGGAAGAGCATCCACCGCGCGTTCGACTATGCGACGCAGTTCGCGCCGTGCAGCCTGCTCCTCCGGGCTGGGCGTAACGGGCCTCGCATCAGCCGCGGGGTCTGTGCCGTAAGCGTGATCGATGGCACTTAACTCAACTGTGGCACGACGTTTGCCGAGGCGGCGCAGCGCCTCGTTGATGACGGCCGTGACAAGAGCACGGACGCGTAAAGACCCGGAAAAGTTCAGCGAGGTTCCCGGGCTAACGCTGAACCCTACTCCGCCGCGCGGGCCACCCCGGCAGTGCGCGTGCGCGTGCGCATGGTAACGAATTCCTCCGCCGCCGTGGGATGAATACCGATGGTGCGATCGAAATCCGCCTTGGTCGCCCCCATGACGAGTGCGATGGCCAGCCCCTGCATGATTTCGGGCGCGTCCTCGCCCAGCATATGCGCCCCCAGAACACGCTGGCTTGCCTGGTCCACAACCAGTTTCAGCAGCGATACCCGCGACCGGCCCGAGAGCGTATGGCGCATCGGCGTGAAGCGAGAGAGATAGATGTCAACCGGCCCACACGACGCCGCAGCCTCCTCGGTCAATCCGACGGTGGCGATCGGCGGGGTCGAGAAAACCGCCGTCGGCACGTTTTCCAGCGAGACCCGGCGCGGCCGACCGCCGAACAAGCTGTCGGCGAGCGCGTGCCCTTCGGCGGTGGCGACCGGGGTCAGGTTGAGCCGGTCCGTGACGTCGCCCAAGGCGAAAATATGCGGCTGGCTTGTCTGCAGATGCTCGTTGACGCGAATCGCGCCGGCGGCATTGACCGAGATACCGGCGTCTTCGAGACCGAGTCCCTCGGTCGCGGGCCTGCGGCCCGTGGCAAAGAACACCGCATCGGTGCGGATCGTGCTCCCGCCGCTAATTGTCAGCAGCCGCTGTTCGCCGGCGCCTTCGAGGCGCGCGGGCAAGCAGCCCGGATGCAACGCAATTCCCTGCCGCCCCAGGGCCTCCGCGGATGCCTGGCGCAAATCGGCATCGAAGCCGCGCAGCGGGAGGGGCTGGCGATAGATTAGATCAACCCCGGCCCCGAGTGCTGAGAAAATGCCGGCAAACTCAACCGCGATGTAGCCGCTGCCTACGATCGCGATGCGATCCGGCATGCGGGGCAGAAAGAAAGCGTCATCCGAGACAATGCCGAGCGCCGCGCCTCGGATCCCGGGCCGATCGGGGTGGCCGCCGGTGGCAATCGCGATTCGCTCGGCGGTCATCCTGGTCCCGCCCACCTCTAGCGTGTGGGCGTCCAGCAAGCGAGCGCGTGCCTCGAACGCCTGTGCGCCGCATTGCTCGAGCAAACGAAGGTAGATGTTGTTGAGGCGCCCGATTTCCCTGTCTTTGGCGGCTATCAGTGCGGCCCAGTCGTGCGGTCCTTTTTGGATCTGCCAGCCGAACCCACGCGCGTCCTCGGCCCAGCCGCCATATTCCCCGGCCTGAACCAGCAACTTCTTCGGCACGCAGCCGACGTTGACGCAGGTGCCGCCCCAGAACCGCGCCTCGGCGACACCGACGCGCGCACCGTGTCCGGCGGCTACCCGCGCGCAGCGCACACCAGCCGACCCGCCGCCGATGACAAAAAGATCGAAATCCATACTCCTGCCCTCTGCGTTGCCGCACTTTGTCGCCCGGCGTACAGCACATCAAGCGGCACCTGAGCGATTTTGGCGATCCCAGCCGGCCCGGGGTACCTTGCCGGGACAGGAGGACGCGCCGCATGACCGCCAGCACGACTGCATCTCACGGTTCGCATTACCTGCCGGTCCGCGAGGACTGGCTCGCGCGGCGCACCGAGCCGGTGCTCGATCCGATGTTGCCGATCGTCGATCCGCACCACCACCTTTGGGATCGGCCTGACTGGCTATACATGCTTCCAGATTTGCTCGGGGATCTAACGGCGGGCCACAACATCGTCGCGACCTGCTTCGTGCAGGCCTGGGCATTCCACCGCGCCGCAGGTCCTGAGGAATTCCGGCCCGTTGGCGAGACGGAGTTCGTAAACGGGGTGGCGGCGATGAGTGCCTCCGGCCGGTATGGACCGGCGCGAATTTGCGGGGCGATCGTCGGTCACGCCGATCTCCGTCTCGGGGCGCGCGTGGAAGGCATTTTTGAGGCGCATGTCCGCGCCGGGGGCGACCGGTTCCGTGGCATACGCCACATCACCGCTTGGGATGACGAGCCCGCTGTCCGCCACCCCGGCTATCCTGTGCCGCCACGTCTGATGCAGGACGCGGCCTTCCGGGAGGGATTGAGGCGGCTCGGCAAGCTCGGGCTGAGTTTCGACGCTTGGCTTTACCATCCGCAAATCCCGGAACTGACGGCGCTGGCCCGCGCGGTGCCGGAGGTCCGGATCGTTCTCGACCATGTCGGCGGCCCGCTGGGGATCGGACGCTACGCCGGCCGCCGCGAGCAGGTGTTCGCGGCTTGGCGGCCGGCGATTCGCGAACTCGCAGGGTGCCCGAACGTTTTCGCGAAGCTGGGCGGGCTGGGGATGCGGATCAATGGGTTCGGCTTCGAGACCGCCGGCGATCCGCCCTCTTCCGAGGAGCTTGCTGCTGCCTGGCGGCCTTATATCGAGACATGCATCGACGCGTTCGGCGCCGAGCGCTGTATGTTCGAGAGCAATTTCCCGGTGGACAAGGGCTCGTACAGCTACCTCGTGTGCTGGAACGCTTTCAAACGTCTGGCGACGGGCGCGTCGGACGCGGACAAAGCGGCACTGTTTAACGATACCGCGACGCGGTTCTATCGGCTCGACACCTGAGGAGCCCGGCATGGCATACGCAGCATTCGATCTCACCGGCCGTGCGGCGCTTGTGACCGGCGGCAATGGGGGCATTGGCCTGGGCATTGCGCGGGCGCTGGCGGAAGCCGGCGCCGATGTCGCCATCTGGGGCACGAACGAGGCGAAAAACGAGAACGCGCGTCGAGAGCTTGCGCAGACCGGTCGCAAAATCCTGGCTCTGCGATGCGATGTGGGCGAGGAGCGGGAAGTCGAAGACGCCTTCGCCAAAACCGTCGATGCGTTGGGCCGTGTTGATGCGTGCTTTGCCAACGCAGGCGTTTCGGGGCGCGGCGTGCCATCCTTTCTTGAGATGAGCGCCGCAGAGTGGAACCGCGTTCTGCGGGTCAATTTGAACGGGGCGTTCCATACGTTTCGGGTCGCGGCCCAGCATATGGTCAAGCGCGGCGTTGGCGGCGTGCTGGTGGGCACCGCATCGCTCGCTGCAATCGAGGGAGCGGCGCGCAGCGAGCACTACGCGGCAACCAAAGGTGGGATGATTTCGATGATCCGTGCTCTGGCGGTGGAGTTCGCTCGGCACCAAGTCAGGGCGCATGCAATCCTGCCCGGCTGGATCGAGACTGACATGACGGCCAACGCGATCGCCAACCCGAAATTCCATGGCAACGTGCTGCCGCGCATTCCCATGCGTCGGTGGGGAACCGGCGCCGATTTCGGCGGCATCGCGGTGTATCTGACGAGCGATGCCAGTGCCTATCACACCGGCGACACGTTTGTGATCGACGGCGGGTATTCGCTGTTCTAGGTCGGCCTTCGGCTGGGCGTGGGGTGTTGACGCGCGACCTGGCTCAAGGTTCGCTGCTCGTTCTAAGCGCTTGATTATTCCGAATACGGTATGCAATGGTCTGCACCGCCAAACGGCTCCCCGGCGGAGGATCAGACTTGACCACATATACATGGACGAGCGGCAGCGGCGACAACTGGACAACCGCTTCCGACTGGACGCCGGGCGGGCCGCCGGGGTCGGCCGACATCGCCAACATCCTCGCCGGCGCCAGCGCGACCGTGGAGAGCGATACCAGCGTCGGCTCGATCACGGATAGCGGCAGCATTGACATCGCCGCGGGAATACTAAGCGTGGGCGGTCCGATATCGGGCGGCGGGTCGATCCAGGTCCAAGGGCTCGGATCGGGCTTGCAGATCTCGCAGAATGCGACGATTGACCAGGTGACGATCAGCGTCGGCGGCGGGGCGACTCTATCCTCGGGAAGCCCGTCGGCGACACTCACGCTCGGCCCAGCGGCGACTATTACGACGTCTGCTGGTGGTGTGGAACTCGGAGCCCGCGGCGGCTTTGTCAATCAGGGCGTAGTCGCGGTTGTCGGCGGGCCGTCACAGACCGATGCCGCGCGTTTCACCAATGTCGGGTCGCTCTCGGTGGCGGCAGGTAGCAGTTTTCAGTCCAACGCGTGGCTTTTTTCCAATCTCGGAACCATGTCCCTGGCGGGCGGCATGACGCTGGCCGCACCCGCGGTAGTGCCGCGCGGTGCGCGAGGACCGAGCGCGTTCAATAATCTCGGCTCGCTGGTGGTGGCGGGTGATGTCCAAGCCAGCACGAACAACTTCGCCAATGCCGGCGCCATCACCGTTGAAACCGGCGGTTCGCTGACCGCTTCGGGCTTATCCTTCACGGAACAAGCAACCTCCTCGCTCACCGTGCAGGCCGGCGGGACGTTCGATCTTGAAAGCGGTTCGGCCGCGCTCGCGTCGGATTCCATCGCCGCGAACGGCGGGACGGTAATCTTCAATCCGGCAACCGTGACGAGCGCCGGTACGCTTCTGATCAGCTCCGGCGGTCTGGTCGAGGTGGTCGGCACCGGCGGCGCCGAGAGTTTCGATTTGCAGGATGGCACCGCAACGCTGCATATCGATACGCCCAATCAGTTTACCGGAACGATCGATGCCCTGTCGGGTGGCGGCGCGCTTGATCTCGGTGGCTTCTCGGCCGCCTATACGACCGGAGCCCTCCTGGCCGGAAACGTGCTGTCGGTGACCGATAACACGCACAGCGCGGCCCTCCAGCTCAACCCGAATGAAGACTTTACAGGCCGAGTTTTCAGGTTCTCCTCCGATGGCTCCGGCGGGACCGATGTACAGTGGCAGATCCCATGCTTCTGCGCCGGTACGCAGATTCTGACGCCGCACGGCGAAGTGCCCGTCGAACGGATTCGGGCGGGCATGGAGGTGGTGACGATTTCCGGCGCGGTCACGCCAGTGATCTGGATCGGTTCGGGACGCACCCGGATCACCGATGCGAACCGCGAGGCGGCAACGCCGATCATCGTTCGGCGCGGCGCACTGGGCGACAATTACCGACACGTGATCTTCGTCTGACGCGTGGGCATTCGCTGTTTATGGACGGCGTACTGGTGACGGTCGAGACGCTATTGAACGGCCGCTCGGTGGTACTGGACGAAGCGGCTCGCAGTGTCGAATACTACCACATCGAAGTGGAAGGCCACGCCGTGCTGGTGGCGGACGGCGCGCCGGCCGAGACATACCGTGACGACGGCAATCGCACATTGTTCCTGCTCGGGATTGGCGGCGACCGGACGGACAGAGCTCAGGCGAAAGCGCCTTGCGCGCCGATTGTGAAGGAAGGGCCGGCGGCCGACCGGCTCTGGCGTAGCGTATCCGATCGCGCGGGCTGCTCCGGTCCGGTCACGACCGACCCGGATTTTCATTTGGTGGTTGACGGGAGTCGGATCGAGCCGACCGGGGTCGAGAACGGGTGCTACCTGTTCGAATTTAACGCAAGCCCGACGCGCCTGCGGCTAGTTTCGCGCAGCAGCATCCCCGCCGAAATCCGGCGCGGGCGCGACCAGCGTCGGCTGGGCATTGCGATCAAGAGCATCGCACTGCGCCGGTCGGGGGTGGAGGTGCGCATTGAGCATGACGCCCCAGTGCTGGCCGAGGGGTTCCATGCGGCAGAGGCGGGCTTCCGCTGGACCGACGGCGACGCGGCTCTGCCGGTGTCTCTCATTCCGGTCCTGCCGGGGTTGGTCACGCTGGAGGTGCAAACCTTGCATACGCTGCCATACAAGATCGGCCCCGAGCCACCCGAGGTGGTGCTTCTGTCTGCCTGACCCCGGGCGTGACGGAACTACCGGGAAGTGTCTGCGAGATCGGTCCGGCAATGATATTGCGTTTAGAGTGCCTTAAGGAGGGCAAGGCTAGGCCGTGTGGACGGATTTGATCAAGATCAGCCCGCAAGCAAAGCTGACGAATGCGGCATAGCTCTCGGCGGTCTTCTCGCAGCGTAGCGCGATCCGCTTGAAGCGTTTCAGCTTGCCCACGGCCTGCTCGACCCGAGCCCGCGTCTTGTACAGCAGCTTCGGGAAAAACGAAGGCCGCTGCTTGGCATTCTCGCGATACGGGATCACCGGTGCGATGCCACGTCTCCGACAAGCCGCGCGGTTGGCGGCCGAGTTGATCCCTTATCGGTAATCGCCGCGCGCGGCTTAATGTCGGGACCGATGCCCAGCGACGTTTCAAGCTGGGTACTATCGCTGACCTCTCCGCCGGTCAGGTGGACGGCGATCGGGAGGCCGTCGAAATCCGTCTTGAGGTGAATTTTCGTGGAGAACCCGCCGCGCGACCGGCCGAGCGCCTGATCTTGCTGCCCCCTTTTGCGCCGGCCGCCGAGACATGCGCCCGAACCACGGTGCTGTCGAACATCTGCACCAGATGCGCTGTCTTGCTGGTCTCGGCCAGGAGTTGAAAGAACGCCTCGAACACCCCAGTGCGGCTGAGCCGCCAGAACCGCTTCCAGACGCTGTTCCAGTTGCCGAACTCGGCCGGAAGCGCCCGCCAGGTGATGTTGTGGACGGTAAAGAAATGCAGCGCCTCCAGGAACTTGCGGTCGTCATGTCCCGGCTCGCCCCGGCGCGACTGCGCCGCGTCGAACACCTCCAGCACGACCGACCAATCCTCCTCCGTCATCCCGGTCAGCATGGCCGGCTCCCTGTTGCCGGTCACGCAGTGATTTGAACAAATACCGATTTGGGAATCCCGCTACTTGTTCTTTACGCTATCCGTCCACACGGCCTAGTCTCCCGGGAAAGGGAGAGCCCGCCCGAAATGGATTACATTGGTCCGATTATTGCAAAACCCGTCACAATCTGGGTCATCGGGATAGCGCTAGCGATCTGGGCCATTTGGTCGGGCCTTTCTGCTTGGCTGAAGGTGACAAGGCTCAAAAGGAGCTTGAGAAAAGCACGCGATCGGATCAATCAAGCCAACGACGCGCTCCAGTTTTCGCGCGATTTTGAATCCGCTTTGTCTAAACTTCTGGATGTGCCCTTCATAGGGCCCCGATGGCGCGAGTTCCGGGAGACGCTTATCGTTCCTTCTGCGCCCGGACACCCCGTCCGTGCGACCGCGCACGCCGATAGCTCGTTCAATCTGTCCCTATTCGCCGACGTGGGGCTTGACCAGCGCTATCACGCGGCACTGCCAAATCTGCTGGTGGGCGCCGGGCTGCTGTTTACGTTCTTCGGCTTGGCAGTCGCGCTCAGAATGGCTGGCGGGATTGTCGCAGAGGGAATCAGTCAGTCACAACGCAATCTCGCGCTTCAGGGATTGCTTGACACCGCCTCCTTCAAATTCATTACATCGCTGGTCGGGCTTGCGCTGTCAATTGCCTACGCGATCTTCTGGCGGAAGACGTGCCTGCGCCCCGCTGAGCGCGCGTTAAGCGCATTTCTGACGGATCTTGAGAGGCTGATGCCTCTGCGAACGCCGGCGGCGGCACAGGAGGAGGCAAACGAGCTGGCGCAACGTCAACTCGTTCAACTTGAAACGTTCTCGAATAACCTGGCAATCTCTATCGGATCGGCGCTGGATAACGCTTTGGATCAGCGACTCGGCGATCATATCGGCCCGCTGACCAGGGCGATGGAAGAACTTGCCGCCGGCATGGCGACGCGCAACCAGGACGCAGTCGGCCAGATGCTGGATGCATTCCTGCAGAAGCTGCACGGCGGCACCGGCGATCAGATGCGGGAAATGACGGAGCGCCTGGCGACCCTGGGCGAAGGCTTGCAAGATTTGCGCGGGGGCCTGCACGACACGGCCACACGCATGTCCGAATCCGCCGATCTGATGGCGCGGCGTATGGGCGAGGGCGCCGAGGAAGCGCTGTCGCGAATGACGCAGCAGATGGGCGGGCTGCTCCAGACACTGCATCAGGTCGCGGAGCAGACGCGCGATGCCGGCGCCAATGCCGGACGCGATATGGCGGCCCGCATTGAGGCGGCTTCCGCCGGTTTCGAGGCGAGTGCGGATCGAGTTGCCGGCGCGCTGGCGCAATCAGCAGCAAGCACGGGCGCCACGCTGGAACGCGGCGCCGAAGAAGCCGTGCAACGCATTGCCGCGGCGATCGGCGGTATGCGAGCGCATTTACAGGAGATGCTGGCCGACTTCCGAACCACGCTCGGCGGAGCGGGTACGATCTTGGCGCACGCACGTCGGCACTCGCGCGCCAAATCCTCGTGCTGACCGAGGCTGCGAATCAACTTCCGGGCCGGATCATCGAGCTCCAGCAAGCGGTCGGCCAGGCAACGCCGCCGCTGACCAGCAGCGCCGCCGACCTTCGTGCCGCCGGCGAGGCCGCGCGTGCCAGCGTGCAGCTCTTGCACGACGTGTCCCGCGCGATTGCGGCCGCCGTCGAACAGATCGGTGGCGCGGCGCAGCGGCTACAGGCCGCCGAGTTCGGGCGTGCAGGAGTTGAGCCAGGGCTTGGCCTCGGCAGCGCAACGATTTGACGGCGTGGATCGCGAACTGGCCCGCATCATGGAGCGGCTGCAGAACGGCCTGCAGGAGTTCGCCAAACGGGTCAGCGAGTTCGTAGCCGGCACCGATCAGAACATGGCTAAGGCAGCAACCCAGCTCCATGCCGCGATCAAACAGCTTGAAGATACCCTGGAGGACTACCAGCCACCCCGGCCCGTCCAAGCGAGGGCGCGGTGAGGCGGTTCGGTCATCCGGCCGACGAAGAGGGCGAGGGGTATTTCGCCTCGGTCAGCGATCTGATGGTGGGAATCCTTTCGTATTCCTACTGATGCTGACCGTGTTCGCATTGAATTATCACCAAGCCGAACAGGACCAGCTTGTTTGAGCGCAGTCGCTACGAGCGCCTTCTGACCCGGTTGCAACAACAAGAGGCCGAGACGGATCACCAGAGAATGGAGGCGGAGCGCCAGCGCGCTGAAGCGGACCGCCAGCGTCATGAAGCAGAGCTTCAACAACAACGCAACCAACAGCTTCGCGCGCTGCTGCGAGACGCGTTGGACCGGCTTGAGCAGGATGTTCAGGAGCGTGAACAAGCCCGGCAGGGCTTGCTAGCCGGCCTGGACCGGGAGCTTCATGCCCGGGGTGTGCAAGTGGTCGTCGATCAGCACTCCGGCGTGCTCCGTTTGTCCGGCGATCTGCTGTTTGCCACCGGCAGCGCCGCGCTCAGCAGCGATGCGCAGCGAACCATCGGGATCCTCGCAGACGTACTGGCGCATACACTGCCCTGCTACGCGGAGCAACAGGCGCCACCCGCCTGTCCCCCGGGATCGCTGCCGGCATTGGAAACGGTGCTGATCGAAGGCCACACGGACCATCGGCCGATCACCGGGGTCGCGCAATTCCGCGACAATGATGAACTCTCGACCGAGCGGGCGCTCGCGGTGTTTGCCGAACTGCGCCGGGATCAGCCGGGATTGGACGCGATCCGCAATCCGGATGGCTTGCAACTGCTCGGCGAAGCGGGCTACGGCGACCGGCGAGCATTGCCGGACGCTCTGGGCGAAACCGACGACGAATTGCGCCGCAATCGGCGCATCGACATCCGGTTTGTGCTGACCTCGCGTACCTCCGACGAACTGAAGCGGTTGCGCGAGCATATTCAACAGGCGATCGACCAGAAGTGAGCGGCCATTTTGCCGCTGCCTTGACGCGGCTGGAGGCGGCGATCGTCGCCCTGCCGCATCGCCTGCCGCCGGAGCCGCAAACGGAGCGGATGCTTAAAGTTTTGAGTGCGGCTGAAGCGACGCCCCGCCCGCCGGACGACGAGATCCTGGAGAGCGTGCGGAGGCGATTGCGCCTGGCCTTGGCGGGCAGTGGAAAGCCGGGAAACGTCGATCCGAAAGATCTAAAGCGCGCGCCTTGGATCTTGTGGCACGGGGAGCCGCCGGCAATTGGCTTCCCTGGACTGCTCGATTTGGTTTTCGATCAGGCGTTACGCTCTCCGCACCTTGCGGTATCTGATCGAGGCATGGCTGCGGGACTTCAAGGCCGGGGCGCGGGAATCTCATCCGCCGGCGTTGCCATTCAACGATTGCTGCACGATAGCACGGACGCACGACTGGATTCGTGGCGCAAGGCGCAGGGCGAATTCCGTTTGTTCGAGACTGCACGCGGACCGGCCACACTGGCCGAGCTTATCTTAAGCGGTACACAACCGGTTCCGATCGTGCTTGAAATGGCCGGCTTCAGGGAGGAGGGTCGAGCGGTCAGCGCCTATTTGTGCGCCGTACAGGCGGAGCTTCTGGCGCGCATACCGGCCGCCTTGCGCGGACCAAGGGCGCCCGAGCAGACCGCGAGGGTATGCCAATTCCTGGTGAACGGAAAACAGTTGCGGTTCGATGATTCTCGGGCGGCGATTGCGCGCACGCTGTGCCAGCCCTGGCTTGATGGCGGCCGGCAGCCGGACCTCGAACTGCAACAGGCGATAAAAGAGTTCCTTATCACATTCATGGGCAACCCGCAGCTCCGTCCTGGCCGTTGGGTGGGCGCGGAAAGCAAATCTGCCCTTATCCGGCGGTGGTTAGCGCGTGCCTCGCTCAAGGTATTTTTCGGCCTTATCGCGGACTACGCGTATGACAAACAGTGGAAGTATCGAGAAGCATTCTGGCTGGCGTGCCTGGAGAAGGGCGCCATCGATGACGCCTGGCTGGCACTTGGCGCCAGTGTGCATGCTTCGGCGCGGGCGCGGGATGGTCTGGACAGCGAATTCGCGCGGCTCGAAGGGGGAGGTGCTTCAGGCGATCAATGGGTAATGCTGCTCCGCATCGGGCCACTGGTCCTCGCGGAATGGAGCCATGTTGGCGCCTTACGTGCGTGGCTCGCTCAACAAGGTCCAAGACTAGGCCAGAAAAGTTACGCGCCCAACGATCTAAAGCGGCCATGCTTGAAGTTTCCGCCCGACCCGATGGGACAAGTTGGGCAGCGGAGCGATGCATCAGGGCTGTGGCACACGGGGGCTGCTACAGGTGTCTGGCAGCGTCGGGCTGCGATGTTGCTGGCCCAATATGCCAATATTGTTATCAAATTGCCGGACTGGCGATTGCGATGAGCTATC
>CAWGIP010000020.1:230000-235311 GCA_963822675.1 uncultured Pseudomonadota bacterium | reverse complement strand
GCCGACCCAAATCCTCATTACGCGTTCGCGAAAGATACGCAAGGCCCGAATTTGGCCGCGCGAGTAAAGCGCGGCGAGGAGCAGTGCAGGTGCCAGGGAGGTTCGGGTTTTGCCCACCGCCCATGACCGCGAGATCATCGCCTGGCAGGCCAGTTCCAGCGGTATCAGCGGCGAGATGGTGCGCGACCTGATGCTCGCCTGCGTCGAGCACCGCTTCAATGCGCTCTGTGCACCCCATCCGGTGCGGTGGCTGGCTGATAACGGCTCCGCTTTCACCGCCCGTGACACCCTCGAGTTTGCCGCCGCCCTCGGCCTCGTGCCATGCTTTACCCCGGTCCGCAGCCCCGAAAGCAACGGCGTCTGCGAGGCGTTCGTGAAGACCCTCAAACGCGACTATGCGCGCATCCAGCCCCGCCCGGATGCCCTGACCGTCCTGCAACAGCTGCCCACCTGGATCGACGACTACAACGAAAATCATCCCCATCGCGGCTTGCGAATGCTCTCCCCAAAGGAGTTCATTCAAAGCCAATCGCAACCAGCCTCGTGTCCGGTTTGGTGGGGGCAACTCCGCTGGCACCTCGGCGGTACGACGGTTTGACTATATCGTTCAGGCTGTCCGGAGAGCGGGAGCACCTAAACTTCTTTTCGGCTCAGATGGCCCGTGGCTTCATCCGGATTGGAGCCGTATGAGGTGCAACTGTTGCGCTTGCCGCCGGATGAGGAGGCCCTGATCCTCGGCGGGAACGCCCTGCGGCTGATACGTCAAGCCACTGTCGAGTTCGAATGCTGCACGTATTGCCCACGGAAATCGCGGGTCGGACCGAGGTACATCTGAGGTCGGCGGCTTCGTCGACGCCCGGCTAGGTCCGAGCGTGCAGTTGGAATATGAGCTGTGAGGCGCGTCCACAGGCCCCTATTTGGCATGGATTCCTTACCGGACAGCAATTTCTCAAAGCCGGTCATGGCGGGCGATATGGCCACTCGCTTGCACCTTTGCCCATGTGTCGCGGAGGCCGACGCAGCGGTTGAATACCGGCCGGCCTGGCATGGAGTTGGGATCGGCGCAGAAGTAACCCTGCCGCTCGAACTGCACTGGCTGACCTACGGCAGCACAAGCAAGCGCGGGTTCCACAAGACAACCGGTCAGTAACTCCAGCGAATTCGGATTGAGGTCGGCCATGATGTCGCCCTCCGCTCCCGGATCGGGCCGTGTGAACAGGTGATTGTAAAGCCGGACCTCGGCCGGCACGGCATCAACCCCCGCCACCCAATGCAGTGTCGCCTGCACCTTCCGACCGGCAGGCGCATCGCCGCCACGAGTTGCCGGGTCATAAGTGCAGCGCAGCTCCACCACCTCGCCAGCATTGTTCTTTATCGCCTCGCGACACGTGACGAAGTAGCCGTAGCGAAGCCTCACCTCTCGTCCCGGCGACAGGCGAAAGAACTTCTTCGGCGGAGTTTCCATGAAATCGTCGCGCTCGACGTAAAGCTCGCGCCCGAAGGTGACGGGGCGCGTTCCGGCCGAGCTGTCCTCGGGATTGTTGATCGCCTCGAGCGTCTCAAACTTACCCTCCGGATAGTTGTCGATCACCAGCTTCAATGGTCGCAGCACCGCCATACGGCGCGGCACCATTTTATTCAGAAGCTCGCGGATCGAAAATTCGAGCGACGCGAAGTCGGCGACGCTGTTCGCCTTGGTGACGCCGCTGCGTCGCACGAAATCACGGAGCGCGGCTGGCGGCACACCGCGTCGTCGTATCGCTGCGAGCGTCGGCATGCGCGGATCGTCCCAGCCGGAAACGCGGCCCTCGTTCACCAGGCGCGTAAGCACGCGCTTGGATAGCGCGGTATAGCTGAGGTTCAGTCGCGCGAACTCGTACTGCCGTGGGCGCGAAGGCACCGGCAGACTCTCGATCAGCCAGTCGTAGAGCGGACGGTGGTCTTCGAATTCCAATGTGCAGAGCGAATGCGTAATTCCTTCAATCGCATCCGACTGGCCATGCGCATAGTCGTAGGTAGGATAGATGCACCATTTCGTCCCGGTGCGCGGATGAGCGGCATGCAGAATGCGGTACAGCACGGGGTCGCGGAGATTCATGTTGGGGGAAGCCATGTCGATCTTTGCCCGCAGCACGCGCGCACCGTTCGGAAACTCGCCCGCACGCATCCGACGGAACAGATCCAGGTTTTCCTCCACGGAACGGTCACGGTAGGAACTGTTCTCTCCCGGCTCGGTCAGCGTGCCGCGCTGAGCACGCATCTGCTCCGGCGGCGTGTCATCAACGTACGCTTTGCCAGCGCGGATCAGATGCTCGGCCCATTCAAAGAGTTGTTCGAAGTAGTCGGATGCATGATGGAGATGCTCGCCCCAGTCGAAACCAAGCCAGTGCACGTCACGTTTAATCGCGTCGATGAACTCCTGCGCCTCCTTCGTCGGATTGGTATCATCGAACCGCAGATGGCAGCGCCCTTGATACTCCTGTGCCACGCCAAAGTTCAAACAGATGGCCTTGGCGTGCCCGATATGAAGATAGCCATTGGGTTCGGGCGGGAAGCGGGTGACCACGCCAGCAACGCGATCGGCCTCCAAGTCAGCCTGGATGATGTCACGGATGAAATCACGGCTCACTTCGTTCGTCTGCGTTTCAGGTGCTTCCATGTCTTCGGCTCCGGCGGGTCACTTCGCGTTCAACCTGCGCGATGGTCGAGCTTCTGCGGAGTTGGTGGTTTTGTCAGCTTATGTCCATCCATGAGCCCCTTGCGGCTTGCGCGCTGCCCGCGCACGTAGCAGCGCCTTAAGTTTCGCGAATGCCTGTTCGATCGGGTTGAGATCCGGTGAGTATGGCGGCAGGAACCGCAGCTCGGCGCCCCGCCCCTCGATCGCCTCCCGCACCCCCGCCACCTGTGCGAGGCCAGATTATCCATGATCACGATGTCGCCCTTCGATAAGGTCGGCGCCAACACCTGCTCGACAATAGGCGACGAACAGTGCGCGTTGATCGCCCCGTCGAACAGGCCGGGAACAATGAGACCGCTGTGGTGCAAGCCAGCGACAAAGGTCGAGGTCCGCCAACGTCCGTGTGGTATCGCCGCGACCACCCGCGCCCCGCGCCGACCGCGCGCATAGCGGCGGGCCATGTTGGTCGTCGCCCAAGTCTCGTCGATGAAGACCAATTGCGGGGGCAGGATTTGAACCTGCGGCCTTCAGGTTATGAGCCTGACGAGCTACCGGGCTGCTCCACCCCGCGTGGTGGTGCGCATGGGCTGGAAGACCTGGCGGCGACCTACTCTCCCGCGACTTGTGTCGCAGTACCATGGGCGCTGGGGGGTTTCACGGCCGAGTTCGGGATGGGATCGGGTGCGGACCCCCCGCCAAAGCCACCAGGTCGTCCAGCCCATACGTCGGTTTTCAGTTGTCAGTGCCCGGAAGGTTTCCGTGCCGCCGGCGTTCGGGCTGGCAGGTTCTGGTGCGGGCTGTGTCTGTTGTGCGCGTGCCTGGAGATGATTTCTGTGCATGGCGCGTCAGCTGTGCCGCCGGTGCCGTCGGGCACTGACAACTGACACCTGACACCTGATCGTGCGCCGCTCGGGCGATTAGGACCGGTCGGCTGCGCGCGTTGCCGCGCTTCCACCCCCGGCCTATCGACGTGCTGGTCTGGCACGGCCCTCTCGGGGCATGACCCCCGGGGAGACCTGGTTTTGAGGAGGGTTTCCCGCTTAGATGCTTTCAGCGGTTATCCCGTCCGCACATAGCTACCCGGCGGTGCCGCTGGCGCGACAACCGGTGCACCAGAGGTGCGTCCATCCCGGTCCTCTCGTACTAGGGACAGCGCCTCGCAAGTCTCCGTCACCCACGGCAGATAGGGACCGAACTGTCTCACGACGTTCTAAACCCAGCTCACGTACCACTTTAATCGGCGAACAGCCGAACCCTTGGGACCTGCTCCAGCCCCGGGATGTGATGAGCCGACATCGAGGTGCCAAACCTCCCCGTCGATATGGACTCTTGGGGGAGATCAGCCTGTTATCCCTAGACAGGACCTTTTATCCGTTGAGCGATGGCCCTTCCACGCGGGACCACCGGATCACTATGGCCGACTTTCGTCTCTGCTCGAGCCGTCGCTCTCGCAGTCAGGCGGGCTTGTGCCATTGCACGCAACGACCGATGTCCGACCGGCCTGAGCCCACCATCGCGCGCCTCCGTTACCATTTGGGAGGCGACCGCCCCAGTCAAACTGCCCGCCATGCAGGGTCCCGGACCGGGCTGACCGGTCGCGGTTAGACACCAGAAAAACTCAGGGTGGTATTTCAAGGACGGCTCCACCAAGGCTGGCGCCCCGGCTTCATCGCCTCCCACCTATCCTACACAGAACTTTCCTGGTGCCACTGCAAAGCTGCAGTAAAGGTTCATAGGGTCTTTCCGTCTGACCGCGGGTACCCCGCATCTTCACGGGGAATTCAATTTCGCTGAGCCGATGCCGGAGACAGTGGGGAAGTCGTTACGCCATTCGTGCAGGTCGGAACTTACCCGACAAGGAATTTCGCTACCTTAGGACCGTTATAGTTACGGCCGCCGTTTACCGGGGCTTCGGTTCGGAGCTTGCACCCCTCCCCTTAACCTTCCGGCACCGGGCAGGCGTCAGGCCGTATACGTCGTCTCGCGACTTCGCACAGCCCTGTGTTTTTACTAAACAGTCGCCACCCCCTGCTCTGTGCCACCCGCGCCCGGTTGCCCGGACACGGGTCTCGCTTATCCCGAAGTTACGCGAGCAATTTGCCTAGTTCCTTCGACATCGTTCTCTCAAGCGCCTCGGTATGCTCTACCAGTCCACCTGTGTCGGTTTCGGGTACGGTCTCGTCGCTGGCGCTGTTTCCCGGAACGCCTCCCCAGCCCCGGCAATCCGTTAAGCCGGAACACGGTTCGACGTGCGTCACGTCCAGCAGGCCCGGGAGTATTAACCCGGGTTCCCATCGGCTACGGCTCTCGCCCTCGCCTTAGGGGCCGGCTCACCCTGCGCGGATTAACCTTGCGCAGGAACCCTTGGACTTTCGGCGACGGAGTTTCTCACTCCGTTGATCGCTACTCATGTCAGCATAAGCACTTCCGATACCTCCACCGCCCCTCGCGGGTACGGCTTCACAGACTTACGGAACGCTCCGCTACCAACCAGTGGTCAGTGGTCAGTGACCAGTGCTCAGGAAAAGGATCGCTGCCGCTCGATCAGGCCCTGCAACATGCGCGCGATCTCCCGCAGAGACCCCCGCCAAGCCGCCACCTGTTCCTCCGACGCATAGCCAAGATCCTCGGCAT
>CAWGIP010000020.1:0-225000 GCA_963822675.1 uncultured Pseudomonadota bacterium | reverse complement strand
CGCCGGCGCACCGCCTCGGTCAGCACGCCGCCCTCGTCATAGCCGACATAGCCGGGCGGCGCGCCGATCAGGCGCGAGACGGAGTGCTTCTCCATGAACTCGCTCATGTCGATGCGCACCATCGCCCGCTCGTCATCGAACAGGAACTCGGCCAAGCGCCTTGCAGGTCTCGGTCTTGCCCACGCCGGTCGGACCCAGGAACAGGAAACTACCGATCGGCCGGTTCGGATCCTGAAGCCCGGCTCGCGCGCGCCGCACCGCATTCGAAACCGCGGTCAGCGCCTCCTGCTGGCCAACAACGCGCCTGGCCAGCTCCTGCTCCATGCGCAGCAGTTTGGCGCGCTCGCCCTCCAGCATCTTGTCCACCGGAATACCGGTCCAGCGAGAGACGACGGCGGCCACGCCTTCCTCGGTCACCGCCTCGTTGACCAGCCTTCCGTCGCTCGCCTTGGCCAATTTCTTTTCAATATCGGGGATCACGCCGTAGAGCAGTTCGGAGGCGCGTGCCAGATCACCTCGCCGCTGCGCGACTTCCACTTCGCTGCGCGCCTGTTCGAGACGTTCCTTCAGCTTCTTCGTCTCGGCAACCTTCTCCTTCTCCGCCTGCCAGGCGGCGGTCATGGCGTTCGAGCGTTCCTCAAGCTGCGCCAGCTCGTGCTCCAGCTTGCCCAGCCGGTCACGCGACGCCGGATCGCTCTCCTTGCGCAGAGCCTCGCGTTCGATCTTGAGCTGGATTACGCGCCGGTCCAGTTCATCCAGCTCCTCGGGCTTGCTGTCCACCTGCATCCGCAGACGGCTGGCCGCCTCGTCGATCAGGTCGATGGCCTTGTCCGGCAAAAAGCGGTCGGTGATGTAACGATTTGATAGCGTGGCGGCGGCGACCAGAGCGCCATCGGTGATGCGCACGCCGTGATGCGTCTCATATCTTTCCTTGATGCCGCGCAGGATGCTGATCGTGTCGGCAACCGACGGCTCGCCCACGAAGACCGGCTGGAAGCGCCGCGCCAGTGCTGCATCCTTC
Source organism: uncultured Pseudomonadota bacterium (assembly GCA_963822675.1). Classification (GTDB taxonomy): domain Bacteria; phylum Pseudomonadota; class Alphaproteobacteria; order Acetobacterales; family Acetobacteraceae; genus CAWGIP01. The sequence continues at coordinate 223,979 of CAWGIP010000020.1, read as the reverse complement.
TCGATGTATTTCCGGTACTCGTCCAGCGTGGTCGCGCCGATGCAGTGCAGCGTGCCGCGCGCCAGCTCCGGCTTCAGCAGGTTGGACGCATCCATCGAACCTTCGGCCCGGCCGGCCCCAACCAGATTGTGCAGCTCGTCGATGAACAGAACGAACTCGCCGGCGCCGGCCTCGATCTCCTTCAGCACCGCCTTGAGCCGCTCTTCGAACTCGCCGCGGAACTTCGAGCCGGCGACCATTGCGCCGAGATCGAGCGCCAGCAGCCGCTTGCCCTTGAGCGCCTCCGGCACGTCACCGTTGACGATGCGCAGCGCCAGTCCTTCGACGATGGCGGTTTTGCCCACGCCGGGCTCGCCGATCAGCACGGGATTGTTCTTGGTCCGGCGCGCCAGCACCTGAATCGTGCGCCTGATCTCTTCATCGCGGCCGATCACCGGGTCGAGCTTGCCCTCGCGCGCCAGCGCGGTGATGTCGCGCGCGTATTTCTTCAGCGCATCGAACGTGGCTTCGGCGTTCTGGCTGGTAACACGCCGGCCCCTGCGGATGTCGTTGACGGCCTTCTCAAGCGCCTCGGCCGAGGCGCCCGCGCTGCGCAGTGCCCGCGCGGCACCCGTATCGCCCCCTGCCAGCGCGACCAGCAGACGATCCTGGGCCACGAATTCGTCACCCGCTTTGGTTGCGGCCCGCTGCGCTGCGTCGAGCACCCGCACAAGGTCAGGCGTCAGTTGCGGCTGGCCTGCGCCCGAACCTTGAACCTTAGGCTGCTTCGCCAGCTCGGCCTCAACCGTGGCGAGGGCTGCTTTCGGATCGCCCCCGGCGGCGCGGATCAGGCCAGCGGCCGCGCCTTCCTCGTCATCCAACAGCGCCTTCAACAGATGCTCGGGCGTGATCCGCTGGTGGTATTCCCGGATCGCGATCGTCCCAGCGGCTTGCAGAAAGCCGCGCACCCGGTCTGTAAATTTTTCGATCTCCATTGGCGTGTCCCTATAGCTCAGGCGACCGGTCGGCACTCCGCCCCTGTCTCAGGCAACGAAGGCGACCCTTTGGCAAGGCCAGGTGGGCAGGGGCAGACTGGGAGGCAAGAGGAGGGGTCGCATGCGCATCGAATACCTGTATCGCTATCCCGTTAAGGGGCTCTCGGCCGAGGCGCTGGAGTGGTCGGAAGTGCTGCAAGGTGGCGCGATCCCCTGGGACCGGGCCTTTGCATTGGCACAGGGCGATGCGGAGTTCGATCCGACGCAACCGGAGTGGCTGCCGAAATACAAGTTTATGTGCCAGATGAAGATCGCCAAGATCGCCGCGTTGCGCGCCCTGTTCGATCCGCGCACCGGGCGCCTGGCCATTGCCGCACCGGGTGGAGAACAGGTCGCAGCTGATGCGCTGAGTAGTGCCGGGCGCGAAGTGATCGGCGCATTCCTGACGCGATTTCTGGGCGACGACGCGATTGGTATGCCGCGCTTCCACTACGTGCCGGGTCACGTGTTCGGCGATCAGCGGCTTCCGGTAATCAGCCTGATCAGCCTGACCAGCCTGCGCGATTACGAGACCCGCCTCGGCGCCAAACGTCACCGGCGGCGCTTTCGTGCCAATGTCTGGTTCAGCGGCGCCCCGCCCTGGGCCGAGCTGGACTGGGTTGGGCGGCAAGTGCAACTCGGCGGCGCCGTACTGCGCGTGCTGAAATGCATCGCGCGCTGCCCCGCGACCGAGGTGAACCCGCTGACCGCCGAGCGTGACTGCGATCCGGTCGCGGAACTGCGTGCGCTCTATGGCCACACCAATTTCGGTATTCATGCCGAGGTGCTGGAAGGCGGGCGATTCGCCGTGGGCGACGCGATCGAGCTTTTGCCTGAATAACGGCAGTGATACGGCCCTCGCGATGGCGGCCCCTTCAGTCGGCCCGGCGCGCGCAGGCCAGTGCGATCATTGGTTGCCATCGATCCCAATTGGCGGCGATCGCCCGCATGGCCGTGTGATCGCAATAGGGTCGGGCGCGATGCACGTTCAGCCCGACGAAATGTGCTCCGCATCGACCGGGATGCGAGAGGTGAGGTGGGAAAGGCGAGCAGATCGAAACATCATCCAACGACACGATAAACGGGGATTGATGCTGAGATAGTGCGGCTACCTGCAGACCCTGCTCGTCCAGTTCCGAAGCGAGCCGCGCGGGATAGGCCGCCAGCACGGCCGCAAGCGCGCCAGAAAGATCAAAGCCCGGCGGCAGGCCCCGTATGCCGGTGTTCCGCGGCGCATCGCCGCATAAGGCTGCGAAGCGGCCGAACGCGGCCGTAACATCTTCCGCCAGCAGGCATTGCCGGCACGATGCATGCCGCAGCCATTGGCTGATCCCCTCGGGCATCGCCCATAGAACGCAGTCATTGTCGAGTGCGATTTCCCAGTCGTTGGGAAACAGGCGCATCGGCGCGAACTTCCAGGCAACACCTTCGGCCAAGCCGGCATCCAGGTGCGGGCGCAAGAATTCCGGGATATCCGAGTTTGCCTGAAGCACACAAATGGCCCGGGGCAGGGTGCCTAGCCGCTCGCTTACCGAGGCGGCCGCGATCGTGTTGACGCAAATCGCATACCGGGCTGACCCGCCGAAAATGCGCTGAGCGCCGAGCACGGACAACCGCAACGCTACGAATTCGCGATCGCTCACGTCGCCCACCGTCCAACGAATTGCCAGGCCCACGGTTGCCCCTTGCCGGCACGACTAACCCGCCGTGCCATGCGGGGTTCCATGGGCTCCGTTCACCGGCGCTTAAACCGCGTTGCGTAACCCTCTGTCCGAGCAAGGAGGTCGGCGCGGATGGCAATTTTGCAAACGACCGGGACACGGCAAGCACCGAACCCTGACGCGGCGGCGCAGGATGCGCGAGCGCAGCATATGCTCGGTGCGGCAGAGGCCGAACGCGGGCATTTTGCCGAGGCCATTGCCGCTTTCTCCCGCGCCGTCGCGATCAATCCCGAACAGGCCGCCTCCTGGTCGAATTTGGGCATGATGCTGAAGATCGAGCGCCGGTTCGAGGAGGCTGTGGCAGCGCATGACAAGGCGGTGGCGCTGGGTCCGGACGTGCCACAGCTCCGAGTTAATCGGGCGGTCGCGCTGCTGCACGCGGGACGCATGGCGGAAGCCTGGCGCGACTACGAGTTCCGGTTGCGCCAACCGGGACACACGACCTTGCCGCTGGAGATGCTGTTGCCCACACTCGCAAGCGGGGTGGCGTTTGCCGGGCGACGCGTGCTGGTGACGCATGAGGAAGGGTTCGGCGATACGCTGCATTTCATCCGTTACGCGCCGATGCTCGCCGCGCTTGGCGCGCGCGTATTGGTATTGGTGCCCCCGGCTCTGACCCCGCTGCTGCGCGGACTAGCGGGCGTCGATGGCGTGCTGACAGAAGGCGCGCCGACCCCGAGTTTCGATTTCCACTGTCCGGTGTTTAGCCTGCCGCGCGTCTTCGCTACCACGCTGGAGACGATCCCAGCGCCGGTATCCTATCTGGCTGCCGATCCCGCTCTCGTCGCGCACTGGTCCACCCGGTTGCCGATTGCGTCACGCGGAAAGCTGCGCGTAGGCATTGTATGGGCCGGACAGTCGCGGCCTTGGCTGGCCGGCTTCACCATGCTCGACCGTCGCCGCAGCACCTCGCTGGCCACCCTCGCCCCGTTCGCCAACCTTGCGAATGCGACGCTCATATCGCTGCAAGTCGGACCACCCGCAGAGGAAGCGCGGAGCCCGCCGCCCGGCCTCGTGATGCACGATCCGATGTCCGAAGTGCGCGATTTCGCCGATACGGCGGCGATCATCGCCGGGCTTGATCTGGTAGTGAGCGTCGACACTTCTGTAGTGCATTTGGCGGGCGCGCTGGGCAAGCCGGTGTTCCTGCTCGACCGCTACGACAACTGCTGGCGTTGGTTCAGCGGGCGCGAGGATAGTCCCTGGTATCCTATGTTGCGCATCTTCCGCCAAGACCGGCCCGGGGACTGGTCCGGCCCGGTCGCCCGCGCCGCCGAAACGATCGCTGCCCTATGTAGACTTGCCTGAGCCGTCTTAGACCTGCCTGAGCCGTCCCGAACCGCCGAAAACGGCCCGGCTCAGTAGCCGTAGCCACCGTAATACCGGCCGGCCCCGGTGCTGGGCACCAGACTCGGCGCATAGTCCATCCCATTATCAACGCCGATCCCCGGATTGCCGATCGTCGCATCGTTCGCCACGGGCGGCGGTGCAATCGGCTGCGCGCCGGTCAGCCCAAGGCTTTGGGGCGAGGCAGCACAGCCCGCCAAAAGCGGCAAGGTAACGACAGCAAAGGCCAAGGTGCGCGGCACGGCGGAGCTCGGTAGCAGGGTCACTCGCCACTGAACACCAACCGACCGCGCAAAGCCAGGCTTATGTGCGACCGTTACGGGGCAGTCAGCGCACCACCCGCCGCCCCGACACCGCCGCCAATCAAAGCGCCGGTCCCCGCACCAACGCCCGTCACCGCGCCGAGCGCCGCCCCGCCGCCGGCACCGATGGCGCCACCCGTCACCCCCCGCTCGAGCGGGCTATAGCCACAGCCCGCCAGCGCCAGGAGTAGGCTGCCAGCGAGCGCGTTCAGCACGAGTTTCCGTGTCATGCCCAGCGTCTCTCCATGTTCCGACACCATCAAGAACGCGGCTCGGGCGGAAGGGTCGTGGCACAATTGCGGCAAACCCGGGGCTTTCGGACACTCCGGCGTGATCGGCGCTGCAAGCTCATTTGGTCGCCGGACAGAGCGGCGGCAGGTTGAGAGCGCTGATTTGCTATAAGACAAACGGAGCCGGGCGCTTCGGTTCTGATACCGAAATATTTTGCCTTGTCGGAACTTACAAATCGTAGTAGATTTTGAAGATTCCCGTGTTCGGCTTATCGCGCACAGGGAATCTCATCGACAGTTTCGTCGCGCGGGGGAGACGTATCATGCACGATGTAATTGTCGTCGGCGCCAGTATCGCCGGATGCACGGCGGCAACCATGTTCGCCCGACAAGGACTGAGAGTCGCGCTGCTGGAACGCGAGTCCGACCGTGCCGCGTATAAGAAGCTCTGCACCCACTACATCCAGCCCAGTGCGGTCCCAACTCTGCAACGGTTAGGGTTAATTCCATCGATCGAAAAGGCCGGGCGTGCGCAATCGTACGGATATCTGGACCCGTTGGGGATGGATCAAGCACGCGGAACGAGACGCTGTTGGCTACAACATTCGCCGTCAGACGCTTGACCCGATCATACGCAACCTTGCCTCAAATACGCCAGGGGTCGATTTCATGCCAGGACACATGGCGACGGGTGTCCTGCAAAGCGACGGACGCGTGGTGTGTGTAACGACAGAAAGCAAGACAGTAAAAAGCGAGATAAGGGCGCGGCTGATTGTCGCCGCTGATGGCGGGAATCGCCGACGGCCGAAGCCGCCGGCCTGCACGCGACGAGAAAAGCGCACGGCCGGTTCGCTTACTCGCTTATTACCGCAACTTGCCGATCGCGGAGCCTGGACTGACGCAGATCTGGATGCTGGAGCCCGACGTCGCCTACAGCTTTCCGAATGAGGACGGTCATACGCTACTGGCAGTCATGCCTGCCGAGGCCAAGCTGCCCGCCTGGAAGGAGGATATTGAAGCCAGCCTTACGAGAGTGTTCGAATCACTGCCGCGCGCGCCGGTTGTTCGTGAAGGCCAACGGGTCGGCAAGTTCCTTTGGATGACCAAGCTGCCAAACCAGAGCCGGCCTGCGGTGAAGTCGGGCTTGGCTCTGATTGGGGATGCCGTGCTCGCGAGCGATCCGCTGTGGGGCGTGGGATGTGGCTGGGCACTCCAGTCCGCCGAATGGCTGGCGGATAGCACCGTCGCGGCGCTGCAACGGGGGCATGATCTTGATCCGGCGCTTAGTGCCTATCGCAGCCGCCATCGCAGCGAACTGGCGGCGCATGCCTTCATGATCGCCGATTTCGCGCGGGGGCGGGCCTTGAATCCTGTCGAAAGGCTGGTGTTCTCCGCCGCGGCGCGCGATCGTATCTGCGCGGCGCATTTGCTCGCCTTCGCTGGTCGCTGCATCGGGGTCTCGCACTTCCTTGCCCCATCCGCTGTTGCTCGTGCGGCGCGTATCAACGTCGGCCACATCGCCCGCCAAGCCGGCCTCGGCATGCAACCTCGGCTGGCCAGCTGACGAGGCCGGTTCTCGGCTGAACAGACAAGTTTCAATCGGCGCAAGATTTGCCGCCTGCACCCCCACGGTAGGCCTAGTTGGTCGCCAGATAGCGCTGCGCGGCTGCAAGCTCCGGGCGGTCGCCGTCGCCATCGGCGCAGAGATTTTGAAGTTGCTGGTAATAGAGCCGGGCCTTGCTCGTATTTCCGGCTTGTTCGGCCGCGCGTGCCGCGCCGGCAACGGCGCGATAACGGTTGGGATCAGTGGCGAGCGAGCGTTCGTAGGCCGCAAGGGCCGGTGCCGGCTGGCCCTGCTCCAGCAACATGTCGCCCAGCAGCTCGGTCGCGGGCGCGACGGCGGCCGGCGTAATGTTGGCCTTGTCCGTTGCAGCTTCCAACTCGGCGGCTGAGCGCATCAGCGCCAGCGCGTCCTCATGCCGCCCTTCGGCCCGGGCAATGGCCAACGCGGCGGACAGGCGCTGCACCTCGACTTGGTCGGCCCAATAGGCGTTTCTTCGTCAAGGCTGGGGCGTTCGGCACGGATTGCAACGACGCCAACGCCGCCCGTGCGACCCTCGAGATTGCCCGTATGCGCCGCGCCCAGCCTGCGTGCATAGGTAACCAGGGCCGGTAGCCGGGGAAATTGTCCCAAGCCAACGCGACCGAAGGCGGCGGAAGGGTCTTGTCACTCGGCAGCGCGGTGGCGTCCAGAGCGAGCGCGTAGAAGACCGCCGCCTCCCGGTCATCCGGAAAAACGTGTGTAGACCTGCTTCATCGCCTGCTCGTAAGCGAGGCTCCGCGTGCGATGATCGCGCGACCCGTAGTCCTGGTAGAAGGCACCGATCGCCTCGATCCAGGCGCGCTCGCGGTCGGTCTTGGCGCCGGTCCAGCGGCCTGTTGCACGTCGCTCGCTCCCGCCTTCAGCGCGGCTTCGCTGGGCGGGAACCACAATTGGTACCAGACTCTCATGGCTTGGCTCCAATAAGCCATGGCGCAGCCCGGATCGGTTTCGGCGACCTTCTTGAACGACTTCAGGGCCTCCTCGTACCAGAACGAATGGAGGATGGCGACCGCGCGGTCGAATTGAAGTTGGGCAGGTGCGCTGCATGAAATGGGGAAGCTGAGTTCGCAAACTTTACCTTGAGCGAGCCGCGCTTCTTCGTCCATAGACATTGGGTCGTGTTCGTGGGCGGCCGCGCCCTGCGCGAGCGTTATCGCAAATGTCGAGGCGAGCACGACGGCTCTGATCGATGAATGGGTCACGGCAGCAGCCTTCTTCGCGGCCCGAGCGCCGCATAGACAAAACCACCGCTGCGCCCGATCGGGCAACTGTCTTGGACAATCAGCATGCGCGCTTGTCACCGAAGACTGTCAATAAAAGTCCGTAGGTTTGAGCCACGCTTCGCTTGTTCGGGGCGCGGCGAACGTTCCTTCCTGCTGATTACACCGCCACTCGCGCGTGCCAGCTGGCATGGAACGTTCAGTAGCCAAATGTGGGATATCATCGCATCCCTAAGGACGATTGGCAAAATCGGTTTCAGTCGGTAGGCCGGGGCTATGGCACCCATCCATAGCACCGGTTGCGCCTCTGGCCATCGTTATGAGGCAAGTTGTTGGTTGGCGGCAGTGGCGGCCACGGTGGTGTCCAGCGCTTCCAGGGCTCGCCGGATACATCAGCTGACCGGCGAACCCGGTCGACGGGCCGGCCCCGCTTTCCTGGCTGGATAAAAGCCGCGGTGGCGCTTTCGATCAGACAAGCGGGCGAACTTCCCTCTTTGGACGGAATTCGAGGTATCTGCGCAATCGCGATCGTGTTCCTGCACGCAGACAACTATTTTGGGACATTCTGGTGCTCCCGAACAGTTGTCCACCGCTTGATTGGGCGGGACTACGCGCATCTTCAGACGGCTGTCGATGTATTTTTGTCCTGTCCGGGCTCGTCATGGCGCACGTGTATGGAACCCGGTTGCGGCAAGCAGGCTCAAAGGCACTGGTTGGATTTTACGTCGCCCGCTTCGCCCGAATTTGCCCGCTCTATTTTGTAACCTTGGCAGCCGTGGTGCTGATAGCACCTCATAGCTTCTTTACAAACGAAGTTGACTTAAGTAGTCGTCCGTGAACAATCCGGAAGCAGCTGATCTGGAACGGATTTTTCTGCCTGTTGGGAAATCGCGATTGCCGGGAAACGGCGGGCGAGGCGGGTTTTCTGGCAAATTGATCCGACGCGAAGCGCTGTGATTCGGTTCGCTTGAACCAGCGAACGAGGATCGCATGCGACCGAACGAGCGGCGGGACAGCGGCCAGCATGACCTGTTGCGATCGCGGCTTGACCGGATCGTGGATCCGAAACATCCGCTGGTGCAGCTCGTTGGCAGCGTCGATTGGCGGTTCCTCGAGCAGCGGTTCGGCGCGAGCTACACCGACCGGCCTGGCCGCCCGCCGCTGCCGACCCGACTGATGGCGGGCCTCGCGATCCTCAAGCACACATACGACCTGTCGGACGAAGTGCTGTGCGAGCGCTGGCTGGAGAACCCCTATTACCAATTGTTCTGCGGTGAGGAATTCTTCCGCCACAGCCTGCCGTTCGATCGTTCGTCGATGACGCGCTGGCGCCAGCGCATGGGCGAGGAGAAGCTGACCGCGCTGCTGCAGGAGAGCCTCTCGCTGGCCAGCCGCAGTGGTGCGGCGAAGCCGGCCGACTTCACCCGCGTCATTGTCGACACCACGGTGCAACCCAAGGCGATCGCGTTCCCGACCGACGCCAGGTTGTTGCATCGTGCCCGCGAGCGGCTGGTGCGTCTGGCACAGAAGCATGGCGTGCGGCTGCGCCAGTCTTATGCACGCATCGGCAAGCTGGCACTGATCCAGCATCAGCGCTACGCGCACGCCAAGCAATTCAAGCGTGCCAACCGGGCGTTGCGAACGCTGCGCACGCAGCTCGGTCGTGTCATCCGCGATATCGGCCGCAAGATCGCCGCGGACGCCGGCCTGCACGAGATCTTCGCTCCGCCCTTGTCGCTTGCCCGGCGGGTGCGCGAGCAGCGCCAGAGGCAGCGTGGCCCAAAAGTCTACAGCCTGCACGCACCCGAGGTGGAATGCATCGGCAAGGGCAAGGCGCACCGGCCCTACGAGTTCGGCGTCAAGGTCTCGTTTGCCACACCGCTGCGGCGATGCAAGGGCGGTCAGTTCGTCGCCCACGTCGCTGCCCTGCCAGGCAATCCGTATGACGGCCACACATTGGCGACAGTCATTCCCGCCATCGAGCAGCAGATCGGCGCCTCGCTGAGGCGCATCATCGCCGACAAAGGATACCGCGGCCACACTGCGCCACCCGGTCCGCGCCGCAGCGTCTACATCTCAGGCCAGAAGCGTGGCGTCACCGCTGTGATCCGCCGTGAGCTGCGACGGCGCGCCGCCATCGAACCGGTGATCGGTCACGTGAAGGCCGAGCACCGAATGGGACGAAATTATCTCGCCGGCCGCGCCGGCGATGCCGCCAACGCCGTCCTCGCAGCGGTCGGATACAACTTCCGCCGTCTGCTCGCATGGCTGGCGGCTTTGTTGTGCCGCCTTTGCCACACCGTCATCGCTACCCGATCCAACTTCCGCCAAAACAACGGCCTTACCAAACTCCGTCAAACCGCCCGATCAGCGTTCTTCACGGGCGACTAAGTACGACGTCATTGCTGTACCAAAGCACTTTCCGCAGCTTCCAATTCCCGAAATTGGCTTGGAATTATCCGTCTTGGTCTGTGCAGGTCGAGATGTTTTGTTATCTCTTGTTCCCTGTTCTGATACTGACTATTGCGCGCTACGGGAAAGGATGGGCGCTCATCGTAGGTCTTTCGTTGTGCGCGGCATTGTTGTTCGCCGTAAGCCGCCCAGCAGGTGGCAGCCTGGGAAGTGTTGTAACCGGCTATGCGTCCATCATTCGCGCTCTCGCCGGCTTTATGGCCGGAATGCTTCTCTACAATGCTTGGCAGGAAGGCTGGGTCCACAGATTGCGGCCGCTCTTCGTCGCTGTCGCATGTTTGAGCCTATCCGTGTTCCTGGTTTGGCACCAAGACGCTCTGCTCGTCGTAGCCGAGGCATGTGTTGTGGTACTCTGCTTGGACGCGCGCTCGCCGCTTTTCGCGTTTCTGAACGCACCGCACGTACAATGGCTGGGCCGCATCTCATACTCTATCTATCTCTGGCATGCGGCGGTCCTTTTTGCTATTGCCGCTCTGATTGTGGCCAATGGTGTGGAGATAGGGATCACCTTGGCTCTGGCGGGTCCGATTTGCATTGTTGCGGCCATCCTTTGTACCCTGATCCTGTCTCATTGGTCCTTCAAGTATTTCGAGCGGCCAAGTCGGAGTTGGATCCGATCTTCTTTCAAGGTTGTTGAACAGCGCTTCGCTCTCAAATCGGACTGAGGCCGAGGCTCAGAATCCCGAGAACCCATAGATCCATTGCGCGGCTTCTCGCCCTCCCAAGACCGACTTAATACCGCAACCAGCGCCGGGTTGCACCGTTTGCGCGCGAATCCAGAACCGCGGAATAGAGCGGCTGGATCAGCTGATGATCCTCGGCGCGCATGGTATCGACATCGCCGTTGAGGTCCGGCCACTGCATTCCTTCGAGCTTCGCTGCCACCCTGGCCGGGTCCGTGGAACCAGTATCGTTCATGGCCCGCGACAGCATCGCAAATCCGCCCACCCAAGATGGAAATCAGCAGTAAAATTTGAGCCCTGTGTGGAACCTGGAAAAGAACTCCTCGGCGTCATGACTTCCAAACCAGTCCGGTGGATGCCCCTAAACTGCCATGTTACCAACCCCGCTCTCCCCGATTGCGGTGACGGCGCCGGGATACCAAGCAAGGTAGGTATCGAAACGAACATGCAGTCCGGCATCGGCGCCGGCCCGGATCAACAGATTGAGGTCGGGTCCGTAGTTGCCGGTGATCACCGACTGAGCTGCCGACGTCCTGATCTTCCCGATATAGGGCGAAAATCCTTAATCATTCCGAGCGGAATGTATTCGTCGCCCACGACTTGAACATCGGGCGAAGTTTCGCAAGGGATTCCTTAACATCCCGACTTACGGAACGCCCCCACAAATAGTCTTGGTTCAGCAGATAAAGCTCTTTTGACCTCATACGAAAGCTGCTGGGCATCATCCGCAAAGCGGAAGTGCCAGAAATTGCAAATTTTCATTGGTCAACTCGGTGGCTCGCGCCCCAAAATTCAGGTAGAGGACCCACCGATCCGGATTGCGCTCGTCGTTTTTGGCGACCGCGCCAACGAGGGCAGCGGCGATGTTCGAGCCGCCGGGATTGATAACGAATTGGATTCCCTGGTCGGTAGCTCGGCCGAGAGCGATCAGCGGTTCGGACGGCTGAAATTTGTGGTCGAACGTAACCAGTTCGAACTTCTTTCCGAGAGGCGGATCATGAGCATTTTCCGCGCGAAATGGCTCGTCCAAAAAATGCGGGTTACGCCAGGTCCGGGTGGCTGGAGGCCATCAAAGCCCCTTCAGCCCGGCGTCAAACCTCCTCCACCCGCGCCACGCCTGGCGTGGCAGTGAGCGCGTGCGCGAGGCGGGGGGTGACGTTGAATCCGCCGGGCAGAGCGATCTCCACCGTCTGCTCGCCGGGAATGCGGGGGATCAGGATGACCCGACCTTTGCCGATGCCGGCTTCGCTCAGCAAATTGCGGATGTGCGGCACCGAGGCTGTGTCTTCCAGCCAAACCCGCATTCCCGCCCCCGCATGCGCCGCCGCCTGATCAAGCGGCGTCACGTCCTGAGCGGTGATCCGCAGTGCCTCGACCTGACGCTGCAAATCGGCCGTTACCAGCACATTGCATCCATCTCCGATCAAGTCGCGAGACCGGGCCAGCACCTCGCTGAACAGCGTTACCTCGCAGGAGCCGGACAAGTCGGATATCCGCACCCAGGCCATGCGGCTGCCGGTCCGGGTGATCCGCTGCTTCGTGCCCACGACGGTTCCGGCTAGCCTGATCCGCCCGTCGCCCGCGCTCGCGCGCGCTTCGAGGCCGGCGATCGGTACCACCCCCAACCGGCGCAGCGCCTTTTCATATGCATCGAGTGGGTGCGCGCTCAGATGGAAGCCCACGGCCTCGGCTTCGTAGCCGAGCCGTTCCAGAAGCGGCCAGTCCGGCATGTCGGGCAACCGCAGTGGCTCGGGCTGGCCGCCGCCGAACAGGCCGATCTGGCCGTTCTGGCTGTCCTCTGCTGTGGCCTGGGCGCGGCGCAGCACCATCTCAGCCGCAGCGAACAGGCGGGCGCGATGGCGTTCAAGGCTATCGAAGGCGCCCGCGCGAATCAGGTTCTCCAGTTGCATTCGGTTGAGCTGACGCGGATCAGCGCGTTCGGCGAAATCCGCCAGATCGACGAACACCCGATCCTTGCGTGCCGCCGTCAGCGCCTCCATCGCCGCGAACCCGACCTTTTTGACCGCGGCCAGCGCGTAGCGGATCGCGAGCCGACGATCCGATTGAGGCTCCAAGGTGAAATCGGCGCCGGAGCGGTTCACGTCGGGCGGCAGGATCGGAATGCCAAGCCGCTCCGCTTCCTGTTTCAGTGCCGCGAGCCGCTCGGTATTGGCGATCGCGAGACTCATGCACGCGGCCAGGAATGCCTCCGGATGATTGGCCCGCATCCAGGCGGTCTGGTAGGCGACTAGCGCGTAAGCGGCGGCGTGCGACTTGTTGAAGCCGTAATCGGCGAATTTGGCCATCAGGTCAAACACCTCGGTGGCCTTCGCTTCCTCCACGCCGTTTGCGACCGCGCCTTCCACAAAGGTCTTGCGCTGCGCCTCCATCTCGGAGCGGATCTTCTTGCCCATCGCGCGCCGCAGCAGGTCCGCCGCACCGAGACTGTAGCCCGCCATGCGCTGGGCGATCTGCAGCACCTGTTCCTGATAGACCATGATCCCGTAAGTTTCTTCCAGGATGTCGTGCAGCGACGGGTGCGGCGCCTCCCATGGTTCGCCGTGCTTACGGCGGCAGTATTCAGGGATGTTGGCCATCGGACCGGGGCGATACAGCGCGCCCAGCGCGATCAGGTCCTCGAACCGGTCGGGCCGCATCTGGCGCAGCGCGTCACGCATGCCCTGACCTTCGAATTGGAACACCCCGCCCGCCTCGCCGCGCGCCAGCATCTCGTAGGTCCGCGCGTCGTCGAGCGGCAGACGGTCGAGATCCACTTCGGTGCCGAGCCGACGCAGGAACCCCACTGCCCGCGACAGGATGGTGAGCGTGGTGAGGCCCAGAAAGTCGAACTTTACCAGCCCCGCCTGCTCGACATGCTTCATCGAGTATTGCGTTACCAGGAAGTCCGAACGTGGATCGCGATAGAGCGGGACCAGCTCGATCAGCGGCCGGTCGCCGATTACCACCCCGGCGGCATGAGTGCTGGCGTGCCGATACAGCCCCTCGACTTGCTGCGCGATCTCCAGCAACCGCTTGATCGCCTCGTCGTCCTCGCTCATTTGCTGCAAGCGCGGCTCGCCGGCGATCGCTTCCGCCAAGGTGACGGGCTTCGCCGGGTTGTTCGGGATCAGCTCAGCTACTTTGTTCACGTGGCCGAAGGGAAGGCCCATTACCCGGCCCACGTCGCGCACGGCCGCGCGTGCCTGCAACTTGCCGAAAGTGATGATCTGCGCCACCCGATCGGCGCCGTATTCGCGGCGCACGTAATCGATAACGCGGTCGCGCCCTTCCTGGCAGAAATCGATGTCGAAGTCCGGCATCGACACCCGTTCGGGGTTCAGAAACCGCTCGAACAGCAGGTCGAAGCGCAGCGGATCGAGGTCGGTGATGGTCAGCGCCCACGCGGCGAGCGAGCCCGCGCCCGAACCACGCCCTGGCCCTACCGGAATCCCGTTTGCCTTGGCCCATTGGATAAAGTCGGCGACGATCAGAAAATAGCCGGAAAAGCCCATAGCGGCGATGACGCCCAATTCGTATTCCAGCCGTTCGGCGTAGCGCGCGCTTGTGGTCGCATCGGCACCGATCGCCTCCATTCGCCGCGCCAGCCCCTCTCGCGCCATCGCCCGAACGGTTTCCTCCTCGGTCTGACCCGAACGCACCTTTGGACAGACGGGCAGCAGCGGCTTGCGCGTCTCTGCCATGACCGCGCAGCGCCGCGCGATCGCCAGCGTGTTGTCGCAAGCCTCCGGCAGATCGGCGAACAGCAAGCGCATGGCGGAAGCCGGCTTAAACCAATGTTCCGGCGTGACACGCCTACGTTCTTGGTCCGCAAGCTGCTTGCCCTCGGCAATGCAGAGCAACGCGTCATGCGCCTCGTACATCTCCGGTTGGGCGAACAGGCAGTCATTGGTTGCGACCAGCGGCAGGCCCGCGGCATCGGCCAGTGCCACCAATCCCGGCTCGACCGCGCGTTCGAGCGCCTTGCCGTGCCGGTGCAATTCGACTGCAGCGCGATCGGGGAACGCCTCATGCATACGCGCGAGCAGGGCGGCGGCCTCGCTTCGCTGCCCGTCGGCCAGCAGTCGGGTCAGCGGGCCGGTGCTGCCTCCCGTCAGCAGCAGCAGCCCGGCCGCGTGTGCGGCGACGACGTCGAAGCGGAGCTGCGCGCGCGAGCCGGGCTCGGTTTCCAGGAAGCCGAGCGACGACAGGCACTGGAGATTGGCCAACCCCTCTGGATCTTTCGCGAGCAGTACCACCGGTTCGGGCGCGAGCCGCGCCTTGTCCTCGCGGGTCAGCGCGATCTGGCAGCCGATGACCGGCTGCACGCCCTTGGGCGCACAGGCCTGGCTGAACTCAAGGGCACCGAACAGGTTGGCGGTATCGGTAATGGCCACCGCCGGCATGTCCGCCTCGCAGGCAAGAGCGGCGATCTTCTCAGCCTTGATGGCGCCCTCGCTCAGCGAATAAGACGAGTGGACGCGCAGGTGAACGAAATCGGCGTGCGGCATCGGCGAACCCATAGGCTGTCCATCGAGTTTGGCCAATTGCAGAACACGCACGCGCTATCGTTCCGATACTGGCGTGTTTCGCCGGCCACGGCAGGGTTCAGTTACATTCCGTAGCCCGCCCGCCCTCGATTTGACCGAAAGGCAATCGGATCTTGGTTGCTCGCACCAAGAAGGGGAGTGTGGCGCTGTGCAATCACAGGCCCTGTTCATTATCGGCGCACCAAGATCTGGGACGACATTCCTTTGTCAAGTATTGAATCAACATCCGCTGATTCACATCTCAAACGAGAGCCGGGTGTTTGTATTCTTAAAGGATGTCATCGAAAGAGAAAGCGCGCGCCCGCATTTGATAGGACGTGACTATCGCGCTCAATTCGTTGACTTTGTGCTGGCAAGCGCCGGCGAATGGGTCGAGCGGTTCTACCGCGATGGTCTCGGGGTTCATGCGCCTATCTGGGGCGACAAGCATCCCCCCTATGCCGATCCGGCCCTGTTGTCCGGACGAGACGGGTCGACCGAGCGCCTGCCTCGCTCCGGTTCTTCCTTGCGCCTGATCGGGCACTGCTTGCCGGGTGCCAAGTTCATTCACATTCATCGCGACCCAAGGCAGGTCGCGCATTCGCTGGTGCAGAAGGGCTGGACGCCGTCGATGGTGGACGGAGTGAATGTCTGGCAGCAGTATGTAGCGGAAATCGTCGAATTCTTCGGCGAACTGCCCGCCCGGCAGCACTTCACAATCGGCTACCGCGACTTGCTGGAGGAGCCCGAGGCGGCTGCCGACGCGCTCGGCGTGTTCATGGACTTGCATGACGCGGGTCCGATCCGGGACTTCCTGCGCGCGCAACAGCATTCACCGACGCCGTTCAGCGATCCGGTGACGGATCTTTCCCAAACGTATCGCGTTCGCGCCGCGCGTAACGACAACCAACGGGTGTTGGCCTTGGCCGGCGCCACGGCCGAACGACTTGGATACGACTGAGGCAATCGGGAGGGGACGTTATTCTACTCGTTTGCTGCCAAGCATTTAGTCCGCAAATGAGCAATTATACGGAACCCACTGAATCAACGATTGTTGCTGACGGATCTCTCGCTGCTCCTCAGCCGCTCCTCTTGCCCTGACAGCGCGCGTCCAGGCATCCACGCTCAGCGCACGGAGGCGCCGGCGCTCGCGGCCGAGGCGGTGGGCAGTTGCCAGCGCTCTCTCGGCGCGGTCGGCTTCACAGCTGGCCTTCTGACGCAATGCCTCTCCCTTCCCCATGTGAGCCTCCATGGAGCTGTTAGCGGCGCCCGCAAGGCCACCATCTGCCGCCTGCAGCCGCGGTTAACATTCACAGCGGGCACTCGGATGTGCGCGCTGGCGCGATGGCTGCGAGGCGTCTTTGCCCGTGCCTTTCTCCTATTTCCTACCAGGCGGTAAATCTCCCTAGGCGTGCATCTTTGCCCTTTGCGCCGCCCACGTTTCTTGCGCTCGAGCCTAAAATGCCAGCTATTCCGCCGCGACAACTTTCCCTTCCCGCAATGTCACTCTCCGGTCCATACGTGCAGCTATGTCCGGGTTATGAGTGGCGATGAGCGCAGCGACGCCGTGTTCGCGCACCATCGCCAAAAGCTCCTCGAACACAACGCCAGCCGTGTTCACGTCCAGATTGCCGGTGGGCTCATCGGCTAGCAGCACGCGTGGCGCATTTGCTAGCGCCCGCGCAATCGCTACCCGTTGCTGCTCGCCGCCCGAGAGTTTGCCGGGCAGATGCGAGGCGCGGGGCGCGAGGCCGAAGGAGCGCAGGAGTGCCGTGGCGCGCTCGGTAGCGGCGCGTCGGCCCTTGCCGGCGATCATCTGCGGCAAAATCACGTTCTCCAGGGCAGAGAACTCGGCCAGCAGATGGTGGAACTGATAGACAAAACCGATCGTGTCGCGCCGTATCGCGGTGCGCTCTGTATCGGCGAGCGCCCCCGCGTCCCGGCCCGCCACCCGCACAACACCGCGGTCGGGCCGTTCCAGCAGCCCGGCCAAATGCAGCAGCGTGGATTTGCCAGCTCCGGACGGCGCGACCAGCCCCACGATTTCGCCCGCGCGCAAACTCAGATCGGCCCCGCGCAGCACGGCGAGCTTACCGCCGCCGCTCACATAGACACGCTCGACGCCATCCAGCTCCAACGGCGGGGCATCATTCATGCCGCAACGCCTCGACCGGATCGGTGCGCGCGGCACGCCAGCTCGGGTAGAGCGTAGCGAGCAGCGACAGGCCGAGCGCCATAACAACCACCTTGCCCACTTCGACCCAATCGAGCCGGGCGGGTAGATGGGTGAGATAATAGACTTCCGGATTGAACACGTTCACGCCGGTGATCCGCTGCACCAAATCCTGAATGCGGTCGATATTCGAGGTGAACACGACCCCCAGGATGGTGCCGACCACGGTGCCGATCACGCCGACGGAGGCGCCGCACATCAGAAAAATACGCATGACCGCGCCACGCCCGGCGCCGATCGTGCGCAACACGGCGATGTCGCGCGTTTTGTCCTTGACCATCATGATCAGCGAGGAAATCACGTTGAACGCGGCGACCAGGATGATCAGGGCCAGGATGATGAACATGACGTTCTGCTCGACCTGAACGGCCGTGAAGAAGCTGTTGTTGCTCTGCTGCCAATCGAGCACCGTGACCGGAACGCCCTCCAAGGCGGCGCGGATCTCGCCGCTCGCTTCGGCCACGCGTTCGGGATCGCGCACCGTCACCTCGATCTGGGTGACGGCGTCTGGCTTCTGGAAATAGACCTGCGCCGCCGCCAGCGGCATGAAAACATAACTCGAATCATAAGCGTATTCGCCGACGTTGAAGATCGCCACCACCCGGTACGCCTTCACGCGCGGCACAGTGCCGAACGCTGTCGCCGCTCCTTGCGGCGAGACCAGCGTGACTTTGCCGTTAAGCCAGACCCCGAACTGTCGGGCCATGCCGGTACCGATGGCTATGGCGTCATCGCCCGCGAAATCGTTGAGCGAGCCGGCCAGGATGTGATCGCTGACCGCGTGCGTGGCCTTGATGTCGGCTGGCGAGATGCCCCGCACGAATCCGCCGCCTGCTTGGCCGTGCTCGTTCGTGATCAGCACCTGCCCGTCCAGCACCGGGACGGCCGCGATTACGCCTGGTAGCTTGGCAATCCGCTCCGCGTCCGCCTGATAGTTTGTCAACACGCCGCCGGGCCCATAAACGCCGAGATCGCCGTTGAATCCCAGGATCCGGTTCAGTAGATCGACCTTGAACCCGCCCATTACGCTCATGACGATGATCAGCGTCGCCACACCCAGGGCAATGCCGATCAGCGAAAATGCAGCGATGACCGAAACGAACCGCTCGCCGCGTCGGGCGCGCAGATAACGCGTGGCAACCGCGCGCTCGAAGGCGTTGAACATGGGCGTCTAGCTGTCCTGCCGCGATGCGTTGTCGAGGTCTGACAAACGCGGCTTCTTCCGCGGAGAAGGGGCATCGCCGTATCGCGTCAAACCCATAGCGAATTACGAAACCGCCGCCACCGCCGCCTCGGGCGAGACCTCCCTTCGCTCGCCGCTGGCCCGGCGCTTCAACTCGACCAGGCCGGAAGCTGCTCCGCGGGGGCCTACGACGATTTGCCAGGGATGGCCCATCAGGTCCGCATCGGCGAATTTCACGCCGGCCCGCTCCTCACGGTCATCATAGAGACAGGCAGGCCCGAGCCGCGCATGGATCGCCTCGCAGATGTCGTCGCAGGCCGCGTCGCCGCGCTTGAGATTGATGATTACGGCTTTGAACGGGCCGACGCTGTCGGGCCAGATGATGCCCGCCTCATCGTGGCTCGCCTCGATGACCGCACCCACGAGGCGGCTCACGCCGATGCCGTAGCTGCCCATTTCCGGCACGATCCGTCGCCCGTCCGGGCCGGCCACCGCGAATCCCATGGACGCCGAGTATTTTGTGCCGAAATAGAAGATGTGTCCGACCTCGATGCCTCGCCCCTGCGCGTCGCAGACCGGGCGGCAGCCGGTTCTCCACTTATCTCTGAGGTCATGCTTTTCGTCTGTCGCGGCATACATGCGCGTCATCTCGGCGTAAAACCGGGCCTCAAATCTTTCGGACCATTGCCGATAGCCGATGCCGCCTGTCCAGTCGAATTGTTCGAACTCCGCGTCGTAGATAGACCTGGCTCTCGCCAGTCGGGGCGAGAATGATGAATTCGTGCGACAGATCGCCGCCGATCGGCCCGGATTCGGCCGCCATCGGGATCGCCTTCAGCCCCATGCGCTGGAAGCTGCGCATATAGGCCAACATCATCTTGCGGTAGCTGACCACCGCGCCTGCGTAATCCAGATCGAAGCTGTAGGCGTCCTTCATCAGAAATTCGCGCCCGCGCATGACGCCGAAGCGCGGGCGCACCTCGTCGCGGAACTTCCACTGAATGTGGTAAAGGATCTGAGGCAGTTCGCGGTAACTCTTGACGCCCTGACGCATCAGATCGGTGATCATCTCCTCATTGGTCGGGCCGTAGAGAAGCTCGCGGTCGTGGCGATCGCGGATGCGGAGCATCTCCTTGCCGTAATCGTCGTACCGCCCGCTTTCGCGCCATAGCTCGGCCGGCTGGATGGTCGGCATCAGCAATTCCTGCGCGCCGGCTGCGTCCTGCTCCTCGCGCACGATGCGCTCGATGTTCCGCAACACGCGATAGCCGAGCGGCAACCACGCGTAAATGCCGGAAGAGGTCTGGCGGATCAGGCCCGCCCGCAGCATCAGCCGATGTGAGGCGATCTGTGCCTCGGCCGGCGTTTCCTTGAGTGTGGGAATGAGACTTCTGGGAGAGGCGCATGCGAATCTGTCCGATGTTCCCGGCCCGGTGAAAGACCGGACCCTAACCGCTCGTGCCGTCAAAGCCAATCGCGCCTCGCATCCATTTGGGACCGGATATATTTGTGCGCCGCACAAGAAGAGCGGCAAGAAAAACTGATGAAACGCGATAAAATTGACTGAAACCACGTGACAGGCACAGAGAAACCAGATACCAAAAGAAAAGGGCCTGCGGGTTTTCGCCCGCAGGCCAGGTTTAGGGAGGAAACGCCAGTCTCACGGCAGGTGGAGGACCTCCTCCAACCTGCGCGTGATGATGCTACGCATCGTTGGATTTGTCCAAGCCAAAAAATTGTGAGACGGGTGAAATCTTGGGCTTCCAGCCCGAGAATGTTCGCAGCGTGGGCACGATCTGCCCACGCTGCCTATTCTCCGTGCAATGCCAGCAGCCCGTGTCGGAAGCTCAGATATGGGCTGCTAACCAGCCAGAATGCGGCAAGCCAAACGATCCCCGCGACAACCGTGGTTGCCAGCACGGCGCGCAGCAGATGCGGCTGTTCAGGAGCGCCGCGCCAACCGGTATGCGGGTCCGGCTCGGCGTGCGGGCGAACGCCGAACGGTAATACCGCGAACAGCGCGATCCACCAGATCAGCACATAGAGAACGACCCCGGTAAACCAACCCATGGGACGTGCCATCCCTTAGCTACGGGCCGACGTTTTACACCCGGCGCTCGTGTCGTCATACCCACCATGATTGCGGCCAATCACGCCGACAATTTACCCAATACGTCATCGGGGATGTCGAAATTGGCGTACACGTTCTGCACGTCGTCGCTGTCGTCCAGCGTTTCTACCAATTTCAGGACCGCTGCCGCGCGGTCCGTGTCCAGCGCCACCGTGGTAGTGGGCCGCCATTCGAGCCGTGCCGATTCCGGTGCGCCAAAGCGCGCCTCCAGCCCATCCCGGACGGCGAAGAAATCCTCGGTCGCGCAGGTAACCTCGTGCGCCTCCGCGTCGCTCTCGGCGTTCTCGGCGCCGGCCTCGATCGCCGCCTCCAGCATCGCATCGGCACTTGCCACCCCTCTCGGGTAGCGGATCGCGCCCTGGCGGCTGAACAGGAAGCTTACCGAGTTTGTCTCGCCCAGAGCGCCGCCATGCTTGGCAAAGGCCGAGCGGATATCGGAGGCCGTACGGTTGCGGTTATCCGTCAAGGCTTCAACGATGATCGCCACCCCGGCGGGACCGTAGCCCTCATAGCGCACCTCCGCGTAATCGTCTCCCCCAGCCGCCCCGTTGCCTTCTTGATCGCCCGGTCCACCGTGTCCTTCGGCATATTGGCTTGGCGCGCAGCGACCGCGGCGGCGCGCAGCCGGGGATTGAAGGCGGGATCGGGCAGGCCCTGGCGCGCCGCCACGGTGATCTCGCGAATCAGCTTGGCGAACTGGCGCGCCCGCCGTGCGTCCTGCGCGCCCTTCCGGTGCATGATGTTTTTGAACTGGGAATGTCCGGCCATAGCGAGCAATTAGTTTGCAGCGATTGGCGATCAGTCTAGCCTCGGGCGGCTTATCTCGGCCGCTGAGCCGCGACCGGGCGACGCGCGCCGATCAGGGAGCAGTGCATGTTCATAGCGATGAACCGTTTCAAGGTCTTGCCTGGGGCAGAACAGGATTTCGAGCGGGTCTGGACCACCCGCGACAGTCATTTGCGCGACGTGCCAGGCTTTGTGGAGTTCCACCTGCTGCGCGGCCCGGAAGGCGAGGGGCATACGCTGTACGCTTCGCACACGATCTGGCGCAGCTATGCCGATTTCGAAGCATGGACGCGCTCCGATGCGTTCCGAGCGGCGCACCGGGACGCCGGCCAAAACCGCCCGCTCTATCTCGGGCACCCCGAGTTTGAAGGTTTTGAAGCTTTGCAAACTATCCGGCCGTGAGAGCGGCCCCGGCTATTCCCAAGTTTCAGGGACTTGAGGGCCGCTCCGGGTACGGCTACCCCAGCCCGAGCTTCGGCCGCACCCATTCCGCCAGCCGCTGGATTGCCTGATCGGCTTCGGGGGCATTGCCGGCCAGGAAATGGAACACGTGCTGCATTTCCGGCACGACGTCCAATTTGACCTCCACGCCGGCGCCCCGCGCCGCCTCGACGAGATTGCGGCTGTCATCGAGCAGCGTCTCGTATGAGCCGACTTGGATGTACATCGGCGGCAGGCCCTTCAACTCGCCGTACAGCGGATTGGCGAGCGGATCCTTGCGGTTCCCGTTCTCGCCCAGAAACGTACCCGGACATCGCTTGGATGATGTCCCGCGAGACCAGCAGGTCCCGGTCGCGATTGCTCTCGAAGCTGGGCGAGGTCGCGTCCATGTCCAGCCAGGGCGAGAGCGGCATTGTTGCCGCGGGCATCGGCAGTCCCTTTTCGCGTGCGCGCAGCAGGGTGGTCACGGCGAGCGCGCCACCCGCGGAATCGCCCGTGAACGCGACGTGGTTCGACTTGATCCCCTGGTCCAGCACCCACTGATACGCGCGCACAACGTCATCGACCGGGGCCGGATGGATGTGCTCGGGGGCCAGCCGGTAGTCCACGATCAGGGCGGCGCAGCCAATCTCCTTGGCGAAATGGGCATACATCTTCCGATGCGTGAACATCGAGCAGACCACATAGCCGCCGCCATGGGTGCAGATCAGCACCCGATCCTGCGCGCAACCCTTGGGCTTGGCCCACATGGCCCGCACGCCCCCGGCATCCACCTCGATGTAATCCACCCCGCCGGGTTCACCGGCAATGTCGCCGGCATGGCTGAACATGCGCCGCATCTCGTCCAACCCCATCTGCGGGTTGGCCGCCAGCGAGTCGGCGATCCCCTTGTATAGCTTGTCGATGTCCCGTGCTTCTTGGCTCACCACCTTCCCCTCCTCACGACCGGTAAGACCCGTTGATGTCGATATAGCCATGCGTCAGATCGCAGGTCCAAACGCGAGCTGTTCCGCGCCCGAGGCCCAAATCGATCTCGATATTGATTTCCCGCCCGCGCATATGCGCAACGACCGGCGCTTCGTCGTAACCCGGAACCACACCGCCGTCGCGCGCCATCCAGGTGCCGCCGACGGCGATGGATAGCTTGTCGCGGTCCGCCGGTTCGCCGGCCTTGCCGACTGCCATAACGATCCGGCCCCAATTCGCGTCCTCCCCCGCAATCGCGGTCTTCACCAGCGGAGAGTTGGCGACGGCCAGCGCGACCCGTTTAGCCGATCGTGATGTCTTGGCGCCGCCCACATCGATCCGCACCAGCTTCTGCGCCCCCTCGCCATCCCGCACCACCTGCAAGGCGAGGTCGAGCAAGAGGTCTTGAAGCTTGGCCGTGAAATCGGACAGCACGCGCCCGCCCTCGGCGGGGATGCGCGGGTGGTTTGCCCGGCCCGTGGCGAACAGCAGCACGGTGTCGGATGTTGAAGTATCGGAGTCGACAGTCGTGCAATTGAAGCTGGATTCGACGCCGCCGCGCAGGGCGTTTTGCAAGGCGGTCGCGGGGATTTTGGCGTCCGTCGCGACGAAGCAGAGCATGGTCGCCATGTCGGGTGCGATCATGCCGCTGCCCTTGGCGATGCCGTTAATGCGGATTTCCGACCGACCGATGCGGGCGACGCGCGTCGCCGCCTTGGGGAACGTGTCGGTGGTCATGATCGCCCGCGCCGCGTCTGTCCAGGCCGCCTCGTGTAACGCCCCGTGCAGGGCCGGCAGCGCCGCGCTCAGCCGCTCATGCGGCAGGATTTCGCCGATCACCCCGGTGGAGGCGAGGAACACCTCGCTCGGCCTGCATCCAACCAAGACGGCGGCTGCCGTCGCGGTGGCGGCGCACGCGTCTCGCCCCGCTCTCCCGGTGAACACGTTGGCATTGCCGGCGTTGATGACTACGGCGCGCGCTTTGCCGTGGCGCAGCGCGGCCCGGCACCAATCCACCGGCGCACCCGGGCATCGATTGCTGGTGAAGACCCCGGCGACGGTGCTCGCCGGGGCGAGTTCCATCAGCACGACGTCGGAGCGGTCCTTGTAACGAACACCGGCGGCGCCCGACGCCAGCCGCACCCCCGCAAGCGGCGGCAGTTCCGGCATTTGCACCGCAAGCGGTGAGACGGCGATATCCAACCGGCCGCTTCCCCGCAGTCAGGCCTGCGAGGCGCCCGGCACGCTACTTGGCCGGGAGTGGCGGCATCGCCGTATCCGTCGCGCGCATCGGCGAGCCGTCGGGATTGAATTTCTCCACCGGCACTTTGCCGCGCGCATCGGCAACCACCTGCTCAATGGCTTCACGGACCATCTTCTGGCGCAGTTCCGCTTTGGCCTGATCAAAGCTGGGCGCCGACGCAGCTCTGCGGTCCAGCACCTGAATGACGTGCCACCCGAACTGGGTGTGAACCGGCGTCTGCGAAATCTCGCCCGGTTTCAGCGAAAAGGCGACAACGGCGAATTCCGGCACCATGTCGTCCTTTTTGAAATACCCGAGATCGCCGCCCTGACCGGCGCCCGGATCTTTGCTGTCTTTCTTGGCAAGGGTGGCGAAATCGGCGCCCTTGTCCAGTTGGGCGATAATGTCCTTCGCCTTGGCCTCGGAATCGACCAGGATGTGACGCGCGTGCACTTCCTCGGCCCCGGGCTTGCCCGCGACGTCGCGATCGTAACGTGCCCGCACCGCCTGGTCGCTGACCTGAGAGCCGATTTGCTTGGTCAGCAACGCGCGCTCCAGAACCTGATCGTCAGCGGCTGCTATTTGGCGCTGGACTTCCGGGTTCTTATCCAGGCCGTCACGGCGGGCTTCGATCACCAGCAGCTGCTCGTCGATCATCCGGTCGAGCAGCATGGGATAGAGCACCTGTTCGGGCAGCGAGCGGGCGTTCGGCGGGAGGTTTTGGGTGGCAGCCTTGACCTCGCTCATGTGGATGGTGTGGGCGCCGACCTTGGCAACCACCGGGTCAGCGCCGGGCTCCGCCGGTTTAGGGGCGGTTTGCGCCGCGCCCGCCCCGGAAGGCGGGGTTGGCTGTGCCAGGGCTGCGGCGGGAACCAGTGCAATCGCAAGGGCAGCGGAGAATCGGGCCAAGAGGCCCGAGGCGGACAAGCATCACAACTCCTGACAGAGACAAGCACGCGGAGTTATGACGGAAGCGCCCCGATGCTACAACCCGCCCAAAGGGAGGCGCGTTCGCGAGGCTGGGGAGATCCGGCCCGGCGCGAGGCGCGTGCGCGTTGACCGGGCGTGCCCCGGGCCCTATTTCCAGCCATCCCCGCCGATTCGGCTAGCCAGAAGGTCTCGATGTTCGGCTCCATTGCCCGCGCCATTTTCGGCACCATGAACGATCGCCAGCTCAAGGCGTATCAACGACGGGTGCCGCAGATCAACGCACTGGAGCCGGCGATCTCCGCGCTCAGTGACGAGGCGTTGCGGGCGAAGACCGGACGAATTCCGCGAGCAGCTACGGGCTGGCGCCACGCTTGATGACCTCTTGCCGCGAGGCATTCGCGGTGGTGCGAGAGGCGGGGCGGCGAACCCTGGGCCAGCGCCATTTCGACGTGCAGCTGATCGGCGGGATGGTGCTGCACGACGGCAAGATCGCCGAGATGAAGACCGGCGAGGGCAAGACGCTGGTCGCAACCCTACCCGTCTATCTCAATGCGCTGGCCGAGAAGGGCGTTCACGTCGTCACGGTCAACGATTACCTGGCCCGTCGCGATGCGGAATGGATGGGCCAGATCTACCACTTTCTGGGCATGACCGTCGGCGTGATCGTGCACGGGCTGGACGACAGCCAGCGACGGGCTGCTTACGCCGCCGATATCACCTACGGCACGAACAACGAGTTCGGCTTCGACTATCTGCGCGATAATATGAAATACCGCCTGGAAGACATGGTCCAGCGGGACTTCAACTTCGGCATCGTCGATGAGGTGGACAGCATCCTGATCGACGAGGCGCGCACGCCGCTGATCATATCCGGCCCGGCGGAGGACAGTTCGGAACTGTATCGGCGAGTTGATGCGGTCGTGCGTGAACTGGTCATCGACCCCGAAACCTACGAGAAGGACGAGAAGTTCCGCACTTCGGCGCTGACCGAAGCGGGCTCGGAGCGGGTCGAGGACATGCTGCGCGAAGCGGGCGTGCTGACCGAGGGGAACCTGTACGACATCTTCAACGTATCCGTGGTCCATCACGTCCAGCAATCCTTGCGCGCGCACACGCTGTTCCAGCGCGACGTGGATTACATCGTCCGGCAGGGCAAGGTCGTCATCATCGACGAGTTCACCGGGCGCATGATGGAGGGCCGTCGTTATTCCGACGGGCTGCACCAGGCGCTTGAGGCCAAGGAGCATGTCGAGGTTCAGGCCGAGAACCAGACGCTCGCCTCCATCACCTTCCAGAACTACTTTCGTCTGTATCCGAAGCTTGCCGGCATGACCGGCACGGCGGCGACCGAAGCGGACGAGTTCGAGGAAATCTACAAGCTTCGGGTGGTCGAAATCCCCGACCAATGTCGCAGTCGCCCGTGCCGATGAGGACGACGAGGTTTATCGGACGGCCGATGAGAAGTGGAACGCGGTCGCCGATCTGATCCAGGAAGCGCGCAAGGCTGGCCAGCCGATGTTGGTCGGCACCGTCTCGATCGAGAAGAGCGAGCTGCTGAGCGAGATCCTGAAGAAGCGTCGGGTTCCGCACGCAGTGCTGAATGCTCGCTTTCATGAGCAGGAAGCCGAGATCATCGCCCAGGCGGGTGCGCCGGGTGCGGTAACGATCGCAACCAACATGGCCGGGCGCGGTACCGACATCAAGCTCGGCGGCAACCTGGACATGCTGCTGAGGAAGGAGCTGGAAGGCCCCGGTTCGGCGGCCATGGACCAGTCATTGCAGGCTGTGCGGGTGGCGGAGATTAACGACCAGGTTGCGCGGGCGCATGAGGAGGTGAAGCGGGCCGGCGGTCTGTTCGTTATCGGCACCGAGCGCCACGAGAGCCGGCGCATCGACAATCAGTTGCGCGGCCGTTCGGGCCGCCAGGGCGATCCGGGGCGCTCACGCTTCTTCCTCTCGCTGGAAGACGACCTGATGCGGATTTTCGGGTCCGACCGGATGGGCGGAATGCTGCAAAAGCTCGGCTTGAAGGAAGGCGAGGCGATCACGCATCCCTGGATAAACAAGGCCCTGGAGAAAGCGCAGAAAAAGGTCGAAGCGCGCAACTTCGACATGCGCAAGAACGTGCTGAAATACGACGACGTGATGAACAACCAGCGCAAGGAGGTGTACAGCCAGCGCAAGGAGTTCATGCGCGCGAGCGATGTTTCCGAAACCGTCGACGCAATGCGTGAAGAGGTGATTGCCGCGATGGTGGAGCGGCGCATCCCCGAAAAGGCGTTCGCCGAGCAATGGGAGCTGAAGGATCTCGCCGAGGATTGCCGCCGCGTCCTGAACCTTGATCTTCCGATCGAGGCATGGGGTCAGGAGGAGGGCATCGACGAGACCCAGATCCGCGATCGCGTTTTGCAGGCGTCCTACGAAATGATGGCCGTCAAGGCTGCAAATCTGACGCCCGAGCTGATGCGCTTCATCGAGAAGAGCCTGCTGATCCAGACGCTCGATGCGGTCTGGAAGGAGCATCTCTATGCGCTCGATCATTTGCGCCAGGGGATCGGTTTGCGCGCCTATGGCCAGAAAGACCCGTTGAATGAATACAAATCCGAAGCGTTCGCGTTGTTCAACGCCATGCTGGACGAGTTGAAGGAGCGCGTTACCGCCATGCTGGCACGGGTTGAACTTGCGCCGGAACGCCCGCCGGAGCAGGTCTTCCAGCAGGCCCCGTCGCAATTCATGGAACTGCATCCCGAACCGGCTCCCGCCTATGCCGGCGGTCGTGAGCCCGAAATGGTGCTGGAAGCGGCGGCCCCGCTGGCGGTCGGCCTCGCCCCTGCTCGTGCGCGCGCGTTCGATGCCGGTGATCCGGCGACTTGGCGGGCCACCCCGCGCAATGCCCCGTGCCCTTGCGGGTCGGGGAAGAAATACAAGCACTGCCACGGCAAGTTGGCTTAGTCCGGGCGCGTTGCGATCGGGCCGCCGGTATCAGTCTTGTTAACCCTTCCGTCTGCAACAAGCCTCATTAAAAGCGAGATCACTCGGATAGAATATCCTCGGACCGCAGAACGCTGTTCGGGAGCACCCACTCCTCGGGTTCCGGCTTGCGCCCCGTGAGCATCCAGGCGGCAAGGGCCGACATCTGATAGGCGATCAGCGGCGGTACAGCATCGCCTATGTGCCGGTAGCGATTAGCCACCGCTTTAGACGGGAACTTGTAGTCAAAGGGAAATCCCTGAAGTGCGGCCATTTCCCTGACGGTCATTAGCCGGTCCTTGACGGGATGCGCATAGCGGCCGTTGCCAACATGCGCACATTCTCTTTTTATCGTTGGCGCCGGCTTGTCCCAAATCATTCTACCGTAAACGTCCGGATGCGAGCCGAGGTCGCGAATAGCCCATCGACGCTGGCAATCGGGCGAACACAGGTGGCGGGTTTTTGGGTCGCGGGCCACGTCCACCCAGCCGCCGCCATCGTGCGGCGTTGCGGCCAGCCGGGCACGGACCTCCTCACGCATCCCCGGGAATGCGTCGCCTTCCGGATCCCGGGGGTGCTCACGTTTCCACTCCGCCAGTCTGGCTAGTGCCGTCCGCACGGTGATCGCGGTCGGTTTTACGGCCCACCCTTCCCACAGTTCTTCCAGGGTGCGGGCAGGGCCGATTCGGGAAGCTACTACCAGGGCGCGCTCGCGCACCTGCGGCAGGCCGAACCGGGATAGGAAGTGAACGTCACTGCGGACCTGGTATCCCAGACTGCGAAGCCGCTGCACGAGCGCGGAATGATGGTGGCTAAAGTTGCCTTGGATCAGTTCGCGGGCGTTCTCCATGAAGAACAATTTGGGCCAAAGGCCATCGGCGAAATCGCCGCTGCGGCCTATCAAGCTGTTCTTCGGGTTATCGGCCAAATGGTTGCTTGGCTTAGCACGCGAGAGTTCCGTGCAGGGCGCGCATGAAACCATCACCGTAAGCTCGCCACGGCGAAGACCCACGTGATCAGCAAACTCGGCCGGGGTCAGCTCCATTATGTCGCGGTTTAAAGGCGCAATACCGTGGTTTGCCTCGTAGGTGGCGTTGCAGCCGGACGAGCCGACGCCCCCGCTCGGTTTGGCTAGCTCCATATCGACAGCGCCGACGACCCTGAACCCCGGCCGCCGGCTAAATCCGCAACTAATGCCTCCTCCGCACGAGAAGAAGTCCGCCATTGACCATGACGCAACCGAAGCCGCCCGGGCGGCATGTTCGGCTAGCGGTGAGGCATGTCTCGTCACTTGTGCGGCATTCTCAGTCTCCGGCTCAAGCTATCGCAAATGCGCAAGATTTGGTCCAGTGCGGCGGCGAGGCGTTCGGGGGACCGCGCATCGCACTCCCACACGACGGCGACTCGCCAGCCCATGCTTTCCAATGCGACCCGGTGGCGCTCGTCTCGTTGCTGGTTCGCTTCGATCTTTTCGGACCAAAAGGCGGCGTTGGTCTTCGGGCGGCGACGTCCGCGGTCGCAACCCGGGCAGCCGTGCCAATAGCAACCGTGAACGAACAGGACGGTGCCGGACCGGGGAAGCACCAGGTCGGGGCGTCCGGGCAGGTCGCGGCAGTGGAGGCGAAAGCGGAAGCCCCGAGCGTGCAGGGCGCGTCGAACCGCCAGTTCCGGCGCAGTATCCCGGGTGCGCACGCTTGCCATAAGACGGCTTCGGGCTGGCTCCGTTCCTTGGAGTCTCGGCATGCTGCAGTCCCCGCGCTCGGTCGGGTCTTACCACCGTTGCACGGTCGGGTCAGCCGGGTGAGAGCGTCGCAGGGACGGCGTCGCAGCCAGCCTATCCAGCCGGCGGCACGCCAGCCGCGCGCAGCGCGTCGGCCTGACGCCGCGCAAGTTCCACTTCGTCAAATCCCTCTATCAGGTCGCGGAACATCCGGCTCCAATTCAGCTCCGCGCGCAGGCGCAGGAACACGCCTCCGAGCCCGATCGCCGAGCGATCCATCAATACGAATTCGCGCGGCGGACGCACGCCGCCGGTCCGCTTCAGGCCGGCATGCACCCGTTCGGCCACGTCACGGCCGAATTGCGGATCCTCGGTTTCCTGAATGCGACGCACGCGGTCCTGAATCAGTGGCTCGTACAGGAAATGCGCCCACATACTCAAAACGTCGGTCTTTTCCTTCGAGAGATCGGTAAAGCCCCAGGTCTCGTAGGCATGATGCGCCTTCTCGTCATCGCGATCGTGAACCGCTTCGTAGAGGCTGATCACGCCGCGCACAAATTTTGGTTGAAACACGCGAATAGCGCCGAAATCTAGCAGGTTCACGGAAGCATCCGACTTCACCTGATAGTTGCCAAGATGGGGATCGCCGTGAATTACCCCGTAACGATAAAACGGCACGTACCATGCGTAGAACAGATGTTCGGCGATCCGGTTGCGCTCCTCCTGCGGCGGGTTCTCCTGAAGGCGCTGCATCAGCGGCCTGCCGTCGAGCCAAGTCATGGTCAGCAAGCGCTTCGTGCAGTACCCCGGGACCGGCACGGGTACATGCACGCCGGATACGCTCTCCAGCATGATCCCGTAGAGCCGCATCTGTGCCGCCTCGCGGTGGTAATCCAGCTCCTCACGCAGCCGCTCGGTGAGTTCCTTATAAATTTCATCGTTCCGGATCGCGCTGTCCATCCGGTGATAGATCGCCATCGCCAGCCGCAATTGGCGAAGGTCGGCTTCCACCGTGCTCGCCATGTCGGGATACTGCAATTTGCAGGCGACATCGGTTCCGTCCGGCAGGCGGGCGCGATGCACCTGGCCGAGACTCTGCGGCTGCTGAAGCTTCGTGGCCGAACGAGGCGAAGCGGCGCTCCCAATCCGCTCCCAACTCGGCCGTCATCCGGCGGCGGACGAAATTCCAGCCCATCGGCGGCGCGTTCGCCTGAAGCTGCGCCAATTCGTCGGCGTATTCGGCGGGCAGCGCGTCCGGCACCGTGGTGAGGAACTGTGCAACCTTCATCAGCGGACCCTTGAGCCCGCCCAGCACGGCGCGCAGATCTTCGGCATGCGCGGCACGATCGGTCTTCAGGCCGAAGACACGCTCGCCGGCAACGCGCGCCGCGATTCCACCCACAGCCCCGGAGGTCCGCGCTATGCGGCGCAATTCGCCGAAGAGGCTGCTGTCCTCGTTGCGCGTCGCCATCAGGCGGCCGTCTCCAGTTCGTCGATGAAACCGGAGATCACGTCGAGCCCGCGTTTCCAGAAGCCCGGGTCGGACGCATTCAGCCCGAACGGCGCCAGCAGCTCCTTGTGTCGTCTAGTGCCGCCAGCGCGCAGCATGTCGAGATATTTCGCCTGAAACCCGGGATGGCCCGACCGAAACTCGGAATACAGCGCATTCACCAAACAATCGCCGAATGCATAAGCATAGACGTAAAAGGGCGTATGGATGAAGTGCGGCACATAGGCCCAGAACACGTCGTATTCAGGGGTGAACTCGAACACCGGTCCCAGGCTTTCGGTCTGCACGAGTCGCCAGATCTGGCCGATACGCTCCGCAACAAGCTCGCCGGAGCGACGCTCGTCATGCAGCAACTGCTCGAACTGGTAGAAAGCGATCTGGCGCACTACGGTATTGAGCATGTCTTCGACCTTGGCGGCGAGCATGATCCGCCGTCGCTTTGGGTCGGTTTCAGTGTCTACGATGGCACGGAAGGTGAGCATCTCGCCAAAGACGCTGGCCGTTTCAGCCAATGTCAGTGGCGTGCCCGAGCGCAAATAGCCTTGCGCTGCGCCGGCCAGCACCTGATGCACGCCATGCCCCAACTCGTGCGCCAGCGTCATCACGTCGCGTGTGCGTCCGTGATAGTTCATCAGAATATACGGATGCGCCGACGGCACCGTGGGATGAGAAAACGCCCCGCTCGCCTTCCCGGGCTTCAACGTCGCATTGATCCAGGGGCGGTCGAAGAACCGGCGCCCGATCGACGCCAGTTCCGGACTGAAGGCGGCGTACGCGCTCAGCACCCGATCACGGGCGTCGTTCCATCCGATCTGGCGGTCATCGTCGCCGGGCAACGGCGCGTTGCGATCCCAGTGTTGCAGCTTCGGCAGGCCGAGCCATTTTGCCTTCAGTGCGTAATAGCGGTGCGACAACCTGCCGTAGTCGGATTGCACGGCGGAGACGAGCGCATCCACGACCTCGTCCTCGACCATGTTCGCTCGGTTGCGATAGCTGGCAGGTCGCTTGTAGCGCCGCCACGTGTCGATGATTTCCTTGTCCTTGGCCAGAGTGTTCGTGATCAACGCGAAAAGTTTGATGTTCTTCCCGAACGCTGCGCCGATCGCGTGCCCAGCCGATTCCCGAACCGCACGGTCCCGGTCCGAGAGCTTGTTCAATGCCGTGCTGACGGTCAGATCCTCGCCCGCCAGCGGAATGCGCATCCCGGCCACCGTTTCATCGAACAATCTGCTCCAGGCGGAGCGACCGGTGACTTCCTTTTCGTGCAGCAACTTCTCCAGCTCGTCGGAGAGCTGGTGCGGGCGGAAGACGCGCAAATCGCGCAGCCAGGATTGCCAGGCAGCGAGGGCAGAGGCCGAGAGTTTCGCCTCCAGCTCGGGCTCTTCGATCCGGTTCAGCTCCAAAGTCAGGAACAGAAGATGGCTGCTGATCGTCGTCGCGCGCTCATTGGCGGTCTGGTAGAAACGGCCGATCGCGGGGTCGGTCGAATTGCCTGCGAACAGAAGCTGGGCATACGACATCAGCCGGCCGAGCATTTCCTCGATATGCTCATATTCGGCGATGGCGGCGGCCAGCTCGGTCCCGGGCAGCGCGGCGAGCTGGCCTTTGTATTTCGTCTCGAGCTCGCGTGCCCGGGCGTCGGCTTGCCGGAAATCCCGGTCGATCTCCGCGCGGTCCGGAGCGGCATAAAGGTCCGCCAGATCCCAGTCCGGTAAGCTTGCCGCGATTTCGGCCTCGCGCGCGGAAACTCCGTCAGGTGTTGCGTTCTGTCCCATTCGCGGCAGGCCCCGGTGCTGCTATGCCCGGCATGCATGTAAGCCCGCGGCCATCTGCGTCAAAGGGCGAGGAACCGACGGAGAGGCTGGTGAAAGCATACCCGACCTTTCCCAATGTGCCGGCGATGATGTTCGCCCTCGCCCGCACCTGGCAGGGGCGGCCGATGTTGCGCGCCTGGCGCAATGGCGCCTGGCAGAGCACGCGATGGGGCGAATTCGGACGGCTCTGCGCCTCGGTTGCGCGGCGTTTGCGCGCGGTAGGGATCGCGCCCGGCGATCGGGTGATGATCGCCTCCGAAAACCGGCCGGAATACCCGATCGCCGAGACCGCGTTGATGGCGATCCGTGCCGTTCCGGTTCCGGCCTACGTGACCAACACGGTGGATGACCACGCCCATATCCTGCGCGACTCCGGC
The DNA here is from genome assembly GCA_963822675.1 of uncultured Pseudomonadota bacterium. Lineage (GTDB taxonomy): Bacteria > Pseudomonadota > Alphaproteobacteria > Acetobacterales > Acetobacteraceae > CAWGIP01. The sequence continues at coordinate 190,558 of CAWGIP010000020.1, read as the reverse complement.
GCGCGAGCGGCGATTGTCTCCTCGGCTGCCCTGGCGGGGCGGGTGCGACAGGCAGCGGCCAAGGCCGGCGGGCTTGATTTCCTGATCGTCATGGATGGTCCGCCCGAGGGCGCGGGCGGGCGGCCCAGACTCTTGCCCTGGGCCGAATTGGTGGCCGAGGCGCACCTTTCGCCGGACGATATCGCGCTTGAAGCGGCCCGCATTCCGGCCGACACGCTTGCCTGCCTGATTTACACCTCGGGAACCGGTGGCGCCCCGAAGGGGGTTATGCTGCCGCATCGTTCGCTGCTGTCGAACTGCGCGGGCGGCTTCAACCTGCTGCGACCGATGCGTCTTGGGAGAAGCGAGGTGTACCTGTCGTTCCTGCCGGCGGCGCATAGTTACGAGCATCTGGTCGGGCTGTTTCTGCTGCCGAGCATGGGCATCGAAATCGTCTTTTCGCGCGGCGTGGAGCATTTGGCGGCCGACATGCTTTCGGTGCGGCCGACCCTTTTAACGGCCGTTCCCCGTGTGCTGGAGGCGATCCGCGGACGTATCCTTGGTCCAAGTCGCGCGACAACCGGAATGGCGGCAGCGTCTGTTCAGAAAGGCGCTCGCGCTCGGATTGCGCCGTCTCGGTGGCGGTGGCCTTACCCCCGCCGAGCACGCCCTTGACATGCTGCTGGACCGGCTTGTGCGCGCCAGGATCCGCGCCCGCTTCGGCGGGCGGATCAAAGGGGTCATGTGCGGCGGCGCGCGGCTGGAGCCGGATCTGGGCCGCTTCTTCCTCGCCATCGGCATCAAGCTGATGCAAGGCTACGGCCAGTCCGAAGCCGGCCCGGTGATCAGCGCCACTCCTCCCGACGCCATCCGCATCGAGACGGTTGGCAAGCCGCTGCTGGGCGTGGATTTGCGGCTGGCCGAGGATGGGGAAATCCTGGTACGCGGCAGGTTGGTCATGGGGGGCTACTGGAACCGGCCCGAGGAGACGGCATCGGCGATTGCCGATGGCTGGTTGCGTACCGGCGATATCGGCGCGCTCGACGGCGATGGCAATCTGAGGATCACCGACCGCAAGAAGGATCTGATCGTGCTCTCGGGCGGTGAGAACGTTTCGCCTGCGAAGATAGAGGCGATGCTGGCGGCTGAGCCGGAAATCGCTCAGGCCGTCGTCACCGGCGACGGCCGCGCCGGTGTTTCGGCACTGATCGTCCCGGCGGACGGGCACGACGAAATGGGCGTCGCCGTGGCGCTGTCGCGGGTCAATATGCGGCTATCGGTCACTGAGCGGATTCGCAAGCACGCTCTGGTCACGCCGTTCACCGTGGAAAACGGACTGCTCACTCCGTCACAGAAGATACGGCGTGTGCTGGTGATGCGGACAAACGCGGACTTGCTGGCGCGTTTGCACGCGTAGGTGATGGCATGATCCTCTGCGTTGAGGCCGACGCAGGCTAGCGCGTCCGCTTCCCGGTCCAGGCCGTGTCCTCGATAAATCCGGCAGCGTGGCGCACCGAAGTGATGTCGGCTTCGCTCCTAAAGCGACGCGGTTGCTGCGTAGCAGCGAAATGACGCGATATGCCAGAAGCGGTAATTCGAGCACCTCGCTGAAGGAAGGCCCCCAGCCGAGCGTGCCGCTCGGTGACCAGTCGATGGGTTCTTACCGGGCACAACGAGGGTCACTACGGTGACGGTGCCTTACTCGTCGCGAACCGTTTCCGATGCTCAACGGGGCGGGATTTTCAAGACGCGCGAACGTCGCCCGCATCTGCTCTTCACCGCTGTTGCCGCACTTTTTATTGACCGCTCGCACGTCTGGTAAGCGCTGCATGTTGACACACGAAACTTGCAGAGCAAAGGGATTTATGGGTTGACCTTCAAGTCGCCGGTGCAGCAGTTTCACCCTGGCTCCTCTCCTGGAGCTATTTCCCAATAAGGCGGGCTGCCGAAGGCTAAGCGGAGATGACGCATGAGAGCGAGGAGCTTCGCCGATGAGATCACGGTCGCGCGGGTACACGATGTTGAGGTCGGCTCCTTCCGGCTCGTACGCCGACGTTGAGCGCCTTGAGGGCGCCAGATCGCAATTCCCAGGTTCGATCGAACAGACGGCACCAGGGCGACGCCAAGACCGGCGAGCGCCGCATCATGCATTAACATGCCGTTGTTGACCCGCAGCCCTGCGGTCGGGCGGACCACGCGCACGCCGCCCGCCGCCTGAAACCGCCAGTCGGTCTCGCGGTGCGAGTAGAGGATCGCCCGGTGGCCCTCCAACGCCTCGAGTGAGCGCGGTTCGCCATGAGCGGCGAGGTATGCCGGGGACGCTATGAGGACGCGTCCGCCCGGCGCAAGCCGATGGGCGACGAGGCGGCCATCGCCGACCGGACCGTGGCGGATCACCGCGTCGAACCCGTCCGCGGCGATGTCGACGAATCGGTCGTCGAGCTCGAGGACACCGCGATCCCGGGGTGCTGCTTCATGAAGCCGATCAACGCCGGCGCGAGGTGTAGACAGCCGAAGCTGACCGGGGCCGAGAGCCTGAGCGGACCTGTCAGTTGGCCGCGCCGCTCGGCGAGCTCGGTCGCGGCCGTCCTGCGCCTCCTGCAGGATCCGGCAGAGCCCTCGGCAACGAATCGTACCCGTCCTCGGTCAGAGACATCTTGCGGGTGGTTCGCTGGGCGAGCCGTCCGCCCAACTCGCGCTCGAGCTCGACGAGGCGTTCACTAACGACCGACTTTGGGACACCCAGGCGACGCGCCGCTTCGCTGATTGATCCCGCGTCGGCGACCGCCGTGAACGCCGCGAGGCCCTCCAGCTTCATCATCGTTCGGCGATCCCCAAAACCAGTTCCGGCAATAGAAGGCTACAGCGGACAGTCGATCTCGGGCATTGTGCGGTCAAGGCGGCGACGCTGCCGCGCGCGAGAGGTTGCATTCTTTAACTTTATCAAGGCTTCGCTAAGGGTCGCTGAAGGTCGGGCGTCGACGTCGCGTCAGGAGCGGACATTGTCTTTTCACCATGGACGCCAATCAACAGGAGCCAAACAGCCATGAGTACAAAAAGCTATACAAAGACCCGGTTCTCCGTCAACGACGCTGCACTCGTCCTGATCGACCACCAGTCGGGAATCTTGCAGCTCGTGCATGACTATTCGCCGGCTGAGTTTCGCAACAACGTGGTGGCGCTCGCGAAGCTCGGAAACGTCTTCAACCTGCCTACCGTCCTGACCACGAGCCTTGGTCGTGGTCCAAACGGCCCGTTTATCCCGGAGGTGCTGGGCCTGTTCCCGGATGTGCCCGTGATCGATCAACCTGAATTCATCAGCGCGTGGGATGATCCGGCGTTCGTAGCTGCGATCGAGAAGACGGGTCGCAAAACCTGATCATCGCCGGCGTCCCGTGTCACAACGCGCTACGACAAGCTCGCCGCCAACTACCTGGCATTCGTTCCGTTGCGTCGATGGCGGTCGGCTCCGCGTTAATGAGCCCACGCCCTAGGGAAGGTCTGAGCAAGTCCAGCTTGCGACTTCGAGTGGAGCCGTTGGTTCTGACACCGAACCGGATAAGGACCCGGGTTGAGAGTTTTCGCTGGCTTGCCGTCTGCGGCCGCTGGTGGTAGCGCCGCAAACGGGATTGCACCCCTCAGGTGCACAGCAGGCGGTGGCGCGCCATAAACAGGTTGGCCAACGCTGAGGTTATGAATAGCCGGTGCGCGTTCTTGTCCAGCCCGCGGTAGCGCGCCTTCGCGAAACCAAAGACCCGCTTGATGACGCCAATGCTGTGTTCGACCTTCGCCCGGACCTTGGACTTCGTCCAAATTCTCGGGCCTTCTCCACTTCATCGACAACCCCGCGATGCCGATGCCTGCGATTAGTGAAGTCCTGAGCCACGAGCACGTGTTCGCGGATCACCTCTTCCCTCGACCCTGGTCGCCCGGTCGCCCCACACCCGGGTCTCGTCGCCGTGCAGCAGATCAGGCAGCACCGTCGCGTCGTGCACGTTAGTCTCCGTCGCCGCCACCGCGTGGATCAGCTGCGTCTTGCTGTCCACCCCAATGCGCCTTCATCCCGAAATACCATTGATTGCCCTTCCTGGTCTGGTGCATCTCCGGATCGCGCGCCTTGCCCCGTTCTTGGTGGATTGGGCGCCGCGATGATCGTGGCATCAACAATCGTGCCTGCCCTCTCCTTCAAGCCTCGGTCCTCAAGCTGCTCGTGCACCCGCTCGAACATGCCTTGCCCAGATCGTGCTGCTCCAGCAGGTGGCGGAACTTGCACACCGTGGTCTCGTCGGCACCGGCTCGCGGCCCAGGTCGATGCCGGCGAACAGACGCATCCAGCTGAATCGTACAGCGCCTCTTCCACTGCCGGATCCGACAGGTTGAACCATTGCTGGAGGAAGTAGAGGCGCAGCATCCGTCCAGCCCGATCGGCGGACGGCCATTGCCGTGCTTCGGATAGACGGCTCGATCAGGCGCACAGCTCTCGCCACGGCACCACCCGGTCCATCTCGGCCAGGAATGCCGCCCGACGGGTCGTCTCGCCGTAACTCTCAAAACCCGCCGTTGCTAAAGTCAGCTGCCACATCCCCAAATCCTCTCGGCCGCCGCCGCCGACCCTACACGCCGTTCCGTGACCGTGTCGAGAGGGACTTTATCAGAGATTGCCTAACCAATAGTCAGTTAGTCGATTCCATTAACTTAGAGACCGTCCACCCGTCCTCCGTCTCTGCAACCAGCTTCTTATGCTGGCCGGCCGATCGGCCGTCAGTCCGGGCGCCGGTGCGCCTGCCGGAGTCCTTAAAAATGGACCTTTGCAAAACTCACAGCCACAAGGCTGCGCCAGAGCCGGTGGAGTGAGCGGGCGGTCAGCGACAGGGGTGTGATCTCCATCACAAAGATCACGCCCGATGTGAAGTAGCATTGGACGTTAGAGGTCTTTTTGGTCGGGCATCCAAATGCCAAATCGTTCATCAAGCTGCGGAGGCTGTCGGATCGTTCCAAAGAGCCTGTCGGCGACATCGTCGCCCGATTGGTAGACCAGTGGCGGCCGGGCTGGGTCCAAAAGCAACGCTCCAACTGAGAATAAGCCGTACCGAACCTATGATCGCGCCGCATCCTTAAGTCGGCGGGCATTACGGGCGGAGACCAAAGGAATGGTACATTCCCAAGCTACCGGAGCTGGACAAGGAGGATATCCAGGCAGTCCGAAATTACCTGCCGGGCAAACTGCTCGCGCGCACCGCTGCATTGTTGAGTTTTTTGGTCTTAGTCCTCGCGTTTGCAGGAGGTATCAATGAAGGCTTAGAACATTTCTTTGACGTGAAGATGGGATTGTCGCCTTGGCAGCATGTCGGGCTGCTCATAGGCGCTCCAATGCTGATTATCGCCGTAGAGCTTGTAATGGAGTGGGGTGCGGAGCGGGCTCGACGCGCGTTGCAGTCACTCGCGGTCGAACCTGGTGCGGTTCCTCAGGGATATTTCCGGATTGGACCATATAGAGACACACCTGGGGATCGGGCCAAGTTCACACGGTCAGATCAGGCGCACCTGAAAGTGCTCGAATGGCTCGAACGGTCCTCCAACCTGCCACTCTACCTCACGGGAGATTCGGGCTCGGGCAAGAGTTCGCTCCTCAACGCCTCGGTGCTTCCGGCCTTGCGCCAGGAGGGGTGGACCGTCGTCGAAGTCGAGGGCTTGGCAGGATCCGGGCGACGCCTTACGCAAGATGCTTGTGCAATCGCGCGGTCCGCGGCGGACGCGGCACGCCGAGGAGGACGTGCGCGATCTCATCGAAAGCGCTGCTCGCCGAGCTAATGTGCGTCTGTTGCTCGTCGTCGATCAATTCGAGGAATTCATCATTCTTGGTGAGCCCGATTTGCAGGCACGTTTCACGACGCTAATCGAACAGTTGCGTGCTGCCTCGATCCCAAAGCTGCAGATCCTTCTAACGCTACGGAGCGACTATCAAAGCATGCTTCCGGATCTTGGGCTGCCACCGCTGCATTACGGAGAAAACTTTTACCAGATTTCCCGGTTTACCCTCGCTGCTGCCAACAAGTTTATGGCGGAATCGGATCTGGGTCTCCAGCAAGAGTTGTTGAAGCGACTGATCAACAGCGCCGCGGATATGGATGAGACGCCAGGGCTGGTGCGCCCGATCACCCTAAACGTCCTCGGCTACTGTACCTGGCGTCAGGCCAAGGCAGCGCGCAATCTTTGGATGCCGGTCGGCTCGTCCGTCTCTATATCGAGCAGGTCCTGGGCCAGGCGGGGATTCGCGATCGCGCGGCGGTGGTACTGGAACTGATGATAACGGAGCAGGGCACCAGACAGCCCCGCTCCGAACAGGATCTGGTGACGCAGACTGGTCTTCCCCGCGGCGAGGTACGCGGCGTGCTCAATGCTCTCTCCATGGCCGCGCTCGCGCGTCCTCTCGATATCGAGCAGGCGGTTTGGGAGCTGTCCCACGATTTCATCGCGCGCGCCATAGCTCGCTATCTTGGGCGTGGCCGACGGGAGTTCGCACGTCGGAGCGCGTTCTACGCTGCGCCAGCGCTTCTAGCTCTAACTGTGCTGGCGGGCTCCGGCATCATGCTGTGGGATTGGTCGGGCCCGCTGCGACTTCCGATCGGAGCTAGCCGATTACGGCGTGACAATTAGTTCCGTATCTGGCGGATCGATTGGAGAGGGCAGATCGAACCTGACGGATGCCAGTCTTGCGCAGGCAGCGCCTTCTTTGCGCAGGCTGAAGTCACTGAAGCAGCTCAATCTTGCGAACGCGAAAGTCACCGATCTCACGCCGCTCAGGAATTTGACCTCTCTCACCAGGCTCAACCTGTCTGGAACTCAGATAAAGGATTCTCGCGCCACTCGAGAGCCTGGGAGCCCTCGTAGAGCTAAACGTGTCGCACACCCCAGCGAGCGTTCTCAGGCCGCTCATTGGATTAGTCGTTGACCGAGACAGCTCGATGTGTCATACACTCATGTCGTCGATCTCACCCCCCTTGCAGGACTATCGCAGCTTACGCAACTCAATTTGTCAGGCCTAATCAATCCCGACCTTACTCCGCTCAAGGGCTTGGCTGCGCTTACAGACCTCGAACTCTTCGGCGCGAAGCTTGCCGACTTCGGGCCGCTCAAGAGCCTGACCGCTCTAACGCAGCTCAATCTGTTCGGGACTCAGCTCGCGGACCTGACGCCGGTTGCTGGCCTGACGGCGCTCACCACGCTCAATCTGGCGGGCACGCACGTCGTGGACGTCGCGCCACTCCAGCGCCTGACCGCGCTCAGGCAGCTCGATCTGTCCTATACCAGGGTCGTTGACCTCAGCCCTCTCAACGCGTTGCTCTCGTTAACCAAGCTCATTCTTGTCGGCACGGCGGTACCAGACCCCGCTTCGCTAAGGGGCATGCGCGCCCTGCTTGTTACTCGATGACTAGTGGTGAGTGAGGCGGATGGGCAATCGTTCGAAGCGGAAGCGGACCAGCCGATGAAAGCTTACAGCGTGCCATGGTTTTGGGCGACCTTGCTGAAGTCCACATGGCAACAGTCCTCTGCTGCCGGACCAGCTTGCATGGCGCTGGCCGGCAGACCCCTCCACGACCTGACTTTAATAATATAGGAGGAAACCATGACGGCGAGCAACCTACAGCAAATTCCCGCGAGCGACGCGGATGGCGATATCACGAACTTGGGCGATTTGCTCGGGGGATCCGGAGCGACCGATCCGAATGAGGGAGGCGAAACCGACGAGCAACTCATAAACGTCGGCGGCCAAGGCGAGGATTTGCGGGCCTTCCAGGCTCTCCATAATCCCAACTACGCACCAACCCGCAATCCAGGTGAAGCGAACGCGCTCGTCGAATCAGTTGCCGGATCCCTCCCCCAGGGATCGTCCTCCACTCTTGAGCTATTTGTTGCGGCAGTCGCATTCCAGGCAGCAAACAACAGCGTGACTCAGAACCAGACGCTTCAGGATACGCAAACCGACCCGCTCGACCCGAGCTACAACCAGGTGTTCTCTCCGGTCTTCAATCCCGTATCTGCGTTGCCTGCGTTGCCGGCGTCGCTTTCAGTGACGGAAGCCGCGATGCTTCAGTCCGACGCGACAACACTTCTGACGGATGAAGGAAAGGTGTCCTCCTACGCTCAGGCCATCTACGTTACGCAGAACCGCTTGTTGTCGTCATATCAGGTCGGAGATCTTAGCAGCGCGAATATGCAGAATAGCGCGCTCAACCAATACGTCGCGGCGCTTGCGGCGAGTGAGACGGCACAGGGACAGGCGCAGACCGTATTCGGAACCGACTTGACCATCACCGGAGCCGTCCTGCCCATCACCGCGGCTGACGTGACCGCGTTGCAGAGCGAGCTGAAGTTGCAGGGGCTCGGGGCGCTGCCGGCGCAAGAACAGGCCGCGATCCGGAGCGATTTCCCAAACCCCGCCGACCAGCAAGCAATCGTCAACGGCCCCATCCAGGCGGACCCAACATTAGCTCCAAACTCGTTTGCTGCTGCCCTTCAGGATGAGAGCACGAATTCAACAAACATCGGAGAAACTCTGACCATATCTCCGCTGACCAACTTAAACGTCCCGCCGCTGAATTCCGGAATCCCAGCTGACCCCATTGCTCAGACGGTCCAAAGCTTGGACGGACCAGAGTTCGGGAACGTAGGAGATACCCTCGCGCATAGCGGAATAATTCCTCAGAGCGTTGCCGGAACTACCAATTTAGGAACGATCCTAACTTGGACAGCCGCTTATAATGAGCAAGTTATCCAATTTCTGCAGAGCCCCGGTTCAGCGGAAGTGGCGTCATTTCTGCAATCCGCTGGCGCTGTTACCGCCTCTGTGGCAATAGTTGACGGTATCAACGGCATTATTGGTGATGTCGAGAGGGTTCATGCACTTGTGGATACGAGACAGGATGCATCTTCGGCCTACGAAAAGCTGTGGGGAGATTTTGGAGCAACCGCCGCTAGCGTCTTCAATTTGACAGCTGTTCTCGATAACCCCGCAGCTAGCGCCTTCCTGAACGGGACAGCAGCTACATGGGGACGGCTTGCCTCCCAGGCGATTTACGGTGTTGAGCAAAATACCCAAGCGGGGTACAATGTGTTCGTGGCTAAGGGTGGAGAATCAAACGGCTGCTCTTCACGATTCAATGCGATTTATGTCCAATGGCGCCTTGCCATAATTGCGGAGCTGTAAATTCGAACAGTCACGGCCGAACGAGGAGTCTGACCTTGCCTCCGGGAAATGCCCTCTGAGCTAGCTAGTTCGGCATCGCTGCAAGTGAAGATTTTGCTACTGTATTCTGGCCCTGCCGCGCTCGGTCAAGAGCGACGAATACAGTGCCTCGACCTGCCGAAAGCCCCAGGCAAGGTCGTCCGGTGCCGTTGTCAACCGGTCGGTCTCAACCCGTCGGAAATCCATCCAGTAGCTGGAAACGATCCAGATATTGCTGATCAGTGCATCAAGCTCCTCCGGTCGGGCGCGCATCAGTCCGTGCGCGATCATTAGCGCGAACACATGCCGCACGCGTTGCTGGCCGCGCGCGTTCAAGGCCCGTAGGCGTTCGCGCAGAACCGGTGCCATCTCACGCATGATCGCACCGTCCCGATAGAAGCATCGGTAGTTCCACATGAGCCCGAACCAGCCGCGCTGGTAATCCGCATAGGCCGACGGATCGCCCGGATCGCTGATCGGTTGATCCGCAACACGCAGCACCTCAGTCTCAAACCTCCCGAACAGAACTTCGATCAGCTGCTCCTTACGGTGGAAGTAGTGGTACAGGTTGCCCTCGTTGATGCCGGCATGCGCGGCGATCTCCGCGGTGGTCACGTGCGCCGCACCCTGCTGGTTGAACAGCGCAAGAGCCACCTCCAACACTCTCTCCCGTGTTCGTGCGCCTGCCCGCGCGGCCATATCGGATTTCTCCTTGCTATTTTAAGGTAGATACCCTAGTAATTTTAAGGACACAACGACACCCCTATGGGACGGTGCGCATGCACGCGAAAGCATGGCTGTTGTCTTCTGAACAGGCGACGCACGCACGTGGCTAGCTGGCAAGCGCACGCGCTTGACGCGATCTTTCGCATCACCGTCAAACGCCGGCTGGAGCGGCAGACCGATTTCGCGACCGTCCGGGCGGCGATGAACCAAGAGACGCTAGCGTCCCCCAAGGGGGCGCGTTTCCAGGCCGAAACGTTGGGCGGCGTTCCCGGCGAATGGGTTGAGGCCGGCGCCGCTCAAGAAGCGACCCTGCTCTATCTGCATGGGGGCGGCTACTTCGCCTGCTCGCCGCGCACGCACCGCGCGATCACGGCCGCCTATGCACAGCATGGGTTCCGCGTGTATGCGCCTGAGTACCGGCTCGCGCCGGAACACCCTTTCCCGGCAGCGCTCGAGGATGCAGCCGCCGCTTATCGGGCGCTGCTGGAGCGAGGATTTGAGGCATCGCGCATCGCGCTGTCTGGCGATTTGGCGGGCGGCGGCCTAGCCGTCGCGTTGTTGTTCAAGCTGCGCCGGGACGGCGTTGCATTGCCCGCCGCCGCGGCGTTGCTATCGCCCTGGACCGATCTGGCGGTGACGGGCGAGAGCATTCGGGTCAACGCCTTGCGCGAGGCCATGTTGGCCACGCGCAAGATCCCCATCGGCGCCAGCTATTACCTGAACGGCACCGATCCGCGCACGCCGCTGGCCTCGCCGCTCTATGGCGATTTCGCCGGCCTGCCGCCTCTGATTGTGCACGTAGGCGACCGCGAGGCGCTGCGCGACGACAGCACGCGATTGGTCGAGCGGGCGCGCGCCGCGGCGGTACACGTGGAGCTGAAGATCTGGCCCGTCGTGCCGCACGTCTTTCAGTTGGCGCAAGTCTTTGTTCCGGAGGCACGGCGCTCGCTGGCCGAGATGGCTGCTTTCCTGCACGAAGCGATCGCCTCCGCTCCCGCGCAACGCGGCTGAGGCGCAACCTGAACACGTCGATCCCGGACTGCTGGATCGCGTGTAGTCGAAGACTCCGCCCGATCTCAGGCGAGACTGCCGGACCCGGCGAAATAGGCATCCACCGCGGTCTTCATGGCCTGCGCCACTAAGGCGCGGTGCGCCGGTTTGCGCAGTTCTGCCTCGTCATGCGGGTTGGACATGAACCCCATCTCAACCAGCACGCTGGGGATATCGGCCGCTTTCAGCACTACGAAACCGGCGTGCCGGTCCGGGTTGGGCAGCATCGGCAGGTCACGGTCCAGGCCACCCACCATGGTGCGGGCAAGCCGGGCCGAGGCAACGCGCGTCTCGCGCTGCACCAGACTCGCCAGAATGCGCGCCACTTCCGGGGAAACGCCCGGATAGGCCGGTCCCATAAAGCGGTCAGCGGCATTCTCGCGTGCTGCCAGTTGCGCCGTCTGCTCGTCCGAAGCCGTGGTGGAAAGCGTGTACACGCTGGCCCCGCGCACGCTGTGATTCGATAGGGCATCGGCGTGCATGGAGACGAACAACGCAGCGCCATGTTCCTGCGCGCGCGTGACTCGCTGTTCCAGCGATACGAAAATGTCGCGTGCGCGGGTCAGCGCCACGCGATAGCGGCCTTCTCGCTCCAGCAGTCCCCGCAGTTCCAGGGCCGTGGCAAGGGCAATGTGCTTCTCGTACGTGCCCGAGACGCCGATCGCCCCCGGATCCTTGCCGCCATGTCCCGGATCGATCATCACCAGCGGCGCGGGTTGCTTCGGTCGGCCCTCGGCCGATTGCGGCCGCGAAACCTGGCCGTGTCCCCGAGTGGCTGCCTTGGCAAATGCAGCCGGTAGCAGAAACGTCGCCTGGACGGCAAGGCCGCTGCACGCGCGAGCCAGCAGCAAGCGGCGGGCGACGGGAGAACAGATGCCCATCCGAGTATTTTAACACGTCACTTTGGGTTTCGCACGTTTCGCGTTGATCGGGGCCCTCTTGCGCCCCGGGCCGACGCACCCGACTTGCAGTGAGGAATGATTTGCCGCATGGTTAGATCGCTTCGGCGACACGGCCGGAGGCGCGCGGTCCGGATCGCCAGGCACCGGTTCTGGCACAAGGACACAGCGCGGTTCCGAACAGGATCGAGGGAAATTGCGAGAATGGCCCTTTATGGGCTGCACCCTCCGTCTGCTGGCCGTGACGCCGCCTGCGCCGCGCTTTTTCAGCGCACCGCGGCCGCGCCTGCCGGCGCGGCGGCAAGTCGTGCCTACCATCGGGGCCGCGTTCGGCTTGAGCGCTTTGCCCGCATCCAGGGACCAATGCCCACCGCAATACCCAGCCCGTCTAAGAGGGGACCAGCCCGGGCCGCGGCAGACGCGGCACCGGCTCTTGGGTCGCAAACGGCAGCCAAGTCCGGGATGACGCGCCGGCCTCATACTCTTGCTCAATTCGGCCGCCCGCCGCCACGCATGCCTCACGAGGCGTCATGGTGGTGCTGTGCGGCGCACCGGAGTTCTGGACTACATGACCAAGCGCATGCTGATCGATTCCACGCACGCGGAAGAAACCCGCGTCGTGGTCCTGGACGGAAATCGCCTTGAGGATTTTGACGTCGAGACGTCAACCAAGAAGCAACTTAAGGGCAATATCTACCTCGCAAAGATCGTTCGGGTAGAACCAAGCCTCCAGGCTGCTTTTGTGGAGTACGGCGGCAACCGCCACGGTTTTCTCGCCTTCGGCGAAATCCATCCCGACTACTACCAGATCCCTGTTGCCGACCGGCAGCGCTTGCTGGAACAGCAAGCAGAGGAGGCCCGGCGGGAGCAGGAAGAGGAGGACCGCGCGGTCGCGCTGGAGCAGCACGAGAAGGAGCATTTCGAGGACCCGGCGACCGAGGAGCCCGACCCTGGCCGGCCCGATGAAGCGCCCGCAATCGCGGGATTGGCAACGACCGACGGTGGCGCTGAGCCTGACCTCTCCTCATTGCCGGAGGACGCTCTCCCTGATCCATTGCAGGAAGGCGAGACTTTCGAGGACACGGCCGACCGCTCGGCGCAGCCGGCCGCCATCGCCATCGAGCGGACAACAGGTCCGGTCGTGGCTGAGGACGTCCCGGCCCGGGATGACACGGGGAGCGAGCCCGTCCCTTCGGTCCTTGAGATGCAACCCGATGTCGAGCGCACCGACGCGCCGGCGCACGTCACCGATGCGCCGCTCGAGGCGGCGGACATGCCGCCCACCCATGTACCCGGCGCCGTTTTCGACGTCAGACACGCCGAGGAAACGGAGATCTCGGACGAGGTAAGTGAGCTACCAGGCGAGACAATTCCCGAGCCGCTGCCGCCGGAAACCGTCGGCGGCGAACAGGACACGGTCGAGGAATCCCGCGAGCGGCGCATCCCGCCTCGGTTCTTGCGCAACTACAAGATCCAGGAGGTCATCAAACGCCGGCAGATCCTGCTGGTGCAGGTCGTCAAGGAGGAGCGCGGCACCAAGGGTGCGGCGCTGACCACGTATCTCTCTCTCGCCGGGCGGTATTGCGTACTGATGCCGAACTCGCCGCGCGGCGGTGGGATCTCGCGCAAGATCACGTCGGCTAACGACCGGCGGCGTCTCAAGGAGATAATCGCCGAACTGGAACTGCCGCGGGGCATGGGGCTGATTGTCCGCACCGCCGGCGCCAATCGGCCCAAACCCGAAATCAAGCGCGACTGCGAATACCTGCTGCGCCTCTGGGACGACATCCGTGAGCACACGCTCCGCTCGGTCGCTCCCGCGCTGATCTATGAAGAGGCGAGCCTCATCAAACGCGCGATCCGCGACGTTTATTCGCGCGACATCGACGAAATCGCGGTGGACGGAGAAGACGGTTGGAAAGCAGCACGCGACTTCATGCGCATGCTCATGCCGAGCCATGTGAAGAAGGTGCAGATGTGGCGCGAGGCGGTTCCTTTGTTTGCCCGGCACCAGGTCGATTCGCAGCTCGACAACGTGCTGAGCCCGACCGTGCAGTTGCGATCCGGCGGTTATCTGGTGATCAACCAGACCGAGGCGTTGGTGGCGATCGATGTCAATTCCGGCCGTGCGACGCGCGAGCGCGGTATCGAGGAGACGGCGCTGCGCACCAACACCGAAGCCGCCGATGAAGTCGCGCGCCAGTTGCGCCTGCGCGACCTTGCCGGGCTGATCGTGATCGATTTCATCGACATGGAGTCGAAGAAGCACAATACGCTCGTGGAACGGCGCCTGAAGGAGGCGTTGAAGGCGGATCGCGCGCGGCTTCAGGTGGGTCACATCAGCCATTTCGGCCTGCTGGAAATGAGCCGCCAGCGCATGCGGCCGAGCCTTGCCGAAACAAGTTTCATCGCCTGCCCGCATTGCGGCGGCACCGGCCATCTACGCAGTACCGAAAGTGCCGCGATCCAGGTGCTGCGGGGCGTGGAGGAGGAGGCGTCCAAGCGCCGTTCGGCGGAGGTCGTGGTCCACGTTGCACTGCCGATTGCCATGTATGTCCTCAACCACAAGCGCGAGCGTCTGGCCGAGATCGAATCCCGTTACGGGCTGCGGGTCACCTTTGCCGGTGACGACACGATGATTGCTCCGCAATTCCGCATCGAGCGGATACGTGCCCAGGTTGCCGATGCCACGCCGACGGCGATCCGGCCCGAGGCCGGTCATGCCGCCGCGATCCCGGCTTTAGGGGGCGGGGTGGCGTCGGTAGTAGCGCCTGAGGAGGACGCCGCCGAGCCGGCCGATGAGGAGATCACCGAGGCGAGCGAGGAGGAGGACCGCGAGGACGACGAGTTGGCCGATCAGGCGGAGGCCGGCGCGAATGGGGGTGACGGAGAGGATAGCGAGGAGGCCGAACGTCGCAAGCGGCGCCGGCGGCGCAGGCGGCGAGGGCGCCGGGAAGAGCCAGCCGTGGCGGAGTTCGCCGGTCACGCCGCCGGACCCGACCATCGAGCCGGTGGCAGGGTCGGTCGCGGCTGAGGACGAGCGCGACGACACTGCGGAGCCCGAGTTGCATGTCGAGGGTGTTCCCGAACACGCCGAGGCAGGCGAGCAGGACGCGCGCGGTCGGCGGCGAGGCCGGCGCGGCGGGCGGCATCGGCGTCGTGAAGATGGCGACGTGTTGCCGGAGGTTGCCGTCCCCGGCGCACAACAGCCGGATTTGCCGCCCATGTATATCGGTCCAACGCCGGCCGATCCGTTTGGCGGGCACGCCTTCGACATTTTCGACGCCCTGGAGCGCGCGGAACAACAACGTGCAGCCGAGCCCTTGCCCCCGCCGGCGCTGCCCGATGTTGCTGAGCCGTCGGTGGCGCCGGAACCGGTGCCCGACATCGCACCTGACCCGCAGGTCACGGCGATGACGCCAATACCCGGCGACGGGGCGCCGGCGGGAGCGCCGGCGGAACCGGTTCGGCAGGCGGAAACGGTAGAACAGCAGGCCGAAGCGGAAACTCTGTCAGCGCATTCAGTCAGCGTGTCGGCCGCCCCGCAGCCGGTCGAAGGCGCGGCTCCTATGTCGGAGCCTCAGCCCGCGACGCCGCCGACCCCGGCGAACGACTCGACCCCGTCCGAGCCCGCGATTCGGCCCATCGTGATCGGCGCAGAGGAGGCCCCACCCGCCGAGAAAAAGCGTGGTTGGTGGCGTCGCTGAAGCACGGCGCCGACGCCCGCAGTTACAGGTTCAGTCGTCCAGCAGCTCGCCGGCTTCGGGCAACGTTAGCGAACAATCGGTCGCCAGCATTGCCGTGCCGGCGCCCGCCTCCCACGGCGCCTCCTCCGGCGCCAGCGGGTCGCGCGGCGACAGACGATGCGCCAGCACGAACCGCGCGATCAAGGCACGGCGCGGGTCCGCTCCGGGCCGTGTCGCCTCCCATCCCAGCAGCACCGCGCTAGCTGCATTGTACAGCGCAGCGGCAGCCTCGCGCGCGAGCGTCTCGGCGCCAGTGGATGCGCGCTCTGCTGCCGCAACAGCACGGTCAAGCGCCGTTCCCAGCTGCGAGCGGAACGAGGCGGGCAGGGCGGCGGCCGCATGCAGCCGGTTTGCCAGCAGCGCATGCAGCGCGCGGTGTGCCTGCTCCTTGCGCACGGCGCGGCCGATCACATCCAGCGCGTTGATGTTGCTGGTGCCTTCCCAGAGCAAACCCACCTGCGCATCGCGGATCAGTCGCGGATTGACCCAGTCCTCGATATAGCCGTTGCCGCCACGCGCCTCCATCGCTCCGGTTGCGACCGCAACATTGTCGCGACAGGCGCGAAGCTTGAGAAGGCCGGTCAGGATACGCAGCTCGCTTGCGGCGCCGCGATCCATCGCATCGGCAGTGGCGAATGCCATCGACAGCGCCTGCTCGGCGGGAACGATCAACTTCAGCAATTGTCGGCGCATCAGCGGCTGCTCGATCACGGAGCGGCCAAAGGCAATCCGCCCGCGCGCTGCGACCAGTGCCTCGTTGACGCAGCGGCGCATCATCGCCGCGGCGCGGACCCCGTGCGACAGGCGCGAGAGGTTCACCTGCTCCATCATTTGCTTAAAGCCCGAATCGATCGCGCCGACCGGATGGGCCTCCGCGCCTTCCAGCCGGATTTCGCCGGACGCCATGGAGCGCGTGCCGAGCTTGTCCTTAAGCCGCACGATCCGATACGCGTTGCGCTGCCCGTCGGGCAGCCGGCGAGGCAGCGCGAACAACGCCAGCCCGCGCGTCCCGGACGCGGCGCCCTCGGGGCGGGCCAGGATCAACGCCACATCCGCATCGGTGTGCGAGCAGAACCACTTGTCGCCATACAGCCGCCAGGTGCCACCCTCGTTGCGCGCGACGGTTTCGATCGCGCCAATATCGGAGCCGCCCGCCTTTTCCGTGATGAACTGCGTGCCCTTCCACAGCGTTGCGAGGTCGGCCGACAGCATGCGCGGCAAAAGCGTCGCCTTCAGCGCGTCGGAGCCGAACTTACGGATCAGGTGGATTGAAGTGTCGGTGACGCTGATCGGGCACATCAGCCCGAACTCGGCCTGCACGAACAGATACTGAAAGGCGTATTTCGCGACCGCCGGCAGCTTCGCGCCCATGCCCAGCACGCCGGCGCGATGGCTCATGGCATGGAACTGGAAGTCGCCGAAAGCGATCGCCTCCATCTCGCGATAGGCAGGATGATATTCGATCCAGTCCTCATCGCGTCCGAAACGGTCGCGCGGGTGCAGCACCGGCGGGTTGCGGTCGGCGATGCGGGCGAGTTCGTCCAGCCGTCCGCCCGCGAGCCGGCCCAGCCGCGCATAGTGCGGCTCCAGCACTGCGCGCGCGCCTTCCGGCAAATAGATCGCCAGCAGATCGCGCAATCCCCGGTCGGCGGCGTAGAAATCCATCCCCGCGCAGTCGGGCGCGATCCGGTCGGAGCCGGTGCGCGGGTGCGTGCCCTGGTCGAGCGGCATAGCGGCCTCCACGTTCTTGGACGACGCCTAACGCTAGACGCCCGGTAGGTCCGTCCTACGGGGCAGCTTACGCTACTTCGGTGGCTGAGCGTAATGCCGTATTCCGCATAGATGCGCGCGATCGTGCCGTCCGCGCCAGCTTGTCGAGCGCGGTATTGATCGCCCCGCGCAAGGCGTCGTCCGGCTTGCGCAAACCGACCGCGACGTTCCAGGCCAGATCGGGCGAGATCTGCTGCATCGGCAGCATGCGCATTGGAGCTGTCCTGCGCAGGTGGTTGAAATACTCGGCCGAGATAGGTGAGACCGCCGCTGCCGCGATTTCGCCCTGTCGCCAACGCGTCCAGCATCTCGTCCTCGAAGCCGAAGGTCGAGGTCGCGACGTGGCGCTGGTTCAGCAGCATCGCCGCGATCGAGCCGACCAGCACGCCCACCTTGGTGTGGCCGTCCAGATCATCCGTCGAGCGAATGGCACTGGTCCCCGGCACGGCGAGTATGACACCGCTGCGATAATAGGGCTGGGATAGCGTGAGCCCGATTTCCTTCTCCGCCTCGGGATCGGCGATCGCGTCCAGCACGATGTCGCACTCGGCCGGGCAGATCTGTCGCGGTGACACGATCCACTCCTCGGCCAACTCGACGCCGAGCTGAGCGGCGATGGCGCGGCCAAGCTCGATCTGGAATCCTGGCGGTTGCCCGTCTTGCTTGCGAACGGAAGCGAGTTGGGATGCGCGCAGACCCCCAGCGTGCCGCGCGCGCGAACTTGCGTGAGCGAGGCCGCGCCGGCGGGAGAAGCCACAAACGCGGCCATGGCGAGAGCCCCGCCCGCGAACCAACGACGCCCGGCTCCCCCGGACATCATGACTGCTCCGGCTTCAGGTTGTGGATATAGGCGATGATGGCGTCGATATCGGCGTCGCTGAATTGAGGGAAGGCCGGCATCGCGCCTTCCTTGCCGTGCTTGATCCGATAGCGGATGAAATCGTCGCTGCGCGTGGTGTTCATCAGTTGTGGTCCTCGTCCGGCCTTACGGCCGCCGTCATTGTGACAGAAGCCGCAGACGCCCGCGAACAGGTTGTTCACGTCCAGGGTGGATTTGCTCGGGCTGGATTGACCGGTCGCGCCGGCCATGGGTGCAGCCCGGATTTGCGGATTGGTCGGCGCGCGCCGCATCCGGTCGCGCACAGCGAGCCCGGCCAGCGCCAGTGTAAGCAAAACGCGGCTTGGCATCGGAAATAGCTTTCCAGTCTGGAAAACAGAAACGGGGAGCGGCCACGCGGCGCGCTCCCCGCAATGGATAGCTCGTTCTACTTCTTCAGGCTGTAGACCACCAGCACCCCGTCATCGCGAGGGAAGGTCTTGAACGGCCCGCCGAACATCGCCGCGTAGCCGTCGCGACCATGCCGCCGAAGCCGGTATCCACGGCGATATACTGCTTGCCGTTCGCGGCGTAGCTGATGATGCCGCCTTCGTGACCCATGCCGTCGCTGTGGCTCCAAAGCTCCTGCCCGGTCTCGGCATTGTAGGCGTGCAGTATCCCGCGCGCGTCGGGTACGAACACCAGGTTGCCGGCGGTGGACAGGACGCTGGCCATCGGCGGCTCGGGGAATTTGACCTCCCACTTCTTCGCCCCGGTGATCGGGTCACGCGCGTCGAGATGGCCATAGATCGGACCGTCCGGCGGCGGGACCAGATCGAAGTTCGCGCCGATGTTGAGTTGCACGACCGGCTCGGTGACAGGCGCTGCCTTCACCACGGTGAAGGTGATGCACCACTCATTGCCGATTTTGTAGTAGAGCCCGGTCTTCGGATTGTAGCTGCCGGAGTTCCAGCTCACGCCGCCCGCGATCGCCGGGCACAGCTTGCCGGGCTGCTTGCCGGCCGTTAAGTCGCGCCGCCCGATCAGTTCGCCCGTCTTCGGATCGATCGACTTGACGAAGTTGATGTTCTGGACCAGCGGATAGACGTTCTTCACCTTCAGGTTCTGGTCATAGACGAAGATGAAGCCGCTCTTGTTTGGATGCACGATGTACTTCTGCCCATCGCGGTCGATCTGCACGAACTCGCCCACCGCGCTGTCGAAGTCCCAGTTATCGTGCGGCAGTTCCTGATGATAGAACTTCAGATTGCCCGTATCGAGATCAAGCCCGATTACCGACGTCGTGTAGAGATTGGTTCCCGGACGCGCGCCGTCCGTCATCCAGTTCGCGCCGGCCCAGTCGTAAAGCGGCGCCGGATTGGCGGTGCCCCAATAGACCGTGTTGCTATCGGGATCGTACGCGCCCGGCATCCAGCCGCCGCCGCCGCCGGTGCGCCACGCGTCGTTGCCCCAGGTCTTCTTTGCCTCGTCGGTGCCGCCGACGGTGAAGAACTCCCACTTCTTCTTGCCGGTCGCCGCATCGACACCGAAAATCGGGCCGCGATACGGCCACTCGCCGCCCTGCGCGCCGATCACCACGATTCCTTTGGCGTAGAGCGGAGCGCCGGTGAAACCGACCGTCAGCTTCTCGGAATTGAGCAGCTTCGTATCCCAGGCCGGCTTGCCGGTCTTCATGTCGAGCGCGATCAGCCGCCCGTCGACCGTGCCGACATAGAGCTTGCCCTCGCCCATCGCGAGGCCCCGGTTGTAGGGGGAGTGGGTCTGGCGCGCGACCAGCGCCTCGTCGAGGTCGGGCGTGTAGGCCCACTTGACGTTGCCGGTCGCACCATCCAGCGCGAAGACGCGGCTATACGAAGCGGTGTAGTAAAGCACGCCATCCGAAGCGAGCGGCATCGACTGCAAGCCGCGCGTCGAATGTCCCGGCACGTGGATCCACGCGATCTGCAGATCTTTCACGTTGCCCGCATTGATTTGGTCCAGCGTGCTGTAGTGGTACGACTTGTACGTACCGTGATAGGTCAGCCAATCGTTGGGGTTGCCTTGCGCGATCTGCGCCGTGTCCACCTGCTGCGCGAAGGCCGGCAAGGCGACGACCGCCGCGCCCACGGCGAGCGCCAGCGCCGTGCCGAGGCGCGTTGCTGTAACGGGCATATGAGATAATCCTCCCGACGTTTCGTGTGGCCGCCCGAACCGTTGCGGGCGCCGACGCAGCGGACATTAAGATCATCTCAGCGTGATGGAAAGGGGGCGCTATTCCGAAAAGGGAAGAACGGCGGGTCACATCGTCGCCCCGATCACCCAGGGCGCGAATTCGTCGGCGCCGAAATCGAACTGCTCGCTCTTGGTGCGCTCGCCGGAGGCGACGCGCAGCATCAACTCAAAGATGCGCCGGCCACAGTCTTGCACCGTCTCCTCGCCATCCAGAATGGTGCCGCAGTTCACGTCCATGTCGTCTTCCATGCGGCGGTACATGGGCGTGTTGGTGGCAAGCTTGATCGACGGGGCGGGCTTACAGCCGAAGACGCTGCCACGGCCCGTGGTGAAGCAGACCAGATTGGCCCCGCCCGCGACTTGCCCGGTGGCCGCAACGGGGTCGTAGCCGGGCGTGTCCATGAAGACGAAGCCCTTGGCTGCAACCGGCTCGGCGTAATGCACCACGTCCACCAAATTGGTGCTGCCCGCCTTGGCCATCGCCCCGAGCGACTTCTCCAGGATCGTGGTCAGGCCGCCGGCCTTGTTGCCGGGCGACGGATTGGCGTTCATCTCCGCGCCCTCGCGGCGCGTGTAGTCCTCCCACCACCGCATCAGCGCAACGAGCTTTTCGCCCACCTCGCGCGAGACCGCGCGACGGGTCAGCAGATGCTCGGCGCCGTAGGTTTCCGGCGTCTCCGACAGGATGACCGTGCCGCCATGCCGCACCAGCAGAGTCGCTCGCGGCACCGAGCGCCGGATTGGCGGAGACGCCGGAATACCCGTCCGAGCCGCCGCATTGCAACGCAACCGTCAATTCGTTTGCCGGCACGGGCTCGCGCGAGACGGTATTGGCTTCGGCCAGCACCTCGCGCACGAACGCCACGCCCGCCGCCACGGTCTTGCGCGTGCCGCCCATCGCCTGAATGTCCATCGACTTCAGCCGTCCGGCCAGGCGCTGCTCCTGGAGCAGCCCGCCGATCTGGTTGACCTCGCAGCCCAGGCCGAGGGCAACGACATGCGAGAAGTTCACATGCCGCGCGTAGCCCGCGAGCGTGCGGCGCAACAGCCGCAGCGGCTCGCCCTCGGTCATGCCGCAGCCGGTCTTGTGCGTCAGCGCCACCACCCCGTCCACATTCGGGAAATCGGCGAGCGGGTCTTCGCCGGTGAACGGGTTGCGCTTGAACGTATCGGCGATCAGCCCGGCCACATGCGCGCTGCAATTCACGCTGGTCAGGATGCCGATGTAGTTGCGCGTGCCCACGCGCCCGTCGCTGCGGCGAATGCCCATGAAATCCGGCTTGGTCGTTGGCGACTTCGGTCGGGCGTGCATCAACGCCGAAGCGATAGTCCTTGGCGAAATCGCCCATGCCGCAGTTCTGCACATGAATGTGCCGGCCGGGCTCGATGGCTTGCGTGGCGAAGCCGATGATCTGGCCGTAGCGGCGCACCGGCTCGCCCGTAGCGATCGGTCGCACGGCCACCTTGTGTCCGGCGGGTATGCGCTCGGCCGCGACCACGCCCTGCGCAACCGGCGCACCCGGCAACAGGGTCGCGCGCGCGATCACCACGCTGTCGTCGGGATGCAGCCGGATCACGGGCGGTGGCGCCATCAATCGTCTCCTTTTTCAGCCAGCAACCGGCCCGGCCGCCTTGCGTACCGCCGTCACCGCCTCACGCGCCGCCCGCGCCATCAGCCCGCTGTCGTTGGCGATGGTCACGAAGCGGAAGCCCATGTCGATCATGCGCGCGGCATAGGCCGGCGTGCCGTTGTGCAGCCCCGCGAACAGGCCGCGCCTTTTCGTTTCGCGCAATAGCATCTCGTAAATGCCGAGGATCTTCGGCTCCTCGCGGTCAAGGAACGGTACCATGCCGAGCGAGAATCCAAGATCGCTCGGGCCGATATAGATGCCGCTGATGCCGGGCACGTCGAGGATCGCCTCGATATTGTCGATCGCCTCTTGCGTTTCGATCATCGGCACCACCAGTACCTCGTCATTGGCGATCTTCTGGTAGTTGCTGGCCTCGCCGTACATGGCGGCGCGGATCGGACCGTTGCTGCGCTTGCCGGTCGGCGGATAGAGACAGGCATCGACCAGCCGGCGTGCCTCGTCCCGGTTGCTCACCATCGGGCAGATCACGCCCCAGGCGCCCGCCGTCCAGCACCTTGCCGATAATGCCGGGCTCGTTCCAGGGAACGCGCACCAGCGGCGTGACCGGATGCGCCTGCATTGCCTGGAAGCACTGCACCATCGAGAGATAATCCTGCACCCCGTGCTGCAGATCGACCGTCACGCTGTCCCAGCCGCACTGCGCCATCACCTCGGCCGAGAACCCCGATGGGATCGCGAGCCAGCCATTGACGGCCGCCTTGCCCTCTTTCAGCCGCTGCTTCACCCTATTCGTCATTGCGCGTCGTCCCGTCCAAAGTTCGGAAAACGGTAGGCGTGTCCCGGAGGAGCGTCAATCAAGCCGGGCCAGCGGTAGTGCGTCATTTTGAAATTGCCCCGCCTTTCGGCTGGCGCGGCTTGTAGGGACCGCGTGGCTTCGGCTCCGGGGTGGCGGCATCGATCAGCGCCACGATGTCATCCATGCTCCAAAGCCGATCGGTCAGTCCAGCGGCCATAGCCGGGGTGCAACGAAGCGACTTGTGGATGCGCACAAAGTTATACCAGACGTAGAACAGCGCCAACGTGTAGCGGTGGCCTTCGATCCTCTTTGAGAAGGCATTCGTGAGCCGGGTGAAGCGCCGCATCTGCATCCGCATGGTCAGATTTTGGCGCTCGACATGGGATGTCGAAACGTGCGCCGGATCGGGCCGTCCCTCTACTCGCTTGCGCTTCGCGCCAAGGCATTGAGCAGGGCTATAACGGCCAGCAGGTTCCGGAGCAGCGCCATAGAGCTTGTCCAGGATCGCGTAATCAACGTTGGCCCCGAACGCATCTTCGACAGCCTCCAAATAGGCTCGAAGGCCGTCCGTGGTTAGCTGAATGCGGCCGTTGATCCGTGCGGCTACATCTTGCATGAATATGTGCGCATAGCCAGCATCCCGCTTGCCGACCGTCCAGGCGATCATCAGCTTGGTGTCGGCATCCAGCGCGGTCCACGTCCAGCAATCGCCAGCATTTTCCGGCGCAGCCTTCGCGGTCGCGACATTCCGTTGCTTTGAGTAAATGAAACTCCAAATTTCATCGCATTGAACCCGCTTGGCCTTCACGCCGCGCACGGTGCGGTCGTGGAACTCCTCGCAAGCCTCCCCTGCGTCCTTTAGCAGTTTGTCCACAGTGTTGAAGGACACGTCCGCCACGCGGGCGATGGACTGCATAGAGACGCCCTCGACCAGCATGGAAAGAATTTGAACGCGCTTGGCCACGGGGAGCTTGTTCATGCCCGGCATGATATGAAATTCCTTGCTTGGCGTCAAGCATATGTCTTGCAAGCATACCCTGGGTGCCGCAATATGCTTGCAAAATGCCGAGCCCAGCGCTATGGTGCAAGCATATTGAAGTCTCGGGAGTATGCTTGCATGGATGACGAGCGTGTACGGGGGCGACCTGGCGGGGAGGCCAGGGCCGAGATACTAACGCCAGAACGGCGAACGGAAATCGCCCAGAGGGCTGCGATCGCGCGGTGGGGGATTAGACCAATAGGAGCGACGCACAAAGGCAACTTCAAGGAGAAATTCGGCGTCGATGTAGAATGTTACGTTCTCGACGATGCCGGAAAGACTGCGGTCATCAGTCAAACTGGCATGGCGCGGGCGCTCGGCCTAGGGTCGGGTGGCCGGGCGTTTCCGAGGTTTCTCGCCTCCCAGGGAATGGCTGGAGCCCTCGGTGCTGAGCTAACCAGCAAAGTGCAAAATCCACTGGTTTTTCAATGGGGTAGCCGCGGTGCTGGGGACCCTCCTAGAACAATTTATGGGCTTGACGCGACACTGCTAATCGACATTTGCAATGCCATAATCGCAGCAGCGGCCAAGGGCTCGCTCAACGCATCTCGCTACGCCAACATAACGAGACAAGCAAGCATCATCGTTAGTGCTTCTGCCAAGTCGGGTATCACTCGTCTAGTGTATGACTTGGCTGGCTACAGTCCGTCCACAGAAGAAGTAATCGCGGCATTTAAGCTCTATATACTAGAGGAAGCGAAGAAGTATGAACCAGAATTTCCTAATGAACTGTACATGCAGTGGCATCGCCTCTATAATATTCCGGTGCCAATTCGTGGTAAGCCTTGGCACTTCAAATATCTGACTGTTAAACATGTCTATCACCCTCTAGCCCAGAGTAGCGGGAAATTGTACGCACTCTTGAAAGCTTTAAAGGCGAAAGATGGCGATCGGCAAAAAAAGCTTTTCCAGTTCCTGAATGACATCGGAGCTAGAGCTTTGCGGATTCACTTGGGGCGAGTGCTAGAGATGGCTAAATCCTCGGGACATCAGCAGGAATATGAGAACAAAATTACTGCCAGATTTGGAGGACAGCAAGAGCTAGAGTTGGTGATTCCTAGTTCCCCCATCGCTTTGTTGCCGCCTTCCGAGCAATCTCGGCCCGGCGCTGCGGAGTAAGCTTCCGTGCCCGCGCCGCGCCGCCCAACTTCCCTAGCTCGGCGGCCGCGCTGGTCGGTTTCTCTGTCTCGCGCTCGTCCTCTTCCTCGCCGACGCTGATCCGGGCGACCTTCACGGCCGTGCCGATCACGTCGGCAGGGCGCTTCTCGCCTCGTGGTCCTTTGGGCATTCTCTCGACTCCGTTTCTGCTTGGCGGTAAGCATACTGGGTCCGGCGCCGAAAGGCGAGTTGGACATAATGTCGAGGCTAGGCATGGCAGGTCCGGGCATGAGTGGGCCTGGCATGGCTGGGACAGGCGATGGCTTCATTAAAATGGAGCCATCGCCGCCCGTCAGATTTTCAAACTGACGCACTACCGGGCCAGCACATCGCCGCGCTTACGCGTCACACCGGCCTGCGTCGTGGCCCGGCCTGCGTTGTGGCGATCGCGCTAACGTCGGACCCGGGCTGCCTGCGCCGCCAGCGCACCTGCCTTCGGGCAAGCTGTCGGTCGAGCAGAAGGAAACCAAGCAAGGTCGCACCGAATACGATCTGCCGCCCGGCCTCGCCGATGCTGATGGCCGTAAGCAGGCTGACCAGAACGGTGATCATGATGGAAGCCGCCGCGACCCCGAGATAGGGCGCCCGCCCACCACCCAGCGCCACGCCGCCGATCGCCGCGACCACGATGCTGGTCAGGATGTAAGCATTCCCGAGGCCAAGGAACGCCTGGCCGACATAGCCGGTGAGCAGAAAGCCGCCGAGCGCCGCCAGCAAGCCGCTGAACGCGTAAGCCGCGATCCGCACCACGCTGGTGCGCGTGCCGGACAGCAGGGCGACCACCGGATTAGCCCCGGTAGCGCGCAGCCTTCGGCCCCAGGCCGAGCGGGACAGAATCCAGATCGCGGCGGCACCGATGATCAACCACAGCACCACAACGTTCGGTACGCCATCCGTGGCACGTCCGGCCAGCGCTACAAGTCCTGGACTGGCGGCGTTTGCCGGTTGGAATATGGAGGTGGCCACGATCAGCCCGCCATCCACGACGCTGGCGATCGCCAGGGTCGCCACCAGAGGCGGCACGCCGGCCACGGCGATCGCCACACCGTTCAGAGCACCCACCAGCAGGCCCGCGCCGCATGCGGACAGACCCGCGACGGGGGTCATGGCATTGGCGCCCTGCATTACCGCGGCGCCCAGAATGCCGCCCAGGGTCGCGACCGCGCCCACGGACAGATCAAGCCCTTGCCCGCCGGCCGCGATGACCACGGTCTGGCACAGCCCGAACAGCCCCAGAAAGGCGGCGATCTTGAGCTGATTGGCAATTTGCCCGACGCCCAGAAAGCCGGGCAGCAGCGCCTGCCCTACCAGCAGCAACGCGATGCTCAGAGCAATCAGCAGCACCGGCCGCCAAACGTCCCCGTTCACGCCACCGCGCTCCGCCGTCGTTGCCCGAACACCATGAAGCCGAGGGCCGCCACGATCACCAGCCCCTTAAAGAACTCCTGCCAGATGCTGGGAATCCCTGCGAAATAGATAATATTGGCAATGATCCCCAGGACCAGCGCGCCGAGCAGCGCGCCCCAGGCCGAGCCGCGCCCGCCGGCCAGCGATATGCCGCCGATCACCACCGCGGCTACGGAAGTGAGCGTGAAGGTCTGCCCCAGCCGCGCGTCGCCCGAGAGCGTCTGCGCGGAGATCGCCAGCGCGGACAGGAACACCAAGGCCCAGGCGACGACATAGGCCAGCAGCTTCACGCGTCGGACTGAAATGCCGGCCTGGAAGGCGGCGGCTTGGTTGCTGCCGACGGCCACGATTTGCCGCCCGAGGCGATGACGTTGCAGCAGCACCCAACCCAGCATAGCCGTGCCGACAAGCAGCAGCGGAACAGGCAGCCCTGCCAGGTCGCGCCCGTAGAGATCGCCAAAGGAGGCGGCGATCTCACCGCCCGGCTGAGGCATGATGGCGAGCGCCAAGCCGAACCAGACCGCGCCGGTAGCGAAGGTGGCGACCAAGGACGGCAGTTCCGCATAAGCAACCAGCAGCCCGTTCACCGCGCCAAGCGCCAGGGACAGCAACAGGGCGATTCCGGCGACTGCGGCAGGGCCGCCCACCGATGCGGCGGGCAGAGAGGCGAGCACGCAATTGATCAGCGACACGCCGGCGCCGAGCGACAGGTCCAGCTCGCCGTTGAGGACGATGATTGCCTGCGCCACGCAGGCCAGAATCGTCGGCGCGAAGGTCGCGATATTGCTTTCAAGCGAGGCACGACCAAAGAAATTCGGCTGCAACCAGGCATTCAGCGCGATCGCAACAGCAAACATGGCCACGGCGGGGAAAACGCCGTTACGACGCAATTCGGCAGCAACACCAGCCAATACCTTCATTGGGGTTTGTCTTCCGGTTCGACCCCTCCCCCATCCCCTCCCGCAAGGGGAGGGGAGCCATTCCGGCCGGCGGACGCTCCCCCTCCCCTTGCGGGGAGGGGGCCGGGGGGAGGGGGCCCGCAGCGTGGCCAGATACGGCCTATTGAAGCCGAGGCGCATCACGCCGCCTTGCCGAAGGAGGCGGTCATCACGCGCTGCTCGTTCATTGCGGCGCCTTCCAGTGTATCGACGATGCGCCCCTCATACATCACCAGGATGCGGTCGCAATGTGCCAACAGTTCCTGCACGTCGGAGGCGAAGATCAGGATCGCCGACCCCCGGGCGGCAAGATCCGCCAGCGTGGCGTGGATTTCCGACCGCGCGTGAATATCGACGCCCTTGGTCGGATCACTCAGCAACAGAACGTCAATCGGTGCCGCAAGCCACTTACCGATAACGACCTTCTGCTGATTGCCGCCGCTCAGCGTAGAAACTGGTTGGCTTGGCCCCTCCGTCTTGATCATCAACTGGCGAATGGTCCGCTCGGCCAAACCTCGCAACTCGGCTCCGGGAAGCCTCCAGGGGTGCCGCTCCAGACAAATGCGCACATAGCCCAAATTCTCGCCCACGGACTGATCCATGAACAGGCCCTGGCGCTGCCGGTCGTTCGGTACGAGGCAGACGCCGCGCCGGATCATCTCGCGCGGCAGGCGCGGTCTGACCGGTTCGCCACGGTGCAGGATGCGACCGTTATCCACGTGTCTGAACCCTGCGATCGTCTCCAGCAATTCGTCCTGTCCCTGGCCCTGCAGCCCGGCCAGGCCGGTGATTTCGCCGCGCCGCAGTTGCAGATCGACACCGCGCACCGCCCGACCCGAGCACACGGCTTCGAGCCGGACCACCGTCTCTCCGATCTCGCGGCGCAGAGTCTGGCGCGGCAGGGGCTCCGGGTCGCCGGTCATTGCTTCGAGGATTCGCGCCTCGTCCAATTCCCCCGACACGTCCCAGGCCGCGACATTGCGGCCGTTGCGCAGGACCAGGACGCGATCGCAGATCGCGCCCACTTCGCGCAGCCGGTGGGAAATGAAGATCACGCCCGCACCCGATGCGGTCAGGTCCCTGACGACGTCGAACAATCGCGCGACTTCCGCGGCGGCCAGCGCGGCGGTCGGCTCGTCCAGGATCAGCAGCCGCGGAGCACGCGCCAGCGCACGGGCGACTTCCACCATTTGCTGCCCGGCGGCGGTCAGCATTCCGGCGGGCTGGTCCACTTCGACCGTTGCGCCCAACCGCTCGAGCAAATTGCGGGCCGCGCGGCGTGATGTGCGGCGATTGACGAAACCGGCCGTTCCGCACCGCTCGGCTCCCAGGAACAGGTTTTCCCAAACCGGCAAGTCGGGAGCCAGGCTCGGGTGCTGATGCGCGATCACGATGCCCCGGGTCGCTGCGGCATGCGGCGAGGCGTGAACGATTTCCTCCCCGTTCATCGTGATGCGGCCAGAATCCGGGCTCAGTTCCCCGGCAATGATTCGCGACAGAGTGGACTTGCCCGACCCGTTGGCGCCAAGCAGCCCGAGCGCGCGCCCCGGCGCGGCCTCCAGGGCAACCCCGTCCAGCGCGATGACGCCGCCGAATCGCTTGGTGATACTCTCAGCTGCGAGCAAATTCACGCTACGGGCCGCGTCTCACGCAAACAGCGCATCAAGTTGTTTCTCGGACAACCACTCCTCCAGGAACCAGCTATCGGGCTTGCCCTGCATTTCGTCGAGCGTCGAGTTCAGCGTCTCGCGCGTTACCGTGCGCACGATCGGGTAGAAATATGTGTTCTCCGGCTCCGGCAGCGGCTTGAGCTTGCGGCCTTCCGCAAGGCGCACGGCAAAGCCGATCGCGTCGCGGCTGATCCAGGGCGGGTTCGCCTGGGCAAAAGCACGCATATTGGTCCCCGACGCCAGTTCCTTTTTCCAGGCCATCAGAAACGCCTTCTGTGCCTCGCCGGTCATCACCGGTATCGGCCGCTGCGCGTTCTGAAAGGCGCGCAGCACGCCCAAGCCCATACTGTCCTCCACGAAGGCGCCGTCGATCTGCGGTTGCGCGGCAATAACGGTCGCCATTACGCTCTGCGCCTTGGCGTTGTCCCACATTCCGTAACCGGACCAGACGATCTGGATGCCCGGAAACAGCTTGAACGTATCGAACGCCGCCTTGCGCCGCGCCTCGGCGGCAGGGTGGCCGGGGATACCGTCGAGGATCACCACCTTGCCCTTGCCGTTCAGGGTCGTGGCGATCCACTCGGCGTAGCGTTTGCCCCAGGCGTAGTGATCGACCGTGACGTTGATAGCATAAGGGCTCGTCACGCGCTGGTCGAACGAGACTACCGGAATGCTGGCTCGCTTCGCTTCGTTGATCACGCCGTTCAGCGCGGTCGCCGAATTGGCGTTGACGGTGATTACCGAGACGCCCTGACGGATCATGTTGCGGATGTCTTGGATCTGCTGGTTGACATCCGCGCCGGCCTGCTGGACGACGAGCTTGCTGGCGCGCCCCGCGGCTTTGTATTCGTCGAACTGGAGCTGCGCGCCCGCCACCATCTGGTTGCGCCATTCGGTGCCGAAATAGCCGTTCGACAAGCCGATAATAATTTCCTTGCCGGCGGCCCTGGCGAGCTTCGTGCCGACTAAACCGGCCGACGCCGCGGCCGCGGCACCGAGCAGAAGCTGCCTGCGATCCATGATCATTCTTGTCCTCGTCAGTCCTGAGTTTACGCCGCCGATCTCACATTGATAGTCGGTTTCATCACCCATCGTTTCGCCGTTTCACCCCTCCCCTAACCCCTCCCGCAAGGGGAGGGGAAATGCGCGCGGTCGACTCCCCTCCCCTTGCGGGCTTGGGCTGCAAGCAGACCAAGGCCGGGGGGAGGGGTCTCGAAGCGTCGGGTCACACACCTTCTGGTATACCCGTCCGCTTACAGAATCCGGCTTTCTTCGCCAACGAAATGGAACCGGTCCGTGATCAGGCGAGCGAGTTCGTCGCGGTACTCCGCGACGGTGCCGAAGAACCGGTCTATGGCGGCCTTGAAGGCGGATAAGGTGGGATGATGTTCATTCCAGAGGGTCTTCTTTTTGAAAAACCACCAGAGGCGTTCGATCAAGTTCAGGTTTGGGGCATAAGGCGGCAGGTAGACCAGCCGGATACGGCAGCCGTCGCGGGCCAAATACGCCTTGATCTCCGCCGAGCGGTTATAGCTGGCGTTGTCCAGGACCACGCTGATCGCGGTGGCACCGGGATGGCGGGCGGCTAGCGCATCGAACAGCGCGATCATGGCCGCGCTGGTGATCTTCTCGGCTTGCTGGTGCACCACCGCGCGGTCGGGCCAGCTCAGCGCGCCGTTGATGTTAACATTGACGCGTCCATGATTGCTTTTCAGCTCGCGACTGGTGCCCCGCTTGATCCAGCCGAACGCCGGATGGCCGGTGTAAGCGGGATGCGTCCCGTCCACGAAGTAGAGCGGCCGCTCGGTCCCAGCTTGCCCCATCAGTGGAGCCAGCGTCTCCGTCACGAACCGCCGCTGCACGGCTGCGTCCGCCTTGGCCGGAACGCACTTCGGCTTCTTGTAGACGAAGCCGAGCCGCTTCAGCAGCTTGGTCATCGCGTTCGGCGTATAGCGCACCCCAAACCGGGTCTCGACAAAGCCGCAGACCTCCTTCGAGGTCATATACAGGCGCCGGCACAGCTCGGCGCTCAGTCCGTCGCGTTGTGCTGCCGTCAGCTCCGATTCCGGGCCCATATAGGCCAGCCGCTCCAACCCCGTAACACCGGCAGATTGATACAGGCGCTGATGCTCACGCACCGTCTCGGCATCGATATACAGCGCCGCGGCGATCCGCTCCGCCGTCCAGCCATCGTCGAGCAGCAGCAACACGTTCATCCGCCGATGCACAGTGCTGTTCATCTGCCGACGCATCATCCGCAGCAGATGCGCCCGATCCGACGCCCTCAGAACCAAACCAGCCATCCACGCACCGAATCCGACCCACCCGCGTCGGCGCAAGCAGATTCCACCCGGTTCCCCAGGATTCCGGGTATATCACTCCGCGGCGACCCGCGCATCCAAGGCGATGCGGCCCTGGAACGGCTTATGGAACGCCCCGTCCTTCATGATCGCCAGAAGCGCGTTCCGGTCCTGCAACAGGCTGAGGTCGAGCAGCGGATTGCCGTCCACCAACAGGATGTCGGCCAGATAGCCCGTTGCAATGCGGCCCATTTTCTCGCCGGACTTGCCGACCCACGCCTCGCCGCCATAGGCCGTCGCAGCGCGCAAGGATTCCCAAGGTTCGAAGCCGAACAGGTTGACGAAATGCTCGAGATCGCGCGCCTCGGTGCCCTGCGGCAGCCAGGCGAAGCCATAGTCGCCGAAGGGCAGAACCTTGATGCCGGCCTTGTGCATCTTGGTCATGGTCTCGATGCCCACTTCCAGCTCGCGCTTGTTGCCGATCATTTCTGCAACGTCGGTGGTGATGCCCCAGTCCTTCGCCTCGTACGTCGTGTTGTACCGCGCCGCTATAGCCGGTGAGACGTAGTGCTTGTGCTTGACACGCTCCAGCTGCTCGATCGTCTCATCGGTGGCGAAGGTGGCGTGGAAGATGAACTCCACGTCGTACTTCATGCACTGCCGCACCGAGCTGTCGGCGTGGGCGTGGGCAGCGAGGCGCTTGCCGATGTTGTTGGCGGTATCGCAAATAGCGGCGACCTCCGCGTCCGTCATCGGGTTGTCGTAGGCCGCCATACGCGGGTAGCAGAAACTGTCGCCCGAGTTGTTGAACTTGATAAGGTCCACGCCCTCCCGGATCATGGTGCGTACCACTTTGCGGAACTCGTCGGGGCCATCGCAGATGATCGAGACCGACGGGTGCTTCTGCTCAAGCTGGTTGTCATCGGCGAGCCCGCCTGTGACCGTCAGCTCCGGCGAACCCGCGAGCAGGCGAGGGCCGGGGATCTTGCCCTTGTTGATCTCATTGCGAATGACAATGTCAAGCCGAGGCTTGGCCGACGCGGCACCAACCGCTGCGGTGAAGCCCATGTCCAGCGCCTGCTTCGCGTTGTGCATGGTCAGCAGTACATGCTCCTCGACCGGCAGTGCAGTCAGCTCGGCTACCGTGGTGCCATTATTGTAGGTCAGATGGCAATGCGTGTTGACCATGCCCGGCATCAGCGTGGCACCGCCGGCATCGATCACCTCGCAGCCCTCGCGCGGCAGGCTTTCGCCTGGCGCGGCAACGGCGTTGATCCGGTTGCCCTGGACCAGCACTTCGCCCGGCAGCAGATCCTTGCCGCTGCCCTCAAAAATCTTCACGTTGCTGAACAGCACCCGTGCCATTGCATCCTCCTTGGACGTCATTCAAGCCATCAACTGTTCCGGCGCGCGGTCAGCCCGCGCGCACCATCGGCACCCGGAGCGATATCTTGCTCCTCAGCGCCGGAGGAAATGTCTCGTCAGCCAGATTTCCGTCCGCACTCTCGGCGTATCGCTCGGCCATTTCAATCAGGGCCGGAGCGTCCTCCGGTTGCAGCCGGGAAAAGCGAATGATGCATTTACCCGGCGTTCGCAGTGCGGCCGTGCAGGGATGCGGACACCCGTTCAGGCACTCAACGGTTCGCACCGTCACCGGATGCTCCGGCGTGTTCGTGCCCGCCATCAGCGCGGCGGCAAGCCTTCGGCCCGGGGTGGGCTCGTTTGGGGCACGGGGCGCGTAGCGGTCGCAGGTCAGGCAGACGAAGATGCGTCCGCTCATGACGCGGCCCCGGCCGCAAGCGGCTGGCGGAGCCGGGCGTAGAACAAGGTGAGCGCATAGTTCACCTGCTTCGCCCGCTCGATTGTCGCCCAATGCCCGCAGCCCGGCAGGATTTGCACCTGGGCGCCCGCGATTGCGCTGGCGAGCGCGCGCGCAACATCGGGCGGCGCAGTGCGATCTTCATCGCCGGTCAGCAGCAGCACGGGGCAGGCGATTCGGGAGGGGTCGGCACGCTTGGCATCGGCCAAGGCTTCGCAGTTGCGCGCATAGCCTTCCCCAGGTTGCGCCATCAGCGATTCCCGCACGAAGGCCGCCACCGCCGGCTGATTGGTCTTGGTGTCGTTCGCAAGTCCTGCGGTGACGATCGCATCAGCGATCCCGGGCATGCCCTCGGCCCGCGCCTTTGCCGCCCGGTCGCGGAGAGCGGAGCGCGCCGCCTGCGGCGGTTCGGGAAACGCACCGACCAGGGCAAGGCTTGCGACGCGATCAGGATATCGGGCCGCGAAGTGCTGGCAAATGATGGTTCCGAGCGAGTGCCCCGCCAGATGCACGCGGTCTGCACCGCTCTCGCGCACGATCGTGCGCAGGTTCGCAACGTGTGCATCGATGCAAATTTCTTCAGTTACCGGCGAGCGGCCCGACCCCGCAAGGTCATAGGCGATCAGGCGCAGATCCCGTTTCAGGATTTGCGCTTGCGGATACCAGGTATTGGTGCTGCCGCCTAATCCGTGAACAAACACCAGGGTCTCGCCGCGACCGCCAAGTTCCTCAACGAACATCTGCGCCTGATCCAACTTGCCCCACTAAGGGGTGAGTGAGCCAGCTTGCTCCATTCGCATTCTTGGGTCAACTCCCTACAGCCGTGCTTCGGCCAACGTGCTGAAATGAATT
Source organism: uncultured Pseudomonadota bacterium (assembly GCA_963822675.1). Classification (GTDB taxonomy): domain Bacteria; phylum Pseudomonadota; class Alphaproteobacteria; order Acetobacterales; family Acetobacteraceae; genus CAWGIP01. The sequence goes on along the minus strand of CAWGIP010000020.1, from coordinate 156,542 downwards.
GACGCTACGGGTTAGAATGGATCATAATGGATCATGATGCGCCTGGAGCCAGACGAAACGGACACAGTTGATGGACGCGCTCGTACGCCGAGCGGGGTTCATGCCATGCTCGCCATGATCGAGCGCAATATCGCCAATCGCGCCTGGCCGCCCGGTGCCAAATTGCCTACCGAGCGTGCGCTCGAAGCGCAGTTCGGCCTGGCGCGCAACACGTTGCGCAAGGCGCTCAAGGAACTGGAGGCACAAGGCAAGATCACTCGTCATGTCGGCCGAGGGTCGTTTGTGGCCCTTGCCAGAAGTCCGACCACGCAGGCCTCGGCACTGATCGACCGCCTGCGCGGGGCAAGCCCGTCCGAGGTGATGGAAGTGCGCCTGATGATCGAGCCTGTTGCGGCTGAACTGGCCGCCACCCGCGCCACTATGGAGGATCTCCGCCGCATCGGGGACTGCCTGCGCGAGGCCGAACGGGCACCCGATCTCCTCGGGTTCGAGCATTGGGACGGCATGCTGCATTTGGCAATTGTTGCAGCCGCCCGGAATGGCCTGCTTGAAACCATTTGCGCCAGCATAAACGAAGTGCGCAACCAGCCGGAATGGACGCGTTTGAAACGACGGAGCGTCACGCCCGAGCGCCGCTTGACATATCACCGCCAGCATTCGGCCATCCTCGCGGCACTGCGCGACCGCGATACCGATGAAGCGCGCCGGCGCATGGCCGAGCATCTGGCGACAGTGCAGGCAAATTTATTGCGGCCAGCGACCGACAATCCTGTTTAGTCGCCTGCACGGCTACGTCATTTCCAGCACCGCGGCGCCTTGCACGCGCCCGCCGCGCAGATCGTCGAGCGCCGCATTCGCCTGTTCCAGCGCATAGCGGATCGACTGCGTGCGCACCGGTACCTTCGGGGCGAGGGCGAGGAATTCCTCGCCATCCCGGCGAGTGAGATTGGCGACCGAACGAAGCACCCGCTCCTCCCAGAGGATGTCGTAGGGAAACGCCGGGATGTCGCTCATGTGAATGCCCGCGCACACCACGACGCCGCCCGGCCGACGGCGCGCAATGCGGCGGGGACCAGCGCCCCGACGGGAGCGAAGATGATCGCCGCATCCAGCGGCTCGGGCGGCGTCCGATCGGAGCCGCCGGCCCACACCGCGCCCAGCGAGCGGGCGAATTCCTGCGCGTCGGCGTCGCCGGGCCTGGTGAAGGCGTAAACCTCCTTGCCCTGGTGCCGCGCGACCTGGGCGATGATATGCGCCGCGGCGCCGAACCCGTACAGGCCCAGGCGCCGCGCCTCGCCGGTCATCCGCAGCGAGCGGTATCCGATCAGCCCGGCGCACAGCAGCGGCGCCGCTTCCAGATCGCGAATAGCCGTCGGGGATCGGGAAGCAGAACCGCTCGTCGGCCACCGTGTATTCGGCATAGCCGCCGTCGATCTGGTAGCCGGTGAAGCGCGCGTTCGGGCAGAGATTCTCCCGCCCCGAACGGCAGTAGCGCGCACATACCGCACGGTCCAGCCGAGCCAGGGAACGCCCACCCGGTCGCCGACCTGGAAGCGGCTCGCGCCCGATCCCAGCGCATGCACCGTCCCGACAATCTCATGCCCCGGCACCAGCGGCAGCTTCGGCCGGTCGAGCTCGCCGTCCACCACGTGCAGGTCCGTCCGGCAAACGGCGCAGGCGTGAACGCGGATCAGCACCTGGCCCGGCCCCGGCTCCGGCACCGTCATCGCGACGAGGCGCAGCCGGGTCCGGGGAGCATCGAGCAGCATGGCGCGCATGACCAAACCTCCGTGGGCTGAGCGCACATTAGGGTCAGGACAGTCTGAGCGGACCTAAGTTCATCAGTGGCCGTTGTCAGCGTGCTGCCACCAGCTACAACAGACACGGATCATTGGAGAACCCGCCATGAGCCGCCCAGTCGAGGCGGTGATTGAGACAGTCCGGGACGCGTTGGGCGAGCGCATCACCACCAATACGCGCTTCGCGAGCATCATTCGCATGGCCAGGATACGCAGCCCCCGCCTGCCGGACGCCGTCGCGTTCGCCGGGACCGTCCGAGGAAGTGGCCCGACTTCTCGGCCTCTGCCAACCAACGGAGTTCCGGTGGTCGCCTGGGGCGCCGGCACGTCGCTGGAGGGCCATGTCACCCCGGTGCGTGGCGGCATCACGCTCGACCTCTCGCGAATCACGCGCATCATAGAGGTTAGCCAGCCCGACATGGATTGCCGGGTGGAAGCCGGGTCACCCGCCCGTAGCTCAACGAGCATCTGCGCGACCAGGGATTGTTCTTCCCGGTCGATCCCGGGACTTCGGTTTGCACGTTGGGCGGCATGTGCGCAACGCGGGCCTCGGGCACGAACGCCGTTCGCTACGGCACCATTCGCGAGAACGTGCTGGGCTTGACGGTCGCTCTCGCGGACGGCCGGCTGATCCGCACTGGGGGCCGGGTGCGCAAGTCCTCCACCGGCTATGACCTGACCCGGTTGTTCATCGGCTCGGAAGGCACGCTGGGCGTCATCACCGAAATACAGCTCCGGCTATATGGCATCCCCGAGGCGATCTCCGTCCGCGGCCTGCCAGTTCCCGACTTTGCGCGACGCCGTGGAGACCGCGATCGCGGTCATGCAGATCAGGCATTCCGGTGGCACGGATGGAGTTCCTTGACGACGTGCAGATGGCCGCCTGCATCGCATATTCGAAGCTGCACGGCCTTGAGGCCCTGCCGAGCCTGTTTTTCGAATTCCACGGCACCCCGGCGGCGGTCGCCGAGCAGGCTAAGCAGGCCGAGGAAATTGCCGCCGGTTTCGGAGCCCCGGGTTCCGCTGGGCCACCGACCCCGACCGAGCGAGAGAAACTATGGCAGGCGCGGCACGATGCCCTTATGGGCGGCACTGGCGCTGCAGCCCGGGCCATCAGGGGCTTACCACGGACACGATCGTGCCGATCTCGCGGCTCGACGAGGCGATCCTGGGCGACCAAGGAGGACATCCTTGCCTCGGGGCTGACGGGCGCGGTGGTCGGCCATGTCGGCGACGGCAACTTCCACACCGTGATTCTGGTGCCGCCTGAGCCCGGAGGGCTCGAGCGCGCCTGGGAGCTTGACCCAAGATCGTTGCTCGCGGCTTGGCGCTTGGTGGCTCGTGCAGCGGCGAGCATGGTGTGGGGATCGGCAAGCGCGAGTTCCTGGAGCTTGAGCATGGTGCGGAGACGATCGCTGTGATGCGCGCGATTAAGCACGCGCTGGACCCACGGGGCATTCTCAATCCGGGGAAGATGTTTTTGAATTTGATACTCCGAATCATCGGAGCCTAAAGCGATTTCTCTGAGACCTGAGGTTAGTAACCACGCTATGCGAAGCTAGGCAAATCTTACCCTATTTACCGACGGCCGCCCAGCATTGCCGGTGCCGTCTTCCAGCGTGACCATCTTATGCCCCTGAGGATCAAGCCCCCCTTTCACCGGCAACAAATAGCCGGTCAATACGGCACCTTTGTAGACTTTTCTCAATTCCGTAAAGAGTTTGCTTGCGAATGAATCGGATTTGATCATCGTCAGGCCATTTTCGACAGTCTGATCTGGGGCACCACCAAAGCAGGCCAACAATTTGAAATTTATCGTGGCTATTGGAATATAGTGCAATAGTCGCGTTACCAACTCGTGTTCGTCGATCTCTGCACGATCAAAGCGAAATCCTGCGCGACTGCTGCCAAGAGAATTGCCACCTCATGACAATGACCAATTATATAGATTGAATCTCCCAATGCATCAAACGGGCTACTTAGCAGTGCATTCTCATTTTTTCGATGTTGAATGATGATCGGCCGTTTCCTTGAGACTACCATCATCTCATTTGCATCTGTCTGCCATCTCCGGGCGATGGTTCTGACCGAAGGTTCGCCAGGCATCGTCTTTTGTAGTTCGTCGTCAGTGAAAGGCACAAAAGCATAATATTGGCCAGGCATATAGGCACTCCACGCAAGCAAAACGCGGGCGAGAAGCCGGCACGAAGTCAGGAAGCGTGATATTAGCGGACATTTCCGGATTTGCTAGCGCGCTTAAGAAGAATATCGAGAGCAGGCTGCCGCTACGCCGCCTCCGGGAAGCTCTTCGGGGATGAAGGGCACGGGTCACCGGGCCGGCCTGGATCCCGCTTGCGCGGGATGAGCGGGGGAATGGTGCCGCCGCCTTCGAAAAAGAGTTCGCGGTCCGACGAAGCCGCCTCGCGGAACGTCTTCGGGATGCCGGCCTTCGGCACTTGGCCGTGCATCGGCTCGGCCGGCAGTCCTTCGTGCAGCATGTGCGCGGGCTTGCAGCAGTTTCGGCAGGTCGATCCCGGTCTCGAAGCCCATGCTTTCCAGCATGAACACCAGGTCTTCGGTGACGATGTTGCCGGAGGCGCCCGGCGCATAGGGACAGCCGCCAAGGCCCGCGAGGCAGGCGTCGAAGGCTCGAATGCCCTCCTCCAGTCCGGCGAGCGCGTTAGCCAGTCCGAGCCCCATCGTGTCGTGCAGGTGCAGACCATAGAGCGCCGGCCCGATCGCCGCCCGGACCGCTCGCACCACGGTCTTGATCTGCGCGGGATGCGCATAGCCCACGGTGTCGGCCAACATGATCCGGTCCACCCCGGCGCCGGCGAGGCCACGTGCCACCTCCACGACCTTGGCCGTCGGCACGACGCCGTCGATCGAGCAGCCGAACGCGGTGGAACAGGCGGCGATCACCTGCATCCGCCGCGGCTGCGCCGTGACCCACTCCATGAGCCGGCGGACCTCGACGATGCTCTCCGCCGGCAGGCGGTTGAGATTGGCGCGGCTGTGGCCATCGCTGACGGAGACCGGCACACTGATCTTGTCCGCTCCGGCCTCGTATGCGCGCTCGGCGCCGCGCGCGGTTCGGCACCAGGGCGATGACCGTCAGGCTGGGGATCTCCTTGGCGCCGCGCACCACCTCCTCGGTATCCGCCATCTGCGGGATCACGCGGGCGGGCACGAAGCTGCCGACCTCGATCTCCTTCACCCCGGCTGCGGCCATGGCGGCGATCCAGCGGAGTTTCGCGTCGGTCGCCATCCGCGTTCGCGCGATCTGCAGACCGTCGCGGGGACCCACTTCGCAGATGTTCACGTGTTCTTTCATGACGGCTGTACCTCGAAGACGACAATGCTACGGGACCAACGGCCGCGCAACCTGCGGCGGCGCGGTCGGTGGCGCAAGTCCGCCCTGACCGGCCAGGTCAGTTGACCGCGCGCCGTCGCTGATAATCTTGCCGCCGGAACCTGTGTGCTCCCCGACTTCGCACGCATGTCGCCTCTCGCTGGGCGGGAGAGACCGACGATGACCAAAGCCGGCAGGCGGTGGCTCTTTCCGCGCTGCCGCGCGCCCTGATCTCCCCCGCGCCGCGCGGGCGCAGATGCCGAAGGCCGGGCCGCCGGCCGTCGGGGTCGTCCGCGCCGAGCCGCAGCCGATCACCGAGACCTCCGAGTTTGTCGGCCGCATCCAGGCGGAAAAGAATCGTGTCCCCTGGTGGCCCGCGTCACCGCCTTCCTTGAGCAGCGCAACTTCATCGAAGGCTCCGAGGTCAAGAAGGGCGACCCGCTCTACGTGCTCGAACAGCCGCCTTTCCAGGCCGATCTTGCCGCCAAGCAGGCGGCGGTGCAGCAGTTTCAGGCGCAATTGCAGAATGCGAACTTACCTACGACCGCGCCAACTCGCTCTTGAAGACGCCCGCAGGGCAGCAAAAGCCGTTGACGATGCCCGGGCCACCATGCTGTCCGACGCCGCTCAGGTGCAAGCGGCCGGGCGCAGGCGCGGCAATCGGCGATCAACCTCGAGCTATACCGTGATTAACGCGCCGATCGCGGGCAAGATCGGCCGCACCGCCGTCGATTCGGCAACGTCGTCTCGCCCGGCTCGGGAACATCTGACGACGATCGTTAGCCAGGACCCGATGTATGTGGTGTTCCCGATCTCGCTCCGCACGGGCTCGAATTGCGGGACCATTATTCGCGGCAAGGGCAGTTCGGCGCTGTGTGATCAAGCTCCGCCTGCCCGACGGCCGCGAACTACCGACCGACCGGCACGCTCGACTTTCTGGACAACACGGTCTCGCCAGCACCGACACGATTATTCTCCGCGGTCACATTCCGAACCCGCGCACCAGCGCCAAGGCGAATCAGGAGGCGTACGTGAGCTGGTGGACGGCGAGTTCGTCACCGTGCTGGTCGAGGGCGCGGAGCCGGTCGAGCTGCTGGCGATCCCCCGCGCCGCCGTGCTGTCGGACATGCAAGGCGATTATGTCTTTACTGTGGATGCCGCCAAGAAGGCGCAGCAGACCCGCGTGCAGCTTGGACAGAACACGCAGACCACGGCGACCGTGCTCTCGGGGCTGACGCGCGGCGAGATGGTGATCGTCGATGGCGTGCAGAAGGTGCATGCAGGGCAGCCGGTTCTGCCGGGTCCGGCGTCGCCCACGGTGGCCCGAGCGCGGACGAGCTGAAGGGCGCCCTGGCCAGCGCCGGCGAGTGCCAAAGCGCGGCCGCTTCCGCGCAGTGATCCGGCGGTCCTCGGCGGCCAAATCGATGATCTCCTCGGTCTTCATCCGCCGGCCGCGGCTCGCGATCGTCATTGCCATCGTGATCACGCTTGCGGGCGCGCTGGCGATGACCCGTATCCCGGTCTCGCAGCTTCCCGATATCGTGCCGCCGCAGGTCAACGTCACCGCCAGCTATCCGGGCGCCTCGGCGGCCGTCGTCGAGAGCGCCGTCGCCCAGCCGATCGAGCAGCAGGTGATCGGCGCCGACAAGATGCTGTACATGAAGTCGAACAGCGGCAACGACGGCAGCTATGGCCTTTCAGTCAGCTTCGAGCTCGGCTCGAACCCCGACATCGACGTGGTCAACGTCAACAACCGGGTGCAGACCGCGCTCGCGCAGCTGCCGGCGGAGGTGCAGGCCGAGGGGCTGACGGTCCAGAAGAAATCCTCGGCGATCCTGGAGTTCCTCGCCTTCTACGGCGACGAACCAAGCTGGACCCGCTGTTCATCACCAATTACGTGCTGATCAACGTGCTCGACCAGCTCTCACGCACGCCGGGCGTCGGTCAGGCCAACCTGTTCAGCAAGCTCAATTACTCGATGCGGGTGTGGGTGCGCACCGACCGGCTGGTGAGCCTCGGCCTGTCGCCGAACGACGTGGTGACGCGATCCAGCCAGCAGAGCCTGGTGGCCCCGGTGGGGCGGATCGGCGCGCGGCCGATCGGCAACGGCCAGCAGTTCCAGTTCAACCTGCAGACGCAGGGCCGGCTGGTGACGCCGAAGCAGTTCGGCAACATCGTGGTCCGCGCCAATCCCGACGGCTCGGTGCTGCGCGTGCGCGATGTGGCCGACGTGCAGCTCGGCGCGCAGAACATGGACAGCGAGACGCGGCTCAACGGCCGGCCGGCGGTGCCGATCGGCATCTATCTGGCTCCGGGCGCCAACGCGGTGCAGACCGCGGCCAATGTGCGCCAGACCCTCGCCAGGCTCACGCCCCGCTTCCCGGCGGGCCTGCACGCCATGGTCATGTACGACTTCGACCGCCTTCGTCACCGACACCATCCATGAGGTGATCAGCACGCTGGCCGAGGCGTTCGCCCTCGTGGTGCTGGTGGTCTTCCTGTTCCTCGGCAGCGTGCGGGCGACGATCATCCCGATGGTGGCGGTGCCGGTCAGCCTGATCGGCACCTTCGCCGCGCTGCTCGCACTCGGCTACTCGGTCAACACCGTCTCGCTGCTGGCCATGGTGCTGGCGATCGGCGTTGTCGTGGACGATGCGATCGTGGTGGTCGAGAACGTCGAGCGGGTGATGGAGGAGCACCCGGAACTCACGCCGGCCGAGGCCACGACGATCGCCATGCGGCAGATCACCGCGCCCATTATCGCGATCTCGCTCGTGCTGCTTTCGGTATTCGTGCCGGTCGGCTTCATCCCCGGGCTCTCCGGCATCCTGTTCCGCCAGTTCGCGGTGACGATGAGTTGCGCGATGCTGATTTCCGCGATCAATGCGCTGACGCTCTCGCCGGCGCTCTGCGTGCTGTTCCTGCGCCACGCCGGGCGGCGCCGGCGCGGACCGATGGCTTGGCTGTTGCGCGGCATCGACCACGTGCGCAACGGCTATGGCAGCGTGGTGCGCCGTCTGGTGCGGCTCTCGGCGCTCTCCCTCGTGCTGGTCGCGGTGTTCGGCGCCGGCTCCGGTTGGCTGGTGAGCCGCACGCCGACCGGCTTCCTGCCGGAAGAGGATCAGGGCGCCTACTTCCTCTCCGCCCAGCTTCCCGACGGTGCCTCGGTGGCGCGTTCCAGCGAAGTGGCCTGGCAGGACGAGAAGCTGCTGCACACTCTGCCGCAGGTGCAAACCACGCTCGCCATCGTCGGCTTTTCGCTGCTCGACGAGGTGCAGGAGCCGAACTCCGCGTTCATGGTGGCGCGGCTGAAGCCGTTTGCCGACCGGGTGGGCTGTCGCGAATTCCGCGCAGATGCTGGTGCGCCGCAGCTTCGGCATGTTGCAGGAGATCCGCACCGCGCTGGTGTTTCCGTTCAACCTGCCGCCGATCTCGGCCTTGGCACCAGCGGGCTTCGAATACGAACTGGAGGCGCTGCAAGGCCAGGACCCGGTGCAGAACGGCCAGGTCATGCGAGGGCTCCTCGCCGCGGCTAACCAAAACCCGGCGCTGACCCGGGTGTTCTCCACCTACACGGCCAACAATCCATCGCTGTACCTCGATATCGATCGCGACAAGGCGTCGGCGCTGGGGCTCAAGCTGGATGACGTATTCAAGGCGCTGCAAGCGACGCTCGGTGGCGAATATGTAAACAACTTCAATTTGTATGGCCGCACCTGGCAGGTGAACCTCCAGGCCGAGGCCGCCGACCGCAACGACATTCCGGCGATCTGGCGCATTTATGTTCGCAACAAGGCGGGCGACATGGTGCCGCTGCGCTCGATCGCGTCGCTGCGGTTCGTCACCGGACCGCAGGTCATCACCCGCTACAACAATTATCGGGCTATCGCGGTCAATGGCGGCCCCGCGCCCGGCGTCTCATCCGGCACCGCGCTGGCGACGATGGCCAAGATATCCGACGAGACTCTGCCGAAAGGCTATTGGTTCGAATGGACCGGCACCGCCTATCAGGAGGAGCTGGCCTCGGGACAGACCGGGATCATTCTCGGCCTGGCGGTGCTGTTCGCCTACCTGTTCCTGGTCGGGCTCTATGAGAGCTGGACCATTCCGGTCCCGGTGCTGCTGTCGGTGGTGGTGGGCGTGCTGGGCGCGCTCATCGGCATCGTGGTCGCCGGGTTGTCGATGGATCTTTACGCCCAGATCGGGCTGGTCGTGCTGATCGCGCTCGCCGCGAAGAACGCGATCCTGATCATCGAGTTCGCCAAGGAGCAGCGCGAGGCCGGAATGCCGATCCGCGAAGCCGCGGTGTTGGGCGCGCGCATGCGGTTTCGCGCGGTGATGATGACCTCCGTCGCCTTCATCCTGGGCCTGATGCCGCTGGTGACGGCGCAGGGTGCGGCGATGTTCAGCCGGCGGGATGTTGGAACAGCAGTCTTCGCCGGCATGATCGCCGCAAGCTCGATCGGCATTTTCCTGATCCCGATGCTCTACGTGACGTTCCAGTCGTTGCGCGAGCGGGTGAAGCATCGCTTATCCGTACCCGGCCAGCGTGCCGCAGCACGGCGCGGAGTAGGCACCCGCTTGTTCCGACCTCGAGCATGTGCCTAACCTTGCGCCTCGCAAGGATGTGAGGCAGTCGCCATCGATGAGCTGTTCAGCAATCCTGTCGCGTTGATGCTGGCCGCCCCCGCGGCCGGCGGCCTTGTGCTGGGCTTGCTGGCCCGGCTGATTGCCTTGCCGTTCGCCGCGCGGCTGGTGCTGCCGTGCGTGTTCTTCATCGCCTACGTGGTGACTTACCAGAAGGTTCCCGACTTCCCCCCGATCGCCTCGACCAGCAAGATCTTCTACGCGAGCGTGTTCGGAACGGTGTTCGCTCTGGCGCTCGATCTCGCGACAATCACCCGGGCAGCGCCCGTGCTGTTCGCCGCCCTTCTCAATCGCGTGGTCGTTTGCGATCGCGATCTGGATCAGCGTACCGGTGCTTGCCGAGTTCGGTGCCGGACTGTTGCTTGCCTTGGTATGCCTCGGCGCCGGCGGCGCGCTGATGCTGTGGCGGCTGTATGCGATCGGGGCGTCGCGCGCCCAGCCGGGTGGTGAGATGATCGCGACCTCCCTGCTCGCCGCGCTCGCCCTGGGCTTCGCGCCGATCGCGCTGGTCGGGGCGTCGTCCACGAGTTTCGGGCTTTGCCTTGGCCTGACGGCAGGCTGCGCCGTGGTGGCGCTCATCGCGCTGGCAAGTCCGCGCGCTTTCGGAGCGAGCGCGGTGCTCGGCGCCGGCGGCGGGCTGCTGGCGGTCATCGATACCGTCGCGCTGATAACGCGGCAGATCGACTATGCCGCGCTGTTCGTGCTGCTCGGCGTGCTGTTCGCGGGTCAGATCGGCGCCCGCCTTGCCTTGCCACCCGATCGGCTCAATCTCCGCATTCGCCAAATCATCGTGTCACTGATCGCCGCATCACCAATCGCCGTGATCATGGCGATACTGCTGCTTCGTCACCCCAATCCGCTTGGAACCTGAAGGAGACCGTTATGCGCCGACTAGCTCTTGCCGCGTGCGCGGCCAGCTTCATTCTAGGCACCGCCTGGCAGTCGGAAGCCGCCGACTACAAGATCGATCCGCATCACACGCACGTTTTGTTCTTCGTCGAGCACCTCGGTTTTTCCAAGATGGTCGGGCTGTTCACTGAGATTTCCGGCGTAATCGGCTTCGATCCCGCCAACATCGCAAACAGCAAGCTGGTGGTAGCCGTCGGGACTAACAGCCTGCAAACCCAGTACGCGCCGCGCGACAAGGATCTGAAGGGAGCCGATTGGTTCGACGTGGCCGAATTCCCGGAAATGAAATTCGTCGGCACAAGCTTCAACAAGACGGGCGAGAAAACCGGCACGATCGCCGGCAATCTCACCCTGATCGGCAAGACGAGACCGGTGACGCTGGACGTGGTCTTCAACAAGATGGGCGTGCGCCAGACCGACAAGGTGCAGGCGGTCGGCTTTTCAGCGGTGGGCAAGTTCAAGCGGTCGGATTTCGGGATGAAGACTTTTATTCCTTATATCGGCGATGAGGTGGACATCGTCATCGAGACCGAGGCGATACAGTAAACTGTGCGCTTGTCCTACAAGCTCCATGGCCGGCAACGAGAGGCGTGGATGTAGCGGCAAGCGCGCCCAACGACAATTGGGGAGCCTCCATTCGCAAACCACCATCCTTGTGCGTGCAAGCGCCTACGACTTGGCTGCAGGCAGAACTGACGTGAGTGCCCAGCGGACCCAGGAGGCCCAAGATGGAAAACCAAGATGCCGCGCCTTATTTAAAGCTTTATGAGCTCTATCGAGATTAGTCGTCCGTGAACAATCCGGAAGCAGCTGATCTGGAACGGATTTTTCTGCCTGTTGGGAAATCGCGATTGCCGGGAAACGGCGGGCGAGGCGGGGTTTTCTGGCAAATTGATCCGACGCGAAGCGCTGTGATTCGGTTCGCTTGAACCAGCGAGCGAGGATCGCATGCGACCGAACGAGCGGCGGGACAGCGGCCAGCATGACCTGTTGCGATCGCGGCTTGACCGGATCGTGGATCCGAAAATCCGCTGGTGCAGCTCGTTGGCAGCGTCGATTGGCGGTTCCTCGAGCAGCGGTTCGGCGCGAGCTACACCGACCGGCCTGGCCGCCCGCCGCTGCCGACCCGGCTGATGGCGGGCCTCGCGATCCTCAAGCACACATACGACCTGTCGGACGAAGTGCTGTGCGAGCGCTGGCTGGAGAACCCCTATTACCAATTGTTCTGCGGTGAGGAATTCTTCCGCCACAGCCTGCCGTTCGATCGTTCGTCGATGACGCGCTGGCGCCAGCGCATGGGCGAGGAGAAGCTGACCGCGCTGCTGCAGGAGAGCCTCTCGCTGGCCAGCCGCAGTGGTGCGGCGAAGCCGGCCGACTTCACCCGCGTCATTGTCGACACCACGGTGCAACCCAAGGCGATCGCGTTCCCGACCGACGCCAGGTTGTTGCATCGTGCCCGCGAGCGGCTGGTGCGTCTGGCACAGAAGCATGGCGTGCGGCTGCGCCAGTCTTATGCACGCATCGGCAAGCTGGCACTGATCCAGCATCAGCGCTACGCGCACGCCAAGCAATTCAAGCGTGCCAACCGGGCGTTGCGAACGCTGCGCACGCAGCTCGGTCGTGTCATCCGCGATATCGGCCGCAAGATCGCCGCGGACGCCGGCCTGCACGAGATCTTCGCTCCGCCCTTGTCGCTTGCCCGGCGGGTGCGCGAGCAGCGCCAGGGCAGCGTGGCCCAAAAGTCTACAGCCTGCACGCACCCGAGGTGGAATGCATCGGCAAGGGCAAGGCGCACCGGCCCTACGAGTTCGGCGTCAAGGTCTCGTTTGCCACACCGCTGCGGCGATGCAAGGGCGGTCAGTTCGTCGCCCACGTCGCTGCCCTGCCAGGCAATCCGTATGACGGCCACACATTGGCGACAGTCATTCCCGCCATCGAGCAGCAGATCGGCGCCTCGCTGAGGCGCATCATCGCCGACAAAGGATACCGCGGCCACACTGCGCCACCCGGTCCGCGCCGCAGCGTCTACATCTCAGGCCAGAAGCGTGGCGTCACCGCTGTGATCCGCCGTGAGCTGCGACGGCGCGCCGCCATCGAACCGGTGATCGGTCACGTGAAGGCCGAGCACCGAATGGGACGAAATTATCTCGCCGGCCGCGCCGGCGATGCCGCCAACGCCGTCCTCGCAGCGGTCGGATACAACTTCCGCCGTCTGCTCGCATGGCTGGCGGCTTTGTTGTGCCGCCTTTGCCACACCGTCATCGCTACCCGATCCAACTTCCGCCAAAACAACGGCCTTACCAAACTCCGTCAAACCGCCCGATCAGCGTTCTTCACGGGCGACAGATTACATTAAACACGAGGACACACTCCGGGGGCAAGAACTCAATGCATGGTTAAGCGTGCAAGGACTTCTATTCGCCGCGTTTGGTATATCCATAAGCGCACTGTTTGCTAAGGCTCAGCGAGCACCCTGGGATGTGTCTTACTTCGGGTGCTTACAACTAACAATCGCACTGGTCGGCGTAGCCGTATCCCACTACATGAAGAAGAGAGATGAAGTGCAGAGGCATGTATTTGACGCACTCGAAGAAGGTATTTTACGGATAGATAATCGGCAGATATTGGTGGACGAGAGATCAGAGATTTTGGATCGAGAACCTGCCTCAGTGGCATTATACAAGTTATAAACTTCCCGGGGGAAAATGGTTGAAGGTGCTGTCATTTCCTCGAATATTTTTCTTTGCGTGGGTATTATTGCTCGCCCTTACAATATCCATATTGTTGCATTCCTTGTTTTTGGAGAGCGATGGCGGCGGATGTGTGGTGGCCTTCCGTAAATCGGGCACGCCTAACGATCTGGACCTAATTGGTTTAGTTTGACCATATGCGAGCTCAGCTCCTCCTCCCGTTGCCCTGCATTCCGGTATTTGGCAGATCCTGAGAGCCTCACCGGTTTCCAGCGTGCTCGATTTAGGCCAGGAGCTGCGGCGGAGTGCAATGCTGTACCTGCCAGGCGAGTACCAAGGCCACCATCAAATCCAACGCAAGTTCGGCTCGAGTACCCATAAGATGCTGCCCGACGGTCTCAAAATGCGAATGCCGTCCCTGCAGCTGTTGGGATACGGCGTTCATATCGCGAAACCGACGTTCGAACGGCTGCGCATCAAAGATCGCGGTGGCGCCGGCCTCGTGCCAGACCGCGTTGACCACCGCGCGCAACTCGCCGATGGCGAAGGTGGATGCTTGGCGTATTGCGATGCGCTCGTCGATGGTCATCCAGCCTCGCTCGCGAACCGCGTCCTGTGTCTCCATCAGCACCTGCACCAGCAGACTGCGCGCCGCCTTGAGCCGCGCATCGCAAACTCCGATCAGCGACTGAACCACCGCGCTGTCGCGCATGCCGCTGCTCGACAAGGCGGGCGTCTTCTTGCCGGCGAGAGTGATGAAATCACCCAGCATCGCCCGTGCGACACCGAGTCCCACCGCGCCGAACCCGGACGCGTAAATGTTGTTGGTGCTGAAGCGATACAGCAGACCCGGCTCACGACGTTCCTCCGGAACATCCCGCGTCAGCGACAATTCATCGGGAACAAACAGGTCTTTTACCGAATAGGTATCGCTGCCCGTGCCCCGGAGTCCGATCACCTGCCAGACATCCTCGATCTCGGCTGCCTCGCGCGGAAATAACATGGTGCGCTCGAACGGCGCCCCCTTCACCCCGCTGATCGGAGCGCCGTCGGCCGCGAAGGTCGGGCAGTGGCCGCCCAGCCAGGTGGCGTGCCGGCTGCCGCTCGCGAAAAGCCACTTGCCGCTAACCCGCCAGCCGCCGGGACTCCTTGACCGCACGGGCCTGGCCGCGCGCCTGCCCCCAGGCGAGCACGTCGCGCGCATGGCCGAACACGCGCCGCGCCACATCATGCGCCAGATACGCGGCCGACATCGAACAGCCGGAGCCCTGGTTCATGCACCAGGCGGTGCTCGCGTCGCCCATCGCGATCGCCTCGACCGCCTGCACATAGCGCGCGGGCTCCAGTTCGGCCCCGCCGATGGATCGCGGCACCAGCAGGCGGAACATACCCTTCTCGTGCATCGCGTCCAACACGCCGGGCGTCAGTTCACGCGCTTCATCGATGCGCTGACCAGCCTCGTTCAGCAGCGGGATAAGATGCCGGGCGCGGGCGACGGGGTCCGTGTCAAACTCCGCCCGCCCGGGCGCGCTTACGTCCATCAGCGATGTCCTCTCTTGCTGCTGCTGCGGGCAAGCTACACCCCGGCCAGCATGGTCGGCAAAAGCCGGGCCATCGTTTATGTGCTTGGCACCGTCCGCCCCGGCATTCGTATAGACTGGCAGGACCGGAGAGCCAGACATGACCCCGCTCGAGAAGATGCTGCAGGAGATTGAAGCCGAGGCGCGGGAGACCGCGCGCTGGACCGGACGGGCGCGCTTCAAGCCCGAAGTGCTCGCCGCGATCCGCGCCGTTCGGCGGGAGGCGTTCATCCCCGAAGGCGAGCGCGCCCGCGCCTATGCGAATGCACCGCTGGGCATCGGGCGGGGTCAGACCATCTCCCAGCCTTTCATCGTAGCGGTCATGACCGATCTGCTCGATCTTCAGCGCAACCATAAGGTGCTCGAGATCGGCACGGGTTCGGGGTACCAGGCAGCGATACTGGCGCAGCTTGCAGATCAGGTCTGGTCGATCGAAGTCATCCCGGAACTGTCGCAGCGGGCCGCCGCCGCACTCGCGGCCGAGGGGTATCGGAATGTGTCGCTGCGCGTAGGCCAGGGCGCGGCGGGCTGGCCGGAATGCGCGCCATTCGACGCGATCATCGTCACCGCTGCAGCCTCGTCCGTGCCGCCGACGCTGATCGCGCAGCTTCGCGCTCCGGGCCGCATGGTCGTCCCGGTCGGGCCGCGTGGGGAGGCACAGGAACTCATTGTGATCGAGAAGTCCTCCGCCGGAGTGGTGCAACGCCGCCCCGTGCTGGACGTTGCGTTCGTGCCCTTGACCGATGGTTGACGAGCCGGCCGCGGCCTGCGCTACTAGCCGGTAGGATCTCGCCATTGGCGCAATGACCGGAGGCGCGTAATGAAGCTGATGTGGTTCCACCTGATGCCGTATACCGAGCTGCCCGATGACTTTCGGGACAAGCACCCGTCGGTGTGGGTGGACATCCATTCCTCGCTGTTCGACCCGGCACGCGCGCACCACATGTACAACGACTTCATGGATGAGCTGGAATACGCGGCGCAATGCGGGTTCGATGCGATCTGCGTCAACGAGCATCATTCCAATGGCTACGGGCTCATGCCGTCGCCCAACTTGATCGCTTCCTCGCTCTCGCGCCGGACGACGGATACGGCGATCTGCGTCATGGGCAACTCGCTCGCGCTCTACAATCCGCCGACCCGCGTCGCCGAGGAATTCGCCATGATCGACGTGATTTCCGGCGGCCGGCTGATCGCCGGCTTCCCGGTCGGCACGCCGATGGACACCTGCTACGCTTACGGCCAGAATCCGTCGATGTTGCGCCAGCGTTATCTGGAAGCGCATGATCTTGTGATGCGTGCTTGGCGGGAACGTGACACCTTCGCCTTCAACGGTCGCTTCAACCAGCAGCGCTACATCAATATCTGGCCGCGTCCGATCCAGCGCCCGCATCCGCCGATCTGGATCCCCGGCGGCGGCTCGGTGGAGACCTGGCACTGGTGCGCCGAGATGGACTACGTGTACTGCTATCTGTCCTATTACGGCTACAAGGCCGGGCAGGCGACCATGGACGGGTTCTGGCGGGAGATGGACCGGTTGGGGAAGGACCGGAATCCCTACCAGGCCGGGTTCCTACAGTTCGTGGGCGTGGGCGAAAGTCGGCAGCACGCGTTCGACCTGTACTCGGAAGCGGCAGAATACTTCTACGGCCGCTGCCTGCACGTTGATCCCCGGTTCGCCGTGCCGCCAGGCTACACCAGCGAAGGCAGTCAGCGCGCTGGCATCGAGAGTCAAATCAAGCAGGCCGCGGATGCGAATGTGCGCGGCAAAGGCACCGCCGAGCGCATGGCTTCGGTTGCGCGCGAAATGGATGCGATCGTCGACCGAGGCTACGTGATTATCGGCTCCCCCGAGGAAGTGACCGAGCAGCTACGCGAAGTCGCCAGGAAGCTGAACGTCGGTCATTTGATGCTGCTTTTGCAGTTCGGGAACATGGGCAAAGATCTCTGCCGGTACAACACCAAACTGTTTGCGGAACGGGTTATGCCCAATGTCCGGGATGTGTTCGCAGATTGGGAAGACCGCTGGTGGCCGAAGCCGATAGCAGCGCAGAGCCGCGCGGAGATTCCGGCGTTCGTGCCGCAATTGGCGGCGGAGTAGTTACATACACCACCTGATCGGAGCCTATCGTGACTGAACCCGAGACGTTGACGCTGGATGTCAACGGCTTTGCTACACGCGTTTGGCGCAAGGGGAGTGGGCCGAAACTGGGCTTTCTGGCGGGGCTGGGCGGTCTACCCCGTTGGATCCCGTTCCTGGACGCTTTGGCCGAGAAACGTACGGTGATCGTTCCGTCGCTTCCGGGATTTCCCGGTGGCGATCGAGGCCACACCGTCCTGGATACGCATCTCGACTGGCTGCTTGCGATCCGCCAGATCCTGGACAAGTCGGACTTGGCCGGCGCCGATCTGGCCGGAAGTTCGGTTGGGGCGTCATTGGTGGCCGAAGCTGCCGCGATCTGGCCGCATCAAGTGGGCAGGATCGCGCTGATTGCGCCATTCGGCTTGTTCGATGAGGCTGACCCGCCAACCGACCCCTGGGCTCAGCGCGCCGACGCGGTTCCGCGGCTGATGTGCGCCGATCCGGCGATCTGGTCGGCGCTGACGGCGCCGCCCGAAGGCGTCAACTCGATCGAGTGGCCGATCGAGCTGACGCGGGCGTCGGAGGCAGCAGCGCGCATTTTCTGGCCGCTGGGCAACACCAAGCTCGAAAAGCGACTGAAGCTGATCAACGCCGATACGCTGCTGATCTGGGGCGAACAGGACAAGATTATGCCCCGCAGCTACGCGGATCGCTTCCGCCAAGCCATCCCGGGCAAGACCGAGCTGCGGGTCATCCAAGGCGCCGGGCATCTCGCCGAGCTGGATAAGCCGCGCGAGGTGGCCGAGGCGATCCTGAGTTGGACCGGATAGGCGCGCGCAACCATGAAGCTGGACCCCGATACAAGTCTGGTATTGGAGCTGATGCGCGCGGCCGGACGGCCGGCATTCGAGACGCTCACGCCCGATGAGGCGCGCGCCGCCTATGCCGCGAGCCGCGATGCCTTGCAGCCAGCACCCGATCCGGTTGGTGACGTGCGCGACTTCGCTGCCACGGGTCCGGCAGGCGATATCCCGTTGCGCTGCTATCGCCCGCTTGAGACCAAGGCAGCCGAAATCCTGCCAGGGCTCATCTACTATCACGGCGGCGGCTGGCTGTTGGGCGGCCTTGACTCGCATGATGTGGTTTGCCGCCGGCTCGCCAATCTGGCGCGCTGCAACGTGGTCTCGGTCGATTACCGTATGGCGCCGGAGCACAAATTTCCGGCCGCCGTCGAGGATTGCGCCGTAGCGGTCCGTTGGGCCATCGGCAACGCAGAGAGCCTCTCGATTGACCCCGCCCGCCTGGCGGTGGGCGGCGATTCGGCCGGCGGCAACTTGGCCGCGGTCATGGCGCTGGTGGCGCGCGACGGCGCGTTGCCGCCGCTCGCCTTCCAGCTTCTGATCTATCCCGCCGTGGACATGATGATGACCACGGTTTCGTCACAGACGGTTCGGGACGGTGTGCCGCTGACCTCGGCCACCATGAAGTGGTTTATCGACCACTATATGCGCAGCCCGGCCGATCGGGCGGACTGGCGCGCCTCGCCGCTGCGGGCGCCGAACCTGTCCGGCGCGCCGCCCGCCCTGGTTCTGACCGCAAGCCATGACCCGCTATGCGACGAAGGCGTTGCCTACGCGCGGCGGCTGGAGCGCGAGGGCGTGCGTGTCACGCACCTGCATTTCTCAGACCAGATTCACGGATTCCTCAGCATGGGTAAGTATATCCGCGCCTCGGAGTTGTCGTTGCAGGTGATGGCTGCCGTGCTGCGCAAGGAATTCGAGTGCTGAATCGCGTTATCTTCGTTCAGCCCGCGTGGCCTCAAGATCGTCTGCCACGAACGCTCGCACCACATCGGCCAGCGGTTCGTGCGCCGAAAAGCCGAGCGTACGCGCCCGCATTGCCTCGAAGGCGGCCGGCCAGGAATTGACGATGGCCTCGATGGTCGGATCGGGCGCATGCCGGACCAGCCGCGAGGCATTCGGCTGCACTTCGTCCAGGGCGGCGAGCATATGCGCTACGGTGATGCTCATTCCCGGCAGGTTTACGCTGCGGTCGATGCCCATTGGCTCGGTGTTCATCGACGCGGCGTGCAGCAGCCAATCGACAGCCCGGCGCGGACTGGCCACCCAGGCGGCGAAGGCGTCGGCGACCGGAAGCTCGGTCTCCAGCCCGAGCAGCGGCTCGCGAATGATGGCCGAGAGGAAGGACGAGGCGGCTTTGTTGGGCCGGCCGGGACGGACCACGATAGTCGGCAGGCGCAGCAGTACCGCGTCGAGGAAGCCCCGGCGGGAGGCATCGCCCAGCAGCAGTTCCGCAGCGGCCTTCTCCGCGCCATAGCTGCTTGCCGGCACTTGCCGAGCGTCATCCTCAAGCTTTGCGTCCTGTCCCCCGCTGAACGTAGCGATGGAGGAGGTGAACACGAGCCGCGACGGTTTTCGCGACGCGGCAATTCGCCGGCACGCGTCGAGTACGGCCAGGGCGCCGTGCAGGTTGACGCGCATGCCGAGGTCGTAATCTGCCTCCGCCTGGGCCGAGACGACCGCGGCAAGGTGAATAATAGTGTCGGTGTCGGGCGGAATGGCGTCAGCAGGCAGAGCCGCGATGTCGCCTTGCACGCACGTTACCGGGAACGGGGCTTCGACCGGGCGCGGCGGGGGTACGAAATCAAACAGTGTGAGACCTGTCACGTCATTGCCGCCCAGCCGTCCGTGCTCGGCCAAATGACGTCGCGAGCTTTCGGCCGAGGAAACCGGCGCCGCCCAAGATACTGATCTTCATCAAACCGCTCCGTCTGTTGCTCGGTCTGCTTTCCTGGCAGGCAAGCCTTCGCGCAAGCGTGCCCCCGGGGTGGCGAGTTGTTAAGGTCGGATCCGGCAGGATGCCGCGCCCGGTCGCTTGCAATCTTGTGATCCCTGCCCTTCATAGCCAGAGGGCAGAAGCGGAACCGGAAACGCAGCGGAGGGCTCTCGGGTGGCCGAGTATCGGGCATGGGACGCGGCGCGAGGCGCGGAAATCATCGCGACGCACGCAGGGCGCGAGGGCGCCACAATGCCAATTCTGCACGATTTGCAGAGCACGTTCGGCCACGTGCCGGAACCCGCCGTGCCGATGATTGCCGAAGCGTTGAACCTGACGCGGGCGGAAGTATACGGCGTCCTGACCTTCTATCATGACTTTCGCCGCCATCCGCCGGGGCGGCACGTGCTCAAATTGTGCCGCGCCGAGGCATGCCAATCGATGGGGGCGGACAGAATTGCGCAGGAGGTGCGGACCCGGCTCGGCATCGCTTGGCACGGGACCAGCGCGGACGGGGAGGTAACGCTGGAGCCGGTGTTTTGCCTCGGGCTCTGCGCGGTCGCGCCCTCCGGCATGCTCGATGGCCGCCCCCTTGCCCGGCTTAGCGCCGCGCGCGTGGCCTCGGAATTGGAGAGCGCACCGTGACAAGGGTGTTCGTTCCGCGCGATGCGGCAGCGCTCGCGCTGGGGGCGGACCGGGTGGCCGACGCGCTTGCCGGAGCCGGGTTGAGCGTGGTCCGCACGGGCTCGCGCGGCCTGTTCTGGCTGGAACCGATGGTCGAGGTGGAAACGCCGTCGGGGCGCATCGCCTATGGGCCGGTGCAACCGCAGGATGTTCCCGCGCTGGTTGAAGCCGATATCAGCGCCGGGGGCGAGCACGCGTTGCGGCTCGGCGACCCGAACGCGATCCCATTCCTGGCGCGCCAGCAGCGGCTCGTGTTCGCCCGTTGCGGGCTGTTGGATCCGTTGTCGCTCGAAGACTTCCAGGCGCATGGCGGCTTGCGCGGCCTGCGGCGTGCTATCGAGATCGGACCGCAGGCAACAGTGGAGGAGGTGACGCGTTCGGGTCTGCGGGGGCGCGGCGGTGCCGGATTCCCCACCGGCATCAAATGGCGTACGGCCGCCGAGGCACCGGGCGAGCGCAAGTTCATCGTGGTCAACGCGGACGAGGGCGATTCCGGCACCTATGCCGATCGCATGCTGATGGAAGGCGATCCGTTCGCGCTGATCGAAGGCATGCTGATCGCCGGGTTTGCGGTGGGCGCCGCGAAAGGATGGATCTACACGCGCTCGGAATATCCGCATGCCGTTGCCACGATCAACGACGCGATCGCGGTGGCACGGCACGAGGGGCTGCTCGGCGCTGACGTGCTCGGTTCGGGTTTCGCCTTCGATATTGAACAGCGTGTCGGCGCGGGGGCCTATATTTGCGGCGAGGAAACCTCGCTGCTCGACAGTCTTGAAGGCAGGCGCGGCCAGGTGCGTGCCAAGCCGCCGCTACCGGCGCATAAGGGTCTGTTCGGCTGCCCCACGGTCATTAACAACGTGATCACCTTGGCCAGCGTGCCGTTCGTTCTGTCAGAGGGTGCTACTGCCTATCACGATATCGGCTATGGCCGCTCGCGCGGAACGATGCCGATACAACTCGCCGGCAATCTCCGATTTGCCGGCCTGTTCGAGGCCGGGTTCGGCCTGACTCTGGGAGAGATCGTCAACGACATTGGCGGCGGGACGGCGACCGGGCGTCCGGTGCGCGCGGTGCAGGTGGGCGGCCCGCTCGGCGCCTATTTTCCGCCTGCTTTGTTCGATACACCCTTCGACTATGAAGCCTTCGCCGCGCGCGACGGGCTGATTGGACACGGCGGGGTGGTGGCCTTCGACGACACGGTGGACATGGCGCATCAGGCGCGCTTCGCCATGGAGTTCTGTGCGGCAAAATCCTGCGGCAAATGCACGCCCTGCCGCATCGGCTCGGTGCGCGGCATGGAGGTGGTGGACAAGATCATCGCCGGGCGCGACATTGCCGCCAATCTCGAATTGCTGCGCGACCTGTGCGAGACGATGAAGTTCGGCTCGCTCTGCGCTCTGGGCGGGTTCATCCCGTATCCGGTGATGAGCGCGCTCACGCATTTCCCGGACGATTTCCGCACCCGATCCGCCGCGCCGGTCGCGGCGGAATGAGGAGGCTCGCTCAATGGCTTTGATCCGAGAAGTCGATTACGGCACGCCGGCCAGCGATTCGACCCGGATGGTCACGCTGACCATCGACGGCGCGGAAGTTACCGTCCCCGAGGGCACCTCGATCATGGCGGCGGCCATGCATGCGGGGATCAAGCTGCCACGGCTTTGCGCGACCGACACGCTCAATGCGTTCGGCTCCTGCCGGGTCTGTCTGGTGGAAATCGAAGGGCGGGCCGGCACGCCTGCCTCGTGCACCACGCCGGTTGCCGACGGCCTGGCGGTACGGACGACGACGGAACGGCTGCAAAAAATCCGTCGCGGCGTGATGGAATTGTATCTCTCCGACCATCCGCGTGACGCGCTGAGCAATTCGGCGGTTGGCAATCGCGAGCTGAAGGAAACGGCGGCCGAAATCGGCATTACGGAAATTCGCTACGGTTATGACGGCACCAACCACTTGGATGCTAAGGTCGATGGGTCGAACCCGTATTTCCAGTTCGACCCGGCCAAATGCATCGTCTGCTCTCGCTGCGTTCGCGCTTGCGAAGAAGTGCAGGGCACGTTCGCGCTGAGTATTGCCGGCCGCGGCTTCGAATCGCGCGTTTCGGCTTCGATGGAAGAGCCGTTCCTGGATTCCGAGTGCGTCTCCTGCGGCGCCTGCGTGCAGGCTTGCCCGACCGGCTCGCTGCTGGAGAAGAGCGTGATCGAGCTCGGACCGCCGGAGCGGTCCGTGGTCACGACCTGCGCCTATTGTGGCGTCGGTTGCAACTTCAAGGCGGAGATGCGCGGCGAAACGGTGGTGCGCATGGTGCCGTGGAAGGAGGGCAAGGCCAATCACGGTCATTCCTGCGTCAAGGGGCGGTTCGCCTGGGGCTATGCCAACCACGGCGATCGTCTGCTGGAACCGATGGTGCGGGAGCGGATCACCGATCCTTGGCGCATCGCAAGTTGGGATGAGGCCATCGGCCGCGCCGCCTCGGAGTTCCGCCGCATCCAGTCCCGGCACGGGCGTGGTGCGGTGGGCGCAATCACCTCCTCGCGCTGCACCGACGAAGAGACGTATCTGATGCAGAAGCTGGTGCGCGCCGGTTTCGGCAACAACAATATCGACACCTGCGCGAGGGTCTGCCATTCGCCGACGGGGTACGGGCTCGGCAAAACATTCGGCACATCGGCCGGCACCAATGATTTCAATTCGGTCGATCTGGCCGATGTCATTTTGGTAGTTGGCGCCAACCCCACGGACGGACATCCGGTGTTCGCCTCGCGCATGAAGCGCCGGCTGCGTCAGGGGGCGAAGCTCATCGTAATCGACCCGCGCCGGATCGATCTAGTGCGCATGCCGCATGTCGAAGCGCAGTACCACCTGCCGCTGCGTCCCGGCACCAACGTCGCCATGCTCGATGCAATGGCGCATGTCGTCGTGACCGAGGGGCTTGTGGACGAGCCCTATGTGCGCGCGCGCTGCGAGTGGGATGCGTTCCAGGACTGGGCGGCATTCGTTGCTGAACCGCGCAATAGCCCCGAGGAAGTGGAGAAGCTTTGCGGGGTTCCGGCCGCGCTGATCCGCGACGCCGCGAGGCTGTATGCGACGGGTGGCAACGGCGCGATTTATTACGGTCTGGGCGTGACCGAGCACACCCAGGGCAGCACCGCGGTCATGGCGCTGGCAAATCTGGCGATGGCGACCGGCAATGTCGGGCGTCCGGGGACCGGGGTAAACCCGCTGCGCGGGCAGAACAACGTCCAGGGCTCGTGCGACATGGGCAGTTTCCCGCACGAGCTGCCGGACTATCGCCACGTCGGCCGACCCGAGGTGCGCGCCATCTACGAACGCGAATGGGGCGTGACGCTCGACCCCGAGCCCGGCCTGCGCATCCCCAACATGCTTGATGCGGCGCAGGATGGCTCATTCCGGGCGCTCTATATCCAGGGCGAGGACATCGTGCAGTCCGATCCCGATACGCGCCACGTCGCCGCCGGTCTTGCGGCAATGGAATGCGTGGTGATCCAGGATTTGTTCCTGAACGAAACAGCGAACTACGCACATATCTTCCTGCCGGGCTCCTCGTTCCTGGAAAAGGACGGTACCTTCGTCAATGCCGAGCGGCGCATCAATCTGGTGCGCAAGGTGATGGAGCCGCGCAACGGCTACGCCGACTGGGAGATCACGCAGCTCATTGCCAACGCGCTCGGGCTTGGCTGGAACTACCGGCATCCGTCCGAGATCATGGACGAGGTCGCGCGCACCACGCCGAGTTTCGCCGGTGTGTCGTTCGAGAAACTGGACCGACTCGGTTCGGTGCAATGGCCCTGCAACGACGCCGCGCCCGAGGGCACGCCGACGATGCACGTCGACCATTTCGTGCGCGGCAAGGGGCGATTCATGGTGACGGAGTATGTCCCGACTGATGAGCGCACCGGCCCGCGATTCCCGCTCCTGCTGACCACAGGGCGCATCCTGTCGCAATACAATGTTGGGCGCGCAGACGCGGCGGACAGCGAACGTCATGTGGCATCATGAAGACGTGCTGGAAATTCACCCGCACGATGCCGAGGAGCGCGGCATCCGCGACGGTGATTGGGTACGGCTGGCAAGCCGCTCGGGCGAGACCGGGTTGCGCGCGCAGATCACCGACAGGGTCGCGCCGGGCGTAGTCTACACCACGTTCCACCATCCCGATACGCAAGCCAATGTCGTTACGACCGAATTCGCCGATTGGGCGACGAGTTGCCCCGAATACAAGGTGACTGCGGTGCAGGTCTCGCCATCCAACGGACCGACCGACTGGCAACGCGAATACAGCGAATTCTCCAAGCAAAGCCGCAGGATCGCCGCGCCTGATATGGTTCCGGCCAAATGAAAGAGCCATCCGCGGCGCAGCCCGTCATGCGTATCGCGTGGCGCGACGGGGTGGCTGCGCGGGGCGCACGCGTGTCTGCCGGAGGAAGCGCCGGTCGCCTTCACCTATAACCGCGCGACACTGGCGGTGATGCTGGCGACGCCGGCCGACCTCGAAGATTTCGCGGTCGGTTTCAGTCTGACCGAAGGCATTGTCGGCGCGCCGGACGACATCCTGGAGCTGGACGTGGTCGCGGTGGGCGAGGGGATCGAGTTGCGCATGTGGCTCGACCCAGTCCGCGCCGAGGCGGCCGAGGCGCGGCGGCGGCGACTTGCCGGGCCAAGCGGCTGCGGCCTGTGCGGTATCGAAAGCCTGGCCGATGCGGTCCGTCCGCCGCCGCTCGTGTCATCGGCCGCGCGATTCGGCGCCGACGCGGTGGCAGCGGCAATGCGCGCCCTGCCGGCCGCGCAGGCGCTGAACCGGCAGACGCACGCGGTTCATGCGGCGGCGTATTGGAGTCCGGCGCGCGGACTGGTTGCGCTGCGCGAGGATGTCGGGCGGCATAACGCGCTCGACAAGCTGGCCGGCGCACTGGCGCGGAGCGGCGTAGCGGCGGCGGAGGGCATCGTGCTGCTCTCCAGCCGCCTGTCGGTCGAGCTTGTGCAAAAGGCTGCGGCGATCGGTGCGCCGGTGCTGGTCGCGGTTTCGGCGCCCACGGCGCTCGCCGTGCGCCTTGCCGAGCAGGCCGGCATGACCCTTGTCGCGGTGGCGCGCGAGGACGGGTTCGAGGTCTTCACCCATCCGCACCGGATCGACTTGGAGCGCGTTCAGCATGTCGCCTGACAAACTCGCCTATATGGCGAATCAGATCGGGAAGTTTTTCGCGCATCAGCCGCATGATGCCGCCGTTGCAGCCACCGAGGATCATTTGCGCAAATTCTGGGATCCGCGCATGCGCGCTACGATCACGGCCCAGTTCGAGACCGTACGGGACAAGCTTGACCCGATCACGCGAGAAGCGGTTGAACGCCTGCGGGAAACTGCGTAGAGATCAATCTCGCCTTCTGGTCAATTAACAAATATCAAGACTGTCTGGGAGAGTAGGATGTCCTCGTCGGCGCTCGGCGCAGCCCCTGGCTTTCTGGATCGGGAACGGATCGTCGCGGGCCCCGGCTTCAGCCGATGGCTGGTGCCACCGGCGGCGCTGTGCGTGCATCTGTGCATCGGCCAGGCATACGCGTTCAGCGTGTTTAACCTGCCTATGACGAAGCTGATCGGGATTACGAAATCCGCGCCGGGCGATTGGAAGCTGACCGAGCTTGGCTGGATCTTCAGCATCGCCATCGTGCTGCTGGGTGTCTCTGCCGCCGTTACCGGCACATGGCTCGACCGTGTCGGTCCGCGCAAGGCGATGTTTACCGCCGCCTGCTGCTTCGGCGGTGGTTTTTTGATCTCCGCGCTGGGCGTCTATCTGCATAGTCTTTGGTTGATCTATTTTGGTTACGGAATCGTCGGCGGTTGCGGCCTGGGCATCGGCTATATTTCGCCGGTGAAAACGCTGATCACCTGGTTCCCGGATCGGCCCGGCATGGCAACCGGAATGGCCATTATGGGGTTCGGCGGCGGCGCGATGATCGCCTCGCCGCTATCGGTCAAGCTGATGGCGCTGTTCGCCTCGCCGACGCATGTCGGCGTTGCCGAGACCTTCCTGGTGCTGGGCGTCATCTATTTTTGTTTCATGTCGATTGGCGCGATGATCGTGCGCGTGCCGGCCCCGGGCTGGGCACCCGAGGGTTACGTCGCTCCGACGCAGGCAAGCGGGTTGATCACCACCGAGAACGTGCACGTGGACACGGCGTGGCGAACGCCGCAGTTCTGGCTGCTGTGGTGGGTTCTGTGCCTGAATGTGACCGCCGGCATCGGTGTGCTGGGTCAGGCATCGGCGATGGCGCAGGAGATGTTCCCCGGCCGAGTAACCGCCATCGCTGCCGCCGGGTTCGTCGGTCTGCTGAGCCTGTTCAACATGGCGGGCCGGTTCTTCTGGGCATCGACCTCCGACTTTATCGGGCGGAAGAACACCTATTGCGTATTCTTCCTTCTTGGGATGCTGCTCTATTCGCTGGTGCCCACGGCCGGGCATATCGGCAGCGTGGGCTTGTTCGTGCTCTGCTTCCTGATCATCATCAGCATGTATGGCGGCGGCTTCTCCACCATCCCGGCCTATTTGAAAGACGTTTTCGGCGTGCAGTATGTCGGCGCAATTCACGGCCGGCTGCTCACCGCATGGTCGGCGGCGGGCGTGTTCGGGCCGGTGATCGTCAATTACATGCGGCAATACCTGATCAATCACGGCGCGGCCAAAGCCGACGCTTATACCGATACGATGTACATCATGGCCGGATTGCTGCTGATCGGGCTGATCTGCAATCTGCTGATGCGCCCGGTGCATGAACGGCACCACGTCTCGGTTGAACCGGTCCGGGTGGTGTAGGAGGCGATGACATGGAAAGCATGAGCCGGGCAGGGCTGCCGGCAGAACGAGCCGTCGGGATGAAGCTGGTTGTCTTCTGGCTACTGGTCGGATTGCCTTTGCTATGGGGCGTGGCCAACACGATTGGCGACGCGACGAAACTGTTCCGCTAGGCCGCATTGCGCGACTGCCGGACACGAGGCCGACACGGCGGAAAATCACCGCATGCGAGAGGAGATTCAAGCTTACAAGCGCGAACGCATCCTGGAGGAAGCGGTTACGCTATTTTATGAACGCGGCTTCACCGGCACGACGCTGGATGACATCGCGGCTGAGCTGGGTGTGACCAAACCCTTCATCTACACGCATTTCCGCAGCAAGACCGAACTTCTGGCAGAGATCTGCCGGCCGACTATCGAGATGTCGCTCGATGCGGTGGTCAAAGCTGCCGCCGGACCGGGAACGCCGACCGTGCGGTTGCGCCGCGCCATGGTCGATTTTACCAAGGTGATCCTCCAGCGACAGCCGAATATCGCGATCTTCTTCCGCGAGGAGAAGAACCTGGCGCCGGAAGCACTGGCGGAGATCACGGCGCTGCGGAAAAAATTCGATCGCGTTCTCTCGGGCCTCCTCGCCGAAGGCGAAGCGGCCGGGGAATTCGCGGTGGGCGATATCAACCTCGCGGCGCTGGCGATCGGCGGAATGATATCCTGGGCCTACACGTGGTATCGTCCGATCGGACGGCTCTCGGTTGAAGCGCTCGCGGAACGGATGGCGGAGCTGACGCTGCAAATGGCTGGCGCGCGCGCCTCGGCCGCCGGCACGCCGAACGTGATCGAGTAACGGATCGCGCCGTCGCCCAAACGGTGCCCGTTGGAGGACCGCGATGACCCCGTCCGACACGAACCTCTATGCGACACATGAGGTGCTCAACCAGCCGCCGGAGCTTTCCGACTACGACGCCTATGCGACTGACGAAACGCTTCGGTCCGTTGTCACCACTTTCGGGGCCGAATGGGCGGAAGCGCGGCTGCGCGAGGCGGGCCAGAGCGTTGGGTCGGCTCACGTGCAAGGCCTGGCGCGTCAGGCAAATCGCAATCTTCCCGAATTGCGCACACACGACCGGTTTGGATACCGTGTCGATCGTATCGACTTTCACCCTGCTTGGCATGAATTGATGCGTTTGGCGATCGGGCAGGGCACGCACGCGCTCTGCTGGACCGAGCCGCGCCCGGGGTCACAAGTCGCCCGTGCGGCGCTGTCCTATTTGTGGAATCAGGGCGAGAACGGGATCTGCTGCCCCATCGGGATGACGTATTCGGCAGTGCCGATACTGCGTCGCGATCCGGCGCGCTGGGCCGAATGGGGACACCTGATTACTTCCAGCGCCTACGACCAGCGGCAGATCCGGGCGGCGGACAAGACCGGCGCGACAGCCGGCATGGCGATGACCGAAAAACAGGGCGGCTCGGATTTGCGCCAGACCCAGACGCGCGCGTTTCCCAACCAAGACGGCAGTTTCTCCCTGGTCGGGCACAAATGGTTTTTCTCCGTGCCCCACTCGGACGTGTTCCTGACCTTGGCGCAGACCGGGGAAGGCATCTCCTGTTTTATCGTCGCCGGCTGGCTGCCGGACGGTTCGCGCAACCACATCCAAATCCAGCGTTGAAGGACAAGTGCGGCAACCGGTCGAATGCGTCCTCGGAGGTGGAATTCAGGGGCGCCATCGCGCACAGGATCGGTGAACCGGGCCACGGCATCCGCACCGGGCTGGAGATGAACCACTACGCAAGGCTCGATGCCGCGGTAGGCTCCGCCGGGCTGATGCGACAGGCACTGGCGCAAGCTGCTCATCATGTGGCCCATCGGCGCGCTTTCCAGCGCGCTCTGATCGACCAGCCGATCATGGCCAATGTCGTGGCGGATCTTGCGCTGGAGGTCGAGGCCGCGACTTGGCTTTCCTTCCGCTTCGCGGCCGCACTGGATCGCGAAGCCGGCAGTGAGGCCGAGCGCTTGCTGGCGCGGATTGGTCCGCCCATCGCCAAATACTGGGTCTGCAAGCGTGCCCCGGCGGTCGTCGTCGAGGCGCTTGAATGCCACGGCGGCAACGGCTTCATCGAGGACCACTCTCTGGCCCGCCTGTACCGCGAGGCACCGCTCAATAGCATTTGGGAAGGAACGGGCAACGTGGTCTGCCTCGATGTGCTTCGCGGCATTGCACGTGAGCCGGGCGTCGTTGCCGCGCTTCTGGACGAGTTGCGCGCGGCGCGGGGAGGGGATCGACGCTATGACGGATTTATCGACAGCCTGGACGCAGAACTGAGCTGACTTGAGTCGGCATGAGGGACAGGCAAGGCGACTGGTCGAGTGCCTCGCACTCGCCGTTTCCGCATCGCTGCTGATCCGTCACGCGCCGCACGACGTGGCGGACGCTTTCATAGGCTCCCGACTTTGCGGCGCCTGGTCGGGGCATTTTGGCGTCCTTTCGTCGGGCGCGACTACGCGCGCGCTTGCCCGCCATGCCGTGCCGAGCGTCGCATGATGCTCGACCGCTGGAAAGCGATTCCATATCAATCGGCGAGGTCATTGGCCCATTCCGCTCATTCCCGCAAAAGCGGGCGTTCAGGCGAATGCGCCCGTTTCCTTGCTGTCGGACTGGATTCCCGCTTTGCGCGGGAATGAGCGGAAATGAGTCACGAACGTTGCCGCTCTTCGCCGCTTACGCCCGAACCAGCCCTGCGGTAGGTGCTGGCGTTCAACGCCGGATTGTGCTGAACTAAGTGAAAAGGATGGGTGGCTAATGCCGGAGGCACAGGGCGAGCCGTTCGATATCGCCTTTGAAACCCTGATTCTTTACATTCAGGAAAGTCGCGGCTTCGACTTCCGCGGCTACAAGCGCACGAGCCTGCGCCGCCGGATCAGGCTGCGGATGGAGGCCTTGGGATTGAGGACTTCGCTGCTTATCACGCCTTCCTGGAAGTTCATCCGCAGGAGTTCGGTGAACTCCTCAACACTGTCCTGATCAACGTCACCTCCTTCTTCCGCGACCCGGAGCCCTGGGGCGTGCTCCGAAGCGAGATCATACCGCAGCTGATTGCGCCGGAGCGGGGAGGCGACCAGATTCGCGTCTGGAGCGTGGGCTGTGCGACGGGCGAAGAGCCCTACTCCCTTGCCATGCTGCTGGCCGAGGCGCTCGGCCCGGACGAATATACGCGGCGGGTGAAGATCTATGGCACCGATCTCGATGAGGCGGCGCTGAGTGCGGGTCGGCGCGGCATTTACAATGCACGCGAAATCGAGGGTGTTCCCGCCGATCTCCTGGAGAAGTATTTCGACAGGTCGATGAACGGCCAAAACGTGATCAGCCGCGAATTGCGAAAATCGGTGATCTTCGGACGGCACAACGTCGTCAGCGACGCACCGATCTCGCGCATTGATCTGCTGGTCTGCCGCAACCTGCTGATCTATCTGGAGACGGAAACCCAGAGCACCGTGTTGCCGCGACTGCATTATGCTCTTGTCGATGACGGGGTATTATTTCTAGGAAAGGCGGAGACGCAGCTCGCGCGCTCGAAGCTGTTTCATCCGCTAAATATGAAACACCGCCTGTTCCGCAAAGTGAAGCAAGATTGGCGGCGCCTACCGGGAGGTGGTGTCGTGTTCAGCGGCGAACTGCCCCATGACCGCACGTCCACGCACGGGCGCATTGTAGACGCAATCGTGGACACCGGTGCTGCGGCCTATCTGGCGGTCGACACCGACGGCCGTCTGGTGTTCACAAACCTGGCGGTGCGCCGATTGCTGGAGATCGCCGAAGACGATGTGGGCCGGCCGTTTCAGGATCTTTCGATTTCCTACCGGCCGATCGAACTGCGGGTGCCCATTGAGGAGGCGCTGCAACAGGGCCGCGTGATTCGGATCGAGCACCAGGAATTCCAGCACCCGCCGGCCGAGCCGGTACGCCTGACGATCGAGGTATTGCCGCTGATGGACCGGAATGGCACGCCCTTTGCCGCTCTCATCAAGTTCAGCGACACCACCCGCCTTTATATGCTGCAGCAGGAAGTGGAAGCCGCGCAAAGCAGCTTGGAGAACACGATCGAGGAGCTGCAATCCTCGAACGAGGAGCTGGAGACGACCAACGAAGAGTTGCAGTCCACCAACGAAGAACTGGAAACCACCAACGAGGAACTGCAATCCACGAATGAAGAGCTGGAAACCGCCAACGAGGAACATCGCTCCACCAACGAGGAGCTGGAGGCCACCCTCGAGGAATTGCGACGCCGGTCGGATGCGAGCAACGAGTACAAACGCTACGCCGATGCGGTGATTGCAAGCATTGATTCCGGTATCGTGGTGCTCGACAACGACCTGCTCGTGCAAGCGTGGAACCGCTGGAGCGAGAATGTCTGGGGCGTGCGGGCCGACGAGGTGATCGGCCAGCACTTCCTCGATCTCGATTTCGGTCTGCCGGCGGCACGATTGCGTGACGATCTGCTTCGGGCAGTAACGCACCGGACCGGGGCGGATCGCACTGTAACCGGCATGGACCGACGCGGCCGGACCGTTCAGTGCCGCGTCCGCATTGCGCCACTATCCCTCCCTGACGGCTCGTCGCGCGGGGTGATGCTGATCATCGAGGACCACACGCAATTCGAGCAGGACGCGGCGCACGCAGACTATCTTGGTCGTGTCGTCGGCAAGGCACTCAACGAGGTCTATTTCCTCGACCCGGACACGCTGCGATTCACCCTGATCAATCACGGAGTTGAACGCTCGCTCGGATACCGGATCGCCCAGCTTCGGACAATGACGCTCGCCGACCTGATGCCCGGAGTGTCGATCGCGCGATTGCGCGGCCTGATCCAGCCGCTGCTCGACGGTCAGCGCGACGAGATCGTCTTCGGTACCGTGCTGCGCGCGCGCGGCGGTGAGGAGCGTCCGGCGCAGATCTGTTTGCAATTCTTCAAAGACGAAGACCCGCCGCTTTTACTGGCTGTCGCGCACAATACCTCGGAGCTTCAGAAGCTGGAGGCTTGATACCAATCCGCGCGAGTTCTGACGTCATACCAACCCGCCTAGAGGCTGACACACGCCCACTCCCTGGTGCCGATTGAGCGGATGCGGTCAGGATCGTTGACGAAAAAATTCCAGGCGCTGCTGCAGGCCGCGACGATGGCTTTGTAGCTGTCCCATACCAGGGCACACAGCCGATTGGCGCGGAGATATTCCCAGACATTCTCCATTGGGTTGAGTTCGGGGGAATACGACGGCAAGGGCAGGAGCGTGATGTTATCCGGCACGCCGAGCCGGCCGCCGGTCTGGTGCCATCCTGCGCTGTCGCAAACCAGCACGGCATGCGCGCCGGGTACGACCTGGGTGCTGATTTCGGCCAGATGTTCGGCATAATGATCGCGGCCCCGACCGCGCGGTTTGGACAGATCGCACCAAACAGGTAAGCGGAGTGATGGCGATTGTCGCGGACCATCAAAGGTCGGGCGCCGATCGGCGCCCAGACATAGGCATGGCCGCCCTTCTGGCCGACCCGAGCCTCGTCCTGGAACCAGATCTCGATCGGCTTGCCGGTGGCGGACGCTGGCAGGGCGGCTTTCACCAAGTCAGCGAAGTTTTTTTAAACGCCTCCTCGGCTTCGGCGTCCTTCTTCGGATGAAATGGGCGCGGTTGCAGCCGGGTCATATCGAGCTGACGCAGCCACTTGCCAATGGTGCTTTCATGCACCGTCACATTGAAGCGGCGAGCAACCTCTTCGCGCAGATCCACACAACGCCATCGCACCACTTTGTGCGTCTCCAGATCCGGCCCCTTGATGACCAGGGCTTTCAGTTCCGCCATTTGTTCCGTGGTCAAGGCCGGCTTGGGACCAGGGCTACGGCGCGACTTCAGCCCTTCGACACCCGCCTCATTGTAGCGATGAACCCAGTCGCGCAGTGTTTGTCGGTCCATGCCGTTCTGCTCTGCAGCTTCGGTGCGCGTGCCGCCTTCCAGCACCATCGCCACTGCCAAAAGCCTTCGGACCTGCGCGCCATCGTGGCATTTGCCAGCTATCGCACGCAGCTCAGCCGCCGTGTGCTCCGTCCGCGTGATCGTCACTGCCGCACCCATCCGTTGCCTCGCTCAAGCGAATCACCCTGAGTGAGCATCGAATCGGAACCGGCAGCGGTTGGGAATCCCGGGAGAGTCGACGTCTGTGCGGGTTGGTATCATTCCCGCGCAAGCGGGAATCCAGTCCGGCAGCAAGGAAAGTTCCGACAGAAAAGAATCGGGCACTGCCGCCTGAATGCCGCTTTCGCGGGCATGAGCGGAAGGGTCAATGCGCGGGCCTGCTGGCATCGGCAGCCCTGCGAGGCATCCGGGCCGCTTCGGCCACCCGGTCCAGGCCGGTCGCAGAGACCCCATACCGGGCGAACAGCGCCGCACCCGCCTTGCGGATGCGCTGTTTCTTTGCGAGCACGCCGGGGCGGGGATTGTAGTACTGCCGGATCGCCGGCCCGCCCCGTTCCGCGCCCATCGGCGAGTGAAATCCGCCCGGGTGCTCCGCATCCTCCGGCAGAACGGGGCGGCGGATCGGACGGACGATCGGCGTTTCCGGGTCTGACCTGTTTTCGGCCTCGGGAATCACCAGCTTTAATCGCGCGGCCATGATCCTCTGCCTCCGGTTCGTTTCCGGATTGTTCTGGGTTCGGCCGGACCCCGGTTCAAGGCCGGGCTCCCAACCTCTCCCCTCCCTCTCCGCCCCCAGGGGCTCCCCTGCGGGAGGGGATGGGGGAGGGGTCAATCGCAAATCGATGAAGTAGGCCCCGCGCTACTCCGTCCGTGCCCTCAGCCTGGCGATCGCCTCGGCGATGACCCGGGCCGCGTCTTCCGCCTCGATCGCTGCCGTCTTCCAGTGCTCCGCTGAATTGGCCAGGGACCGCGTAGTGGCGAACTGGTGCATGCGGCGGAACAGAGCCACGCGCTCCCGCTGCGAGCGCATCGCAATCTCCATTGCGCGCTCCAGTTCCTCGTTCTGCGCCGCGACCAGGGTCTCCGGACTGAAGGCGTGGCCGATCTGGCAACGAAACTGTGCCGCGCCCTGCTCGGTCACTTCGTTCAGCACGCCCCCGCATTGCGGGCATGTGAGGGAGCTGGGGCGACCGAGCGGAAGCGACGAGTCCATGCCCACCTCCTTTGCGGCAATCTGCGTCTCAAAAACGAGTTCCGGCGGCACCGGCAGACCCTGGCTCGCCGGCTGCGCCACAAGTTGTCCGAGCAGGTTCGGCATATCGGCGAGGCTCGCCCGGTGATCGACGTGGTCGTGCGCCAGCGCGTGTCGCGGCATATCCGGCCATTGTGCGTCGGCCGGATCCTGCACGACGCTCAATCCGCCGCACCGCTTGATGGCGTTCAGCCCGGCTGTGCCGTCATCCAGCAGGCCGGTCAGCACCACGCCGATGACGCGTCCCCCGTAAGCAACCGCAGCCGAGCGGAACAACGGATCCGACAGCCGGGCGGCTCCGGTTTTCTTGCGGGCCACGCCGCAGCAGCACGCGCCCCTGGTCCAGCAGCATATGATGATCCGGCGGCGCGACCCTGATCTGTCCCGGCAGGATTGGCTCCCCGTCCTCCGGGTGGCGCGCGCGCAGCGGCCCGGAGCGGCTGAGAAGTTCGGGCAAAAGGCTGCGCGAGTTGGGTGAAAGGTGCTGAACTACGAAAATCGCGGCGGGAAAGTCGGCGGGAATGCCGGAAGAGAGCCGCATCAGCGCGTCCACCCCGCCTGCGGAAGCACCGATCGCGACAATGTCATGGTGGTCCATACCGGACCCCTTCATTTATTGATCGGTCACGTCGGAGTGTTCGGGTCGGCGTGCATAAAGATGCAAACTTGCCGGCCTGCCGGAAGTTGCCTCAATCTACCGCAGGTAGGCAAGTGAAGCCCATGTCGTCGGAGACTGACAGCGAGAAGAGCCTGCGCGAGCAGATCGACCGGCTCGTCGCCGAACTTGAGCAGGCCAGGATGGTCGCGGAAAGCGCCAACGAAGAGCTGACGGCCGTCACTCAGGAACGGGACGCGCTCGCGATTCAGATCGCGAAGGGGCGGCGGGCGCGTGAGCGGGCAGAGGCTGCGGTGGAGAACTTCCAGAAGACGCTGGTCGCCAGCCTGGCTACGCTCGCCGCCCGGGAACTGCCGGATCGCGAGGTCGAACGGGCCAAGTACCAGATTGCGATGGAGGAATTGCGCGTCCTCGCCGAGGAACTGGACGAAGCCAATCAGACATTGCTGCGCGCCAACCGGGATCTTGAGGAACGGGTGCTGGCGCGCACGCAGGACCTGCAATCGGCCAATATCTCCCTGGAGCAGGCCAACCGGCATTTGGCCGAACGGGTGGCGGCGGAGACGGCGGCGCGGATGGCGGTCCAGTCTCAGCTAGTGCAGGCGCAAAAACTGGAGGCGATCGGGCGGCTGACGGGCGGCATTGCGCACGATTTCAATAATCTCCTGACCGTGATCACCAGCGGAGCGCAGCTGCTGGCGCAGACGGCAACGGAAACACAGCGAGAGCGCCTGGTGCATCGGATCGAGCAAGCCGCCTGGCGAGGCGCCGAACTCACCCGACGTCTTCTGGCCTTCGGCCGGCGCCAGCCGCTGCGGCCCCAGCGAATTGATCTTGCCGAACACGCGGACGGCATGCGCGAATTGCTGCGCCATTGCGTGACCGAACAGATCGAGGTCAGGCTCGACTTGCCGGACGGACTTTGGCCGCTTGAGGCCGATCTGGCGGCACTCGAACTCGCCATTCTTAATCTGGCAGTGAATGGGCGAGACGCGATTCGGTCCGGCGGGGTCGTGCTTGTGGGCGCTCGCAACGTTGGTGCCTCCAGCGACGAACCGGCAAGGCTCGGACTTGCGCCCGGCGACTATGTGGCGGTTTTCGTCAGGGACACGGGCAGCGGGATGACCGCTGACGTGCTGGAGCGGGTCTTCGAGCCGTTCTTTACCACCAAGCCCTCGGGCAAGGGGACCGGGCTCGGGCTGGCGCAGGTTTACGGCTTTGCCAAGCAGTCGGGCGGCACCGCGCGCGTGGAGAGCCGTCCCGGCGAAGGCACCACCGTCTCCATCCTGCTGCCCCGTTCCAAGCGGGCGTCGCAACCCGCGCCGACAGCGCCCGCCCACACGTCGGACCTGCCGCAGCATTTGTCCGTGCTGGTGGTCGAGGACGACGACGAGGTGGCCGAGCTGGTGCTCGAGATGCTGCAGCAGCTCGAGCACCGCGCGCATCGCGTGAACTCGTTGCCTGCGGCCATCGCGGAACTCTCCGGTCGAAACCAATTCGACGTGATTTTCAGCGACGTGTTGCTCGGCAATTCCGGCAGCGGTCTTGACCTGGCGCGGGAGGTGGCCCGTCGACAACTGCCGATACCCGTCGTGCTGACCAGCGGGTATGGCGGTGGCATCAGCGGAAGGATCGCCACCGCTCGGCTTCCTTTCCTCAGCAAGCCTTACAGCGTCGATGCACTGCGCGCCGTGCTGTCGCGGGTGACACATACCGAGGGCGTGCGCGCGATCGAGTAGGGGCAGGTCTTATGCCTCCACCGCCGGCGCGCTTGCCTTCCTTCCCTTTCCCTCGGCCGCCGATCCCACATCGCCAAAGCCAAGCAACCGGCCGGCCGGCTTAATGGTCCAGCCTTGCACCAGAAGCGAGGCGATCACCAGGATGAAGATGCTTGCGAACAGGCTTTCGTCGCGGCCGGGATCGGCGAGCGCTGGAATGATGCTGAGGTAGATCGGCACCGCGCCGCGTAGCCCGACCCAGGATGCGAAGGCCATTTCGCGCAGGGTAAAGCGAAATGGGAGCAGACAGGCGAAGACCGCGACCGGGCGTGCCAGGAAAATCAGTACTGCAGTGCCGACTATCGCCGGAACGATATAATGTGGCAGGCGATTGGCTGATCAGCAGTCCGAGCATCAGGAACAGCACGATCTGCGCGAGCCAGGCCATGCCCTCCATGAAATGCTCCACGTGCCGTCTCGTTTGGTGCTGCGCTGCACTGGTCGTAACGCCAGCGAGATAGATTGCCAGAAACCCGCTCGTGCCCAGCGCCTGGGCCAGCCCGAATAGCAGCAGCGAGCCGGTCAGCACCAGCACGGTTGCCAAAGCCGGCTCCAGGTGCAGGCGTTTCAATCCCTGCGCCAGGGCCGCGCCGCCCAACAGGCCAAGCACCGCGCCACCCGCCATTTCACGGACGAACAGCAGACCGGCCGACCAGACACCCAGCGATCCGGGCCGAGCGATCACGGTGATCAGCAGCACGGTCAGGAACACCGACATTGGATCGTTCAACCCTGATTCGACTTCGATCAGAGCGGAAAGCCGTTCCGGTATGGCGATACGGGCGCGCATCAGCAACACCGCGACCGCCGCTGCATCTGTCGGCGCCGCAGCAGCGCCGGCCAGCAGCGCGCCCGACAGCCGGACGCCTTCCAGCATGGCGAGGATGCCACCCATGATCGCGGCGGTGATCGCCACGCCGATTGTTGCGAGCGCGGCCGCGGGCCAGAAGGCGAGGCGCAGGACGGAAACCGGCGTACGCAGGCCGCCGTCGAACAGGATTACAGCCAGCGCTACACTGCCGATTAGGTAAGCCGCCGCAAAGTCGTCGAAGCGGATGCCGCCCAACCCGCCGTCATCCCCGGCGAGCATGCCGAGCACCAGAAAGGTCAGCAGCACCGGCGCGCCGATCCGGCGCGAGAGCAGTCCGGCGACAATGCTCAGCACGCCAAGCAACCCGCCGAACAGGATCAGCATGTGTGCGTTGGCCATCGCCGCATGACCGATGGCGATGAGGTCCGTCTGCCCGCTCATGCCTGCAACTGCCTTCCGGTGATCGCCGCTCGCAACCTCGACGATCCTGCCGCGCAAAACCCTTGCTATGCCCACCCGGTCACGTCAATCTCAAGGCCATTATTACATCGGCCTCGGGGAGGAGGCGTGGCGATGGCACGTGTTCCTGCGCCACTTCTTTTACTCGTTCTCGCATTCTGCCTGCTTGGTTTTGGCTTGCCCCGGGCGCGAGCCGCAGTAACCCCCACGTCGTCCTGGCCGCACACGATCACCGAGAATGGCGGCACTGTCATCGTTTATCAGCCGCAGGCGATCTCCTGGCCTGACCAGAAGACGCTTACGGCGCGCGCGGCCGTAGCTATTACCCCGCCGGGGGCAGCCCGTCCGCTGCTGGGTACGATCGACGTGGCCATAGCGACGACGACCGACAAGGCGGCGGGCGTGGTCATGCTGTCCGATCCGCGGCTGGTCGCCACGCATTTTCCTTCCCTCAACACGGACCAGGCAACGCAACTGGAGGCCAAGATCAGGGCCGCACTGCCGCGGATGCAGACGCGCGAGGTACCGTTGGACGCGGGTCCTGCTAAGCCTCAAGGAGGTTCCGGCCAGAACCCCGGTCGAGGTCAACAACGAACCCCCCGTGATCTTCTATAGCGATCATCCGGCGAGCCTGGTTGTGTTCGACGGAGCGCCGGTGCTGGCGCCTGTGGGCAAGACCGGATTGTCCTACGCCGTCAACACGAATTGGGACATCTTCAGCGATGGCAAGCAATGGTATTTGCTGAATAGCGGGCTGTGGCTTGTCGCGCCGTCTGCTTCGGGTCCCTATGCCGCGACCTCACGACTGCCGCCCGCCTTCGATGCGATGCCGAACGACCCGAATTTCTCGGAGGTACGCAAGCACATCCCGGCGCAGCCGCCGAAATCGGGGATGCCCGTGCCGACAATATTCGTCAGCACGAAACCGGCCGAGATCATCGTCACCGCCGGGCCGCCGCAATTCGCGCCTGTGCAGGGTACGTCCTTGCGGTCGGTGACAAACACCACCAGCTCGCTTTTTTTGGATAGCGCCAATGGGCGCTTCTACTACCTTGTATCCGGCCGCTGGTTCTCCGCGCCCAAACTGGACGGGCCGTGGGCCTTCGCCACGACCGACCTGCCGCCCGACTTCGCCATAATCAACCCGGACAGCAAGCAGGCCGGTGTGCTCGCCTCCGTGCCCGGAACGGTGGAAGCGCAAGAGGCCGTGCTGAAGGCGCAAATTCCGCAACAGGCCACGCTGAAAAAGGCTGACGCCAAACTCACGGTTGCTTATGCGGGCGCACCGCAATTCAAGCCTGTTCCCGGCACGTCGGTGAAATACGCGGTGAACACGCCGGACGAGGTGCTTGAGGTCGGCGGAAGGTTCTACGCGTGTTATCAGGGCGCGTGGTTCGTTTCCGCCAGCCCGACCGGGCCGTGGGTTCTGGCCGAAAGCGCTCCGGCGGAGATCTACACGATCCCGCCGAGCAGCCCGGTTTACAACGTAACCTACGTGAAGGTCTATTCTGCGACGCCCGGCACCGTCACCTACGGTTACACGGCGGGCTATGCGATGGGCTTCATCACCGCCGGCGTGCTGGTGTACGGCACCGGATATTATTATCCTCCCGTTGTGTATCCCGGAAGCGTACCGATCTACTACCCGTACCCCTACACGTATTGCGGCAATGTCTGGTACAACACCGCTTCTGGAGCCTGCACGCGCGGCGGGACCGTATATGGCCCTTATGGCGGGGCGGCGACCGGGGGCACGTATTACAACCCCAATACCGGAGCCTGGGCGCGCGGCGGCGCCGTCTATGGCCCGAATGGCGGCGCGGGCGCTTGGTCGTACTACAATCCAACCACCGGGAGTTACGCGCGGGGCAGTGCTGCCTGGGGACCCTATGGCGGCACGGCGAACGCGAGTTTCTATAATTCGCGCTACGGCGTGTCGGGCGCCACCAATCAGAACGCGAATGCCTATTCGCGCTGGGGCTCCAGCGTCGTCACCGGTCCCAACCAGACCGTCCATACCGAAAGCGGCAGCAACGCCTACGGCTCGGCGGGAGCGTTCCGGTCCACCACCGGTGCGGAGGGTGCCGGCTATCGTGGCGTGAACGGCAATAGGGGTGGCGCGGTGCGGACACCGAGCGGCGATGTCTATGCCGGGCGAGACGGCAACGTGTACCAGCACACGTCAAACGGCTGGTCGAAATGGGACAACGGCTCGTGGACGCCGACACAGCCGTCCAACACCAGCACGGCGCGGCAACAGAACACAAACCTCGGTTCGACGCAGCAGTCCCGCCGCTACAGCCAAAGCCGGACGTTGGATAGCACGAGTTACAACCAGCTGGAGCAGGACAGACAAGCGCGCCTTGCCGGCCAGCAGCGCTCCGGTGCTTGGCGCCAGGGTGGCACCGCCTCCGCCTCCCGGGGACAGGGCCGAGCTGCCGGTGGCAGCGAGCGGTTCCGCCGGTAACTGGAGGACCAGAGGTGGTTTATCGGGCTCGGACCATGCGACAGATTGCTCTGACGGCGGCAGGTGTCGCTGCGCTCGTGCCTTCTGCGGTGGCGCAGCAACCCAACAGCGCCCAGGCCAATGCCATCCGGCAGGCATGTCGCGCGGACTACCAGGCCCATTGCGCGAACGTTCCCACCGGCGGCTCGGCGGCGCTGAGCTGTCTGCAACAGAACAGCGCGAGTCTCTCCCAGTCCTGCCAGGCCGCACTTGGCGCGATGAGCGGCGGCGGCATGACACAGGGCAACGCCGCGCCGCCGCCGGCCATGCCGTCTCCGCCCATGACGCCGCGTCAGGAAATGGCGATGCTGCGATATTCCTGCGGACGAGACTACCGCGCCTTTTGCAGCGACATCCGGCCGGGCGGCGGGCGCGCCATCGCCTGCCTGGAAGGACACGCCCCGTCGCTCTCGCGCCAATGCCGCTCGGCGCTGTTGGCGGCGCGGGAGCGGCGGTAGCGCGGCGACACCCAAGATGAAATCGCTACTCAGTTTGATACTTCTGGCCGTGGCCGGCGTCACCCTCGCCGCCTGCAAGCCGCAGAACACGTATGCGCCCCCGCCCGCGCCGCAGGTCGGCGTAGCCACGCCGGTGCAGCAGACCGTTTCGCTCTTCATGGAACAGACGGGCAATACCGAGGCGTATAACTCGGTCGACCTGGTCGCGCGCGTTGAAGGCTATCTGAGCGAGATCAAGTACCAGGACGGCGCCGCCGTCAAACGCGGCGACACGCTGTTCGTCATCGAGCCGGCGCCGTATCAGGCGCAACTTGAGCAGGCCAAGGCCGCACTGTCCTCTGCACAGGCTCAACTGGTCTATTCACAGTCCGAATTCGATCGCAAAGCCAACTTGGTTCGCACCGACACGACCTCCAGGGCGGACTACGATCAGGCGCGGGCAAAGCGCGACTCCGATCAGGCGAACGTCTTAAGCCAGCAAGCGGCTGTGGCAATTGCTGCCATCAATCTCGGCTATACCCGCGTCTCGGCGCCGTTCGACGGCGTGGTGACGCGCCATCTTATCTCCGTGGGCGAACTGGTTGGCGCCAGCAGCAAGACCAAGCTCGCGACCATTGTGCAGCTTGATCCGATCTACGTAACCTTCAACGTCAGCGAGCAGGACGCTCTCAAGGTCCGGGCCAACCTGGGCGGGCGGCATTTGACCTTGGCCGAGATTGCGAAGGTGCCGATCGAAATCGGCCTGATGGACGAATCCGGGTATCCGCATAGGGGTTTTCTCGACTACATCTCCCCCAAGATCGATCCGGCTACGGGGACAATCCTGGTTCGTGCGATCTTCAAGAATCCGGATCGCACGCTGCTACCCGGCTTCTTCGTGCGTATCCGCGTTCC
This sequence comes from uncultured Pseudomonadota bacterium, assembly GCA_963822675.1. Lineage (GTDB taxonomy): Bacteria > Pseudomonadota > Alphaproteobacteria > Acetobacterales > Acetobacteraceae > CAWGIP01. The sequence continues at coordinate 114,455 of CAWGIP010000020.1, read as the reverse complement.
GATGGGCCGCGAGGAGCAGAATGCCTTGCTCGTGCCCGACCGGGTGCTCGGCCAGAACCAGGATGGGCGCTACGTGCTGGTGCTCGGCAAAGAGAACCTGGTCGAGCAACGAAAGGTCGAAGTTGGACAACGCTTCGGCGATCTGCGGGTCATTGCCTCGGGTCTGAAGCCCGAAGACCGGGTGATCGTGACGGGCACAGGGCGTGCCATCCCGGGGCGCAAAGTCGATCCCCAGCCGGTTAAGCTTGCCGCCGTTACAGCCGCTACCATGACCGCGGCGAAGTAAGCGACGTCAAGGAAGACCGCCGATGATTTCCAAATTCTTCATCGAGCGGCCGGTGCTGGCGAACGTGCTGGCGATCGTCATGGTTCTGATCGGGCTGGTTGCCCTGGTTGATCTGCCGGTTGCGCAATATCCGAACGTCGTGCCGCCGACCGTGCAGGTAACGACGCGCTACCCGGGGGCGAGCGCGCAGACCGTGGTCGATACCGTAGCGCTGCCGATCGAGCTGCAGGTGAATGGCGTCGAGCGCATGCTCTACATGCAGTCCACCAGCGCCAGTGACGGCACCTACACGCTGACGGTGACGTTCCAGATCGGCACCGACCTCGATTTCGCGCAAGTGCTGGTGCAGAACCGCGTCTCCGCAGCGCTCGCCTCGCTGCCGCAGGCAGTCCAAGCCCAGGGCGTCACAGTCCAGAAGAAATCGACCGCGATCCTGCAGATCGTCACGCTGAATTCGCCAGACGGTCGGTACGACAGCCTGTACATGACAAACTACGCGACCATTAACCTTGTCAACGAACTGGCACGCCTACCCGGCGTAGGCAACGTCAATACGTTTGGTGTCGGTGAGTATTCCATGCGGATCTGGCTGGACCCACGGAAGCTCTACACATATGGCTTGGTACCCTCGGACGTGATCGGGGTCGTCCAGCAGCAGAGCCAGCAGGTCGCAGCCGGTCAGGTAGGAATGCCACCGGCACCAAAGAATCAGGATTTTCAATACACGGTCGATGTGCAGGGGCGGCTTGCCGACCCGGAGCAGTTCGGCAACATCGTCGTCAAAGCCCAGAGCGGTCAGGGCGGTCGTCTGATCAGGCTAAGGGATGTGGCCCGGGTGGAACTGGGCGCGCAAACCTATTCCCAGATCTGCCAGTTCAACGGGCAGCCTGCGGCGGGGGTGGCAATCTATCAGACCCCGGGTGCCAATGCGCTGGCTGTGGCAAAACAGGTACGCGCGAAAATGGCCGCGCTGTCGCGCGCGTTTCCGCCGGGATTGAACTACGGCATCCCGTTCGACACGACGGGATTCGTGCAAACTTCGATCCACGAGGTCTATAAGACCCTGCTGGAAGCAGGCGTGCTGGTGCTCGTGGTCATCCTGGTATTCTTGCAGGACTGGCGGGCGACGCTGGTGCCGGCCACGACGGTTCCGGTTACGATCATCGGCGCCTTCGCGGCGATGGCCGCTCTGGGCTTCACGATCAATATTTCGACGCTGTTCGGCATCGTGCTGGCCATCGGCATCGTAGTCGACGATGCCATCGTCATCGTGGAAGGTGTGGATCGCTACATTGAAAGAGGGATGTCCGGGCACGACGCCGCGGTGAAGGCGATGGGCGAATTGTTCGGCCCCATTATCGGCATCACCCTGGTGCTGATGTCGGTGTTCATCCCCGCCGCATTCCTTCCGGGCTTGACCGGCAATATGTTCGCCCAGTTTGCGCTGGTAATCGCCGCTACCGCCCTGATCAGTGCGGTGAATGCCGCGACGCTCAAGCCAACGCAATGCGCGCTCTGGCTGCGCCGCCCGGTGCCGCCGGAGAAGCGCAATTTTTTTTATCGCGGTTTCAACCGAGGCTATGGCGGTGTCGAGCGGGTCTATAGCCGGCTGATCGATCGGATGGTTCAGCGCAGCGGGCTGATGGTCCTGCTCGCGCTCGTCCTGTCGGGCATTGGCGTTTGGGGGATCGCCCGCTTGCCAACGGCTTTCATTCCCAATGAAGACCAGGGCTATGCGATCATCGGCATTCAATTGCCGGACGGCGCATCGTTGGAGCGTACGCAAGCGGCGCTGGACAATGCGACAAAAATCGCGCGCGGGACACCGGGCGTCCAGAACGTGGTGTCGATCGCGGGGGTCTCGGTGCTGGACAACAGCGCCTCGCTCGCCAATGCCGGCGTCGCTTATGTCATCCTCAAGGACTGGAGCATCCGCGGCAAGGCGAAGGGCCAGGATCTCCGCAGCATTTTGGTCCATATTCAACGGCAATTGCAGCAATTGCCGGACGGGCTCGGCTTCGTGTTGGTCCCGCCGCCGATCCAGGGGATCGGCAATGCCGGCGGCTTCCAGGTGCAGGTTGAGCTGCGCGACGGTAGCTTCGATTACCAGAAGCTGCTCAACACAACGCAAGCAATCATCGAGGAGGGCAACAGCCAATCGGGCCTGCAACGGCTGGTTACGTCGTTCCGCGCGGACGTGCCGCAAGTGCGCCTGCTTGTCGATCGCACGAAGGCGGAAAGCCTGAAAGTGTCGGTGGGCGACGTGTTCTCGACTCTCGCCTCATATCTCGGCTCGACCTATGTCAACCAGTTCAACAAGTTCGGCCTGGCGCTTCAGGTCTATGTGCAGGCAGATTCGCATTACCGGCAGCACCCCGAGGACATACTGAATCTGAACGTCCGCAACCAGGACGGCCAAATGATCCCGATCGGCGCGCTGGCACAGCTTCGCCCGGTGGTGGGTCCATCGCTGATCAGCCTCTTCAACCTTTATCTCTCGTCTTCGATCGTCGGATCGCCGGCGCCCGGTTTCAGCTCGGGTCAGGCACTCTCGCTGATGGAACAGATCGCCGATCGGACGCTGCCGCCGGGCGCCGGATATGAATGGGCCGGCATGTCCTATCAGGAGAAAGCCGTCGGCAATCAGCTTTACTTCGCTTTCGGGCTGGCGATCCTACTGGTCTATCTCTGCCTCGCCGGACAATATGAAAGCTGGGTGGCGCCGCTCGGCGTGATCCTCGCCGTGCCGCTCGCGTTGCTCGGTCCGGTAATAGCGCTGACCAGCCTTGATCTGGCGAACAACCTTTACACCCAGATCGGCCTGATGCTGCTCATCGCGCTCTCCGCAAAAAATGCCATCCTGATCGTGGAGGTCGCGCGCGAGCGGCGGCTGCTGGATGGAATTCCGATCCGGCAAGCAGCGTTGGAGGCCGCGCGCACCCGGTTCCGCCCGATCCTGATGACCTCGTTCGCTTTCATCCTGGGCGTGGTTCCGCTGGTGACGGCCACCGGCGCAGGTGCCGCTGCGCGCGTTTCCTTGGGCTTGTGCGTGTTCAGCGGAATGATCGCCTCTACCTGTCTGGCCGTGGTGTTCGTCCCCTCGTTCTTCTGCGTGCTTCAGCAATTCGAGGAATGGCGCAAGCGGCGGAAGCGCCCTGTGGAGATGGCCACGCCGGCGGAGTAGGGCAGGTTGCGATCCAAGAAAGGATAACAGGCTAGGAACAAATGCGATTTTCTTCTGGCCACCGGTCCGCGGCCGTCATTCTCGCGCTCGCCCTCCCTTCCGGCACACCGGCGCATGTCAATGCCGTTGATTCGTATAGCGGGACGCGATTGCCGCCGCCTGCTCACGTGGTGGTGTATTACTTCGCCGTCACGCCCGACCAGGTGCGGCTTGATCAGGGCGTTGCTGCGCGTCTGAAACGGGTGGCTGGTGACACCCCGCTTTCTGAAGCGCAGATGCAGGTGGCCAATACCGCGGGAGTGACCTTGACCGAAGCATGCGGGCGCCGAACGGCGCACCGAGAGCGAAAAGGAAGCAGAGAGATTGGCTGACGGCTTGGCCCTGGAGATTGCCTGGTTTGCAGCCGGGCAGGGCTGGATACCGGTGCCGGGCGGCGCCCGCTAGGTTCGTAGGCGATCGATGCAACGAATCCTGATCCTCGGTGCCGGCTTTGCCGGACTTTGGAGTGCGGTGGGTGCCGCGCGGAAGCGCGATGAACTCGGCATTGGGCCGGATCGGCTGGAACTACTCGTCGTCAATCGCACGGCATGGCATTCTATCCGCGTGCGGAATTATGAGGCCGAGCTGGACGATACGCGCGTCCGTCTGGACCAAGTGCTGCGTCCCATAGGCGTGTCCCGGATCGAAGCCGAAGTTGCCGATATCGACGTCGCGGCCAGGCAGGTGCGCTGCAGCTCGGGCGGCGGCACACAGACGCTGACCTACGACCGGCTTGTTTTCGCCCTTGGCAGCAGACTGGTCTACCCGCCGATTCCCGGACTGGCACAATACGCATTTGATGTAGATACATATGAAGCGAGCGATCGGCTCAATGCGCATATCGCGGCGCTCCCCACACGCCCGGCTTCGGCCGGTCGATATACGGCACTGGTCATCGGCGCCGGCCTGACCGGCATTGAGGTCGCCACGGAGATGGGCGCCAAACTGCGCGCCGCCATCGCGGTCGCGCCTGGCGCCGGAACCGCCTCGCCCCGCGTGATTCTCGCCGACCACCAGCCCTGGATCGGTTCGGACATGGGCGACAGCGCCCGTCCGGTCATCATGCAGGCACTGGATGCGCTCGGCGTCGAAACGCGGCCCGGAGTATCGGTGGTCTCGGTGGACGCGGCCGGCGCAACGCTTGCCGATGGGGAGCGGATCGAAGCCGAAACCATTGTCTGGTGTGCCGGAATGCGGGCGCATCCCTTGACGGCGTGTTTCCCGGTCGAGCGGGATCGGCTGGGCCGTCTGCCAGTGAGGCCCACTTTGAAGGTTGCCGGCATGGATGCGGAATTCGCCGCCGGCGACGTCGCCGCGCTCTCCGTCGACGGCATTCACCCGTCAGTGATGTCCTGTCAGCACGCGCGTCCTATGGGGCGTTTTGCCGGTCATAACCTCGTCTGTGACTTGTTCGGCACGCCAGGGCTGCCCCTGCGCATCGAGCACTATGTCACAGTACTCGATCTCGGTCCCTGGGGCGCCGTGTATACCGAGGGTTGGGAGCGCCGCGTGGTCTCGCAGGGTGCGCCGGCTAAGCGGACCAAGCAGAACATCAACCGCTCACGCATCTATCCGCCGCGATCGGGCGATCGTGCCGCCATCCTCGCGGCCGCAGCGCCGGTCGTGCAGGCCCCGCCGCAACGCGGTGAATGAGAGCCGGACGCTGGGCGATTTCGCTTGATTTGCTGCGCCGCCGACGTTGTATCGTTGTTTATCAGGGATTTTGGCCTGCATGATCATCGCATGCCGAGACTGCGGCACGATCCGGCGCATCCCTCCCATGATGTCGGGTACAAGTCTGCGCTGCTACCGCTGCGCCTGGAGCGTACGGCGGGGCGCAGCCTTGATGCCGCCCTGGCGCTTTTCCATCGCCACGCTCGTGTTGTGGATACCCGTCAATCTCGGAACCCCGCTGACGATCCAGGTTCTCGGCATAAAGCGATCGAGCCGGCTGATCTCGGGCGTCTTCAGCATGTGGCACGAAGGCTGGTTCCTGTTGGCGCTGGTCGTCGGCGCGCAAGGCGTGGTGCTGCCGTTCTTTCGCTTCGGGCTGTTGACGGCGGCACTTGCCTCAATCCGCTTCAACCGGCAGGGGCGCTGGCTGGCATTGCCTTCCGCTGGGCTGAGCATCTCGATGTCTGGTCTATGCCGGACGTGTTCCTGTTCGCTGCCGCCTTCGGCTACAGCCGTGTAGCGGTGATGATCCCAGTGACGATCGGTGCCGGCGGTTGGGCGCTGATTGCCGCGGCATCCCTGACAATGGTCACGCGCGCTAGCGTCGACCGTTGCTCCGTCTGGCGCCGGATCCATCGCCCGGATTCACCCGAGGCGGGACCACGGATCGCCTGCACGGAGCGGGATCTGGTTCTGCCGGGCCGGTTCGAGCAACGGCGCTGCCCGCGTTGCGCGGCGCGGCTATGGCGGCGCAAGCTCGCGGCGGTGGCCAGCGCCGCCGCGCTCGTTGTCGCCGCCTACCCGCTGTATCTCGCGGCGAACTGGTTTCCAATGAGCACACAGTCGCAGTTCGGCAGAGTCAGCGACCAGGCGATCTCGTACGGCGTTCTGAAATTGCTGCAGGCGGGTTTTTGGCCGCTTGCCGCCATTATCTTCACGGCCAGCATTTTCATCCCGATCGCTAAGCTGCTGGGCATGAGTTGGCTGCTTTGGTCGGTGCATCACGGTTCAACCAGCCGCCTGGTCCTCAAAACCCGGCTCTACCGGTTCATCGAGGCGATCGGGCGGTGGTCGAACATCGATGTTTTCACGATCGCCGTGTTCCTGCCCATCATGCAAATCGGCGGCCTGGTCAGCGTCAGCACGGGCCTGGGGGCGCCAGCCTTTCTCGCCGTGATCATGCTGACGATGCTGGCGGTGCGACTATTCGATCCGCGTCTGCTGTGGGATCGCCGGGAGGCAGCGCGGTTAGCAAAGAGGTCGAGACGCTGGTTGAACACGAACCCGACCCGGGTCCGACCGCGTCGCGCGTCGTGCAAGAGCCCGGGTTTGCGCGCCAGGAGCGCAGCCGCTTTCCCGGATGGGTCTGGTCGGTGCCGATCGCAGCGATTGCCATCGTCGCCTGGCTCGCGTTCCGACAGATCGCCGCCACCGGTCCCGAGATCTCCGTCGTCTTCCCGGAAGCCGGTGGAATCAGCACGGAAACATCCGTGCAGTATCAGGGCATGAAGGTCGGTGCGGTCGCCTCGGTCCGGTTCGAGGACGATCTCAAGCGGGTCAGGGCGCGGATCAGAATGGATGCGGCGATGGATGGCCATCTCGGCAACGGAACGCAGTTCTGGATCAGCGGACCCAGCCTGACCGACCTCGCGTCGATCAAATCGGTCATTTCCGGACCGTCGATCGGCATTCTTCCACAGCCCAGCCCGGTGCAGCGCGAATATGCCGGCCTGATGGATGCGCCACGGCTGGAGGGCGTCGTTCCCGGCCGGCAATTCCTGCTGCATGCCACGCAAATCGGCTCGATCGGACGTGGAACCGCCGTCTATTTCCGTGATCTGAATGTGGGTTTCGTTGAAACCACGCGGTTTCAGCCCGATCAGACCTTTGAGATGCCCGTTTTCATCAAGGCGCCGTTTGACAAGCTCGTGCATGCGGACACGCGCTTCTGGAACGCGGGAGCTGTGCAGCTCTCAATGGAGGGAGGCGGGCCTCGTTTGCAACTACAATCGGTTTCTGCGCTGCTGTCGGGGGCTGTTGCGATGGAAACGCCCGCCGTCAGCCAAGAGACGCAGGAAGCCTCGGCCGGCACACTGTTCAAGCTGTATGAATCGAAGGACGAGGCGGACTACGCGCCGGGCATCAATGCGGTGCTGTACCGCGTCGTGTTCGGCGCCGACGCGGGCGGGCTTGCCGACGGCGCGGCCGTCATTCTGGCGGGCAAGCAGATCGGAACGGTCCAGCATAGCGCGCTGCAGTTATGACAAGGAACGCGGGAAGCTGCGCCAGAACGTGATGCTCGCCATCGAGCCGTCGCTGATTGGCCTTGTTTCCGGCAAATGGCCGGAGGGTGCGCGGGCGGATATGGACGGGCTAATGAGACGCCTGATTGCCAACAGCCTGCGTGCCCGGCTCGGCTCGGGGTCCTGGGTCCGCAAGATGTGGAACTGGCCTTCGTCCCGGGAGCGCCTGCGGCGGCGCTTGCCGGCGAACCGCCGGAGATCCCCACAGCACTGGGCGGGGCCGGCCTGCAAGCGTCATGACCGGGCTGAACGACATAGCGAGCAAGATCGGCGCCCTGCCGCTCGATCAGATCGCCGGCGATATCCACACCGCCTCGGCGCAGCTCAGCACGTCGCCTAAGTTGACGGGCAGCCTGGACGCGCTGGATCGCTCGGTTGCCAATCTGGAGCAGATCACGGCTTCGGCGCGTGCCGAGTTGCCTGCGATCCTGCTGCAACTGCGCCAGGTGGCGCGGGATGCTGGCGGCGCGGTATCCCAGGCACGACAGGTCGTGGCCACAGTATCGGGCCAGGGCGTCGGTGGTCTGAGTCGGCGGGCTTGGGGGAGACGCTCTACGAACTGACCCGCGCTGCCAGCCAGGAAGGTAGTCCCCAGACCCGGCCGGCCACCCGCCAGGCATGTCCCAAGCTAGCTAAGCCAAGCACGACGGCAAACAAGGAGGCGGGTACGAGGGGGAGCGAGGCTGGTCCAGGTTTGTGAGCCGCGAAAACGGTTGAGCTTGGCATGGCGGTATCCAACTTTTCGAACTATACTGGCAGGAATAGAACTCGACGCTGTCAATTCTGAAGGCCGCGGACCGGTTCGGTCCGACTGCAAATTCGGCGATTGACAGGCGCAACCGCGTGCTCGGACAATCCGCCGGCCGCATTCCAAGCTGCGCCCTGACATACGGAGCTTATCGAAGCGTGACCGACCGATCAGCCGACGAAGGAATAGGCGGATGCAGCAGAAGACCGACATGGACCAGCTGGCGATCAACACCATCCGCATGCTGGCCGCTCGACGCCGTGCAGAAGGCGAAATCCGGCCATCCCGGCACGCCGATGGACGCGGCGCCGACCGCCTATGCGCTGTGGCAGCGCTTTCTGCGCTACGACCCCGCCGACCCTGAATGGATGAACCGCGACCGCTTCGTGCTGTCGTGCGGCCATGCCTCGATGCTGCTCTACAGCCTGATCCATCTCGCCGGCATCAGGGCAGTTCACCAGTCCTATGACGGAGCGGCCGCCGACGCAGTGACGCTGCGACGATATCGAAACGTTCCGCCAGGCCGGCAGCCGCTGCCCGGGCCATCCGGAATATCGGCTGGACCTCGGGCGTCGAGACCACCACCGGGCCGCTCGGCCAAGGCGTGGCCGACCAGCGTCGGCATGGCGATGGCCGGGCGCTGGCTCGCCGCCACCTATAACCGGCCGGGCTTCGATCTGTTCGGTTTCAATGTCTAGGCGCTGTGCGGCGACGGCGACATGATGGAGGGATCGCCAGCGAGGCCGCGTCTGCTCGCCGGGCATCTGCGGCTGGCCAACCTGTGCTGGATCTATGACAGCAACCGCGTGACCATCGAAGGCCATACCGACATCGCCTTCACCGAAGACGTCGCCGCGCGCTTTCTTGCGTATGGCTGGAACGTTACGCGCGGTCAGCGACCCGAACGACCTCGACCAGCTTGAACGCGCGCGTATCACGGAATTCGCCGCCACCGCCGATCGGCCGACGCTGATTGTGGTGCACAGCCATATCGGCTACGGCTCGCCGCACAAGCAGGACTCGCCCGAGGCGCATGGCGAGCCGCTGGGGGAGGAGGAAGTGCGGCTGACCAAACAGTTCTTCGGCTTCGATCCCGACGAGAGCTTCGTCGTCCCGGACGGCGTGCGAGAGCATTTCGCGGCCGGAATTGGGGCGCGCGGCGCGGCGCTGCGCCGGGCGTGGCACGCGCTGTTTGCCGGCTACCGCGACGGCGCATCCTGATCTGGCCGACCAGGTCGACTGCCATTCGCAACCGCGATCTGCCGGAGGGCTGGGAAGGCGCGTTGCCCAGCTTTCGCGCCGAGCTAAAGCCGGCATGTGCCACGCGTGACGCTTCGGGCAAGGTACTGAATGCGCTGGCCGCAGACGATCCCCTGGCTGATCGGCGGCGCGGCCGACCTCTCGCCGAGCACCAAGACGCGACTGACTGTTCGAAGGATGCCGGCGACTTCCAAGGCCGCGGATCGCTGGGCGATCTACGCGGCCGCAACTTGCATTTCGGTGTGCGCGAACACGCGATGTGCGCCATCGGTCAACGGCATGGCGCTGACCGGCCTGCGAGCCTTCGGCTCCGGCTTTCTGATCTTTACCGACTACGCGCGCGGCGCGATCCGCCTGTCCTCGCTGATGGACCTTCCCGTCATTCATGTCTGGACGCATGATTCGATCGGTGTCGGCGAGGACGGCCCGACGCATCAGCCGATCGAGCAGATCGTTTCGCTGCGGGCTATCCCGGGCATGGTTGTGATCCGTCCGGCGGATGCCAACGAGATGTCTGAGGCCTATCGCTGCATCCTGCAGTTGAAGGATCGCCCCGCAGCGCTAATCTGCTCGCGCCAGCCGCTGCCAATCGTTGATCGCGCGCAACTGTGGCCGCAGCAAGTGGGCTCGCCAGGGGCGCTTATGTGCTGGCCGACGCGCCAAACGGCAAGCCGTCGAGTGATTCTGATCGGCACCGGCAGCGAAGTGGCCCTGTGCCTCGCCGCCCGCGATATTCTGGCAGCGGAGAATATCGCGGCTCGGGTCGTCAGCATGCCGTCCTGGGAGCTGTTCGAGGAGCAGGACGAAGAGTATCGTGACAGCGTGCTGCCGGCTTCGATCACCGCACGGGTAACGGTTGAGGAGGCCTCGACGATCGGCTGGCATCGCTATGCCGGCCCCAACGGCGATAGTCGCTGGGCATGCATACGTTCGGCATGTCGGCGCCGATCAAGGTCGTCATGGAGCATTTCGGCTTTACGCCCGAGCACGTGGCGGATGCGGCGCAAGCAGGCACTTGGCCGCGGCAGGTGAACTCACGTGCGGACTCCCAGGAGAGGAGACAGTCGATGCAACTTGGCATGATCGGCCTGGGTCGGATGGGCGGCAATATGGTGGTGCGCCTGATCAAGGCCGGCCACGATTTGCATGTCTACGACGCCCATGCCTCGGCGGTGGAGGAGCTGGCCGACAAGGGCGCGAAGGGCAGCACCGATTTGCGCGCATTCGTTGCCTCGCTGTCAAAGCCTCGCGCAGTGTGGCTGATGGTTCCCGCCGGCGTCGTGGATTCGGTGCTCGGATCCCTGACGCCGTTGCTGGAGTCGGGCGACACGGTGATTGACGGCGGCAACTCCTACTACCACGACGATGTGCGCCGCGCGCGAGAGCTGTCCGGCAAGGGACTTCACTATGTTGATGTCGGCGTCAGCGGCGGGGTCTGGGGCCTGGAACGTGGCTATTGCATGATGATCGGCGGCGAGAACGAAGTTGTGCGCCGGCTCGATCCGATTTTTCGGGCGCTTGCGCCAGGCGTTGGCGACGCACCGCGCACGCCCGGCGCGTCCGGTGAGCCGAGCACGGCCGAGCAGGGCTACTTGCATTGTGGCCCGAACGGCGCCGGGCATTTCGTCAAGATGGTACATAACGGTATCGAATACGGCGTCATGGCGGCCTATGCGGAAGGGCTGAACATTATCCACCACGCCAATGTCGGCGCGCACCAGCACGAAACAGATGCCGAAACAACGCCGCTGCGTCATCCCGAGCTGTACAGCTACGAAATCGACATCGCTCAAGTCTCGGAGCTATGGCGCCGGGGCAGCGTAATCGGTTCATGGCTGCTCGACCTCACCGCCAGCGCGCTGCGCAAGAGCGCTGATCTTGGCCAATTCGCGGGGCCGTGTCTCGGATTCCGGCGAAGGACGCTGGACCTTGCAGGCGGCGATCGACGAAGGCGTGCCGGCGCCGGTCATCAGCGCGGCGCTGTTCTGCCCGATTCAGTTCGCGGGGCGACGCGGAATACGCCGACAAGCTGCTATCCGCCATGCGCTTTGAGTTCGGTGGTCACGTCGAGAAACCAGCGGAGCCCGCGCGATGAGCGGAACGCAAGATGTCGTCTTTCTGTTCGACGTGGACAACACACTGCTCGACAATGATCGGGTGCAGGATGAGTTGCGCCAGCATCTCGAGAAATCCTACGGCCCCAGGGCGCGTGACCGCTATTGGGCGATTTTCGAGGAATTGCGCGGCGAACTTGGCTACGCCGACTATCTCGGAGCACTGGAGCGCTACCGGGTCGAGGAACTGCACGACCCGCAAGTGTTGCGCATGGCGAACTGGCTGGTCGATTATCCTTTTGCGGACCGGCTCTACCCGGGAGCGCTCGATGCCGTGCGGCACGTACTGCAATGGGGTTCGGCAGTAATACTGTCCGATGGAGACGCGGTGTTCCAGCCGCGCAAGGTGGAGCGCTCGGGCCTCTGGCGCGCTTTCGATGACCGGGTGCTGATCTATATCCACAAGGAGCAGGAGCTGGATGACGTCGCCCGCTTCTATCCGGCGCGGCACTACGTCCTGATTGACGACAAGTTGCGTATTCTGGATGCAGTGAAACGGATCTGGGGCGATCGGGTCACGACAGTGTTTCCCCGGCAAGGGCATTACGCACTCGATCCCGCAGAAGTCGCAAAATATCCGGCTGCCGACATCGCCATCGAGAATATTGGCGACTTGGTTAGGCACAAGCACTCAGACTTCGTTCGCCTCGGACGGGAGGGATAGCCATGAATCCGACCGCACGGCTGCATGATATCGGTCAGAGCCTATGGCTCGACGACATCACCCGTGATATGCTCGATAACGGAACGTTGAAGCATTACATCGAGGAAGTGTCGGTCACCGGACTGACTTCAAATCCATCAATCTTCGACCACGCGATCACTCACAGCAATAAATACGATGAAGAGATCCGGCAGATGGTGGGTCGGGGCTTCAGCGGCGAGGCGCTCTTCTTCGAGCTTGCCCTCGAGGATCTGGGACGCGCCGCCGACATGTTCCGGCAGATTCACGACGGACCGCAACGGTAGATGGCTGGGTCTCGCTTGAAGTCTCGCCACTGCTTGCCTACGACACCAAGGCCACCATTGCCGAGGCGAGCCGACTATATCGGCGAGCCAACAAGCGCAATCTGTTCGTAAAAATCCCTGGCACCACGGAAGGACTGCCGGCGATCGAAGAGTTGATCTTCGCCGGCGTCCCGGTGAACGTGACCCTGCTGTTCTCGGCCGAGCAATACACGGCAGCGGCGGATGCGTATATGAAGGGACTGGAGCGACGCATTGTCGCTGGCCAGGCGCCCGACGTTCGCTCGGTTGCTTCGGTGTTCATCAGCCGCTGGGATCGCGCGGTGATCGAAAAAGTGCCGGATGCGCTTAGGGACAAGCTGGGCCTCGCCGTCGGGCAACGGGCCTACAAGGCGTATCGCGACGTGCTCGATTCCGATCGCTGGCAGCGCCTTTCCAATCTCGGTGCGCGGCCGCAACGGCTGCTGTTCGCCAGCACCAGCATGAAAGATCCCAAGGCTCCCGACACGTTGTACGTGACCAGGCTCGCCGCGCCGAACACGGTCGACACGATGCCGGAGGCGACCTTGCGCGCGTTTGCCGAACATGGGGCGGTGGAGACGAACCTACCGCGCGATGGCGGGACGCCGACCAGACGCTGGCCGCGCATGCAAAGGCCGGCATCGACGTTGCTGCTCTGGCGCGCCAATTGCAGTCGGACGGCGCCAAATCCTTCGTCGCATCCTGGAAGGATCTGTTGCAGGCGATCGAGACCAAAAGCAGAGCTTTGACGTAGGGGGCGCACATGGCCGCGACACGGCCCACCGAGACGGCGGCATGGCAGGCGCTTGCCGCGCATTACGCGACGATCAAGGGTCGGCATCTTCGCCAACTCTTCGCTGATGACCCCGGCCGGGCGGCACGGTTCAGCGCCGAAGGCGCCGGGGTTTTTCTGGACTACTCGAAGAACCGCATCACCGAGGAAACCGTGCGCCTGCTGCTCGATCTGGCGCGCGAGCGCGGCGTGACCGAACGGCGGGACGCCATGTTCCGCGGCGAAAAGATCAACACCACTGAACGACGAGCCGTGCTGCACATCGCACTGCGCGCGCCGCGTGACGCACAGATCGAGGTCGATGGCACGAATGTCGTCCCCGAGGTTCATGCGGTGCTGGACCGCATGGCCGCGTTCGCCCGACGCATCCGCGACGGAAGCTGGACGGGACACACCGGCGCGCGGATACGCAACATAATCAATATCGGCATCGGCGGCTCCTATCTCGGCCCCGAGATGGCCTATCTTGCCCTGCGCCCGTTCAGCGACCGCAGCCTGCGGTTCCGCTTCGTATCCAACGTGGACGGTGCCAATTTCACCGAAGCGACGCAGGATCTGGACGCAGCGGAGACGCTTTTCATCATCTCGTCTAAGACATTCACGACCCTTGAAACGATGACCAACGCGGCGACCGCCCGAGCTTGGCTGATCGAGCGGCTAGGCGCGCAAGCGGCGGTGGCGCGGCACGCCGTGGCGGTCTCCACCAACACCGACGGCGTCAGGGCGTTCGGCATCGACCCGGAGAACATGTTCGGCTTCTGGGACTGGGTGGGCGGGCGCTACTCGATGGATTCGGCCATCGGCCTATCGACCATGATCGCCATCGGCCCCGAACGGTTCCGCGAGATGCTCGCGGGCTTTCACGCCATGGACGAGCACTTCCGAACCGCCCCACCGGAGCGCAATCTGCCGTTGCTGCTCGGGCTTCTGACGGTTTGGTACAACAACTTCTTCGGCGCCGAAACCCTCGGCGTCATGCCATATTCGGCAGACCTGGCACGATTCCCCGCCTATCTCCAGCAGTTGCAGATGGAAAGCAACGGCAAGCACGTCGCCCTCGATGGCAAGCCGGTCGATTGGCAGACCGGACCCGTGATTTGGGGCGAACCCGGTACCGACGGACAGCATTCCTTTTACCAACTCCTGCATCAAGGCACGAAACTGGTTCCTTGCGATCTGATTGGATTCTTGCAGCCGCTCAGCCCGCTGGCTGAACAGCATGATCTGCTCATGGCCAATCTATTCGCGCAGGCTGAGGCGCTGGCTTTCGGCAAGACCGCCGCGGAGCTCGCGCAAGAAGGCTCCCCGGATTTCCAGACGCCGTTCCGCGTGACCGAGGGCAACCGCCCGACCAATATGATTCTTGCGGAGCGCTTGGACCCGCGTACATTGGGCAGTCTGGTGGCGCTCTACGAACACAGCGTGTTCACGCAAGGCGCGATCTGGGACATCGACTCCTTCGACCAGTGGGGCGTGGAGCTGGGCAAGGTGTTGGCTGGCCGCATCATCCCGGAGCTGCGCGGTACCGCCGAGCCGGCGCTCAAGCATGACAGTTCCACCAACGCTCTGATCGAGCGCTATCGCCGCCACCGGCGATGACCGGGCAAGGAGCGCACCCATGCTGATTGCGGGCGATATCGGCGGGACGAAGACGCTGCTGGCGCTTTATACCGAGGACGGCGGCCCGCGCCAGCCGGTTGCGGAGCACGAATTTCACAGCGCTGATTATCCGGGGCTGGCCGACGTAGTGCGGGCGTTCCAGGCTCAGGTCAAGCAGCCCCTGCGCGCCGCCTGTTTCGATGTCGCCGGACCGGTGGTCGAGGGACACGCCCGTCTGACAAACCTGCCCTGGATCATCGACGAAGCAAGCCTCGCAAGCGATCTTGGCCTTGAGCAGGTGACAGTTCTGAACGACTTGAAGGCAATCGCGTATGCGGTCCCGTATCTGCTTGAATCCGATCTGCACACGATCAACGCGGGGAAGCCCGAGCCGCACGGCCAGATTGCGATCATTGCTCCCGGCACCGGCCTTGGCGAGGCGTTCCTGATTTGGAACGGCAAGGAGTATATCGCCGGCGCCTCCGAGGGAGGGCATGCGGATTTCGCTCCCTCGGGAGAACTGCAAGGCGAATTGTGGCGCTATGTGTCGGGCCGTTACGGCCATGCCGCGTATGAACGGGTCTGCTCCGGAAGCGGCATTCCGAACATCTACGATTTTCTGCGCGACACCAAACGCGCGCCGGAGCCGGCCGCCTTCGCTGCCAAGCTTGCCGATGCGCGCGACCGTACGCCGCTGATTTTCCAGGCCGCATTGGAAGATCCGGCCGGCAATCCGCTCTGCGCCATGACACTTGATTTGTTCATCTCCATCCTTGGCGCGGAGAGCGGCAATCTGGCCCTGAAGGCGCTGGCGACCGGCGGCGTCTATCTGGCGGGCGGTATTCCGCCGCGCATTCTGCCGCAGCTCTGCGACGGGCGGTTCATGCGCGCATTCACCCAAAAAGGCCGGCTTTCCGCTCTGCTTGAGTACCATGCCGGTGAAAGTCGTCACAGCGCGTGCCGCGCTGCTGGGCGCGGCGCTTTGCGGATTCGACCGACTGCGCGTCAAGACGATCGCGCACGGCTGAATCGCTCAGGCCCTCTCCTCAACGATGATCTCGCGCAGGCCTGCGGCCAGCACTTGGCGCAGATCGGACAGGCTAAGCGCGATGCACCCTTGCGTGGGTGCGAAGTCCGGTGTGGCTACGTGCAGGAAGATCGCCGAGCCCCGCCCGCGGCACGACCGGCGCATCGTTCCAGCCTAGGACCCCGACGAGGTCGTAAAGCGCATCGGCGCGCCACAGAACTTCATGCCGAGCCGCATGCGGCAGGCTCACCATGCGATTGTAATCGGGATCGTTAGGATCATCGCACCAGCCGTCGTTCGGGGCCATCGGCTCGACCGGTACGGCGCAGTCTGGCGGAGGCAGACGGTCGGCGCGATAGAGAACTTGCCGCAGCGCAAGCAGCCCCGCTGGCGTTGCGCCATCGCCTTCCTGCTTGTCGCGCCGGATCCCGCCGCGCCCTAGCGCGGCTCGCCATATCCGATTCTGTATCCGGAACCGCCCATCGGGCGTCAGGACCGCGCGCATGGCCGTCAATCGAACAAATGACCGAAGCGTCGGGCCTTAGTGGCCAGGTAGCGGTCATTGACGCCATTCGGCGCGAAAGCGTGCGGCACCCGGCCGGCGACATCGATGTCGCAGGCAGCGAGCGAGGACAATTTCGCCGGATTGTTGGTCAGGAGGCACACCCGGGTAATCCCGAGCGCCCGCAGCATCATTGCTGCCGTCAGGAAGCTTCGCTCGTCGGCTCCCCAGCCAAGCGCGCGATTGGCGTCCAGCGTATCCAGGCCCGCGATCCTGTAACGTATACGCGCGGAGCTTGTTGACCAGCCCTATCCCGCGTCCCTCCTGAGCTAGGTAGAGCAGAACCCCGGCTTTCTCGCGCGCCATGCGCCGGATCGCGCCGCGCAGTTGCGGGCCGCAGTCGCATCGCAAGCTGCCAAGCAGATCTCCGGTGAAGCATTCGGAATGCAGCCGCACCAGCGGCGCCTCAATAGAACTCGGGTTGGCCGACAATGATCGCCAGGTGGTCCGTCCCGCTATCTTGCGGCCCGAAAGGCGACGATGCGCGCGTCCGGCGCGTCTTCGAGTGGCACCTCGACCGCGGCCACCTGAATTAAGCTGACAGCGCCGCCGTAACTCGCTGCTTTGATGTCTTCGGCGGGAATGCTCAGCAGCCCAAGACGGGCTGCCCGCACGGCTGCATCGGCGCCAGCCGGGGCGGCAAGGCAGGCTGGCAGGAGGCGGGCGAGCTTGACCAGGGCCAGCGCCGCCGCTGCACCCTGCGGGGCAGGGGTCTGCTCGGGCAACCCGGATCGGGTTTGGTCGAGCGTGGGATCGGCCAGCGCGTGCAGGGCATCGGGTGTCAGCAGCGCGGGGGCGAGCCGCAGCGCGGCGGGCTCGCTCGCCGGCTCCACCGGGCGATGCAGCACCGCCGCCGTCCGCGTCGGCGCGAGCAACAGGACCGGAGTCTCGATCGCCAGTCCGGTAAGTTCGGCAATTCCTTGGATGCTGGCGGTTTCCGCGGCTAGCAAGGCGAGCGGTGCCTCGCCGGCCAGCAGGACAGGGGTACCCCGCCGCAATTCCGCGGCCGCGCGATGCACCGCGCGCAGCCGAAGCAACGCCGTACCGGAGGAGACTTCAGGCCGGCCCGACGGCAGTGACGGTTCGCTTGCAGAAGGACCTGTCATAAGCGGATCACGGAGAGCGACACTCACTTGGCCTAATTTTGCCCAGATTGTCAGCAAAGCTGGACGCTCGACAGGTCCGCGGTTTCCGTATGGGACAACACGGCGAGCCGGGCCGGCATAGCGGGTATATTAGCGGGGCGATAACGTTGTCGCGGTATGGATCACGGGAAAGTGAGGGACAAGCCCTGTTTCCGCACAAGTTCGTGGGATGTATCGCCTCGTGAATGCATCCACTTGCCTAACTGGTGCGTTCATTGCGATTCATCAATCCGGTCCGCCCGACGAGCGCGCCTAACCCTGCGACGTCCGCAAATTGCGAGGGACAACGAAAATGTCAACAGAGCGGCCGATCCTGATTGTCGATGACGACCCTGATCTTCGGGCCATCTTGGCCGAACAGCTCGCTGTAGACGGAGAATTTACCTCTGTACAGGCGGGTTCGATTACAGAGGCCGAGGAGAAGTTGGGTGGCCGGGATGCCCGTTTCGACGCGGTTATTCTCGATGTCTCGTTGCCGGACGGGGACGGTCGGGATTTCTGCGTCCGATTGCGCCGACACGGCCACAAAATGCCGGTGATCATGCTTACCGGCTCGGATGCCGAAACGGACGTAGTGCGCGGGCTGGATGCCGGGGCAAATGACTACATTGCAAAACCGTTCCGGCTCAACGAGTTGCTCGCCCGCTTGCGGGCGCAGCTGCGCATTTTCGAGAATAGCGAAGATGCGGTCTTCTCCATCGGCCCGTACACGTTCCGTCCCTCGGCCAAGCTGCTTCAGGACCCGCACAAGAACCGCCGCATCCGACTTACGGAAAAGGAAGCGGCGATCCTTAAATTCCTTTATCGGGCCGGAGACCGGGCGGTTGCGCGCCAGGTGTTGCTGAACGAGGTATGGGGCTACAACGCAGCCGTCACGACACACACACTGGAGACGCATATTTATCGGCTGCGCCAGAAGATCGAGCCCGATCCGGCCAATGCCCGGCTCCTTGTCACCGAAGGCGGCGGGTACAGGCTTGATCCCGAGGGCGTGCCGGCGGTTCCCGCCTAAGGCGAAACCCGGCTTGCGTTTCCGGCGCGAGCGCGGACCCTGCCGGGCTTCCCATTCTGCCCGCTTGGCGGGTGCGTTGCTGATGTGGCACGGTTCCCTCCCTCGCGGCGGGAGGCCCGCCGGCGCCGGAACGGGATGACCAACATGCACCACCGCTCAGCCTGGCTTTTCGTTTCCGCGTTGGCGCTTGCCGCGCCCGTAGGCACGTGGGCGCAACCGGCGGCGACCGCGACCGGCAAACCGACGCATGTCATGCTCCGACGCGGCGGCCCGCGCACATTAGCTGAGGCGCTGGCGGTTACCTATTCCTACAACCCGGCCCTGCTGGCTGAGCGGGCCAAGCTGCGGGCC
The DNA here is from genome assembly GCA_963822675.1 of uncultured Pseudomonadota bacterium. GTDB lineage: Bacteria > Pseudomonadota > Alphaproteobacteria > Acetobacterales > Acetobacteraceae > CAWGIP01. Next base: position 95,371 of record CAWGIP010000020.1, on the reverse strand, counting down.
ACGGACGAGAACGTACCGCAGGCCATTTCCGGCTGGCGCCCGACCGTTGTGGTGGCCGGCCAGCGCCGGGTACGGGGATGGCTCGGCGCAGGAAAGGATCGGCACCTCATCCCTAAAATTTCGCACGGACAGGAATATCGCGACCGGACAGGCGACGGTGACGCAACCGGTCTATACGGGAGGAAAGGTAGAATCCACCATCCAGCGGGCGAAGGATACGGTCTTCGCGGAACGCGCCAATCTGATTGCGACGAAATCAACGCAGCTTGCCGCTGCCGTGAATGCCTACGTCGGTGTGATCCAGGCGCGTCAAACTTACCAACTCGACAAGAACAACGAGCAGGTTCTGCGCGAGCAGCTCAAGGCGACACAGGACCGTTTTCGGGTAGGTGAACTGACGCGGACTGACGTGGCGCAGGCCGAAGCCGCCCTTGCCAGCGCAATCTCGACGTCACTCACCGCGGAAGGCACCGTCAACACGTCCGTTGCGACCTATATTCAGGTTATCGGCTTCGCGCCGCCCGCCGATCTGGTCGAACCGCAACCGCTGAGCGTGCCGGTCCGAACGGCGGACGAAGCTGGGCGGTATGCCGAGGCAAACAATCCAACCGTTATTTCCGCCGAGTTTAACCTCGCGGCGGCAAACAATGCGGTGGATGTCGCGTTCGCGGCGCTGCTGCCGCAGATTAGTCTGCAGGGGCAGTTGTTCCAGTCGAACAACTCCTCTTCAGTCCGTTTTCGCAGTCAAATGGCTATCAGGTGCTCGCGAACCTCTCGATGCCGCTTTACCAGGGGGGCGCGGAGTATTCCGCCGTGCGGGCAGGCGCGCCAAACCGTGCAGCAGAATGTCAGGCTGGTGGCGGACGCCAAGCGCACCGCCGTGCAGAATGCGGTGCAGGCGTATCAGACCCTGGTCGCCGCGCGGAACGCCTCCGCTGCCAGCCGAGTGGCGATCCAGGCAGACCAGATCGCCGTCGACGGCGTGATGCGTCAAGCCTTGGTCGGCACCGCCACTACCCTGGACGTGCTGATCCAGCAGCAGAATTTGCTAACCGCGCAGGTCACGTTGGTGCAGAACCTGGCGAGTCTGGTTACGGCGTCCTACGGCGTGGCCTCGGCGATGGGGCGACTGACCGCCCGCGATCTTCGCTTGCCGGTCGCCTTCTACGACGACACAGCCTATTACAACGAAGTGAAGAACAAGCTCGCCGGCGTTGCCATCCCGGCCGAGCACTACTTTGCTACGGCCAGGACAACCGGAAATAGCCATGACCGCCCACAAAGCCGCGCCCAAGACGTCGGATGACGTACCTTCCGGCGGCGATCCGTCGATGGAGGATATACTCGCCTCGATCCGGCGCATTCTCAGCGAGGATGAAACGGCCTCCGGCCCGTTGCCGGAGCCGCCGTCACCTCCGCCCGCCGACGACGTTCTCATGCTCGAAACATCGATGATGGTGCCCGTGCCCGATCCCCTCAAGCAGACACCCCAGCCGGACAAGCCGCCGGAGCGCAGACCGGCGCCTGAAGAGCAGACCCAGGCCATTGCCACACAGGCTATGCCTACTCCGCCCCCGCCGCCGCGTCCGTCCGAAGCGGCCGGGCCGCGCGAGGGGGGGCCGGCCGCGAGCATGCTGGTCGCGCCGGAAGCGGCCAAGGCTGCCGCCTCCTCGGTGGGCAATCTGATCCGCACGCTGACCGCGGACCGCGCAGTGCAAGTGCATGCCGGCGGTCCCACGCTCGAGGACATGGTGCGCGCGGAACTGCGCCCGCTGGTGAAGGAATGGCTCGACGCCAATCTGCCGAATATCGTGGAACGTTTGGTCAGGGCCGAGATCGAGCGCGTGGTGGGCCGCGCACTGCCCTAGTACTCGTTTGACGCGATAAATCGCATCTAGCCCGGTCGGCAAATGGGTCCGCGATCGGCGCGGGCTGGATTTCGCCAATAACCTGCAGGATACGTCGCCGCCCGCGTTTTCTCCGGGCAGCACGGAGCCTTAGCCGCATGTTGGACAAGACGTACTCGCCAGCCGAGATAGAGCGGCCAATCTACGAAGGTTGGGAGCGGGAGGGCGCGTTTGCCTCCAACCCGGGTTCCAATGCGGAGCCGTTCTGCATAATGATCCCGCCGCCGAACGTGACCGGCAGCCTGCACATGGGTCACGCGCTGACGTTCACGGTGCAGGACGCGCTGATCCGCTTTCGGCGAATGCAGGGGCGCGACACGCTCTGGCAGCCGGGCACCGATCATGCTGGCATCGCCACGCAGATGGTGGTCGAGCGGCTGCTCGCGGAGCAGGGCATCAGCCGGCGCGAACTCGGGCGCGAACAGTTCGTGGAACGTGTGTGGCAGTGGAAGTCGGAGTCGGGCGGGACGATTACTCGCCAGTTGCGCCGGCTCGGCGCTTCGCTCGATTGGCCGCGCGAGCGGTTCACGATGGACGAGGGCCTGTCGAATGCCGTGCGCGAGGTGTTCGTCACGCTGTATCGCCAGGGTCTGATCTATCGCGACCGCCGGCTGGTCAACTGGGATCCAATGTTCCAGACCGCGATCTCCGACCTCGAGGTGGAGAACCGGGAGGTCCGGGGCCATTTATGGTACATTACCTATCCACTTGCGGACGCTTCGGGACATTTCATTACGGTCGCGACGACGCGGCCCGAGACGATGCTCGGCGACACCGCCATTGCTGTGCACCCCGACGATCCGCGGTGGCGCGATCTGATCGGCCGACATGCGATCCTGCCTCTGGTTGGACGACGTCTTCGTATCATAGCGGACACGTATTCCGATCCCGAGAAAGGAACGGGCGCAGTCAAGATTACGCCCGCGCACGACTTCAACGACTTCGCGGTGGGCCAGCGGCACGCGCTGCCGATGCCGTCGGTGCTCGATCGCGAAGCGCGGGTGAGCCTGACTGAGATCGAACCCGCGATGGCGTATGTGGCTGGTGTCGCCGATCCCGGCTTCGTCCGCGCGCTGGAAGGCAAGAGTCGCGAACACGCGCGCGCGGCGATTGTTGCCGAGTTGGAGCGGCTCGGCCTGCTGGCCAAGACCGAGGCGTACACACATCAAGTGCCGCATGGCGATCGCTCGGGCGTAGCGATCGAGCCGCTTCTGACCACGCAGTGGTTTTGCAACGCCGCCGTGCTCGCCAAGCCCGCCATGGAGGCGGTGGAGCAGGGGCGGACGCGCTTCGTGCCGAAACAATGGGAGAACACGTTCTTTGCCTGGCTGCGCGATATCCAGCCCTGGTGCATCAGCCGTCAGCTCTGGTGGGGTCATCGCATCCCGGCCTGGTACGGGCCGGACGGCGTGATTTTCGTGGCGCATTCGGAAGAAGCCGCCGAGCAACAAGCGCGCGCGCTGTATGGACGGGAGACACTCCTCGTGCAGGACGAGGACGTGCTCGACACCTGGTTCAGCTCGGCGCTGTGGCCCTTCTCCACACTGGGCTGGCCCGAGCAGACCACCGAACTCGCGCGGTACTATCCAACCGACGTGCTGGTGACAGGTTTCGATATCATCTTTTTCTGGGTGGCCAGGATGATGATGATGGGCCTGTATTTCATGGAAGACGTTCCGTTTCGCACGGTTTACATTCATGGCTTGGTGCGCGACGAGCGCGGCCAGAAGATGTCGAAGTCCAAGGGCAACATCATTGATCCGCTGGACCTGATCGACCGCTATGGCGCGGATGCGCTGCGCTTCACCATCTGCGCCCTGACCGGGCCGGGGCGAGACGTGAAGCTGGGGGCGGCGCGCGTCGAGAGCTATCGCAGCTTCGTGACCAAGCTCTGGAATGCGGCGCGGTTCTGCGAAATCAACAGCATCCGGCCCGATCCGGAATTCGATCCCGCGGCGGCGCGCCTGCCGCTGGCGCGCTGGCTGCTGGATGGCGCGAACGCGGCTATTGGAGAGGCCACGGCGGCGCTGGAGGCCTATCGGCTCGACGAATATGCGGGCGGGTTGTATCGCTTTACCTGGAACATCTTTTGCGACTGGTTCCTGGAGCTTGCCAAACCCGCTCTGGCGGAGGGCGACGAGGGGGCCGCGCGCGAAGTCCGCAGCGTGGCCGCGTATGTTCTTGGTGTGCTGCTCCGGCTGTTGCATCCGGCAATACCGTTCGTGACCGAGGCATTGTGGGACCGTTTTGGATATGGTCCGGACTTCAGCCTGATCCGCGCCCAATGGCCCGAGCCAGTCACTGTTCGCGACGCGAGCGCCGCCCGCGCCGAGCTGGATTGGGTGGTGCGATTGATTGGCGAAGTGCGCACTGTCCGCGCGGAGATGAACGTCCCGCCCGGCGCGCCTGCGCCCATTCTGCTGCGCGATGCGACGCCTGAGACCCTGGCGCGCGCTGAACTCTGGAGGGAGGCGATCGGACGCCTCGCGCGCGCTTCAAAGATCGGCGCACTTGCTGGTGCCATGCCGGCGGGCTCAGCACAGGCGGTGTTGGACGAAGCGACCGTGGTGATCCCGCTGGCCGGTTTGATCGACGTGGAGGCCGAGAAAGCGCGGCTGCACAAGGAGCGGGCTAAGGCGGCGGAGGACGCGGCGAAGTTCGAGGCAAAACTCGCGAATGCTGATTTCGTGCGCAGGGCGCCGCAAGAAGTGGTGGAGGAAAACCGCGCGCGTTTGGCGGCAGCATGGGCGGAGATCGCACGGCTGGATGCGGCACTAGCGCGGATTTCGTGAGCGGTCAGGGTTTGGTGCTGGGCCTCGAATTGTCCGATCGCGCTTCATGCTTGTAAGATGGCAGCTTGAGACGGGAGAGACGTGCATGATCGAAGTCTGGACCTGGCCAACACCGAACGGCCACAAATTCACACGTTGCGCTGGAAGAACTCGGCATCCCGTACAAGGTGATCCCGGTGGCGATCGGACGCGGCGAGCAGTTCCGGCCGGAGTTTCTCGCGATCACGCCCAATCACCGGATTCCCGCAATCGTCGATCCGGATGGACCGGGCGGCAAGCCGCTCAAGTTGTTCGAGTCGGGTGCGATCCTGATGTATCTCTCGGAAAAGTCCGGCGGCAAGCTCATACCGAAGGACCAGATCGGTCGCTACAAATGCCTGCAATGGCTTATGTTCCAGATGGGCGGCATTGGGCCTATGTTTGGCCAGTGGAATCACTTTGCCAGCTACGCGCCGGAAAAGATACCCTACGCGATCGACCGATATACGAACGAGGTGCATCGGCTCTATCGGGTGCTGGAGAAGCGCCTCTCGGAATCACCCTATCTTGCAGGCGACGAATATAGCATCGCCGACATCTGCACCTATCCCTGGGTTCGCAATCCCGACCGGCGTGGGGTCGCTGTCGAGAAGCTGCCCGGTGTGCAGCGCTGGCTGGACGTGGTCGGTGCGCGGCCCGCGGTTCAGCGCGGTGTGGAGGTTCTGGCCGAAATCAGCGCCGTGGCTCAATCACCGATCAGGAGCGCGAAAACCTGTTCGGCAAGACGCAATTCGCGGCAAGGTAAACCCGGATTCAACCAGGGAATCCCCGGTTGTTGCGTGGACGGTAATGAACGGAAGGCTCCGCCGCGTTCTTCTCCAACCGAACGCGGCCGTTGACCAGCGCACAGCCGATTGACGCAACAACGAAGCCCGCGATGGTGAGCGCGGTCAATCGCTCGCCGAGGAAGACCCAGCCCAGGACCGCGACGGTTCCCGGGATCAGGTAAAAATTCGCCGCGACCTGCGCCGCCACGCCGCGCGCCAGCATGAAGAAATAGAGCGCCATGCCGCCAAGGGAGACGGCAAGCGTGTTCCATGCCACCGCGCCGGCGGCGCTTGCTGTCCACTCGGCGCGGGGCGTCTCGAACAACCAGGCGCACGCGGCACATACCAGGCCAGCCGCCAGGAACTGCGCCGTTGCCCCCTGCAGGAGCGGAATGCCGCGGCAGAAGCGGCCGAAATAAAGCGTGCCGGCGCAAATCCCCAATGTGCCCCAGGCGCCCAGAAGCAAGCCTTCCAGTCGCTGCGAACTCTGCATGGCCGCGATTCCGACCACCAGCGCGACGCCGAGCAGGCCAAGCACCATACCAAGCCATTGCGTGAAACTGAGCCGCTCCTTTAGCAGCACGGTCCCGATGGCAGCGGTCAGCAATGGGTTGAGCGACTGCACAAGCGCGATCGGCGCGGCGCTCACGAGGGTCAGTCCGATATGCGATGGCATCAGTCCGAGCCCGTTGAGCAAAACGCCGGCAACGGCGCAGTGCATCCAACGATGACGGCCAAGTGGCCGCCAGGATCGGCGCAACCCGAACATCAGCAGTGCCAAAATCAGCCCGCACGCCACCTGCCGGATAGCAACGAATGTCAGCGGGCTGATATGAGCGCAGCCCGATCTTTGAGCCGACGAAAGACGAGCTCCACAACAGCACGAAGGCGAACGGCGCCAGCGCCGCCACGCGGCGCCCGAGTTTCAACCGGAAGGACCCGATTAAAACTACTTGATCTTAGCCTCTCGGAAGACGACGTGCTTGCGCACGACCGGGTCATATTTCTTGAACTCCAGCTTATTCGTCTGCGTCCGAGCGTTTTTCTTGGTGACGTAGAAATAGCCCGTGTCAGCGCTGGAGACGAGCCGGATCTGAATCGTGTTGGTCTTGGCCATCGCGCTATCCTCGTAAGATGCGGAACATGCGCAACGGGCCTGTCGTGGTCAAGCCCGTTACCGGCTTGCCAGGCGCTCTCCAGCCTAAGCCGGATCGTTCAACCCAGTGCCTGATCAAATTCCGCCGCCGCGATGCCGAGATTGCCGGCGGCCTCGCGGATTTGCGCCCAGCTTCGATCATCGACCGGAATGCCCTCCGCCGTGCGCCTGGCGGCGGCGCGACGTTCGGGCTCTCCGGGCAGCAGGATCTCCTCGAATCCCGGTGCCACGCGCGCCGAGCGAATATGCGCCTTGCTGGCCGCGATCCCCTCGGCGATCCGGCCAGGATCGCCGAGGCGCGAGAGATCGGTCAGCACCGCGAACATGCTGTTGAGGATGCCGCCGCGGCCCGCTTCGCCCGCACGCTGCCCGCCGGCCACCGCCCCGCCCATGATCTCGACCATGACGGCGAGGCCCGAGCCCTTGTGCTCACCAAAGGTCAACAGCGCGCCGGTATGTTCGTCGATAAAGCCGCGGGGATCGTTCGTGCGCCGGCCCTCAGCATCAATTAAACTGCCATCAGGAACCGGGACGCCCTTGTTGCGCGCCACGCGCGCCTTGCCTGCGGCGATTTTGGTGGTCGCCATATCGAGTAGAAGTGCAGCGGAGGTGGTGCCGCGATGTTCGGGGTCGGGAACCGCGGTCACGAACGGATTGGTGGAGATCCGTGCTTCCCCACTACCCCAGGGCGCGGCGATATCCTGGTGATCGGCGACATTCACGTAGGCGATGAACGCCATGCCCTCGCGCGCGGCAAGCTCACCGTAAGTCCCGACCCGGCCGATATGCGCGCTGTTGCGCATTGCTAATACGCAGGCGCCCGTCTGCCGCGCCCGCCCGATCGCCCGCCGGACAAACTCTGCGGCCATTCGTTGGCCGAATCCCCGACCGGCATCTGTCACAAGCAGCGCGTCTTCCTCCAGCACGGTTTTCAGTGTCTGGTTCGGCACGAGCAGCCCGTCCTGCAACAGCTGCACGTAGCGGGGCAGCATGCCCACGCCGTGGCTATCATGGCCGGCGAGGTTGGCGCGCACGAGATGGTCGGCCACTTCCTCGGCCTCCGCCTCGTCGCTGCCCATACGTCGCACAATCAGCCGGCTGATTCCGGCGAGCTGGTTTGGTGTGAAGGTCGGCATGCAGTGCTGCCTACTCCCCGGCCAGCCTCGCGTCCATCGCCGGGCTGGCGAGGCGAATCAGCGTCGCCACATCCGCGGCCCGGTCGAGCGCGAGCACCGCGTCGGCCAGGCGGGCGGCACGGTCCCGTCCCAATATCGCACCGGCGAGACCAGCGAATTTCCGGCGCAATCCTTGCTCGGTCAGGAAATTGCCGGGCTCGCCCTTTGGCACCCTCACCGTGCGCGTGAATGTCTGGCCGCGCGCAAGGATCGTGACCTTGCCGGCCATATTGGCGGGAAATTCAGCCTCGATCTCAGGATCGCGCACGCATCGCACCTTTGGTAACAGCCCGCGAATGGTTGCGTCCTCCAACAGTCGATAGCTGTCCCAGCCCATCGTGCCTGTCGCCAGCGCGCAGGCAACGACGAAGGGGCCGCTGAACTGCCCATCCACCACGTTGCGCGGATCGGCCTTCTTTTCGGCGGGCTCGCCGATCAGGAGCATGCCCGCGTTCGGCAGACCCAACGTGATCTGCTCAATCTCCTCGGGCCGCAGCGTCTGCTCGGCGCGCAACGCAATTGCCGCGTCAATCCCGGCGTGCCCGTAGCGGCAGGAAGGGTAGGGCTTCACTGCGGTCTGCAAAAGCTCGAACACAAGACCAAGGTCTTGCACGGCGCGTTCTGGTCGCGGATCCGGCGCGTAGGCCCGTAGGAAGCCATGCCGGCCCTCGATCGCCTCGGCAGCGCCTTTAAACCCCTCGCGGACCAAAGTGGCGGCCATAAGCCCGTTGGCGGCCGCCCATCCGACCTGGAATCGCTTGGTCCAGGCGCCGTTTACGAGGAACTGAAGGCTGCCGGCGCATTGGCTGAGCGCCGTGCCGAGTGCGCCTGCGATTTGACTGGCATCCAGCCCGAAAACACGTCCGGCCGCTGCTGCCGCACCGAACGCACCGCAGGTAGCGGTTGGGTGAAAGCCACGATCGTAATGCGCCCCCGCAGGCAGTGCGAGGGCGATGCGGCATGTAACCTCATAGCCGGCGACGATCGCGGCCAGGACCTGGGCTCCTGAGGCGCCCACCATCTCACCGGCCGCAAGCGCCGCAGGAATCACCGGGGCGCCGGGATGCAGGCTGCCGGCAGCGTGTGTGTCGTCGAAATCGAGCGAATGGGCCAGCGCGCCATTCAGGAACGCGGCCCCGATCGGCGCATAGCGCGCCGCATCGCCGAACACGCCGGCGCTGCCGTTGGCCATACCCAGCGCCCGAACGGTGGCGACGAATGATTTCGTGCTTTCCGCATCGTGGCGGGCTCGGACGATATTGCCGATCAGATCCAGCACCAGTTGGCGAGCGCGCGCAACGACCTCCGGCGGCAAGCGGTCGAGGATGATCCCGGCGCTGAAGTCGGACAGATGCGCTGTCACTCCCTTGCTATTGCTCATGTCCGATCCTTCCCTGGTCCCGCTGCACCGCAATTTGGCGCAGACGATGCTGCCGGCCAAGGGCGTGGTGTCTGCCGGACGCGTGCTTGTGTGCTGGTCGGCGCAGGGCGGAGGCGCCAAATTCGCATTCCTAGACGCACGGCAAGATAGGAAGAACTCGGAACTCACATGGCGGATACGAGCGAGAAAGCAACTCGGATGGCTATGTTGCCGGGCAGGCCGTCCACGTCCGCGACGGCAGCATCAAGCCCGCGACGGCCGCGGTCGGGTTCGGCCCGGACGCTCGTGACCGCCTGCTTGGCCCATGCCCTGCACGACGGCTTTACGGATTCGCTCTATGTGTTTCTGCCGGTCTGGCAGACGGTGTTCGGTCTCAATTACGCGGCGCTTGCGGCGCTGCGCGGCCTCTATGCCGGAACGATGGCGGGGCTGCAAATCCCGTCCGGGCGCCTTGCCGGGCGGATCGGTGCGCCGGCCGTTCTTGTACTGGGCACGGTGCTCGCCTCGGCGGGCTACGCGCTGGCCGGGGCGGCCGGGGGGGAGCTTGCCCTATTCGCCGCGCTGGTCGTTGGGGGGGCTGGCTCCAGCACGCAGCACCCGCAAGCGTCCGCGCTGGTCGCCCGCGCCTATGGCAGGCGGGCCCGCGGGCCGCTCGGGACGTACAACTTCGCGGGCGATCTCGGCAAAGCTGCGTTACCCGCCCTTGCCTCTGTGCTTGTGACGGCTCTGCACTGGCGGGCGGCGCTCTGGATACTGGCCGCCGTAGGCCTCACCGCCGCCGTCAGTATCCGGCTGGCGCTAGCATCGAACGGTCTGACGCGCGAGGGACCGGTCGCGGTGCAAAGACCCGGCAAGGGTAGAGGCGGATTTCCCTTGCTGCTGGCGATCGGCGTTCTCGACAGCGCTGTGCGTATGGGCTTTCTGACGTTCCTGCCATTCCTTCTCAAAGCAAAGGGCGCCACGCTGCCGGAAGTGGGAGCGGCACTGGCGGCCGTTTTCATCGGCGGCGCAGCCGGCAAGTTCGCCTGTGGTTGGCTCGGCGCGCGAATCGGCTTGCTCTGGACGGTGATTGCAACCGAAGGCGGGACGTTCGCGGCAATCTTGGCGGTCCTGCTCTTGCCGCTAACGCCGATTTTCGTGTTGTTGCCCGTGCTCGGTCTCATGCTGAACGGAACGTCCTCCGTCCTGTATGGAACCGTGCCGGATTTATCGGGGGATCCGGAGCGCGCTTTCGCCGTGTTCTACACGGGCACCATCGGCGCGGGCGCGCTCGCTCCGATCCTCTATGGCGTCCTGGCGGATGCTAGCAGCGCAAATTGGGCTATGCTGGCCGCGGCGGCGACCGCGTTGCCCACAATTCCGCTAGCCGTGCTGATCGCGCGGCGTCTCGCGCTCGACTGATCTCACTACGAGCCGGCCGCTCACACCACCCGTCCCGATCCAGGCTCTATCAGGTGCATGTTGTTCATATCCGCGGTCAGCGGCAGCATTTTGCCGGGCTCGGCGGGAGTGGACGGTTCGCAGCGGGCGCAGATCGGGATTTCGTCGACGAAGAAATGCACCAAGGTCTCCATCCCCATCGGCTCCACTACATCAACCAGCGCGTCCATGCGTCCAAATCCCGGTTTGCCGTCCGTCTTGTAGTCGAACAGATGTTCGGGACGGATGCCGAGCACCATCTCCTTGCCCTTGAAGGCGCCGTAGCGGTTCATGCGCGTGGGCGGCACGGGCACCACGATCCCATCGTTCACGCGCACGGACAGGCCGCCATCGCCGCTGTCCTGCACGCGGCAGGGCAGGAAATTCATCGCCGGGCTGCCGATGAAGCCGGCGACGAAACGCGTGGCCGGGTCATGGTAGAGTTCCTGCGGCGCGCCCACCTGCTCGATTTCGCCATGGTTCATCACCACCACGCGGTCGGCTAACGTCATCGCCTCCACCTGATCATGCGTGACATAGACGGTCGTGGTGCGCACCGTCTGATGCACCTTCTTGATCTCGGTGCGCATCTGCACGCGCAGCTTGGCGTCCAAATTGGACAGGGGCTCGTCGAACAGGAACACTTTGGGATTGCGCACAATAGCGCGGCCCATCGCCACGCGTTGGCGTTGCCCGCCCGACAGCGCCTTTGGCTTGCGCTCCAGCAGCGTGGTGATGTCGAGAATGCGCGCCGCCTCGTCCACCCGGCGCCGGATCTCGTCCTTCGGGAACTTCCGCAGCTTCAGCCCGAACGCCATGTTGTCAAACACGCTCATATGCGGGTAGAGAGCGTAGTTCTGAAACACCATCGCGATGTCGCGGTCGCGCGGCGGAATGTCGTTCACCACGTCGCCGCCGATCCAGATCTCGCCGTCGGTTATGTCCTCCAGCCCGGCGATCATGCGCAATGTCGTGGACTTGCCGCAGCCGGACGGTCCGACGAGCACAACGAACTCCTGGTCGGCGATCTCCAGGTTGATGCTCTTTACCGCTTGGAAACCGCCGTCATAGGTCTTGACGACCTTGCGGCATGAGACTTCAGCCATCGTACTTCCCTTAGCCCTTGGTGGCGCCGGAGGTCAGGCCGGCGATGTAGTAGTCCATGAGGAAGGCGTAGATGATGATCGGCGGGACCGAGGCCAGGACGTTCGCCGCCATGATGCGGCCCCACTCGAACACGTCGCCGCGGATCAGATCGCCCGTAATACCGACCGTCAGCACCATCTGGTTCGACGTGTACAAATAGGCCAGCGGATAGATGAAGTTACCCCAGCTGATGGTGAAGGCGAAGATCGTCGCGGCGATCAGGCCCGGCATCGCCACCGGAATGAATATCCTCCACAGAATCTGCAAATAGCCGGCGCCATCGATCAGCGCCGCCTCGTCCAGCTCTTTTGGGATCGAGTTGAAATAGCCGATCATGATCCACGTACAGAACGGTACCGCCAGCGTCGGGTAGATCAGCACTAAGGCCCAGTAGCTGTTGATCAGATGCAGCCATCCCATGATTTGGAACAGCGGGATGAACAGCAGCGAGGCCGGCACGAGATAGGTCAGGAACACGCTGGTTGCCAGGAACTTGCTGCCCCAGAAGCCCATACGCGCCAGGCTGAACGCCGCCAGCACCGAAATCACCATGCTGATCACGACCACCAGCACCGTGACGATCACAGTGTTCAGGTAATAGATCTGAAAATTGTGATAGGTGATGAGAGACCAGAAGTTGGCCAGCGTCGGATGGTGGACGATCCAGGGAGTCCCCTTCTGCGCCGAAATCTCGGCCGAGGATTTGAGGCTGGTCATCACCGTGTAGAACGGCGGCACCAGGAAGCCGATTACGAACACCGTTAGGGCTGCATAGCTGCCCCAGAGCGCCCAACGGCGTTGGCTTTCCAGGCCGCCTCCACGCCTGCGTCGCGCGCGGGATACGGGGGCGTCGAGTGTCGTCGCGCTCATGCGCCCATCTCCTTGGAGCGGCGGGTGACGCCGCGCAAAATGAAGAACGCGGATACGGCCAAAATCGGCAGCATGAACAGGCTTACCGCGGCGCCGGCCGGGATGTTGCCGGACTGGATGCCGATCTGAAAGGCGTAGGTGGCGAACACGTGCGTCTTGTCCTCGGGACCGCCGGCGGTGAGGATTTGCACGATATCGAAATCGGCGAAGGTCGCGATCAGGCTGAACAGGACGGTAATTGCGATAATGTTGCGCATCATCGGCAAGGTGACGAACAGCAGTTTCTGGACGGCATTCGCCCCGTCGATCGCGGCCGCTTCGTAGAGTTGGTCGGGCACCGATTTCAGCGCCGCCAGATACATAATCATGAAGAACGGCGTGCCGTACCAGACGTTCACGACTATGGTGCAGAACCGGGCGATCCAGCCGATGCCGAGCCAGGGCACCGAATTGAACCCCATCTGATTAAGCACCCAGTTGAACGCGGAATAGGACGGATCGAACAGCCACCACCAGGTGAGCGTCGAGAGTGCCAACGGGATCACCCAGGGCACGAGCAGCAGGCCGCGCCATATCCGCTGGCTTGCGCCACTGATGTTGTGCATCAGATGCGCCAGGATAAAGCCGATGATTGCCTTGAAGATCACCGAGGTGATCGCGAACAAGCAGCTCTGGAAGATGACCTGCTGGAATGCCGAGCGATGGATCAGGAAGTTGTATTGCGCAAGCCCAATGAATGCGGTCATCTTGCGGTTCAGAAGGCTGAGATAGATTGAGTAAAAGGCGGGATAGATCACGAGCCCGGCGATCAACAGGATCAGCGGCAAGCACATCAGGAAAGCGATGCTGCTCTTGCGTTGCGAGAAGCGTCGCAGACTGCTCCCGGAGCGCCTTGCCGGAACGGCACGTCCGATCGCGCCCGCCGAGACGGTGCCATCAGCCATAATACTCTCCTGAATTCCGATACGCCGCCCTGGCATGATCGCGGGTGCGCGAAGCACCGGGCGCGGCCCGGGCGCGGCGACGTTGGGCACCTCTGTGCAACAAGCCCGGGCGCGGTATTCCGCGCGACCCAGCCGCCATGCACGAACCTCCCGAACCACCGGCGCACGCCGGCGCAATCATTCGCGTCAGGCGCTTCCCCCAATGGAGCGCGCCCATGTTAATGAGGCGGGACCAGCGACGATATCGCGGGCTCAGCCAAAATTCACCTGCTCATAACGGTCCCGTGCGGGACACAGCCGACCCTAGCCGCTCGGTCCCGGGCGCGCAATCCCGCCCGGGACTGCGATGCGACGTGGTTCAGATGAAAGTGGGGACATCCTCCCTCGGCTTTCAGGCTGTCTCGGGCTCGGGCTCGAAGGCGCGTTCAGCAAGCCGGCTGCGGATCGCGGCCAATGTCGGGCCGGTCACAACCAATGGCGCACAGCCCTTCGCCTCCCAGATGCGGCTCGCGAAATCGGGGAAGAGGGCAAGGCTACGGCCCCCCTCCTCGAACGGAGTGCGATCTCCAATCGGCAGATAACTCTCGGCCGGCAGTCCATCCGCGAGCAGCACGTCGTGGTGCGCCAGTTCGACGTGATAATACGTGACACGCGGGCGCTGGACCTGCGTGATGGTCGTGTTGTTCAACAGATGCTTCACTGGCACCAGCACGCCATCCACGAACACGGCATGGTCGGGCGAAAGCCAGAGGGCACGGTTCGGCAAACCGGGGCCGAACGCGCCGGGCGCTATACGAACCGGCCAGACCAGTTCGGGCCGGTTGTGACGGCGGCAATCGATGCTGCGCCGCCCGATCCAGACGATCGTCGCGGCGTCGCTGCCGATCAGCACGCGCGCGCTGTCCCCCACACGCAGCTCCTCCACCGCGATCTGGCCGCGTAGCGTGGCGATCTGCGTTCCCTCGGCGAAACACTGCATCGTGTCGGCGCCAAGTCCGCCCTGCGCATTGATTTGCTCGATTTCGGCGAGCTGCGTGCCCGAGAGAGCCGCAACGTCCAATAGACCGATGATGCTGCCCGTATCGGCCGGACCGGCGTAAAGCGTGAGGATCCCACCGCTTTCGGTATCGCTGCCGATGTTGGCGCCACTAATCATGATTGCGGCGTCGGCGTTGAAATTCCCGATCGTGGCGGCGAAGCCCGCAATCGAGCCGATGGTCAGGACCGCTTCACTCGTGCTGTTGTTGAACACAACCATTTGTGTGCCAGCGACGCTGCCGGCGTTCAGCACCAGGTTGCCGCCGTCATTTGCCGCCAGCGTGCCGGTCCCGGTGATGAGCCCGGCGTTGATCGTGTACGTGCCGCCCTGGGCGTAATAGACCCCGTTATTGACTACGGTGCCGCTGACGGTGAAGCCGCCAACCCCGCCGACCGTGCCGCGATTGGTGACATTCGTCGGGTCGATGATGCCGCCGAACTGCTGCAACACGCCGTTGGCACCGATATTGAGGTTATTGGCGACCGAGAGCGTCGTGTTGTTGCCCATCACCAGCACCGCGGTGCCCGCGTCACCGATGTTCAGACTATCAGTGATGTCCAGGCGGCTGCCGGCGCCCTCAAGATCCACGACGCCAGAGCCGCTGGCGTTCAGGCCGATATCTCCCTCGGTGGCAGTAATCGTGGCGCCATTGGTGATGGAAACATCGCCAATGCCCTGATCGCCGATCGTAAGCTGGCCGGAAATCGTGACGTTCGACTGCGCGCCGGACGCGGAAATTTGCCCGCTTCCCCCGGATGTCGCGCCCGCATCGAGGCCGGTTGCCGACACCGTGCCCCCAGCCGAGACGGAGAGGTCCCCCGAGGCGGCGACGCCCACCAGCAACTGCCCGGCAATCTGCCACGCGGAATTCGGTCCGGTAACCGTTACGCTCGATCCATCCGAGCCGGCGGTGCTGGCGATATTGGCGGCCGGACCGGAGGCACCGTTGGCAAGATCGCCGCTAACCAAGCCGCCGGCGTTGATCAGCAACGCGCCGGAGCCGCTGGCGCCGACCGCGAACAGGCCAGTGTCGGTCAGGGTCGCACCGGGGCGGTGACTGTGATTGCGCCAGAACTACCCCGGGCAGCGCCGATGGCAACCCCGGCGGCCGATGTTGCTTGAGCCCCTGCCCCGAAGACGGTCAGCGAGGCGACCGACCCCGCGGCTGCGCCGACCTGGATGGCTGCGGTCCCGGACGTGCCGACATTGGCCCCATCGGCCTTGAGCACGCCGCGCTGACCGACGAGGACCGTGCCAGTGCCGGCGACGAACGCGCCCCCTAGTGTGGTGCCGTTGCCGATGACAAGCTGGCCCCCGGGCTTCGACCGTGCCACTGGACGCAACCGACAGCCCGCCCTCATCACCATTCGCGCCGATGGTGATATTGCCCTGGCTCAGAACCAGGCCACCGGTGACGCTGGCGCTGCCGGCGCCCCCCGGCTGAATGCTGGCATCGCCAATTCCAAGCCCGCCATTGCCGACCGTCAACGTGCCGGAGGCTACGCTGAGCGTGGCACCGCCGCCGTCCCCCAGGACCGCCGCGCTGCTCGCAGCCAGCGCGCCGCCGGACAGCGCTATCGCGCCGATGCTGCCGGCCACGCCGCCCGCGAGCAATGTCGCGGTGCTGACGCTGCCTCCGGTGCCGATGGCAAGCGTGCCCGCCCCGCCAGACAGCGCGCCCACAACAATCGAACTGCCGGCAGTTATGGTCCCGGAACCGCCGACCGAGACGGTGCCGGTGCCGGCATTGCCGATAACGAGTTCCGCCGAGCCGCCGAGCGCAGCACCGATGCCGCTGACGAGCAGCGTGCCGCTGCCGCCGGCTGCATCGCCGACGATCGTCGCGGTGCCACTGTTCGTGACCGTTCCGCCAGCGAGAACGGAGAATCGGCCGGAACCCGCCGCGCCGATATCGAGATTGCCGCCCGTAGTGGACCATAGGCCGCCATTTGCAACTGTCACGGTCCCGGTCCCGCCCGGCGCCTCGCCGATCGCCGCGCCCGCCTGGCTCGCAAAGCTGCCGCCGCCCGTGACCGAGACTGCCGCGGATCCCGCATTGCCGATCGTCGCGAATTCCGTGCTGGTCCACAGACCAGCGATCGTCCCGCCACCGGAAATCGCAACCGTTCCGGTCCCTCCGGCGCTGTTGCCGATCGCGCTCAGTCCGCTGGTAGTCACAGTTCCGCCAGCGATTGTCAGGGTGCCCGACCCGGCGTCGCCGACGGTGAGACCCGCATCGGTCCAGATGCCGCCGGCTGAAACCGAAACCGTGCCGCGCGAGCCCGCATTGCCGCCGATCGTATCGCCCGCCGTATCGGCAAGCTCCGCGCCTTGAGTTATGGTCAGGCTGCCGGCGCCGCCATTGGCTCCTCCGGGCGTGTTGCCCGCCCAGCCGACGAGCATATAGCCGCCGGGCAGCCCCGGATTGGCGCCGGCAACATCGTTCCAGCGCGTGCCCGCGCCGGTGAGCAGCAACGCTCCCGACCCGCCCGCGTAATTGCCCAGCGCAGCGCCCACCGAACTGACCGTTGCGCCGTTCTGCACCGACATAACGGCGGCATTGCCCGCAGCATCGATATCGGAGCTGCCGCCGAGACTCAGCGATCCGCTGAGCACCGCCAGCGTGCCGTTCTCAAAAAACGCGAAGGGCTGATAGGGCGGGCTCGCAAACCCCGCGGCGGCGAGCGTCGCAGCAGAGACGACCCAGGTTCCGCTCTGCCGCCGAAATCAAGTTGCCCGACGCTGCCGGTGCCGGTGATCGTCCCGTCCGTATTGCTGACGAAATAGGCCGCTTGGGTGGCGTCCGGGACGGCGCCACCCAGCCAGTTGCCGGCAGCGCTAAGGTTACTTGAGTTCGCGCCTGTCCATGTGGCGGACGGCGGCGCCATTTGCAGGAAACTGTCGCCGCTCGACGCGTCGATGCCAGTGACGAACTGGCCGGTTGCACCAGCTGCCATCGAGATGTTGTTCAGCACGACCGGCGTGCCCGAAGTCGTGCTTATCGTCAGCGTACCAGCGCTGAACGTGCCGCCGGTGATGACGGCACCGCTGCCGAGCTCGATCCGGTCTTCGTTCCCGAAATGCAGGATGGGATCGGCGATGGTCGCGGCCGGGGAGCCGAGGATCAGCTCCGATGGACTGGCACCGAAGTCGATGCTCTGTGTGGCAGCGAGCGAGCCGTCCAGTTTTAGCACCGCATTGGCACCGATCGCGAGCAAACCGGTGCCGCTGACCGCGCCGGTGATCTCCAGCGTGCCGGGCGCGCCTAATGCGCCGAATTGCTGGCTTTGCTCCAGCGCCAGGATCGTGCCGTTGTTGAGGACAGAGGCGTTGACCACGCCGTCGCCGACAAGGCTCTGCCCGGCTTCGACATTAATCGCCCCGGCGACGGTGCTGCCGGAGGTGCCAAGGTCGATGCCCGAAGTTGCATCGACCGAAACGGTCGATCCCTGGTAGACGACAAGACCCGCATTCGCGCGGATGGTGCCGCCGGACGTAACGGCAACCAGCCCCGCCCCGCCGGCGGCCGCGCTGGCGCTGCCACCCGCGATCAGCGCGTGGCCGATAACCTGGACGCTACCGGCATTCGTGACCGAGAGGGTGCCCTGGCCGGCAAAGCCAACGTCAAGCTCTCCGCCGGTCTGCAATGTCGATCCGGCGCCGCTGACCGTGACCGTGCCCGACGCTCCGGCGAGATCGCCGATCAAACTTGGTGTGACCGCGCTGGTTGATACAGAAACGACGGCGCCGTTTTGCACTGTGAGCGTGCCGT
Organism: uncultured Pseudomonadota bacterium; assembly: GCA_963822675.1. Lineage (GTDB taxonomy): Bacteria > Pseudomonadota > Alphaproteobacteria > Acetobacterales > Acetobacteraceae > CAWGIP01. The sequence continues at coordinate 76,964 of CAWGIP010000020.1, read as the reverse complement.
TTCCACCCCACCCGACCACCATCGGTCCCCGGGCGGCCAGGGTCGACCCCGTGCCGTCCACCACGACATTGCCAGACGCGCCGGGGAAGACGCCGATCCCGAGCGCGGCCGACTGCGTGGTGGCGGTACCGTTGGTGGTGACCGTGCCGCCGGCGCCCAAGGTGACGGTGCCGCCCACGCCGGCGGTGCCATTGTTGGTAATCAGCAGCGACCCGCTGCCGTAATTGCCGACATTCAGCCAGTCGGGGATAATCCACGATCCGCCGACGCTGATCGTGGCGGTGCCGGCGCTGTCGGCGGTGTCGCCGATTGTCGCGAAACTGGTCTCGGTGACCGTCGCACCGTTGCTGATAATAAGCTGGGCGGCGCCGGCGTAAGGCGCGGCCGGCGCGTTACCAGCCTCGGCGTTGGTGCCCACCAGCATGTAGCCGCGCGTGGTCTGGTTATCTGTGGGATCACCGGCATCGATCCAGTGCGTGCCCGTCCCAGAGAGCGTTAGCTGGCCGGAGGATGTCGGACCGGAATCCAAAGTGGCGAACGTGTCGCGCACGCTGCCGGCGGCGGCGACGAGCACACTGGCGGGATCGCCCCCGCCCGGGCCGCCGATATTGATGAAGCCGCCGTCCGGGCTGGCTGTCACGCCATTCTGTGGTCCGGCGTCCAAGGTGGCCGCGTTAACGACGGCAGTCCCATCGACCGTGAGCGCCGATGTATCGCCCGAGACATAAGCGACAGTGCCGTTGTTGGCGAACCCGGGGTTCAGGTGACCCGTCAGGGAGACGACGGCGCCGGGGTCAAGCTTCAGAACCGAGCCGGTCTCGACCTGGCGCAAATAAGTCGCGACAAGGCTGCCGCCCGACGTGACCTCGATCGTGCCGGGACCGGCGATGATGGGCTGCGTCGTGATCGACAGCGGGCCGTTGACGGTGAGCGTGGCGTTCGGATCATCCAGGACGAGGGACGCCGCGGAGGCTGTGGTCCCGCTGCTGATGGCGATCGCGCTTGTGCCGCCATTGCCGATGATCACGGTGCTTGATGCGTTCGGTGCGGTGTTGCCCGACCAGTCGGCCCCGGTTCCCCAAGCGCCCGCACCGGCAATCCAGGTCGTGTTCGTATTGCCGGTGGTCAGCAACGTATGGCCGTTCGCGTCGGTGCTGAGGCGGAAGCTGCCGGCGACGCCACCCGAGACTGCAAAGGTGCCCGTCTGGAAATTGCCGGAATAGAGGACCAGCGAGGCGACCGTCGAGGCGCCATTTTGAAGTGTGAGCAGCCCGCCCGGCGAATAGGTAAGGCTGGTTACGGTCAGCAATCCGAGGTCGATCGTGTCGCCGCTTTGGAACCCCACGATGCGGCCATCGAAGGCGCCTGGTTGGTCCAGCTTCAGCGTGTCATGGTTCGCATCGGTGAAGGCCACGACGAAGGAAGATCCGCCAGCGCTGCCGGGCGTGGCAATCCCGTCCTCGAACGTGCCGCCATTGCTGATCGTGAACAGGCCGTTCTCGGGCGCGAGCCCGCCGGCAATCGAAGCGGTGCCGGCGGCGATCAGATCGAGCGAGCCGCCATTGACTGCGACCAGACCGGGGTTGAAAAATTCGGCGCCGGCAGCCACCGAGATTGTCAATGTGTTTCCGGCGTCCGCGGCGATCGTGCCGTCGTTCGCGAAGTATCCCGCCAGACTGGGGCTCGGGGCGATAGCGACGGTGAAGCTGCTGCCAGCGGGACCGTCGGCTGCTATTGTGCCTCGGTTGACAAAATTGCCCTGTGCGTCAAGCAGCGACTGCTCGGGCGCCGATTTCCCCTGCACGGCGTCGATCAGCACGCCGGGCGCAATATCGGGGTTGGCGTAATCCATAGCGGCATCGCCGCTGGCGAGGACGGCGGCGATGCCCGATGTGCCGCCAACCTGGATGGTGCCGAGCGCCTGATCATTCGGGACCGTGATGGTCCCGCTGGTCACGATGGTGTTCGCCATCCGCCGCCCCTTCTGCGCGATCGTTTTCGCATCTGCCGGAAAATGGCGGCCAGCATCGGTGCTCGGGGTTAAAATTCCATGAGTGCGGTCGCGGGACACGGGCGCTGCCCCGGCCGGCTGGCGTGACAATGCGCGGCAAGCGGGCTACTTCCTGGTATTTCGTCCCGGAGAAACCCGCGCGCGCCATGCCCAGCAGCAACGACATCCGTGCTACCTTTCTCGGCTATTTCGCCCGCAACGGGCACCAGATCGTGGAAAGCTCGCCGCTGGTTCCGCGCAACGATCCCACCCTGTTGTTCACCAACGCGGGAATGGTGCAATTCAAGAACGTCTTCACCGGCCAGGAGACGCGCCCCTATTCGCGGGCAACGACGGCGCAGAAATGCGTTCGCGCAGGCGGCAAGCACAATGACCTCGATAATGTCGGCTATACCGCGCGCCACCACACCTTCTTCGAGATGCTCGGCAATTTCAGCTTTGGCGACTATTTCAAGGAGCAGGCGATCGCCTATGCCTGGGATCTGGTCACGCGCGACTTCGGCGTGCCGCCCGATCGGCTGACGGTAACGGTTTTCGCCGAGGACGAAGATGCCGCGCGCCTCTGGCGCAAGATCGCGGGGCTTCCCGAGAGCCGGCTTCTGCGCATTCCCACTGCCGACAATTTCTGGCGCATGGGCGATACGGGGCCGTGCGGCCCATGCTCGGAGATTTTTTATGACCACGGACCAAGCGTGCAGGGGGGGCCGCCGGGGAGCGCCGAGGCGGATGGCGACCGGTTCGTTGAGATCTGGAATCTGGTGTTCATGGAATATGAAGAGGGCCCGCCCGGCACGCGCGTGTTGCTGCCACGGCCTTCGATCGACACCGGCATGGGACTCGAGCGCATCGCGGCGATCCTGCAAGGCAAGCACGACGACTACGACATCGACATTTTCCGTTCACTGATCCTGGCCTCGGCGGAGGTGAGCGGGCAGGAGCCGGATGGGCCGTACCGGATCAGTCATCGGGTGATCGCCGACCATTTGCGCAGCTCGTCCTTTCTGATCGCTGACGGCGTGCTGCCGTCCAACGAAGGACGCGGCTACGTGCTGCGCCGGATTATGCGTCGAGCCATGCGACACGCGCACATGATGGGCGTGCGTGAGCCAATGCTGTGCCGGTTGGTACCCACACTGGTGAGGCAAATGGGTGAGGCCTATCGCGAACTGGTTCGCGCCGAGGATTTGATTGTCGAGACGCTGCGGTTGGAAGAGACCAAGTTCGCTGCGCTTTTGGAGCGCGGTCTGCATGTATTGACCGAGGAAATAGCGAGCTTGGGTGAGGGCAATTCGCTCCCGGGCGCGATCGCCTTTCGGCTTTACGATACCTATGGATTCCCACTGGACCTCACGCAGGATGCGCTGCGCGAGCAGGGCAGGGGGGTGGACATCGCCGGTTTCGATCAGGCGATGGAGGAGCAGCGAATCCGCGCGCGTGCCGCCTGGGCCGGGTCGGGCGAGGCTGCAACCGAGCGCGTCTGGTTCGCGATCAAGGAGCGTACGGGGGCTACGGAGTTTTTGGGCTATTCGACCGAACGGTCCGAGGCCGAGATCCTGGCCCTGGTTGTCGATGGCTCTCCGGTCGCCTCGGCCGCGGAGGGAACCGTGGTCGCACTGGTGCTGAACCAAACCCCGTTTTATGCCGAGAGCGGCGGCCAGGTGGGCGACACTGGCATCATCTCCGGCCCCGAGGGGCTGCGGGTCGTTGTCAGCGATACACAGAAAAAGCTGGGTGATCTGATTGTCCACATTGGAATCGTGGCGAGCGGTCACGCAGAGACGGGCCAGCCGGTCCTTGCCGAGGTAGACCACGCGCGCCGGACGACAATCCGCGCGCATCACTCGGCAACGCACCTTCTGCACGAAGCGCTGCGCCGCCGGCTGGGGACGCACGTAACGCAGAAGGGCAGCCTGAATGCGCCCGACAGGCTGCGCTTCGACATCAGCCAGCCTCGCCCGATCACTGCAGACGAACTTGCCGCGGTCGAAGCCGAGGTGAACGCTCGCGTGCGCGAGAATAGCGAAATTGTCACCCGGCTGATGGCGCCTGAGGCCGCAGTGGAATTGGGAGCAATGGCACTCTTCGGCGAGAAGTATGGCGAAGAGGTCCGCGTCGTGTTCATGGGCGGGGGTGAGGGCAACAAGGCGGCCTACTCAATAGAGTTGTGCGGCGGGACACATGTGCGTCGGACGGGCGATATCGGCTATTTCAAGATCATTTCCGAAGGTGCGATCGGCGCGGGCCTGCGGCGAATTGAGGCCGTGACCGGGGCAGCCGCCGAGGCAGTGGTAGCCGCGCTCGATCGCAGCCTGACGGAGACGGCTTCGATTCTGCGTACGAGCCCACTGGGCGTCGTCGAGCGCGTGGGCGGGCTTGTGGAGGATCGGCGGCGGCTGGAGCGTCAGGTCTCGGAGCTGCAACACAAGCTGGCTACCGGGGCCAGCGGCGGCGGCGAGATCGAGGAGATTAACGGCGTGCGGTTTGCGGCGCGCAATCTCGGCGCGGTGCCCGCCCGCGAGCTGAAGAGCCTGGCGGATGCGATCGGCAAGCAGATCGGCAGCGGGGTCGTGGCCCTGGTGAGCAGCAGCGAAGGAAAGGCGAGCATCGTCGTCGCCGTCTCGCCGGATCTGACCGGACGTTTCAGTGCAGTTGATCTGGTGCGGGTTGCTTCCGCGGCGGTTGGCGGAAAAGGCGGCGGTGGCCGGCCGGACATGGCGCAAGCCGGGGGGCCTGAGGGGGGGCGAGCCGATGCGGCGCTGACCGCCGTTCGCCGCGCGCTTGACGTGTGAGCTGCTACTGCCCCGTCCGTCGAGTAGCCGACGCTGAGCAAACTCGGATTGAAACAGAAGACGGGCGGCCAAAGCGCTTCGCCGCCCGTCTCGCGTTTGGTTCGTGCGTCTTAGCTGGAGATGATCTTCGGGACGCCCGCGCTGCCGCTGAGGTTCTCAAAGGTTATTGTCGTATTGTCCTTGAGCGTGATGCTCACGCTTCCGGACCCGCCGCCGGCGGCAAGCGCCGCCTGGAGCTGGGCGGTCACGGATGCGGCGGCCGTTCCGGACGATGCGGCACCGCCGTAGAGCGAGTCGTATCCCGTCAGGGCGACGGTGGAGTTGGCGGTGACATTCGCCAAGAAGTCGCTGCCGCCGGCCGCACCGTCGACAAAGTAGAATGCGTCGTGTCCGCCTGGGCTGCCAACCAGTGTATCGCTGCCGTTTCCGGCCACGAACGCACTGAAGTTCAGGCCGGCGACCAGCAGATCGTTGCCACCGGATTGGCTGCCAAGGAGGATGTCATTGCCTTGCGAGCCGGAGGCGAACAGCGTTTCGTTACCCTCACCGGCTATCAACAACGCACCCTGAGCGCTGCCGCCTTCGGCAGCGGGGGTGCCGTAGAGCACAATGCCACCCGACGCGCCCACGATTGTCGCGCCCGACCCGCCGGTGACCGAGGCAAATTCGTTGCTGCCACCAACGAAGAACACCGACCCGCCGGTGCCGGAAATCGTGTCGCTGCCGCCGGCCGCAGCGAAGATCGTGTCGCTACCCGAGTATGCAGTGAGGGAATCGTTGCCACTACCGAGGGCAACAGTGCCGGAACCGCCGGCAAGCAACGTGTCGTTCCCGTTCCCGAGCGCGACTTGGTAGTCGGCAGCAACAAAGCCAACGCCAGGCACGAGGTTCAGGAAGTCGTTGCCGTTTCCGGCAGTGATCTGCTCCAGCCCGATCGGTACAGCCTGGTTCTGAATATAAAGATTGCCGTCGCCGCCGATGAAATTGGAGACATTAAGCGCGGCGAAATTGGCGGGATCCGTTCCGTCTACCGTATAAACGAAGCCGGGCGGTGTTGTGAACGCGCCGCCGCTCTGGATGACGAATTCGTTCACCATACCAGGTACGGCGGTTCCCGAGCTGTTACTGCCGACGATGTTGAGCTGTCCGGCGGCTTGGGCGTTCAAAAGCGCTGTCGATATAGCCTGCGCGATCGCCTGGTTGGCGCCGTTCAAGAAGGATAGGTCCAGGCTGGTATTCCCGGCTCCGGGAATCGTGACGGTCGCCATTCGAGGTCTCCGTTTTTCGTTTTCGTTTTATGCGGGGAAATACGGGGGGATGCACTCCTACGCGCGAGTCATAACCAGAACCTCTCCCGTTTGCAATCCCTTTATATTCCGCAACGGAGGCTAAATGCCGGGAACGATGTCAAAATGCCAGAAAAGAGCTGCCCGTTTCGATGATACTTAGCCGAACCGATCAGGAGGCAAACCGGCTGCAATCGCTTGGGATCATCGCAACGACCGCGCTGGTAGCACACGACCCAAGGCTTGGTTGCCCCGATCCGAACCGCTGAAATTGATAACCCGTAAATTCGTAGCCTGATTGCTCATCTTTGCGTTATCCCGCTCATGTCGTGGCCGGGCGCCTGAGCAGAGTTTGACCGGGAATGGTTAATGTTCGGGTAATGCGATGGCGCGTCTGAGGCTGTGCGGCCACAGCGTGTTCCGCGCGGGATCAGCCGGCGGGCTGTTCCCGACCCGGCAGCAACACCCGCAGCGCGTCGTCAAGGCTAACGAAGCGGCTGGACCGACCAAAGGTGGGCTCTATCACCACGGCATCCGCTGCTCGCCAAATGGTCCAGCGGCGCAACCCACTTTCGGGAGAGTAGAGCGCCACGGCTTCCTGATATTCCTCCCCCTCAATGCAATGGTCCAGTTCGACTGTCATGCGCATCCCATGTCGCGCGGCCCAGGTCTGCAACGCGGCAAGCTCCGCCACGTCAAAGGCCCATCCCACGGGCAAGCTCTGGCAAACGGTGACGGCGCTCATCGCGAGGCTCCCGGTCGGTTCAGCCCTGCCGGCGAGGCAAGGCGAGGCAAGCTCATGGCCGCATCTCGATTCAGATCGACGCCGAACGACCAGACGTGCCGCCGACGCGAAGGGGAGACACCGGTTTATGCGGTACACGGGTTTGTGAGCGCAAGTCTCATCTCTGAGATTGCAAATTGTCACGGTATAACAACCATAGCGGGGGGCGCGCTGGTCAACGCTCCAATCGGTTGTACCCACCCGGGTACTCACGCGCCTCTTCCGCGTTGTACGCGCCAAGTTAAGTGCCGAACAGGGCCGGCCTTCCCGGGGACACCGTCACCATAAGCCGAGCAACCCGCTGTCAATCGTCGGCTCGGCTAGTGCCGAGGTCTTCGCGCCCATCACCAGACAGCCATCGCCGATGCCGCCATACCACGCAAGGCCTTAGCAGCTTCCCGCCCCGAGTCGAACTCGTTTAGCGATGCCTGCGTGTGCGGGAGGCAACACATCCGGCCGTTTGGAGTAGCCCTATGGAGCGCTCAGACGGGGCAAGCACCATGACAAGAACCCGGCCGCGATCCGCGAGGCCCGCCGCGCCAGGTCGGCGCTTTCGCTCGTTCGGGCGCGGATTTGCGCACTTTTACCAAGTCGAGGTGTATGGCAGGGTGGAGCGCGGTGGTGCGCACTGGCCCACGCCGAGGAAGGAGCGCCGATGTCGGACCCGCGGCCGCTGATTGCCCAAAAGGGCTCCTACCCGATGGCAGTCGAAGCCGGAAAATCGTATTGGTGGTGCGCCTGCGGCAAGAGCCGAGCCGCGTTTTGCGACGGTTCGCACAAGGGCAGCGGCTTCAACCCCATCGAGTTCATGGCCACAGGCGATGGGCAAGTTTTGTGGCTGCAAGCGCAGCGCCAACAAGCCGCGCTGCGACGGCACGCATAATACGCTGTGACCGATGCGGATCGACGATGTCTCGCTGACCGTCTTTACCTGGGATGGTATTCCCCCGACTGCCTATCATCAGGGCGCGGGCGCCGGGAGCACGTCCAATCTTGGCCTCCTGCGCCTGCGTACCGACCAGGGAATCGAGGGCCACGCCTTTCTGGGTTCGGCGGGCAATCCGGCCTCGATGGATGCGGCTCAGCTGATCCGCACGCTAAAGCCGTTGCTGATGGGACGAAACCCGCTGGAGCGTGAGCGCATCCATCAGTCCATGCGGCTGCTCTCACGGACAGTCAGTTACCGGACGATCGGCGCGGTGGATACTGCGCTTTGGGATCTCGCCGGAAAGGTCGCGGGATTGCCGGTCCATTCGCTGATGGGCACGTGCCGTAACGCGATCGCGGCTTATGCAAGTTCGCAGATATTGCCAGCGGTGTCAGTGTATGTGGAGCAGGCGCTGGACTTTAAGGCGCGCGGCTGGCGTGCCTACAAGATCCACCCGCCGCGCGAGCCCGAGCTGGACATCAAGGTCTGCGCTGCGGTGCGCAAGGCGGTGGGTGACGAGTTTCGGCTGATGCTCGATTCGACTTGGGCATATTCCTATACGGATGCGCTGCGCGTGGGACGCGCGATCGCAGGATATGGGCTTTTACTGGTTCGAGGATCCGCTGGCCGACGAAGACATCTACAATTATGTCAAGCTGCGCCAAAAGCTGGATATCCCGATCATGGCGACGGAATATCCGGCCGGTGGTCTTGACACTTATGCGATCTGGCTGACGGAACGCGCCACCGACTATCTGCGTGGCGACATTCCGAACAAGGGCGGGCTAACGTCCATGCTGAAGACCGCGCACCTTGCCGAGGCTTTCGGCCTCAATTACGAGGTGCATCATTCCGGGAACTCGCTGAACAACCTCGCTAATCTGCATCTGTGCATGGCGGTGCGGAACACGACGATGTTTGAGGTCTTGCTGCCGGACGGGGCGCACAAATACGGCATGGCGCGGGAATTGGAGATCGATGCTGACGGTCTGCTGCATGCCCCAATCGGTCCCGGCCTTGCCGGCGCGATCGACTTTGCGCTGATCGAGCGCAAGACCGAGGCAGTGCTGCGCTAAGGCCGAGCCCGTGACCGAACCGCAGGGCGCGGCCGCGCACCGGCAGGTCGCGCGCCTGATGGTGTTCTTCGCGCTGGCTTATGTCGTAGAGGGCACCTGTCAGGCGAAGGCGGGCATCGTCTGGCAACCGCTGGAATACTACCTGAAACAGAGCGTCGGCTGGACGCCAATCGAAATCAGCGCGCATCTCGCGGTGCTGGACGTGCCCTGGATCATCAAGCCGCTCTACGGGATTATCTCGGATTTCGTGCCGATCCTGGGCTACCGTCGACGGAGCTATCTGCTGGGCGCCAATGTGGCGGCAATGGGCGCGTATGCCTGGGCGGCGGAGCAAGTGGCACCCGGACCGCTTGTGCTCGCATTGGTGGTGACAGCTGTGGCGCTGGCCATGGCGAGCACAATCTGCGGTGCTCTGCTGGTCGAGAACGGCCACCAGTACCACGCAAGCGCGGGATTCGTTCGCCAGCAATGGCTGTGGTTCAACATCGCCGTCATCATTGCCTCGCTCGTCGGCGGTGCGCTTGTGGAGCTTTTCGCCCCGCGCGCGGCGCTGCGTGCCGCCTGCCTGCTCGCCGCAGCGGTGCCGGGATTGGTGTTACTGGGATTGCTGCTAGTCGCTGAAAAAAGTGCCCCGTTGGATCTGCGCGCGCTGCGACGCGCCCTCGGTGGCCTGGTAGCCACGTTCCGCTCGGCGACGATTTGGCTGATCGTGGGCTTCCTGTTCCTTTATTATTTCAGCCCCGGCTTCGGAACGCCGCTCTATTTTGCTATGACAGACCGGCTGCATTTCTCACAAGCCTACATCGGCCTTCTGTCGTCAATCAGTGCCGCCGGCTGGGTCGGAGGCGCGCTGGCGCATCGGTTCTTCCTGCGCGGCTTGTCCACGCGGGCGTTGCTCAACATCAGCATCCTGTTCGGCACACTGGCGACGCTGGCTTTTCTGGGCCTGGCCAACAAACCGAGTGCCGCAGCGATCAATTTCCTGGCCGGCTTCGCGGCAATGATCGCCAATATAGCCACACTGACGTTGGCGGCGGAGCATTGCCCGCAAGGATCGGAAGGGTTCACCTTCGCCGCGCTGATGTCGGTGATCAATCTGGCAGCGCCGGTGTCCGACACAGTGGGATCGTTTCTGTATGAGCGGGTGTTCGACAACCGGCTCGCGCCGCTAATCGTACTGTCGGCGGCGGCTACGGCTTGCATTTTCGCGCTGGTGCCGTTGCTTCGGCTGGGCCCGGGGCAGCGGTTCGCGTCGGGGAAGAGTGTGGCGTAAGCCGGGTTGCTAAGCGCTCCGTCGCGAACCGGTGCGCCAAGGGGCACCCGTGTTTCCGCCCAGCAGACGCTGCGTCATGCTGACCGCGCCGGCCCCGGCGACCAGCAAAGCGGCGAACCAGCAGAAGCGCGACTGGTAGCCGCCGATCCAGACAAGCCCCAGGAATAGCAGGCTCACGCCCACTAGTCCGCTGCCGCGCCCACGCTGTGCCGCCGCCGCGCCCAGGACCAGAAACACTGCAAACAGAGCGATCGCGGCGGCGCGCACCAAATCGAATGCCTGTACCGCCACAAAGCCGATCCAGTGCTCGATAGCCCAGTCGAGGTGATTGAGCCCCGCAAAGAACGCGGCGACGAAGCGCCCCGGACCGGAGAGATAGAGGAGTGCGGCGAAGGCAATGCCAGCCAGCCAGACCAGTGCAATGGAGTTGCGATGCACGAATACCTCGTCCCCTGACAGGAAACTCCGCCTTCCAATGTGGCCCTACCCGCACGTCCGCGCCAGAGACTTGCACGAAATCCGCCGGGCGATGGGTCTGGCGCTCAACTCGGCGCGAATCCTGCTTGCCCCAGTCGGCGGACCGGGCGGAAGATGGCCCATGTTTCACGCGAAGACCGCCGCTCAGTCCGCCGAGCCGATGTTGCCGGCACGACGCATCGCGGCCGATGCCTTCGCGGCGCTCGACCTTGGCACCAACAATTGCCGGATGTTGGTGGGTGCCCCGGCGGGCGATGGGTTCCGGGTACTGGACAGTTTTAGCCGGATCGTGCGGCTGGGCGAGGGGTTGGACCGTACCGGCTACCTGAACACGGAAGCGATAAATCGCGCGCTCGTCGCTCTGCAAGCGTGTTCTAGCCGGCTGGCGCGACGCCCGCTGCGGGGCCTAAGGGCAATCGCAACCGAGGCCTGCCGTCGCGCCGCCAACGGGGCCGCCTTCCTGGAACGCGTCCGGCAGGAAACCGGGCTGCGGATAACCGTAATTTCCAGCCGCGAGGAGGCCGAGCTAGCACTGGAAAGCTGCGCCTCGCTGCTCGGTGGCGGCGCGCGCCGGGCGCTTCTGTTCGACATTGGTGGCGGCTCGACCGAACTTGCGTGGGTCCGACTCGATCACGGCCGTCCCGCACTGATCGGCTATGTCTCCTTGCCCTTCGGCGTGGTCACGCTCGCCGAGCGCTTCGGAGAGGCCGGCTTCACACAAGACGGGTTCGAGCGGATGGTGGACGAGATTGCCCCGCGTCTCGCTGCTTTCGAGCGGGTCCATTGCATTGCGCACGAAATCCGCGACGGCGGCGTGCGGCTTTTCGGTACGAGCGGCACGGTGACGACGCTTGCCGGCGTGACGATGGATCTCGCGCGCTATAGCCGGCCGCTGGTGGACGGGGCGGTACTGAGCCGCCCGGCCGCTGAAGCGGCGCTGACGCGCCTGCGCGTGATCGGCCGGGCCGGGCTGGAGCAGCATCCTTGTGTTGGCCCGGATCGGGTCGAATTCGTGCTGCCCGGTTGCGCCGTGTTCGCCGCAATCGCCCGCATCTGGCCCGCGCCACAGGTAATTGTGGCAGATCGGGGGCTGCGGGAGGGCATGTTGCTACGGATGATGCGAGCCGATCGCGCACGCCAGTCCCGTCGTTGGCCGAGACCGCCGCGTCCGGTATGAGCGCCAAATCCTCGCATCGGGCCGGAACGGGCCGTGGCCTTACGGTGCCGCTCAGGACCGGGCGCGGGCGCAGCGCCGCCTCGCAGCGCTGGCTCGCCCGTCACTTGAACGATCCTTACGTGCAGCAGGCCAAACGGGAGGGCTGGCGGTCCCGTGCTGCTTTCAAGCTTCTGGAACTGGACGACCGTTTCGGCTTGATCCGACGTGGGGCGCGCGTGCTCGATCTGGGGGCTGCCCCGGGTGGCTGGACGCAAGTGGCACTGGCGCGCGGCGCCGATGCGGTCGTCGGCATCGACTTGCTGGCGGTCGAGCCGTTGCGCGGCGCCACGTTCCTACAGGGCGACTTCACCGATCCTGCGGTGCAGGAGAGCGCTCTGGCGCTGCTGGGTGGCAAAGCGGATCTCCTGCTATCGGATGTGGCACCAAACACGACCGGCCACAGCGCGACGGACCATCTGCGTATCGTAGCGCTAGCCGAACAGGCGTTTGTATTCGCCGAAGCGGCGCTGGCCGAGGGCGGCGGGTTCGTGGCGAAGGTATTCCAGGGCGGCGCCGAGCGTAGCCTTTTGGAGTCGATGAAGTGTCGCTTCTCCCAGGATACGTCACGCCAAACCGCCAGCCAGCCGAAAGGAATCGAGCGAACTCTACATCGTGGCGACCGGGTTTCGGCGTTAGTCCCGGCCGCCCGAAGCCGTTTCAGCTTACCGCCAGCGGCATCGTCACGAATCGCCGCCGCCCGTTGCTTTCGACCAAAAGCAGCACCGACGGCCGGCCATCGTGCATGGCCGCGCCTAGGGCTTGTTGAACGGAATCGACGGAGTTGACCGGCTGTTTGGCCACTCGCAGCACCACGTCGCCGCGTAGCAGACCCGCGTCGCTCGCGCCGCTGCCGGGATCGATACGTGATACCACCACTTGTGACTCGCCCTTTGTATCCTGGCGATTTGCGAAATGCACGCCGAGCCCGTGCGCCATGCCCATCGCGTTCATTGCCGCGTTCATCATCATCTTGGGCGGCGCTTTCGTCTCCATCCCCGGCCAGGCGATCGACCGTGACCTCGGCTTCCTGCATCTTGCCGTCGCGCCAATAGCCAATACGCACGGGAGTCCCTGCTTCGCCAGGGTAATAAAGCCCAGCATGCGCAGTGGCGTCGGCTCCGGCGTGCCGTTCAGTGTCTGCAATACGTCGCCTTCTTGCAGACCGGCCTGAGCTCGCCGGACTGCCCGGCTCCACCTTGGTCACGATTGACCCCTCCACCTTCGGTAAACCTACCGATTGGGCGATATCGGGCGTCACTTCCTGCACCGCGACGCCGATCCAGCCCGGCGGCTGATAATTGCAGCCCACCAGTCGTGTCGCGGTGTGCGTGGCCTCAAAGGCCGGAATGGCAAAGCCAATTCCGAGCGAACCGCCATTCGCCCGGTCCGACAGAAAGGCGGTGTTCACGCCCACCACGTTCCCCCAGGCATCGACCAGCGCGCCGCCGGAATTGCCGTGATTGATCGCCGCGTCGGTCTGGATGAAGTCATCGAACGGGCTGGCCGAAACATGGCGATGCAGCGCGCTCACGATGCCGCCGCTCACCGAGACCCCGACGCCCAGCGGATTGCCGATCGCCAGCACCCGGTCGCCGACATGCAGCTTGTCGCTGTCGCCCCAGCCGACGGGTTGCAGCCCTTTGCGGCCATCGACCTTGATAACGGCGAGATCGACCAGACCGGAGACCGCGCAGATATGCGCTCCGGCGCGGCTTCCGTCCGAGAACGTGACCGCGATATCTTCGGCCCCCGCGACCACGTGCCGATTGGTCATGATCAGCCCGGACGGGTCGATGATGAAACCGGAGCCGTAGTACCTGCTCGGGCGGCTTGCTTTCGTCGTGCTTGCCGGGATTGTTCGGGTCCGGCGCGCTCTTCCAGATGGTGATATTGACCAGTGAAGGCAGGACGCGGTGGATGACATCGGCCTCGCTCATGGGCGGCGGGGACTTTTGCTCGTCCGCCGCAGCGGCCGGCAACGGGCTCCATGCCAATATGGCGAGCAGCCCCGCGACACCGACCCGACCGCCAGGCGGTGCGTCCCGGCACCGATCTTGAAGCAACTGAAGTCATTCTACCGACGCGCCTCCCGCGCTGCTGCAACCCTGCTCGGCCCGGCGATTGCGACCATCGCGGCACCGATGCCGACGAGGACGGACGCGCGAACTTAGCGCAAACGAGACCGACTCACGAATGTTTGTCGCGCGACCGCTCGGGCGGGATTTGAGACTTGTCGGATCGACAGTCGGACCTGCGTCCCGTTCCCGTTGGTGCATTGATCGCGCTGCCGGCGTGTGCGCTGTCCTCAATCGGTACCTGGTTCCGAGTGCCCCGTTCGGACGGCGTGCCCGACTGCGCCCCGGATTCCGGTGGCGCGCGGCGAGCGCCGCTGTTCGAGTGCCGTCGGGGCATGCATGTTGGGACCCGTTGACGTGGGCTTCGGGTTAGTCGCGCGTCGCCTGGGCCGTGGCGGTTCGGCGCGGCGATCGCTGGCAGTCCAGATACGGCGGCGATCAGCGCAGACCCCAGCATTGTCTTGAAACGCATCGCAGCTCTCCTCGCGCCGGAACGGCCGCCTCCGGGCGGTAACGATGCGCGGCGGTCCGGTTCCGCTCAGCCGCGGCAGCGGCGCGCTTGGCGCGGGCACGCTGGAGCCGGCGCTTGATCGTCCGAACCTCCTCCGGCAACCGTCGGTTCGGGGTGCCGAGCAGAAACGCATCGATACCGCCCTTTGCCTCCACCGTGCGGATCGCGCGCGTGGAGAGTCGGAGGGTGATGGCGGTGCCGAGGATGTCCGAAAGCAGCGATGCCGTTTGTAGATTCGGCAGAAAGCGCCGACGGGTCTTGTTGTTGGCGTGGCTGACGTTGTTGCCTGTCAGCACGCCCTTGCCCGTAATCTGACAGCGGCGAGACATCACACGATCCTTATGCCAACGGCGGGGCCGCGACGCGGAGCGCGGCTTATGGCCAATCGGGCTGGACCGGTCAAGCCACCGACCGTCTCAGACTACGTTCAATCGTACCGGCACATTGTTCCGGGTTGCATTTGAATAGGGGCAGACCTGGTGCGCCTTCTCCACTAACGCCTGCGCCTGATCGCGCGGGACCCCCGGGAGGGATACGTCCAGCTGCACGTCGATCCCGAACCCGCCTTCCGAGCGCGGGCCGATGCCGACCGTGGCCGTAACCTTCGCGTCGTTCGGCACCTTGGCAGTCCCGCCCTGAGCGGCCACGAACTTCATCGCACCCAGGAAACACGCCGAGTAACCAGCTGCAAACAATTGCTCCGGGTTGTTGCCTTGTCCGCCGCCTCCGCCGAGCTCCTTGGGCGTGGCAAGTTGCACGTCGAGGCTGCCGTCCTCCGTTGCGGCATGTCCATCGCGCCCGCCTGTCGCGCTCGCGCGAGTGGTGTATTTCACGTCAACCGGCATTTTCGCCTCCTTCCGGCGGGGTTGTTCAGCTGTCCCCGCCGGAAGGATCGCGCATCGGCATCCGATGCGATAGTCCCGGGCTATCGCCCCGCCATCACCATCTCCGGATTGAGCCCGAGTGATTGCAGCGTGGGGGCGTTGGGCATGCCCGTAACCTGGAGCCCGTTGCGGGCCTGGTAGCGCGAGTACGCCGCCTGCGTCTCGCCGCCCCAGACGCCGTCGAGATTGCCGTTGTAGAAGCCGAGATAGCGCAGCCTTCCCTGGATGGCGCGCACCGCGTCCGGACTAAGCGTGCCGGGGCTCGCGGCCATCGTGGCGGGCCGCGGGCTGTGAGGTGGCCACGAGCGTATCCGGGTTAGGCCCAGGTTGCGGGCGGTCGCCTCGTTCAGTTGGCCGGTAACCTGCAAGGCATGACTGGCTTGGAAGCGCTCCAGCGCAGCCTCGGAGTCCGGACCCCAGACGCCATCCAGCCGACCCTGGTAGAATCCGGCCTGACTTAGCCGCTGCTGCACCGCCTGCACTGCCTGCGGCGGCAATTGCTGAACATAGGTGAGGGGAGGCACGGTCTGCGCCTGCGCAGCCGGTGGGGCCAGTGCGGGGGCGGCCAAGCCGGCGGCAAAGACCAAGCTGGCCAAGGTGATCGGACGCATCTCCGTTTCCTTTGCAAACAGTGGTTCCGGATCGGAAACGCGCGAGAGCGTATCGGGTTCGGTTTCGGAGCCGGTTCCGTTCAGGACGCCCGGGCAGAGGCTTCCAGTAGGCGCTCGATCGGGTCCCACACGAAGGCCGTCTGCACCACGTGCTCGCCCCCCACGCTGATCGTCGCCTCGGCGACCGCCCGGCCCCCCAATCGCGTGTAAAACCATCGGCTTGGGTTTTCGCGCAGCACCCATAGGAACACGCTGCGGCAGCCGCGCTCGGCGAGGAATGCAGCAGAGGCGCGCATCAACCGGCGCCCGATGCCGCGCTCCCGCCAATCATCAAGCACATAGAGCGTCTCGATTTCACCTTCGGCGAGCCGGCGCCCGGTCGCGTCGGTGCCGCGAGCACGCCCCGAGGTGGCGAAGCCGACGACGCGCGGCCCGGAGCCCGTCGCCACGTCGATCCCCGAGGCCGTTGCCACATAAACGCCCGCCGACGAGCGGACGGCCATATCGTAATGCGCCGCAAGGCGCGGAACCGACAGGCGGGCGAGGTATTCGTCAGGCAGGATGCCGGGATAGGCGCTGCGCCAGACAGCGACATGAACCGCCCCGATCGGGACCGCATCGCTCGGTCGCGCCCGCCTGATGCCGATCATTCGACCCGCTCCAGCACCGCGGCGAAGAACGCATCAGTATTGTGGCGCAGGGGGGTCAGCCTGAGTAAAGGGCCGTCGCACGGCAATGGCGGGTCGAGCTGCCAGGCGCGGGCCAGCGGGACCAACGCGAAGTTAGAAGAGCGGGCAAGGAACGCTGACACTTGCGCTTCGTTTTCCTTAGGAGCGACCGAGCAGGTAGCGTAGATCATTTTCCCGCCGATGCGAACCAGCTTTGCGGCTCGGTCGAGAATCGACGCTTGCTTGGCGACCAGTTCGGCCAAGTCGCAAGGCGTCACGCGCAGCCGCGCATCGGGATTGCGCCGCCACGTGCCGGTGCCGGTGCAGGGCACGTCCACCAGCACGCGGTCGAAACCATCCGCCCGGCGCTTGGCCCATTTGTCGCCAGGGACGAGCAGATGGCGCTCGACATTATACGCGCCAGCCCGGTGCAATCGCCGTGTCGCTGCGTCAAGGCGCCGGGCGGAGACGTCGCAGGCCAGTAATTGACCCTGGTTTCGCATTGTCATCGCCAGCGCAAGCGCTTTGCCGCCGGCGCCCGCGCAATAGTCGACCACGCGCATACCAGGCCTCGCGTCAACCAACGCGGTCACGATCTGACTGCCCTCGTCCGCATTTCTACGCCCGGAGCGGAACGCCGCCCCGCCTGTGACCGGAGGACGGCCGGCCACGCGGAGCCCCCAGGGCGACAGCGGCGTCGGCTGGGCGGCAATGCCTTCCTGCGCTAGCGCCGCCCGTGCTTCCTCACGACCTACCCGCAACAGATTTACGCGCAAATCGAGCGGTGCCTGTGTCAGCAGGGCGGCGGCCTCAGCCGGAAGCGCCGCGCCGAAGCGCTCGGCCAGCACCGGCATCAGCCAGTCCGGCACTTCCAGGCGCACGGCATCAGGCATATGCGGGTGATCAAGGGTGTGACCCGCGAGACGGCCGAACACAGCACGTTGCGGGCCGGACAAGGGGGCAGGCGCGAACCGGGCACCGGAGAACGAACGCACGATCGCCTGTTCGGTGCCGCCTCCCAGTAGCAGCGCGGCGCCTGTCATCAGGCGTGGTTCCGGCCCCCCGCGCGCGCGCTCGAGCCACCAGACAAGGCGACGATACGTCCGTAGAATGCTCCAGCACCTGTTCCGAGATGGCCCGCCGGTCGCTCGCGCCGATGTAGCGACGGTCGCGGAAGTAGTCGTTGGCGACGCCATCCGCGGGCCGAGCCGGCGCCGCCTCGATTGCGGCCAGCAGGTCGATCGCAGCGGCAATTCGGGCGGGCGGAAGTTGCACTTGCGGGTTAGCAAACCCTACGCCTTCGGCTTGCGCTAATCATTTTGCAGGGCCTGATCAAACGTCGCGACGGTAACTTCAGGCGAATGGCTAGTTCGGAAGTAAGCGACATTGTACGCGCTAAGCCGATGTTTTTTTGGCGAGCGGCAAAATACCGTTCCACGCGCACTCACCCGTCTGAGGATCGATCCGAACTGGAAGCGCACTCAATGCAGTAACAACAGCATCCTTGCGCCTCGCTCAACCAGCTGCGTCGACAATTACATCAAATTCCATTGGCCTTCTCAGCGACCATAACGAGGGGACGTTGGCTTGCGCAATCACCAATGCCAACAATCAGTTAAGGGCTCTGTTTTCATTCAGTCAACCACTTCGAAAGACAGCCGATGCATCCATACAAGTTCGGGTAATTCAGTGGTTCCGGCCTTCGGCAATCG
Organism: uncultured Pseudomonadota bacterium; assembly: GCA_963822675.1. Lineage (GTDB taxonomy): Bacteria > Pseudomonadota > Alphaproteobacteria > Acetobacterales > Acetobacteraceae > CAWGIP01. Next base: position 58,663 of record CAWGIP010000020.1, on the reverse strand, counting down.
CGGACAAAATTTCCGTCAGGCTGAACGGACCGGTTCTTAAGCGCGTTCCGATGCTGCAATATCTTCTCGACAAGCGTTTCGCTACCCCACACCCTGCCCTACCACAGCAGGAACGAGAAGCGCCACAGCGCGGCCTTCCCGAGTGATTGCTTCCGCCCCGCTCAACGCGGTTGAACAGATCGGAAAGACGAGGCCTACGTCTTCCGACGCGACTGAGACGGCTGCGCTCATGACCCTAACCTAAGCCGATCCTTGGGCCCGTTCCAGTGATACGTCCGAAAGGTTCCGCAACTCGGCCACGCTGCCGCGCAGCCCATATTCGTCCGGAAGACCCCTTGCCATTGACCCAGAATACACGGAAGCCGAACTCGCGCGCGCCGAATGCGTCCCAAGGATTGGAGGAGAAGAAGGCCATTGCAGAGGCTGGTAATCCGAACCGATCCGTGACGAGGCGATAGACGCGCGGATCGGGCTTGAAGGCGCGGACCGTCTCGGCGCTCAGCACATCATCGCACGGTGCTATCCCGCCGGCCCGCATCGGCCAACATCGTCGGCTCGCCGTTCGAAAGACTGCACGGCCGATGCCCTTGGCGTGCAAGCCCCGCAGCATCTCCGGCACCTCGGGGAAAGTTTGCAGTCGTCGGTACCCGGTCAAAACATCATTCAGCAGCTCCTGGTCGGTGATGCCGTGCCGCTCCGCGATGACCTGAAGGGATTCGCGGGCGAGCTGCCAGAAATCCCGGTAATGCCCAGGGCCGGCCAGTGTTCTGACCCAGGATATTCGATGTGCTTGGCGCGCCACTCCGCACTGATTTGCTGCCAGTCGGACCCGAGCCGGCCGGACTGAGCGCGCATCGGCCCGTCCACGTCGAGCAACGTGCCATATACATCGAAGATGGCGAGCTGTGGCCGCTTATCCACCATAGCGCTCAATCCTGCCGGTAATTGGGCGCCTCGCGCGTGATCGCCACGTCATGCACGTGGCTCTCGCGCAATCCCGCGCCGGTGACGCGCCGGAACCGCGCGTTCGCTTGCAATTCGGCGAGCGTCCGGCTCCCGGTATAGCCCATGCCGGCGCGCAGCCCGCCCACGAGTTGATGGACCACCTGTGCCACCGGCCCCTTGTAGCCAACCCGGCCTTCGACTCCTTCGGGAACAAGCTTCAACTGGTCCTTGATATCCTGTTGAAAATACCGGTCTGCGGACCCTCGCGCCATCGCGCCCAGACTGCCCATACCGCGATAGGATTTGTAGGAACGCCCTTGATACAAAAACACTTCGCCCGGAGCCTCGTCGGTTCCCGCGAGCAAGCTGCCGACCATCACGCAATCCGCACCCGCAGCGATCGCTTTGACAATATCGCCCGAGTTGCGCATGCCGCCATCGGCGATGGCCGGCACCCCGCGCTCGCGGCACGCGGCAGCGGTTTCCAACACCGCCGTGAATTGCGGCATACCCACCCCGGCGACGACGCGGGTCGTGCATATACTGCCGGGGCCGATGCCGACCTTCACCGCGTCCGCCCCCGCCTCGATCAGGGCCAGCGCGCCCTCGGGGGTCGCCACGTTGCCGGCGATCACCTGCACGGAATTGGAAAGCGTTTTAATCGCCTCGACGGCCGCGAGCACGCCCGCCGAATGCCCGTGCGCCGTATCCACCACGATTACATCCACCTCTGCGCCGATCAGCGCGCGCGCCCGGGCTTGGCCTTCGGGGCCGACGCCGGTCGCAGCCGCCACGCGTAGCCGGCCCATCTCGTCCTTATTGGCGAGCGGGTGCGCCTGCGCCTTGTCCATGTCCTTGACGGTGATCAGGCCGATGCAGCGATAGGCCTCGTCCACTACCAGCAGCTTCTCGATCCGATGCCGGTGTAAAAGCCGTTTCGCCTCCTCAGCCCCGACATCGGCCGAGACCGTGATGAGGTTCTCGCGTGTCATCAGTTCATAGACGCGCGATGCCGGATCGGTGGCGAAGCGCACATCCCGGTTGGTGAGGATGCCCACCAGACGGCCGGTGTCGCGCTCCACGACAGGAATTCCGCTGATTTTGTGCGCGTTCATCAGCGCGTGCGCATCGGCCAACGTCTGGTCGGGGTGGATCGTCACGGGGTTTACGACCATCCCGGACTTGAATTTCTTGACCTGACGCACCTGGGCGGCCTGTGCCTCGGGATCGCGGTTCTTATGCACGACGCCGATGCCGCCGAGCTGCGCCATGGCGATCGCCATATCGCTCTCCGTCACGGTGTCCATCGCCGCCGAAATTAGCGGAATGTTCAAGAATATCTCGCGCGTGAGCCGGGCGCGCGTGTCGGTGGCGGTCGGCAGGATTTGCGAATAGGTGGGCACCAGCAGCACATCGTCGAAGGCCAGCGCCTCCTGGATGCGCAGCGATCCCAAGCTAAGGGAGTTGTGGTTGTCGAGGGCCATAGGGGGCGCGCCTTTCCGCAACGGGGCCCCAATCGCGCCGGCGCGATGGGCGCCCAACCTTGGCGGCCCCACATAGGCGCGCGGCGCGATCGGCGCAAGCGAGTGACCGTGAAGCCTTCGTTCGGTGAAGTTGGCTCTCCGCCTTAGCCGCGCGGGAAATCGTACAGTTCGGCCGGGTTCTCCACCAGAATGCGCCGCCGCGTTGCTTCGTCGGGCGCCCAGACCGCGAGCAGGTCAAATAGTACCGCGTCGTCGGGCTTCTTGTCGGCTGGCTCGGTCGGGTGCGGCCAGTCGCTGCCCCAGACAAGCCGTTGTGGCGCCACCTGCACATAGGCCTTCGCAACCGCGCTGCTGTCCGCGTAATCCGGCGGCCCGAGCTTGGAATCCGCATAGGCGCCCGACAGTTTCACCCACGTATTGCCCTTGTCCAACAGCCGCCGGATCAGTGCGAAGGTGGGGCTGTTCATCCCTTGCGGCTCGGGCGGGTGGCCGAGATGATCGAACACCAGCTTGCCGGGAATGCTCAGGAACACCTCTTGCGCGGCAACGATTTGCTCGCCCGGCATATTGATTTGGCAATGCCAACCGAGTGCATCGACACGGCGCGACAGCGGCGGCAGCATCTCGATCGTGGTCGCGCCACGTTGGGCAAGGTTGAAGCGAATGCCGCGCACGCCTGCGTCGTGCATCCGGCGCAGTTCCTGATCCGTAACCGACGTGTTCACGACGGCGACCATGCGCGTCGTGTCTCGTCCGAGTTGCGGGAGCAGTTCGATATAAGGCCCGTTGTTGGTGCCGTAAGTGGACGGCTGGACCAGTACCCCGCGCGTTATTCCGAGCCGGCGGCGCAGCGCCAGATAGTCTTGCACCGTCGCCGGCGGCGGCCGCAGTTTGGCGTACGGGGCAACGGGAAACCCTGCCTCGTATATGTGGAAGTGGCAGTCGGCCGCGTTTGCGGGCGCGTGGCTCCGTGGGGCCTCCGTGCCGCCCGACCAGCGCACCGCCTGTTCCTGTTGAGCGCGGCTCTCATGTGCGCCAAGTGCGACAATACCTGCCGACGCAGCGCCCAGAGAGACACGCAGCATGTCGCGCCGGCGCGGCATTTGCTCTTTCATGACGTTCCCCCTTGCGGACGAAGATCGCTTGCCGCAAAGCCTATGTGTGTGCCGCCGACACAGCAACACAGAGGGTCCGATAGGCGTGCCCAGCACGAGACAACTACGATGTCAGATTTGACCGCGGAAGCGCCCGTTGCTCGCACGGATGGAACGGCGGCCGGTCGCGATAACGGGCTGCACGATATTGTCGTTGTGGGCGGTGGCGCCGCAGGGCTGGAGCTTGTCACGCGGCTGGGCGACCGGCTTGGCGGGCGCAGGCGGGCGCGGATCACGCTAATCGAACGAACGCGCACCCACCTATGGAAGCCGCTGCTGCACGCGGTTGCGGCCGGCAGTATGGACCCGAGCGAGCACGAGCTGAATTATCTCGCACAGGCGCATTGGCATCACTTCAGCTATCGGCTTCGGCGAGATGATCGGCCTCGACCGCGCTGGCAAGCGGGTGCGCTTATCGGCGACCGTCGATGACGAAGGCCGTGAGATCACGCCCACCCGTTCCTTTCCTTATGGTACGCTGGTGATTGCAATTGGGAGCATCACCAATGATTTCGGCACGCCTGGTGCAGCACGTGCTATGCCGTGCCGCTGGAGACGCCGGAGCAGGCGGTGCGTTTCAATCGTCGCCTGGTGAATGCGTGCATCCGGGCCAACTCACAGGAAGGCCCGGTGCGCCCCGGCCAGCTGCACGTCGCTGTCATCGGTGCCGGAGCAACCGGCACCGAACTCGCTGCCGAGCTACATCGTACGGCGCGACAAGTCGTCACCTACGGGCTCGACCGGATCGACCCCGAGCGTGACATCAAGATTGTTCTGATCGAAGCGGCCAATCGCATCCTACCGGCCTTGCCAGAGCGAATCTGCGAGGCGACGACGCGGCTGCTGGACGAGTTGGGCGTCGAGGTTCGCACCAATGCCCGGGTCAGTGAGGTGCGCGCGGACGGGGTGTGCCTTGCCGACGCTACCTTCGTTGCCGCGGAACTGGTGGTTTGGGCGGCCGGGGTGAAGGGTCCGGAAGTGCTGCGGGATCTGGATGGGCTGGAGGTGAACCAAATCAACCAGCTTGTCGTGGGCCGACGTTGCAGACGACGCGGGATCCCGACATTTTCGCCATCGGCGACTGCGCCGCCGTGCCGCGCCAAGGCCATCCCGGGCCGGTTCCGCCACGCGCGCAGGCGGCGCACCAGCAGGCCACGCATCTCGTCCGGCAACTCGAGCGACGGCTGCGCGGCGAACCGATCCAGCCCTTCGCTTATCGCGATTTCGGCTCGCTCGTCTCGCTCGGCGACTACAGCACCGTCGGCAACCTGATGGGATTTCTGGTCGGCAAGAACCTGTTCATCGAGGGCATTTTCGCCCGGCTGATGTACCGCTCGCTATACACCATGCACGAGCGGTCGCTGCATGGAAGCGTCAAGACGTTCCTGAGTTCTCTCGCACGCGGCCTGTCGCGCCGGATCGAGCCGGCGGTGAAGCTGCATTGACCCGGTGGGCGAAATCTCTGTCCGCACCAGCTCGCCATGCCGCCGATCGGAGGGCAAGCACAGCTCCACGATGTAAGGTGCAACGGCTTCCGGCTTCGGCAATTTGTCCGGAATTTCGCCGGGATAGGCCGCATGGCGCAGGCGTGTCGCGCACCGCGCCCGGATCAAACAGGTTCACGCGCAACTTCGTTTCGGCAACCTCATCGGCCCAGGTCGAGCACAAGATGCTCCATGCCCGCCTTGGTCGCGCCGTAGCAGCCCCAATACGCTTTCGGCGTACGAGCCCGGCGCGTGGTGACGAACACGGCGCGCCCGGCATCCGCGCTGCGCAGCAGCTTGTCGCAGCTTCGGATCAGCCGCCAGGTCGCCGCCATGTTGACGCCGAGCGCTTCGGCCCACTCATTCGGCAAGATATGCGCAACCGGCGTCAGCCGACCCAGCGCGCCGGCGCAATGCACCAGGATGTCCAGGCGGCGGAACCGCTCCCAGATGCTGGGACCGATCGCGTCCACCTGGTCGCCCTCAAGCAAATCGAGCGGCAACAAGGTCGCCGCACCGCCGACTGTGCGGATCGCGTCATCGGTTTCGTCCAGGCCACCGGGGGTACGCGCCACCAGCACCGGATGCGCACCGCGTCGGGCGAGTTCGACCGCCACGGCCGCGCCGATGCCCCCGGCTCGCCCCCGTGACGAGGGCGATCCGGCCCGCTAGACACCCTCCCCCATCCCCTCCCGCAAGGGGAGGGGAGGCGGTTTGGAGCGTCTGCTTCTCCCCCTCCCCTTGCGGGAGGGGGGCGGGGGGAGGGGGCTCGGGGAGCACAATTTTGGTCCGCCGTTTTTAGTGCGGTTCCGCGAGCAGGCTCAGCTGCCGCTCTTCATTATCGCCGCGATCCGGCACCGCGATCGGATAATCGCCACTGAAACAAGCATCGCAGAACGAAGGCGCGGCCGGGTCGCGGTCCGCCTTGCCCAGGGCGCGGTAGAGCCCGTCGATCGAGACGAAGGCGAGGCTGTCGGCGCCGATCTGCGCAGCCATCTCGTCCACGCTATAGCGCGCGGCGAGTAGCTTGCCGCGTTCGGGCGTGTCGATGCCGTAGAAGCAGGAGTGCGTTGTGGGCGGGGAGGAGATTCGCATATGAACCTCCGTCGCCCCCGCCTGGCGGACCATTTCGACAATTTTACGGCTGGTGGTGCCGCGCACGATCGAATCGTCCACCAGGATCACGCGCCGACCCCGGAGGCTGGCGCGGTTGGCGGAATGCTTCAGCTTCACGCCCAGATTGCGGATACTGTCGGTCGGTTCGATGAAAGTGCGGCCGACATAATGGTTACGGATAATGCCAAGCTCGAATGGGATGCCGCTCTCGGCGGCATAGCCCATCGCGGCCGGCACGCCGGAATCCGGCACCGGCACGACAACGTCGGCCGGTACGCCGGACTCGCGCGCCAACTCGGCGCCGATGCGCTTGCGCGCGTCATAAACGGGCGTGCCCTCCATCACCGAATCGGGGCGTGCGAAATAGATGTACTCGAACACGCAAAACCGCGGCGGCAGCTTGCCGAACGGCTTGATGCTGCGAACGCCCTGATCGTTGATTACCACGATCTCGCCCGGCTCCACGTCGCGGATGAACTCGGCGCCGACGATGTCGAGTGCGCAGGTTTCCGAGGCGAGTACCCAACCGCCCACGGGATCGGTGCGGATGCGCCCCAGGATCAGCGGCCGAACCCCGAGCGGGTCGCGCACGCCCATCAGTGCTTCGTTCGAGAGCGCCACCAGGGAATAGGCACCCGTCACCTGCTTCAGCGCGTCAATCAGACGATCCACCACCGTTGAATAGAGACTGATGGCGATGAGATGGACGAACACCTCGGAATTGGTCGTCGATTGGAACAGGCAGCCACGCCGAACCAGTGCGCGGCGCAGTACATGCGCGTTGGTCAGGTTGCCGTTATGCGCTACCGCGAAGCCGCCGAACTCAAAATCGGCGTAGAGCGGCTGCACATTGCGCAGAATGGTTCCCCCCGTAGTGGCATAGCGGTTGTGGCCGATGGCATGCGGGCCGGGCAGCGAGGCGATCACGCGGGCGTCGCCAAAATTGTCGCCCACCAGCCCCATGCCCTTGTGCGAATGGAATTTTGACCCGTCGAAGGTGACGATCCCGGTTGCTTCCTGCCCCCTGTGCTGTAGGGCGTGCAGACCGAGCGCCGTCACGGCCGCCGCGTCGGAAACGTTCCACATCCCGATGACACCGCACTCCTCGTGCAGCTTGTCGTCCTCGGGGTGCGGGGCTGTGCGAAGCTCCATCCAGCCTCCTCCTAATCGCGTCGCATGGCCGGCCCGAGCGCCCGCCCTTGCGGCGCGGCGCGCAACAGGGCCGCGGGGGTCGCCTGCCGCCCCTGCGGCGGGGCATAAACGCGAGGGCGGAAATCGGCCGGAAGTCGTGCCGCCACCCATGAGGCTCCCTCGAAAGCCAATGGCAGGGAGCGCGCATGCAGTACCGGTGCCGGCCACTCGGCCACCGGGCTCACGAACCCAGCGAGGATATAGGCAAGGACGATCAGCGAGGCACCCCGTGCCAAGCCGAATAACAGCCCCAACGTCCGATCAAGGCCGCCCAATGCTGAAGCCTGCACCAATCTTCCGATCCAGCGGCAGAGCAGGAGCAGCAAGACGAGCGTGACCAGGAAAACGCCGGCATAGGCGGCCGGTTCGGCGACGGCGGGATGGCTCCGCAGCCAGACATCGACATGCGGCTTGATCCGCGGGGCGGCCCAGATGGCCAGCACCACGGCGCCCAGCCACGCGCCGACTCCTAGCACCTCGCGAACAAAGCCGCGCAGAAAGGCGAGCACGGCGGAGATCAGCAGCAGCGCGAGTACCGCCCCGTCAACCCAGGTCATCGCTCCTCACGCCCGCGTCACGCCGCGTCTTATGCGGCGCATCCCGCGCCGCGCCAAGCGATTCATGCGTGGCCGGCGGGCGCGAAGCCTGAAACCAGGTCCGACAAATGTCCGATTTCCTCCAGGCATAGCCCCTCGGGCGCTGCAAGCGCCCGCCCGCCGCGTGCGAGCCGGCGTGGCAAGCACGCCGAATCGAAACCGAGCTTGGCCGCCTCCTTAAGGCGCGCCTCGGCCTGGGCCACTTGGCGGACTTCGCCCGAGAGCCCGACTTCGCCGAAATAGACAGTGCCGGCGCTGGTCGGCCGGTCGGCAAAGGCCGAGGCAAGCGCCGCCGCCACCGCAAGATCGGCGGCCGGCTCCGCGATGCGAAGCCCGCCGGCGATGTTCAGGTAGACGTCCGTGGTCCCGAGCCGCAGCCCGCACCGTGTCTCCAGAACCGCGAGCAGCATTCCCAGTCGCCCGCCGTCCCAGCCCACTGCGGTCCGCCGTGGCGAGCCACCGGCATTTGATGCGAGCAATGCCTGAACCTCGACCAGCACGGGCCGCGTCCCCTCCACGCCGGCGAATACTGCGCTGCCGGCAATGTTGCCGCGCCGCTCCGCCAGGAACAGGGCAGACGGGTTGGCGACTTCGGCCAGGCCCTGATCGGTCATTTCGAACACGCCGATCTCGTCGGTGGCGCCAAACCGGTTCTTGACCGCGCGCAGGATGCGAAATTGATGCCCCCGCTCGCCTTCGAAATAGAGCACCGCGTCAACCATGTGCTCCAGCACGCGGGGGCCCGCGATCGCGCCGTCCTTGGTGACGTGGCCGACCAGCACCAGCGCGAAGCCCCGGCTCTTTGCAAGGCGGATCAGCTCGAAGGCGGCTGCGCGCACTTGTGCCACGGTGCCGGGCGCGCTCTCGATCGCTTCCATCCACATGGTCTGGATCGAATCGATAACGACCAGCGAGGCGGGCGAGCGTTCCAGGCTGGCGGTGATGTCGCGCAGGTTCACGGCAGCGGCAAGCGCCACTGGCGCCGCTTCGACCCCGAGCCGCCGCGCCCGCAACCGCACTTGTTCAACGGATTCCTCACCCGAAACGTAAATCACGCCGCTGCCGGCTCCGGCCAGTCGTGATGCCGCTTGCAGGAGCAGGGTGGACTTGCCGATCCCCGGATCGCCCCCGACGAGCACCGCAGATCCCGGCACCAGCCCGCCGCCCAGGACGCGGTCAAACTCCGCAGTTCCCGTGGCACAGCGCAGCGGCGGATCGGTATCGCCGGCCAGCGGGACTAAATCGATCGCCCGACCCGGCGCGGCCTTGGCGACCGGGCCGGCGCGCGGGAGCGCGGCTTCCTCGGCGAGCGTGTTCCACTCGCCGCAGGCTTCGCAGCGGCCCGACCAGCGCAAGGCGATCACGCCGCAGGATTGGCAGACGAAACGTGCGGTGGGTTTGGGCAACCGTGTCGCCCCTCAGCGCAGAGCCGAAACGAAACGCCGTCGTCCTCTCGGCATCACCGGCGCAACTCCATCTGAATAGGCCCCTCGCGGCGGCCATGCGTGAACTGGTCCACCGCCGGATTGCCGCTGTCCAGCAACTGCGACGGAGGACCGCTCCAAATGATCCTTCCCCGGTGCAGCATAGCGATCCGGTCGCCGATTTGCCGGGCAGAGGCCATATCATGCGTGATCGCGATGGCGGTGCTGCCGAGCTGCTTCACGCAGTCAACGACCAGCCCGTCGATCACCGCTCCCATGATCGGGATCAAGTCCGGTCGTCGGTTCGTCGAAGAACATGATGTCCGGCTCGGCGGCAATGGCACGCGCGAGCGCCACTCGTTTCTGCATGCCGCCGGAAAGTTCGGACGGGTAAAGCTCGCCAACAGAAGCAGCGAGCCCCACCTGTGCCAGGAACGCCGTCGCGCGCGCCTTCGCCTCGCGCCTGCCGAGCCGGCCTTCGTTGAGCAGCCCAAAAGCGACGTTCTCCCAGACCGGAAGGCTGTCGAATAAGGCGCCGTTCTGGAATAGCATGCCGATCCGCGAGCGAATGGCTTCGCGCTCAGCCCGAGGCAACGCCAGTAGGTTGCGCCCGTCAATCTCGATCGTGCCGCCATCCGGCTCGATCAGGCCAAGCACGCATTTCAGAAGCACCGACTTGCCGCTGCCCGACCCGCCGATCACGACCATCGAGGTGCGCGGCATAACATCGAGGTCGACGCCATCCAGCACGACCTTCGTGCCGAACGACTTGGTCAGGCCGCGAATACGAATCTTGGGGATCGCGGCGTTGCTCATCGGGCGAAGAACAGCTCGGTCAGCACGTAGTCGAAGGCGAGGATCAGGATCGACGCGCCGACCACCGCAGCCGTTGTCGCCGCGCCGACACCTTGCGCTCCGCCGCGGCTGCGATAGCCCTGATAGCAGCCCATCAGCGCGATCAGGAAGCCGAACACGGCGGCCTTAACCAGTCCCGAAACCACGTCCATCGTCTGCATGAAGCTGAACGTGTTGTGCAGATAAAGCTCCGCGCCGAAGCCGAGCTTGAGAATGGCAATAATGAAGCCACCCATTACGCCCAAGATATCTGCGATCACGACCAGGAAAGGCAGGGCGATCACGCCCGCGAGCAAGCGCGGGGCGACCAGGTACTTCATCGGGTCGGTCGATAGCGTGGACAAGGCGTCGATCTGGTCCGTCACCCGCATCGTGCCGATTTCCGCCGCCATGGCCGCACCGATGCGGCCGGCTACCATCAGCCCGGCGAGCACCGGCCCCAGTTCACGTGTGATCGACAACACGACGACATTGGCCGTGGCGCTCTGCGCGGAAAAGCGGGAGAAGCCGAGATAGGATTGCAGCGCCAGCACCATCCCCGTGAAAATGGCGGTCAGCGCCACGACCGGCAGGCTGAGATAGCCGATCTCCAGCATCGCACGGGCGAACATCCGGCCGTAGAAGGGCGGGCGCACCAGGTGCGAAATCCCAGTGAGCGCGAAGAGCGCGAGAGAGCCCGTCCCCTGGACGGCAGCAATTACAGCGCGACCCAGTGCGGCTATGGCATCAAGAAGGCGGTTCACGCGCTTCGGTACATTCGGTGGAAGCGCCGGCCCAGAGAAGTCAGTATTTCATAGCCGTTCGTCCCGGCGGTAGTGGCGATGTCGTCCGGCGTGCGCGCCGGGCTCGATCAGCTCCAACCAATCGCCGGGGCGGAGACTGGGGTGTTCGGTCGCGTCGAAGGTGGTGAGATCCATGGACACACGCCCTACCAGCGGCAGGTATCCGCCGTCAAAAGCGGCGCATCCCCGGTTGGACTGGCTGCGATGCCAGCCATCCGCGTAGCCGATCGCTGCCGTCGCAATTCGACTCGGGCGGGCGGCGTGCCACGTGGCGTTGTAGCCGACGCTCTCGCCGGCTTCGATTGGGCGTACGCTCAGCACCCGCGCCCGCAGCCGCACGGTGGGGCGCACCGGATTGCACTGACCGGGCGTCGGGTTGATCCCGTAGAGGGCTGCCCCCGGCCGCGCGAGATCAGAACGCCAGGCTTCGCCAAGGAAAATCCCCGAGGAATTGGTGACGCTGCGCGGCGCGCTCGGCAGGCCCGCACAGGCGTTGGCAAAGCGGCGCGCCTGAATCTCGTTCAGCGGATCATCCCGCGACTCGGCGGAGACAAGGTGCGTCATCACGAACAGGATTGTGATGCCGTCGAGCCTGCGGTGATCCTGTTGCAGCGCCTGCAGTTCGGCGCCATCCAGGCCGAGCCGCGCCATGCCGTATCGATGTGCAGGATGGCCGGCAGACGCCGTTGGCGGCGCGCGCCGTTCGCGCCCAGGCTTCGATTTCCGCGAGCGTGCCCAGCACCGGAACAAGATCCCGGGCGACGTACTCGGATTCTGTGCCCGGAATGGGGCCATTCAGCACGATCAGGGTCGCGCCGGGTACCAAGTCGCGGATCGCCAGCGCCTCGTCCAGAAGCGCCGTGAACAGGTACTGACAGCCTGCCGCATGCAAAGCGGGCGCAACCATCCGGGCGCCCAGGCCGTAGGCGTCGGCTTTCACGACACCCCCAACAGCGCCCCATGGATGTCGGGCGCAGAGGGTGCGCCAGTTCGCGACAATTGCGCCGAGGTCGATTTCCAGAACCGCTCCGGCGCGATCCGCCTCAGTCATAACCCGCATGCACGTGGTCGAGATCGGCGAAACGGGTGAATTCGGCCTCGAAGAAGAGGTCAATCTTACCGGTCGGCCCATGTCGCTGCTTGGCGATGATCAGCTCCGCCTTGTTGTGCGCCTTTTCCATGTCCTGCAGCCATTTGTCATGTGCGCCCTGGAACTTGTCCCGGCTGTCAAAGGCCATTTCCTTCGGCATGCGTTGTTCCAGGTAGTATTCGTCGCGGTAGACGAACATCACCGCATCAGCGTCTTGCTCGATCGTGCCGGACTCCCGGAGGTCCGCAAGTTGCGGCCGCTTGTCCTCGCGGCTTTCCACCGCGCGAGAGAGCTGCGACAGCGCGAGCACCGGCACGGCCAGTTCCTTGGCGACGGCTTTCAACCCTTGCGTGATCTGGCTGATTTCCAGCACGCGGTTTTCGGGCTTGGTGCCCGATGCCGGGCGCATCAGTTGCAGATAATCCACCACCACCAGCGCCAGCCCCTTGGTTCGCTTCAGCCGGCGACAGCGCGTGCGAAGCGCCGAAAGCGTGATGGCCGGGGAGTCATCAATCTCGATCGGCAGGGCCTGGATGTCCCGACTGACCTGCACGAAGCGATCGAAATCCTTCTGACCAATATCGCCACGCCGGATGCGGTCGCCGGAGATGCGTGCCTCTTCGGCCAGCAGCCTCGTGGCAAGCTGCTCGGCGCTCATTTCCAGGGAGAATATCGCTACCGTGGCTTGGGCCGGGGCGCTCGAGCTCGCGCTGACGTGCTTCCCCAAGCAGGGCCTGCGCGGCGCCGAAGGCAATCTTCGTCGCGAGTGCGGTTTTGCCCATGCCTGGCCGGCCCGCCAGGATCAGCAAATCGGATGGATGCAGGCCGCCCGATTTGGCGTCAAGATCGTGCAGTCCGGTTGTCAGGCCCGAGACGTGCCCGGCGCGGCGGAATGCACGCTCAGCGCCCTGGATGGCATCGGTGAGCGCCCGTTCGAATGTGATAAAGCCGGCGCCCGAACCCCCCTCGGTTGCCAATTGAAACAGCGCGTGCTCGGCTGCTTCGATCTGTGCCGGCGCGGCAAGCTCGGGTTCGGCGCCGAAGGCGTTATTGACCACGCTTTCGCCGATATCGATAAGCTGACGCCGCAGCCAAGCATCGTGAATGGCGCGCCCATATTCGCCGGCGTTGATAATTCCGACCATCGCGGCAAGAAGTTGCGCCAGATAGGCGGTACCGCCGACCTCCGCCAGCACGCCGGAATGCTCGAACTCGGCTTTCAGCGTGACCGCATCGGCAAGCTGGCCGGCCTCGATACGACGCATAACGGAAGCGTAAATACGTCCGTGGATCGGATCGGCGAAATGCTCCGGGGCCAGGAAATCGGAGACGCGTTCGTACGCCTTGTTGTTGGCCAGCACCGCTCCGAGCAGCGCTTGCTCGGCCTGGAGGTTGGACGGCGGCAAGCGCTGCGAGAGACCGAGTAGGGGGGAATCGATGTTGTTCACGGTCCGCGCAGCATAGCGTGATCAAGTCGGTATGCGCATCCATTCCGGCCTGTGGATAGGTGTGGATTGCGGGGATGGACGTGGCAGGCGGCGTGCGCCGGCTCACTTCGCGAGCTCAGCCGTGCCTTGTTTCCTCACGGCTTGCGATCAGTCCGGTTGTGTCCCCGGGATCCGAGGTTTGCGGTGCGCTGGCCGCGGAACCCGTGAGTTGGCCTGCCCGTTCGGCCTCGGTGATGTAATCACGTGTCAGCGGAACGGCGCTCTGGTGATGCGCGAGCTGGATCTGAAAAACCATCATGTGCTCTCGCCGGAACGACAACTCCGCGCCTGCCAGATAGAACTCGAACATGCGGCAGAACCGCTCATCATAAAGAGTGGCGATTGCGTCGCGATTGGCCGCGAAGCGGCGACGCCAGTGACTTAGCGTCTGCGCGTAGTGCAGGCGGAGTATCTCAATATCGGTTGCAATGAGCATTACATTTTCAATCTTCGGGAGCACTTCGGACAGAGCAGGGCAATAGCCGCCGGGAAAGATGTATTTAGCAAGCCAGGAATTGGTGCTTCCGGGTCCGTCGCTGCGGCCGATCGCATGCAGTAGGGCAACACCGTCGGGCTTCAGACAGCGAGCAGAGTTCCTGAAAAACTCCCGGTAATGGCCGACACCGACATGTTCGAACATGCCAACCGAAACGATGCGGTCGAACGGCCGATCGACAGCGCGATAATCGAGCAGCTCGAACTGTACACGGTCCTGCAACCCGGCCGCTTGCGCGCGGGCAATCGATTCCTTGAGTTGTTCGCTTGACAGCGTGACGCCAAGCACGTGCGCCCCGTAATCCCGGGCAAGGGTAAGCGCCAACCCGCCCCAGCCCGAGCCGATATCAAGTACCGTCAGATCCGGCCGGTCGAGACAGAGCTTGGCGGCGATGTGCCGCTTCTTGGCAGCCTGCGCTTCCTCCAGCGTCTCGTGGCCGCCGGGGAAGTAGGCGCAGGAATATTGCCGGTCGCGGTCGAGAAACAGGCTATAGAGTCGTCCGTTCAGGTCATAGTGATGCGCGACGTTTTTCCGAGCGCGCGTAGCCGGGTTGTATTGGTCGATGCGCCGCCTGAGCAGGCCCCAGGTGCGGCGCACGCGCTCAACCGGATGTCCCTCCCCGTTGGCCATCATGTTCATGACCAAGAGATCGAGCGCATCATACACGCTCGTTCCTTCCGGCTGCAGGCTACCGTCCATGTAGCACTCGCCGACCGCCAGCGTCGGGTTGAGCAGGAGCCGGCGAATGGTGGCGCGATTGCGGATCGACAGCGCGATGTCCTTACCCGAACCCGGCGGGCCGGCATAGGTGCTTACCCGACCGTCGGGCCATCGGATACTGAGCCGGCCCAAGGTGATCATCTTGCTCAGGATCGCGTCGAGCGCAGCCTGCATCGTCCTCGCCCCTCTCGCTTCCGTGGATTTTCTTGTTTGTGTCACGATCCGGCGGAGCGGGCTAGATTGCTTTGGATCCCGCCCGGCGGTGCTCGAACGCCGCCGGGCGGGAATAATTCAGCCATTGTTGTTTCCGTTGCTATTCGCTACGCCGCCGTTGCTGTTTACGTTCGGGTAATTGGTTACGTCGTAGTGAAATGCGGGCAGCGTGTTCAGCCGAGCCTCGGTCTCGTTCGGCAGCACGATCTTGTCGTTCCCGTTGTTGACGGCATTGCCAAACTCAAGCTGGTCGAAGTGGACGGCGACTTTCTTGTTGTTGGTCGAGATTACGGCCCAAACCCCGTTTTTGCCGATCAGGATGCCATCGATGGTGCCAAGCTTCTTGTTGTCGGCATTATAGACGTCGGTACCAATGGCCTTGTCCGCGCGGACATCGCCGTTATCGGCCAGCACCGGGTTGCGCTGCGACGGGCGCCAATTGTTGTTGCCATTGTTGTTATTATTATTGTTGTTTCCGTTGCCGCTGGTGATAAACACTTGGTCCGCTGTGTAGCCGCCCAGCCCGACATTAGCGTAGTTCTTGCCACCAACCACAGAATTTGCCATGGGCGTCACGCCGGTGGTGGCCGCGCCGGTGGCCGGAGCGGTGGTGCTATTGTTCGCCACTGTCGCGGACCCAGCAGTCTTACCCTCGATGGGTGTAAGCGGGGTAGCATTGCTGCTGCTAAAGGCACCGTTCGTGCCGTTTTCGCCGTTAGTGGCCGCGAAAGCGGGAATCGCAATGACCGACGCAGCCAAACCCGCCGCGCTCAGGAGTTTCAGTGGAGTAACCATACCTTCACCTTTTTTCGATACTGCGGCCTCCCCGTGGGCAAGCGGCTAAACCGGGCTGCGACCGAACCGGCCGCCAATCCCGGCGCTACGAGGAGCGTCGCTCAGGTCGCGCTGCACGGAGCAAACGTACCGCGGCTCGCGGCTGTTACGGGATATCGGGTATTTGACAGGAAACTGGCAATCGTCAGAGTCGTGGGGCGTCGGTTAATAAGGGTTGTAGTGCGCAACCGGATACCAACTGCGCGTCAGCATATCCATGCTACCCAGGCCAAGCACCAGGATCAGCCAGAACACGCCCATGGCCGCAAATCCCTTAGCTACCGTCGGCGCGCGGTTAAGGTGCATGAACATGAAAGCGACGATTACTACCATTGTCGCGGAAAAGAACAAAATCACCGGGCGGTTCTCCATGCGCATGTGCATCCCCGCCACCAAAAACTCGCCGCCCGCTATGGCCATCAGCAGGCACCAAGTCAGGCCCAGCACGACCAACTGGCGTCTCACTGCACCCTCCCGATAAGGTAAATGAACGGCCAGAGCACCATCCAGACGATATCGACAAAGCTCCAAAACAATGCCCACGACTTCGACCGGCGTATGATAGGTGGCGCTGAAAGCCCGCCGGCGGGCGCGGAAGACAATGTAGGTCACAAGGCCCATGGCGACCGTCATGTGCGCAGCGTGCAGGACCGTCCCGACCCAGTAGAATGACCAAAACAGTTTGGCTCCGCCTTCTAGCGACCCTGTCACCGGAAACTCCGGATCGCCAATCCAGTCATGGTCCTCGAAGTCGAGATGCCACTCGTAGCCCTTCAGGACGACAAAAATCAATCCGAGGAGAAGCACACCCGAGCAGCGACCGGGTCATCTGCCGCGTGCGCCCGGCCTGGATGAAGGCGAAAGCAACCGCGTAACGAAGCTGCTCGTGACCAGCACCCCAGCGTTGATACTGCCGATCCAGAGCTGGGTATGATTGCTGCCCGCATCAAATCCGGCCATATTCCAGTAACGGGCATAGATCCAGGTCAGGAACAGCCCGCCGAAGAACACGCACTCCTGCGCCAAGAACAGCCACATCCCGGCGATCGCCGTCTCCGCCTGGTGAAACAGGCTTTGGTACTGGAATTCAGGCGGAACGGTGAGTTCGGGTTGCTCAGCCATGACGGCGCAACTGCTCCAGCACCTCGGGTTCCTTGTATTCGTACGGACCCTGGGTGACGACCGGTGTTGCGTAGAAGTTCTTCTCGGGCGGCGGCGACGGTGTTTGCCATTCGAGACCGGTGGCGTCCCACGGATTGGGCGATGCCCGCTCGCCGCGGAACAGGGACCAGGGCAGGTAAAAGAACGGCAGCAGGTATCCCAGCGCGAGGATCGAAGCGCCGGCCGAGGACATTACATTCAGCACCTGATATTTCGGCGGATAACTCGCGTAGCGGCGCGGCATTCCGGTATAGCCAAGTACGAATTGCGGCGCGAATGTCATATTGAAGCCTATAAAGATTATGATCGCCGCTCGCCCGACCCCACATTTCGGGATAGAGCCGTCCGGTGATCTTTGGCCACCAGAAATGCAGACCGCCGAAGAAGGCCGAAACCATTCCGCCGACCATTATGTAGTGGAAATGGGCAATGATGAAATAAGTATCGTGCAGATGCACGTCGGCAGCGAGATTCGCCACCCACAAGCCGGTCAGCCCGCCGATCGTGAACAGGACGATGAATCCCAGCGCATAAAGCATGGGCGCATCGAAACGGATGAAGCCCTTATGCATCGTGCCGACCCAGTTGAACACCTTAATCGCGGACGGTACGGCAACGACATACGACATCAGCGAGAACACCAGCGCGGAATAAAGTGACATGCCGGCGACGAACATGTGGTGGCCCCAGGCAAAGAAGCCGATCACCGCGATCGCGATGCTGCACCAGACGACGAATTCGTAGCCGAACAGTTTCCGATGGCAGAAGCATGGGATGATCTCGCTGATCACCCCGAAACCCGGCAGGATCATGATGTAAACGGCGGGGTGCGAATAGAACCAGAACATGTGCTGATACAGAACCAGATCGCCGCCCCATTGCGGGTCGAACATGCCGCCGTGAAACTGGCGCTCGAAAAACAGCATCACCATCGTCATGGCCAGCATCGGCGTAGCGAGCACGTAGATTACGCTAACCGCATAGTGCGACCAGATGAATACCGGCAGTCGATGCCAAGTCATTCCGGGAGCACGGAGCCGATGAATGGTGGTCATGAAATTGACGCCGGTAGCAATCGAAGAAAAGCCGACCAGAAAGATCGCGGCCGCCGCGAGCTTGATGAAGCCGTTGCTGTAACCGGTGGAGAGCGTTGGATAAAATGTCCATCCCGCGTCAACGCCGCCGACGAACACCGCATAGAACTCGATCAGGCCGGCAGCGACGAAGATGTACCAGCTCAGCAGATTGATTTTCGGGAACGCCACGTCACGCGCGCCAATCATGAGCGGAATGCAAAAGTTACCCAATGTTACCGGAATGGACGGCACCAGGAAGAACCAAACCATCATGACCCCGTGCAAGGAGAACATCCGGTTGTAAGTTTCCGGGTCTCGCAGCATCCCTTGCGGTACAATAAGGTTCCAGCGGATTATGGCTGCGGCGATGCTGCCGATGAAAAAGAAGAAGGTAATGCTGATGAGGTAAAGGACCGCCAGCCGTTTATGGTCGGTCGTGACTAGCCAGCTCTTCAGCGTGAATCGGGATGCGAGATAACTTTCATGGATCTCGCGTGCCTCGAAAATCGTGCTGCTCATGGGTTTCGCTCCGCACCCAGGGACTTGATGTAGGCAAGAAGCTTCTCGAGGTCGGCGTCGCTGATCTTGCCATCGAAGGACGGCATTATCGGCTTGAAACGAGGCTACGACTTGCTTCTTTGAGAACAGGATCGAATCCCGTAGGTACTTTTCGTCGGCAACCACGGTGGTTCCGTTGGATAGCGGTACGGCACTGCGGTATATTCCAGCAAGCGATGGAGCGCGAACAGTGCCCTGCCCACCGTGACAGCCGGCACAGCCGAGCTGCACGAATAGTGCCTTGCCGTCCGCTACCAGGCTCTTTGAAGTGCCATTCTCCTCCAGCCATCGCTGATAGGCCGGGGCGGTCATGGCAATGACCCGGCCGCGCATGAGGGAATGATTGGCACCGCAGAGCTGATCGCAGAACAGGTCGTAATCGCCCGGGATGGTGGCCGTAAACCAGTAGGTCAGGTACCGTCCTGGCAGGACGTCGTAGCGCATGCGGAAGGCTGGAATAGCGAAGTCGTGGATCACGTCCTCCGACGTCATGATGACCTCGACCGGATGGTCGATCGGGACATGTACTGTGTTGATTTCCTTCTGGCCGCCGGGATGTTCAATCTTCCACATCCATTGTTTGCCGACGACCGATATCTTGATCGCGTCATCCGGCGGCGTGAACTGTCGCACGTAAACAACAGCGCCCCAGTAGAATAGGCCGAAGAAGCCAAGAAAGATTGCCGTGGTCCAGGCGGTCTCAAGGCGCCAGGTCTTTGGCAGTAGCGATCCGCGATCGAGCGTACTGCCGGCGCGGTAGCGGATCGAAAAAACGACCATCAATCCGAACACCAGCAGTAGCATGCCGGCTGACAGCACGAGCAGGGCAATCATGATGTGATCGACGGTCGGCGCAAAATTGGAAGCGACCGGCAGCTCAAAATTCACGGTCCGCGCCTCCGCTCGGTCAAAAGCATGCTTCGGGCGATCGGCTTAGCCGGGCAGATACTCATCGACTCGTAGCGGCCGAACTTGGCCAACCTGGTATCCCCCGCTTCGCGATTTTCCGCATCGCCACCTCGATCGGGATATGCACAAACCCTTGCGCCCGATCGACCCAACCGGTCGTATTCAAGCGCCGCATTTCCGCGCGATAGAAGCGGACCATGTCCTGATGCGGCGACCCTTGCAGCGCCGGCGCCGGATAGTTGGGCAGCGGATAAGACAGCCGGGAAGGGTTCGGCGATTGCGGGAAGATACCCCAGCAGATCAGGGCGACAGCGGCGACGCCGAGGAGTAGTCCGGTGAATGCCAACGAAATGAACAGGCCGGAGACATCCTTCCGTTCGTTTCGCGCAAGCGGAAGGGCAACTTCCTCAGGCATGGCTCGCCTCCTGCGGTAGCAGCCGCTCGATCCATCGTGGTGCCGCGAGGAACAGCCCTGTGCCGATGCCGATCGCCGCCAGCATCGCCAAACCGTCTATCCAGCTTACGCTCCGCTCGGAGGACGGCACGACCAGCCACCATGCGCGCGGGATCTCGGAGACGATAATCATGAGCGTGATCGCCATGAGCGCTTCCCGCGAACGCTGCACAAACGGGAACAGCAGCGCCAGAAGCGGCACGAAGAAATGCAGGACGAAAACAATATAGGCGACGATGCCCCAGCCACGCTCGGCGCGATGCACGTACCACGGCGCATCAATCGCCAGATTGGAGTTCCAGACGATCAGGAACTGCACGAACGTCAAATAGCCCCACAAAAGCAGGGCTGCGAGCAGCAGTTTTCCCAGCTGTTCCAATCCCTCGCTGTCGTCCACAGCCATCAGCGTGGCGAGGAACACGGCAATGGCGAGTGCGAACAGCAGTGCCTCAGAGGCCATGACCATGCCGTATGCAGTCGAGTTGAAATGCGGCTCGCGCGACAATGTCATGTCGATGCCCGCGAAGGTCACGCTCAGGAACAGTAGGGCCAATCCGGGTGGCGCCAGCCGATAGAGCGGCGCACTGGGCCGGCGTCGCAGCAGCAGCACGAGACCCGCCGCCATGAGGACCCAAAGCACGACGTAGCCGCAGACCCGGCCGTAGTAGAAGCCCGGGTTCAGGTATCGCGTGTTGTGCAATGTCTGCGCGGCATCGTGCCCGGCCCACGGATAGAGCGTGTGGACCAAAAGCAGGATCGGGATAATGGCGGGCAAGGCAAGTGGCAGAGTAGCCGTCGCAATCAGCAATTGCGGCCGAATCAGCGCGCCCCAGCGTCCACCGGTAAGGCCGTGTATCAGCAGCAGCCCCATGCTGCCGAGCGGCCAGAACAGCCAGAACGTGACCGCGGCAAGCCAGGCGCCAGCAAACAGCGAAGTTGCCATCACCCAGCCAATGGCCGAGCCGACAACGCCGACCCCGCCCACAATCCACGCTACCCGTTCCACCTGCGCCGGCGTCATTTCAACGCTGCCTTATGCTCGGGAGACAGGTCATCGACGCCGGCGCGTTGGCTGAGCTGCAGTGCCTTTATGTACGAAGCGATCGCCCAGCGGTCCTCCGGCCTCACGCGGTCGGCGAAGGAATACATGACGCCGAAACCCTTGGTCATCACGTCGTAGAATTTCTGCGGCGGCGCGTTGCGCAGATCGGCACGCTCATAGTTGGGGGGCGAAGGAAAGCCGCGCTGCACGACCATTCCGTTGCCGTCTCCCAATTCCGAGTGGCAGGGCGTGCAGTAGATGCGAAACTGCTCTTGCCCGCGCCGCAATAACGCCAGCGTCACCGGGGGCACCGTCCCGGGCAGCTGCTCGTATTGCACCACGCTCTTGGGCTGCTGCGCGGGGCCGACTTCGGGCGAATAGGTCTTTTGCCGCGGCTGGTTGCTCATGTCGTCGCAGCCGCCCAACGCGAGGAGCACGGCCGCAAAGAGCAGCGCCGTCCTCATGTCGGCACCTCTTCCAGGTCGAGGGAAATGACCCGCAGCGCCAGTGGATCGAGCGGCTCGATCACTTCGCGCGCCCGCGCGATCTCGTCGGTTTCCTCGTGGTGGACATGCGCGATCCACCCGTCACGGCTCGCCTCGCGTGTGGCCTCGAACTCATCGACTGCGTCCCAGAGACGCCACGCGCCCGACAGGAACAGCAGCGCGGCAAAGCCGAACAGCGAGGCGCAGATGAACCCGAAGGACACAGCGTTGGGAACGAAGTCGGGCCAGGAGAACCTGGGATGCCCGCCGATATCGACGGGATAGCCCCAGCTCGATGCATCGGAAAGCGTCTGCAAACCGAACATGAAGGCTGCACCGACCAGCCCGCCAAACAGGATCGCGGTCGGTATCGGCGAGCCCCGGCCGGCGTTATCCTCGACGGTGAGCGGCACCGGAGTGTAGGTCTCGATCTCGTCAAAGCCGGCGGCGCGCAGTTGGCTTACCGCACGAACCAGCCCCGCTTCGTTGGGGAATGCAGCAACCAGCGCGGTCATGGTACACGCGCCGTGAGCAGCCGGCGCATAGCGCCGATGTTCACAACCGGCAGCAGCCGTACGATCAAGTGCAGCAGGAAGAAGAAGAAGCCGATCGAGCCGACCAGCGTAAGCCAGTCGAACCACGAACCATGATAACTGCCCCAGGAAGAGGGCAGACGTGGGCGGAACAGGCTGCCGGGGATCAGCTTGTACGGGTCCATCCACATGCCGACCAGGGCAAAGAACGAGATCCCGATCACCACGGGCTGCAGCATGCGCATTCGTCTGATCCAGAACGCGATCGGCAGGATGCAATTGAACAGGATTGTGCCCCAGTAAATGTACCAGTAATGGCCCATGGCGCGGTCGGCGAACATGGTTCGTTCAGATGGATCGCCGCCGTACCAAGTCATGAAGGCTTCCATCGCGTAGCAGTAGGTGATCAGCAAGCTGCTCACGACCATAATCCGGCACAGCATGTCCACATGCCGGCCGGTGATGATCTCGCCCAGCCGCATCAGCCGCCGCAGCGGCAGGCCCACGAACAGGATCATCGCCGCGCCCGAGTAGACGGCGCCGAAGATGAAATAGGGCGGCATCATCGTGCTGTGCCAACCGAGCGTCGCCGCGCCAGCGAAATCGAGCGCGGCGATGCTATGGGTATTGATGGCAGCGAGCAGCATCAGCACCGCCATGATCCGATAGCAGGCGCGGTGATTGCGCCATTGCGCCCCGCTGCCGCGGAATCCCATTGCCAGGACGCCATAAAAGATCTGTCTGCCGCGCGTGCGCGCACGATCACGCAAGGCCGCAAAGTCCGGTATCAGGCTCAACAACCAGAACGGGATGCTGACCAGCAGGAAAGCGTGAATGCCCCAGAAATCCCATAGCAGTGGGCTGCGCCAGTTCGGCCAGACGCCCTGGATATTCGGATAGGGATAAAGCCAGTAGAACAGCCAAGGCCGTCCCAAATGAATGATCGGAAAAATGCCGGCGCATCCTGCGGCGACGACCGCAATGGATTCCGCAAGCCGGCTGATACCCGCCCGCCACTCCGCGCCCAGCAAGGCAAACAGCGCCGAGACGAACGCCGCGCCGCAGCCGATACCGATCCACCACACGTAGTCGATGATCGCGAACCCCCACATCGATGGCCAGTCCAGGCCCCAGATACCGGGGCCGCGAATGAATACCCAGCCGATCGCGATCATCAGTCCGACGACCCAAGCGAGGGACAACAGCATTCCCGCGTACCACCAGAGAAACGCCCGATCGCGCAGCACCAACGCGCAGATCCGGTCCGTCACCCCGGCGGCCGTTTGGCCGGGCAGGAACACCGGATCGTCCAGGCGGGGCTTGCGGACCTTCTGGATGGCGGCGTCAGCTTGCAGCGCGCTCGAGGCGGGGATGTCGCTCATCTCATACGCCGCTTTCGGTGATTGCCGGATTTGGGTTGCGCACCAGTGCCTCATAGGTGGTGCGCGGATAGGTGTGCTGATCTTGCAACAGCTTGTAATCCAGCGGGCTCTTCTTGCGCTCGGCGACCGCGCTGGTCGGGGTTGCCATGTCGCCGAAGGTAAAAGCCCCGGTCGGGCAGGCCGCCTGACAGGCGGTCACGACTGGTATCGCGCCATCATAGGTATTGGTCTCGTCGGCAGCGATCCGCGCGCTCCAGATCCGCTGCACGCAGTAGGTACATTTCTCCATTACTCCGCCGCCGCGTACCGAGACGTTATTGTTCCACGATACCGCCGGACGATTCAGTTGATGGGCATAAGGGTAGAAGTTGAAGCGGCGGACCTTGTACGGGCAGTTGTTGGAGCAGAAACGGGTTCCGATGCAGCGATTATAGACCTGAAGGTTCAATCCCTCAGCGTCATGCACTGTCGCGCCGGGCGGGCAGACCACCTCGCATGGCGCGTTCTCGCAATGCATGCACAACACCGGCTGAAAGAATGCCTCCGGATGATCCGGGGTTACCCTCATAATAGCGATCGATGCGTAACCAGTGCATCTCTCGCTCCATCAGCACTTGCTCCTTGCCGACTGTCGGTACATTGTTCTCGGCCTGGCAGGCGATAACGCAAGCGTTGCAGCCGATACAGGAGTTCAAATCCACCGACATCGCCCACGCGGCCGGACCTGGCGGCTTGCGCCGATAGAGATTTGGCTGTTCCGGTTCTTGCGCGAAGTGAGTGTTCTTCTGGAACTCCGGCAAGGTTGTATGTTTGACGATCTGGTCCTTAATTCCGTCGGCTCCGAACAGGACCGCGTGATGAATTGTGCTGGCAAGTTCCACGCGTCCCCGGGTTTTTTCGATCCGCGCGGCATCGGTCCCGCCGGTCAGTGGATAAAAATCAAATCCTGTATTCTCACCGACGGCACCCGTCACCCGTCGCCCGCCGCCGAGCCACGCGAGCACCACATCCGGCGCCTGGCCGGGCTGGATCCAGACCGGGACAATCAACCCGCGGTCGCCGACCCGCAGCACGACCTGATCGCCGTTGTTGAGCTGCTTCTGCCGTGCGATCTCCGGCGAGACCAGCAGCGGGTTGTCCCAGGTGAGCTTGGTCAGCGGCCGGGGCAATTCCTGCAGCCACGGATTGTTCGCGTAACGGCCGTCCCAAAGCGAGGGATCCGGTCGAAAGAGGATAGTCGTCTCCTGCGCGGCAGGCGCAAGCGGGGCGAGCGTGGCGACATTGCTCTTCAGCGTCACGCTCGCAGTGGCGCTCGCTGTTCCGGCCACGACCCCCTGCGCCAGCGTATCATGCCAAGCCTGCTCGAAGTTTTGACCGAGCCGGTCACGCCACGTGGCCTGCACCAATTCCAGGTCCGATGGTGGCGGGCTGCCGGCGAACCGGATCAGCATCTCCTGCGCGCTCATCCCACCGTAGAGCGGCAATGCCTGCGGCTGCATAACAACCGCGGTTCCGTCATGCCCGCGCGCATCGGACCAGGTCTCCCAGGCATGCGCCAACGGCACCGACCAGATGGCGAGCCGCGCCGTCTCGTCCGGCTCCCGGGCCATTGCGACACTGAACGGCACCTGCGTCATCGCTTTGGGAAGTCGAGGTCGCTCGGCGCGGTAAAGGCCGGGTTGCAATCAATGATCAGCAGCGCGCGCACCTTGCCCGCGTGCATTTCCTCGGCAAGCGTCCTGGTGGAGTCAGCCTGTGCCGTGTCTGGGATCAGCGCGGACAGGCTCTATCAGCTGCATCGTCGAGCCCCGCGCACCCAATGCTTCGTTCATCGCATGCACGAGCGCATGCGCCTCCGGCGGTTGAGCTGGGCCGGCATCGATCAGCGCCTTTCCGTGAGCCGCCTTTAAGTCGGCGATGACCTCGGCGAGCCAGGGCGGCGAGCTTGACGGCGCGGCATTGCGCAAAATCGCGGCGGCGAGTGCCGTCACCACCTGGTGCAGTTCACGCGGCCCCGCGACGAAGCGATTGTCGGCGACCGAGCCGAGCAAGGTCGGGCTGGGTTCGACAGCATAAACCCGGCTCATCGCTTTCGTGCGCGCCGGATTGCGGCGAGACGCAAACTCGCGGGCGTAGCGCACCCAGCCCGGTGCGCCGTGCAGCAGGTCGCTATCGATCCCGAGCAGCACATCGACCTTGTCCAGTGCCGGGATCACATCCACCGCGCGGCCATAGGCGAGTTCTGCACCCTTGGTCACGTTGTCGCGATGGACCGGTTCCCAACTGTGCCAGCGTGCCTCAGGGTATCTTTGCAACAAATTCTGGATCAACTTAGAGATGGTTGGCGATGTGACCGATCCGGTCAGGATCCGGAACCCTTCGCCGTTGCGCGCGGCTACGATCGCCTGCTGCGACACGATCGCGCCGAGCATTGTCTGGCGGGCAGTCGGTGTCCCACCCGTGCTCACGACCATCGCTCGATCGGGGTCGTAAAAGCTCAGCACCTCGGCCTGAGCGAACACGTCCGTGGCGCCCAGGCTGGACGGATGGTTGGGATTGCCTTCCACCTTGATCGGACGCCCCATCTGGTGCGCAACCACCGTGCCCAGCGCATAACCCGCGTTCATATGGGCCGTTGCATAGTGGTTAGGCAAACCGGGAACGATGCTGGGCGGGTTCTTCACCGCGGGAATCAACGCCCCGGATGGCTCTCCGGAATAACAGCCGGCGAGCCCGCCCATTGCGATCGCTGCCGCCATGAGCCGCAATACGCCGCGCCGCTTGTGCGGCAGGGCCAAGGCTTCCTGCAGGCCGGGGAATTCGTCGGCGGCACGCGCGAGAAAAACGGGATCGCGTGCAAGCTCCTCGATGCTGCGCCACTGTGGCGACGCGCCCGTCACCGATGACATATCGAGCAATCCAGAAGGTTGCGGCTCGGGACGTGGTACTCGGTCAGAAGCTGCTTGGGTGGCGGCGTCAGCGCGTCGTGCTTCCATTGCATATTGAAAATCTGGTCCTTCGGTCTGAGCCGTGGCCCAGGATCGATGTGGCAATCGATACAAAATGTCATCGTCATACTGGTAGCCTTATAGGTGAGCGGCATCTCGTTCACCTCCCCGTGACACTCCGCGCAGCCGACGCCCTTGGCGATGTGAATGCCGTGATCAAAGAAAACATAGTCCGGGATATCATAAATCCGGCGCCAAACCATTGGCGTGTCTTTGGCCAAGCTGTCGCGTACCGGTTGCAGCATCAGTGCGTTGGTCCACACCTGGGAGTGACAGGTCATGCACGTATAGGTGGGCGGCATCCCGGCATTCGTGGAAACCTCTACCGAGACGTGACAGAACCGACAGTCGATGCCGAGACCGTTAACGTGATGCTTGTGGCTGAACGGCACCAGTTGGTTGACATACCAGAACGATTGCCGGCGATAATCGGTTCTAGGATACCCCCACCACCAGCCGATGCCCGCCAGCACAAGGACAACGCCGCCGGCAAAACCGAGCTTCGCAGCCAAGTTCGCACTCGGATTGAAAATAGGAGCCATGCCGCCTCATCGCTCGGGCGGTGCAGATGAGCACGCAGTTATTGGCGCGAGAACCGTCCCGAGCGCGCATCAGCCTCAATTTGGCGTGACGCTCATGATCAACGTAAACTATCGGGCATAAGCTGCGGCGCGCGAAACCGTGAGCTCACGGCCGCGTTCGCGGACGTCAACTGTGGGAGTTTGCGATGGCGGGCCGGCCTATCTGGCGCGGGCATTTACGGCTCGCTCTTGTATCCTGTCCTATCGCGCTGCACACGGTGCATCGGGCCAGCGGTGACTTGCATTTTCATCTGATCAATCCAAAGACCGGACACCGCATCAGGATGGTGACCCTGGACGCGGAAACGGACGAAGAGCTGTCGCGGGGCGATCTCGTTCGCGGATACGAGTTCGAGAAGGATCGCTACGTCATTCTCGACGCTGAGGACTTCGAGAGTGCCAAGATCGAAATCTTCCTCGGTGCTGACGATCGACAAATTTGTGGATATCGCGTCGATACCGCCGATCTACTTTGACGCGAGCTATTACGTGGCACCCGACGGCGAGGCGGGGATCGATGTGTACGTCGTGCTGCGCGAAGCCATTGCACAGGCGGGCAAGGCTGCACTGTCGCGGGTGGTCATCTCACGCCGCGAGCGCCCGGTGGCAATCCTGCCGATGGGACCCGGACTGGTGCTGCACACCTTGCACGAACAGCGGGATATCTACGATGCGAAACCGCTGTTCGATCCGGTGGCGGACGAAAAACCCGACCCGGAGATGGTCAAGCTTGCCCAGCAGCTCATTGACCGTCAGGCCGCACCCTTCGAGCCCGCGGATATGGAAGACCGCTACGAAGCCCGGCTGCGCGAGGTCATCGAGGCGAAGCTGCGCGGTGAGGGCCTGCATCCCGCGCCAGCGCCTGCACCGCGACGCGACAATGTTGTGGACCTAATGGCGGCGCTGAAACAGAGCCTTGGGCGGACCACGGAGCCGTCGCGGCCCGCTTCTTCGCATCAAGGGAGAAGCCTGAGCCCGCTCAGGCCTCCAGGAAAGTCGCGGCCGCGCGGTCCAGAGCCCCAAGTCGAAAACGCGCATAGCCTAACGCTCGACTGATTTTCGCAATCCGCTCGATCGCGTATGCTGAAGCAATGCGTGCTCAGAGCTGTTTCTTTTTTTCCGAGGACCTGGCGGGAGGGACGCACCGAGGTGCCTCCGATTCCAGTCTACAGGGTCGTATGCCGTGAGCATTCGCTTATTGTTGACCGATCTGCTCATCCCGCCGCCCAGCCTGCTTTATGTTGCGCTGCTTGGCCTGCTCCTGTTCCGTTCGCGCCGTCGAAGCAGGCTGGCAGCGGCCATTGTATCTGCTGCGGTCCTGGGTCTCGGGATTTTGGCGCTGCCCGTAGTCGGACAAGCCCTGATCGTGTCGCTGGAACGCGATCTGCAACGCGACCCGCCGGCGAGCCGGGGACCGCAGGCGATCATCATTCTCAGCGCCGAGGCGGAGCACACGCCGTCGGGACTCCGGGTTGGGCCGCTCACCTTGGAACGTTTGGCGGTCGGCGCCAGGCTATGGCGGGAGGTGCATTTGCCCGTCCTCGTCTCGGGCGGTCCGATACGGCCCGGCGACGAGCCGTTGGCCCATGTCATGGCGCGGGCAATGGAAGACTTATTTCAGGTGCAAGTAACCTGGATCGAGGACCGCTCACTGACCACCTGGCAGAATGCGCAAGACAGTGCGAGCATCCTCGCACCCCGCGACATCCGAAGCGTATACATCGTCACGCATGCCTGGCACGAGAAGCGGGCGCTGATCGCGTTCCGACACTTCGGCTTCACCGCGATCGCCGCTCCCGTCGCACTCGATGTGATTTCCGGAGGCGGCTTTCTCCCGGAGGCGGGTGGCTGGTCGCGCAGCTATCACGCGCTGCACGAATGGGTCGGAATTGCGGCCTATCGGCTTCGTGCCTGGCTTGAGCCGGTAACGGGCGCGGGCCGGTCCGCACGACGTTCCCAATTCCCGGGGAGATCCAGCAACGTAGCGTAGGCGGCAAACATCGCCTCTTGGTCGAAAGCCCGCTCGGCTTTGGCGCGGTTTGCCATGCCAAGCCGTTGGCGGCGGGCCGGGTCAGCGATCAATTCGTGCAGCGCGATCGCCAACGCATCATCATCGCACGCGACGATCAGTGGCGCATTCTCCGCCGCGACCATATCGCGCACATCGCCGACATCAGTCGCGACAACCGGGAGACCGGACGCCATCGCCTCAATGACCGTGAGCGGCATCTGTTCGGTGTCGGAGGACAAGGCGAAGATGTCGAAGCCGGCGTAAAATGACGCCGGGTCGGCGACGGCTCCCGCGAACTGAACACGCGTGGCGATCCCGAGCTCTACGCTGAGGCGCGCGAGTCCTTGGCGATCCGGTCCGTCGCCGACGATGACGAGCCTGGCCGGTATGTGCTCTGCGGCGGAACGGAACGCTCGCAGTAGCCGCCCTAATTCTTCTCCGGCCGCAGTGCTGCGACTGTGCCGAGGACAAGCTCATCTGCCGGACCGCGCGGCCGCCCCCGTGTTGCGAACCGGGCGAGGTCGATGCCGTTCGGGATGTAGCGGACGCTCTCGGGATCGAGGCGCCAATTCTCCGTCGCGATTCTCTGCAACGTGCGCGAGGGCACGACGATCGTCCTGCGCCGCAGGAACACGCGGCGAGCCAGGATCCGCCGCCGCCTTTGGCTGGCGATTTCGTCCGAACCGAACCCGCCTTCGAGGTGAATATGCCGCGTGACCGCCCCGATATTTGCCATCGCCCACTCGATCGATCCCCAGTTGCTGGTGAGCATGACATTTGGGCGCCAGTCGCGCAGGCAGGTTCGGAACCTGCGGACATTCGCCAACGTGGCATTCTTATACCAACCCGCCTAGAGGCTGACACACGCCCACTCCCTGGTGCCGATTGAGCGGATGCGGTCAGGATCGTTGACGAAAAAATTCCAGGCGCTGCTGCAGGCCGCGACGATGGCTTTGTAGCTGTCCCATACCAGGGCACACAGCCGATTGGCGCGGAGATATTCCCAGACATTCTCCATTGGGTTGAGTTCGGGGGAATACGACGGCAAGGGCAGGAGCGTGATGTTATCCGGCACGCCGAGCCGGCCGCCAGTCTGGTGCCATCCTGCGCTGTCGCAAACCAGCACGGCATGCGCGCCGGATACGACCTGGGTGCTGATTTCGGCCAGATGTTCGGTCATCGCCTCGGCATTGACGTTCGGCATAATGATCGCGGCCCCGACCGCGCGGTTTGGACAGATCGCACCAAACAGGTAAGCGGAGTCATGGCGATTGTCGCGGACCATCAAAGGTCGGGCGCCGATCGGCGCCCAGACATAGGCATGGCCGCCCTTCTGGCCGACCCGAGCCTCGTCCTGGAACCAGATCTCGATCGGCTTGCCGGTGGCGGACGCTGGCAGGGCGGCCTTCACCAAGTCAGCGAAGTTTTTTTAAACGCCTCCTCGGCTTCGGCGTCCTTCTTCGGATGAAATGGGCGCGGTTGCAGCCGGGTCATATCGAGCTGACGCAGCCACTTGCCAATGGTGCTTTCATGCACCGTCACATTGAAGCGGCGAGCAACCTCTTCGCGCAGATCCACACAACGCCATCGCACCACTTTGTGCGTCTCCAGATCCGGCCCCTTGATGACCAGGGCTTTCAGTTCCGCCATTTGTTCCGTGGTCAAGGCCGGCTTGGGACCAGGGCTACGGCGCGACTTCAGCCCTTCGACACCCGCCTCATTGTAGCGATGAACCCAGTCGCGCAGTGTTTGTCGGTCCATGCCGTTCTGCTCTGCAGCTTCGGTGCGCGTGCCGCCTTCCAGCACCATCGCCACTGCCAAAAGCCTTCGGACCTGCGCGCCATCGTGGCATTTGCCAGCTATCGCACGCAGCTCAGCCGCCGTGTGCTCCGTCCGCGTGATCGTCACTGCCGCACCCATCCGTTGCCTCGCTCAAGCAAATCACCCTGAGTGAGCATCAGAATCGGAACCGGCAGCGGTTGGGAATCCCGGGAGAGTCGACGTCTGTGCGGGTTGGTATTACGCGCGGATATCCTGGGAAAGTCGAGATCGAGGCCCGGCGCGAGTCGGTCGGCGGCGCTTCTGTTCCCGTCCATGGCGATGACGCGATGGCGCCAGCGATTCGGGAAGCGATTGGCGAGCGCAGCAAAGCGCATCTGCGCGCCGCCGATGGCGAAACTCGGAAACACGCTCAGCACGGTTGGCAGGTCCGATGCCAGCATGATCGCGGCTTCACGATCCTTGGGGGATCGAAAGTTGCTTGAGCGTTTCGGCAAGGCCCGGCTGGTCCTGCAAATACGCCCCGATCGCCATCAGCGATCGCCGGCGTCCCGCGGGGCCAAAATCGGACGTGTCCGTGGCTGGCATGAGGACGACAAGAACGGGCCGTGCCCGCCCGCCCATGAGGCTGTGCCATGCCTGAAGCAGGCGCAGGCGTAGCGATGATGCGGGTCCATTGCCGATCCAGACGAGTGCAGCGGCGGTGCGATCCGGCTCGCTCTCATTCAGTACCTGCCAGTCCAGACCGCGACGCTTCAGCGTCCTGGTCTCCACATCGGCTGACGCCGGCATGTCGGTCAGGCGTCGCTGTTCCCCGATGATCGTGCCCGGTGCGGCAAGCGGCGAGAACAGCTCTGCCCGGGCCAGCACGACCATGTCTGAGCAGACCAGGCGCTGTTGGGCGAGCCGGCCGGGACCCGACGTATCGACGCCGGGCTCGCTGCCCTGCGCGGGCACGCATCGACCGAGCGGCAATTGGGGCGGCGATGGTGGGAGCGCCGACGCGCTTCTGGCATCGAGCACGAAGGCGAGCAGCGGAAAAATCGCGGCGAGTGCTATGCAACCCGAGACCGCTCCAAGCGTGTGGCCCGCAGCGGCAGGGGCCGTATGGGAAGGCTCGCCACGTCTGTCCTTAGCGGGCAAATCCTCGCGCAGCGGCAGCCCCGCCGTCGCGAGTAGCAGCAGTACCTGCGGAGAAGAACACCCAGCCGTAAACGACGTGGTCTGCCGCCGCTGCTTCAGCGCTGCCAAGAGCGTGGCCGAGCACAACAATACCGAGCGCGCGCAGCCCGTTGGCGACAATCGGGACGACCACCGAGACCAGGACAAACGCCGCGCGGCGGAGCGACGAACGATAAAGCAGCAGGCATAGAGGCAGCCGAAGGCAACCGAGGCGACCAGAAAGCGCAACCCGGCGCAAGCCTCGGCGATATAGAACTTGCCTTCGGCGATCTCGATCGTGTTGCCGTCGGTGTAGTTGGCGATGTCGAGAAGATCGAGCCCGTGCATGACGAAGCCGCGGTAAAGCTTTGCAAGCCGGGGGTGACGAAGGCGCCGAAGGGGACCAGAAAGTAGAGATAGAGCAGGGGGCCCACGAGCAGGCGCCAGAGACGCCAGCCGAGCACTGCTATCAGCATCAGCTTCGGCCATCGTCATGGCGGCGAGTTGGCGGCCCTCCATGATGCCGGTTCGCTCGGCCAACAACCAAAGCAGACCGACGGGAGAATCCCGCGGCGAGTGCCGGCGACGGGCGGGGGACGCGACCCCGCGATCAGTTGCCGCCGATCCCAGACCAGATAGACGACGATCGGAACCACCAGCAAACAATGATTATAAGCGGTCGAAGTCGGTCCATACCCGGATCGCGGCAGCGATCTCTGCGTGAAACAGCGCGCCCAGCGATCAACCCCGCAGCCAGAGCGGGCGCCGTAGCCCAAACACCGCGTCGCGCCGCGCGGGTCGGCGTTGCAGTAGAGTTTGGCCGCTCATGACACGGCGGTTTCTATCCGAGCCCGCGCACGAGGTGCGGCCCGATGGCATTGGCGATCGGGAGCGGCAGGCGCTTCCAGGCGGCGATGAACAAGCCGAATTTCGGGTTCAGCGGATTGTTGTCCGGGATCGTTTCACCAGGCCGCAGTATGTAACGATAGTCGAGCGGTTCGGGCTCGAATCCCCAGTTGCGCTTGAAATCATAAGCGCCAGTGCCGATCTTGCTGCGGCCGAAATCGAACATCCGACAGCCGCTCGCGGCCGCGTGGCGCATCACTTCCCAATACATGAAATCATTGCCGCGCCCGGCGCGCGCATCCTTGGTGCCACCGCCATAATAGGGAAGGACCTCGTCCCGGAAGTAGAAATTCAGTGACCGCGGCGATCGGCCGCTCGCCGATCCAAGCACGGTCAGCACGTCGCATTGATCGGCAAACGCCTCTGCAGGATGCGGAAATACCGGAGCGAGAAAACCGGCGTGCCGAGGTTGCGTACGCTTTCGGCATAAATGCGATGCAGTGTGCGGGCTTCGCTGGCCGACCTTCGAGACCAAGCCGTTCTGGATGCCCTTTCGCACCATCGCCCGCTGCTTGCGCGGAATCGCCTTCATGTTTCGCTCGTGCCTCGGCTCTCAATGGGCTTGCGGAATGTCACATAGAGATCGCCGCGCGACTTGCCCAATCGCTGTGAAGCATGCGGCGTGCGACAGCGGAACTCGACGGCAGCCGCACCCGTCGGCGCGAGCAGCGCGACGGCATGGCGACGAAGGGCCGCGGCACTCTCGCTATCCGTGGCGAGCGGGCCGCCATAGACGCAAAACGGGGTGGAGAAGAGCGTGTTGCCGAACAGGATCGTACTCATGTGCACCAGCGGCAGCACGCCGATGATCGGCGCCATCGCGCGTCGGCGAAGACATAATGCGTGCGATGGCCGAACGCAGCCTCGATCACCCGTTGCCAGGTCAGCCAGTGGAAGAATGTGCCGTCGGGCGACCGCTCACGAATTCGTCCCACGCGCTTGGCCACCCGGGGTCGAACGGCTGACGGCAACGCCCATGATCAGCGGTGATGCGGCAAGCGCTCGGCCGGCGCGAAGGCGGAGCGGGGAGCAGATCCGCGAAGACGCGGTCCATGCGATCCCAGGCGAAATCACGCAACAAGCGCTCCAGCCGGCCGCTCCATGCGCGACAGGTTGGTGTAGTGGCGGAACCGCGACCTGAAGCCGCAGCCGGCGATCCGGGGCTGGTCTGGGTCGATCTCCCAAGGGTGGAAATAGAAGATGCGCGGGCCAGTCGTGCCGCAGGTTGACCCGCAATAAGCCGCAGCGAAACAGCCGGTATGGCAGCAGGCGGAAATAACCGCCGCCGGAGCAAGGCCAATTGCCCCGAGCACGCGGTGCGTCGTCATCGGCATCTCCCACAGGCTGCCGTCCGACGGGCGGAACGGCACGCGTGGCGCATCAGGCATGCCATACAGGTCGTGGCGGATCGGGTTGATGCTGGAACTGTAACGGTATCCTTCTCCTCCAGCACGCCGAAGGCCCACGAGTTGCGCCGCCCCGATCGAGAACGTGGCGGCGCGATACCCGATCACCGGGACTCCGCCCAGGTCCTCCAGCAAGCGCCGTGTGCGCCCGACATCCGCGCGGAACGCATCGGGTCCTGCGCGTCGGCGCGGGTATGGTCCCAACCGTGGCTCGCGAGTTCGTGGCCGCCGGCGACGATGCGGCGCACGAGATGCCGGGTACCGCCGGGCAATCCAGCCAAGGGTGAAGAAGGTCGCCTTGACGCCGTGCATCGGCAACGATCCAGGATGCGCTCCACATTTGGCTCGACCCGGGGAGCGATATTCCCATGGTCGCGCGGCACGCAATGGGCGAACGCCTGGACCTGGAAGTAGTCCTCGACATCCACCGTCATGGCGTTGCGGATGCCGGGCGAGCTGCTCATCGGCACCCTCGACTGCTGCGACCACCGGCGGACGCGCTGCCCGCGGCCAGACCGAGAATGCGATCAAACAGCCGTTCCGTGCTGTTTCAGCCGTGTGTTCCGAGCCGGCCCCTGCTGAGGGAGCCGTTTCTCGTGGCCCTGACCAGAGGCGCGCGATGGCGCGCTTCCGAAACGGCCGGGAGCGCAGGCCGGGCCCAAGATCCTGGTCGAGCTCCGCGCCGTGGCGTCGACCATATCGGCGGTGATGTCGTGCGTCTCCTCCAGCGCGCCGAACAGCAGCACGCGCGAGCATAGCGTATTGATCCGTCGCGGGATGCCGCCGGTATGGTGGAAGACGCGGGGAACGCAGCTTCTTCCCAAGCCGGGTCGTCGCTCCAGCCGACGGTCCTTAGCCGGTGCTCGACATAGGCGCGGGTCTCCGGCTCCGATAGCGGGCCGAGATGATAGGAGGCGAGCACGCGCTGGCGGAGTTGCTCAAGTTCCGGGCGTGACAGCATGACCCGGAACTGCGGCTGGCCCAGCAGGAGGGTCTGCAGGCTGGCGCGGCCGTCGGCCGTGATGTTCGAGAAGCATTCGCAGCTCTTCGAGTGCGGTCAGCGGCAGATTCTGCACTTCATCGACCACCAGGAGGCAGCGTCGCCCAGCGGTGCGCTGCTCGGCGCACCATCTGCTCGAACTGGCGCAGCAGTGCTGGCCTTGTCGGCGCCGGATCTTCGACGCCAAATTGGCCACCGCGAGCCGCAGCAGATCGTCGCCGGATAGCAGCGTGGTGACGATCGCGGCCGAGCACATACGTCGCGCGGTCGAGTTGGACAGAGCTGCTCGACCAGCGTGCGTCTTGCCGGCGCCGACCTCGCCGGTGACGACGATGAAGCCCTCTTCCTGCGCAAGCCCATAGACGAGGTGTGCGATCGCCCGGCTATGCCCGATGCTGCCGAAGAAGAAGCGGCTATCGGGCGTGAGCTGGAAGGGAATGCCGAGAACCTGTAGAACGTTTGTACACGGAATGACAGATCTTAGAACCGCTTGGTAGACGCCGATCAGCGCGATGTTTTCGTAGATGGCTCCGCCCGGGAATAGTGGACCGCCGGTCGTAGAAGGCGTAACTGATCACGCCTGTTAGCGTCTCGGTCAGCCTATAGCTGAAAGCAGCGGTTGCCGCAACGAATTCCTCGTTGCCCGGCCGCGAAGTGTCGAATGTACGGCGACTGTAGGACAGTTCCGATGTAAGCGTGGCGAGCTCGCTGAGTTCGTGCGTCCACGCGACCGACCCGGTAATTCCGACTTGCGAGACATTTGCTTGCGGGCTGACAAAGGCAATCGGCGTCTGCGCCTGGTAGAGAAAGGCGAGCGAGACGGTGTCACGGTCGAGCCGAGTGGTTTCGGTCAGCGTCAGCGTCTTGTTGCGATACAAGGTGCTCTGCACGCCGAGCAGTGAATTGCCGACAAACAGGGGCGCCGCGGTGATGGCGTTGATCGGCGCGCCGGCGGGGCCGGCATCGGCGAGCCCAAGCTGCTGCTGGATAAGTTGCAGGTCGGTCGCGAGCCCGGTGTTGTAGCTGATCGAGATGCGGCTGCGTTGAGTGATCGCGTACACGCCATCGGCCATGAACGAATTGACGCCCTGCTGATGGCCGTAGCCGAGGCTGATCCGGCTATCGGCGTTCGGCGTCAGAACCACGCCAAGTTGCCAGACCGCATCGGTGATGGCGACCGGCGGAAGCCCGGCGTAGTGAATGTCTTCGACGCCGAATTCGGCGAACGGCGTGATCTGCCGCGTTGACCGCATAGCCGAGCCAATTCGTGGCAGTCGCTTGATGCGCGTTCTCAACACGCCGGTCCCATCGGTTCGCGACGCGTCGAGCAGGACGAAATCGCGAAGCCGCCCGAACCGCTCGCCGGATTGGAATTGTGCAGTGATCTCCCCGGTGGTCGCGTTCTGGCTTCCGGCCGGCACCAAGCCGGGTGCGGGTGCCACGCCGAAGCTGCCTTGGTGACGGTCTCGCTGAGCGTCAGGCCAAGCTTTCCGGTGCCGGTGTCGCCAAAACGATGCACGACATAGGGCGTGACCGGAACCGCTATATGTCTGGGTCAGGTTCTCACGGCTCAGGCTCAGCGGACCGCTGCCGGCACCTGCTCGGCGCCGAGCGGTTGGGCAAAAGCGAAGCCGCTAAACCCGCCATCGCTCGGCACAAGGGCGCCGAGCGCCCGGGCGTTGATGTAGAGCGTGTCCTCGATCAGTGTCACCGTGCCGACACCGAAGAATTGCTGGCCGACCCAGTCCTGAGACGGAGTGCGGGCGTAGAGGCTGAGCGTCGGCTCATAGGTCAGGCTGACATTGGCGCGCGGCGTCGTGCCGCGGATCTCCAGGCTGGGCGTTATGCTTGTGACGAAGTCGTAGCGCCGGTCGGTTTGTGATTGCAGGATGTTGTCATTGAACATCTCGTTCACCGAGATGCTCGGTATGAAGGTCCACGCAGGCGCGGCGGCCCGTCCTTGCGCAGCCTCCTCTTCATGTTGCCAAGTGCGTGGCAGCAATTGCATTCCCTGAGGCGGTGGCGCGGCCAGCGGCGCAAGCAGATCGGCGGCGCCCTGCATGCTGGGCAGAGCCGGATTTCCTCCTGCTTCTTGCCCACGACTCGGCGCGGCCGACGCAAGAACCGCCGCCAGGGTCGCGCAAGCCCGGCAAATAAAAGCGCGACACTTACTTTTTCGGCTTAGTCGGTCCCGCGGCGGAAGGAGAACCGTCCCGAGCGGTAAGTTCTCTTCCCGTCCCCTTGCGAGAGGGGGCCACGGGGAGGTGTCTCGGAGCGTCAGAGATTGGGCGGTTCGTACTATACGCATACGCGTACGCACCGAATGTATGCCGGGTGGAGGTGCGGAGTTTGTTAGCAGAAGGGTAATGGCGCGGCAGGGCTCGATCAGGTCGAGCGCGGCCTCAACCTCCGTTCGCTGAGTTCGCTCCGCCTCGACGACGAAGACGGTTTGACCAACCAGTGGGGCCAGAGCCGAGGCGTCGCTTGTGGAGAGGCAGGGCGCGGCATCCAGAATGAACAGCCGATCCGGAAAGCGGCTGCTCAGGCCGGTCAGCAAGCGGGCCATCTGCCGGCTGGCGAAGGCTTCCGCGCTTGCCTGACGGTTAAGGCCGATCGGCAGGAAGGTCAGCCGAGGAAATATTGTGCCGAGCAGGAGAGTCGCGAAGTCAAGCACGGGGTCCAGCACCAGGTCCAGTAGCCCGGGTAGTCGGCTGGCGCCGAGCGCGTCGGACAGGCACCCGGGCTTCGGGTCAGCGTCGATCAGCGTCACGGATTGTTCGGCGTCGCGCGCCAAGCTGGCAGCCAAATTGAGCGCGGTAAAACTCTTTCCTTCCTGCGGTCGGGCGCTCGTGACCATTAACAGATTGGTGTCTCCACGACCCGATTGCGGCGAAGCAAAAGCTGCCCGCAGCACTTGCTGCTGCACGATACGCAACTCCTCCGCCGCCCGCGTTCGTCCTGACTCCGTGACGATCAGCCCGGCCTTGGCCAGTCCTGCAGCGCTGAGCGTGAGCGCCGGGAGCGGCGATGCGTCAGCCTGAGCCGTCGAACTTGCGAATGCCGCGTCGTGAGCGGGAGCGGTCGGTTCCTGACCGTTCCACCGACCGGGCGCGGAGGCCGATGGTCCGGTGGCCGACTGAAGCAGCCGTTCCGCTGCCCGTTCAATCAGATGTTGCTTGTGCTGCTCCGCCATTAAAGCATTGCGCTCAGTTTCAGCATCCGGGCCAGCACGCCGCCATAGATGATCGCCAGCCCGAGCAGCGCCAGGGCGAAACGTGCCACTCCGAAGGCGACTGTTCGCGTGGAGGCTGCCCCGACAACCGATAGGCCCCCGAGCACCGGAAGTCCCAGAGCGCGCAGTTGCTCCACCGTGGCGAAGGATCGATCGAGCTGGGCCAGCAGGAGGCAAGCTCCTGCGCCGGCACCCAAACCGGCGACCAGCACGCCGGTTACGAGCAGGATGCGATTCGGCGAGATCGGCAATCGCGGCACTTCCGGCGGATCGACGACGCGAAGCTGCACCTTGTCGGCTTGGGTATCGGCCGCCTCGGCAATATTGGCCGCGTGCAGCCGAGCCAAAAGCTCGTCGTAATTGCGACGCAAGACGCCATAATCACGATCCATGTTCTGATACTCGGCGAGCACGCTCGGCTGCTCGCGCTGCATCGTCTCGACTTTCGCGAGGTAGGCGCGCGCCGTCTCGCGCTGGCGAATTGAGCGAGGCGATCTGAGCCTCAACCTCGATCTGCTTGACCTTGAGCTGGTCAAAGACGGGATTAGGCCAGCTCTGCCGCACCCCGCCGCCGCCGGAAGCAGCCGACCTGTTGCCATGCTGCGCCTTCAGTGCCGCTATCAACTTCTTCTGCGCGATCACGTCGGGAAATGCGTCGGTGAAGCGAGCTGGAGCTCGCGCAGGCGGTCCTGCGCTTCGGCAAGAGGGCTGGACGCGCCGCGCCGGGGCCGACCCCGTCTGCCGTGAGCATGCGCGGCGTGACCTCCACCTGCTGCTTGATCGCGTTCGCCTCGGCATTCGCGCTGAGCAATTGGTCCTCGATCCGGTTCACTGGCTGCGCGCCGCTTCCACGCTGCTCCCGTGTCCGCCCTCGCCCCCCAGCACGTCGATATACTCAGCGCGGAACGCCGCGCGCCGTTGCTCCATGGTTCGCAATTGCTGCTCGTATGAGGCGATCTGCTGCTGGAGGAAGCGGCGCGCGTTTTCCATGTCGCTGCGGTTGTTGCCCGTCGCGTCCTCGATGAAGATGTTCAGCAGCATCTGCACGACATCGTGGGCCATTTGCGGGCTGCGATTGCCGTATTCTATCGTGAATAGATTTCTGGCCTGTGATTGCACAATGATCTGATGACCCAGGTGCCTTATCAGGTTTTCCCGGTCGTCCGGTTCATTCACTGAAAGGCCAAGATCGGTTTTGGAAACCAGTCGCTCGAGATTAGGCCGGCTGAGCAGCGTCCGCTGCAACATCTCGAGCTGCGAGGCCGGGCTCGTATCCGCTGCCAGCCCATGCAGCAATGGCGTCAGCACGGCGTCGGCATCGACGTAAAGGCGCGCATTCGACTGGTACATACTGGGCAGCGTCCAGACCGCTGACCAGCCCAGCAGACAGGCGAGCCAGGCGACCAGGACGCCGATCCAGCGGCGATGCCAGGCGGTCCGAAGAGTTCGCGTCTCCAGGATACGGAGCGTGTCCATATCGGACCCGATCAGAACCACGACTCCGGGACAATCAACGTGTCGCCGGGCTGCATCGCCACGTTCTGGCGCACGTCCCCGTCCATCAGGTCGGCCAGTCGCACGCGCACGGTCTGCTGTTTGCCTCCGGCAGCACGGCGGACGATCACGGCCCGGTTGCCCGCCGCGAACTTGCTGAGCCCTTTGGTCGCGATCATCACGTCGAGCAACGTCATGTTGTCGCGATAGGGAAGTGCCACCGGCTCGGCCGCCTGTCCGATCACTTTCACCTGGCGGTCGAACGGACCGACGAAATTTTGCACGATCACGGTGACGTTCGGCTCTTGTACATATTTACGCAGCCGCTGCTCGATCTCTCGGCCAAGTTCGGCCGGTGTCTTCCCGGCGGCGGCGATGTCCTGGATGAGCGGAACGGAAATTCGTCCGTCAGGGCGAACGGGCACGGTCGGCTGGCTCAGCTCCGGCGCGTGATAGACAAACACGCTGATCGTATCGCCGGAGCCGATGATGTATTCGGTTGGGTCGGTTCGCGAGGGCGCAAGGTTACGGGCCGAGGGTGCAGCCGCGTCGCTTGTCGGCTCGGTGCCACATGCGCCAAGGCCGGCGCAGGCGATGACCAAGGCGAGGGCAGTGGAGAACGGATTGCGCACTATGCACCCCAAAAACGCAGCCGCGCGGCAATGGCCAGACTGGTAGGCGCGGAAGGTGTCGAACCTTCGGCCTCTGCCGAGTAACAGCAGCGCTCTGGGGTTGATGGGGTGTGACCCGAGATGCTGGCGCCCTCGCAAGCCGCCCAGTAAGCCAAATCCGTCGTGATGGCATTTGATGGCACTTGCGCCGACTTGAGAAAATCTGCTACCCGGATGCTACCCGGAGAGGTCCGGGTGGTGGAGCGCTACGAATGGTAGAGCGGAAGCGGATCGGGCTGCGGGAGATAAAGGCGCTAGGGGCCAACCAAGAGATATGGGACGCAGCGGTCCCTGGCTTCGGCGCCCGCCGACGCGAAGGCTCAGCCGTCAGCTATGTCCTGCTATATCGTAATCATCAGAGGCGGTCGCGTCGCTATACGATCGGTCGTCATGGCGCTCCCTGGACTCCCGATACGGCGCGCGACGAAGCTCGACGTCTTCTTGGTGACGTCGCCCGAGGAGTCGATCCAGCCGGCGAGCGACAGACAAGGCGGCGAGCTGCGACGGTTGCCGACCTGTGTGATGCTTATTGGGTTGACGTCGAGTTCGGGCAACTGCTGACGCGATGGCGAAAGCCAAAAAAGGCAAGCACGTTGGCGACCGACAAGGGCAGGATTGAGTGGCATATAAGGCCGCTCATCGGACGCCTGAAGGTGGATGCCGTCACGCGATCTGACGTGGAAGCGTTTGTGCGCGATGTGGCGTCCGGAAAGACGGCCATGCGGAGAAAGTCTGGCAAGCCGGGAGGCGTATCCAATGTGCGAGGCGGCCGCGGTACCGGCGAATGGTACGGTTGGTTTGCTGGGCGCGATCTTCGATTACGCGGTGCGCAACGGCATGCGAACCGACAACCCGGTGCATGGGTCGATGCGTCCGGCGGATGGCAGGCGCCAGCGACGCCTGGTAGATGAGGAATACGAAATATTTGGGCGAGCGCTGCGGCAAGCGGAAGCTAATCGTATGTGGCCGCCTGCTATCTCCGCCTGTCGCTTCCTGGCCTTAACCGGCTGGCGCCTGGGAGAAGTCCTATCATTGCGCTGGCGTGAGGTTGATTTGTCGCGGCGAACAGCGACGCTCGCGGACACGAAAGCAGGACGCTCAATGCGTCCGCTATCTCATGCTGCATGTGACCTTTTGCGGCACGTTGGCCGCGGGGCCGGCGATTCACTGGTGTTTCCACCGACACGCGGGGACCGCAGGATGGGCGGCTTTCGCTCCTTTTGGAGGCGGATCGGTAACTTGGGCGGATTACCCGCTGATATTACACCGCACACTCTGCGCCACAGTTTCGCGTCCCTAGCCGCTGATATGGGCTACAGCGAACCCACGATCGCTGCCTTGCTCGGGCATGTTGGACGGTCGATCACATCTCGATACATGCACAGCGCTGATGCGGTCCTGCTGGCCGCCGCCGACGTGGTGGCCAAGCGCACGTCCGAACTGATGGGCGCCGAAACAAAACCGGCTGATGTCGTACCATTGCGGGCGACGGGTTGACATGACCACAGCAGATGAACTGCGGGCGATCTTCCGCGAGAACGCTCCTTCCATGCCCGAGCCGTCCGAATCGGCCCTGGCTGACTTCGCCGATTTATTGAGCCGCATGACGGCTGCCGAAGACGAAGAGACCGAAAGAGAAGCGGGCTACCAAGCATCCCCAGTTCACCAGAGAATTGACGAACTGAGCAAGGCGCTCCGCGTGATCGCGCAGGAATGTCCGGCCCTCATAGCCCGCGCACAGGCAATGCAGCACCAAGCGATTCGTGAGTTCGAAACCCCATTGGACGGCCCCCCGCTCGACGTTCTGGCAACGCTCTTGAGAAGCGCGAGGATCGTCCATGACACACTGATTCACCCATCGCGCCAACACAGCAAGGACTGGCACGGCCTGGCATTCGTTATTGCATCCCAACTAAGAGCAGTCTGGGCGGAAGTAGGTAAGCAACAGGTGAGCTTTCGCGAGAAGGGCCAGCCTGTGAAGGTGGTTCGGGAAATTCTCCGTCATGTCGGCGTGCGTCCCGAGCCTTCGTTACAAGCTATCGACGTGGCTGTTAGGCGATCACGGGAACTGGCTTAGCGCAGCGTGGCCCCATGGTCGAGCACCGGCGGGTTCTCATGGCGGAGTGGTGCGAGTATCTGACGGCCTAACTTGCCCGGATCACCGCGAGATCGTCATGCCACCTGGGTGTAAGTGATCGAGTTCTTGCTTCGTTCTCCGTGCGCCGCTAGCCTCGGCCGGATGCCCGACGAACCGAAGCTCATGCCCGCCAAGCAGGAGGACCTCCGCGAGGCGCTGGCCTTCGCCCTGACGTTTGATGGCCGCAAGCGGTTCCGCCACGCCGACGAGCTGACCGCCCGGATCACCGCCGAGCATTTGGTCAGGCACCTGGAGTTGGCGGGGTTCGTGGTGCTCAGACGGCCGCCGGTGGGCGATTTGTCGGCAGTGCAGCGCGAGACCAAGAGCGGGGATTGAAAGGCGCGCATCCGGCCTAGCGCCCGGCCGGGGTCGGAGGGTTGAGCCGTCAGGCTGGGGCGGGCGCTGGAGTGATCTTGGTCACACCGCTCTCCGCAGAGCTGCCTGTAGATTGTGGGCAGCGGCACGAATGCGGTGGGGTTGTTTGGAATGTCGCCCGGCCAAGCCAAAGTCCTCCTGACCCTTGCCGCGGCCGTTTGCGTGGCCCTATTCGCGATGTGGATGGCTGGGTGGTAGCCATTGAACCTAGGGGCGCGCGGTAACCATTGAAGGCGACGTGAGTTTCATAAAGGCAATCGAGTCGATGCTTATTGACGCGCTTCATGCTTCGCGGGTGGCAGCCTAATCTGCTGTCGCCGCGCTCGCCGCCTTCCCCCGCCCCTTGGGCGTAACGATCGTAACGCCCTCCGCGCCCTTATTAGCTAGCTCAACTCGCGCCGTCCGGCGTTACGGCCTTCCCCTGCTGCCTCTCCGCGTTCAGCCGCTTCGCCTCGGCCCGTTTGGCCTGCTTGGCCGCGGATAGCAATTGCCGTCGCACGGGCCATATGACCGCCCTGGCGTGCTTCCACGCTTCCGAGTGCGGCATACCGTGCTCGCTTTTCAGGGTCGCGATGATCGAGGCCCAGGCCTCCGGATTCTCAAGCCCGATTGTCGCTCTAGCGAGCCCCTCGGCGTCAGGCAGAGATAAGGTCGTCATCGGAAGTCCTCTCGTAAGTGGTCAAAGCCAGCACGTTGTCCGGCACATCATCCTTGGCGTAGAACGTCCGGACCCAGACCTGCCCTCGCTGCGCAACACCGACCCAGATGCCGGATGCACAGTGGATTGCGATGCGCTCGTCTTCGCTGTCCGGGCACCGGAAACCCATGACCGAGGCGATATCCGCCAGCACGTCGCTTTCGGCGTTCGGCACCCCGCGTTGAAACCGCCGGCCGATAGCGTGCATGCCGAACCGGAAGAGCGCCTGGTCCGGAGCCGGCGAACAGCTGTCGCGCGTGAACTGAATCGAGAGCCGGGCAATCGTTACGCCGCGCTCGGTGCTGCTGCCCCACAAGCTATGGCCAAACAACGAATCGCAGATGCGCAGCTCCTCAAACCAGCATGGCCACTTCTTCGTTTGGGCGCGGAAAGTAAGGCGAAAATCGGTGCCGATGCGGCTGTATGCCCGCACGACAGCCTGCACCGTCTCCAGGCGCAGCAGCTTGCCGTTATCGAGACGATCCCGTATGAGCGCCTGCACGCCCCGCATATCGAGGTACAGCTGCTCGTCAGCGCGCTGCAC
Organism: uncultured Pseudomonadota bacterium; assembly: GCA_963822675.1. Lineage (GTDB taxonomy): Bacteria > Pseudomonadota > Alphaproteobacteria > Acetobacterales > Acetobacteraceae > CAWGIP01. Next base: position 14,190 of record CAWGIP010000020.1, on the reverse strand, counting down.
TCGGTCCAACAGGCTCCGCGCCTTCCCTCGCGCTTCAGCACTGACATTCGGCGAAATGAACACGGCGGAACTCGATCACTCTCCGACCAGCGGCATTGCCCATAGGGCGAGCTGCGCTTCGCATTCCGCTAACCGCTCCGGCCAGGACACGCGCTGCTCGTCATCCGGATGCCGTGCCCCGTAATCGATCCACCAGGATCGCAGCCGGCCCCAAACAGTCCGCTTATAGACATGGTAAGGCATCGTTTCAGCTTCGTGCGAAGACACAGTCACCTCAACCATTCCCTTCCAGCAGCCGGCGCAGCGCCTTCGGCGGCTTCGACGCCCACATCTGCAATTCTTCTTCCGTTGCCGGTCGGCCGTAGTGCGCCCGCAGCGCTTCGGCGAGCCGCCGCTTCGTGTCCGATGGTTTGCCGGCTGTCAGGTAGGCCTTCTTCGGGCGCCCCCAATCCTGATGCTGGGCGGCCACTACTGCGCCTGTCGGACGAAATACTCAGCCGCTCGGCCGTATAGATCGCTCCACAGCTCCATGGCCGCGAGGAAGAATGGTGCTCTAGGATTGGCCGTGCACCAGCCTCCAAGAGCCGCCTCAACAACCTCGTTGTTCACCCCGTGTAGCGCATCAGCGCCGCTCGGCCACTGACCCGCTGTCGCCAGCGTCATGGCCGACAGGAAGCCGCCAGCCCAGGCAAGCTCCTGGAGGCGTACCTCTTTCGGGGCGTGCAGGAAGTCGCCGCAGGTGATGTTCGCGGACATCAACTGAGACTTCGGGGCGACGGGCTTTCCGGCGAATGCGTGGCCTGCGAGCAGGAAGGAGAGCCCCAAGGCGGCGACAATACGGTTCATGGATTCTTACCCTTACGAACGTCAGCGGCAAGCGAACGCAGGTACCGATCCGCGTCGCCGCGATCCTTCACGCCCAAGCAGAGCGTGCCATTCGCGCATTTGCGTATGCACGGCTTCCCGTCGGCGCAGATGCGGGCGGGTCTGACCTTCTTACTCGGCATCAGCGTGAGGTCTTGCGCTTGCGGGGCGGAGGCTGGCTCTCGCTGGTACTCTGGCGCCGGAAGCTTCTGTTGAGCTGCTGCCGTTTCCATGCCGAGTTCGATGAAATAGCGCACGACGGACTGTGTAGACGGCCGCAGCGGCTGCGCGCTGCGCCACGCCTCGATTGCATCCCACAGCTCCGACGGGAGCCTGAGCATCAGTCTCTTATCCATGGCCATCCCCTTTCCATACGGGGGCGGCCCTGATTCGGCCAATTCCGAGACACCCATTTTGATCGCTTGACGCCTTTGTATGCGCAAGGTATATAGTGCCAATATATGCCAAAGTCAAGCAAAGGCAGCGGGGGAGAGGAAAGATGCGAGCGCAATGGAAAAAGGCTCTGGAGAACGGTCCGGCGCAGCAGCGCCGCGAGCAGCGGCCTACGCATCTGGCCTGGCGCGTGACCCGAGAGGGGCAAGTACAGCAGGTCCAAGTCATCGCGCGCATGTCGCCGGAGAGCGGCCTGGCAATCGTGAAAGCCGGGGGCGAGGGCACGATCCTGACTCGCGCCAATCAGCTCTTTGACAATCGCGACGAAGCTATCCTGGAACACGCGAAGCGGGCCGTCCGTAGATGAGCCCGCGTTTTGACCTGATTGGGGGACTGCGAGCGCTGGCCGAAGAAGCCCAGGCCAAGTGCCTGATCGCCCGCCGGATCGAAGCGGTCGCGCGAATTCTGGACCAAGAGGCGGACCGTGGCCGGACGACTCCGGAAATGCTGCGCGTCCTCGCCGTCAGCTTGAAGCGCGTAGCCCTCGACTTGCTGACCGAGCCATCGGAGCCCGCATCATGAGCACTGAGGCCCAAGCAGAGTAACCGCTGCGAGTTACCCACCTACGCCCGAAAGGGAGTGTGAGCGAGACTCTGCGGCTTCTTGAGCAGACGCAGGGATCGCGCGGTGGTCGATGCCAAGCTTGATGGCGGTGTTGGTGGCACCCATCGAGGTAGCACTTACCGCCGCATTGAGGTGATCACCGGCGAAGCGCGGCGCAGGCGGTGGACGGCGGAGGAGAAGGCCGCGATTCTGGCGGAGAGCTTTGAGCCCGGGGCACAGCTCTCGGACGTCGCACGCCGGCACGGGATGAACCGCAATCTGTTGGGCACATGGCGTCGGCAGGCGCGACGAAGCATCGAAGCCCGGCCGACGTTTGTGCCGGTCCAGATTCGGGACGAAGTCGCCGGGTCGGTGAGAGCGCCGGCCCCGGCGAAAGAGGCGAACACAGAGCCGGGGCTTGCCGGCGGGGTAGAAGTTGGTGTCAGTGGGCCGCAGAGTGGCATCATTGACATTGAGACGAACGGGATTCGAGTGCGCGTCAGCGGCGCAGCTGACCTTCCGGCCCTGCGGCAGGTCCTCGCTTACCTTGGCCGTCGGCCATGATCATCGATCTTCCGGTTCGGCCAGGGCTGCGGATCCTGGTGACCGCGCGGCCGGTGGACTTCCGCCGTGGCATGGACAGCCTGTCGATGTTGGTGAAGGAGGCGTTGGCCACTGATCCGTATGCCGGCGACGTGTTCGTGTTTCGGGCGAAACGCGCTGACCGGTTGAAGATTTTGGTCTGGGATGGCTCCGGCCTGGTGTTGCTGAGCAAGCGGTTGGAATGCGGCCGCTTCACCTGGCCGGCGGTGCAGGATGGCGCCGTGCGGCTGAGCGCTGCGCAACTGAGCTTGTTGTTTTCCGGCCTTGATTGGTCGCAAGTGGTGCCGCGGACGGCAGTTGTTGCACAACAGCCGGCCGGATGAGGCGATTGCCGGTGTACGAATTCGAGCCGCGGCTCAGTAATTTACCGGCATGTCTTTCGATCCGACGTCGCTGCCGCGCGATCCCGATCGACTGATCGAGATCATTATGGATCTGCAGCAACGAAATGCGCATCTGCAGGGAATGGTGGCAGCGCTGAAGCGGGCCGTCTACGGCCCGCGGTCGGAGAAACTACGTGTCGACGGCGCTCAGTTGCAGCTCGGCCTGCCGGACGTGGCGCTCAGCGAGGCGCCCATGGCAGCGAATGACGACGAGTCCGGCCAAGCGCCTGAGCGGCCGCATCCACCACGAGCGAAGACGGCACGCAATATCGGCAGCCTGCCGAAGCACCTGCCGCGCTGCGAGGTGGTCATCGAGCCGGAGAGCAAGACCTGCCCGTGCTGTCAGGGTGCGATGCACGTCATCGGCGAAGACGTGAGCGAGCAGCTCGACGTGATCCCGGCGATCCTGCAGGTCAAGCGCATCCGCCGGCCACGCTACGGCTGCCGTGGCTGCGAGGGGGCCGTCGTGCAGGCGAAGGCGCCGCCGCGAATAGTCGAGAACGGCATGCCGACGACCACACTGGTGACGTCGATCGTGGTCGCGAAGTTCGCCTGGCATCTGCCGCTGAACCGGCAAACGCAGATTTTTCGCGGCTATGGCATCGAGCTCGATCGCTCGACCCTGGTGCACTGGGTGTTGCGGGCGGCCTGGTGGCTAAAACCGCTGCACGCGTTGCTGGTCGAGAGCGTGTTGGCCGCACCGCAGGTCTTCTGCGACGACACACCGATGCCGGTTCTGGATCGAGGGCGGCGCCACGCACGAACGGCGCGGTTCTGGTCCTATGCGACCGACGACCGTCCGTGGCAGGGGCCGGGCCCTCCGGCAGTGGTCTACCTGTTTGCGGAGGACCGGAGGGGTCAGCACGTCCATGAGCATTTGACGGGATTCAGCGGTGTGCTGCAGGTGGATGGCTATGCCGGCTACCGCGAGCTGACCAGGCCGGATCGGCCTGGCGGGGCGATCACCCTGGCGTTCTGTTTTGCGCACGCGCGGCGGCGGTTCTTCGAGATCTACGAAGACAGCGGCTCAACGGTGGCCGGGGCAGCGCTGCGGTGGATCCGCACGATCTATGAGATCGAAGGGCGAATCCGTGGCCTGACAGCCGCCGCGCGTGAACGCATCCGACAGGCCGAGACCAAGCCGGTGCTCGATGCCTTCAAGACCTGGCTGATGCAGCGGCTGGAGGAGGAATTCAGCGAAGTCGAACCTTGCCCGGGCGATCCGCTATACGCTCAGCCATTGGGACGGCCTGACGGTATTTCTCACCGACGGGCGCGTCGAGGTGGACAGCAACGTCGTCGAGCGTGAAATCCGTCCGATCGCGCTCGGGCGCCGCAACGCACTATTCTCCGGTTCACCGCGCGGTGCCGAGGCCTGGGCGATCCTGGCTTCGATCATCAACACGGCGAAGCTCCATGACCTCGACCCGCAAACTTACCTCGCCGATGTACTCGAAAGGGTTGTTTCCGGTCAGACCAAAGTGAACGCGCTGCACGAGCTGCTGCCATGGAAGTGGAAAGCAGCCCGCGCAGCACAGCAGGCTGCCGCGGCGTGAGCCGATCCCCCCGTGGCCGGCGTCGCCGCGTGGGCAAGGCGATGGGTCTCGAAGACCTCGAGCGCTGGATCGATCGGCTTGATCCGCCACCGCTGATCGACGGCGTATCCATGCTCGACGGCTATCTGACCGCCATCATCATCGGGCCGTGCTCGATCGATCCCTATGAATGGCTGTGTCACATACTGGGGCCAAACGGCAAGGCTCGGCCTGGAGGGTACCGAGCAATCCGCCGCGATCACGGCGATCGTGACGCGCTTCAATGCGATCAGCGAGGGATTGGCCACGGCACCGGAATGCTATGCGCCCATCTTTGAGCGCACTGATGATGGAACGGTCTTGGCAGGCCCCTGGTGCCGGGGGTTCCTGGCCGCGATGAAACTCCGCGACGATGCCTGGCAACCGCTATGCGATTTCACCCGGATCGAACACGGGCTGTTGTTGCCCATCCTGCTCCACTGCGCCGACAGCGCCGGCCGTCCCCTGCTCGGTCCGGTGCGACCGGGACCCGAGGGCGAAGAGTTCCTCCGAACCGCCTATCACGACATCCCGCTGGTGGTTCCGGCCATCCGGGAATTCTGGATGCCGCAGCGCGCCGCAACTTGATCGATCTCACCCCCGTCAAGACATGGGCTCCTCACAGCGGATACCAAGCAGAATACATCGCCGAGACGCATCGGCGGTGCATCGCCCTGGCCGAGGCACGGCGCTGGCCTTGGCCGGAACACCTCGCTGCGGCGATCCAGGAAGCCAGAGAGGCGGACGCCTTGCGTGCGTCATTCCAAGACAGCATGCAGCGCGCATTGGCGCAGCCGCTCGATTTCATGCCCTACATCGTCGAGACGCCCGTCAAGCAGGAAGCCACGGAAAACCCCCGCTCGCTGGCCTGGGGGATGGTACGGCCCTGGGCGTGGGCAACGGTCGGGCTCTTGCTCGCGGAGTTGGTTTTGGCCGGCAGCGTCATCGCGATGCTGCGTCTAATCCTGTAGCCGATACGAGGAGCTGTGATGGACCCCGTCTACATCCTCCTGGCGGTGTGCGTTGTGCTTCCGATCATAATTTGGAGTAGCCGCCGCTAACAGTTCCACGGCCGGACGGCGGCTCCTCCCCGCCGTGCAATGTCCCGATGCCCCGAGGCGGCCGGCCGTGGTCCGGGGCACTGGAGACGAGATGGATAAGGACATTGAAACCAAGAAAATAGGCTACGCGAACTTAGCTCCGTTTATCGTCGCGGTTCCACCCGACATGATCGTTTCGGCAGTATTCTTCTACTTCGTCGGGACCCTTATGTGGTGGCTGATCTGCTTGCCGTACCGATTGCTGAAACTTGTAGATGACTTCTTGTGACAGGAGCTTGGAGATGGATGACAAGACGCGGCTAATCTACGCCGTGCGCTTCGCCCAAGAGGATCGTGGGCTAACGATCAGCGCCTTCACCGAACTGGATGCGCTCCCGGTGCAGAAGCTCCGCACCTTGCTGGCGAAGGTGTCCGGAGCTGCGACGAATGAACATGGAGAACATGTATGAGACTCGTCTTGACGATGCTAGCTGCCGCAGCCCTGACTGTAGCGCTATGTGGCTGCATCATCGAACCCGGCTACGGCTGGCATGGCGGCGGCTGGTGGCACCACCACGACGACGAGCGCTGAGGCCGCCAATGGAACCTCAATACATGAGCGTTCAGTTCATCAACGGCTGGTGGCGCTGGTTCGTCGTTAGGGGCGAGACTGAGGCTGAAGGTGAGGAACGCAGCCTGGACGCCGCGATGGCGGCTGTCTGGGTCGAGATCGAGCGCGAACGGGCGCGCTGTGGAGTGATGCAATGATGCCGCGGGGCGTGTCACAATGACGTTCAGCACTAAGGCGCTTTGCGCGCTAGTTGCCGCCTTCTCCCCTCTGACGACGGCGAATGCAACTTCTTATGACGACTGTATTCTGGCACACATGGCCGGGACGCAAAACAAGGAGGCGGCGTACGCTATTGAGAGGGCGTGCATCTCTAATGTATCGGGACCAATTTTTCTGCACTCCAGCCTAAATGAGCTTGCCAGTGTAGGTATGTACAACACCGGACGCGTCCCTGATCCTAAATATGGGATGGTGGTTCATCTAGAAAACACGTCACGCTATGCCTTAACAGAAATCACAATTGCGATCTACAACAAAGCTTCCGGCAAAAAACAGCATAACTACATAGTTTCCGACTTCAATGCTCCCGTCGAGCCAAACACGCTCATAACCGGACTCGGAGAGCCAGTCCTAACAAAAGTTATTTCTCCTGGAGAGACAAGAACCTTTTATGTCCCGATAGAAGAAGGCTCTGACAACCCGAACACATTTAGTGAAAGATTTGGGTGGGGCATAAAGTCCCTGCGCGGATTTCTGGCTACTGCATCGGCAGCGTCTGAATACGGTGCGGACCAAAAGAGCGACACGGCTCCACGACAGCCGCCTCAGTTTGATGATGGTCGATCATGATGATGGACACTACCGCAATCAAGCGCCGCCTGCACGCGCTGAACCGCATGACAGTAGCGAACGGGTGCACGCCTGCCGAGGCACGCGCGGCGGCGGAACTGTTGGCGAAGATGTTGCGGCAATATGGCTTCCGGCGGGTTTATCGGGGCGCTGCACAGCCTTCGGCTGTGATGGCAGGCAATACGCGCACGGCGTGGCCCACTTCGCGGCCGCGTCAGCAGATAGCGGCCAAAAAGTCTTCTATCCTATTAGCTATAACCGCAGTTATCCTATATCTTGCTTATTTGCCGTTGGCCTACATGGCCATACTGATGATGCTAGGCGCGCCTATTTTTCTGATCTTTTCTATGTTTGGTATGCCAGGTTACATTTTTGTCCTGGCCATCGAGGTTCCCTGCACCTTCGGGTTTTGGTGGCTGGTGCTCGGATGGAGCCAAAGATCATGGAAAAAAGGCTTTGTGGAGGCGTCTAAGATGCACGCTAGGGTATACTCTATATCCATAGGTATGTGCCTGTTTTTTGGTATAGTTGCAGGACTTCTCCACTTTTCCTATGGCACGTTGTAGTTAACCTCCCACCGCATGCTTCGCTGCTGGGATCACCATCGGGGCCGCAGTCTTGGCCTGCATGGACAGAAACTTGAGCGTGCTCGCCGATAGCGAGTGCGGCCCGTTCGCGCTCTGCAATAGCTCCTTCGCAGCCTTCGAATCCAGCACCACCAGAGCCATAGTCTCCCGCATGGATTCCTCGGCGCGATGGACAGCCATCTCCAGCCCCTTACCGGCCATACCGCCGATCGCGGCACCAACGATGCCGTGGTGCTCGAATCCTGCCGCTCCAGCCAAGAGCTCGATAGCCTTAAGTACCTTCTGGCTTATCACCTGATCGATGAACTTCTGCCCGCGCCCGACACTCTTTATCTTTCCGGAACTGAGCTGCTCTGCGTAGTCCGCGATCCGATCGAATGCCTGCATCTGAGGCCCGTCGAATATGCCGCTGTTCATCATCCATCGGCGAATTCTTATTAAGGAAGTTCGCCATCGCCTCGGGCTTGAAGTTGCTCTGACCGAGGTGTGTCATGTCCATCATGCTAGAGACAACAAAATCCCGCGCGTGCTGAATGAGATCAGCGCTCACCGGATGGTGTTGTATCTCCTTCATGAGACCTGAGAGCTGTGTGACTGCGTCAGCACCTTCCGACTTGCCGTAGCCGAAATTGAAGTATCTCCGAGCATCCGTGGACGGCGTTTCGGTTCTAAGTGTCCCCTTGATGAGCTTGCTTCCCAGCACCTCGTGCGTCCGGCGGCTGAAATCGCGGGCCTTCTGGTAGGCCTCAGAAATCTCCGGATTTGGTGGCATCGCCGGCCGCCCGGGACTAGTCGGGGTCGCCGGTATTTCGGGCGATCCGGCTATCTCGGGCACCTTGTCCAAGCCATCAAGGACGCTAGACGCCAAGCGCCCTGCAACTACCCGCTCAGCGGGCTGCGCATTGTGATCCCGAGTGATCCGCAGGAAGCCTGATCGGATCGAGTTGATATCCCGCACCGTAGCTCCGCGGGGGTCGTTGACGATGTTCCCCAGGGTGCCGACCAGCTTGTTGATCGGTGGCGTTACGGCAGCCTGCAACCCGGGCTCCAAGCCCTGCATGGCGGCCATAACGGAGGCCATGACTGGCTGGCCTGTTACCTTCGTCTCTGCCAAGGCGGGCTGTTGCCACAGCTTGCGCTCCTGCCCCAGCGCAGCGGTATTGGCCTGCCTGACGCTGCCGGCGAATGCTTCGGATGCTTCGGCAGGCTGCACACCGGTGGGCGCCGTAGCGGCCGGACTTATCTTGCCCAACTCTCCGCGGATGGCATTGGCCTGCCCTTGCTGCAAGTTTTGCACGGCCTGCGCGACAGTAGGATTGCTTGTCGCCATACCCTGCGCCGTGGTCATCTTGGCGGCCACGGCTGGATTGTTCGTCGCCTGCGCCGTGGTCAGAGGCGCGCCTGGGATCGCCGGTTCCTGAATTTGACCAGCGCCAAGACCGCCGCGCGCCAAGTTACGGACGACGCTTGCATCCCTCCCCGATTGTGTGAGCACCGGCGAGATCATGTTTATGACGGGCTTCGCTAGCGGTTTGATCATCGCCCCGGCGAGGCCGAGAGCACCGCCCATAGCCGCACCTTCTTCGGCCGCCTGACCGCGCTCGCTGGCGCTGCCCGGCGTTATCGCTCCGGTGGAAATCCCCCCGGTAAGAGCTGGCCCGACCACGGGGGCCACGAACCTTGCTACTGGCGCGAGCGCGCCGAACAGATTTCGGCATAGAGCTGGCCAGGCGTGGCGCCATCAGCGCAAGCCCGGCTGATCCCATGCCGCTTGTCGCCAGCGATGCAGCTATTCCGGGGATGAGCTGTCCGGCGACGTTGCCGAAGCCTTCTGCCACCCCTTGGGGAAACCGCCTCGGGATTCGGCAGAAATGGAAGATAGTTCTGCATCCCCCCTTCTATGGTCCGAGAGCCGGGAAGGAACGGCGTCCCCAGGTCGCCCGGCATGCCGAGTATGCCGGCGACACTGCGCTCGGTGCCGGCTAATAGCCCGTGCCCGAAATTACCGAGAACACCGCGATCAACAGGCGCGGGAGCAGCGGATGGAGGCGCTCCGTATGGCGCCGCACTGCCCGATGATGGTGGTGACGGTAGCGGCGGTGTACCGGCCGGCGGGGCCGTAAGGTCGCTTGGCTTGATATCGCCGGTGTTGAGGCCCTTGAGCAGCGCTGTCAGACCATCGAAGCCCATCGGACCCGGCGCCGATCCCGGCGAACCGGACGCGCTCGGAGAGGCTGGAGCCGCGGGTTGCTGAGGCTGATCGGGCGCTGGGGCCGCCTGACCTGACTGTAGCTGCGGCGACGGAGGAGGAGGCGCTCCAGGCGATCCTACGCCGCCGAATGGCCCCTTTGGGGCGGATTGTCCGTCCGTTGGGAACGCCGTTTCTGAACCGAAAGCGCCCGGAGCGGCATTGGGGTCGTAGGTCGAGCCCCTTCCAGGAGAAATGTCGATAGTGGCTGCCGGAGCATTTGACGGAGGCGGCGAACTCTGCGGCGCCGATGGCGTGAACGTGGCAATATCGCCCTGTTTTATATCACCCGTCGCAAGCCCGCGTAGGAGCTGCATAGTCCCATCGAATCCGAGCGGCGCGCCCCCCGAAGCCGACGACGGAGGGGGAGGCTGTGCCTGAGTTGGCTGGGCAGCTGTAGCAGTGTCGCTCATGCGAGTTTCGCCTCAGGCTCATTCGGTTGGATCGGTATCAATTAAGCCTTCCTGCTTATATTGCTGTAGCTTGCCGTTCAGACTTCCCATCAGGGTCTGGGCCTGCTTGGGGCCTAGTTTATTCATCAGATTGCCAAGCAAGCCTTTTAACGACGCGCTGCCATCGCTGCTCCGTGCCATTCGGTTCATCAAAAACGCACGGTAATCAAGATGATCCTGCGCTTGCTGCTCCCAATTAGCGGGCGGAGGAGAGTTGCCATACCGCGCAGACACCCAACGCTGTTCGGCTATTTTGTAATCATTAAGGGTCTGAAGTTGATCGATCGCCTGGCCAGCCGTTCGAGCATCCGCCATCCCAAAATTAGGCAGTTGATCTTGGAACAGCTTGACTTCCTGGAAGGCTGCGCGACCACTTACTTCGCGGGTTATCTGGCGCAACACAATTCCTATGTTCTTCTGGAATAACTGGTAATTCCCCAGTTGCTGATCCAAATTGTCTGTGTTTAGGCCTGCGGATTTAAGCAGCGGCGTGAGGTATTTATAAAGGTCCGCTTTTGCGGAAGCATACCCGCCTGGCGTAATGCTGCCTAAGAGATCGTGTCTCGCGTTATCTAAGGCGAAATTCGTAGCGCGGGCTGTGCTTGCGGTATTATCTAAATCAGCTAGATTAGAGGCAACCTCCTCACCTCTCTTCTCGAAGAAGCCATGTGCATATGGCGAGATGGTTGTCTGCACCTCGGTGCCCGGCACTGTAAACTGCGAGCCTGGAAGACCAGCCGTTCCACCCGCAGCGCCGCCCGGCTCTACAGGACGGACTTGCTGCCCGCTTGTGGGGCCACCGTATTGATCCGACGCGCCTGGGACAGACATTGCCCCTTGCGGAACAGATTGGCCTGGACCTAGCGGAATGATGCGGACACCGCGATGCTCCACTCCATCTGGACCGACCTGCTCGAACTGCTCTATCATCTGGTGGCGTAGCGGGTCGTAGATCAGACCGCCCTGCCGAACATCCATCGGCTTCCACTCAGCCTCAGCACGGGACTTCGCCAACTGAGCAGGAAGTTGAGCACCAGCAACAGCGCCAGCCTTAGCTCCCGCAAAGCCGTAGTCCGCCAATCTGCCGGCGAGATCATTCAGCCCCATCAGAGAAAGCACGGGCGCAACCGCCTGCGCTTCCTGGGGGGTAAGTTGCCGTCCAAGCTGGCCAGTTACATACGCTCGCGCTAGCGCAACAGCGCTCGGTTGAACAGGCGCGGCCGCCTGCTGAGGCATCTGCCCAGGCTGCTGCAATTGCGACAATGACATGGGCGTTTGCGGCACGAGCGGCCGAATATTCGGCCCCATGCTGAACCCGCCACCCGGCGCTCCCATCAGGGGCGATGAAGCCTGTTGGGGCGCGGCAGGCGAAGCCAATGCCGGAGATGATCCGCCAAGCTGAGGAAGCCCGCGTGTAACGCCGGCAAGGAATTGATCCTGATTCGCCACATTTGCAGCCGTCGGACCCATCGGGGCGCCTGGCCCGGCTACAGAACCGCCCGGCAATCCGTTCTGAGCCTGCCCCATTCCCGCCCGCATTGCGGCCACATCGAACGGAACGTTAGCCTGCGATCCGCCGGTAACCGGCGGCTGCATGGGCATGCCGCCGCCTGCCAAGGCGGTGCCGCCGCCCTGAGCCGCGCGAAGTGCCTGAAGCACCATGGGGAGACTTGAACCAGAAGGCGCTCCGGCTCCGGGCTGGCCTTGCGGCTGTTGGTCGGCGTTGTTGTTCTGCGCGATCTGCCAGGACGGACCGGCTTTCATCCGGTTGACAGCATCTTGCATATACTGCTGGCCATTAACGCCGTTCACGTCTGTTCCAGGGCCGTGATAAGCGGCGAAGACCGCATAAGCCCGAGGCGTGGACCAGTCCTGATCTTGAAGGCCGAGCGCCTTGCCCCTGGCCGCAAGGTATTTGGCCGCGAAGTTCAGGTTTGCCTGAGGGTCGGTGAGCGTTTTCGGATCGACGCCCGCCATGCCGTAACCTGGGTTTCTCGCGGTGGACGGCATGATCTGCGCAATACCAATCGCTCGAGAGTCCGGGTTGTTTGGGTCGGTCACCGGACCCATTGCGTTCGGGTTCCAGCCAGATTCCTTACGCACCAACGCGTCAAGCATCTCAGGCGGAACGGGAGTGCCCTCAACGGCCTTTGCCGCCATCGCCTGCCGACGCGACGGATCGATGATCCCAGCGCCCTGTGCCTGTGGGGTATCGGCTCCCGGAATTCCCGTAGGTGCCGGCGCGGGGGGAGTTGCATTTGGGGGCTGACCGAATGAGTTAGTGCCTCCCTGGTTGTGGATTGCCGTAATGGTCCAACATCGGCAAGCCAAGGAGGCCGGCGCGTAGATTGTAGTTCGCCAGATTGACCGCGTTGGACGTAAGAAGACCCGACGTTTCAGCGCGAAGATGACTGATATTGGCAGCTTGGTTCGCGGCACCGACAACGCCAGCAGCGAAGGCACCCCCAACACCCATGTTGGGGTTAGCCGCGGCCGCGGCGCCCATGCTGGCGAAGATCATTCCGAGGGTATGGCCTCTGGTCTCTCCCGGAACGCCGAGCCATGAACTTGGGCTGATTTAGCCAGTTGGTAATGCGCTCCCCGAGCCCTGGTCCGTCCTGATCTGATTGCTGCGGCGCTTGCTGCCCCTGCCCCGACGGCTGCTGAGACTGATTAACAGGAGCTTGCGGGGCCGACTGCTGAGGCTGCTGTTGAGGCGGCTGCGTCCCCATGGCCTGGGCAGTAGCCCGCGCAATCAGGCCGGGATCAACCGAGGTGCTATCGGACATCTATTACCCCTTAACTCGTGCGCTGGCCGCGGGATTTCTGCATCTGCGCCACGATCTCGGACGGCGTTAACGCACGCTGCTGGGGCTCGGCAGTGCCCGACGATCCACACCATTGGGTTGAGCAATCATGGACTCTTTGCGCTCGACCAGATCGTCGCGCGAAGCAACTTGCAGAGCCGGTGGCGGCGGCTGAGGCTGCACAGGCTCGCCCAGAACGGCCCGAACGCGACTGCCAGCCGCGCGCAGAACATCAATGTTTGGCTGAGTTATGCCATAAGCCTGATTGTTCTGGCGGATGCGGTTAACCTGGAATGCAACGAACTGCTTTGCTTCGTCGCTGCCGTTCGCTAGTTCCGGAAATTCCCTAGCAAATGTCTCAAGGGTCTGCTGGTCCTGCTGATACCGCGCGATGTGGTGCGAAAACACATTGTTCGCGAGGGCCATAACCTCCTGCGGGTTATATGCAGGTGCAGACGCCGGCAGTGTCGCTCGGACCTGCTGAGCAATGTGATTGCCGTATTCAGCCAAAGCCTCGGCGACCTTGTCCTTGCCGCCATAGAGTATCTTCTCAGCATAGCTCGCAGCCTCATCCCCTGTGATGGGCGGCGCGAAATAACGCTGGGCCTGTGTGGGTCTGCTGCGGCGTCGGGACCGGATAGCAAGGGACGACCTGCTCAGCGGGCGGGCGCGCAACCTGCTGAGGCATGGCCTGACGCTGTTGCTGCGCCAGCATCTGTTGATGTTGCTGCTGTTGGATTGCTACTCCAGCGCGAGCCCCGAGCCCGGCGAGCTGGTGATACTGCGCCGGAGTGACGTGAAACTCGTTGCCTTCGATTTAATGGGGATAAGCGACTGGTTCGGTGCCAGTTGCTGAGGCGGCTGCGCCTGCTGAGAAGCTGTCGTCTGCGGCGCAGCATGATAGGGCACGTCGGGATGATGCGAGGGAAGCGGAGGGGGCAGCTCCCCGGTCGCACGAGAGCGTTGTGCTGGCGCTGGAGGAGGCTGCCCTGCATCGCGTGCCGAGTCTGCAATCTGCTTGTCGCCAGCCTGTAACTCGCGCTCAATGGCTTCGGCCCGACGCTGCGCTATCTCTGCCATCCTCAAATCACGAAGAGGGAAAGCACGCGCTCCCTAGGTTCGGACGGAGCCGGTTCCTGGATGACGGTCTCCGCTCAGCCGGACGGTCATCACCACCGGCGGCCGGCGGAGGTCCTCTACTCTGGTAGCAATCATT
>CAWGIP010000019.1:0-67538 GCA_963822675.1 uncultured Pseudomonadota bacterium | reverse complement strand
TGCTCCTCCCTGCCGTTAAGCCGCCGATCGGGCCGCCGCAGCGCAAAATTGTCTCCCGCCCCCACCCGGCGCGTCAATGTGCGGCGGGCGATCCGGGCTGTGGCTGTTCCTTCCCGGGAGGCAGCGTCCAAAAAAGCCGCGTCTATGTGTCACCCGACGCTTTGCCTTTCGACCGCTGGCGATTTTGCGCGCTGCCTGCGCTGGCGCTCTGAGCTTGCAGTTCGTCCAGCAGCGCCTTCGCTTCGATCAGGTCGGGCGCGTCGAAACCTTCGGTGAACCAGTTATAGACCGGAGCGAGGAGATCGTACGCCTGCGTGCCGCGTCCTCGGGCGTGCCAAAGCCGGGCGAGGCTTGCGCCGGCGCGCAGTTCGAACAGTTTTGCTCCCTGGCGGCGTGCGAGCGCTATCGCGTCTTGGAGGCTGGTCTCGGCACCTGCGAGATTGCCCATTTGCGCCAGGATTTCAGCCCGAACCAAAAGCGTCATTGCGAGACCAGCCTTGATTTGCGTGGCCTTGGCGAAACGCTCGGCTTCATCAAGATATGTGAGCGCCTGCTCCGGTTGCCCGATCCTCCGATGAGCCGCGGCGAGCAGCGTGAGACATTGCGGCAGTTCAACGGCATCTCCTGGCCCGTCCCGAAGCTCGGACAAGCTGGTTACCAGCGGCGTGAAGGCTTGATCCGCATGGCCTGATGCCACCAAGCATTGGCCGCGAAACATAAGCGCATGTGCGCGAACTGAGGGAAACCCGTGCTCGGCCGCAAGAGCAAGCAATTCATCGGCATACTCAAATTGCAGTGCTGGAGCCGAACGAGCCAAGGAGCTTGCAGCCAAAAGCCAACCGAGAGCGTAGGCCAGAGTGAACGCACTGGAGCGTCGGCCATCGGCCAGAGCCGCATCACCTCGCGATCGGGATTGCTCAAGATATCCGGAGATGGCCAATGTTGAGGACAGGCAGCCCAAGAGATTGACGGGCGCAAGCCATCCGCCTAACTGGGCACTCTTCTGATTGGCGAGATGATGAGTAAATGAACCCCAAGACTTGGCCCAGGACTTGGGGAGATGCGTCCGCCATGCCGGATCGAGTAGCCCGAGACCTTTTTCCAAATGTCCGCGCGCCGACGCAAACTCGCCCATAAAAAAATTGGCGACACCGCTCGCGTACCAACCTACCAAGCGCGCATCGCAGTCATTGTGCACTTCACCAATGTGGCGAATCTGTGCTGCAAGCTCTCGGGCTTGGCCGATATCGCCCCGTGATAGGTGGTGCCCAAAGAGACCCCAGGTCGGCAGAAACTTCTTCGAGGGATCTATCCGATTGCAGAGACCGAGCGCGCGGGCCAAAACCTCGCGCACGACCGGTGCGCCTTGACCTTCCGCCGCAACGTGTGCGACACCAAGCGCAGCCTGAAGACCAAACTCGTGCTGGTCGCGCAAAGCGCCGTCCGGCAAGCCGGGCAGCAGCGCTAGGCCCTTGTGCAGCAACGTCACCGCTTCCGCCATCGTACAGCGCGAAAAAACCGCCTGTCGGCCGGCTGCAAGCCAGTATTCGATGGCCTTCTCCGTGAGCCCCGCTTCCGTGCAGTGCTGGCCCAGAAGCGCAGGTTGCGCGGCCACGATCTCGGGGAAGCGGCCTTCAAGGGTTGCAGCGACACGAGCGTGAAGTTGCCGGCGCTGGCCGCGCAGCAACAGGCCATAGGCGGCTTCCTGCACCAGCGCGTGCTTGAAGGTATAGATGGCTTGCGGCGGCGTGCCGCGGATAAACAGCAGGCCCGACTTCGTGAGACGATCGAGTGCCTCTCGAAGTTGCGGCTCGGCCAGATCGGTAATGGACGCAATCAGCTCATGGGCGAACTCGCGACCGATCACCGCGCCCCTTTGAACAACGTCCTTGGCCGCCGGACCAAGCCGATCGAACCGGGCGATCAGAGAAGCCTGGAGCGTGGCCGGCACCGACAATGCCGCGAGTGGCACCGTCGAAACCGTCGCAACTCCGTCTGCGCCCGCTTCGAGTATTGCCTTCGTCACTTCCTCGATGAACAGCGGCACGCCATCGGTGCGCTCGGCAATCTCCTCGGCGACGGCGGGTGGCAGATCATTCGCACCTTCGATCGCGGCGATCATCGTCGCCGTTTCGCTCCGGTCCAGCCGGGGCAGACCGAGAGAACTCACATGCGGCTGCCCGGCCCGGGGCGGCTGAAACTCGGGGCGGAATGTGGCCAGCAGCAGCACCGGCAGATGCTCCAGCTGATCAATGGTGCGATCGAGCAGCTCGCGCGATGTGGGATCTATCCAGTGGGCATCCTCGTAGATGACCAGCACCGGTTTTCGCGCCGCCAACCCGGCCAGCTGCGCAAGCAGCGCCCCCAGCGTCCGCTCGCGCCGCACATGCGGGCTCATTTGCTGAATCCGTTCACGCTGGTCCGTCGGGATGGATAGCAGCTCGGCAATCAACGCAACCGCCTCATTGGTCGCATCCGATTGGGCGAGCACCGCTTCCAGCTTGCTGAGCCTGGTTTCATCCGTATCTTCGCGCGCAAACCCGGCGGCGTGTTCAAGCTGCGAAATGGCCGGGTGTAGCGCGCTGTCTTGATGATGCGGTGAGCAGAAAAGGCGCAGAGCGACATGGCCCTGCCCCGTGATCGCGTCCTGAAAGGCCCGCACGAGCCGCGACTTGCCGATCCCCGCTTCGCCGGTGATCAGAACGACTTTCCCATCGCCCGCTTTTGCCTGCTCCCACCGGCGCAGCAGCACCGCGAGTTCCTCCTCCCGGCCGACAAGCGGCAACAGAAGCTGACCGCGCAGCGCCTCGTAGCGTCCTTCGGTGGTGCCCTCACCCGCGACTTGCCACACCGCAATCGGCTCTTGGAAGGACTCAACCACCAGCGGATCCAGTTCGCGGAACGTGAAGAGCCCACCAACCAAGCGGCGCGTGCTTGCTAAAACGGCGATACTATCGAGCGGTGCGTGCTTACAAAGCTTGGCAGCCAGGTTCGTGGTCTCACCGGTTGCCATCAACGCATAATCGGGCTCGTTGGCACTGCCGCCCACCACCACGAGCCCGGTCGCAATGCCGATCCGCACGTGAAGCGACGCGCTATGGCCGGTATCCAGCGTGCGCAAGGATTCGATGATGTTCAGGCCGACACGGATAGCCCGCTCGGCGTCAAGCTCGTGGGCCATCGGGTAGCCAAAATAAGCCAGCACGCCGTCGCCCAGCAATTGCGCGACCTCGCCGCCGGCGGTCCTGATGGCATTGCTACAGCAGCGATGATAGGCGGTGATGATTGTCCGCAGGTCTTCCGGGTCAAGCCGCGCGGACAGTGCCGTTGATTCGACCAGATCACAGAACAGGATCGTTAACTGTCTCCGCTCCGGTGCCGCCGGCAAGTCTGCCGACCGCGCGACGGCCGATGTCTCGGTCATCGCTTCGGAAGGCTCAACGATTGCCGTTTCGATCGTCACCTTGGCCGTGAATTTGTAACCGAGACCGGGAATTGTGACGATCAGGCTCGGCCGTTTCGGGTCGGCTTCGATTTTCCGGCGCAGCCGGACCATCAGCATGTCGATGCTGCGGTCGTAGCTCTCGGCGTCGCGGCCGGCGAGGCTGTTCAACAACTGATCGCGCGACAGCACGCGGCCCGGACGGCGGACGAATTCCCGCAACAGGCTGAACTCGCCGCGCGTGAGTGGGATGGCCAGCCCCGTTTCGTCGGTCAGCGCGTAGCCGGCAATGTCGAGCTGATAGCGATCGAACCGAAGTACCGGCTCAGGCGCATCGGCTTCGGCTACTGGCCGCAGCGCCTCGGCGATGCGGGCCAGCAAGTCCGCGTCATCGGAGAATCGGAAACCATCGGATCCATCTGCGCCAATCAAAAGCGGCTTGGCGGCGTTGGTTTCGAGTTCGCCCAAAAAACTCTTGGCGTCCGGCCCAAGCCCGTCCAGCGCAACCAGAGACAGCGCAAACCCTCTCAGCCCGATCCGGCGGGCATGCGCCGGGCTTTCCGCGAGTTCAACTGCGTATCCGCCGCTTTTGAGCGCACGCGCAAGCCGGCCCCGAAGCGCCATATCTTTTGCGACGACCAGAATTCGCTGCCGCATCAATCCGGCCCTCTGCGCGAGTGGCATCGGCGTCCAGCACGATCGCGCCATACTCTGCGCGCCCGGTCACAATAGCCGCGGCGTCTCACATGCTCAAGCTGGTTGCAGATGACCTCGCAAAACGGAGGTTCAACGCGTGAGGACTTGGAGCGAAGCACGGGCGTCGGCCTCGGGGCAGTCGCGCAAAATGACGACGCCTGACGGTGCTTCGAATGGGCCCCAAAGCGAGGCGTGCTCCGTCAGCACCACCCGGCGTGTCCCTGGGGGTACCAGAGCCGGGCAAGGCCTGTGCCGGCGCGCACCAGCTAGACGCCCAGTGGATCTGTTCAATCTGTAGCGCGTCGAATAGCGCGGTCGCGATGTCTATTTCGACCGGCTGCGCGACAATGTGCCGCGCCTCACACGACGCGTAGCAGCGTTCAGCGGTTGCCTAGAGCGGTCCCTGGGTGACTGGAATCGGGGGGATTCCGGCACGGGGGCGATCTGTGATTCACCGGCTTCCGGTTGCGTGGACCGGAGGCGAGATGACCTGGCGACGGGGCAAGGCGTATTCGCAGGATTTGCGGGATCGGATTCTTGCGGGCGTGGACGGCGGACTGAGCGTGTGCCAAGCGGCCAAGCTGTTTCGGGTGAGCATCTCCTACGTTTCCAAGGCGGTCTCGCGGCGCCGACAGACCGGTGAGAGTGCGGCGCGTCCGCAACGGGGGCACGTGCGGCCGAAATTGGCCCCGCTCCAGGATGCCATCCGCGCCGAGGTGGAGCGCCGAGCGGATGTCACCCTGGCCGAACTGGCGATTTGGCTGCACCGGACGCATGCCGCCTCGGCCAGTTCGGGACTGCTGTCGCGCACGCTGGCCCAACTGGGGCTGACGCGAAAAAAAAGTCGCAGCGCGCGGCGGAGCAGGACCGTCCCGAGACGGCCGCCGCACGCGAGGCATGGCGGGCGGGGCAACCGGAGTTGAACCCCGCCAAGCTTGTCTTCATCGACGAGACCTGGGCAACGACCAACATGGCCCGCCGCTATGCGCGCGGCCGGCGCGGCGCGCGCGTGGTCGCGGCGGTGCCGCACGGACGTTGGCGGACCTCGACTTTTATCGCCGGCTTGCGCCAGAACGGTCTCACTGCTCCCGGTCTGTTCGACGGTGCGATCAACGGCGAGCTGTTCGTAGCCTATGTCGAGCAGGTACTGGCGCCGACGCTATCGGCGGGCGACATCGTGATCATGGACAATCTGGGCTCGCACAAGGTGGGGGGCGTGCGGGAGGCGATCGAGACGCGTGGAGCCGAACTGCGGTTCCTGCCGCCATACTCGCCGGATCTCAACCCCATCGAACAGGCATTCGCGAAACTGAAGGCCCTGCTACGCGCGAAGGCAGCGCGCAAGCTAAGTTCCCTGTGGTTTGCAGTGAGAAAACTGCTGCACCGATTTACCCCGTCCGAATGCTCGAACTATCTCGCACACTGCGGCTATCGCCAGTCACCCTAAAATCGCTCTAGAAACTTCCGGCGAATCGCGCAGAATTCTCCAACAGCGCCTCGGCTGCTTGCAGATCCGGGAGGTCGAAGCCTTCGGTAAACCATGTATAAACGGGCGCAAGCAGCGTTCGGGCTTCGCCATGCTTGCCCTGGTCGCGCCAGAGGCGGGCGAGGCTCGTGCTGGCGCGGAGTTCGAACAGCTTGGCCTCCTGATGCTGCGCGACAGCGATGGCGTCTTGGAAGCTGGCTTCGGCAGCAACGGGACCGCCGGTTTGCAGCAGCAGATCGCCGCGCAACCGATGCAACTCAGCCTCGTTGGCCCGCTCCTCGGTGATCTCCATGATCTGCGCAACCTCCGTGAGGCATTTCAGCCCTTCACCCGGCTGGCCAAGCAAAGCGTAGGCCTCGGCGAGCCACATGAGCAGAAGCGGCGTATTTATAACCGCTCCGGCAGCACGCAATGCCACCAGCCCCTGCGTGAGGAGCGCGAGGCCGTCCCGCGCTTGCCCGTGCGCAGTCAACGACCGTCCGCGGCATGCTGTTGCCCAGGCCAGTTGAAACCGAAAACCGTGCTCGGTCGATAGAGCCAGGAATTCCTCGGCGCGGCGTTGCATTTCAGGCGAGCGGGTGATCGACTCTGTCCAATTCGCATAGAGGAGCACGAGAGCTAGGGTATGGGCGTGCCTGAGCCGGCGGGCCTCCGACGACGCCTCGTTCAGCCGTGACCGTGCCTGATCGATGTACCCCAGGGACGCCAAAGTCACCGCTTGGTGCGCGAGCAAAGCGGCGTAGGGGTCTTCGGACAGTCCCCCACCGGTGGCGCGATGCGCCGGATCGGAAAGGTCATGACACCCCCTCCAGGAGGGCGCGGGCGGCAACGAACTCCCCGAGAAAGCATCGGGTTGTCCCGCGTGCGTGGCGACCCTGCAATTGCGCCCAGACATCGTTCCGCCTCTCGCCGATTTTTTCGAGCTGCTCAGCAAGCGACAGCGCCAATCTATGCTCGGATCGGACCAAATGAAACGTCCATTGACCGAAGCTCAGCGGCACGAGGTACTCGGGTCGAGCGATCTGCTCGGCCAGCGCGCGCGCTCGGGCGAGGGTCTCGCCGACATCGGCCGCCGCAACGCCTTTTGTGGCACTCAGTGCCGGTCTGAGCGCGACTAGCAGGTCCAGCTCCTGTTGCAGGCGCCAAGGGTCGTCCGGCAGCCTGGCCAGTGCGTCCAACCCCTTCCGCAACTGAACGACCGCTTCCGTATCCGCCGAGCGCCCCAGAGCTTGCTGACCGGCCTTGAGCCAATAAACAACCGCCTTCTCCACTAGCCCGGCTTCCGCGTAGTGCTGCGCTAACAGCGTGGGTTGCGCTACCACGATCTCCGTAAAGCGGTCCTCGAGCGTTGCAACAATTCGAGCGTGGATCTGCTGGCGCGCAGCGCGGACCAACGTCCCATAGGCCGTGTCCTGCACGAGAGCATGCTTGAACAGGTACGTGGATTGTGGCGGTATGCCGCGCACGAACAGCAGGCCGGCGCTCGTCAGCCGCTCCAGAGCTTCCCGTAGCTCCGGCTCCGGCCGGTTCGCGATCGCGGCGATCAGCTCGTAGCGGAATTCCCGCCCGATCGCCGCGCCTTTCTGCGCAATGTCCCGGGCCGCCGGGCCAAGACGGTCAAGTCGGGCGATCAGTGAAGCGTGCAGTGTGGCCGGCACGGACAGCGTCGGATGCGGGATGGAGGACAGCGCCTCGGTCGCAAGCGGTCCTGATTCAACCACGGCCTTTGTGACCTCTTCAATGAACAACGGCACGCCGTCGGTGCGCTCGGCGATTTCCTGTGTGATATCCGCCGACAAGCCGTCCTCGCCCGCAAGCTCCGCAATCATCGCCGCCGTGTCGTTCCGGTCGAGCCGGTTCAAAGCGAGGCTCGTGACACTCGGCCGCCCAGCCCAGGGCGGCTGGAACTCGGGGCGGAACGTGGCCAGCAGCAGCACGGGCAAGCGCTCCAGCTGCTCGACGCTGCGGTCGAGCAGCTCGCGCGACGACGGATCGATCCAATGCAGATCCTCGTAGATGGCAAGGACCGGCTGTCGTTCCGCCAGCCCAGTCAGCTGCGCGAGCAGCGCTGCCAACGTCCTTTCGCGCCGCGCCTGCGGCGTCATCTGCTGGATGCGTTCGCGCTGATCCGTTGTGATCGATAGCAGCTCGGCGATCAGCGCGACCGCCTCATCCGTCGCATCCGATTGCGCGAGCAGCGCGTCGAGCTTGGTGAGCTTGACTTCGTCTGTGTCGTCGCGGGCAAATCCAGCTGCGTGTTCGATTTGCGCGATGATCGGATGCAGCGCGCTGTCCTGGTGATGCGGCGAGCAGAAGAAGCGCAGCTCGATATGCGGCTGACCCGCGATGGCGTCTTGAAGGGCACGGGTGAGACGCGACTTGCCAATACCCGGCTCGCCGCTGATCAGCACTACCTTGCCCCTGCCGGATTTGGCCTGTTCCCAGCGGCGAAGCAGCAGCGCCAGCTCCTCCTCGCGCCCGACCAGCGGGGCCAGCGCCATGCCGTGCAGCGCCTCGAACCGCCCCTCCGCCGCGCCCTCGCCCGTCACCTGCCAGGCTTCGACCGACGTGGCCGCATTGTCGAGCGGTTGGAGCGCGCGGCACTCGAACAACCCGCCCACCAGACGCCGCGTGCTTGCCGAGATCAGCACAGCATCCGGCCCCGCCTGCGCGGCCAGGCCGGCGGCAATGCTGGCAGCCTCGCCAAGCACCGTGGGCTGGCCCGAGACGCCCGGCGGGCCGCCGACGACCGCGAGCCCGGTCGCTACGCCGATGCGGATTTGCAGGCCGCCAGCTTGGCCGGTGTCGATCCGGCCGGCCGTCTCGATCAGCCTCAGAGAGGCGCGAACGGCTCGTTCCGCCTGGTGCTCATCGGCTTGCGGATAGCCGAAATAGACCAGAACCCCGTCATTCAGCAGCCGGTCTGTGGTGCCGCCCGCCCGGGCGATGACCGCCGCACAGTGCTCATGGAAACCGGCCAGCACTCGTTGCAGGTCTTCCGGGTCGCGTCGCGCGGCGACGAATGCCGGTCCCGACAGAACGGCGTGAACGAGGGTAAGTTGCCGGCGCTCGGGAGCAGTCGGCGGGCTCGGAACAGATGTAACGACTTTGGGCTTGCTCTCCGCGCTGACCGGCTCGGCGATCGCCGCCTCTGCCACTTTAGCGGTGAATTTGTAACCCAGGCCGGGAATTGTGATGATCAGGCTGGGCCGTTTCGGGTCGGCTTCGATCTTCCGGCGCAGCCGGACCATCAGCATGTCGATGCTGCGGTCGTAGCTCTCGGCATCGCGGCCAGCCAGACTGTTCAGCAACTGGTCGCGCGACAGCACGCGGCCCGGACGGCGGACAAATTCACGCAACAGGCTGAACTCGCCACGCGTGAGTGGATGGCCTGCCCGGTGTCGTCGGTCAGTGCGTAGCCGGAAATGTCGAGCCGATAGCGGTCGAACCGAAGTGCAGGTTCGGGCGCATCGGCTTCGGTTACCGGCCGCCCCAACGCCTCGGCGACGCGGGTCAGCAACTCCGCGTCATCGGAGAATCGGAAACCATCCGATCCCTCTGCGTCAATTACAAGCCGCTTGGGGGAGTTGGTTTCGAGTTCGCCCAAAAGGGTCTTGCCTTCTGGCCCAAGCCCGTCCAGCGCAACCAGAGACAGCGCAAACCCTCTCAGCCCGATCCGGCGGGCATGCTCCGGGCTTTCCGCGAGTTCAACTGCGTATTCGCCGCTTTTGAGCGCACGCGCAAGCCGGCCCCGAAGCGCTATATCTTTTGCGACGACCAAAATCCGCTGCCGCATCAATCCGGCCCTCTGCGAGAGTGACACCGGCGTCCAGCACGAGCGCGCCATACTCTGCGCGTCCCGTCACAATAACCGCGGGATCACATAGTCTCAAGCTGGTTACGATGACCTAGCAACCGGAGGGCAATGCGTGACATCCTTGCGAACCGGGCGCAGCACGGGCTACCACACAGCGATGCGCTACCTGCCATTCGCCTTTACCAAGCACTCCACCCTGGGCCAGGTGAGCTGGGCGGCATGCGACGATCCGCGACGGCGAGCGGTCTGCGGCTCTTGCGGCGGGGTCATGCCGATCGCCGCCGGTGCGGCCCGGCAAACAGTGCGCTGCCCGCATTGCTGGCGATGGCAGGCGGTCGCATCCGCCGATGAGCAGCCCTGGCGACTCAGCGAAGCAGCGGTTAGCGCATTGCGACGGACACGCTCCTGGGTCCGAGGCTAGGAGCGGCTCTTACACCAACCGCCCAATACATTGACGCTTTGCGACCCCTCCCCCGGCCCCCTCCCGCAAGGGGAGGGGGAGGCGAACTCGTATACTTCCCCTCCCCTTGCGGGAGGGGTTAGGGGAGGGGTCGAAAAGTAAACAGCCTCTAGAGCGGTCCCTGGGTGACTGAAATGGGGGGATTCCGGCACGGGGGCGATCTGTGATTCACCGGCTTCCGGTTGCGTGGACCGGAGGCGAGATGACCTGGCGACGGGGCAAGGCGTATTCGCAGGATTTGCGGGATCGGATTCTTGCGGGCGTGGACGGCGGACTGAGCGTGTGCCAAGCGGCCAAGCTGTTTCGGGTGAGCATCTCCTACGTCTCCAAGGCGGTCTCGCGGCGCCGACAGACCGGTGAGAGTGCGGCGCGTCCGCAACGGGGGCACGTGCGGCCGAAATTGGCCCCGCTCCAGGATGCCATCCGCGCCGAGGTGGAGCGCCGAGCGGATGTCACCCTGGCCGAACTGGCGATTTGGCTGCACCGGACGCATGCCGCCTCGGCCAGTTCGGGACTGCTGTCGCGCACGCTGGCCCAACTGGGGCTGACGCGAAAAAAAGTCGCAGCGCGCGGCGGAGCAGGACCGTCCCGAGACGGCCGCCGCACGCGAGGCATGGCGGGCGGGGCAACCGGAGTTGAACCCCGCCAAGCTTGTCTTCATCGACGAGACCTGGGCAACGACCAACATGGCCCGCCGCTATGCGCGCGGCCGGCGCGGCGCGCGCGTGGTCGCGGCGGTGCCGCACGGACGTTGGCGGACCTCGACTTTTATCGCCGGCTTGCGCCAGAACGGTCTCACTGCTCCCGGTCTGTTCGACGGTGCGATCAACGGCGAGCTGTTCGTAGCCTATGTCGAGCGGGTACTGGCGCCGACGCTATCGGCGGGCGACATCGTGATCATGGACAATCTGGGCTCGCACAAGGTGGCGGGCGTGCGGGAGGCGATCGAGACGCGTGGAGCCGAACTGCGGTTCCTGCCGCCATACTCGCCGGATCTCAACCCCATCGAACAGGCATTCGCGAAACTGAAGGCCCTGCTACGCGCGAAGGCAGCGCGCAAGCTAAGTTCCCTGTGGTTTGCAGTGAGAAAACTGCTGCACCGATTTACCCCGTCCGAATGCTCGAACTATCTCGCACACTGCGGCTATCGCCAGTCACCCTAAAATCGCTCTAGTAGTTAGCTACCATCGGAACGAAGCCCCAGCAGCGGCCTCGCCCGGAATCTCATCCCGCGGCACAGTGAGAGAGGCGCCCGCCCTGCCTGAGCGTCAGGACAGCGGCCAGATTGATGAGTTCCTCGGCGTCGGCTTCGGGGCCGTCGCGCAGGACGACGACGCCCGAAGGTATATCGAACGAGCCCCAAAGCGAGGCGTCCTCTGCCAGCACCATCGCGCCGATCCGGCCATCACGGGCCGCCGCCGAAAATTTCCTCGATCCTGTTCGACGCGGTTGGCTCGCCCGCGCCCAGCCGGGCGCGGATGCTGTCCAAGGCACGATCGCGCTCGGCATCCAGCAGCGGCGTGACACGTGCCAATGCCTGGAAATGCAGCTCGCGCTCGGCGAGTGCGAACGGATTGACTGCGAGGGGTCGGTCGAGCAGCTGTGGTAATCTCGCGGCTTCGGCGAATTGCGCCGCGAGCCGCGGTTGCGCCGCCAGCACAAGCGGTGCCGGATCGTCTGCCGAACGGCATTGCACCGCCTTGGCGAGCGCGTGCAGATCACGCGCCAGCAACGCCATACGCGCGTCTTTGATGACGGTATCGCCAGCCGGCAAGGAACCGGCCTGCGCATCAAGGCTGGGCGGCAGAAGGTCATCAAGCGGCAATTCGTCCCGGGCCTGCGGCGTTGCCGTGAACAGCTTGGCACGATCGGAATCAAGGGCCAGCACGTAGAACCGCCGGTTACGCTCGACCAAGGGCAATAGTGGCCGAACAAAAAATGCCCGCCCAACCACCGCGACTCCGGCGGCGTCTCGGGCAACGCCAGGCGGGTGATTGCGCCGCCGTCGGCCAGGAACAGCGCGAGGCCCGGATCGCGGTGCTCGGCGAAATCGGCGCTCTCCGCGAATTCCCGCGCCGGGCCGAGCAATCGCGCGCGCTCGCGATCGTCAAACCCACGCTCCGCCAGCGCCGTCTCGGCCTCGTTGATTAAGTCACGCAGTCTTGCGGCAGGCGCGCGCACGTCACGGGCCGTACCTGTCGATCGGCAAATAGATGGAAATTGCCGAGTTCGGAACTCGGCCAGGAGCGCGGACAGGCTTCGCGCGTCGAGCATGGGCGTTCTCCCGTATCGCTTTGGTTCACTGATACGGGAACGGCGCCCAAAGGGCGTGGTTGCTAGCCCGCGTTCTGCACCAGGTAGTCCTGCCAGCGTTCCCGCAGCGCCAGTTTGTTCAGCTTGCCGGTGGCCGTATGCGGAAGCTCGGCAACTTCCACCACGGCATCGGGCAGCCACCATTTGGCGACCTGCCCGTCGGTACAGCCCAAGCAGACTTTCCTTATCAATGCTGCGGCCGTTTTTGGGCACGACCAGCAACAGCGGCCGCTCCATCCAGCGTGGGTGACGCGCATTGATCACCGCCGCCTCGGCCACATCGGGATGCGAGACGGCGATGTTTTCCAAGGCGATCGAACTGATCCACTCGCCGCCGGACTTGATGACGTCCTTTGAGCGATCGACCAGCTCGATATATCCCTCGGGGTCAATGGTCGCGACATCGCCGGTTCGGAACCATCCCTCCTCATCCGCGGCTCCCTCGCCGCCACGGCCGAGATACTCGCGGCAAACCCAGGGACCGCGCACCAGCAGATCGCCGAACGCGGTGCCGTCCCACGGCAGATCGTTGCCCTCGGCATCGACGATCTTGATCTCCGTCCCGAAGACGGCGCGGCCCTGCTTCAGCTTGACCCGCATTGCGTCTTCGCCCGTCAGAGCGTCCGTTTGCGGCTTCGGCGCGAACACGCTTACGAGCGGACTGGTCTCGGTCATGCCCCAGGCGTGCTGGACTTCGACTCCATATTCCGCGAAGCCCTCGATCATCGCGCGCGGCACGGCGGACCCGCCGCTGAAAATGCGCCTGAGATGCGGAAGCTTCTGGCCGGTTTCGCGCAGGTAGTTCAGCACGGCGAGCCACACGGTCGGCACGGCGCCCGTGTAGGTCGCGCGTTCCTCGTTCAGCAGTCGAACCAAACTCGCCGGGTCCAAATACCGGCCGGGCAGCACCAGCGCGGCGCCGACCATCGGCACGGTGTACGGCAGCGACCACGCGGCGGCATGGAACATGGGCGCACCGGGCAGCATGCGGTCCACCGCGCGCAGCCCGAACGCATCCGCCATGTTGGCTGCGTAAGTGTGCAGGACGGTGGAACGATGGCTGTAGAGCACGCCTTTCGGACGGCCTGTCGTGCCCGACGTGTAGCAGAGCGACTGCGCAGTGTTTTCGTCGAATTCCGGCCAGACGAAATCCTCGTCCGCCGCGTCCATCAGCGCCTCGTAGCAATAGAGCGCCATGCCGGATGGCAGTTTCACATCCGGCATGTCCTCGGCGGGGACCATGACGACGATGCCACGCACGCAACCGGCTATTGCCGGCGCAATCGCTTCTATAAGGCCGACAAAGCTCGCATCGACAAACAACAGCGAATCGCCGGCATGCGTAATGATATATGCGATATCCTGCTGCGCCAGGCGCGGGTTCACCGTATGGCAGACGGCGCCCATGCCGGAGATGGCGTAGAATAGCTCCACATGCCGGTATGTGTTCCACGCCAGCGTACCGATCCGATCGCCCGGTTGCACTCCGAGACGCAGCAGCACGCGCGCTAGCCGTCGTGCCCGGTGCTCAAGCTCGGCATAGGTGGTCCGATGCCGCACCGTCTCGCTCATCTGCGAGACCACTTCGCCCTTGCTGTGGTGGCGGGCGGCGTGGCGGATGATGGATGAGACCAGCAGCGGCTGCTGCTGCATCAGTCCCAGCATGAACGCGCTCCCTTATACGGCCGGCGCAAATCAGCCGTTGACTTCGCGATGCTTCCTTTCACCGCTCCCAACGCGGAAGAGGGACGGTGTGCGCGGAGCCATGTTGCCGCTAAAATTAGAGATCAGCAACGCGAATCCAGGCAGCAACGCAGGCTGCGACCACGGCACCGAGACCTGCGGTTGCCGGCGTGAACGCTCCCACCTCGTGTATGACCCCGAGCCAGAGCGCGAGCACGCAGACGCCCACAGCGAGGCCGCCGACCAGGCTGGCCCGCCCGCGCTTGATGGTGGCCTGAGGCATCGCCTACTCCGCCGCCACTGCCGGGGCGCGGACCCGGCCCGCCCTCGGGTCGTCGGTGCCCGCGCGCACCCGCTTCAGGTTGGGAATGACCGCGCTTGTGTCGTAGCCGTTGAACACATGCTTGAGCAGGCCGCAGCGAAGGTCCGACGTGCCGAAAAACCAGTCGGCGATCGGATAGGTCAGGTTGAAATTGCGCTCCATCATAATGGCGGTGTTGTGGTGCGCGATGTGATGACGGCGGATCGAGTTCACCAGCGGGATATACCGCACGATCCGGTCGTCCTTCACGTGACAGCAATAATGGAACAGCTCATAATTCAGGTAGAGCGCGATGTTGGTGATCAGCAGCAACCAACCCGCGTTCGGCGCGCCGATCGCGACCAGAATCGCAGCCGGTGGGATCGAAAGGCCGATGAAGGCCACCAGCGCGTAGGGGGGAAAGAAGACGATCCGGAAGTCACGGCTGTTGTCGAAACTGGGCTCGATATCGGTGAAGAACTGATGATGCGCGAGCGTATGGCGTTTGTAGATGCCCATGAGGCCTTTGACCGGCCGGTGCATCACGTATCGGTGAATCCACCACTCGAACACATTGGAGACGCAGAACGCCGCCGGGACCACAAGCCACTCGTACCCGGCCGGGTTGGTGATCTGGCGTGCACAGAGCCAGATCGCGGCAAGGCCGATCACGGTAATAAGCGCGACATGCGTCCATCCCGAATACGCGCGCGCGATTCGCTCCCGGAAGTCGGCCCGGAAGGCAAGTTGCCGCTCGGTCATGCGCTTTGTGTCCATCGGACGGCCTCCTGACAGTCGCGCAAGTTTATTCCGCCGCCGCACGTCCGTCAGCAATGGAGCACGGTCTAGTGCAGCGCAGCATCTTGCAGGATGCTGCTTTTTACTTAGCGCGCTTCGGCGCCGTTGTCATGGCGCGGCGGTCGATACCATGTTGTTCACACTGGCGGTCTGTCACCGCCCTTCGCCTTTGGAGGAACGGTCCCGATGGATATCGGTGTTGGGCGCCCGCCAATCACCTTGGAGAGCCGGTTCGTCGATCTGGATACCCCGGTGCTGATTTCCGGCGTTCAGGCGATGGTGCGCGTCCTGCTGGAGCAGGCGAGGCTGGATCGCGCCGCCGGGCACCACACCGGCGGGCTCGTGTCCGGGTATCGCGGCTCGCCGCTGGGCGGTCTCGACCTGGAGTTGTGGCGCCGGCAAGCCCTGCTGAGCGGGTCCGACATCCGGTTCCAGCCCGGCGTCAACGAAGACCTCGCCGCCACGATGCTGTGGGGTGCGCAGCAGATCGACGCTTTCCCCGGCAAGAAGTTCGATGGCGTGTTCGGGATGTGGTACGGCAAGGGGCCGGGGGTCGATCGGTCGGGCGATGCGCTGCATTGCGCGACCATGCTGGGCACCTCGGCGCTGGGCGGGGTTTTGGCCGTCGCGGGCGACGATCACGGCGCGCATTCCTCCACCTATCCGCACCAGACCGAGCCGCTGTTCGCCGGCTGGTTCATCCCCGTGCTGAACCCGGCCGACGTGCAGGACATTATTGATTTCGGCCTGGCCGGGATCGCGCTGTCGCGCTTCTGCGGCCTATGGATCGCGTTGAAGTCCACCGCCGAGACGGCGGAACAATCCGGCACCATCATCGTCCCCTCCGCGCGCGAGTTCGCGCGGCCTGAGTTTGCCATCCCTGGCCATGGGCTGAACTACGACACGACGCTGGCGTTTCCCGCCGACCGGATGGAGCTTGAGCGGCGGGTCGTCATGGAGCGGCTGCCGGCGACGCTGGCCTGGGCGCGCGCCAACCGGCTGGATCGGCTGGTGCGCGGCACGCGCGATGCGCCGATCGGGCTGGTGACAGTCGGCAAAGCCCATACCGATATGGTGCACGCCCTGCGGCGGCTGGGGCTGGACGAGGATCCGGGGCTCGCGCTCTACAAAATCGGCCTTACCTGGCCGCTGGAGACCGAAGGCGTTCGCGATTTCGCCTGTGGCAAGCGGGCGATCCTCGTGGTTGAGGAGAAGCGCAGCTTCGTCGAGGCGCAGATCCGCGAGGCGCTTTACAACCTGCCGGCCAGCGAACGCCCGGAGATCGCCGGCAAGACCGATGCGCGCGGCGCCCCGCTGGTCTCGCCGCTGATGGAACTGTCGCCGGAAGCGGTGGGCGTCGCGCTCGCTAGGTTCTTGACCGATTGCGGGCTGACAGTGCCCATCCCCGACGCGCTGTCCGCCCCCGAGCGGCCGGCCGGATTGCTGCGCCGGATCCCGGCGTTTTGCGCCGGCTGCCCGCACGCGACCTCCACCCGGCTGCCTGACGGCAGCTTCGCCACGGCTGGCATCGGCTGCCATTTCATGGCGCTCGACCACGGCGACGATACGCGCACCTTTACGCATATGGGCGGAGAGGGCGTGACCTGGGTGGGGCTCGCGCCCTTCACCGAAACCCCGCACGTCTTCGCCAATATCGGCGACGGCACCTATACGCACTCGGGCATCCTCGCCATCCGCCAAGCGGTCGCGGCCGGGGCGAATATCACCTACAAGATTTTGTATAACGACGCCGTGGCCATGACTGGCGGCCAGCCGGCGGAAGGCCACTACACGGTGCCGCAGATCGCCGCTCAGGTCGCGGCGGAAGGGGTCACGCGCATTGCCGTGGTCGCCGATGAGGCGGAACGCCTGCCGCCGGCGGCCGCGCTTCCCCCTGGGACGCTGCGCCACGCGCGCGAAGAGCTTGACGCGGTGCAGCGCGATTTGCGCCAGCACCAGGGCGTTTCCGTACTGATCTACGACCAGGTCTGCGCAACTGAGAAGCGGCGGCGGCGCAAACGCGGCAAGCTGGCCGAAGCTACCCAGAGCGTGATCATCAACCAGGAGGTTTGCGAAAATTGCGGCGACTGCTCGGCGCAGTCGGGCTGCATCGCGATCGAACCCGTGGAGACCTCGCTCGGACGCAAGCGGCGGATCAATCCCACGGCCTGCAACGTGGATCTGTCGTGCCTTAAAGGGTTCTGCCCAAGCTTCGTCACCGTAGCTGGTCCGCCGCGTGCCCCTGATGCCGATCCGCATTGGGCAGAGCGGGAGGCGGAACTCGGGGCGGAGCTGCCCGAACCCGCGTTGCCGGAGCGCCCGGTCTGGCGTGCCCTGTTCGCGGGTATCGGTGGGGGTGGGATCGTGACCTCAGGGGCGATCCTGGGGATGGCCGCGCACCTGGAAGGCCGGTCGGTCCAAACGCTCGATTTCACGGGGTTGGCGCAGAAGAACGGCACCGTGGTCGCGCACGTGCAGATCGGCCCTGCGCAGGATGCCGGCGGCGCCGACATGCTGGATGTGGTGCGGATCCCGCTCGGCGAGGCAAACCTGATGATCGCCGCCGATTTGGCCGTCGGCGCCGGCCCGGGCGTGTTGGAACGTTGCGGACAGGCGGCCGTGGTGATCGGCAATCTCGATCTTGCCGCGACCGCCGCGTTCAAATCGGACCCCTGGCTTAAGATCGACGCCGGCCTGCATCGGCGAACGATCGAGCGGGCGACCGATGCGGCTGCGAAGTACCTTCGTTCATGGGGTACGCATCGCCGAACGCCTGTTCGGCAACGCGCAGGCCATGAACACGCTGCTGCTCGGCATTGCCTGGCAGCGCGGGCTTGTGCCTGTCTCCGAGTCCTCGATCCTGCGCGCGATCGAGTTGAACGGCGCCGCGGTGACGATGAATCTCCGGGCGTTCCGTTGGGGCCGCATCGTCGCGCACAAGCCCGAGCTGATTGAGCAAATCCTGACGCATGCCGAGGAGCGTCCGCCCGAAACGCTGGAGGCGCTTATCGCCGAGCGTGCGGCGCGGCTGGTGGACTATCAGAACGCGGCCTATGCCGCGCGTTACCGCGCTTTCGTCATTGACGAGGTCGCGGCGGCCGAGGCGGCAAAGTTCGGCGCACCCGGCCGGCTGACGCGCGCGGTGGCCGAGGGTCTGTTCCGGGTCATGGCCTACAAGGACGAATACGAAGTCGCGCGTATGCATGTCGCGCAGGCCGCGACATATGGGGAGCGGCCGGTGTTCCACCTCGCGCCCGCCTTTGTCAGCGTGCTGACCGGCGGGGCGCCGAAGGATGGCGGGCCGCGCAAGAAGGTTGCAGTGCCGGGACGGGTGGCGCTGCCATTGTTCCGCATGCTCCAGCACGGCAAGCGGCTGCGTGGCACAAGGCTCGACCCGTTTGCGCGCCAGTCCGAGCGCAAGTGGGAGCGGGCGCTGATAGGCGAATACATGGCGGATATCCGCATGGTGCTTCAGGCGCTGCGGCCCGAGACGGTGGAGACCGCGATCGCGATAGCGGAACTGCCCGACATGATCCGCGGCTTCGGGCCGGTGAAGGAGGCGAACCGGGCGAAGGCGATGGAGCGGCGGAAGACGTTGCTGGCGAAACTGAACGCGCCTGAGGCTGCGCCGGTGGCGGTGGCGGCGGAGTAGGGTAAGGGGTTGGTTTCGTTATCTGAGTGTGAGCGGGATCGTCTGTCACCAGGTTGAGAGTGGATCGCTGTCGCCGTTGGTGTGCCCGCAGGCGAAGGGCGCCAACGCTAGCGTGTCATGCCGCGGTCGGCTCCATAACCGAATCAATGGAAACCCAGCTTTCGCATTTTTTCCCAAAGAGTAGTTCGAGAGATACCGAGCAACGCCGCGGCCTTCGCGATCTCACCATTGGTCTGCTGCATCGCATTTTCAATTTGCCGCCGTTCGGCGCTTCGCCGTGCCTCGGCGAGCGTCGCCACGCTTTTTGTCGGCTGTTCGAGCAACGCGCGTTCCGGAAAGATTGCCTGAGCAGAAATCTGCGGCACGCCAACCGACAGGCTGAATGCGCGTTCCAGGCGATTGCGCAGCTCCCGAACGTTCCCCGGCCAGTCGTGCTCGCACATAGCCGACGCCGCCGATGGTGATAACGAGGAATTCTTTGATTGGCAGCGCGGGCGAGTTCCGTCAGGAAATGCTCCGCAAGAGGGATGATATCCTCGCGACGGTTGCGGAGCGGTGGTATTCGCAACTCGATCGCATTTAGGCGAAAGTAGAGATCGGACCTAAAGTAGCCTTCAGCAACCAGGGTGGGTACATCGGCATTGCTCGAGGAGATAATGCGAGCCCTAGATACTAGTTCCTCAGTACCACCGAGCCTCCGGTAACTTCCGTCGAGAAGTCGCAAGAGCTTCACCTGTAGTGGCGGCGCGAGCGCCGAGACCTCATCAAGGAACAGGGTTCCCCTTCGGCCTGCTCCACCAGACCTATATGCGCGCTGCGTGATCCCGGAGCACCCCCGCGCTCATGTCCGAACATCTCCCTCTCTGCCCGGTCCAGCGGGATACTCGCACAATCGGCAATAACGAACGGCAGCTCACGCCTTATCGAGATATCATGAAGTTGGCGCGCAGCGACTTCCTTGCCTACTCCCGTTTCGCCTAGCAAGAGCACCGGGATTGCGGTGTCTTTCACCCGTAGAAGTTCGGACCAAACATCCCGCATTGCGGTGGACCTGCTCAACGCCTCCTTGCCCCGCTTGCCATTGCCGGCCACGATTTCGCGCGTGCAAAACGTTGCGATTCTTTGCAGCAGTACGCCTACTTCGAACGGCTTCGTCACATAGTCGTCCGCTCCAGCCTGCATTAGGCGTACAGCCTGCTCCACTTGGCCAAATGCCGTAATAAATATTACTGGCGTCGCGCCCAGGCTAGGTAGCCCGCGTCGGAACAGCTGCTCGCCGTCCATATCGGATAGTCGAATGTCGCAGATCAAAACCCGACAGCGCGCCTCTGGCAAATGACATAGAGCTTCCTCTCCAGAACGCCACCATATTACGCCATAGCCTTCCAACTGAAGACGCTGCACAAGTGACTCCCCCATGATCGGATCGTCTTCGACAATGCCGACGATCGGACATGTTTCGCTGAGGGGTTCACCTGCGTGCGATATAGTGAAACTCAAGTGCCAATCTCCTTACCCTGTGGCCCAGGGGTGGGGAGACTTACGGCGATGCACGAACCGCGGCCACCCATCGCAGCTGTGGCAACGATGCGTCCGCCGAGGGAGCGAACGAGATCGCGAACGACGCGAGTCCCAAGACCACGAGGTGGGTCGAATAAATCCATAATATCGCTCTCGGTTAAACTTGCTGCAACAGCAGGTGGCAGTCCGGGACCAGCATCTTCGACCTCAAATCTTAGCGCAGCCCGACCGACATGCTCGCTACTACAGCAGACATGAGCCTGGAACCTTATTTCACTTCCTGGTGGCGAAGCTTCACACGCATTGAGAAGGAGATTGAGAGCAATTTGTCGAGTTTCGGTCGCAGAGACATTAAACGACTCCTTGATTTCGCTATTCCACGAAAGACGCAGCTGGCGTCTTCCTGCTTCGGGCTCGACTAGAACCCGTAGGTCGTCGAGGTCACTTGGGGTGAGGCTCCGGCTTTCCGAAGGGATACGGTGGAACGCTAAAACGGTGCCGACTACATCGCGGATGCTCCATAAGCCACGCTCAATCAATGCCAGCGACTTGGCCCTAACCGCAGGGTCATTGCCGAATTTCCGCACTGTGTCGAGCGCCATAGACATGCCTCCGAGCGGATTGCGCACCTCATGCGCGACCGTGGCAGCAAGCCGACCCAGAACACTCTCGCGTTCGCGTTCCGCCAACCGGGCAGCCATCACCTCACGCTCGCCAAACGCTTGCACCGAGGTCGTTGTACCCTCGAAGCAAACGGCCATGTTCGGTCGATTCGGGCGGCAGTCGGGAGATAGGCACTCGCTCGAATTCGCCCGATTGCGCACGGCGAAGAAGCTCCGTCAAAAGACGAAGCGGCTTCACCACGTGACGCACAATGAGAAAGCCAGCGGCCGCCGCCGCAACCCCAGCCAGCAGGTTGGCGATGAGAAGCTTTCGTCGCAGATCCAGCCGTTCTTGGATTAATGGCTTGAGTTCCAGAGCGACGTACAGGTCGGCCACGTGTACACCGTTGCGTACGATTCGCTCGAGAGGCCCAGCCAGTGCCGCTGTCCTCGTCGAATACGAAGCCGTGTCCCAGTTCCAGTCTCTGGCTGAGAGTTCGATCGTGGATGGGGTCCTCTGGTCGGACAGGTCCCTCAGACGAGGAAACGTCGGCGAACAGGCTTCCATCCGGTAGGCGCACCATCGCCCGTCGCTCACGCATGCTCTGGTGAAACCACATAGTGCGATGAAGCGCCTCGAAGGTGTGGGCGAGATTGCGAGCTACGACATGCGGATAAACCGTCGTGGAGATGCCATCGAGGTAGACGGCCGCCAGGCGACGCACACCGAGTTCCTGCTGATAATTAACGGTGGACATCAAGGAGTGAGAAACGGCCATCGCGACCGCGAGAATCGAAAGCGCCCGACACAATTGGCACCCGAGCTATCAACGGCCAAGGCCGTCGCCAGGCTTTCAGGACCTGCCTGAATGAGATCGGGGCCAGCCAGCCAGCGGCGTTTCGAGACACTGCGAACGGATCGCGCCCCGGGACCCGTCGCCAGTAATCACGCATCTGTGACATGTTCGGATATCCGAACGGGACGCGACGGCGGCGTTCGAATTGCTGAACGTAGCCGGGGTTCGACCTCGGAGAGCTGATTGATGTGTCCGCCTTCATGGTTGTTGCTATCCCGGCACACTCCGTTTGGTTTCTGTCGGCAGCTAAATGCCTGCCGCCGAAGCGCGCTGCTTTCCCCAAACATTAGCCGTTGCTGGTTCTGGTCCGTGAGTTACATTCTCATTGCCCGATAAGGCACAGCTAGCCAGCCGCTCACCTAGCGCTGGACTGCACGGACAATCAATGAGGAGGAAGCATGGACAGACGCGCCTTTCTTGCAACGTCAGTGGCCGCAGCAGCCGGCGCGACCATGAAAGTCGCGTCCGCCGCGACCGAAGGTCCGTTTGGGGAAACTGCCGTTGGCTTACCAGTTCCTTCCAGCGAGAGGCTCCCTCTAGGTCCGCTTCCCAACACACGTTATCCGGACACCCACATTGAATCTCTCGACAAACGGTTTAAGGGCAGCGTCGGTACCGGTGCGGTGGAACGGGTCGCCACCGGTTTTCGTTGGGTCGAAGGACCGCAGTATTTCCCCGCGTGGCGATCCCTGATCTTCAGCGATATCCCGAACAATCGCATGATGCGGCTTTTGGAGGATGACAATCACGTAAGTGTCTTCCGCCATCCATCGCTCAACTCGAACGGCAATACGTCGGATGCGGAAGGACGCCTGGTGAGCTGTGAACACACCGGCCGCCGCATCGTACGTACATATTTTAATGGCACGATCACCGTCGTCGCCGATCGCTACAACGGCAAAAAGCTTAATTCCCCCAATGATGTCGTCGTCGCCTCGAATGGCTCGATCTGGTTCACGGACCCGACATATGGGGTGCGGGGGATGGTACGAGAGCTTGCACGGCGAGATCGAGCAGGAAAAACACAACGTTTTCCGAGTAGATCCCCATAACGGCGAGGTGAGGGTCGTCGACGACGACTTCGTACAGCCGAACGGCATCTGCTTTTCGCCGGACGAAAAGAAACTTTACATCATCGATAGCGGCATTTCGGAAGGACCAGGGAATCCGGCGCACATCCGAGTGTTCGACGTCGATACTGATACTGGAAAGGTAAACAATGGCAAAGTCTTCGCGGATGGCTTCGCACCAGGATTAACGGATGGCATGCGCGCCGATGTTGAAGGAAATATATGGTGCAGTATGGGGTGGGGTGATCCAAAGGAGGATGGAGTCCGGTGCTATAGCCCTGCGGGAGAATTGCTGGGCAAAATCCATTTGCCTGAGACAGTCGCTAACCTCAGCTTCGGCGGGGTGCAGCGCAACCGTCTCTATATCGGCGCCACCTCATCCGTTTATGCGTGCTATGTGAACACGCAAGGAGCAGGTCTGCCGAAGCTCTGAGTGCGCGAGTGTAAAACGATTGGCGCCAACAAGGAGCAACAGATGAGCCTGCGGGACATCCTGGTGTTTTTGGACAGTGGCGATGCGTCCGAGGGGCGCCTCCGGCTAGCGGCAGGCATCGCTCGGAGTCATGGAGCATGTCTTAGCGCTGTGTTTCTACACCACGGCCAAGCAGTCGATCCGCAGCCTGTTAATTCGACGCCGCGGCATGAGGCGATATGGGGTTTGCCGATTGGGCACGCGACCGATCCCCCCGAAGCTCAGGCTGAAGCCAACCAGCAGCGATGTCGCGAGCGCCTTCGCAGCCTCGATCTCGAGGGCGAGTGGTATGAAGCAAACCGGGCTGATGCGGATGATCTTATCACTCTGGCGCAGGCAGCCGATCTCATTGTGATCGGTCAGACAGACCCCAAAGCCCGGTCCGCGCCTGCATTACGGCCGGACGAGATCGTAGTCGCTTGCGGGCGTCCAGTACCGTAGTAGTTCCTGTACATCGGCAGCTATACTAAAGTTGGTCAACGTGTGTTGGTGGCTTGGGACGGCTCGCGCGAGGCAGCCCGGGCCCTGAACGATGCGTTGCCAATAATCAACATGGCTGAATCAGTGACGGTAATGACCGTGCGCTCCCGCCCGAGAGACTCGAAGGCCGACCGCCTGTTGACCGATCGCATTCTCCGACATTTGGCACGGCATGGCATTCCCGCCCGTCCATTTGTAGCTTTGCAGTCGGGCATCGCTGTGTCCGACGTCCTGCTATCAAGGTCGGTGGACCTCGCGGCCGACATGATTGTAGCGGGCGCCTACCATCGCTCGCAGTTCAGGGAGGCATTGACCGGCGGTGTTAGCCGAGAACTGTTTCACCATATGACGCTTCCGGTGCTGATGTCTCACTGAGTTTCCTGAGTTTTGAAATCTGCCTTGCAGTTGATTGGGCACGGGGCATTGGCAAGCTCCACAGTTGCTGTTCATTGCGGTTGGTTTTCGCGAGT
Source organism: uncultured Pseudomonadota bacterium (assembly GCA_963822675.1). GTDB lineage: Bacteria > Pseudomonadota > Alphaproteobacteria > Acetobacterales > Acetobacteraceae > CAWGIP01. The sequence continues at coordinate 43,418 of CAWGIP010000019.1, read as the reverse complement.
TGATGTACGTTTCTTCGTGTCCGAGGAGACGCAGACCCGTAACAGGCCAGAACGAGTAAGATCCGGAACGGCGAGTGTAACAAAAAAAGGCGACCAAAGGTCGCCCAGTGCAGGGATTGGAAATAGGAAGCTTCTGGAGAGGTACCCGTGGCTGACAGAATGGTCAATTCTTTTAATATTAAACCACTGTCATGTTCCCTCATGTTGTAGGTTTGTGCATACCGGCTCAGTCCTCGTCCTCGGGTTTCTCCGATACTACGGAGCCTGTCTTGGGATCAGCGTGGAACTTTACGATCTTGCCATTGTAAACCGCTTTGCCCTCCCAATACCCATCATCGGCCTTTAGCCCCGTTATGTTCGAGTAACCGGTCGCGGAAAGTCGTTGCGTGACCTGGTCTTTAGGCATCCAATCCGGGCCAGGCTTGTCGTCGGCCAAAGAGGCGCCAGCGGTTCCAGTTACGACGCCAACAGCCAGCGCCAGTACGACGATCTTTGACATCGCTGCTCTCCTGTGGGGCTCGTTTCCTGCGGGGTTCTCAGACTTGAGCCCCCTCGGTATTGCGCAAACTAGTGGATCGTATTTTCCTCCTCATCTATCCAAGTAAACCCGCGCGTAGTTTGCAGCGGAACCTGCCCCTAGGGCTCTGGCCGACCGGGAAAATGGCACCAAGAAGTTGGGACGATTATGGGCGGCGTCGAGAGACGAAGCAGCCCTGGCTTTGGTGCCCCAGCAACCATCTTCCGCCTCAGGTGTCGCTGACTTCGAATATCAAATCCAGACCAGCCTGTTCGAATTGGTGCCAGAGGAGTGTGGCCCGCGACCGGAACCAACAACAGCTATGCGTACGAAAATTGATGTGTTTGGCGGGAGGGTCGGGCTCGCGGCGATGAGGCGCGATCACCCCGATGCCGATTTAGTAACGACCGGAGCGGCGAGACGTCAATGAGCTTCAAAAGGAACCGACGCGCTCGTGTTCAGTAAGTCGAACACCGCCCCAAGTGCACGTTCGAACGTCCGAACGTATCACAGGTGCGTGACTTCTTGCGGGAAGTCGCCTCCGGCGCGGGCTGCCGCGACGGGACGGCGACTGGCGCTGGAGCTTGCCTCTCCTCGATATTGCCATGGAGAGCGCGCCATACTGGCTGAAGAAATTTCCGCCGCGGATGTACATCCAACGCCGATTAGTCACGGCGATGATCACCTGTCGCGCCCGCAAGGCGCATAGGTGATCATCCGGACGGGGGCGCCTCTGCTCGGATGATCACAAGCAGATCCTCTTGGGGTTGACAACCTGCGCCCCTGGCTGCAATTCTGACCACTCAATTCGACCAGTCTAAACCGGCACATGCGCGAAATCCAGGCCTCGGACGCGAAAACTCATTTGCCGCAATTGCTCGACGACGTGGAGCGGGGTGAGACAATCGTCATCACGCGCCACGGCCGCCCGATCGCGCGGATCGTGCCGGAGGCGGAGCGGCGTCGGGAGGAGATCGACAAGGCAATCGACAGCATCCGGGCATTGCGCAAGCGGGCCGGAAAAATCGCGTTAGAAGAACTGCTCACCGCGCGCCATGAGGGGCATCGATACTAATGCCATTCGTGCTCGATGCGTCGATTGCCCTCTGCTGGGCGTTCGGCGATGAAGAGCATCGTATTGCGACCCTGGCCCTCGAGCGCGTCCGCACCGATGCGGCGCTCGTCCCGAGCCTCTGGTGGTTCGAGATACGTAATACGCTGATAGTGAGCGAGCGGCGCGGGCGACTGAGCGAGACCGATACCGCGACCTTTCTGCGCGGATTGTCGAGGCTGGGCATTACGATCGATCGCTTGCCGGATGAAGCCGCGGTTCTCGCGCTCGCACGCAAGAACCGCCTCACTGTCTATGATGCGGGCTATCTGGAGCTGGCCCAGCGTCAGGCCGTTCCCCTGGCCACGCTCGATGCCGAGCTTGCAAGCGCCGCACGAGAGACGAAGCTGATGCTGCTTGGCGAGAGTGGGCACGCGCCAAGCTGATACCGAGACCGCTTTACTCCCCCAGCTCGGCGCGCAGGCCATCCCGCAGCCGGCCCATCGCGCGGGTCAGCTTCGTCTCGGACTGGGCGAAGCAAACGCGAAGATACCCCTCTCCGGCATCGCCGAACGCCGCACCCGGAGCGACCACCACGCGATGCTTCACGGCCAGCCGCTTGGCAAGACCGACGCTGTCGGTCAGGCCCTCGACGCCGAGGAAAGCGTAAAACGCGCCGTCCGGCTCGGCGTAGCGGATGCCGTTCAGGCCGGACAAAGCCTCCGTGGCGAGCCCGCGCCCCCGCGCGCAGACGGCGCGGAAATGCGGCACGCAATCCGGGTCGCGCAAGGCCGCCAGCCCGGCCTTTTGGATGAACGGGGCAACGCCCGAATGCGTGACCTCCACCAATTCGCAAACCGCATCGCGCGCGCCCTCGGGCAGCACCATCCACCCAAGCCGCCAGCCGGTCATTTTCCAGGCCTTGGAGAAGCTGTTGCAGACGATCACTCGGTCGTCCGGCTCGGCGACATCGAGCATCGACGGGGCAGCGTCGGTGCCGTGATAGACCAGCCGCGAATAGACCTCATCGGAGACAAGCCATACGCCGTGCTGCCGGCAAAGCTGCAGAATGCTTGCCAGATCTTCGGGGCTGGCGGTCCAGCCGGTCGGGTTGCTGGGCGAATTCAGCACCAGGGCGCGGGCGCCCGGCAGTATGCCGGCGAGCCGGTCCAGATCCAGCGTGAACCCGCCGGACGGAAGCGGGGTCAGCACGATTTCCTCCAGCACGGCGCCGCGCAGCCGGGCCGCGTTCGGAAGATTGGGCCAGAGCGGGCTTTGCATGATCACGCGGTCGCCCGGCCGGTACGATGGCCATCAACCCAACGGCCACGGCGGTCATGCCGGAGGCGGTGATCTGAATCCGCTGCTCGCTGACCGGACGGGCGTGCAGCCGAGACAGGTAATCGGCCAAATCCTGCCGTAATTCGGGCAAGCCGCGCACGTCCGTGTAGCGCGTCTGACCCGCCTCAAGCGCCTGCACCCCGGCGCTGATCGCCGCCGCAGGGCTCGGCTGGTCCGATTCGCCGAAGCAAAGAATATCCACGTCCGGCAGGCCGAACGCGAGCCGGCTCACCTCGACAATGCGAGAGCCGGGAATCCGCACAATGTCCATGCAATTGATTTAATGGACAAACGCGTCGGTTGCGAGACCGCAATGCAGTCTCGCGCTGAATGCATAGCCAGTTCGGCCCCAAGCGGACTTGGGTTGTCCGCAAACCGCTCATTCCCCCGCAAAGCGGGATCCAGCAGGCTCGCTCACAATTACCGCCGCGGCCCTGGATCCCCGCTTTCGCGGGGATGATCGGGTGGGTGCAGGGACGCTAACGCTAGGTCACGCAAGACACCCAAATCCGCTCATTCCCGCTTTGCGCGGGGATGATCGAGGGACAAACAGAGCGGGCTAGGTCACACGCAATACACTGCCTTGGCGTTCTCCAGGAACAGCTGCCGCCGCTGCGCCTCGGTCATCCGCAGCGGCAAGGCGTGCGCCGGATCGTCGAAATCCCAGTGCGGGTAGTCGGTCGCGAACAGGATGCGGTCCCAGCCGATCCATTCGATCGCCTCGGCCAGATGCTGCCGCGGCTCCGGCTCCTCCACCGGCTGGGTCGTGAACCAGACGTGCTCGCGCATGTACTCCGACGGCGGTCGCTTCACCTGCGGCACCTCGCGCCGGAGCTTCGCCCATTGCCGGTCGAGCCGCCAGGCGAGCGCGGCGGCCCAGGCGAAGCCGCCCTCGATCATCACCACCTTCAGGGTCGGCCAGCGCTCGAACACGCCTTCCAGCACCAGGCTCGTGACCACCGCCGCGGAGGCCTGCGCGTGGCCGACCATCTCCTCGATGTAGATAGGAGCCCCAGCCGCCCGCCGTGATCGGCTGGCCGCCATAGCCGAAGGCGTGAATGCCGACCGGCAGCCCGGCCGCCGCGGCGGCCTCGTAGATCGGCCAATAGCGGCGCTGCCCGAGCGGCTCGGCGGTGCGCGTCAGCAGCAGGACCTGGGCGAAATTGCGGATCGCCGGCGCGACGCTCGATCTCGCGCGGCCGAGGCCGGGCCGTCCTCGTACGGCACCAGCACCGAGCCCTTGAGCCGCGGATCGCGCGAGGTCCACTCGGCGATCTGCCATTCGTTGACGGCGCTGGTCAGGGCCGCGGACAGGTCCGGGTTTTGCGCGCCCTGGCCGGTCTGCAGCGGGTTCAGGATGCCAAGCGTGACGTTGTTCGGATCGAGATGCTGCGCCGCCATGAAGCCGAGATCGCTGCCCGGCGTGGCGCCCTCCGGCGGCCAGGCGTCGCGCCGGCACGCCAGCGGCTGCGCCTTCGGGATAGGCCGGCGCCTTCTCCCAGGGCTGGCGATAGGTCACGCCGAACTGCTCGACGTGCTCCTGCCAGCGCCGCGATAGCCACGGATAGAGCTCCTTGAGCGTGTGGACGCGCGGATGCATGTCGCAGTCGGCGATCGCGAGCCGGCGTGGCGGCTGCCGGAGTTGCGGGGCGGGGCGGGGTAGGACCTCAACGTTCATCGTTTCCTCCCGGTCGTGCCGCTTCGAGCCGAGCATAGGTCGCGAGCGGGTTGTCGACCATGATCTTGCGCGCGAGCGCCGGCGTCAAGTCCCGCCGGCAACGCGGCGTCGCCCTCGAACTGCCAATGCGGATAATCGGTGGAGAACAGCAACATCTCGATCCGACCCCAGATGGTCCATCAACCGCTCGCAGATGGTGCCGGCGTTCGGGGGGCGCATCCAGTGGCTGCAATGTCAGCCGCACCCGCTCGCGCACGATCGTCGGTCGGGCGGATCGCAGACCCAGGGAACCTCGCTCCGAGCCCCTTCCAGAATTTTGTCAGCCGCCAGAGATGCGCCGGCAGCCAGGAGACGCCCGATTCCAGCAACACCACCGTTAGGTCGGGGAATTTGGCGAACACGCCCTCGGCCACCAGGCTGGTGAGCTGCGAGGCGAAGGCCGCGGCCTGGTTGACGTAATCCTCGACGAAGCTGCGTGCGGGCCATCCGACCGGCGTCACCGGATGGCGATAGGTGCTGCCGGCGTGGATGCCGACCGGCAAGCCGTGGCGTTCGGCGGCGGCGAAGATCGGCCAGTTCTGCCGCCGCCCGAGCGGGGATCTCGCCTGAGACCAGCAGCAGCACCTGAACGAACCGCGGATCGGCGGCGCAACGCTCGATCTCGTCCACGGCGCGTTCGGCATTGAGCATCGGCACCACGATGGAGGCGCGCGAGCCGCGGGTCGCGGTCCAGCCACTCGCGCGCCACCCAGTCGTTGACTGCGCGAGCGAACACTGCCGCCAGATCGTCGCTGAACAGCACCGGGGCGCCGTACAGGCAGTTGCAGGATCGCGATGCTGCGTGCCGAACGGGCGCCAGCGCCTCGGTCGCGCAGCCGCTCGGCCGTGGTGGCGCCCTTGCCCGTGCCGTCGCGCCAGTCGGCGCGCGCCGAGAGCGGGTTGCGGCGTCGGATAGGCGATCGTGGCCAGTTCCTCGAACCCTCGCCGCAACGCCGTCTCGCGCCAGAGATCATCGAGATACGGCAGCAGCGCCGCGAGGCTTGGAACCGTGGGATGGATGTCGCAGTCGATCGGGGCGAGATCAGTCATGATGCACGGCTTTTCTTCGGCGACTACGCGGTCCGCGCACGCAGGGGAGCCGCATGCACATAGAGCGAGGTGCGATCGGGCCTGACCCGCCCGGCAGGGGGCGGCGCCGGAACCTCATACGCGACCGGCAGCGCATGGTCGGCAAACAGCGCGTCGGCGTTGTAAATTTTGTTGAACTGAAACATGCCGCGGATGAAGTTCGTCTGACCGCGCAACAGCAGGCCAGCGAAGACCGGAGCGGACTCCCGCAGCGTGCGGAAGCCAAGATGCTTGCGGTTCAGCACCTGCTGGGTTCGCACCAATTCCCGGTAGAACTCGTCCAGCGGCAGCTTGGTCGGCAGCACGCAATGCTGGATGTCGAACAACCGATAGTCGCGCGAGGTCAGGCGACGCTCTTCCGTCAGCCACGTCTCGGTGCCGGGATACGGCGTGTTCACCGACAGGTTGACCGCCTCCGGGATCTCCAGGCACCACGCGCGCACCGCCGCGAAGCGGGCATGGTCCCAATCAGGATCGGCGATGATGTTGATGGCGACGTTGATCCCGAGCGAACGGGCGAAGTCCAATGCCTCGAAATTACGCGAGAGCGGGACGCGCTTGCGGAACTTCTTGAGCCCTTCCTCGTCGATCGCCTCAAGCCCCAGGAACATTAGCTTGAGACCCAGCTTTTGCCAGCGCTGGAACACTTCCTTGTGGCGCAGCAGAACGTCGCCGCGCGTTTCCAAATAGTAGCGCTTCCGTACGCCTCGGCGCTCGATTTCGTCGGCGATCGCCATGCCGTGCTCGGCGCGCACGAAGGCCACGTCGTCCACGATGAACACGCCGGGCTCGCGGATGGACGCCAGTTCTTCGCCGATCCTCTCCGGGCTTTTGAGACGATAGCTGCGGCCATAGAAAGTCCACGCGCTGCAAAACGAGCAGTCCCACGGGCAGCCGCGGGAGAACTCGATCGAGGCGCAAGGATCAAGCGTGCCGATGAAGTATTTACGCCGATTCCGCAGCAAATGGCGCGCGGGCTGCAACGCGTCCAGGTCGTCGGCGAAAATGGGCGGCGGACCCTCGCCATCGTCGCTGACCGCCCCCGGCACGGTCGCGAAGTCGCGCTCGGACTCCAGGGCGGCAAGCAAGGCGGGGAGCACCGCCTCACCTTCGCCCTTCAATACGCAGTCGATCGTTCCAGCCCCATGTTCCAGCATCGACCGGGCGGTAAACGAGACACTATGTCCGCCGACCACGAACAAGCTGCCGGGAGCGCGTCGTTTCGTTTCCCGGGCGAGATCGACGATTTCCGGCACATTCGCCAGATAATTGCAGGAGAAGGCGATCACATCCGGGCGAAACGACGCGAGCGCGGCGAAGTAGTCGGCGTGGCTATCGGCCTGCAAATCCACGATGCGCACCGCATGTCCGTCGCGCGCGACGGCGGCGGCGACCAGCTCCAGTCCGAGCGGCTCCAGGCGCAGAAACACTTTCGTGTACATCAGCGGCCCCGGATGAACGCACAGAACCCTCATGCCGCATGCCCTTGCTGCAAGCGCCCGCCGGCGCGTCCGATGCCTTGTCTCGTGCCTGCATGGTGCCATGCGGGGCTAAGGCGCAACCGAGCCGGGCATCACGGTTCCGCGAGGCTTGGCCTCGAAGTGCGGTGGTGAAGCGAGGCTGCGATCCGGATCACAGTTAGTTCCGGTTTATCCGCGCATCCTATCTCGAATCTCTTCACGGGGGGGGGGGGTTAGTTGGAGGTGTGCGGGCGGCTGGTGGGGGCGCTACTGGCGCCTCTTCCGCGTGCGGCAGACGGTCGGGGAACCATCTTTGGGCGGCTTCCAAAATGCGAGCGAAAACGGGCCTGATCGTGGCAGGCTCACGGATATCGTGGCGCCGACATGATCTGGTGCCGCATGATGGTGCCCGTCGCGTATGAAAGGGGGCCAGAATGCCGCCACAACCCACCGACCGTTATGGGCTGCTAAGGATTCCTGCCCCGAATGCCGCCGGTGTATCGGCGCGCTATGCGCCACTGGCAGACCGCGACAACTTCGACCCGACAGCTTGGAACAAACAGGTGCTGGCGCAGAGTGCACTATTTCCGGGTTGGTGGGAGTGGGATATCGACGCGTTGGACTTGGCCGACGGGATTTACGAATACGAGTTCCTGCTGGATGGGAACAGCACGCCTGTAGCGGACGCATATACGGACGAAATCACACGATTTGGAGGCTACCGCGGCCTGTTCAGGATTGCTGCTAGGAAGCGGTCCCAAAGGGCCTTCAATTGGAGCGATGAATTTACCGGGGCTCCTCCTTTAAAACGGAATAATCAGATCGTCATCTACGAAATGCCGGTTAAATGGATGTCCGACGATCCGATGGAGAACCCGCTTGCCGAGTTGGGCACTTTTGACAGGATCGTTTTCGAGCGCCTCAATTACCTGCAGAATCTCGGCATCAATTGTATCGAACTGCTGCCGATAGAAGACTTATCGCAAACGCTTAACTGGGGCTACGGCACGCGGTTCTATTTCGCACCGGACTACGACATGGGAACGTCCGTGGACGCAAAATTCTTCATCAAAGCGTGCCATAGGCGCGGTATAAGGGTGATTCTTGATGTTGTGATGAACTTCTTCAACCCGACCTGCCCCCTCAATGCTTTGACCCCGCTCAACCGCGCTGCGGCCAACTGGTTCTCGGTCAAGGGCGGCACCGATGGACGGCAGGATTTTGGTCAGGTCCTGTTCAGATTAATGACGCGTCCTATGGTGACTATTTCGCTGCTCGCGAATTCCTTTATCAGATGGCGGCATTCTGGGTTACCGAGTATCACATCGACGGTTACCGCATTGACGATTTTGCCGATATACAGAACTGGGAGTTCGGGCAGGCCTTTAGAAACGCCGCATTGGCGGCGAGCGCGGCCAACTTTCCCAACAAGCCATTCATCGTCATAGCCGAGGACTCCGGCCGCAATTTCGCGAGCACGGACGATACCGCTTATAATGGTGCGAAGGTGGTCGACGCGATATGGAATTTTGGCTATCGCGACGAGATCCGCCGGCTTGCGCAGGACCAGATAGCGACCAACCTCGGACAGCCCTCGAGAACCGTCCGCGTGCAGCACCTTCTGTCCCGAGACGGAGTATGGAATCCATGGGGCAACGGCTCCTTTGACCGCGGGTTCGCCGATCTGGCGTGCTCAATAAACTACGTGACATCACATGACGTCGCCGACGCGCCGCGCCTCATGAATGTAATCCTTGGGTCGATCCTCCAGGGCCAGGGCCTTGGTTCCGGGAACGTGCCGAACGTTCGCACAATTATCGATGGCACATCGACTGACAGCCGCATTGTCGGAGCGGTGAGTTTCGCGCTCTACCGCGTCCTCGGTATCTTTGCGATCCTGCTTACATCGGTAGGTATACCCATGTTCCTGGCGGGTGAGGAATTTGCGGACGTCCATGACCTCGACTTTCTGGACGTGAATACGAAGCAGCAAGATCCAGGTACAGTGGGCGCGCGCGTCATACCCGAGGCAGGCGAGGTTGCTCGCGAATATCACCGCGCTCATCAAGCTGCGAACGTCGCATACGGCGCTTCAGCGGAACGAGATCGGCTTCTTCTACTTCCATCCGCAGTTCGATGAGAACAATAGCCCGCGCGTCTTTGGTTACGCGCGTACTGGCGGCGGCGCTGTAGGCACTGCCGGGCAGGTGATCGTGCTCGCAAACATGGGCGCGGAGAAATTCCCGGTTTACGATATTCCGGGGTGGCCATGGGGAGCGATTGGACTTATCGAGATTGGGGAGTCAGGGGCTTCGGCTCGGGTGTACGACTCCAGGATCAACACACTCACGCTGGCGATGGATGCTTTCCAGGTCCGTGTGTTTACTTGCTAGAATGCCCTTTATTGACACATAGCCGTGTTGGTCATGGCTAACCTTGCAGGGACGAGGCCGGCCTGGCCGGCATTTTGCGTTTCGAAACACGACAGCAACAGGGACATGCCATGGGGACACCGAGCAATAGCGCGCTTGGGCGCGAGCCGTTACGCTCTGGCTGAGTCCCTGTCCTGTCGAGGTTTGCCTCGTGTATCGCTTGATTGTTCCAATTCTGGTGATCCTGATCGCGGCGACCTGCGATCGCGTGCTGGCACAGGAATGGCCCGTCTATGGAGCCGACGCGGCGGGAACCCGGTACTCCGCCGCAGCTACGATCAACCGAAGCAATGTGCAAAGCCTGGTACCGGCCTGGACCTACCATACCGGCGAGGCTGAACGCCGAGGCGAAGCGTTCAAACGCAGCGCCTTCGAGGCAACCCCGATATTGGCCGGCGGCAAGCTGCTGTTCTGCACGCCATTTGATCGCGTCATCGCACTTGACGCAGCGACGGGGCGCGAGGTGTGGACGTATGATCCGGGCCTGCCTCCGGACTGCACCCCGCTAGTGGTTTCATCTGCCGTGGCGTGGCGCTGTGGCGGGATGGCGAGGCGAAGCCGGGCCAGGCATGCGCAGCACGGGTATTTCTCGGCACGAACGATCTGCGTCTCATAGCGCTGGACCTGGCCACAGGCTTGCCCTGCCGCGAATTCGGGGTGCAGGGAACGGTGCGCCTGAAGCCCGATATTCCCGAGCTCTATCCCGGCGAAATACAGCTTGATGCCCCGCCGCCGCCAACGGTGACGGGCGACATTGTGATTGTGGGATCTGGCGTGGACGACATGAGCCGCGCTCGCGCTCCGAGTGGAACCGTGCGCGCATACGATGCGCGGAGCGGGGCACTGCTCTGGAGCTTCGATCCGGTACCGCGAAGTGCCGGCGACCCCGGCGCTGCCTCGTGGCAGGGATCGAGCTTCATGAACTCGTCCGGCGGAAGCGTGTGGGTGCCGATGGCAGTGGACCCGTCTCGCGATCTCGTTTTCATGGCGACCGCCAACCCTTCGGCGTCGTTCTGGGGTGGAGAGCGCCCGGGCGACGATCTCTTTACATCCGCTGTCGTGGCGGTGCGGGGGTCAACGGGGATCCCGGTCTGGCATTTCCAAACAGTGCACCACGACATCTGGGACTATGATCTGGCAGCCCAGCCAACCCTAGTGACCGTGCGGCGCGACGGACGCGAGATTCCCGCGATCGTTATCGCGACGAAGACCGGCTTTGTCTTCGTGTTGAACCGCGAAACCGGCCAGCCGCTGTTTCCGGTCGAGGAAAGGCCGGTGCCGCGAAGCGACGTGATCGGCGAGCATATATCCCCCACGCAGCCGGAGCCGCTGGCACCGCCTCCGCTCGATCCGCAGCTTCTTCGGCCTCAGGATGCGTTTGGCGTTGCCCTGTTCGATCGCTGGTCCTGCCGCCGCCACATCGCGGCAGCGCGCTCCGATGGGCTTTTCACCCCGCCGAGCCTGCGCGGCACGATCATTTTTCCGTTCACCGGCGGTGGCGTGAACTGGGGCGGCGGAGCGGTCGATCCGTCGCGTGGCCTGTTCATCGTCAATAGCAACAACCTCGCGCATCTCGTCAGGCTGATACCGCGCGCCGACTACGCCGCGCAGCACGCGGCGCATCCGAAGGTTGAGATCGGGCGGGAGGAGGGAACGCCCTATGCCGCGTCGCGCGAGCTTCTGGTCTCGCCGCTCGGCATCCCATGCAATCCGCCGCCCTGGGGAACGCTCGCCGCCATTGACCTGAATGCGGGGACCATTCGCTGGCAAGTCCCGCTTGGCGTGATGGGCTGGGGCTTCATACACGGCACACCCAATCTGGGAGGGCCGATCGTGACGGGCGGCGGCCTCGTCTTCATTGCGGCAGCGATGGATGACCGGCTGCGCGCATTCGATGTCGATACGGGCAAGGAGCTATGGAGCGCTGGTTTGCCCGCCGGCGGACAGGCGACCCCGATGACGTATACGGTTCAAGGGCGCCAATTCGTGGTCGTGGCGGCGGGCGGCCATTTCCGGCTCGGCACCAAACTCGGAGATGCGGTGGTGGCATTCTCGCTCCCGACAGTGCCGCGCTGACCGCCATATTGCCCGCGGCCGGGCAGCCTGTCAGATTCCACCCCGCCGACCGAGACGCGGGGGAGAAGCCGGATGGACCTTCGATTCACCGATGCGGAACTCGCCTTCCGCGACGAGGTACGCGCATTCATTCGCGACAACCTGCCACGCGACATCCGCGAGCGGATGCGGCTCGGTCATGGTGCGCGAAAGGAAGACACCGTAGCCTGGCAGCGCATTCTGAACCGCAAGGGTTGGGCGGCAATCTCCTGGCCGCGCGAATGGGGCGGGCCGGGCTGGTCGGCGGTGCAGCGCATGATCTTCAACGAGGAAAACCAAGCCGCGCCGGCGCCGGAACTCTCGTCCTTCGCCATCACCATGCTCGGCCCGGTGCTGATCCAGTTCGGCACCGAGGCCCAGAAGCGCCGTTTCCTGCCACGCGCAGCCAATCTGGACGACTGGTGGTGCCAGGGCTTTTCCGAGCCGGGTGCGGGGTCTGATCTCGCGGCCCTGAAGACCTCCGCTAAGCGGGAGGGTGATCATTACGTCGTCAACGGCTCCAAGATCTGGACCTCGACGGCGCATTATGCCGATTGGTGCTTCGTGCTGGTCCGCACCAACCCGAACGCGGCGAAGCGGCAAGAAGGGATTTCCTTCCTGCTGGTCGATATGCAGACGCCGGGCATTACCGTGCGGCCGATCATCTCCATCGACGGCGGGCACCACCTGAACGAAGTCTTCTTCGACGACGTGAAAGTGCCCGTTGAGATGCGCGTGCACGAGGAGAATCGGGGCTGGGACGTGGCAAAGTTCCTGCTTGGCAATGAGCGCGTGGGCATTGCCCGGCTCGGCAAGTCGCGCGAGCGTATCGAGGCGGCCAAGCACATGGCGCGCGAGGTGTGCCAAAATGGCGCACCGCTGATCGAGGACGCGGCCTTCCGCCAGCGTGTGGCCCAGCTCGAAGTGGACATGAAGGCGCTGGAAATCACGCAGTATCGGGTGGTCTCCGCCTATGACCGCCAGCAGGATGGACGGCCCGATCCGCTGTCTTCGGTGCTCAAGGTGAAGGGCACCGAACTAATGCAAGCCGCGACAGAACTCGCGATGGATGTGGGCGGCCCGCTGTCCATGCCCGTTTGGGCGCAGGAACTGGCCCGCTTCGCCAACGAGCCCGATGATCTGCCCGAGGCGCTGGAGCAGTCCACCGGAACCTATCTGTTCCTGCGCGCCGCCTCCATCTATGGCGGCACCAACGAGATCCAGAAGAACATCCTGACCAAAGCCGTGCTGAGGCTCTGATGGACTTTGAGCTTTCGGACGAACAGCGCCTGTTGCAGGACAGCGTGACGCGCCTGCTGGCGGACCGCTACACATTCGAAGCACGTAAGGGCTTTCTGAAGCAACCGCGCGGCTGGAGCGAAGACCTCTGGGCGCGTTATGCCGAGCTTGGCTTGCTCGGCCTTCCCTTTGCCGAGACGCATGGCGGTTTCGCCGGCGGGTCGGTCGAAATCATGCTGGTGATGCAGGCCCTGGGTGGCGCGCTCGCGCTGGAGCCTTATCTTGCGACCGTCGTGCTCGCCGGCACCGCGATCAAACTCGGCGGATCCGCCGCGCAGCAGGCGGCGCTGCTGCCGGCCATCGCCGAAGGGCGGTTGCGGCTGGCTTTCGCGCATGCCGAGCGGCAGGCACGCTATGACGTCGCCGACGTGATGACGACGGCCAAGCGTGAGGGCGCGAACTGGGTGCTGGATGGCGCCAAAAGCGTCGTGCTGCACGGTGATTTCGCCGACAAGCTCGTGGTCAGCGCGCGTCTTTCAGGTAAGCGCGATGATCCGGACGGCATCGGGTTGTTCCTGGTGGACGGCAACGCCGACGGGCTCGCACGGCGCGGCTATACGTTGCGCGATGAGACACGCGCGGCCGAGTTGTCGCTCACCGATGTGCATGTCCCGGACGCCGATCGGCTCGGCGAGCCGGGTCGCGGCGCTCCCGATTATCGAGCGCGTGATCGAGGCCGGCATCGCAGCGATGGGCGCCGAGGCTGTGGGCGCGATGGAAGTCATGCACGCGATGACCCTGGACTATGCGCGCACCCGCGAGCAGTTCGGCCGTCCGATCGGGCAAAATCAAGTGGTCCAGCATCGCTTGGCGGAAATGCTGATGGCATTGGAGCAGGGGCGCAGCATGGCGATGCTCGCAACCATCAGCGTGGAGGAGCCGGATGCCGCCGAACGGGCGCGCAGCATGTCCATGGCGAAGGTGGGCTATGGCCAGGCTGCGCGTTTCGTCTCGCAACAAGCGATCCAGTTGCATGGCGGCATTGGCATGACCGAGGAATACGCGGTCGGCCATTACTTCCGCCGCTGCATGGTGATCGAGCATAGTTTCGGCGATACCGCGTATCATCTCGCGCGGCTCGCCGCGCAAGTGGCATGAACCCGCCCTGATATGAAGGCCACAATCGCGCTTCCCGCCGCCACGCTTGAGTTCGAGGAGCGGGGCCAAGGACAGCCCGTACTGTTCCTCGACGCGGGCGAGGGAGTCGCGCCCAACCGGGATTGGCTGGATCTGCTCGCAGCGACATTTCCGTGTCATTCTGCCAACACATCCGGGTTGGGGTTCCGATCCCTTGCCGGACTGGATGAGCGGCGTCGACGACCTTGCCTATCTCTATTTGGATCTTGCTGCATCGCTCGGCTTGCGGACGCGATTCTGGCGGGTGCGGGTTTTGGCGGCTGGATCGCGGCAGAGATGGCCGTGCGCAACACGCAGCGCTTTGTCCGCCTCGTGCTGGCTGCGCCGCTCGGGATCAAGCTTGGCGGAGTGCTCGACCGGGACATCACGGATATGCACGCCATCGGCCAGGACCGCCTCATGGAGCTGGCCTGGGCCGATCCGCGGCGCGGCTCCGTGGATTTCACCTGTCAGCCCGAAGAGAGGTCGCGGCATCGCGCAAGGCCGGGAATCGCTGCTGGTGTTCGGCTGGAAACCGTACATGCACAACCCACGACTGAAACGTTGGCTTCATCGGATCGGTTGTCCGACGCTGCTGGTCTGGGGCGCGCAGGATCGCATCGTACTTCCGTCTACAGTGAGGGCTGGCGCGCTGCCCTCCCCGACGCGCGACTAGAGATTATCGAGGACGCGGGCCACTTCCCCCACTGGGAACAGCCGGCGCGCTTCGCCGAGCACGTTCTCGCCTTCGCCGACCGAGGCTGACGCAGGATCTGCAAGAATGCGCACCTGGTATTTCTCCGAAATGGCCTATCACCCGGCTTGGGATGCCGGGCTCGCCCGTGGCTCGCTGCGGGTGGTGCTGCCGAACGGCGCGCTTGATCCCCGCAAAGCGCACGGCCTGCTCAACCGCTACCTCGACGAGTTCGCCCTGTGCGACGCGGAGGGGCTCGACATCATGGTGAACGAGCATCACAGCACGGCCACGTGCATGACGGTCTCGGCCCCGATGGCGCTGGCGATCATAGCGCGCGAAACGAAGCGGGCTCGGCTGCTGGCGTTGGGCAACCCGATCGCCAACCGCCCCGACCCGGTGCGGGTGGCCGAAGAGATGGCGTGGCTCGATGTGCTGTCGGGCGGACGGATCGAGCTTGGCATGGTCAAGGGCGCGCCCTACGAGATCCAGCCCGCCAACTCCAATCCCGCACGGCTGATGCGCCGCTACTGGGAGGCGCACGACCTGATCGTGAAGGCGCTATCAACCAGCGACGGGCCGTTTTCCTGGGAAGGCGAGTTCTTCCATTACCGCAACGTGAACATCTGGCCGCGACCCATCCAGCAGCCGACGCCGCCGATCTGGATGACGGGCATGAGCGCGGCCACGGGGCGGGCTGCCGCCGAGCGCGGCCATGTGGTGGGTACGCTGCTTTCCGGCGGCATCGCAAAGCCGATGTTCGATGCCTACCGCCAACGTGCGCTCGAGCTGGGGCGCGAAGCCGCTCCGGACCGGCTCGCCTACGCCGCCGTGGTGGGCGTCGGCCACACGCGCGCCGAAGGCTATCGCCGGGCGGATCTGATCGCCGGCTATGTTCGTACGGCGCCCGTGGTCGCCGAACCCTTTACCAACCCGCCCGGCTACAATCCGGTCGCGACGAACGCGGCGGCGCTCAAGGCCGGGCGCAAAAAGGGCGGTATCGTCGTGGACCGTAAGGGCAACAAGGTCGATGCCGCGCAAGCGAGCGTTGAGGACCTGATGGCCACCGACACCGTTTTCGCCGGCACACCGGACGACGTGTTCGACCAACTCAGGGATTTCAGCGCGCGGATGGGCGGTGTGGGACATTTGCTGTTCTTCGGCCAGGGCGGTTTTCTCGATCACGCGGACACGGCCGAGAACATCCGGCTGTTTGCGCGCGAAGTCGCGCCGCGCCTGCGCGAGCTGAACAACGGTGCGCCCGCCACCCGCGCCGCCGAGTAGGGCTGGCCTGACTCCGGCTTTCTGGTTCTATTCTGGGTCGTGACGACCGCCCAACTTATCGCCGCACCGCTGCCGCGCGCCCGGATGCGCCTGGTGCTGCTCCGTGCTCGCCGGAAAGCGCGACGCAGGCTGGGGTCGTCGTTCGCGGTTTCGCTGCTGGCTCACGCGGCTGTGCTCGCGCTAGCGCTGGTCGTGGTGCACCGCCCGGTGCGCGCGCCGGAATGGCTGCCGCCGCCCTCGTTCGACATGCTGTTCGAGGGCGGGGCAAAGCCTTCCGTTGTTCCGAACAAAGCGCCACCCAAGCCCAACCAGCCGATTTCCGGGGCCGAGCAGCGCGCGAGCCCGCCGCCGTTCCCCACGCCTTCGCCCGCGCCCACCGAGCGTGCGGCGCCGACCCGGGCCACACCTCTGCCGCCCGTGCCGCAGACGCCCCCGGAGCGCCTCCGACGCACGCCGACACCCCCACCGCCGCCCGTTCAAACGGCGCCTGTTCCCGAAGAGGCGCTGCCGTTGCCGCCGCCGCGACCGGCACCCGCACCGGTCCCCCGACCCGCTACCCCCGTTTTTCCGGCGCCGATGAATTTTAGCTTTGGGCGGCCGCTGCGCATGCCGGTGCCCGCCGCGCCGCGTGGAGGGAACGGCGCCGTAGACCTATCCTTTGCCCCGCCCAATGGCAGTGCGGCCAGTGTGGAAATCTATGGCCGTCACGACAGCAAGACCGTGGGGCCGGACTGGTCCAACGAATTCGCCGCCTGGTGGGCGCAGCATGGCTACTATCCGCGACAGGCCGGGGAGAACGGCGAATCAGGCGATGTGACGGTTGATCTCGTGGTCCGGCGTGATGGCTTGGTTCGCGCCGTCTCTCTTACCGATCGGTCCGGCTCCACATGGCTCGACATGGCCGCGGTCGCCGTATTCCGTGACGCGCATCTGCCGGCGCTGCCCTCTACCTCGGCTGATACGGTGCCGCTGACCGTGACCATCCACTACGTGATAGTGCGCCGGTAGCTGCTAAGGCCGGATCATCGTTCCGATGCCTCCTTCCGTGAACAGCTCCAAAAGGCAGGCATGCGGCACACGGCCGTCCAGGATCACCGCTCCCTTGCTCCCCTGCTGCACGGCATTCACGCAGGTCTCTATCTTGGGAATCATGCCGCCGGTGATCATGCTGCTGGCAATTCCCTGTTCGGCCTGCGCCACGGTGAGCTCTGAGATCAACCGCTTCGCCTCGTCCAGCACGCCCGGCACATCGGTCAGCATCAGCAGCCTTGTCGCGCTCAGCGCCCCGGCGACCGCGCCCGCCACTGTATCCGCGTTAATATTGTAGGTCTGTCCATCGACCCCCATGCCCACGGGCGCGATTACCGGGATCAGGCCCGCCCCGGTCAGGGCGTGGATGACGCGGACATCCACCGATTCCGGCTCGCCCACGAAACCCAGATCCAGCACCCGCTCGATATTGCTGTCCGGGTCGCGTGCGGTGCGGGTGAGTTTGCGCGCGCGGATCAGGCCGCCATCCTTGCCGCAGATGCCAACCGCCAATGCGCCCGCCTGATTGATCAGGCTCGCCACCTGCTTATTGACGGTCCCGGCCAGGACCATCTCGACCACCTCGACCATCGCCGCGTCGGTCACGCGCAGGCCATCGACAAAGGTGGACTGGATCGCCAGCCGCCGTAGCATCGCGTTGATCTGCGGCCCGCCGCCATGGACCACGACGGGATTGATTCCGACCTGCTTTAGCAGTGCGATGTCCTCGCCGAAGGTGCGGGCGAGGTCTTCCTGGCCCATCGCGTGTCCGCCATATTTCACGACGACCGTGGCTCCCGCGTAACGCCGCAGGAACGGCAGCGCGAGCGCCAGAATGCGGGCCTGTTCGGCGGCGGCGCGGTTATCCGGGGCGGCGGTCATTGTGGCGTTCCTCTGCGGCGCAGGGCTACAGCCTGTATGGCTTGGCGCTCGGCGGGGTCAATAAGGGGTCACGCCATAGGACGGGCCGGATAGTACGGCTCGCGATACAACCGGGAACGCGCGCTTAAGCAGCGCCGGCGAACCGAGCCCGGTAAGCGGCCGGGCTGGTCCCCAGGCTCGTGCGGAAGTGGTGGCGCAAGGTCGCGGCCGTGCTGAACCCGCACGCTGCCGCCACGTCCTCGATGGGCAATGCGGTCTCCTCCAGCAGCTCGCGCACCCGCGCGAGACGCTCGGCGGCGAGCCACGCACCCGGACTCAGGCCGGTGGTCTCGCGGAAGCGCCGGTGCAGCGCACGCGGGCTGACCGCGGCCTCGGTCGCCAGCCGCGCCACCGGCCAGTCCTGGTCCAGTCCCGCCCGCACCCGGTCCAGCAGGCCGGCCAACCGCGAGCCGCCGGCGCGCTCGCGCGGTACGGGGCGCTCGACGTCCTGCGCCTGCCCACCGTCCCGATGCGGCGGTACAGCCAGGCGCCGGGCGACCTGGTTGGCGACGCGCGACCCCCAGTCACGGCGCACAAGGTGCAGGCACAAATCCAGCCCCGCCGCACTCCCGGCCGCGGTGAGCACGCTGCCCTCGTCCACGTAGAGCACGTCGGGCACGAGCGTCAGGCCCGGATGGCGGGCGGCGAGGGCGTCGAAGTCGCGCCAGTGCGTGGTCGCGCGCTTGCCCTCCCAGCAGCCAGGCCGCGGCCAACACGAAAGCACCCGAGCAGAGCGAGAGTACCCGTGCGCCCGCCGCGTGCGCCTCGCGCAGGGCGTCGCAGAGCACCTTCGGCACCGGCGCGTCCACCCCGCGCCAGCCCGGCACGACGACAGTCCCTGCGCGCGTCGAGCAGCCCCAGCCGTCCGTCCGCGCCCACGGTGATGCCGCCCGTCGCGCACAACGGTCCCGGCTCGGCCGCAGCGACGGCGAAGCGGTACCAGTCCGGCCCCATTTCCGGGCGTGGCAGGCCGAACACCTCCACGGCGCAGCCGAACTCGAAGGTGCACAGCCCGTCATAGGCCACCGCGACGACGAGCGGATTCGCGGGCGGGACGGGGTAGGTGTTTGGCACGATTTTGACGCTACATGGCGTCCGCGCCGCTGACCAGGGCACGGCGCATAGTCGCATCCTCACCGCGCACCCCGGAGAGGACCACGCCATGCCGCCCAGCCCCGTCGGCCGAATCCCGCGGCCCATCCGCCGACGCCCAAGCGCACTTCGCTCGCCGCCTCGCGCTGGAGACGGACTGCGCGGACGTGCACGCGGCTATGGCGCCGGCCGGCGGCGAGCTGCCCGACTTCGTGCTGCTGGACGTGCGTGGTCCGGCCGCCTACGCGTTCGCGCATGTGCCGGGGGCACTGAACCTGCCGCACCGGCAGGTCACCGCCGAGCGGATGGCGGGCTGGCCCGAAGGCACCTTGTTCGTCGTCTATTGCGCCGGGCCGCACTGCAACGGCGCCGACCGCGCGGCGCTGCGCTTGGCTGGGCTGGGGCGGCCGGTGAAGCTGATGCTGGGCGGCATGACGGGCTGGGTCGACGAGGGCTTCGCATTCGCGTCAGGTCCCGGCGCTCGGGCGGCCTGAGGTCCTGTCTCGTTCACGATCTCAGCGACGGTGTTCTTGCTCAGCCTCACGTTGCCCCGACCAAGCGGTTGCCGGGCGACGAGGTCGCCGCAGCGGTCACGCGCAGGGCTCAGCGGGGTCAAGCACACGCCGGAACGGGAGCGGATGGCTCACGGACCGCAGCGACGCCAGGCAAGGAGCGATGCTGACACGGCTGAACGCAATTCGTGCTCGGACGTTTCAGCCCATACAGCCGAACCGATTCGAAGGAATGAGCGATGCGAACGAAATACCTGTCCGTCTCTCTCCTCTCCGCCGCGTTGCTGGCCGCAGGCCCCGCCGTCGCGCTCGCACAAGCGCAGGGCGGCGGCCTGCGCCGGCCGGCACCACCGCAGGAACCAAAACCGATACGGGCGCCAAGCCGGACGCCGGCACCGCCGCCGCTCCGGGAACTCCAGAAAAGGCGCCCGCAACCACGACCGCCGCCGAACCCAACGCTAATCCCCCTAATCCCCCAGCTCCCACGGGGAATGCCGGTGCCAACCAATGGAGCCGCGGGAACCCCGGGTAGCGCGACAACGACTACGGCGGCAGCGACCCCCGGAAACGAGAACAACAATAATCACGGCGGTGGCGGCGGTTTGTGGGGGTTGGTCGGGCTTATTGGCCTCGCAGGTCTGTATGGAGCCCGCCCGCGATATCGCGAGACGAGTGTCGTGACGCCTCCTCCCGTTACCTCGTCGTCTCAGGTGACCCGGCCGTAAACGAAGCAGGCTTCGAGCTCTCATAGGGGCGAGGTGGGTCCGGCGCCGGACAGCTCGCCCCTCCCCGACTCGGCCCTGGCCCTGCTATCTCCCGCCTCGTGCCGACCTTCAGGCTGGAGAAGCGGGCTGGCGGCCGAGTGGCCGGAGTAGACGAGGCCGGGCGAGGACCGCTCGCCGGGCCGGTGCTCGCCGCGGCCGTTGTCTTCCCGGCCGGTGTTCCGCGCCGAGTCGCCCCATTGATCGACGATTCCAAGAAGCTGACGGCCGAGCAGCGGCAGATCGCCTTCGCCGCCCTGCTTGCCTCGGGACGCGCTGAGATCGGGATTGGTGCGGCGTCTGTGGCGGAGATCGCCCGGCTCAATATACTGCATGCCTCCCTGCTGGCGATGTGCCGGGCGGTCGCGCGTTTGCCGGCACCCCCCGATCTGGCCCTCGTGGACGGGAACCAGCCCCCCGGGCTCGAGTGCCCCGTGCGTTGTGTCGTGGGCGGGGACGGATTGTGCTTATCGATCGCCGCCGCCTCGATCGTAGCAAAGTCACGCGCGATCGGGCAATGACACGTCTAGCCGTGCGGTTTCCGGGCTATCGCTGGGACGAAAATGCGGGCTATGCAACCCCCGCCCATCGGGCGGCGTTGCGCGAATTCGGCCCGACGCGGCACCACAGGGCTGATTTCGGCGCGGTGCGCCAACCTGCCCTGATGCTCGCCGATTGACGCGACCGTGGCGCTCCCGTCACGATGGCGCCTTGGCCGCTGATCCGCCGGAGATCACGTGGAAGTCGTCCGCGAACTGCCGCTTGACCGGGTGTTGCGAGGCGACTGCATCCCGCTGATGCGCATGCTGCCGCCGGCCTCGGTCCATTGCGTGTTCGCCGATCCGCCGTATAACCTGCAACTAAGGGGCGAGCTGCGCCGGCCCGATGACAGCCTGGTTGACGCCGTGGATGAGGACTGGGACCGCTTCGCCGACTTCCCCGCCTATGATGCGTTCACCCGCGAGTGGCTGACGGAGTGCCGGCGGCTCCTGCGCAAGGACGGCACGCTCTGGGTAATCGGCGCCTATCACAATATCTACCGGATCGGCGCGATTCTGCAGGATCTCGGATTCTGGCTGCTCAACGACATCGTCTGGCGCAAGGCCAACCCGATGCCCAATTTCCGCGGCCGGCGCTTCACCAACGCGCATGAGACGCTGATCTGGGCCGCGCGCGGGCGCGATTCCCGCCATCGCTTCAACTATCAGGCGATGAAGGCGCTGAACGACGACATCCAGATGCGCAGCGACTGGTTCATCCCGCTCTGCACCGGCCCCGAGCGGCTGCGCAACAGCCACGGCCTGAAGCTGCATCCGACGCAAAAGCCGGAGGCGCTGCTGCACCGCGTCCTGCTAGCGAGCACCGCGCCCGGAGAGATTGTGCTCGACCCGTTCCTCGGCACCGGCACCACGGCGGTCGTCGCCAAGCGGCTGCATCGGCATTTCATCGGCATCGAGCGTCACCCGGCCTATGTCGAAGCGGCACTCGGCCGGGTCGGCCGCACCAAGCCGGTCTCCGAAGACGGCATCGCGACCGCGCCGACCAAACGCGAGGCGCCGCGCGTGCCGTTCGGGAGCTTGGTTGAGCGCGGGGTGGTGCCGCCGGGAACCCGGCTCTGTGATCGAACGCGCCGCGTTGTAGCCGTTGTCGCCGCCGATGGCACCATCGCTGTCGGGGGCCGCGCGCGGTTCGATCCATCAGGTGGGCGCGGCGGTGCAAAACGCACCGTCGTGTAATGGCTGGGTGTTCTGGCATATCGAGCGCGAGGGCGCGCTGGTGCCGCTGGATCGGCTGCGGACTGATACTAGCGGGCCAAGCGGGTAACGTTTGGACCGGGCGGCAGTCGCTCGAAGCGCGTGCGAGAATCAAAGCTTTATAATTGGAGAACGCGGGTTGTCCCGACGCGATCCGCACGGCACAGTCCGGGCAACCGTTCTTGGCGGCGGGATTGCCAAAGGTGATACAAAGTAGGGGCGAAACAGGCCGATGCGGCCGCGTTCTCATTAACTCCGCGTGTAGAAGCAAAACCCGTTAGATCGGAGTGGTAATATGGGACTGCTCGAAACTTTCAGGATGCACGTCCTGGCACTGCCGGATCTCGCAAAATTTGCCGTGGTTATTGCAGCTATAGCCGGGGTTCCGCTACTCGCCACCGAGATGAAACTGTCAGCGGCGGTCGGCCTGCAACGCGGCGATTGCCGTCGCACTCGCCCAGCCCGCTCCCACGTCCCCGTCACCGGAGGTGAACGTGGGTGCCTGGACCGCCGCCCGGGGCTGCCGGCGAGAGTTCGGCTTTGGCTGAGAAAGTGCAGAACCCGATCGCCGACCTGATCAGCCTGCCGTTCCAGAACAACACGAACTTCAATGTTGGTCCCAACAAGGGCACGCAGAATATCCTTAACATCCAACCAGTGATTCCGCTCCACGTGAACGAGGACTGGAACGTGATCAACCCGGACCATTCTCCCGCTGGTCTGGAGCCCATCCTTTCAACCCGCGGCAAGCGTGCCCCCCTTCGGTCTCAGCCCGACCACCTTTTCGGCCTTCCTCTCGCCCACCAGAGCCGTGAACGGCTGGACATTCGGCGGCGGCGTTATCGTCGAGCTGCCTACCATTACGAACAAGAATTTCTTGGCTCGAACGTCTGGGGCGCCGGCCCAGCAGCCGTGGCCGTACGAGTGGCCCATCCTTGGGTTTACGGCTTGCTGGTCAACACCGTCTTCTCGCTCGGCGGCACGTCCGGGCAGGACGGTACCCGCTATACCCTGACGACAATCAATCCATTCCTGAACTACAACTTCGGTGGGGGATGGTTCGTCGGCGCGGACCTGATATCAACGGCAGACTGGGATACTGGCGGCGAGAAATGGAATTTGCCCGTCGGCGCCCAGTTCGGCCGGCTGATCAAGGTAGGCGGCAAGTTGCCTGTGAACCTGCTGTTGGGCGCCTATTACAATGCTTTGAGGCCATCGGGCACCGGCACCTGGCAATTACGTACCCAAGTAACGTTCGTTTTCTAGGCCGTGTGGACGGATTTGATCAAGATCAGCCCGCAAGCAAAGCTGACGAATGCGGCATAGCTCTCGGCGGTCTTCTCGCAGCGTAGCGCGATCCGCTTGAAGCGTTTCAGCTTGCCCACGGCCTGCTCGACCCGAGCCCGCGTCTTGTACAGCAGCTTCGGGAAAAACGAAGGCCGCTGCTTGGCATTCTCGCGATACGGGATCACCGGTGCGATGCCACGTCTCCGACAAGCCGCGCGGTTGGCGGCCAAGTCGTATCCCTTATCGGTAATCGCCGCGCGCGGCTTAATGTCGGGACCGATGCCCAGCGACGTTTCAAGCTGGGTACTGTCGCTGACCTCTCCGCCGGTCAGGTGGACGGCGATCGGGAGGCCGTCGAAATCCGTCTTGAGGTGAATTTTCGTGGAGAACCCGCCGCGCGACCGGCCGAGCGCCTGATCTTGCTGCCCCCTTTTGCGCCGGCCGCCGAGACATGCGCCCGAACCACGGTGCTGTCGAACATCTGCACCAGATGCGCTGTCTTGCTGGTCTCGGCCAGGAGTTGAAAGAACGCCTCGAACACCCCAGTGCGGCTGAGCCGCCAGAACCGCTTCCAGACGCTGTTCCAGTTGCCGAACTCGGCCGGAAGCGCCCGCCAGGTGATGTTGTGGACGGTAAAGAAATGCAGCGCCTCCAGGAACTTGCGGTCGTCATGTCCCGGCTCGCCCCGGCGCGACTGCGCCGCGTCGAACACCTCCAGCACGACCGACCAATCCTCCTCCGTCATCCCGGTCAGCATGGCCGGCTCCCTGTTGCCGGTCACGCAGTGATTCGAACAAATACCGATTCGGGAATCCCGCTACTTGTTCTTTACGCTATCCGTCCACACGGCCTAGGAAAGTGATAACTGGCCCTGTGGTGGGTTGTCCCATTAGCCCAAGCTCTCGACGCTCAGGTGCCGTCCATCCCGTCCGGTCGGCTGGGTACGTCGCAGAAGAACGGGGACTTTACTGCCTTTAACCCGGACCAGCTTGTCTGTCGCTATTTCCTCGATTTCAACGAGGACGCTATTAAAGAACAGCGGGAGAAGCACTGGGATGGCAGCGAGGAAGGGTTGCTGGATCCCCTCCCGCACGTTGAGAACTAATACCAACCCGCCTAGAGGCTGACACACGCCCACTCCCTGGTGCCGATTGAGCGGATGCGGTCAGGATCGTTGACGAAAAAATTCCAGGCGCTGCTGCAGGCCGCGACGATGGCTTTGTAGCTGTCCCATACCAGGGCACACAGCCGATTGGCGTGGAGATATTCCCAGACATTCTCCATTGGGTTGAGTTCGGGGGAATACGACGGCAAGGGCAGGAGCGTGATGTTATCCGGCACGCCGAGCCGGCCGCCGGTCTGGTGCCATCCTGCGCTGTCGCAAACCAGCACGGCATGCGCGCCGGGTACAGACCTGGGTGCTGATTTCGGCCAGATGTTCGGTCATCGCCTCGGCATTGACGTTCGGCATAATGATCGCGGCCCCGACCGCGCGGTTTGGACAGATCGCACCAAACAGGTAAGCGGAGTCATGGCGATTGTCGCGGACCATCAAAGGTCGGGCGCCGATCGGCGCCCAGACATAGGCATGGCCGCCCTTCTGGCCGACCCGAGCCTCGTCCTGGAACCGAGATCTCGATCGGCTTGCCGGTGGCGGACGCTGGCAGGGCGGCTTTCACCAAGTCAGCGAAGTTTTTTTAAACGCCTCCTCGGCTTCGGCGTCCTTCTTCGGATGAAATGGGCGCGGTTGCAGCCGGGTCATATCGAGCTGACGCAGCCACTTGCCAATGGTGCTTTCATGCACCGTCACATTGAAGCGGCGAGCAACCTCTTCGCGCAGATCCACACAACGCCATCGCACCACTTTGTGCGTCTCCAGATCCGGCCCCTTGATGACCAGGGCTTTCAGTTCCGCCATTTGTTCCGTGGTCAAGGCCGGCTTGGGACCAGGGCTACGGCGCGACTTCAGCCCTTCGACACCCGCCTCATTGTAGCGATGAACCCAGTCGCGCAGTGTTTGTCGGTCCATGCCGTTCTGCTCTGCAGCTTCGGTGCGCGTGCCGCCTTCCAGCACCATCGCCACTGCCAAAAGCCTTCGGACCTGCGCGCCATCGTGGCATTTGCCAGCTATCGCACGCAGCTCAGCCGCCGTGTGCTCCGTCCGCGTGATCGTCACTGCCGCACCCATCCGTTGCCTCGCTCAAGCAAATCACCCTGAGTGAGCATCGAATCGGAACCGGCAGCGGTTGGGAATCCCGGGAAAGTCGACGTCTGTGCGGGTTGGTATAAATCGACTGAAAACCCACGACTTTATCGGCAGCGTGGGGGCTAAACTTATCGTGTCGCTGAATACTAAAGTCAGTCGCCTCATGTCAATGGCGGGAGGCGGGGCTGGCGCTGCGGTCGCGTTCAACATTGACGCCATCCTCATCATCGCGAGGATACCTATTGCGACAATGCTCGTCTAGTTTGTAGCCCCATCCTTCCGTCTGGCGCGGCAGGCATGGCCTTGTCGCGCCCGGATACGCGCCGGATTCGCTCCGACCGCGCTACTCCTCCAGCCGGAACTGGACCGGAACCTCCGCAACTGCCGGAACGGCGCGTCCGCCGCGCGTGGCGGGCACGAAGCGCCAGGCACGAACCGCGTTGAGCGCCGATGAATCCAGGATTGGAAAACCGCTGCTCGTTGCAACTGAAACGCTGATCGGGCGGCCCGCGGGATCAACCCCGACGCGCAGCATCACCCGCCCCTGCTCGCCGCGACGGCGCGCCAGTTCGGGATAGACGGGCGGGCGGTCGGATTCCATGCCCGCAACGGGGTGCGCCGGAATGAACGGACCAGGCTGAGCCGCCATGGGGTTCTGTGGCGCCGAGGGCGAACGCGCGGCAGGCGTCGGGCTCGACGGCAGGGATCGCATCATCGGCGTGGGCGTGAGGCGGCGCGGCTCGCGCAATTGCGGCGGCGGACGCGGCGCCGGCGGGGGCGGCAGCGGAAGGGCCGGCTCCTCCACGGTGGCTTGCGGTTGTGGCGGGGGCGGTTCGGGCAATGGCGGCGGTGGTGTGACCGGTTGCGCGACTTGCGGAGGTGGGGGCTCCGGCGTGGGCGGTTCCGGCGGAGGAGCGGGCGGTGGCGGCTCCGGGAGTGTCTGGGCCGGAGCGGCCTCGGGCGCGGCTTGCAGCGCCGGTGCAGGCGCCGGCTCGAACAGCATCGTGACGGCTTGCTCTGGCTCCTCGGGTTCGCTCAAATGCGTCCCGACTAGGATGAGGGCGGCGATCAGCACCCCCGCATGCAGGAACGCCGAAGGGACAAGCCAAGTCGTTCGCGTGGTCCTGGCCGCCGACACCGTTGGGCGCTCGCCAGGACGTAACGGTGTGCCGTATGCCTCGCAAGTCGCGCCGAAGCGGGAAATGATCTCGGGTGAAATCGGCGGCGTGTCTGCCAGTGCATTGAGCCGGGCATCGTCTTCCCGGCTCGGGGCAACGAGTTGCCCTGAGGCAATTGGCAACTCCCGGGAAGCGGAAAGCGGTCCGACCTGCTCCCTCTCCGCCCCCCGGCGCGGAGAGGGTCGGGGGGAGGTGGGGGAAACACCGGCTGTAGCCATCAGCGTGGCGCGCGGGACAACAATGCTGTCGCCGCGACCATGCGCGGCATGGCGCGGATCTTGCCCGGCGCGCCCGCACCTCACCCCATCCTCTCCGCTCCCGGGGGCGGAGAGCGTGTTCAGTGCAGGCTTAGCCTCCGCCGTCACAGGATGATGAGTTGCTTGGAGACGAGTTCGGCGAGAAGCTCGGTCACATCCGCGTTGATCTGTTCGCGCGGCGCGACGAACTCCTTGGCGAGCCCGTCCACGATCTGGCGCACCGTATTTGCGCCGTCGCAACGGCTCAGAATTGCCCGGGTCGGACCCTCCGTCTCGATAATCCGTTCGGGAGCAAGGAGAAGCCACGTCTGACGCGTCGCGTCAAACTGAAGCCGCACGCCCGGCGCAAGACGCGGCTTAGCGTCTTCCGCAACCGTCAGCGGCTCAGTCATGGCTTCGCGCGCCGCCGAAGATGACGCTTCTCCGTCGGGAACAAACGCGCCGGGCGGGATTAGGCCCGGCGTCACATAGGCGTAGTGCAGCGCGTCCAGCATCGACCATAGCACGTCGCACTTGAACGCCAGGGCGTCAATCACTGCCTGTTGCTGCTCCAGCGTGTGCGCATGTTCCTTGACGTAGTCAAGCGCGAAGACAGCATCCCGATGTGCCTGAGGCGGGCGCTTCTGGAAATAGGCCATCGTCTCCGGCGTGACATAACTGTAATTGGCGAGCATACCTTCCAGCCGCTCGCTGATGATCTGCGGCGAGAACATCTCGGTCAGCGCCGAGGCTATCGCCTCCAGCAACGTGCGTTCGCGCACGAAGTGAATATACGCTTCCACGGCGAAGCGCGTCGCCGGCAAGATCAGCCGGGTGGAAACGACCACGGCACGATCGAGGCCCAGCCCGTCGGTCAGCATCAGCCAGCGCTGCAATCCGCCCTGACCGGAAACCGATCCGTCTTGGTCATCAAGGCGCTTGCGCCATTCACGGCGTATGTCCTGATCATTGCAACGGCCGATGAGCGTGGCGTCCTTCTGCGGAATCATCGCTTGATAAAAATAGCGATTGAGTGCCCAGGCTTGCACCTGTTCCTTGTTGCATTTGCCACTATGCAGCATCTTATGGAACGGATGCAGATTGTGATAGCGGCGAGCACCCAGATCGCGCAAGCCCGCCTCCAGCTCCTCCGGCGTCAGCTTCCGTGTCAGCATCACGGGCGCACCTCCATGCCGTCGTAAGCGATCTCGAACCCCGCCGACTCCACCGCATGCCGCTCCGGCGACCCCTCGACCAGAGCGGGATTGGTATTATTGATATGGACGAATATGCGCCGTGCCGGAAGCGCCGCCAAGCGCGCGAGCGAGCCGGCCGGGCCAGACATCGGCACGTGCCCCATGCGTCGCCCGGTCTTGGTCCCGACGCCGGCGGCGATCATTTCGTCATCGGCGAACAACGTCCCATCGAAGAACAGCACGTCGGCAGGGCGAAGATGCGCGAGCACCGCATCGGTGATGTCTGCACAAGCGGGCGCGAACACGATGCGTCGCCCACACGCTTCGACTAGCGCCGCATAAGTCGGCCCCGGCTGCGGCTGACGGGCGGACCGATCTTCAAGATAGAGAGGGATCTTACCCGGCATGGGCAGCAGGGTGAGCGTTAGTCCGTAACCGCAGGCGACCGGTTGCAGCGGCTCGACCGACACGCGGGAGACCAGGGCGGGATCAAGCACGTCGAAGACCGGATTAGCGCGCAGGCCGTCCAGGATCAGGGTCGGCGCGAACACGTGCAGCGGCGCCCGCTCGCGCAGCACGAAAAGCCCGGCAATCGCATCGATATCGGCATTGACCAGCACGACGCCGGTGATCGGCGAGGCCCGCAGCCCGTCGTGCGGATGCAGCGCCGCGGGTCGCCAGGATTTGCTGGCGAAGATCCGGCGAGGCGCTGAGCACAAGCCAGTGCTGCCCGTCCGCCGAAACCGCAAGCGATGCCTGGCTGCGGGGGCGGACCCTCGGGTCACCCGCCCGGGCGAGCGCGCAAATTTCGCACCCGCAATTCCACTGCGGCAGTCCGCCCCCGGCGGCGGCGCCAAGCACGATCGCCCGCAGCCCGCTCTCCGCGCCGGCGGTCATCGTGCGGCGCTCGCGGCCGCTGCGCCGGTTGCGCTCGCAGACGCCTGCCTTGCCGCACTCGCGTCGCTGCCGCGATCGGCGGCCAGAATGGTAAGTTGGGTGCCGCCAACGAAATCCTGAAGCGGGGCGCCAGCGCGGCGATAGAGTTCCTGGTCAAGCAACAAACGGCGCTCGGCGGTATCCTTCTCGCAGTGCCGTTTGATGAACAGGTCACCGATCGGCTCCTCGTCCCCTGTGGGTTTGGCGTCGGTGCATCGCCAGCCTTGTTCGCCGTACCGCGCCCGCACCTGATTGGCGAGCAGGAACGCCTTCTTGCGCAGGTAAAGACGCGCGCCGGGATCGGTCTCGATCCGAATACCCTCCACGTGCGCGTCATCGCCGATCAGCAATGCGATCAGGACCGGATGGCCGCCGACGCGCGTCCCCTGGAAATCGGTGTTGAGATGCGCCAGCGGGTTCGCCGCATCATCGTAGCGGAAGGCAACGGCGCGCAGACCGCGTGCATCCCTTGGGCAGCCGGTATATCCCGACCAGTCGGCCAGTTCGTGTGCGGGCTGATTGGCGCAAGCAAATCCGGTGTAGCCGCTGGTTGGCAATTCCGAGACAGGCATGCCGACGCGGAACTCGCGAAGATCGTTACCTGCTGCAAGCGCCGCATGTCCCGAACCGGCGCAAGCCAGCAACACAATGCCCGCCAACAAGCCGCGGCGCTTCATTGATTTACCTCGTGCTCCCCTGATCCGCCTTAGCCTGGCCAGTATTCTTCTCATACACGTCGCACGCACGCGACTCCGAGCCGAAGAAAGCACTTGCACTCCGCAAGGGTCGGCTGACCGCGGCCCTTGATGTCGGCAATGACGTAGTCTGCCAGAGCGGCGATCTCGGACGGGCGGAGGAAACTGTCCGCCTCCGGCGGCGCATTGGCACCGAGTTCGGCCTTGCTCTTCATGCCGTAGCACGGGTGGTCCGGCGTATAGGCGTCGCGCAGACGGTACGGCATGCCGGTGCCCGGCCGGCCGCAACCGATTGTGGCTATGATCTGCGCGCTGTCGAGTTGGGTCTCGCGCAGCGACAGCGCCGCGCCACCGTAACCGCCACCGCCGCCGCCATGCCATTTGTGGCAACCGGCGCAGTCGGCGCGAAACAGTCGCTGACCCTCGGATACGGCGCCTTGCGGTCCGTTCTGCGCCAGCGCCGTGGCGATGCCGCTAGCGGTGATGAGAACCAAGCCCAGGAGGCAAGCTGCCCGTCTTTGCATGTTCCGCCCGGGGAGTTCTGCTTGAATGAAATCAGGCCGCTCGTCCATGGCCTCACGGACGAGCGGCCAGCAATTGCGGCTAGAGCCCGAACACGTACAGCATCGAGCCAGGCTGGATGCGCTTCAGGTCGGGCGTGGAGTTGATAAACCACTTGTCCCACGCACCGCCCTGGCCGACCAGCAGGCCGATATACTGCTTGCCGTCCACGCTGAACGACATCGGTGGAGCCGACACGCCCGCACCGGTATCGAACTCCCAAAGCTTCGCGAGTGACTTGGCGTCGGCGGCGATCACTTTGCCGTCCGGTTGGCCGAAGATCACCAGCGTTGGCGTCGCTAGTATTCCGCCCAGCATCGGATAGGGCAATTCCAGTTTTCCCGCTTCCTTGCCGGAAGTAGCGTCGATCGCGGTGACGCTGCCGGTGATTTTGATCGGGTTGGATGGCCCGCCGCCCGTGAAGAACTCACGCGGTTTGTACGAGCCGGGCTTGGTTTCCTGCCAGGTGACGATGTTGCAGCTCTCGATCACCGGGATGTACCAAAGGTTCAGGTTCGGGTTATAGGCCGTTGGCGGCCAGTTCTTCCCGCCCATGTTGCCCGGGCAGATCGTTACTTTCGGGTCGTTCTTGCTCGGTGTGTTGGCCGCGACGTAGTCCTGTATCCCACTGTTTGGATTGTATTCGACGGGCTTGCCGGTCTCGGGGTTGATGCCTTTCGTCCAGTTCACCTTCTTCACGAACGGCACGGCCCACAAGAACTTGCCGGTGTCACGGTCGAGCGCGTAGCCGAAGCCGTTGCGGTCGGCTTCAAGGTCAATGTGCTGACCGTTCGGCAGGTCAGCGAGCACGTTCTCCGCCACGCTGTCATAGTCGTACGGGTCGTTGGGCGTGTGCTGGAAGCCCCACTTGATTTTGCCGGTATCGGGATCAAGTGCGAGCGTGCTGTCGGTCCAGAGATTGTCGCCCGGACGATACGCGTTGTCCCAATCCGGCCCGGGATTGCCGATACCCCAGAAAAGCGTGTTGGTGCGCGGATCGTAGCTGCCGGTCACCCAGGTCGAGCCGCCGCCGTTGATGGCGGTGCCGTCCTTCTTCCAGGTATCGGCGCCTTGTGCGCCCTGCATGGGAATGGTGTAGGTGCGCCAAGCTTCCTTGCCGGTCTTCAGATCGGTCGCCGCGATCCAGCCGCGGATGCCGTATTCGGCTCCGGCGACGCCGGTGATCGCCAGATCCTTGATCACGAGCGGCGCGCCCGTGACGACCTCGCCCTTGTCGGGGTCCGCCACCTTGCGCTGCCACGCGATCTGCCCGGTATCCTTGTTGGTCGCAATCAAACGCCCGTCCAGCGTGTGCGAGATGACCAGATCATCCCACAATGCCGCGCCGCGATTATCGACGCCACAGCACGCGACCGCGCCGGCCCAGTCATGGTCGGTCTTGGGATTCATCTTCCAGACCAGCGTGCCATGCCCGCCATGCGTGTCGATTTTATAGACCGAGCCCCAGCCGTCCGTGACGTAGAGGAAGCCGTTGTCGGCGAGTGGTGTGCCCTCGAGCCCGCCATGGCTCCAGATGCCGCCGCCTTCCAGCCCGCCCAGTTGAAGGGTCCAGGCGACTTTCAGATTCTTGACGTTATCAGCATTGATCTGGTTGAGCGGAGTAAAGCGGTGCGCGTCATAGTCCTTGTGATGGGTCAGCCAGTTGCCCTGCTCGGAATCAGCATTGAGCAAACGATCGGGGGTCACTGCGTCGCCCGCCCACGCGTGAGCGCATAGGGCGCCAATTGCCACGCCGCAGGCCAATGCAAAAACGCGCGCCGGTCCGCGAAGACCATCGCGAGGTCTCATGCTTGCTTCCTCCCTCAACAGAAATCGCACGGACCCTGCGACGACGATCGCAACCCTGTCAAGCAGGCCACAGGAACATAGCGACAGCGCAAGTAATGGCCGCCGCATGACGGGCCACATAGCCCACCCTTCCCGGCCGGGAGCAGCACGGAACTGATGCGCCGGGCCGGCTTGACAGCAGACATTTCCAAACCCTAGCCTCGCGGAAATTTTGTATGAGGGCGGAATGGGTCGGGGCGAACTGCCTGCTTTCGTAACGGTGCAGGCAGCGGAACAGGTCCATACGCCTGCCGGGGAGGGTCAAAGCACGAACAGCGCCGGTTTGCCTGTCTCGCGCCGTGCCGTTCTATGCGGGTGCGCCGCCACCGCGGTGTGCGTCAGCATCCCGTTGCGTACCCGGGCCGACACCTCCGAGCCTGCCAACGAAATGTTGCCCCGGGTCGGGGATTTTTTGGTTCCATTCGGAGACGACAAACCTAAGCCATTGACCGTGGCTGATATCCCGAAGGATTCGCCGCCCGTTATGGCTTGGGGATTCGACCCGGCGAAGAACGTTGCGCGCGACGGCTCGCGGCTTAATCTGGTCATCCTGCAACGCTTCGACCCGGCAACGCTGTCGCCTGAGGAACTGCCGCGCGCGGCCGAGGGCGTGGTCGCCTATTCGGCGATCTGCACGCATCAGCAGTGCTGGGTGACTGACTGGCTGGTGAAGCCACAAGTGCTGCAATGCCCGTGCCATCAGTCGGAATACGATCCGCGGCGCGGCGCCAAGCATGTCGGCGGACCGGCGCCGCGCGCGCTTCCGGCGCTCCCGCTCAAGATCGCCGACGGCAAGCTGCAAGTGGCGGCCGGGTTCACCGATCGCGTCGGAGGAGAAAAGCCAACGGGATAGGGCAAAGGCAAGCGTTGCGGACCCCGGCCACGCCGAATGCAGCCGAGGGACTGCGGTGAACGGACAAAACACTGATTCCCGTTTTGGGGGGGACGTGAATGAGGACCATCGACAAGGGCTTGGGACTTGCCTTCGCGGCCGGGCTGCTGTGCAGCGTGTTCGGCGGCGTGACCGCGACCGCGGGCGAGGTCGGCAATTATGCGTCGGTCTCGCAGCAGCGATTAGAAAACCCGGAGCCGAACAACTGGCTGTTGTATCGGCGCACCTATGACGGTCACGGATATAGTCCGCTGAACCAGATCAACACGAGCAACGTCAAGGACCTGGTACCCGTCTGGGTGTTCGCCACCGGCGTGATCGAGGGACACGAGGCGCCGCCGATGGTCAATAACGGCGTCATGTTCGCTACCACGCCGCAAGACCAGGTGCTGGCGCTTGACGCGGCGACCGGGGACCTGATCTGGCGCTACAAGCCGAAGCTGCCCGAGGATTTGTTTCAACTGCATCCGACCAATCGCGGCGTCGCGCTTTATGGCGACAAGCTGTTTCTTGCCACGGTCGATGCACGGCTGATCGCGCTCGACGCCAAGACCGGCAAGCCGATCTGGGATACGAAGGTCGCCGATTATCACCGCGGCAACTACCTGACGCTGGAGCCACTGGTGGTGCATGGCAAGGTGATGGTGGGTAGCTCCGGCGGCGAGTTCGGCGTGCGCTCCTTCATCGCCGCCTACGATGCGGATACCGGCAAGGAAGTCTGGCGCTTCAACACGATCCCGGGCCCGGGCGAGCCCGGCCATGATACATGGAACGGCGACGCCTGGCAGAGCGGCGGCGGCTCGGTGTGGATCACCGGCACCTATGATCCGAAGCGAAATCTGTCGTATTGGGGCGTCGGCAACGCCGCACCCTGGCCGGGCGACCAGCATCCGGGCGACAGCCTCTATACCAGCTCCACCGTGGCGCTGAACCCGGACACCGGCAAGCTCGAAGGCTATCATCAGTACCATTGGAACGATTCCTGGGACTGGACGAGATCCGCCCGCCTATGCTGATCAACATGGAGCATAACGGTCAGGCGATGGACGCGCTCGTGCATCCGGCGCGCGATGGCTATTTTTGGGGACTGAGCAGACCGATAACGGCATCAAGTTCATCGGCGCAAAGCCGTTTGTCCAACAGAACGCGTTCACCGGCATCGACCCGCAGAGCGGGCGGCCGAGCTACGACCTCAACCACAAACCGGTCACCGGCAAGCTGATCAAATTCTGCCCGTCGCTCTGGGGTGGGCTCGACTGGCCGTCTGAAACCTACAGCGACCAGACCAAGCTCGTTTACATTCCGGCACAGAACTATATGTGCGGCGAGATGCTCGGCACCAAGACCAAGCTGATTCCCGGTCAGCTCTGGCTCGGCGCCGACGTGAACAGCCTCAACCTGCACCCGGAATCGCAGCATATCGGCGAGCTGCAGGCCTGGGATCCGGCGCAGCTGAAGCAGGTGTGGGTGCATAACTTCCCGCAGCAGCTCATGGCGTCCGCGCTAAGCACCGCCGGCGATCTGGTGTTCCTGGGCGGCACCAACGACCGGATGTTCCGCGCCTTCGACGCCAAGACCGGCGACGTCCTGTGGGAGCAGAAGACGAACTCCGGCATCATCGGCATGCCGACCGCCTACCAGGTTGGCGATACGGAATACATAGCGATCGAAGTCGGGCTGGGGCGTCGATGCGCAGCGGATCCAGGATTCGCTGTCCAAGACATCGATGAAGCTTGATCCCAATGCCGTTCCCCAGGGCGGCGACATCTGGGTGTTTGCCCTGAAGAAGCACTGAGACCGATACCGAGACGTGCCGGCAGGGGCGTCGATAGGCGTCCCCTGCCGTGAACCTGAAGGGAGTATGGAATGGTAACGTTGAATGTGAACGGACAGGTCGTCACTTACGACGGCGACCCGTCCGTGTCTCTGATGTGGGTGACCACGCGACGAGCTGGGACTGACCGGCACCAAGTTCGGCTGTGGCGAAGGTCTGTGCGGCGCCTGCACCGTGCATGTTGACGGTGCGGCGATGCGCTCCTGCGGTCTCGCGGCCGGCGATGCCGCCGGCAAGAAGATCGTGACGATCGAGGGATTGAGCCCGAACGGCGATCATCCGGTGCAGCGCGCCTGGCGTGAGATCAACGTGCCGCAATGCGGCTACTGCCAGGCCGGGCAGATCATGCAGGCGGCGGCGCTGCTGGCCGCCAACCCGAAGCCGACCGACCAGGACATCCAGACGCAGATGTCCGGCAATATCTGCCGCTGCGGTTGCTATCAGCGCATCGCCGAGGCGGTGCGGCTCGCGTCGACGGGAGTTTCGAGCCATGACACACATGTTCGATCCTGACGCGACCCGGACCGAGGCCATCCAGTCCGCCGGAATTCGGCTCGGCAAAGTCAGCAATGTCAGCCGGCGCTTCGTGCTCAAGGGCGTGGTCGCGTCCGGCACGCTGGTGCTGGGTGCCAGCCTGCTGCCGCGCGGCGCGCTCGCCTATAAGACGGGCGCCAGCGATATGCCGAACGGCGTCGTCGTCAAACCGCGTCTGTTCATTTCCATCGATCCGTCGGGCACGGTGACGATCACTGGCGATCCGCTCCGAGATGGGCACGGGCGTCCGCACCAGCCTGCCCATGATCATCGCCGACGAGCTGGGCGCCGACTGGGGGCGCGTCAAAATCGAGCAAGCGCCCGGCGACGAAAAGAAATACGGCAACCAGGATACCGACGGCTCGCGCAGCGTTCGCCATCACGTGCAGCCCGCGCGTGAAATGGGCGCGCAGATGCGCACCATGCTGGAGCAGGCGGCCGCCAAGCAGTGGGGCGTTGATCCCTCCGAGGTGAAGGCCGGGGTGCATGAGGTCACGCATCCGGCTTCGGGCAAGACGCTCGGCTTTGGCGATCTCGCGCAGGCGGCGAGCACCCTGCCGGTGCCGCCGGCCGATCAGGTCAAGCTCAAGCCCGAAAGCGAGTTCCGCTATATCGGCAAGGGCAAGATCGAGATCGTCGATCTGCACGACATCACCACGGGCAACGCCAATTATGGCATCGACGCCAAGATCCCCGGCATGCGCTTTGCCGTGGTCGCGCGCCCGCCGGTGGTCGGTGGCAAGCTCGTTTCATTCGATCCTTCCGAGGCACTGAAGGTTCCGGGCGTCGAGCAGGTGGTCAAGGTCGAGGGCTGGCCGTGGCCCACCAAGTTCATGCCCGTCGGCGGCGTGGCGGTCGTTGCACGCAACACCGGCTCGGCGATCAAAGGGCGCGAGAAGCTCAAGATCGTCTGGGATGACGGTCCGAATGCGTCTTACAACACGGCAGACTATCGCCAGCAAATGGAGGAGACCGCGGGCAAGCCCGGACAGGTCGTCCTATACGACGGCGATGCGGATGGCGCGCTCGCGTCGGCGGCGAAGGTGGTCACGGCGCAATACTATACGCCGCACATCTCGCACGCGCCGATGGAGGCTCCGTCAGCAACCGTGAACGTGGCCGACGGCAAGTGCGTGGCCTATGCGGCAACACAGAGCCCGGGCGGATGCCGCGAGGATTTCGCGAAGATTCTCAATCTTCCGTACGAGGCGGTCACGGTAAACGTTCCGCTGCTTGGCGGCGGCTTCGGCCGCAAGTCCCAGTGGGACTACGTGCTGGAAGCGGCGCTGATCTCCAAGGCCACCGGCAAGCCGATCAAGGTGACCTGGACGCGCGAGGACGACATCCAGCACGATTTCTACCACACGACGAATGTGGAGCGGCTGGAAGCCGGGCTGGACGCGAATGGCAAGGTCGTGGCCTGGCGTCATCGCAGCGTAGCCCGACCATCCTGTCCACCTTTGTGGCGGGCGCCGACCACCAGTTCTTCATCGAACAGGGGATGGGTCTGCACGATCTGCCGTTCGATATCCCCAACCTGAAGATCGAGGTGGGCGAGGCCAAGGCGCATGTGCGCATCGGCTGGTTCCGTTCGGTCTCCAACATCCCGCACGCCTTCGCCATCCAGTCCTTCGTGGCCGAGCTTGCCGCCGCGACGGGCAAGGATCCGAAGGACATGCTGATCGAGCTGATCGGACCGGATCGCGACATCGACCCGAGCAAGCGGAAGGGCGTCGAGAAATACTGGAATTACGGCGATCCGTTCGACGTTTATCCGGTGCAGACCGCGCGTCTGAAGCGCGTCGCGGAAATCGCGGCGGAGGGCGCGGGCTGGGGCAAGCAACTGCCGAAGGGCGAGGGCTTGGGAATCGCGGCGCATCGGAGCTTCCTGAGCTACGTCGCGACCGTGGTGCATGTGAAGGTTGACGACCAAGGCAACCTGACCATCCCGCGCGTGGATACCGCGTTTGACTGCGGCTTCCACGTCAACCCCGAACGCATCCGCTCGCAGGTCGAGGGCGCGGCGGTGCAGGGTCTGGCCATCGCCAAGATGAGCCAGGTCACGTTCAAGAACGGCCGCGCCGAACAGGGCAACTACGACACATACCTGGTGACGCGGATCAACGAGTTGCCGCTCAACGTCAACGTGCATATCGTGCCCGCTGACTGGAGCGTGCCCGCGGCGGGCGTCGGCGAGCCGGGCGTACCGCCCTTCGCTCCGGCACTCTGCAATGCCATCTTCGCCGCAACCGGCAAGCGCATCCGCAACCTGCCGATCGGCAATCAACTTTCGACGTAGTTTCACTAGCAAGGATTGGGCGTCGGATTGTAGGCCCTTCCCCAAACCCCCTCCCGCAAGGGAGGGGGTTTTTGTTGCTATTCCCGGTTCCCCAGCCGGTTCATGCGCTGGGCTGGATCCCCGCTTTCGCGGGAACGAGCGGATAAAAAATGTAGCGCCTTCTTCCAGCGGATCTCCCTCCGCTCATTCCCGCGCAAAGAGCGTGTGAAGCAATTGGCGGCGCGGCCGAAAATCCGGTTCTCTCGTTTCGGATTGGCGAGGGAAACGGGATGTCTGACGGGGCGCGGTATCTGCGGGTCAACCGGGCGCAGCCGCGGTGGGAGATGATGGATTTGGAAGCCGAGCTGCCAGCCGATCACCGGGCGCGGGTGGTCTGGGGGTTCGTCGGTGAACGGGACCTGTCGGAGTTGCATCGGCAAATCCGCGCGCGCGAAGGCGACCCCGGTCGCCCGCCGCCGGATCCGCGTTTGCGGTTGGCGCTGTGGCTGTATGCCGCGCTGGTAGGGGTTGGTTCGGCCCGCCAGCTGGCGGGGCTGTACGAACGCGACCTCGCGTATCGCTGGCTGTGCGGCGGCGTGCCGGTGAACTGTCACGGGCTGAGCGATTTCCGGGTCGGCCATGCGGCGATGCTGGATCGGCTCCTGGCGGAGAGCCTGACGGCGCTGCTGGCGAGCGGTGTGGTGACACTTGAGGAAGTGGCGATCGACGGCACGAGATCCGCGCCAACGCCGCCAAGCGTTCGTTTCGCCGCCGGCACGCTGGCCGAGATGGAAGCGGCGGCGCGTCAGCGCGTCAGCGCGCTGCGCCAGGAGTTGGAGACCGATCCCGCCGCCGGCGAAGCGCGCCGTCGGGCGGCGCAGCTGCGCGCGGCGCAAGGCACTGCCGATCGCGCCGCAAAAAGCCAGTCGCGCGCTGGAAAAACTGCGCGCCGAGAAGGATGAGAACGCCAAGAAATACGCCGAGGCGGAGGCGGAGAAAGGCGAGTTGCGCGCCAGCCGCACCGATCCGGATGCGCGCAAGATGCGCTTCGCCGACGGTTCGATGCACGCCGGATACAATGTGCAATTGGCGGTCGATCCCGCCACCAACATCATCCTCGCCGTGCAGACCACGGACCGGCGCAACGACGCGGGCCTTGCCGGCGGGGCATGATCGCGCAGATCAAACGCCGGCTCGGTCGACAGCCCAAACGCGCGCTGGTCGACACGCAGTATGCCACGCAGCAGGATATCGTCGCGCTGGCGGCGGACGGGATCGACGTCTATGCGCCACCGCCACCCGATAAGGCGGACGCCTTGGCGGCCAGCCAGCGCCAGCGGGCGCAGCGGCGCGCGCGGGAGCCCGAGGCGGTGCAAGAATGGCGCCGGCGCAGGGCCGATGACGCCAGCAAGCCGATCTGCCAGCGCCGTGCGCGGATCGAGACCACCAACGGCATTCTGAAGGGTCGTGGCTTCGGTATCATGCGCGTCCGATCGCTCGCCAAAGTCGCCTGCGTGGCGCTGCTGCAGGCTCTGGCCAACAATCTGTGGCGCGCGCACCGCCTGCGTGCGGCGGTCGCCTGAGCAATGCGCCGGCCAGGCCGAGCCGCTATGGCGCCAAACTCCATCCCGGCGCGCGACACCCGCCCGCACGCGCCGCATCGGCGTGCGCACTGCCTGTCCTTTGACCTGCAATCGTTCCCGCTCACGGCTAAGATCGAATTGCTTCACACGCTCGAAAGCGGGGATCAAGACGTGCGCCCCGATTTTGATTGCCTGCTGGATTCCCGCTTGCGCGGGAATGAGCGGAACCGCCCCCCTGGACCAGGCCTGCGCCTTCCGCTTTGATCGGCGAAATCAAGCAAAACGGAGGATGCGGGATGAGCCCCGACCATAACATCGCGATCATCGGTGCCGGATTTGGCGGCATCGGCATGGCGCTTCACCTCAAGCGCGACGGCGAGGAGTTGTTCGTCATCCTGGAGAAAGCCAGCCGGGTGGGCGGCACGTGGCGCGACAATACCTATCCCGGAGCGGCGTGCGATGTGCAGTCGCACCTTTACTGGTTCTCGTTCGAGGACCAGCCGGACTGGTCACGGCTCTATCCGCCGCAGCCGGAAATCCTGGCGGAAATCGAACGCATGGTGAACCGGCGGGGGCTCGCCCCGCATATCCGCTTTCGTGCCGAGGTAACGGAGGCGGAATGGGACGAGGCGGCGCGGTTCTGGCGCATTCACCTGGCTTCTGGCGAAGAGGTGACTGCGCGCGTGCTGATCTCCGCCTGGGGCCAACTCAACCGGCCGTCCTTCAAGGGCATCCGGGGGGTCGAAGACTTTCAGGGCGAATGGTTCCATTCGGCACGGTGGCGGCATGACATCAGCCTCGCCGGCAAACGCGCCGCTGCCATCGGCAACGGCCCCAGCGCCGCGCAATTCATTCCCGAAATCGCGCCCGCGGTGCAGCATCTGAAAGTATTTCAGCGATCGCCGGCCTATGTCGTGCCCCGGCTGGACCGCGCCTTCACCAACGAAGAACGCCAGCAATTCATGGCCGAGCCCGAGCGGCTGTTTGCCAACCGCAAGCAGTTCTACGACGAGCACGAAACATGGTATGGCGCCATGCGCCAGAACCATCCGACCGCCGAGGAATTCAAGGCGATCGCGCGCGCCCATCTGGAGGCGCAGGTCGCCGATCCGGTCGTACGCGAGAAGCTGTGGCCGGACTACACGATGGGCTGCAAGCGCATCGTCATCATGGACGATTTCTACCCCGCCTTCAATCGGCCGAATGTGGAGCTGATCACCGACCTGATCGACCGCATCGAGCCCAAGGGCGTGCGCACGGTCGATGGCACGCTGCATGAGCGCGACGTGATCATCTACGGAACCGGATTTGAGACGCTATCCTTCCAGGGACCGGTCGAGGTCTTCGGGCGCGACGGGCGGTCGCTGCGCGAGTTGTGGCACGAGGGGCCGAACGCGTTCCTCGGCATGGCGATCCCCGGCTTCCCGAACTTGTTCTATCTCTACGGGCCGAACACAAATCTGGGCCACAATTCCGTCCTGCTGATGATGGAGTGCCAGTTCGGCTATATTGCACAGGCGCTGCGCACCATTCGCGAGCGGCAGGCGCAGGGACTGGAGATCCGCCCGACGTGCACGACCGGTTCAATCGCGAGCTGCAAGAGTTGCTTGC
The DNA here is from genome assembly GCA_963822675.1 of uncultured Pseudomonadota bacterium. Taxonomy (GTDB): domain Bacteria; phylum Pseudomonadota; class Alphaproteobacteria; order Acetobacterales; family Acetobacteraceae; genus CAWGIP01. Next base: position 2,380 of record CAWGIP010000019.1, on the reverse strand, counting down.
CGGCAGTTCCTGGGCGGCGAATTGCGCCAGCTGGTACAAGCGAGCCGACGGGCGCATCACCAACAACTGGTCGGGCAGCGTCGAGGACTACAAGGCGGCGACCGCGGCGTTCAAGCCGGCCGATTACGAGGTGCTGCAACCGGCGTAGGGCTACCGGTCGCTTCCTCTCGCCCCCGGGGGCGGATAGGGAGTTGAGTGCGCCGCTGCGTCGATGGGTTGCGCCGTTGGAAAGGAACGCCAACATGCTCGAGGACGAGTACTACTCCCAAGCGCTGCACGGTCCGTATGAGGTCGCCGATATCGGCGATCTCGTGTTGGAGGAAGGCATGACGTTGCGCGGCTGCAAGCTGGCCTATGCGACGTTCGGCCGGTTCTCGCCCACGCGCGACAATGCGATCCTGGTCGCGACCTGGTTTTCCGGTACATCGAAGATCATGGAGCAAGCCTATATCGGCCCGGGCCGCGCGCTCGATCCCGAGAAGCATTTCATCTCGTGGTCAACCAGATCGGCAGCGGCCTTTCCACCTCGCCGCACAACACGCCGGCACCGTTGGGCATGGGCAATTTTCCGCATGTCCGTATCGGCGACGACGTGCGCGCGCAGCACGAGCTACTGACCGAACTTTGAGTATTGGCGAACTGGCGCTGGTCTGGGCGCGTCGATGGGCGCGCAGCAGACCTGGGAATGGGCGGTGCGCTCCCCGAGATGGTAGAGCGCGAGCACCGATCGCGGGCACCGCGCAGAACACGCCGCACGATTTCCTATATGCCGACATTGTGCGAAGCGATCCGCTCCGATCCGGCCTGGGCCGGCGGATGGTACAAGGAGCCGCACCCGGTACGCGAGGGCCTGGTGCGCCACTCGCGACTCTGGTCGGTGATGGGGCTCAGCACCGAATGTACAAGCAGGAACTGTGGCGCCCCCTCGGGTTTTCCTCGCTGGACGATTTCCTGGTGGGGCTGCTGGACGCGACTTTCCGCCGATGGACCCGAACGCCCTGCTGGTGCAGGCCTGGAAATGGCAGCGCGGGGATGTGGCGCGCATCACGGGCGGCGATCGGAAGGCGGCCTTGGGGCGCATCCGCTCGCGCATGCTGGTCATGCCGATCGACACCGACATGTTTTTTCCGCCGCGCGACTGCGAGGCCGAACAGCGGATGACGCCGAACAGCGAGTTGCGCGTGCTGCAAACGCTCGGGGCCATGTCGGCGTGATGGGGATGGACCCCAGTTTTTGCAGCAGGTGGACGGCGCCTTGTACGAATTGCCGTAGAGCGGTTGACCGCGGTGTGCAGGTTGTCCTGTACAATGATCCTTCGACGGCCACTAAACCAAATGCCCGCGCGGACGCGTGCAAACTGCTCACCGAGGCGGGCGCCGCAATTGTGGAAGTCGAGCGGGTCCATACGAAAACGCTGTGTGTAGACCGGTCGGAAATCATCGAAGGATCATTTAACTGGCTGAGCCGTCCCAGGAACGAGGCCGACGAATACGCTAAGTATGAGAGTTCGTTCAGATATACCGGACATTTAGCCGAGCAGTTCATTGAGCGGGCCATTGAGCAGTTGAAACTCCGCGCACTCGACAGTAAGGTGAAGTCTTCGAGAACTGATTTGGCCTGATAGGCCCCCTTCTTAATTCGCGCGAGGTCTGCTCAATCCTGCTTAGGATATGCAGAACGCGATCTCGACCTCCGAAATTTTCTGGCTCTCAACGATTTCCAGGTCGGCACGGATGCCGCTGTGGTTCGTTATTGGAGTTGCCCCCAACAAACCGGACACGAGGCTGGTTGCGATTGGCCTGGATGAACTCACGTGGTGAGCGCATGCGCAAGCCGCGGTGGGGATGGTTTTCGTTGTAGTCGTCGATCCAGCTGGGAGCTGCGAAGACGGTCAGGGCATCGGACGAGGCTGGATGCGGGCATAGTCGCGCTTGAGGGTTTTGACGAACGCCTCGCTGACGCCGTTGCTTTCGGAGCTGCGGACAGGGGTGAAGCAGGGAACGAGACAGAGCGGTGCGGCGAACTGCGAGCGTTTCGCGGGCCGCGTAGGCGGAGCCGTTATCAGCCAGCCACTGCACGGGATGCGGCGTCCGCAAGGCATTGAACCGAACCTCGACGCAGGCAAGCATCAGGTCGCGCACCATCTCGCCGCTGATGCCGCGGGTGCCGGCCTGCCAGGCGATGATCTCCGGTCATGGGTGTCGATCGAACGCGACGCGCACGACCTTGCCGTTCCAGGCAGCCAATTTCCAGCACGTCGGAGGACCAGCGTAGGTTGGAGGCGGGCGATGACGTTGCCTTCGTGCGTCCGAACGGGTCGTTGGCCCACATGCGGCTGAAGCAGCAGCTTGGCTTGTGCTATAAGGCGAAAGACGCGCTT
>CAWGIP010000018.1:0-61490 GCA_963822675.1 uncultured Pseudomonadota bacterium | reverse complement strand
ATCTGCATCATCGGTCCGGGCCATGGCGGCCCGGGCCTGGTGGCGCACACCTACCTGGAAGGCTCCTATTCGGAGATCTATCCGAATATCGACCGCAGCCGGAACGGGATGGAGCGGCTATTCCGCCAGTTCTCCTGGCCCTATGGCGTCCCGAGCCACGTCGCGCCGGAAACGCCCGGGTCGATCCATGAAGGCGGCGAACTCGGCTATTCGCTGGCCCACGCTTATGGGGCGGCGTTCGACAATCCGGACTTGATCGTCGCCTGTATCGTCGGCGACGGCGAAGCCGAAACCGGCCCGCTGGCCGCGAGCTGGCACTCCAACAAATTCTTGAACCCGGCGCGTGACGGCGCGGTGCTGCCGATCCTCCACCTGAACGGGTTCAAGATCGCCAATCCGACCGTGCTTGCCAGGATCAGCCGCCAGGAGCTGACCGATCTGTTCCACGGCTACGGCTACGAACCTCATTTCGTAGAGGGCGACGAGCCCGCCGCCGTGCACGAGCTTCTCGCTACTGCACTCGACGTCGTCTTGGCGGAGATCCGCAGCATTCAAAGTACGGCGCGCTCCTCTTCGGAAGCGGAAAGACCCGGACCGTCCGCGCTGGCCGATGATCGTGTTCCAGACCCCGAAGGGCTGGACGGGTCCCAAGTTCGTGGACGGCAAGCCGGTCGAGGGTACGTGGCGCGCCCATCAGGTCCCGATCGCCGACTTCAAGAACCCCGAACACCTCAAGCAACTCGAAGAGTGGATGAGGAGCTACCGCCCGCAGGATTTGTTCGATGAAAATGGCAAGTTCCGAGAGGAGTTCGCCGCCCTCGCGCCGACGGGCCGCCGCCGCATGGGAACCAACCCGCACGCCAACGGAGGGGAGCTTCTGGCCCCGCTGTCGATGCCGCACTTCCGGGAATACGCTGTCGAAGTCACCAGCCCGGGCGGCGTCAAGGCCGAGGACACGCGCGTTCTCGGCAAGTTTTTGCGCGACGTGATGAAGCTGAACCTGGCCTCCCAGAACTTCCGGCTATTCGGGCCGGACGAAACGGCCTCGAACCGTCTCGACGCGGTCTACGAAGCGAGCCCCAAGGAGTGGATGGCTCGGATCGAAGAGGTTGACGTTGACCTCAGCCCCATCGGCCGGGTTATGGAGGTGCTGAGTGAGCACATGTGCGAGGGCTGGCTTGAAGGTTACCTGCTCACTGGGCGGCACGGCCTGTTCTCCTGCTACGAGGCGTTCGCCCATATCGTCGACTCGATGTTCAATCAGCACGCGAAATGGCTGAAGACCACCAGGGAGATCCCTTGGCGTAAGCCGATCGCTTCGCTCAACTATCTGCTTACCTCGCTGGTGTGGCGGCAAGACCACAATGGGTTTTCCCATCAGGACCCCGGCTTCATCGATCATGTCGCGAACAAAAGCTCCGATATTGTTCGGATCTATCTGGCGCCCGATGCCAACTGCCTCCTTTCTGTGGCGGATCACTGTCTCCGAAGCCGGGACTACGTCAACCTGATCATTGCAGGCAAGCAGCTGGAATGGCAGTGGCTCGATATCGAATTGGCCGCCCGTCACTGTGCCGCAGGAGTAGGCGTCTGGCAGTGGGCAAGCAATGATGCGGGCGATCCCGACGTGGTTATGGCGTGCGCCGGCAATGTGCCCACGCTCGAGGCGCTCGCAGCTGTGACATTGCTGCGGGAGTACGTGCCGGACATCCGCATCCGCGTCGTCAATGTGGTTGACCTGATGACACTCCAGCCGCAGACAGAGCATCCGCACGGGCTCGAAGACCGGGATTTCGACGAGCTCTTCACTCGTGACAAGCCCGTGATATTCGCCTTTCACGGGTATCCCGGGATCATCCATCGGCTCACCTATCGGCGGCATAATCACGACAACATTCATGTGCGCGGCTACAAGGAAAAGGGCACCACGACCACACCGTTCGACATGGTGGTGCTCAATAATCTCGACCGCTACCAACTTGCCTTCGATGCCATCCGGCGCATCCCGCGCCTCGTCGATCAGGTACAGAAGGCGAGCGACCGCTATTGGACCATGATGGAGCGTCACAAGCTCTATGTCGGCGAACATGGCGAGGACATGCCGGAGGTCCGAAACTGGCGCTGGACCGCGTAAGCAGCACGTCGCCGCCCCGTGCGGCGCGCTCAAATCGGCATGCGATAGCCATAGAACTCGTGATCCTCGTTGTAGCCGCCTTGGCCCGCGCCCAGATCGGCGAAGTCTCGAACGAACTCTATCGCCGAGATCCATTTGACCATCTTGAAACCCAATTCGTTCTCACAGCGAAGCCGCAGCGGCGCTCCATGCAGCACGCTGACGGGCGCCCCATTCATCTCGTAGGCAAGGATGGTCAGCGGTGGCGCATGTTATGAATTCCATGCACGTCGTAGTAGCCGCCGCCTGCGCCCCCTCGGAGAATGAGTAAAACACCGCGTAACGCGCGTCCGGTCCGTGGGCTCACGATGTCGAGGATCTCACGCATCGCAACGCCGCCCCATTTGGCGACGCCCGACCATCCCTGAATGCAGAAATGCGTGGTGATTTGCTCCTGCTTCGGCATCGCCTTCAGATCCGCGAAAGAAAACTCGCGGGGCACCTCCACAAGTCCGCGCACAGGGAGGCGGTAATGCGCGAACTCTTCGGCCACCAGCGCCTCGAACTGCGCGGAGTTCGGCATAGTGCCGTTGGGCCAGAAATGCGGCGAGATGTCCTTCTCCGTCAGCTGAGCGTTCGGATCCCACCACTCGGCGAGGCCCTTGATCCAGCCGACCATGAATTGCCCGATCCGTTTGCACCACTCGGGCGTGCCGGATCGTGAAGGGCGAGGCGACCCACCAGGCCAGCCCCACGAGGACCATGGCGAGGACGAAGAGCGGAAATCCGACCCAGCCGCTGCTCTGCTACGCCGATGAACATGTTGTTGGTGTTCTGTCGCAGGCCGGTGACGAACACCATGATCCCGTGCGCCAGTATGAACAGCACGAACCAGCAGAATGAGATGAAGTGGATGGAGCGAGCTGCCTGCCGGTTCAGCACCTTTCCGACCCAGCCCGACCTATTGGAGATCGCCGGACTCTGCATGAGGCCCGTAAGGATCGAAACCGGCGCGGCAACGAACACGGTGATGAAATAGGAGAGCTGTTGCAGTCCGTTGTAGCGCGTCCAGCTATCATCCACCGGGAAGTCCAGGGATGCATACTGGATGGCGGTCGAGAGCGCGGCCGGAAAGACATCCCAGGTCACTGGGATCAGACGCAGCCACTGACCGGTAGCGAATATGAGCGCATAGAAGGCGATGCCGTTGATCGTCCACAGCAACACGACCGAAAAATGCCACCAACGGGCCAGCCCGATCGAATGGCGCATACCGGGAATGCCGAGCCAGCGCGGCAGCGTCACCGAGTCGTCCTTCGAAGTCCAAATTCGCCCCTCGGGGACCGGATGTCTGAAAGCGAAACCATTCGGTGCCGGGAGTGCAGTCCCGAGTCCAATACAGCCGGGGGTGGTCGGCCAGGATCTGGATCCCAGCACGCAGGATGAACATCATGAAGAGCATGTTCAGGAAATGCTGCAACTGCAGCCACCACGGAAAACCCGAGTCGACGGAGGGCGCGGATTGCGCAATACCCGGGTATTCCTGGATGAAGCCCTGGACCGCTGGCAACTCGCGCAAGCTTTGCGCCAGGGCAATCAGCAGCACGAGCACCGCGAAGCCGATCGGAATCGCCCACAGGATGCTGACCCAACGCCCCCCGATGCGGATATGTGGAACGATCCCGTCCTGCGGCGGGAGCCAGTCGCTCATGACGATGCGGTCGTCTGCCGGGGTGAGCCTCGCCGCGATCGGATCGTGTGGCGGCTGTTTGGCCTTCGCCGAGTCCGTCATGGGTTTGACCTTCCTCTGAGCCTTCAACCGCCAAGCCACCATTCGTGCTTCCTTTTTCAGAGCTGTCGGAAGTCGCCATCGTATGCGCCATTGCCGGTCTCGCCGATCCTCGCAACAGGAAAGCGCTCAGAAGCTGCCACGATGACGTAGCTGCGACTGGAGAACCGCACGCTCGCGCGCGAGAGCAGGCATGCCGCAGTGTCCGGAATTGTTGCGAGCGGGTCAAACCCGGCGCCGCTGGCGTAATCGACCGGGCGTTCTTGACAGTCCCGGACCCCCCTTGTAGCAAGCGGCGCCTTCCGGCGAGGCGACTTGCCTGGAGCGGAGATGAACGAGAACAAGGGCGGCGCGCCCTCCTTTGAGGAGCGGCTTCGCGCCGCTCGCCAACGCCAGGGTCTTGAGCCGACGCCAACCGGGCCGGGACGGGAGCCCAACGACCAGGGCCCGTCCGCTTTGGCGATCGGTGTGCGCGTCGCGGTGGAGCTGGTCGCCGCCATGCTGGTGGCTTGCGCCATCGGTTGGGGGCTAGACCGGTTGCTCGGGACGAGGCCCTGGCTGCTGATCGCGTTCGTGCCGCTGGGAGGCGCGGCTGGGGTTCTGAATGTCTGGCGCATGTTCGCGCCACGGCAAGAGTCCGGCAAGAAACGGGACTGAAGGCCGGCCGTCGCCCGCGCGACCCGCCGGCCCGGGGGGTGTGCCTTGGCTTCGGGAAACATCGACGCGCTAAGCCAGTTCGAGTTGCATCCCGGTTTCGGCGCCGCCGGGGCGGCGGTGCATTGGAGCCAGTCGAACACCATGATGCTGGTGGCGATGGTGCTCACGCTGTTGCTGCTCTGGGCCGGCATGCGCCCACGCGCGATGGTGCCCGGCCGGCTGCAAGCCACGGCGGAAATGCTCTACGAATTCTCCTACAATATGTGTGTCGAGACGATCGGGCCGGAGGGCAAGCGGTTCTTTCCCTTCATTTTCACCCTGTTCCTGTTCATCCTGCTCGGCAATCTGATTGGCGTCTTTCCTTACTTCTTCACCTTCACCAGCCATATCGCGGTAACGCTCGCGCTTACCTTGGTCGTCATCATCATGACGACGCTGGTCGGGCTGTGGATCCATCGGCTGCACTGGTTCAGCTACTTCGTCCCGCAAGGCGTGCCGAAGGCCTTACTGCCGCTGCTGGTACCGATCGAGATCCTGTCCTACCTGTCGCGGATCATATCGCTTTCGGTGCGGCTGTTCGCCAACATGATGGCGGGCCACGTAATGCTGGAGGTGTTTGGCGCCTTCGTCATCATGTTGGGCGCCGCGGGATTACTCGGCATCGTGCCGGCGGTTTTCGCGCTCGGGGTCAATGTAGCGCTGATCGGCTTCGAGATTCTGGTCGCCGTGCTGCAAGCCTACGTGTTCGCAATCCTCAGCTGCATCTATTTGCACGACGCCGTTCACCTTCACTGACCCGCTTGCAATCCCTACATACCGGGTGTGACCTCCGCCACCCGGTTGCTCGACCAACGAAAGGAACCGGAGAATGGATCTCGCTTCTGCCAAGAACATCGGTGCTGGCCTGGCCGTCATCGCGCTGTCGGGCGTCGGCGTCGGTATCGGCCAGATCTTCGCAGCACTGGTGAGCAGTGTCGCGCGGAACCCGGCCGCCCGTGACCGCGTGTTCGGCCTGGCGATCCTGGGCTTCGCGCTAACCGAGGCCGTGGCCCTCTACGCGTTGGTGATCGCCTTCATCATCCTGTTCGTCTGACCGTCCGGGACGGGCGCTTACCGGCGCCCGCAAGGTCCATGCCGCGCCCGCCTAACTCCCTCCGCCGCGCTGCCGCTTTTGCCGCTGGCTTGTTCTTTATCCCGGTGGCGGCAATGGCCGAAGGCATGCCGCAGCTGAACTTCACGAATCCCCTCACCGTCGATCAGGTGGCCTGGGGCGCGGTAATCTTCATCGTTTTCCTGCTGCTGTGCTGGCTGTGGGGCTTGCCCCAAGTCAGCCGCGTGCTGGAACAGCGGGCGGCGACCATCGCCGCCGATCTCGACGCCGCGCGCGCTCAGAAGACCGAGGCGGACAGCGCGGCGGGGAAATGGCGCAAGCGATCGCGCGCGCCCGATCCGAGGCGCAGGCCGCCATCAATGCCGCCCTGGAGACATCCAAGCAGCAAGCGGCGGAGCAGACGGCGGCGCTGAATGCGCGGCTGGAGCAGCAGTTGCAGGAGGCCGAGCAGCGGATCGCCGCCTCACGCGATGCGGGACTGCGCGCGCTGCGTCAGGTCGCGACCGACACCGCTGCCACGGTGATCGCCAGGCTAACCGGGGCAACACCCGAATCCGCGCGGCTCGACCATGCGGTGGGCGCGGCGCTCGCCGCGCGCGGACAGGGCTGACGGAGGGCCGGGCAGTGCAGTACATCGAGTGGAGCCATTTCTGGACCGACTCGAAGACCTGGGTGGCTATTGCCTTCATCCTGTTCTTCCTGATTTTCGGCAGGCGGCTTTGGAAGGCGGTCGCGGAGATGCTCGATGCGCGGGCGAATGCGATCCGTGCCGAGCTTGAGGAGGCTGCTCGGCTACGGCGCGAAGCCGAGGACATGCTGCGCGAGGCGCGGCTGCGCCGGGACCGGTCGCTGGAGGACGCGCAAGCGCTGATTGCCGGCGCCCGGGCCGAGGCCGAACGGGTCGCCGCTCAGACAGCCGCCGATGCGGAAGCCGCCGCGCGCAGGCGCGAGCAAATGGCAATCGACCGTATTGCCGCCGCCGAGAAGCAGGCCGTGGACGAGGTCCGCACGACGGCCGCCGAGGTCGCGACGGTGGCGGCACGGCAGGTGATCGCCGAGGGGCTATCACCGGACGCGGACGCGCGCCTGATCGACCATGCCATTACCCTTCTTCCCGCTGCTCTGTCCGGCCGCCGCGCGGCCTGATTCGCAATTCCCGCGAACCCCCTCCGAATTTGTCGGCCGGTCCGAATCGCCGAGAGCGATATGACGTGCCTCGTTGCACGTCGACGGGGTTTGCACCGTGGCTCATTCGCACCTTATGCAGCGCGTCGTTGTTCCGGCGGTCGTTCTGGTTGGTGTGCTGCTCGGCGCCGGCTTGAGCCGCGCCTCCGAGCTTTGCCCGGACGAGCAACCACTGCCGCAGACCTCCACCAACCCGGGCCTATGCGCGGCGCTTGACCCGGTTGTGCGCAAGCCGAGCGCTTTGCCGCTTGACCAATACGAGGTGCAGCTCGGTCGGTTTCTGGGCGGGTATTGTCACCGCAACCTCGCCGCCGGCTGGAAAATGGACAAGACGGTCCGCGACACCGGCCCGTTCATCGCCACCCTGACGAATGGCGCATGGTCCGGCAGTTACAACGGAACGCACATGCCCGTTCTGGTCTGGTACTCGCCGGACATGGTCGCGTGGCTCCGGACCAACCGGCCGTCCGATCCGGCGAAGGCGCCCGCGCAGCCCGCGCCCATCCCGGATGGCGCGATCATGGTGAAGGAGATGTACAACTCGACACCAGCCTCCGCCTGTCGCGTGCCCGACCTGCTCCGTCTGTCGCCGAAGGAGCAAGGTGCCGCGGTCATGGTGCGCGACAGCGCCGCCGCGCGCGACGGCTGGTTCTGGGGCTGGTTCGGTTGGCCGGGCTCCGGCTGGCGACCCGACTGGCCGGCGCAGAACGGCAATCCGCCGCCCTTCATGGGGTTTGGCCAGATATTGCACGAATTGCCACGCTTCCGCCCGCGACAACGAAACCTTCGCCAGCCTGAACAACATCCGCGGTGAACCGGGAACGTTCCTGAGCTTCCTCAGCCAGGATTTCTTCTTGACGCAAACCCTTCTCGGTCAGCCAAGCATGGTGCAAGCACAGCTTGCCCATCCGCTGGTTCGTCCGCGAGTACCCGCAGCATTTGAAATTCCTTGAGGAAGCCAAGAAGGGCGCTCTACGCGCCGCTGCCCGCCAGCAACCGTCAACACGGCGTTTCTGGAATCCCTCCACTTGGGCCGGCTGCCGCTTCCACGTGCCGCTTTGCTGGGGCGCGCGCTCAATATGCCATCGCAGACCTATGACAACGTTTGGATGCCCGGAAACGGACCGTATGCGACGGGTGCCTTCGTCACGTCCGATCAATGTTTGGGCTGTCACAGTGCCGGCGGCACCGGACTGCAGTACTCGATGACCGCCCCCGCCCCGGCCAGTCCCGACAATCAGATGTTCAACTTTTCGCCTTACGGCACGTGGCGCACGAGCCCCATGGGCTTGGCCGGGCCGCGATCCGATCTTTTCACCCAGCTCGCGAGCGAGACGCAGACGTTTCCACCCCGATATATCGACCGTCGTGCAGGACACCTGTCTCGGCTGCCACGGCATCCCGGGTCAGCGCGCGTTCGATCTGACGCCACGTTCACCGGGCCAGAGTGCCGGGACTTCCTGCGCGACACGGTAAACGCCGTACCCCACCCGGACAACAATCCGACGGCGCCGATGGCACATTTCGGCGCGCTCGCTCGCGACGGCGTCTCCTGCCTCGCCTGCCATCACATGGTCCTCGGCACGGCCGAAAGCGCGAACATCGCCGACCAACCACAGAACCGCTGCGTGGCCGAGCGTCAGGATTTCCTCAACCCCGGAATGACCGGCTTCGCGCCGCACCTTCACCGGCAGCTTTTTCATCGGCCCGCCGGACATGCTGTCACGGTCCGTTCCCGGACCCGAAAAACACGCCGATGCGCCACGCCCTCGGATCACTCCGAAGCACAGCACGCCGCTATCCTGAGCTCCGAGGCCTGCGGCACCTGCCATACCGTCCATCTGCCGGTCATCGCCGGCTCCAGAACATTCGGCTACACGCTACGAACAGACCACCTATCCGGAATGGGCCTTCAGCGCCTATCGAACCGGCGAGACGCCGGACGGCAAACTGCCATTCGGCGCCGGACCCTCGCCGAATCCTGCCAAGGCTGCCATATGCCAAAAGCGGCTCCCAATGGCACGCCGTTCCGCAGCAAGATCGCCGGCATTCAGGAACACAGCAGCTTCCCTGCCGTCGAAAACGGTCTGCCAGCGAAGGAGATCGATCTGCCGGTGCGCATGGGTTTCGCCAAGCATTCGCTTGTCGGGCTCAATGTCTTCCTGATCGAGATGGCAACGCAATTTCCCGACGTGCTGGGATCCGAACCATCGATCCGATGATGGGCAGCCAGGGCGTTCCCCCGCTCGCGCTTACCGAGCAGCGAATGCTCGACCAGGCATCCAACGCGATCGGCCGCGATCGCTGTGAACGACGTTTCAGTCGCCGATGGCGTGCTCCGCGCGCATCGGTTACGCTCACCAACAAAACCGGCCACAAATTCCCCTCCGGCGTCGGTTTCCGACGTGCCTTTGTCGATTTCCGGGTGCTCGACGCACGCGGCAAACGCGATCTGGGAATCAGGCCGGCACAACAGTGCCGGCGTCATCGTTGATCAGGCCGGACGACCGATTGCAGGCGAGCTGTGGTGGAAGGACGATTGCTCGGCGCGGCTTTATTCCGGGAGCAATCCGCACCAGCCGCATTACCAGTCCATTTCGCAGACAGGATCAGGCGCAGATCTATCAGGAACTGGTGACGGCTCCGCCCACGGACGGGACGGCGCAATGCGGCCGCACATGCGCCGCCATCGGGCGCGCTTACCACAAGTTTTCTCTCGATATGTGCCGCCGCTCAAAGATAACCGGCTGCTGCCGCACGGCTATCTGACGCTCCCCGAGCGGACCAGCATCGCCAAGGCGCTCGGCGCCGGAGTCGATCTGGCGGAGGAAACCGACCCTGTTGGCGTCGACGACGACCCGGCCTACCGAGCGGGCGGAGGCGATTCCGTCGCTTACGATGTCAAACTCGGAGATCTGTCCGGCACGCCGGTTGCGGTCGAGGCGACGCTCTACTACCAGGCGGCGCCCCCTTTCTACCTGCAAGACCGGTTTTGCACCGCCACTGGCGATGACGCGCACAGGCTGGCATTTCTCGCGAGCAGCCTGAAGCTCACCGGCACAAGGGCGGACGGCTGGAAGCTGCATTTGGTCTCGACCGGGCGCGTCGCCGTGCCGCGCTGAACACACGCGAGCGCCTATATCTGCCCCCTGCAATCGCGGGCTTGTGTTTGCTGCGAGCAGCGCTTGTGCGCGAATCGCCGTCAAGCGCAGCAAGGCAAGCACCAGGGCATGCACGTGACCGCGCTCACCGAAATATAATTCCTATGCCGCTTGCCAATTGTTATTGACAGGGCTATGATGCTGCATTATAGTGCCGACCTTCGTGGGGAGGGCTCCGGTTCATGGTGCGCATCGACTTCCAAACCGATCCCGACCGCTACCGCCATTGGCGGCTCGCTTTGACGGCCCGGTCGCGACCCTGATCCTGGACGTCGATCCCGCCGGCGGCGCTGTTCGACGGCTACGAGCTGAAGCTCAATTCCTACGATCTCGGCGTGGACATCGAACTCGCCGACGCGGTGCAGCGGCTGCGCTTCGAGCATCCCGAGGTGCGCGCCGTGCGTGATCCGCTCCGGCAAGGAGGACGTGTTCTGCGCCGGCGCCAACATCCGCATGCTCGGCAAGGCACGCGCACGCGCACAAGGTGAATTTCTGCAAGTTCACCAACGAAACCCGGCTTGCCATCGAGGACGCGTGCGGAGCATTCCGGCCAGCCCTATCTGGCCGCGGTCAGCGGCTCGGCCGCCGGCGGCGGCTACGAACTGGCGCTGGCTGCGACCACATCATGCTGATCGACGATCGCCGCTCCACCGTCTCGCTGCCCGAGACGCCGCTGCTCGCCGTGCTGCCCGGCACCGGCGGACTGACCCGCGTGACCGACAAGCGCAAGGTGCGGCGCGACCTCGCCGACGTGTTCTGCACGATCGAGGAAGGCGTGCGCGGCAAGCGCGCTGTGGAATGGCGGCTGGTGGACGAGGTGGTCCCGCCACTCGGCCTGGGACGATACGTTGCGCGAGCGCGCACGCGCAGTTGGCGGCGAAATCCGACCGGCCGGCGGACGCGAAGGGCATCGGCTTGACCCCGTTGCGAGCGGAGCTTCTCCGAAGCGGGCGTCCATACTCGCATGTGCGGGTGGAATTCGACCGCGCCGGACGCCAGGCAGTCGTCACCGTGCTCGGTCCGCAAACGGCGCTGCCCGCCGATCTGGCGCGGCATTCACGCAGCCGGCGGATCATTCTGGCCGCTGCTGCTGGCGCGCGAACTGGACGACGCGATCCTGCATCTGCGGCTGAACGAGCCCGAGCTCGGGCTGCTCGTCTTGCGCAGCGAAGGCGATGCCGACGCGGTGCTGGCCGCCGACGCGCTGCTTGACGCGCATCAGGCCGATTGGCTGGTTCGGGAAGTGCGCCGCTACTCGAAGCGCGTGCTCAAGCGTCTGGACATCACCTCGCGGAGCCTGATCGCGCTGATCGAGCCGGGAAGCTGCTTTGCCGGCACTGCTGGCCGAATTGACCTTCGCCGCCGACCGTTCGGTGATGTTCGTGGGCAGCCGGGAGGGCGACAACCGCGCGCCGGCATCGCTGCACGCTCTCGGCGCTCAATTTCGGCGCATATCCGATGGGCAACGGTCTTACCCGGTTGGAGACTCGTTTTCTCGGCGAACCGGACAGCGTTGGCCGCGCGCAGGCAACGGATCGGCGAGGCGCTCGACGCCGACGACGGCGGACGCACTGGGTCTTGTCACCTTTACCTACGACCAGACGTCGACTGGGACGACGAAATTCGCGCTGATGCTGGAAGAGCGCGCCAGTTTCTCGCCGGACGCACTGACCGGCCTGGAGGCCAATCTGCGCTTTGCCGGACCGGAGACGATGGAGACGCGCATTTTCGGCCGGCTGACCGCTTGGCAGAACTGGATCTTCCAGCGCCCCAACGCGGTCGGCGAGACCGGCGCGCTCAAAGCGCTACGGCAGCGGCGTGCGCCCGAAATACGATCGGGCGCGGTGTAGATCCGCCTCGGCCAAACGCAGAACGGAGGAATGCAGCCGATGTCAGTTTCGGTCAGCTCGAATGTCGATTACGACGGCCTGATCCCGAACAATGTCGCCCTGAACGCCGATCGCGCGCGTGCGCAAGGCGCTGGAGACCTGGCATCCCGGCTACATCGACTGGTGGCGGGACATGGGGCCGGAGGGATTCCAGGAAAGCCTTGTCTACCTGCGCACGGCGATCGGCGTGGATCCGAAGGGCTGGGCGAAATTCGGCTATGTGAGGATGCCCGAATACCGCTGGGGCATTCTGCTCGCCCCGGCGGTGGAGGGGCGCAAGATCGCCTTCGGCGCGCATAAAGGCGAACCCGCCTGGCAGGATGTGCCGGGCGAGTATCGCGCCATGCTGCGCCGGCTTGTCGTGATCCAGGGCGACACCGAGCCGGCGTCGGTGGAGCAGCAGCGCCATCTCGGCAAGACCGCCCCCTCGCTCTACGACATGCGCAACCTGTTCCAGGTGAATGTCGAGGAAGGCCGGCATCTCTGGGCGATGGTCTATCTGCTGCACAAATATTTCGGCAAGGACGGGCGCGAGGAAGCCGAGGAGCTGCTGCGCCGTCGCTCCGGCGATCGGGACACGCCGCGCATGCTGGGCGCGTTCAACGAGGAGACGCCGGACTGGCTCAGCTTCTTCATGTTCACCTCCTTCACCGATCGCGACGGCAAGATGCAGCTTGAGGCGCTGGCGCAATCGGGTTTCGATCCGCTGTCGCGCACCTGCCGCTTCATGCTGACCGAGGAAGCGCACCACATGTTCGTCGGCGACACCGGCGTCGCGCGCATCATCGAGCGCACCTGCGCAGGCGATGCGGGAAGCGGGCATCGACCGACCCGACGGACGTGGAGCGCGTCCGCAGCGCTCGGCGTGATCGACCTGCCGACGATCCAGAAGAAGGCCAATCTGCATTGTTCGCTGACACTCGACCTGTTCGGCAACGAGATCAGCACCAACGCGGCGAACACGTTCAACGCCGGGCTGAAGGGCCGGTATCGCGAAGACAAGCTGACCGATGACCACCAGCTTCTGAACGACACCTACAAGGTATTGCGCCTGAAGGAAGGCAGCATCGTCGCCGAGGACGTGCCGGCACTGTCCGCGCTGAACATGCGGCTGCGCGACGATTTCGTGGCCGACGCCGACGCCGGCGTGAACCGCTGGAACAAGGTGATTGAAAAGGCCGGGGTGGACTTCCGGCTGCGGCTGCCGCATGTAGCGTTCAACCGGAAGATCGGCGAGTTCGCGGCCGTTAAGGCGGATGTCGAAGGCCGGATTCTGACCGAGGGCGAAGGGTCGTCGAAGGCGATTCGATGCTGCCCTCCGCCGACGACAATCGCTATGTCGAGAGCCTGATGCGACCGGTGCGGAATACGGGCGCTTATGCGTCGTGGATTGCTCCGCCGAAAGTCGGCATCGACAACAAGCCGGGCGACTTCGAATACGTGAAGATCGCCGAAGCGGCTTGAGCGGCTCGTCACGAAAGGTATCGGTTGTCATGGACGCGATCGCCGAGGCGGCCGGATGTTGGCTTGCTCAAGCAGCATTTGATCGACCCCGAAATCTGCATTCGCTGCAATACGTGTGAGGCGACCTGCCCGATTAATGCGATCACGCATGACGCAAGCAACTACGTGGTGGACGCGAACACCTGCACTTTCTGCATGGATTGCGTGGCCCCCTGCCCCACCGGCGCGATCGACAACTGGTTCATGGTGCAAACGCATTTCGCGCTTGATGATCAGTTCTCCTGGACCGAGCTGCCGCCGCGCGCCTCTGATAGCGCGGGCGAGACGCCCGATGCGCTGGACGATCCGGACGCGATTGCGCTGCTGGCCGAGGCGCATGCGCGGGCCGGCGGGCGGGCACGAGCGCCGGTTTCCGCATCCAAGCCGCGCATCAACCTGTTCAACCGCGAGAACCCCGCTATCGCCACGGTCACGGGCAACTACCGGATCACCGGCGCCGACGCGGAGTCCGAGGCACGCCACATCATCCTCGATTTCGGCGCGAAGGCGTTCCCCGTCTTGGAAGGGCAGAGCGTCGGCATCATTCCGCCCGGCACCGCAGCAGACGGTACGCCGCACGCGATGCGTCTCTACTCGATCGCCAGTTCGCGTGATGGCGAGCGGCCGAACACCAACAATCTGGCGCTCACCGTCAAGCGCGTAATGGAGGCGCTGCCGGACGGTAGGATCATGCGCGGTGTCGCCTCCAACTACCTGTGCGATCTGAACAAGGGCGATACGGTGCGCGTGGTCGGTCCCTTCGGCGCCACGTTCCTCATGCCCGATGACCCCGACGCCGACGTGGTGATGGTCTGCACCGGCACCGGTGCCGCGCCGTTCCGCGGCTTCACCGAGCGGCGCCGGCGCAGCAGCCCGAATGCGCGGGGTAAGCTCTATCTGTTCTTCGGCGCCCGCACGCCGCAGGAACTGCCGTATTTTGGCCCGTTGCAGAAAGTACCAGCCCGGCTGCTCGATCGGGAACTGGTCTATTCTCGGCTGCCGCACGCACCCAAGGAATACGTTCAGGACCGGATGCGCAAGCGCGCAGCGGACCTCGCCCTGCTGCTAACGCTCGACACCACCCATATTTATGTTTGCGGCCTGCGCGGGCTGGAGGACGGGGTGGAGCACGCCCTGACCGAAATCGGGCGCGAACACGGCATTGACTGGATCGCCCTGCGCTCGGCCATGCTGGAGAGCGGGCGTTACCACGCGGAGACGTATTGACGTGCCGGACGGTGCGCCGACGCAAGCAGCGGCAATTGCTGGTGAAAGGACGGACGAGACGGCGTTTCTGCGTGCGCTGGGCGAGCGGCTGCGGCTGCTGCGGGCAAGACGCGGTATGACGCGCAGCATCCTCTCGCGGCAATCCGGGATTTCCGAGCGCTACATCGCGCAAATGGAAGCCGGAAACGGCAACGTCTCCGTGCTTCTGCTCCGTTCGATCGCGCGCGCGCTGGACGTACCGCCAACCGAACTCCTGTCCCGGCAGACTGAGCCGGCATCGGGCGGGGAGTTGGAGAGACTTTTGGAGCGCTTATCCGAGGATCAACGCGACGAGGCGCAGCGCATGCTGCTGGCCCGCTTCGGCGCGATCTCTTCGGCGTCGCGCAAGCATCGCGTGGCCCTGATCGGCTTGCGCGGCGCCGGCAAATCGACGCTCGGCCGGCGTCTCGCGGAAGCGCGCGACATGCCGTTCCACGAACTCGATCGCGAGATTGAGCGCAGCGCCGGTTTGGGGCTGCGCGAAATCTTCGAATTGCACGGTCAGCCCGGTTTCCGACGCCTGGAGCGATCGGTGCTTGAACGGCTGGTCGCAACCGGCGAGGCCATGGTCATTGCCACCGGCGGCGGCATCGTTGCCGAGCCGGACACGTACACGCTGCTGCTGCGCACCTGTTTCACGGTCTGGGTTCGTACCACGCCGGAAGAACACATGCGGCGCGTGATCGACCAGCACGATATGCGACCGATGCAGGATAATCGTCAGTCGATGGCGGATCTGCGGTCGATCCTGGCGAGCCGCGAGGTTCTCTACGCGCGGGCCGATGCCGTGCTCGATACATCCGGCCATAGCGTGGACGAAAGCCTGCGAGCATTGCAGCGGCTGTTTGGTCCGCTCGGGGATTGATCATCCGGCTCTGATCCGATGCGCGCAATTCCGCACGCAACTACCCGTCTTGCACCGAATGAAGATAGGCCAGGATCTCGTGAAACTCCTTGTCCGATAGAATGCCGCTCCAATTCGGCATGCCCTTCGTTACGCGCCCATGCGTGACCGTGGTAAAGAAGGTTTTGTCCATGTCGTCGCCATAACGGTGGTGCAACAGGCGCAAATTGATGCGGGTGACCCCCTGGATCGCATCCGGGCCATGGCAGTGGGAGCAATTGTCGTTAAACAGTTTGTGCCCGGCTGCAATGTCTTGCGGCGATGCCGGAGAGTCAGGCCGGACTGACTCCCCGGCCTGACCGGACCTTGGCAACACGGCGAGCGTGATCAGCAGCAAGACAGGACGGAGGACGCGGAGCGTTACCCGAGAGCGCCTCCATCGTCCTCCGCGAGTCACTTTCAGAGTCCGAACACGAACAGCGTGCCGCCTTCGGGCGTGGCGGCGATGATCCGTTTGCCGACCTCACCCATGAAGGCGGGTGGAGATTCGGAGCGGCCGGCCAGCACCGCGATGTATTGCTTGCCATCTACGGCGAGCTTATTGGCTCGGCGCCCACGCCGCTGCCGACATTCATCCGCCACAATTCCTGGCCCGTCTTGGCATTCAACGCGTGGAAAATACCTTGTATGTCGCCGAAGAAGACCAGGTTGCCTGCCGTGGTCATCGTGCCGCCATTCCATGGCAGAGGCAGGTTGATCGCCCAGGCGGGTTTCTGCGTGGCTGGATCAAGCGCGAGCAGTTGGCCCAGATAGCCGCCATGGCCCGGGGTTCACGGAGAAATCGTTACCGAGATAGAACATGCCGCGCCGATAGGTGATATCCGTAGCCTGCATGTCCTGGCACATATTGTTGCTCGGGATATAGGCTAGCCCGGTTCCCGGATTGAACGAGATCGGCTGCCAGTTCTTGCCGCCCATCCAGCTCGGGCAGATGTCGGTGGCTTTGTAGTCGAGCGCGCGGGCGCTTGGCGGGATCCTCGATCGCCCGGTCGTTCGCCACGTCGAAGCCCTTGGCCCAGTTCACCGGAACGAACGGCTTCGCCGAGATCAGTTTGCCGGTATCCCGGTTGGCAACGAAGAACAGCCCGTCGCGGTCGGCTTTCATGTAATACCAACCCGCACAGACGTCAACTCTCCCGGGATTCCCAACCGCTGCCGGTTCCAATTCGATGCTCACTCAGGGTCATTCGCTTGAGCGAGGCAACGGATGGGTGCGGCAGTGACGATCACGCGGACGGAGCACACGGCGGCTGAGCTGCGTGCGATAGCTGGCAAATGCCACGATGGCGCGCAGGTCCGAAGGCTTTTGGCAGTGGCGATGGTGCTGGAAGGCGGCACGCGCACCGAAGCTGCAGAGCAGAACGGCATGGACCGACAAACACTGCGCGACTGGGTTCATCGCTACAATGAGGCGGGTGTCGAAGGGCTGAAGTCGCGCCGTAGCCCTGGTCCCAAGCCGGCCTTGACCACGGAACAAATGGCGGAACTGAAAGCCCTGGTCATCAAGGAGCCGATCTGGAGACGCACAAAGTGGTGCGATGGCGTTGTGTGATCTGCGCGAAGAGGTTGCTCGCCGCTTCAATGTGACGGTGCATGAAAGCACCATTGGCAAGTGGCTGCGTCAGCTCGATATGACCCGGCTGCAACCGCGCCCATTTCATCCGAAGAAGGACGCCGAAGCCGAGGAGGCGTTTAAAAAACTTCGCTGACTTGGTGAAAGCCGCCCTGCCAGCGTCCGCCACCGGCAAGCCGATCGAGATCTGGTTCCAGGACGAGGCTCGGGTCGGCCAGAAGGGCGGCCATGCCTATGTCTGGGCGCCGATCGGCGCCCGACCTTTGATGGTCCGCGACAATCGCCATAACTCCGCTTACCTGTTTGGTGCGATCTGTCCAAACCGCGCGGTCGGGGCCGCGATCATTATGCCGAACGTCAATGCCGAGGCGATGACCGAACATCTGGCCGAAATCAGCACCCAGGTCGTACCCGGCGCGCATGCCGTGCTGGTTTGCGACAGCGCAGGATGGCACCAGACCGGCGGCCGGCTCGGCGTGCCGGATAACATCACGCTCCTGCCCTTGCCGTCGTATTCCCCCGAACTCAACCCAATGGAGAATGTCTGGGAATATCTCCGCGCCAATCGGCTGTGTGCCCTGGTATGGGACAGCTACAAAGCCATCGTCGCGGCCTGCAGCAGCACCTCGAATTTTTTCGTCAACGATCCTGACCGCATCCGCTCAATCGGCACCAGGGAGTGGGCGTGTGTCAGCCTCTAGGCGGGTTGGTATAATCGGAGTCTTCTGGCCGCCGATATCGACATCGGCCAGCACCAGCTCGTTTACCCCGTCATAGTCCCACGCTTCGGCTGGCGTGGATTGAATCTCCCACTTGATCTTCCCGGTATCGGGGTCGAGTGCCAGCGTGCTGGAACTGCCGGCATTGCTCAGCTTGCCATATTCGGACGTGCCAGTGCTACGCACCGCGGCGTTCCACGGCCCGGGATTGCTGGTGCCGTAGAAATCCCGGGATTGCTGGTGCCGTAGAAGATGGTGTTGGTCTTCGGATCGTACGAACCAACGTACCAGGCGGCGCCGCCGCCATGCTGCCAACTATCGCCTTTCCAAGTGTCGTTGCCGGGCTCGCCGGGGCCCGGGATCGTCCAGGTCTTCCAAAGCCGTTTGCCACTTGCCAAATCGAATGCCTGGATCGCGCCGCGCGCCCCGTATTCACCGCCCGAGAAGCCGATGATCGCCATATTCTTGACGATCAGCGGCGGTGAGGTGTTCGTTTCGCCGTCCTTGTAGTCCACCACTTTGGATTTCCAGACCGGCTTGCCGGTTTTGGCATCCAGCGCAACCAGGAATCCATCAAGCTGGCTGAACAGGATTTTGCCGTCGGCATAGCTCACGCTGCGGCTGTCCACGTCGCAGCAGACATAGGGCAGCACATCCTCGGCCACGTCCGGCTGGTACTGCCATTTCATGGCGCCTGTCTTAGCGTCGAGCGCATAGACGCCCTTCGGCCCGGACGAGCTGGATATGTACATCGTGCCGTCGATGACGATGGGCGAGGCCTCGTTAGCGCGCAGCGCACCCACCTGGAACGCCCAGGCGAGCTTCAGCTGCCCCACGTTCTGATCGTTGATCTGTGTCAGCGGACTGAACCGTTCGTTGTCGTAGGTCCGCCCATACATCGGCCAATTATTGTCGTTACGCAACGCCTGATCCAATGCCCCATCGGCGCGGCCGCTGCCCCGGCCGACCGAGCAGCACGCCAACTGTCAGGGCCGCTCCGGCCAGCAGCAGAATTTGACAATTCGCCATTTGCATCTTCCCTCCCATGCGGCCACGTCCCCGGCGCGCGGAAGGTCTCCGCGAAATCGTGTGGCTGCGGCATCATTCTGGAGCAGGCAGGCGCGTGCGTCCAGGCGAGCGAGGTCGCATCATTCGGCATCGGGTTTAAAAGCTTACCAGAAAATCGGTCCGCCACCCGACCCGCTGTTGCCGATCCAGAGCCGATCCAGATCAGCGAGCGCGCTCAGGCCTGCGCGACAGTTCATGGCCGAGAACGACGCGCAGGGTCATGCAGCGGTTGCCATGCCACGCGAGAACTGATCGCATCTCCGGGGACGACAAGCCGGCGTGGCCGTGGCAGGATCGGTGCGCCATGCGCCAGCTTCTCCTTCTGCGTCACGCGAAATCTTCCCGGGACGACAAGCTTCTGCCGGACCGGGATCGGCCGCTTGCCCCGAAGGGCCGCGTACGTGCAGCGGCGATGGCCCAGACGTTGCGGGAACTCGGGCTTGCGCCCGATCTTGTCCTGGTTTCGCCCGCTCGGCGTACGCTGGAGACGCTGGAGGCGCTGGAGCCCTGGGACGAAACACCGCTGATCGAGCCGCTTGAGCAGCTCTACCTTGCCAACGTTACGCAGCTTTTCACGATCCTGAACGGCGTGGCGGAGACGGTCCGCAGTGTTCTGCTAATCGGGCACAACCCCGGACTGCACGAACTGGCGGTTGCGCTATGCGACACAGGGGGGAAACCGCCACAGATTGCCGCAATGCAACAGCTTAGGGACGCATTTCCAACGGCTGCTCTGGCTGAATTCGCGATCGCCGGACCGTGGTGGCAGCTTCACCCGGGTGCGGCCCGCCTGGTGCGCTATCTTACCGTTAGTGATGCCGCCGAGAACTCCTGACAAGCCGACACCAGACTGCTATCTTGGTTCTCGGGCGCAGCGGTCGCACGTTGGCGTGAAGCCCATTCCGAACAAAGATCCGGGGCACATCTGATTGATCCGGTGCGACTCGGAACAACGGGCGTCGGCATGGCACGCATGCGCGAGTTTGCGCGCGGTATTGGCCGAATAATCTGTCATTGGATGCGTGCCGCGACACTGGCAGTCGGCGCCGCCGCGATAGCTTCCGGGTCTTTGGCCGCTCCCAATGCCGCCCGGTCCCATCAGTTACAGTCGCTCCCGTCGAAGTGCAGAATGTTGCGCCCAACTATGCGTATGTCGGCCATGTTTCAGCAATTCAGAGCGTTCAGCTTAATGCCCGTGTAACTGCCTTCGTGGAGAAGGTGGAATTCGAGCAGGGCAGTGACATCAAGGCCGGCCAAACGCTGATCGTGTTGCAGAAAGCGCCCTATGAGGCAGCGGTCCAATCCGCTCAGGCCAGTCTCGACAAGGCGCAGGCGACATATCGCGAAGCCGATTTGGCCTATCAGCGAGCGGCGCAGCTCAACCAGCAGGGCTTCGAGGCGCAGGCAAACCTCGACCAAGCGTTGGCGACGCGCGATTCGGACGCAGCCGATGTACTCGCCGCTAAGGCGAACCTGGCGACAGCCGCATTGAATTTGAGCTATTGCACGATCGTGACGCCGATCACCGGGCGGATCGGAGCCGTAACTTATACCAAGGGCAATCTGGTTACGCCCAGTTCGCAGCCGCTCGCGACGATCAATCAGCTCGACCCGATCCGGGTCGTGTTCTCGGTCGCCGACCGCGATGCTGACGTTTCAGCAGAAAACCGGCTTGACGCAAGCGAAACAGCACGTCGCCACCAGTGTGGCCGTCAATCTGCAACTTTCGAATGGCACGCAATACGACCAAACAGGCAAGATCACCTTTATCAATAATCAGGTGGACCCAACAACCGGCACCGTGACTCTGTTCGCCGAGTTTCCCAACCCGGAGACGCTGCTGCTGCCAGGGGCGTTCGTGACCGTCGAGGTGCATCGCAGCACGCCGCAGCGGCAACCGGCTGGTACCGGTCGCCGCGGTGCAGGACGACAAGCAGGGCAAGTTTGTCCTGCTGGTCGGTCCGGACAACAAGGTGAAGCAGCAGCCGATCGAAGTGGGACGGCAGATCGCGCAGGACTACATCGTGACCAAGGGCCTGAGCGGCGGCGAACGGGTCATTGTCGAGGGCGTGCAGAAAGTGCAGTCCGGCGAGACGGTCAATCCGTCGCGGCCGCCCTACGCCGCAAGCTCCGGCCACCGCGGCGGGCGCGGCCGCACCCGGCGCGGGCGGAGATCCCGGCGGTGCTGTCGACTTTCTTCATCCAGGCGCCCGAAATTCGCGATCGTCATCTCCATCGTCATCACCCTGGCCGGGTTGCTGGCGCTATCGGCAATCCCGATCTCACAATATCCGAACATCACTCCGCCGCCAGGTCACGGTTTCCGTGCACCTATCCGGGCGCAAACGCCGAAACGCTGGTTCCAACACCGTCGCCGCGCCGATCGAGGAGCAGGTCAACGGCGTGCACCGGACATGCTCTACATGCAGAGCACGAGCTCGAGCTCCGGCACCTACAGCCTGACCGTCACCTTCGCTATCGGCACCGACCCGAACATCGATCAGGTCAATGTCCAGAACCGGCTCCAGCTGGCCGAGGCACTACTGCCGACCGTGGTCCAGCAAGAGGGTCTGACCGTGCGGCCGGCATACCAGCAACTTCGTCCTGGCCGTCAATCTGTTTTCGCCCGAATAGACAAGTATGATCAGGTGACCATCTCCAATTACGCCTATTTGCATCTTTGCAGCCCATCGCGCGCATAAACGGCGTCGGCAACACGCAGATTTTCGGCAATATGGAATACGCCATGCGGATCTGGCTTGATCCGGTACGCATGGCCGCGCTCGGCATCACCGCCACCGATGTGCAAAGCCGCCATCGCACGCAGAACATCCAAGCGGCTGCCGGGCAGATCGGTGCGCCGCCGATCGGCACCGGACAGGCGCAGCAGCTTACCGTGATCGCACACGGGCGGCTGTCAGGATCCCAAGCAGTTCGCCAACATCATCGTGCGCGCCAATGCCAATGGCGGCCTGGTGCGCATCAGCGATATCGGCCGGTCGAGTTGGGGTCACGAGTTGTACAGCGCCTCTTCCAACCTGGATGGCAGCCCGTCGGCCACGCTGGCGATCTATCAGGCGCCGAACGCGAACGCGCTCGCGGTCGCCACCGCGGTGGAACAGCAGATGCAGGCGCTGTCAAAGCAGTTTCCGCCCGGCCTGCAATACGCGATCGTCTACAATGCCACCAACTTCGTCACCGCCACGATCAACGAGATCATTCGAACGCTCGCTCATCACCCTGATCCTGGTGTGCCGGTCGTTTACGTCTTCCTGCAGGACTGGCGGGCGACGCTGATCCCGACCATCGCCATTCCGGTGTCGCTGATCGGCATCTTCGCGATCCTTTACGTGCTCGGCTTTTCCGCCAACACCGTCGACTTGTTTGCCATCGTGCTGGCAATCACGCTGGTCGTCGATGATGCGATTGTCGTGGTCGAGAACGTCACCCGCCACCTGGAGGAGAACCCGGACCGGCCGGTCGCCGAGGCGACCGACGCAGCGCCATGCGCGAGATCACCGGCGCCGGTGGTCGCCACGACGCTGGTCCTGGTCGCGGTATTTGCGCCGGTCGGGTTCATCTCCGGCGTGACCGGCGCAACTCTACCGCCAGTTCGCGGTCACGATCTCTGTCGCCGTCGTCATTTCGGCGATCAACGCGCTGACTCTAAGCCCGGCGCTTTGCCAGCTGATCGTTGCGCCCGCCGCGCAAGGCACGCTTTTTCGGCTTTCGCTGGTTCAATCACGGCTTCGATTCTGCCGGTTCGCGAGGGCTATGCGGTCGCGGTCCGCTTCACGTCGGCCGCTATCTGCAGCTCGCCGTCGCTGATCTTGGCGCCTGTTCGGCGTCGCCTACCTGCTGTTCGAAGTACACACCTTCCGGCTTTCCTGCCCAGCGAAGACCAGGGCTACTTCTTCATCAACGTGCGAGTTGCCGAACGGCGCCTCGCTCGCGCCGCACGCCAGCAGGTCGTGGATCAGGTCGGGGAAATGCGTGCGCAAGACGCCGGGGGTAGCGCACGCGATAGAGTTGAGCGGTTTCAGCCTGGTTGCCGGCACGCAGCGAGCCGAACGCGGGCTCGGTTATCGCCATCATGCAGCCTTGGAACCAGCGAGGACGCGGCACCATCGATCCCGAGCGTCATCGCCAGCGCTGCAGCCGGCGTTCAATGCAATTCCGGGCGCGGAGATCACCAGTTTCAACCCGCCGGCCATCCCCGGCATCAGCACTACCGGGGGGATCAACTACGTGCTGGAGGCGCGCAGCGGACAATCCTTCCAGCAGCTCGCCGCGGTGGCGCGGGCGATCATCTTCGCGGCCAATCAGAACCCGAATCTCAGCTTCGGTCTTCACCAGTTTCTCGGCCGACGTGCCGCAGGTGATGGTGACGTGAACACCACCAAAGCCGCGCTGCTCGGCGTCACGCCGGCCGCGATCTACCAACATTGCAGGCCAATCTCGGCGGCGAGTTCGTGAACAACTTCAATTATCAGAACTTTGTCTTCCAGGTGGATCGTTCAGGCCCAGCCGCAATTCCGGCAGAAAGTCAGCGACATCGATCAGCTTTACGTGCGCAGCATCAACGGCGCGATGGTGCCGCTCAGCGGCTTGGTTACCATCGACACGATCCAGGGCGCTGGACGCGATTACGCTCTACAACGGATATCCTGCGGTCCCCATCAACGGCGGCCGGCCCCCGGCAAAAGCTCGGGCCAGGCGATCGCGGCGATGGAGCAGGTCTCCACACAGCACTTGCCCGCGGGCTATCTCTTACGACTGGACGGCTATGTCGTATCAGGAGCTGCAGTCGGCCGGGCAGGAATCTTCGACGCGTTCGTCATTTGCGATCATCTTCTCCTACCTGTTCCTTGTCGCCCTGTACGAGAGCTGGACCCTGCCGCTCTCGGTCCTGCTGCCGGTCTCGACTTCGCGCTGCTCGGCGGTTTGCTGGGCCTGCTGGCTCCGCGGCATGGCGCTCGACGTATACGGACAGATCGGGCTGGTGCTGCTGATCGGGCTGGCGGCGAAGAATGCCATCCTGATCGTGGAATTCGCCAAGGACCGTCTGGAAGCGGGCAATGGCATCGCGTCCGCGACGCCGCCGAGGAAGGCGCGCGCACTCGCTATCGGCCGGTCATGATGACCGCGCTTGCCTTTATCATCGGCGTGCTCCCGCTGGTCGTCGCCACCGGCGCCGGTGCCGGCGCGCGGCTGTCGATCGGCACGACGGTGTTCGGCGGCATGATCGCTGGCGCGTGTCATCGGCGTTCTGTTCGTGCCGGTCGCTATTCGTGGCTGTTCGAGGAACTCAGCGCGGAGCGCACGGAGCGGCTTTCTCAGGCCGACAGGCCGCGCCGTCTCGGCCGGCGCCTGGCATCCGATGCCGGCGGAATTCAGCAGGATGACCGCGGCAATGTCAGGCGTTCGCTCGCTACGCCGGCTCAGGCGCAGTTCCGCCAGGAACAGTCTCGGCGGCGAGGGTTGGTGGCCAGGGCTCCCATGTCCGTCATGCCGGACGGGTCGTCGGCGTCGGGTCTCGGGCAAGGGTTTCAGCGCGATGCCCAACGTCTCGCGCACCTCGCTGCCGACCAGCCGACGACATGCACCGCCTCGCTCGCGGCGGCAATGCGGTCCGCGCGTTTATGCGCCGCCTTTTCCGTCCGCGGTCCAAGCCGGCAGGGCATAGCGGCGCCAGACAGCTCGTTGCAGGCGCTCCGCTAGTGCGGTGAAACCGTCGCCCAGAAACGGCTTGAGCGGAGAAACGGCGTCGAAGCCCAGAAGTCCTTCATCGGCGTCGTGCAGCAATTCGCGCAATCTCGCGCGCAGGGTCCAGCCGTTCGCGGCTCTGACGGCGGATCGCCAGCACCGTAAGGCTGTGCTGCGCAACGGATAGGGGCAGCGGCCACGCGGAATGACCGCCCCAGCGATAGGTGCGCGCCAGTCCCAGCGCCAAATCCCGGTCATCCCAGTCGAACGGGGTCGGATCGAGCAAGTCCAGCCGCTTGCCGGAAGGCAACAACACCCACGCGCGCGTCGACTTCACAACCACACCCGCGCCGGGCAAAGAGACAGGGTATGGCAAGCGGCGAAACAGCTCAGACAGTGCCGGTCCATGTCATCGGCGCTTCGGGGCGATCGGGCGCCGCGCTCTGCCGTTCGCTGCTTGCCGACGGAACGCCATTCGTGCCGGTGGTTCGCGACCGCAGCCGTTGGCTGACGCAACAAATCACCGGTGGGCCCCGCATTGCCGACCTCACGGACCAGGCTGCGCTGTCCGCCGCGTTGCGCGACGCCGCGCGCATTGCCTGTTGCGCGCACGCGCGCCATGCGCGCGTTGTGCTGGAAGCCGCGCCCGAGCAGGCGCGCTTTGTTTTTCTTGGCAGCACGCGCAAATTCACGCGCTGGCCGGACGCGCACGCGACGGGCGTGATCGCGGGTGAGGCTGCCTTCCTTGCCTCCGGCCGCCCGGGTGTGATGCTGCATCCGACAATGATCTACGGCGCTGCGGGCGAAGACAATGTGCAGCGGCTCGCTTCCGTGCTGCGGTACCTGCCTCTGGTGCCCGCTGCCGGGCGGCGGGCGTGCCCTGGTACAGCCGATCCATCAGGATGATGTGACCCGCGCCGTCCGCGCCGCACTCGACATCGAATGGACCGGACCCGAGACCATCGTCATTGCCGGGCCGGACCCACTGCCCTATGCCGCCTTCTTGCGCGCGGTCGCGGCCGCCGCGCGGTTGCCCTCGCCGCGCATCATTCCGCTGCCCGCAAGGTGGCTTGCCGTGGCAGCGAGAGTTGCGGCGCTGCTTCCCGGACTGCCGAAGGTGCGCCCGGACGAGATTCGCCGGCTGCTCGAGGACAAGGCGTTCGACATCGGGCCGATGCGCGACCGGCTTGGCATCGAACCGGTCGCGCTGGAGCCCGGACTTGCGCGCACCTTCAGCCCGGTCGCAAAAAGCAATGCAAGCGCATAAGCTGGCCGCAGGGGCAACCGCCGCAGGAGCAACCAATGCCGATCATCAACCGCATCGCTGATTTCCACGAGCAGATGACGGCGTGGCGGCGCGACCTGCATGCGCATCCCGAATTGTCGCTCCAGGAGACGCGCACCAGCGGCATCGTGCGGGACAAGCTGCACGATTTCGGCGTGGACGAGATCATCACCGGCATGGCGAAGACCGGCGTGGTCGGCGTGATCCACGGACACGGGCCGAATAGCGGTGCGGACGGGCGCGCAATCGGCCTGCGAGCGGACATGGACGCGCTGCCCATCGAGGAGGCGACCGGACTGCCCTATGCATCGCGCAATCCGGGCGTGATGCACGCCTGCGGCCATGACGGGCACACGACGATGCTGCTGGGTGCGGCGAAATATCTCGCGGAGACGCGCAATTTCGACGGCACGGTTTACGTCATTTTTCAGCCCGCCGAGGAGAACCTGGGGGGCGGCGAGATGATGGTTGCGGACGGGTTGTTCGATCGCTGCAAGATGGAGCAGGTGTTCGGGTTGCATAATTGGCCCGGCGTGCCGGCGGGGATTTTCCGTTGGCGCGAGGGTCCGATCATGGCGGCGGTCGCCAATATCGAGATCGTCGTTACCGGCAAGGGCTCGCACGGGGCGCATCCCGACCAGGGAATCGACCCGATCGTGGTTGCCGCGCAGATCGTGACTGCGTTCCAGACGATCGTCGCCCGCTCGATCGACCCGACGGAATCGGGCGTCGTTACGATCGGCCACATCATGGGCGGGCAAACCTATAACGTGATCCCCGAAACGGTGCGGATGAAAGGCACCGCGCGCTGGTTCAAGCCCTCCGTCGGCGATCAGCTGGAGGCCGGGGTTCGGCGGCTCGCCGTGGGGATCGCCGAGAGTTTCGGGGCGCGCGCCGAGGTGGCGTTCACGCGCGCCTACCCGCCTACGGTGAACGAGGCGGAGGCGACACGCCGCACGCTGGACGCGGCCCGCGCCGTAGCCGGCGAAGCGCGCGTCCAATCGATGCGCAACCCCACGATGGGCGGCGAGGATTTCGCCTTCATGCTGCAAGCCAAGCAGGGCAGCTACATCATGCTGGGTGGCGGCCGTGGACAAGATGATTTCATGCTGCATCATCCGCGTTACGATTTCAACGACGAGATCCTGCCGATCGGTGCCTCCTACTGCGCAACGCTTGCTGAGCAACTGCTGCCCCGCGCCGAGGTGGGGGGATGAAGTTCGGGCTTTGCTACATCCCCGATTACCACGAGGAGCTTGCGGGTTCCTGGGTGGATTGGTACGAGGGCATGATCGCCGAGCTGAAGGCCGCCGAACGACTGGGTTTTCATGGCGCCTGGTTCGCCGAGCATCGCGTTCCCGGCTTCGCCTTTGGCAATCCCGCGCTGTTCATCGGCGCCGTGGCACGCGAGACGCGCCGCATCCGGTTGGGCGCTGCCGTCAGCTTGCTGCCGCTGAACAACCCCGTGCGCATCGCCGAAGATTACGCGATGGCCGACGTGCTTAGCCACGGGCGCGTCGATTTCGGCGTTGGGCGCGGTCTATATAAATATGATTTCGACATATCCAACGTGCCGATGAGCGAGAGCCGCGAACGGTTCGACGAAAATCTGGCGATCGTGCGCGCCTTGTGGACCGAGGAGCATCTGACATATCGCGGGCGCTGGACCACGATCGAGGGCCATACGCTGGGGCCGAAGCCGGTGCAGAAGCCGACCCCGCCGATCTGGGTGGCGGCGATCCGCACCGAGGCCACCTATGCCTGGGCGGGCGCCAACGGGTTCAGCATCCTGACCGCGCCGTTCTTCTTTCCCAATGCCGATGACCAGCGCCGGTTGCTGGACATCTATCGGGATAATCTGGTGCGACACGGCCACGATCCGGCGAGCAAGGAGGTCATGGCCGTCTATCACATGTATTGCGCCGCGAACGAGACGGAAGTGGCCGAGATCGCCGACCCCGCACTGCGGCGCTACCAGGCCTTCACCAAGGCCACCGATCTCAGCCGTGACGCGTTTCGCGACCCGGTAGCCTACAAGGACTGGAAAGGGTTTTTCGAAAATCGCGAGACCATCACGCTGGAGCAGATGAAAGCATCGCGCGCCGTGATCGGCGCCCCCGGGGAGTGTGTCGAGAAGGCGATGGCGTTGGCCCAGCGATTTGGGATCACCTACCTGACCTTCGAGGTGAATTTCGGCGCGTTGCCGCATGCGCGGGTGATGGACTCCCTGGCTCGCTTTGCGGAGGCGGCTATCAAGGCGGCGTAGTTCAGCAGATATGGGGGACTGTTGTGCAGCAGATCCAAATCGGCGACGTGACGGTTGCCAGCATCATCGAGCGCGATGGCCCGTGGCGGCGCCCCGAGGACATGTTCCCCAATTACGATCCCGAGCGTGGCCGGCGCTATCTCGCGGAAATGGACTCGTTTGTTTACGACGCGGCCAGCAACCGCATGGTCATCACCTACCAGACGTTTGTGGTGCGCACGCCGCGACACACGATCCTGGTGGACACCTGCACGGGCGAGGACAAGGGCTATCCGCCGCCGTTCGATTTCCCGAAGCAGCCCTGGCTCGAAGGGTTCCGCGCGCTGGGCCTGCGCTTCGACGAGATCGATTACGTGTTCTGCACCCATTTGCACATCGACCACTGCGGCTGGAACACGCGGCTTGAGAACGGTCGTTGGGTGCCGACCTTTCCCAAGGCCAAATACGTGTTCCACAAGCGCGAATATGCGGCATGGGAGCAAGCGACTGCGCGGGGCGAGAACCCGCCCGGCAATGTCTGGCGGTTCAACTGTCTGCCAATCGTGGAAGCCGGCCAGGCGCTGCTTGTCGATGACGACTTCGCACTGGACGACACGGCGTGGCTCACGCCGACGCCCGGACACTCGCCATGCCATTGCTGCGTCAACGTCCGCGCGGGCGGGAAGCGCGCCGTTGTCACCGGCGATCTGATGCATCACGCATTGCAATGCCGCGAACCCGACTGGTTCACGATATTCGATTGGGACCCGCAGGAGGGTTGCCGCTCGCGCCGGCGCTTTCTGGCGGAGGTCGCGGACACCGATACTCTGATCCTGCCGGTGCATTTCCCGACGCCGACGGCCGGCCATGTACTCGCGGACGGCGATCGGTTCCGTTACCGGTTTCGCTAACCCGGAACGGAGAGACACGCCATGCCGGAAAATCCCCGCTGGACGCGCCGGCCGGACGGATCGACCTGGGGCGATTTCGGCGCCGATGACGAACGCGGCCGGCTGAACCTGCTCACGCAAGAAACGGTGCTGAAGGGCATTGCCGAAGTGAAGATCGGCAAGACGTTCTGCCTGTCCCTGCCGCTGGATTATCCGGGCGGCGCGGTGCTCAATCCGCGCCGGCATCCGCCGGTGCTGAAACCCACGCTGCGCGACGGCAAGCCCAACATGAACTATCCGCTGCGCTGTGACGATCCCACCGCATCGGACGTGATCTGCGACGACCAGGTGATCCTGACACTGCAATACTCGACGCAATGGGACAGCCTGGCGCATGTCGGGCAGATGTTCGACGCGGATGGCGACGGCAAGCCGGAGGACGTATTTTACAACGGCTTCCGCGCGGGTCGCGACATTATCGGTCCGGTGTTCTACGACGAGGCGGGCCGGCAGACGCCGTGCGATGCGCCGCAGGGTGCGCACCGGCTCGGCGTGCAGAACATGGCCGAAGCCTGCATGCAGGGCCGTGGCGTCATGGTTGATCTGGAGGCGCATTTCGGACGCACGGGCCGTGTCGTCGGCTACGACGATCTGATGCGTGTGCTGGAGCGGGATCGCATCATCGTGGAGCCGGGCGATTTTGTGTTGTTCCGAACCGGCTTTGCGCAAATGCTGCTGGAGATGGACAAGCGCCCCGACCGCAAGGCGCTATTCGCTGCGTCCTGCGCGCTTGATGGCCGCGACGAGCGGCTTTTGGTGTGGGTCACGCAGAGCGGCGCCGTCGCGCTGATCGCCGATAACTATTCCGTGGAAGCAATGCCCGCCCGACCCGGCACGGCGCCCTGCTGTGCCACCCTACCGCTGCACGAGCACTGCCTGTTCAAGCTGGGTTGCTATTTGGGCGAGCTTTGGTATCTGACGGAACTGGCCGACTGGCTGCGGGCGCATGGCCGCACCCGCTTCATGCTGACCGCCCCGCCGCTACGCCTGCCGGGCGCGGTCGGCTCGCCGGCAACGCCGATCGCCACCGTCTGAGTCGAACGGCGCAGTGCGGTGACGCTTCGAACCCCTGCGCCTTCAGCGATTTTGGCGCGATCAAGGACCAACCGACGCTGGAGCTCAACATGGACGGTGTGCGGAAGGCGCGCCTCCATGAGTGCGGCACGGAGGAAGAGCTGCGGAAATATCCGAAGATAAATCACCTCGCCTTCTGCGACGCTAGGCGCGCGAGCAACTAGGGCGCGGCGCGCTGTGGCCACGCCAGGGCAGTTGGGACCGAAACCATGGTGGGTGCGACAGGGATTGAACCTGTGACCCCCGCCGTGTGAAGACGGTGCTCTGCCGCTGAGCTACGCACCCGATCCGCAGGCCGGTTCCATAGAGGCGGGTCGCGACCCGGTCAAGGCGTGCTTGCGCCTCCCGCACCGATCGAGAGAGCTAGAGAGGCGGCGCGCACCCGCTTCGCTGGTACGCGGGGGGAAAGTGCGGTCCCGCCCTAAACGCATCCCCGAATCTCCCCGCGTAGCCAATTCAGTTCCTCCTCATTCCGCCAGGGCGTGCGATAGATCGGCCCGTGCATGATCGCGTGGCACAGTTTGAGATTACGGTCGATCTGTTCGCGGTCGGCATGGGAAGCGGTCGGCACGACCTCGATCCCACCAACGATCATCGCCCACAACCAATGCTCTTGGCCATCAATCATCCGTTGCTCGCCGCCGAAGCCCAGCCTGCGGATCCGCCAAGTGTGCTCCACATGCTCGAAGCCGAAACCCTTGAAGCGGGTGTCCATGTATCCCGCGAACGCGAGCGCCTCGGCACTGAATGACGTGCATTGCGCCGTGACGTTCTTGCCGAACACCGGGTCGCGCGCGGTCCCGGCGCCAGAGACGAACGTATCGGCGATCCAGTGCGCGGCGAAGTTCAGATGATGCCAGCGCGCGGTGGCCGCGATCCACTCCTCCTCCCACCCGTTCACCATCGGGCGTGCGTCATCCTCAAGCAGGATGCTCACATCGCATCGTGCGATTTCGGTCAGGTAGAACAACGCCCGATTCTTGTTCCAAGCGACACCGCTGTTCGGACCGGTAATCACCGGCACGCGCTTGGCGCGGACCAAATCCGGCGTCGCATCGATCGAGCCATCATCGGCGACGACCAAACAGAACGGGCGGCGCGTGTGCTGAAGGATCAGGTCCAGCGTGCGCAACACGGTTTCGGCGCGGTTATACGTGACCACGCCGATCCCAAGCTTCAGCATGTCGGAACGCGTATGGTCAGAACAGGGCTCTGATCAAATCAGCCGGGCGGCGGCGCAGGCGGAGGCATCAGCGGCGGCAGAGGCGCAGGCCCCGGCACCGGCACGGTCGCGGGTGGCGCCACGTTAGAGGGCGGGGCGAGCGGCATCGGGGGCGCCGCTCCAGCACCGCCCGGTGCCTCCAACGGAACGGGCGGCGGCGGTACCGCATACGGCTGGGGCGGCGCTCCGGGAACCGGAGGCGTGCCAAACACACCGCCGGGTGCGACGCCCGCTTCGGGAGGGGCTCCGGGCACCGGCGGGGGTCCGGGCTGCAACGGTGCCTGTTCCACCGGCGGCGGTACCGCACCGCTTGGAAGCAGCCACTCCCCGAGCGAGTGCCGCACCTGATATTCGAACTCGACATTCATTGCGGTCATCATCTGCCGCGTGAACTGATAGAGCACGGTTGGCAGATCGCCGGTGGCGCCGGTGCGCTGACGCCGCGCGGTCGCCGTGGCGAAGCCGGCCTGCGCCCCTGGAGCGCTGAAGATCTCAAGCTGCACCGAAAATCTGCCCGTGATCGTATCGCCCTGCGCCGTCAGCGATGCATCATTGATGATGAACACCGCTCGCCCCGAGCTGCCGGCCGGCTTTAATCTCTGTTGCGCCATGAGTCGCAAGGCCGCAACCGGTGGGGCCGGGTCGTACTGGCTGACATCCGGCGGCAGGCCAGAGGGAACGAAATGATCCTGGATATCAATGGCGGCAACGTTGAGCGGTATTGGCTCGAGATAGCTGAAATCGAGCGGCGGGAAATTTTGCCCGGTCGGCGCCGACGGAGGCGGCTCAGTAGCGCAGGCGGCGATGAGAAACGGCAGGAACAAGGCCAAACGGCGGAACAGGGCGCGCACTTTCATGCTGCGGACTCCGAGGCCGTTGAACGGGTGAGTGACCAGGGCAGGCACGTCAACTTCGGGCCAATCGGCTACGCACGTCCTCGCGCGGGAAGCGGAAATCGAAATTGCAGAACTCGCATGTCATGACAATGTCGCCGTCCACCGTCATGTGATCTAGGTCGTCCGGCGGGAAACCCTCCAGGATCCCGGCCAGCCGCGCACGCGAACACCGGCACCCGTATGATAGGGCGCGGGCGCGCCCGACCGCCACCCCTTCGGTGTGCAACAACCGATAGAGCAGCTGCTGTGGCGTCAGTGCGTCGTCCAGGAGCTCGGCATCTGTCACAGTCCCCGCCAGCGCTGTCGCCGTTCGCCAGCTCTCTGCCTGCGCCTCTTCCGACAGGTCGGGATCGAGCCCGCCGGAGCCCGCGATCTTCTCCAATACCAGCGCACCCGCCCGCCATCCCGCCTCGGTCGGCCCGCAGGCGAGACGAATGTGGCAGCGGAGCTGCTCGCTCGTGCGAAAATAGTGCAACGCCATGTCGGCAAGGGTTTCCCCCTCGATCGAAACGATCCCCTGATGCCGATGCTGTTCCGGACCCTGGTCAACGGTGAACGCCAGATAGCCGCTGCCGAGCAGCTGCGCTGCGGTAATATCGGGATCGGCCGCGAGCCTCGCATCGAGCCGATCTCGATGGACGCGAACATAACCGCGCAGTGCCCCCATATCGGTGCAGTCGGCGAGCAACAGTGGGATCGGCCCGTCGCCTTTCGCTTGCAGGCTGAACGAGCCGCGAAACTTCAGCGCCGAGGCCAGCGCCGCAGCAAGCGCGAGCGCCTCGCCCGCCAGCCTCGTGACCGGCGGTGGATGGTCGTGCCGGGTAAGCAGAGCCTCGGCCAGAGGGCCGAGCCGGATCAACCGTCCACGCACGGGGCGGCGCGGCAGGAAAAACGGCGTGAGGCCGCGTGGCACGACGATATCGGGGACGGCAGGGCGGCTGCTGTCCAGGAAAGCGGGCGTTTCAGGCATGGTCTTTAGATAGGGGCGCGTTCGAGGCGGCGCACCCCACCGCCGGATAGGCAGGGTCGGGCGGCTCGTCTATAGGCAGCGATGAGTGTGCCGGGACGGCCGGTACCCGGTTGAGGTGGCATGTCGGGCGCGCGGGCTTGGCTCATTCTGTTGGCGATCGTGCTTGCGCGGATCGGCTTCGGCTATCAGTTCCAGACAGTCGCCAGTCTCGGGCCGCAATTGATGCGGCTGTTCCGGCTGCACTACGCGACGCTGGGCTCGTTGATCGGCGCGTACATGCTGGCCGGGGTGTTTGTCGCCCTGCCGCTGGGGCTGCTCGGGCGCCGCTTCGGCGACCGCGCCGTCTTCGGCGGCGGACTTGCTTTGATGGCCGTGGGCGGCGTGGTCAGCGCGTACGGGCCCGATGTCGGCGGCATTGCATTCGGACGCGTGATTGCCGGCATCGGT
This sequence comes from uncultured Pseudomonadota bacterium, assembly GCA_963822675.1. Lineage (GTDB taxonomy): Bacteria > Pseudomonadota > Alphaproteobacteria > Acetobacterales > Acetobacteraceae > CAWGIP01. Next base: position 27,757 of record CAWGIP010000018.1, on the reverse strand, counting down.
GCCGTGGCGGTAACGGTACTGCAAAGCAAGGTGGTCGCCGATTGGTTCCCGGAGCGGCATTTCATGTTGGCGATCAGCACGTCGGTCGCCGCCTATCCGGTCGGGATCGGCCTCTCGCAAATCATTGCACCTTTGCTGGCCGACCGGTTCGGCTGGCCCGCGCCGTTCCTGGCGGGCGGGGTCGGGATCGCGGCGACCGCTGCTCTGTTCGTGGCCAGTTACCGCGCGAGCCCGTCCGCGGCGAGGGTGCCGAAAACACTCTCATTGCCCAGTTGGCCGGAATGCAAGCTGCTGGCGGTCGCTGGGCTGATCTGGACGGCGTACACCGCGGGCTACGCCGGGTTCCTCTCCTACGTGCCGTCGCTGTTGGCAGTACGCGGCGAGGGGCTGGCGTTGATCAGCTTGGTCATGGCGTTCGCGTCCTGGGGCAATGTGCCGGGGACGCTAATTGGCGGCGGACTGGCCGAGCGGTTCGGGGCATGGCCCGTCTTCCTGGTCGGGACGCTCTGCATGACCGTCGGCGTTGTCGCCATGGGCGCGCTCGGATGGCCCGTGCTGTGGGGTTTTGTGGTCGGCGTGCTCGGCTCCATCCAGCCGGGTGTGATCATCGCTGTCGGCACGCTTTCGGCGCGTCCGGAGAACCGGGCGGCGGGCATGGGCATCTTCTACACGGTCTATTACCTGGGCGGCACCATCGCCCCGGCACTGTGCGGATGGGCGGCGGACCTCGCCGGCCGGCCGGCGGGTGCAATGTATGCGGCGGCGGCGATCTCGGTCATCGCTGTCCCGATGTTCACGCTGCACCGCCGGCTGACTGCGCTGGCGGCGGGCTGAAAAGATTGCCGAGTTGGATCGCAACGAGGGACGCAGTGGCAGCGGAATCGCACGGCCTCTATCTGGAAGATATCACCGCCGGGCTGGTCCTGCGCTCCGCGCGCGCCATCCGGCTGGACCGTGACGACATGCTCGCCTTCGCCCGTCGCTACGATCCGCAACCGGCGCATCTTGGCGAGGAGACTGCTCGAAACAGCCAGTTCGGCATCTTCTGTGCGAGCGGCTGGCAAACCGGCTCCGTGACCATGCGCCTGATCGCCGAGACAATGCCGATCGCGGGCGGGGGCATGGGGGCCGGGATGGACGAGCTGCGCTGGCACCGTCCGGTACTGCCGGGCGATGCACTCAGTGTCGAGATCGAGAATCCTGGAAGCGCGGCCGTCGCGCTCCCGTCCCGGCGGTGGTGTCGTGACCTATCGCTGCGCCACACTCAACCAGCGCGGGGAAGCTGTGCAGACCTTTCGGGCGACCGTGCTGTTTCCGCGCCGGGCGACGACGGCGTTGGCGTGACGTTCTGGCCGACCGCCAGCCGCTGCAGCAGGGGCAGCAGCGTCCCCAATCCCTCTCGGCGACGCAGACCAGGAACTCGGGCGCTGTCCCTGGCACCCGAGAGCCGGAAGACGGCAGCCCCTCCGGGCCGAGCGGGAGCGCAGTCAGTCCGAGATCGTTATAAACCTTCAAGTAACGGGTTCCGACCCGCCAAAAGCCGGGATCACGGCCTTCCTGTCGGGCCAGATCACAGAGCCGCCAAATGGCCGAAACCCGATCCCGCCGCGCTCCAACCGGATCGCCGAGCCCAAGCAGCACAGGTCCCAAACGCAGGAAGGGTATCGCCGCGCGCTCCGCCTCTCCCAGCACGAGCCCATCGGCATGCTCCGGAGCGCGTACACCGATCATGAGCAGACGGAGCCGGGCCTCGACGTCCCAGGGTCGCCAACCCACCCGACCGGGACGCAGCAGCAGCCACAGCGCGACCACCGCCAGCGCCACGAGCAGCGCCATGCTGGCGCGAAGCCCCCACGGCACGTGCGCCGACAGCACGATCTCCCACCAGGCGTTGTTCGGCATGCCCTGCACGCGGCGGCGGAACCCCGCGAGCCCCAGCACGCAGACGATCAGTGCCAGCAGCGACAAGGCGGACGGCGCCTCCAGCGGTCCGGTAAGCAAACGCGCATGGCGGTAGAACAAGGCGCGGAATGGAGCCAGCACGAGCCCGGCCAGCACCAGCACGCCGACCGGCCAATACCGCTCGCCCTGGCCGGCGACGAATGCGGCCCCGGCGGCCAGCAGCACCAACGCTCCGGTCCAGGCGAGATTGACGCGCCGGACCAGCCCGACCGCCATCACCACAAGCCCCGCTCCCAATAGCGACGGCACGAATTGCCCGGCTTGCAAAGCCAGCTCCGCCAAGCCCGGCTCCGACCAGTGCGAGGTCTGGCGCGGCACGAGCACGCCGAGGCCGAGCAGCAACAGCCCCGAGAGCGCGACCGCGCCGGAAGCGGCGGCGACTGCGAAATCCGGCTCGCTCCAGCGCGGCAGCCCGGGCGCCGGGGCGCCGCCGGCTTGTGCCGGCGCGGGATGGTGCAACAGAGCGCTGCCGCGCAGGAATGCCTCGTTGCCGGCGAATAGCGCGCCGGCAAGGAACAACGGAATGATGTAGTAGAACAGCCGGAACACGACGATCGCGGCGGCAATGCGGGGCAGCTGCAGGAACGGGGACAAGCCGAACAGAATGGCGCTGTCGAACACGCCGATGCCGCCCGGCAGATTGGCCGCGAGGCCGGCCGTGTAGGACGCAACATAGACGCACAAGAACAGCAGCCAGGTCAGCCGCGCCGTCGCCGGTAAGAGTACCCAGAAGATCGTCGCCGTGATCGCTACGTCGGCCGTGGCCAACCCCACTTGCAGCAGCGCCATGCGCCAAGTTGGCAGCACGATCGCACGACCGCGCAGGCGAATGATCGGCAGCAGCCAGGCGGTCGCGACATAGCCTGTGACCACACCCCACAAGATCGCGCCGATTGCATACAGAACGGCATGCGGAACGTGCTCGCCGAGCCACGGCACCGCGCCGGGTTCGACGAACAGAATCGCGCCTCCCAGCACCATCCCGCCCAGCCCGAACGTCAGACTACAGAACGCGACCGTGCGGGCGATCTGGCCGGGAGAGAGACCCCAATGCGCATACAGCCGATACCGAACGGCGGCGCCGGAGACCGCGGCGAAGCCGAGATTGTGCGACAGCGCATAGGCGCAGAACGAGGCGAAGGCGACGCGCCGATACGCGACCTTGTTGCCCGCATAGATGGTCCCCAGCCGGTCATACAAAGTGAGCACGCCGTATGAGAGGACGGTGCAGCCGAAGGCGAGCGCGAGCGCGCGCTCCGGGATGGCGCGAATAGCGCGGCCGATATCGTCGAGCTTCAGTTGATGAAACTCCTTCTGCACGGCGTAGAGCGCGCCGAACAGAAGGGCCACACCGAGCAGCGCCGGCAGCCGCCGCAGCGAACGGGCGAGCGAAGCGGCCGGCCGGTCGTGCATCGCGCTCAGGCGGCGTCGGCCGACCGGGCGAGCGCCGCCTCGATCAGCGCGATCGTCTCCCCGATCCCGTAGAGGGCGACGAACCCGCCAAAACGCGGACCTTCCTGTTGTCCGAGTAGCACCTGGTACAGACAGCCGAACCAGGCACGCAGTTCCGGAAAGTCGTGGCGCTTACCGATCTCGTAAACCGCGGTCTGGATCGCCTCGGCGCTCGTTTCGGGCTCCATGCCGCGCAGCGTCTCGGCCAAATCGGCGAGTGCCGCGCGCTCAGGTTGCGTCGGCTGGCGGTAGCGTTTCGCCGGCCTGACGAAATCGCGGTAATAGGCGATCGCGTGCTGCACCAGCGCGTCCAGGAACGGCATCGCTTCCGGCGTGGCATTTGGGCTGTAGCGGCGGATGAAGCCCCACAGGATCTCAGGAGTTTCCGCATTCACCACGCTGGCGAGGTTCAGCAGCATCGCAAACGAGACCGGACTCCCGCCATGCGCGGCTAGCTGTCCCGCGTGGACGTGCCAAGCCGGGTTGATGCGACGCTCCGCCTCGGGCTGCTTGGCGAGCTTCTCGGCATTGCCGAGATATTCGTCCGTGGCGCGCGGAATCACGTCGAAATAGAGCCGCTTGGCGCGCTTCGGCTGGTTGTACATAAACTGCGCGAGCAATTCCGGCGGCGCGTAACGCAGCCATTCCTCCACGGATAGCCCGTTGCCTTTGGACTTGCTGATCTTCTGCGCGTGTTCGTCCAGGAACAGCTCGTAGGTGAACCCCTCGGGCGGCGCGCCGCCCAGAATGCGGCAGATCCGGCTTGAGAGGCGCACGGATTCGATGAGATCCTTCCCGGACATCTCATAATCGACGCCGAGGGCGAACCAGCGCATCGCCCAATCGGCCTTCCACTGAAGCTTGCAGGCGCCGCCCGTGACTGTCGTTTCGAACTGGTCCCCGGTATCCGGATCGCGCCATGTGACGATGCCGGCTTCGGGGTCGCGGCGCTCGATTGGCACCTGCATGACCTGGCCGGTCCGCGGGTGGATGGGGAGGATCGGGGAATAGGTGCCGCGGCGCTCCGGCCCCAAAGTGGGCAGGATCACCGCCATGATCGCGGCGTAGCAGACAAGCACGCGGCGCAAGGCATCGTCGAACCGGCCCGATGCGTAGTATTCGGTGGACGAGGCAAATTCGTAGTCGAAGCCAAACGAGTCGAGGAATGCGCGAAGCCTCGCATTGTTATGCGCGCCGAAACTGTCATGTGTCCCGAACGGGTCGGGGATACGCGTCAGCGGCTTGCCAAGATGCTGCGCGAGCATGTCGCGGTTCGGCACGTTCTCGGGCACCTTGCGCAGCCCGTCCATGTCGTCGCTGAACGCGATCAGCCGCGATTGCTTGCCCGTAAGGACGCCGAAGGCGTGACGAACCCAGTTGGTACGCGCCACTTCGCCGAACGTGCCGATATGCGGCAGACCGGAAGGCCCGTAGCCGGTTTCGAACAACGCCGTTTCCTTGCCCGACCGGTCCAGCCGGGCGGCAAGCTTGGCCGCTTCCTCGAACGGCCAGGCATTCGGCACCGAGTTGTTGGTCTTCACGTGCGCTTCGGCCATCGGCCGGAACCTAGGTACCGGCCGATGGCCGGTCAATCGGGCGCGCTTCTTACCCGTTGGCCGCTCAACGAGCCGGCGCGCCCGCGCCGGGCGGCGGCAGTAGCTGCACCTCCGCCTCGACCGTCGTGGTAACGGTCATCGGCCCGGGCTCCGCGACCGGCTGAGCGAACGATTGGGCGGACGCAGCGGCAGCGCGCGGAGCGAAAAGCGGCTGCGGTTCGGGTGGGCGGTTCAGCGATACTTCCTTGAACGAGCCGAAGGAGAGGCCCAACACGGCGGCGGCCTGCTCGGCGCGGCCGCGCAGGCGAAGCAGCGCTTGGCGGGTGGCCTCTTCCCGCGCCGCGGTCTCGGCCTTCAGCGTCAGCCGCCAGGCGAGCTGATCGACTGACAGGCCCTGCGACTGCAAGGAGCCGACCAGCGCGAGCAGTTTCGGGCCGTCGCCGCTGGAAAGCTGCAAGGATTGGCTGGCGTGCCAGAGCCCGACCGCGCCGGCCCGGGTCTGGGCCGGCGTTTCCTGCCAAACCGAATAAGCACCGGTGAAGGCCGTGACATCCTGCGTACCCTTGGCCTCATCCAGGGCCCTGGCCATTGCCTTGTTGACTGCTTCCTGCGCCGCAGCCGCGGTGTGCGAGGACGCCTCGGCCCGCAGTTCGGCCGCCAGCTCATCCGGATGCGCCTGCACGGTCGCGGTTTCGGTGAGCTTCAGGACCGTATCCGCCCGGGCGGGCACAGGCGCGGTCAGCGCAATTCCGGCCAGCAGCAAGCATCGGGCCGGCCATCGAAACGGATCGGATCGCATCGCCGCCTCGTGCTGGTCGCGCGGCAACGCTGCGCCAGAGACCACTGCCGCGCAACGGCAACGCGAAGGTGAGCGCCACGCTATTGCAGCCCTTGGCATGACACCGTTCAATGCCGGGAAGGCGGGGGAATACGATGCAAAAGCTGGCGGGCAGGGCTGCCTGGGTCACGGGCGCGGGCAGCGGTATCGGCGAGGCAGCGGCACTGGCGCTCGCCGAAGAGGGTGCCACGCTGGTGCTGACCGGGCGGCGGCGCGAGCCATTGGAACACGTGGCGGCGCGAATCAGCGAAGGGGGCGGCTCCGCGCATGTCCAACCGGCGGATTTGTTCGATGCACGCCAGGCGCAGCGTGTCGGCGCATTCATCACCGACAAACTCAGCCGGCTCGACATCCTGGTGAACAACGCCGGCCTGAACATCAACGACCGGCACTGGGACAAACTTACGCCCGAGGGAATTGACCAGCTCGTCGGCGGCAACCTGTCCAGCGCGCTCTACTGCGTCACCGTGGTCCTGCCGATCATGCGCGCACAGCAATCGGGGCTGCTGATTCATACTGCCTCGATGGCCGGACGCTTCATGGGCGGGTTCAGCGGGCCGATCTATTCCGCAGCCAAGCACGGCATGGTGGCCATGAGCCACACGATCAACATGGAGGAATGCGTCAACGGCATCCGCTCCACCGTGGTGCTGCCCGGGGAGGTGGCGACGCCCATTCTCGACAAGCGCCCGAACCCGGTGAGCGCCGAAGAGCGAGCGCGCATGCTGCAACCGGACGATCTGGGCGATCTGATCCGCTATATCACCTGTTTGCCCGCGCATGTGGTGATGAACGAGGTGATGATAGCCCCGACCTGGAACCGCGCCTATGTCGCGGCGCTGCAACGCAAGCTGTGAGGCGCAGTTAGCCAAATCCGAGGAGGGCCAACGGGAATGGCGTCGAACCGAAAGAAAGTGATGGTTCCCCACAACATGGGGAAGGAAGGGATTGATCTGCTGACGGCGCGCGGCGACCTCGACGTGCGGAGTTATCACACCAACATGCCGACGGCCGAGTTCCGCCCGCTGCTCGCCGATGTGGCAGGGATTGCGCTCTCGGTGACGCCGTTCGGCCAAGCGGACATGGATGCCGCCCCGGTGATGGAAGTCGTCGCGCGGATCGGCGTGGGCTATGATGCGGTGGACGTACCGGCGCTATCCGCGCGCAAGGTGCCACTGATGATCGCCGGCACCTCCAACTCCACCAGCGTCGCCGAGCACGGGCTGTTCCTGATGATGACGCTCGCCAAACGCGGCCCGATGCTGGACCACGTGGTGCGCGAAGGCCGCTGGTCCGAAGGACGCGCGGATTTGCCGATCGAGCTTGCCGGCAAGGCCGTGCTGATCGTGGGCTTCGGGCGGATCGGCACGCGCGCGGCCCGCCGCTGCGCGGCGCTGGATATGACGGTCCTGGTGTACGATCCGTACATTAAAGCCGAAGCGATCCGTACCGCGGGTTACGAGCCGGTTGGTTCGCCTGGACGAGGCCCTCCCGCGCGCCGATTTTGTCAACATTCACTGCCCGAAGACGCAGGAGACCACGGGCCTGTTCAATGCCGCGCGCATCGGGCGCATGAAGCGCGGAGCCTTCATCGTGAATACGGCGCGCGGCGGCATCATCGACGAGCCGGCCCTGCCGGCGGCTTGGCGTCGGGCCATGTGGGCGGCGCCGGGTTGGATGTCTTCGAGACCGAGCCCACGCCCGTTTCCAACGCTCTTGCTTCAAATCGGAACGGGTCGTCACCTCGCCGCACATGGCGGGCGTGACGGTGGAAGCCCTCGCCGGCATGTCGCGTGTGACCGCCGAGAATATCCTGAGCGTGCTCGACGGGCGACCCAACCGCGACCACGTGGTGAATAAGGAGGTGCTGGACTGATATGCCGCAGCCCGACCACATCTCGAAACTGGGCGTACCGCCACCCGAAAGCCTGGACGAAGATCTGCGCGCGATATGGCGCAAATGCGTCGATAAGCTGGGCTTCGTGCCGCATGTGTACAGCGCCTACAGCCTGCGTCCGCAGCGTCTGCGCAATTTCATGGCAATGTACAACGAAATCATGCTTTCGGAGTCGGGCCTGTCCAAGCTGGAACGCGAGATGATCGCCGTCGTCGTCTCCGCCGCCAATCGTTGCTATTACTGTCTCGTGGCGCATGGCGCGGCGGTGCGCCTGCTCTCCGGCGATGCGGAGCTTGGCGAGATGATGGCGCTGAACTATCGCGTGGCCAAGCTCGATCGAGCGCCAGCGCGCGATGCTCGACTTCACCTGGAAGATGACCTTGACGCCCTGGCTGATCGAGGACGCGGACCGGAACGCGCTGCGTGATGCGGGGCTTAGCAGCGAGGACCTGTTCGACCTCGCAGAGACCGTGGCGTTCTTCAACCTGTCCAATCGCATGGCATCAGCCACCGACATGATGCCCAACCCGGAGTATCATCGCGCTGGATGGAGCTGAAGGCTGAGCTCCCGCTCCGCCCAGGTGGCTCATAGAGGGCAGGGTCAGGTGGGGGAACGCCCGTCGGCGCATCGAGTTGCGGTCGCGCCTGCGTGCCATCGCGTGCGCGACACGGGGAACTTGTGCCGGAACAGTTTGCGAAGAGCAGCGTCGATGAGCGCCAAGGCGAAAGACCAGAAAAGGCACGCACTAGTCCAGCTCCTGTTCCGCGAAGCAATCGAGCCGGTCCTTAAAGTCCGCCCGACGGGCGTTGGAGCACGAGAGGCAGTTGCTGGAACATGTTCAGGGTTCCGCACCCGGGCGGCAATAAAACGGTGCAAAATTCCATCCAGCCGCGGAGGCGGTCGACGAATTTCAGAACGCGATCTTACGTCCTGCGCGGCCAAGAAAAAGCCGATCGGAGCTGGAACGTGACTTGCCATCATCGACCGAGCTAGGCCAATTCGAACAGCGGGTGCGCGCGCTGGGAGTCGGATCGCCCGTAGGCAGCGAGACTCCCAATACCTAACGGAGTTTGATGGGTCGGTGCCGGGGCGAGATCGGTCTGCTCTGCCGAGCCGCCGCCTTTCCATCGCCGCCAGGATGGCGGCAAACCGCTCCGCCGGCTCGGCGCGCCATTTCCGCCGTGATGCGTGAACACGTAGAGTTCGTCCCTCGCGGTTCGCGGTGAGGACCCGCGCGGCGACCTCCGACGGGGTCGAGCCCGGATTGTACGAGTTCGGCGATCTGGGCGGCTAACTTGCCCGCCGGACTTGCCGGGTCCGGCGCCTGCGCCGGACCATAGCGCGCCGGCCGGTTGCGCCCACTCTCCTAGATGCGGGTGCGCACAAACCCGGGGCAGAGCACGGTCACGCCAATGCCGAGCGGCGCGAGCTCATCGCCAGCCCTTCCGACATGTTGACCACCGCGAACTTGCTCGCCGAGTAGGGACTGAACCCGAGCCCGCTATTCATCCCGGCCATGGACGCGGTGTTGACGATGTGGCCGCCTTCGCCGTGGGCACGGATGTGCGGAAGGAATGCGCGGATGCCATGAAGGACTACCATCAGGTTGACGTCGAGCACCCATCGCCAGTTGTCGAGCGAGATGGTTGTCGATGCCTCCGGCGGCGGCGACACCGGCATTGTTGCAAACCACATGGACATTTCCGAACGCCTCGAACGACGCCTACGGCCGCACGTTCGACGCTGACGGGATCGGCAACGTCACAGGCGACGCCGCGCACGCCCGACCCAGTATCGTGCAGGCTTTCGACGGCGGTCGCCAGCGGCTCGGTTTCGATATCGGCAAGCATCACATTCATGCCCGCTGCCGCAAAGACCCGGCCGAGCGCCAACCCGATGCCGCTCCCGCCGGTCACGAAGGCCGCCTTGCCGTCAAGCTCCCGCATTATTCCCACCTGCTCTAAATCATCGCTGGCTCATTCTGCATGAAGCCACCCGATTGGCGATGCCATAGACTTGCGTAAACGCCGCCGCGGTCCAGCAATGCCCCATGCGCGCCGGTCTCGGCGATGCGCCCGCTTCCAAAACGATCAGCCGGTCCATCCGCGCGATGGTGGACAGGCGATGCGCGATGGCGATCACCGTGCGCCCGCCATCAGTTCGTCCAGGCGCTCCTGGATCGCCGCCTCGACCTCGGAATCGAGCGCCGAGGTCGCCTCGTCGAGCACCAGGATCGGCGCGTCCTTCAGGATCACGCGCGCGATGGCGATGCGCTGGCGCTGCCCGCCCGACAGCTTCACGCCGCGCTCGCCGACATGCGCGTCATAGCCCGGTGCGGCCGTGCCATCCTCCAGCCCGACGATGAATTCGTGCGCGTCGGCCCGCCGCGCGGCGTCGCCATCATCGGCCTCGGTCGCCTCCGGCCGGCCATAGCGGATATTGTCGCGGATCGAGCGGTGCAGCAGCGAGGTGTCCTGCGTCACCATGCCGATCTGCCCGCGCAGGCTTTCCTGCGTCACGCCCGCGATGTCCTGGCCGTCGATCAGGATGCGGCCGCGCTCGACTCGTAGAATCGCAGCAGCAGGTTCACCAGCGTCGACTTGCCGGCGCCCGACGCGCCCGACCAGCCCGACCCGCTCGCCGGGCGCGATCGTAAGGTCGATGCCGCGCAGCACGCCGCGCCTTGCGCGTGCGGCCGTAATCGAAGCCACGTTCTCGAAGCGGATCGCGCCGCGGTACGCGCAGCGTGGCGGCCGCGCCCGGCGGGTCCGGCATCTGCCGCGGCACGCGCGATCGAACGCATGCCATCCTGCACGATGCCCATGTTCTCGAAGATGTTGGTCACGTTCTGCGCGACCCAGCCGGCCATGCTGGTGATCTGCCAGGACATCGGCATCGCCATCGCCACCGCGCCCACCGCGATGTGGCCGCCGCGCCAGAGCAGGATCGCCGCCGCGCCGGTGCCAACCACGAGGCTCGCATTCATCAGCGCCAGCGTGGTGGTGAAGCCGGTGGACATGCGCTGTCTGACGGCGAAAGGCGGCGGTGTGGTCGTCCACGGCCTCGCGCACGAATGCGTCCTCGTCGCGAGCACGGGCGAACAGCTTGACCGTCAGGATGTTGGTATAGCTGTCCACCACCCGGCCGGTCAGCTGCGAGCGCATCTCGCTGACCGCGCGGGAGCGTTCGCGCATGCGCGGCACGAAGGTCGCGAGCAGCGTGGCGTAGCAGCAGGACCAGGCGACGATCGGCAAGGTCAGCCGCCAATCCGCCGTGGCGAGCAGGCCCACGGCGGTGCTGCCATAAACGAGATGTACCAGCCGCGTTGGTCGCGCCGACGATGCTCTCGCGCAGCGCCGGCCCGGTCTGCATGCACGCGATTGGCGATGCGGCCGGCAAAGTCATTCTGGAAGAACGTCCAGCTCTGGCGCACCACGTGCCAATGGTTCTGCCAGCGGATCAGGTTCGACAGGCCGGGGTTGATCAGCTGGTTCGTAACCAGGTTCTGCGCCAGCAGAGCGGTGGGCCGCAGGATCAGCAGCACCGCCGCCATCAGCAGGAACTGGGCGCCGGCGTCGTGCCAGCACGGTTTCCGGGCGATGCGTGGAGGCGATGCTGACCACGCGGCCGACGAAATACGGCATCATCGTATCCAGCGCGGCGACGCAGAGCCCGGCCACAAACAGCGCGGCCAGGCTGCCACGCGCCTGGCGGGCGAAATGCCAATAGAAGGCGGTCAGCCCGCCGGTTGGCGGCGGTTCGGGCTCGCCCGCGGTGGGATCGAGCAAGGCTTCGATTCGTTGGAGCATGCGGGTTGCTGGACCGGGCCGGCGCAGCGCGTCAATCATCCTTTGACAAGGCCGGCGCCGGGTCTGGCATGCGTGTCCGTGTCTTCTCCGACCTCGCTTGGCCTGTTGAACGGGCCAAGTCGAGGCAAGGATGCGAGCAAATACGCGCCGCCGCTCAATGCCGTGATCCAGAAACTGGTCGGCCAGTCGGTATAGAAGGCAAGTGTCAGGCCGAGCCACGCCTCGGCCAGGGCGAGAAGAACTGCCAGCAACAGGCCGCGCCCGAGCCGCGTGGCCATTTGCTGGGCGGCGGCAGCTTTCCACCAGCAGCGTGAATACCAGCAAGACGCCGACGATCTGCACGCTTTCGGAAACGGCAACGGCGGTAACGCCCAGGAACAAGACGCCGATCAGCCGCAGCCCGACGCCCTTTGCCTCGCCGAGTTCGGGCTGTAGGCTCGCGAACAATAACGGTCGCGCAATGGCGCCGAGTCCGGCCAGGCAGATCACGCCGAGCGCGGCGAGCGCCCAAAGCGTCGGCGCATCGACGCCGAGCACGTTGCCGAGCAGCAGGGACGTCGCCTGCGATGCGTCGGCGGTAAAGAAATGCAGGAATAACAGGCCGAGGCCCAGCGCCAGCACCATGCCGATCGCCACGTCGCGCTGTGCCATCCGCTCGCCGAGAACCCCCATCCCGACGCCGCCCGCAACTGTGACAACGACCAGCCCCCACAACGGGGAAACGCCGATCAGCACGGCGCCGGTGGCGCCGGTGAAGCCGATATTGCCGAGCGCGTGCCCGGCGAAAGTCTGCACCCGCAGCACGAGGAAATACCCCACGAGCCCGGCCACGACCGCGACGATGCCCGACGCGGGGAAGGTGTTCTGCATGAATCGTAGGCGAGCATCTATTTTCGCACCGGAGCACGGGAGGAGGCCGGACGGAGGGGTCGACTTGCGCTCCGGCATCCCCTCTATCCCGGCAGCCGGATGCGCGCGCGCAGGCCGCCGAGCGGGCTGTCCTCCAGCACGATATCCCCGCCATGCGCGCGAGCGATGTCGCGGGCGATGGTTAGACCCAGACCCGTGCCGCCGGTCGCATCGCTCTCGAACGGGCGGAACACCGTCTCGCGGCGGTTGAGCGCGATGCCCGGCCCGTCATCGTCCACAATCACATGCACGCCGCGCGCGCTGGCCGGCCGCGCCGCGAGCACAATGCGCCTTGCATGGCGGCGCGCGTTGTCCACCAGGTTGGTAATCGCCCGGCGCACCGACTTCGCGCGCAAGGGCAAGGTGAGACCCGGCGCCACGTCCAGCTGCACCTCGGCACCGGCGCGGCGGGCGCCCATCGCGATCTCCTCCAGCATGGACGACAGATCGACCGGCTCCGCCTGCTCGGCCCCTTCTCCGCGGGCGAAGGCCAAGTAGCCCTCGATCATCCCCTCCATCTCCGCCACGTCGGAAAGGATCTCGGCGACTTCTGGGCGCAGTTCCTCACGATCGGGCAGCATGGCGAGCGCGAGCCGCACGCGCGTGAGCGGCGTGCGCAAATCGTGCGAAACGCCGGCGAGCATCTCGGTTCGCTGGGCAAGAAAGCGCCGCACCCGCTCCTGCATGCGATTGAAGGCGGTCGCCGCCTGGCGGACCTCGGCCGCACCCTCGGGTTTCATCGGTCCGGGATCGCGCCCCATGCCGAACGCTTCCACCGCCGTTGCCAGCCGGCGGATCGCGCGCACCTGAATGCGCATGAACAACGCGGCGATCGCGAACAGTAGCAGCGCGGTACCGACCAGCCAGGTCATGAACAGATAGATCGCGCCAAGGTCTACCCGTTTGCGCGGCGCCAGCACGTCCAGCACACCGTCATGCAGCTGCACGCGGATCAGTACCGATTGCGGGGCGAAGCTCCAATCCATCAGGAATGGCCGGCGCAGCCGCTCACCCAGCGCCGCCTCCAGATCGTCATCCATCGGCCCGAGCACGTTGGGGTCCTGCACGCCTTCAGGTAGCTTTGCGCCCGGCTCGATCCGCATCTGCAAGTCGAACTCGCGGTGGGCCGCGCGCAGGATGGTCTGCCGCATATCATCGTCCGGCGCACGGTCGAGCAGATGCAGCGTAAACGCCAACTCCCCCGCTATACCGCCCGAAAGCCGCCGGTACACCAAATTCAGATGGCTTCCGTAGTAGACCTGCAAGGCGACCGCCTGGAGCAGAATCAGCGGGATCAGGATTATCAGCAGGCTGCGCCCGAGCAGCGAACGCGGCAGCACGCGCTTGATCAGGCGCGGGAGAGAAGGGATGCCCGGCATTTAGACCCCCGGCTTCAAAACGTAACCCCGGCCGCGCACCGTGAGCAGAAAACGCGGCTCACGCGGATCGACCTCGATCTTGCGCCGCAGCCGTGTCACCTGCACGTCGATAGCCCGCTCGCCGGCCTCGTCCATGCCCAGCGTGGCCGCGATCTCCTCTCGCGAGAGAACCTCGTTGGATTTCCGTGCCAGCGCCCCGAGCAGCGCCGCTTCGCCGCCGGTCAGGCGGATCGTGCTCGCCGGGGTACGCAGCTCGCCACGCTCGGGGTCGAACGCGGCTTCCCCCAACGGAACCGGGCCGCCGGTCTGCGGCTGCGGGGCAGTGCGGCGCAGCAGGGCGCGAATGCGCAGCACCAGCTCCAGCGGTTCGAACGGCTTGCCCAGGTAGTCGTCGGCCCCGGCCTCAAAGCCGGCAATGCGGTCCTCCGGCGCGCCCCTCGCGGTTAGAAGCAGGACGGGTAAAGGCGATGCGTTCCCGCGACGCAGCAAATCCGTAAGCGCAAGTCCGCTCTCGTCAGGCATCATCACGTCCAAAACAATGAGATCCGGGCTCAGAGAGCGCAGCTTGGCGCGAGCCTCGGCAGCGCTTTCGGCGATCGTGACGCGGAAGCCCTGTTCGGCGAGATAGCGCGACAGCAGCCGCCGTAATCGCGCGTCGTCGTCCACGACCAGGATATGCGCTTGCTCTGGCATCATGGCGGGGCGCGCCAATACTCCCTCTCCGCCCCTGGGGCCGAGAGGTGGTTGAGCTCACCCCCTAAGACGTAATCTGGAGCGCCCGTCTGCATGTCAGGACCGGTGCGGCACGGGACGCGCGCGGTGCCCTCGGTCAAGGTAGGCGCGCGCATCCGGACCCATGATCGCCCGCATGACCCGGCGGAAGCCATCGACCGCGGGGCCGCCGGCCTCGCGGTATGCCGCCGCCAGTCGCTCCCGCTGACGCTCGAATAGGCGCCTCTCCAGCGCCTCCCCTTTCTGCGTCAGCGTCAGCAGCCGCTGGCGCCGGTCGGCGCTGCCCGGCGACTGGGCAACGTACGCTTGATCAACCAACACCGAGAGAACGCGGGCCAGGCTCTGTTTTGTGATTCGCAGAAGGTTCAGCAGATCGGAGACGGTGATGCCGGGGTTCCGGCCGATGAAATGCAGCGCGCGATGATGCGCCCGCCCCAGCCCGAGTTCGACCAGAATGACATCGGCCGCATTGGTGAAGTCGCGATATGCGAAAAACAACAGATCCTGCGCCAGTCGGATCTCTTCCTCGCGCAGGAACAGCAGGCCTGCACCGGCATGACCGGTGCCCGGTTCGGCGAGGCTCAGGCCGCGATGCTCCGCGCTTCGCAGCTCCTCGCGCGCGGCGCCCTCTAGGTCCGACATGGCAGGCATTCCTCGCGCTTGCGGCAGGTTTGTTGACGTATTTGGGGCCATATTCTACGGTACGCAAGTCTCATCCTATGCCGCTTAGGTCTAGAGCAACAATGTTGCCGGGAGCACTCAAATGGCGTCGGTTCCTTTCGACGATCGGGACGGGTTCATCTGGTGGGACGGCGCTTTGGTCCCTTGGCGCGAGGCCAAGCTGCACGTCCTGTCGCACGGGCTGCATTATGCCAGCGCCGTGTTCGAAGGCGAGCGGGCGTATAACGGGCATATCTTCCGGCTTCGCGACCATACCGACCGGCTAATCCTATCAGCCCGGATTCTCGGCTTCGAGATCCCGTGGACCGCCGAGCAGATCGACGAGGCGTGTTATCAAACACTCCGCGCCAACAACCTGACCGACGCCTATGTGCGCCCGATTGCATGGCGCGGCACCGAGCAGCTTGCAGTCTCGGCGCAGAACACGACGATCCACCTGGCGGTCGCGACGTGGGAATGGCCGAGCTATTTCGGCGGCGAACGCATGAAAGGTATAAGGCTGGGCATGGCCGAGTGGAAGCGCCCGTCGCCCGAAACCGCGCCCACCTCTGCCAAGGCCACCGGCCTCTATATGATCGGCACGCTGTCCAAGCACAAAGCCGAAGCCGAGGGCTACGACGACGCGCTAATGCTGGACTGGCGCGGGCAGGTCGCCGAAGCCACGGGCGCCAATATCTTTTTCGTGATAGATGGCGATTTGCATACGCCGACGCCGGATTGCTTCCTCGACGGCATCACCCGCCGCTCGGTCATGGCGCTGGCCAAGCGCCGGCAAATGAAGCTGATCGAACGGCCGATCCGCCCGGAAGAGATGAAGACGGCCACCGAGGCATTCCTCGCCGGCACGGCGGCCGAGGTAACGCCCATCCGCCAAATCGGCCAGGATTATGCGTTCACGCCGAGCCAAATTTCCGAGACGCTGATGAAGGACTACGAGGCGCTGGTACGGAAATCACCCGAGGAGGTCGCGCGCGCCGTAGCCTCCTAGCGCAGCCGATCCTCATGTCTGCACGCGACCGCGCCCTGGCGGCGCCGCGCCCGGTCGCCGCCCATTCACGAGGACTTGGCGGCGGGCAGGTCGAGGGGCTGATCCTGCTGGCCGTCACCGCCTGCTCCTGGGGCATGAACTGGCCGGTGGTGAAGTTCCTGATGAGCGAACTGCCGCCGTTCACGGTGCGCGGGCTGGTGGCTGTCGCCGGCTGCGCCTTTGCCTTTGCGCTCGCCTTCGCGCGTGGCGAACGGCTGCGCCCGCCCGCCGGGCATTTCCTCTACCTCGTGCTGTTCGCCACGCTCAATTACGGCGGCTTCGTCGTCTTCACGACGCTGGCGCTGGTTTGGTTGAAGGCGTCCGAAGCCGTAGTGATCACCTACACCCTGCCGATCTGGGCCGCTGCTGGCTTGGCCGATCCTGGGTGAACGCCCGACCCTTGGCCGGGCGGCTGCGATGCTGCTCGCCCTAGCGGGTGTCGCGCTGCTGGTGGGGGCGGATGGGGTCCTGCCTCCCGGGCCACCATTCCGGGTGTGGTCAGCGCCTTTCTTGCGGCCATCCTGTTCGCCCTCGGCACGGTGCTTGTCAAGCGCCGGCCGTTGGCGATGCCGCCGGTTTCCGGGGTCGCCTGGCAAGCGCTGCTCGGCGGCTTGCCGGTTCTGGCGCTCGCCGCCTTCGAACACCCGGCATTCACGCTTGTGCCGGCGCTCGGCTGGGCCGGTCTGGCCTATTCCGCCGTGCTGCCCATGACGCTCGGCTACCTGACCTGGTTCCGCGCGCTCCGCTTGCTGCCGGCCGCGACCGCCGCCACCAGCGTGCTGCTGGCCCCCACCGTGGGCGTGATCGGCTCGGCCGCGATGCTGGGCAATCCGCTCGGGCCACGGCAGGTTCTGGCCCTGGCGATGACGCTTACCGGGGTCGGGCTTGCGGCCCGCGCGCGCTGAGCGGGCTGAAATGCCTGTGACGCGCATCGCATGGCGTCCCCCGGCCGACGGTTCTATAAAACCCTATCGCGCGCCAGACCGGAGGATCGCCCCGTGATGACCGCCTTCCACGATGTGTGCCGCCGCACGCTGGACGACATCCGCGCGCAGGGGCGGTACCGGCAATTCACGCCGCTGCGCAAGCAGGCCGCCGCCTTCCCCTTCTACCGCCGCGCCGACGGCACGGAGGTGCTGGTCTGGTCGTCCAACGACTACCTGGGAATGGGCAATCATCCGGTGGTCATCGAGGCGGCCTGCGCGTCGGCGCGCGAGATGGGCGCAGGCGCCGGAGGCACGCGCAATATCAGCGGCACCAGCCCGGTGCATGATGCGCTGGAGGCGGAACTCGCGTCGCTGCACCGCAAACAGGCCGCGTTGATCTTCACCTCGGGGTTCGTCGCTAATCAGGCGACGCTGTCCACCATCCTGAATTCGATGCCGGGCTGGATCGCCTTCTCCGACGAGAAGAACCACGCCTCCATGATCGCCGGCATTAAGACCTCCAAGGCCGCCTGCCGCATCTTCCGTCACAATGACCCGGGCCATCTGGCGGAGCTGCTCGCCACCGCGCCGTCCGAGGCACCTAAGCTGATCGCCTTCGAATCGGTCTATTCGATGGACGCCGATATCGGCCCGATCGGCGCGATCTGCGATCTGGCCGAGCGGTTCGGCGCGCTGACCTATCTGGACGAGGTTCACGCCGTGGGCCTGTACGGCCCGACCGGGGCGGGTGTTGCCGAGCGCGACGGGGTCGCGCACCGGCTGGACGTGATCGAGGGCACGCTCGCCAAGGGCTTCGGCTGCCACGGCGGCTATATAGCGGGCGATGCGGTCGTGATCGACTTTATCCGCTCGACCGCGCCGGGGTTCATTTTCACCACCTCCATGCCGCCGATGGTCGCGGCGGCGGCTTTGGCCAGCGTGCGCCACGTCCGCGCCGATCCAGCCCGCCGGGCCGCGCTGTTCGAGCGCGCGGCGGCGCTGAAGGCCCGGTTCGACGCCGCCGGCCTGCCGCGCCTGCCTTCGGAAAGCCATATCGTCCCGTTGTTCATTGGCGAGGCGGCGCACTGCAAGGAGGTAAGCCGGCGGCTGCTGGCCGAGTTCGGCATGTACGCGACGCCGATCAACTACCCGACCGTGCCGCGCGGGACCGAACGCCTGCGCTTCACGCCGGGCCCGCTGCACACCGACGGTATGATTGACCGGCTGGTGGAAGCGCTGACCGCGATTCTGCAACCGGCCGCCCGCGTCGCGGCTTGAGCGCCGATCGGCCGCTGCTCCGGCTCAATCCGGGGCAGGGGCGGCGGCTGCGCGCCGGCGCGCCCTGGGTCTTCAGCAACGAGCTCGCCATGCTGCCCGCCTACCGAAAGATGGAGCCGGGCACGCTGGTCCGCCTGGAGGGCCATGACGGCGTGCGCTTCGGCACGGCGATGTTCAACCCGCATAGCCTGATCGCCGCGCGCGTCCTGGATCGCGATCCGGAGGCAGTCATCGACGTCCCCTGGATGCGTGATCGGATCGCACAAGCGGCGGCGCTGCGTGTACACTCTGCGATCAGCCCGGTACCGATCGTGTACATGCGGAAGCCGACGGCCTGCCCGGAATGATCATCGAGCGCTATGGTGATGTCGCAAGTGTACAGGCGAACGCCGCAGGAATGGATCGGCTGTTGCCGATAATCAGCACCGCCCTGCTCGACGTACTGCCCCTGCGGGCCGTGGTTGCGCGCAACGATTTCCTCCGCGCGCCACCTGGAGGGCCTGCCCGACAGGGTCGCGCTGCTGCACGGCGACAACGCCGCCTGCATGGTCGAAGAAGGCGGCGTCCGGTTTCCGATCGACCCGCTATCGGGGCAGAAGACCGGCTGGTATTTCGACCAGCGGGCGAATCGCGACCGCGTGGCCGCATTGGCGGCCGGCGCGCGCGTGCTCGACGTGTTCAGCCATGCCGGCGCCTTCGGCCTGCGCTGCGCGGCCTCTGGCGCCGCCTCCGTGCTGCTGGTCGATTCCAGCGCGCCGGCGCTCGCGCAGGCAACCGAGGCCGCCGCGCGCAACGGGCTCGCCGATCGCGTGCGCACCCTGCGCGCCGATGCGTTCGAAGCCTTGGCCGCGCTGGCCGAAGCCGGCGAGCGCTTTGATATCGTTGTCTGCGATCCGCCGGCTTTCGCGAAATCCCGCCGCGACGCCGAGGCCGGGCTGCGCGCCTATGGCCGCCTCGCCCGGCTGGCCGCCGCCGTAGTCGCGCGCGGCGGGTTGCTGTTCACCGCGTCGTGCAGCCATCACGCCCCGCTCGATCGCTGGGCCGCGCAAATCGCGCTCGGGCTGCACAAGGCACGCCGCGAGGCGCGGATTCTAGCCACCACCGGCGCCGGCCCAGACCATCCGGTGCATCCGCATCTGCCGGAAACGGCGTATCTGAAGGCGCAGCTTCTGTCGCTGAGCTGACCTGCCGATCGTTTCGACTATAAGCCAGTATAAGCTTCCGATCTCAGCTCCACGGATGCGACTCGCCCTGTCGGTCGGCGTGGTGCCTAAATCGCCGCTGCCGATTTGCGGAGATCACGAGCTGCCGCAACTAAGTTTTGGAGTCCGGGCTTCACTTCCTCCCACTTTCGTGTTTTGAGGCCGCAATCGGGATTGATCCAAATCTGCCAGTCTGCAAGGCGGTTGCGCGCCAATCCGAGAAGTTCTCTCATCTCGGTTGCGTCCGGAACGCGGGGACTATGAATGTCCCATATGCCAGGGCCGATCTCCGCTGGATAGGTGCTGTTTCCTGATTCCCGAAGTGTGAAGGCATCGAGCAGTTCCATGCGGCTGCGTGTCGTCTCGATCGAGATCGCGTCGGCATCCATGTTCGCAATGGCGGGCATAATGTCGTTGAACTTCGAATAGCACATGTGCGTATGGATGCTAGTGTCGTCCCGCACGCAACTTGTTGTCAGACGGAAGCAGGCAACCGCCCAGGTGAGATACTCGGCCCAATCGGCGTGCCGAAGGGGCAGTCCCTCGCGGAAGGCAGGCTCGTCCACCTGGACAATGGAAATATTTGCCCTCTCGAGGTCCGCCACTTCATCACGGAGGGCCAGCGCGATTTGCCGGCACACGGTTGCGCGTGGCACGTCGTCGCGGACGAACGACCATTGCAGCATTGTCACCGGCCCCGTAAGCATGCCCTTCATCGGCCGGGACGTGCGCGATTGTGCATAGGCCGACCATCGAACCGTCATCGGTCCGGGACGTACAACGTCACCCCAAATGATCGGCGGGGCTACGCAGCGGCTGCCGTAGGATTGCACCCAGCCGTGCTGCGTGAAGGCGTAGCCGTCAAGCTGTTCGGCAAAATACTTCACCATGTCATTGCGTTCGAACTCGCCGTGCACAAGTACGTCGATGCCGATTTCCTCCTGCCAATGCACGGCGTCATCAATCCAACCCTCGATCAGCCGGTCATAGGCGTCGTTGGAGAGCTGGCCGCGGCCGAGCAATGCGCGGGCTTGGCGCACTTCAGCGGTTTGCGGCAAAGAGCCGATGCTGGTAGTCGGGAAAAGCGGCAGACCGAACCTTGCCTTCTGGGCAGCGCGCCTTGTCGCATATGGGCTTCTGCGCCGTTCCATCAGCGGCGTCACCGCCGCGACACGGGCCTGCACATCGTCTCGATGCACCCTTCGGCTGGTGCGACGGGATTGCACCGCTGCGTCGCTGGCCGACAGCTGCGGTTTAATCGCCGTCTCTCCGTCATCAAGGCCGCGAGCGAGTGCGGCGACCTCCTCCAGTTTCTGCTCGGCAAACGCGAGCCAGGCTTTTACCTCAGAATCGAGCTTCGTCTCCTGTCGCAAATCGACAGGCACATGGAGCAAGCTGCACGAAGGCGCGACCATCAGGCGGCGGGGGCTGCGGGCAGAGGCGACCTTCTGAAGCGTGCCAAGTGCTGCCCGAAGGTCGGTGCGCCACACATTGCGCCCGTCCACCAGGCCCAGGGAAAGCCAGCGATCCCCTGGTATCGCCTCGATTGCCGCGTCCAGCTCCATTGCGCCGCGCGCCAGATCGAGATGAAAACCACTCACGGGGAGCGCCGCGGCAGTAGCAAGGTTGTTGCCGAGCGGCCCGAAATAGCTGGTAAGCAAAAGCTCCGGGGTTGGTCCCCATCTGAGTGTGCCATAGGCAAGACCCAGCGCCAGCTTGGCTTTCTCGGACAGATCGAGCACCAACACGGGTTCGTCGATTTGCACCCAGGCGGCGTTCGCCTCCGCCAACTCACGCAGGATCTGCGCGTAAACTGGCAGGATCCGGCCGAGCAGATCGAGCGGATCGGAATCGTCCGCCGCCTTGCACAGCATGAGAAAGCTTACGGGGCCAAGCAGCACGGGTCGCGTCTGCAGTGACAGCGCCATCGCCTCTCTGAACTGTGTCAACGGGCGATTTTCGGTCAGCGCGAAACGCCAATCTGCCGTCAGCCGCGGAACGAGGTAATGGTAGTTGGTGTCAAACCATTTGGTCATTTCAAGCGCGGCTAATCCCGGAGCCATGCCGGCCGCCTGTTCTGCGATCGTGCCTTGAGAGCCGCGGGCGAGCGCGAAATAGGTCGAGAGTGATAGGGGACCGTCCGACCACCCGTAGTCTGGCGGGATCACTCCCAGCATGCATGCCATGTCGAGCACATGGTCGTAGAGTGAAAAGTCGCCGGATGGAATGTGGCTGATGCCACTAGCCGCTTGCACCTCCCAATGCCGCGTCCGCAATTGCGCGGCGGCGGTATTCAGGCCGCGCTCATCCAATTCGCCGGACCAGAACCGCTCAAGCGCGACCTTCAGCTCACGCCGATGACCGATGCGAGGGAAGCCGAGATTGCCGGCGATCGTCATGCTTGTCTCCGACCTCCGGTGCACCCCCGCCCGGCGGTGTGGCGTGCGCGACGATGGCAGGTCTCCTGGCTCATGACGATCGGGATAACTCGTCCCGGTACCAGCGGTCCCGTCTTCCCGAGCTGTTCGGCTCAGTGACCCATCGCATCAAGGATGGACGGACCGTCAGCGCGTCACTGACAGTTGCGGGGGCAGCCGCCGACTTGTCCTCGGACAGGTCCAGCCAGGACGCACGGCGTTCCCTTTTCACCCGCTCGCGCGGGACCATCGACATGTGAAGACTATGCCATCGGAACATTCTGCGCAAGCCAGTGCGTCATTTCCATACTGGCCGGGTCCGGGGGCTGCTGTTGCCGGGCGGAGCGGACTGCCTAGTGTTTGCACGCGGCGCGGATTCTGGCCACCACCGGCGCCGGCCCCGATCATCCGGTGCATCCGCATCTGCCGGAAACCGGCGGCTCGTTGCAGAACGGGCAAGCAAGTTATACAAACTCCGCATGGAAGAAGAACCGACCGCACGAAAATACAGTAGCTTCGATGCAATGAAGGCTGACGAATATCGATACTGGCAAAGCCGGCCCGGACATGAACGGCTGGACGTGGTTGAAGACATGATCCGGACTGCCCACGCCCTGAAAGGTTGGGAGATGGAGCCGGATGTTCCAAGACTACAAAGACCTTTTGTCCGCCTTCCATGCCCATGGCGTTAGATATCTCACTGTCGGAGGTTACGCCGTTATCTTCCATGCGCAGCCCCGCTTTACGAAGCGCCTCGATCTTTTCATAAAACCGGACCCTGACAATGCGCGCGCGGCGTATGCCGCACTCGCTGAGTTCGGCGCACCGCTCCAAGGCATTCGACCGACAGATTTCGCGGACGCAGCAGTTTCTTTCGCTTTGGACGTGAGCCACGCGGGTTCGATATTCTTCCCGACATTCCGGGCGTCGATTTTGACGCGGCATGGGGACGGCGAGTTGAGACCGTGATTGACCCGACGAGCGGAGTGAAGGCGAATTTCATTTCTGCGACGACCTCATAGTGGCCAAACTGGCAGCAGGGCGACCGCAGGACATCGCGGACACGGACGCAATCCGCAAGGCGATCGAAAGCCAAGCACTGCCTGGTTCACCACCCGCGTTTCCCTCGGTGGCGCAAGCACCCCGTTCGGAGAATCCAAGTATGTCGAGTTTATACCGACACTGCAGAAAACAAGGCGCTCGTCCAGGCGAGCTTCGATCGGTGGCACGCCGGCACTGGCAGCCCCTTCGAGCTGCTCGCGCCCGAGGCTGACTGGACCATCGTCGGTTCGTCTCCACTATCGAAGACTTATCCACTATCGAAGACTTATAGTCGCCAGGCGTTCCTGGACGAGGTGATTTAGCCGTTCAACGCGCGAATGGCGACACCGCTGGTGCCGACCGTGCGCGGTCTCTACGGCGATGGTGACATGGTGATCACCCTGTTTGACGCCGCCGCCACGACGAGAAACGGGTTGCCCTACCGCAATACCTACACGTGGTATTTCCGGATGAAGAATAAGAGGGTGGTCAGCGCCATTGCCTTCTTCGACACGCGCGAGTTCGATGAATTCTGGAATCGCGTGTCCCCAGCGCAGTGACGCCTGAGGGCGATGCGGTCGCTAACCGCGCGCGTGGTCGCAAAAGTCAAAACTTTTGCACGGAATAAGCCATCACGCCGTCCTACGGGGAGCTGCGGCTTTAGTGTCGCCTGTGTTCGGCGTGCCGATCGGTTCGATCAGCAGCATATGCACTTCCTCCTTGGCGACAGGGCGGTGCTCGAACTCCTTTGGGAACGACGAACATCTCTCCGGGTCCGAGGGTCACGGTGCGGTCGCGCATCTGGATGTCCAAAGTGCCCTTCAGCACAAGGAAAAAGTCGTCCGTCTCATCGTGCTTGTGCCACACGAACTCGCCCATAACTTTAACGACCATCACGTCGGAATTGTTAAGTTGCGCGACTGTGCGTGGCGACCAGTAATCTGAGAACGTCGCTAGCTTCGCAGCCAAATTGATTTTGGTTTCCATGCATGCACCTCCCTACGTCATGATGCGGCACCCTAACATGAGTATCGAAAGTCAGACAGTGCGTGCATAAGTCAAGAAATTCGCAACAGACCTAGAAGCATCAAAACAAAGGGCTTTCTGTTGCGTATTTCTGTTGCATAATAGAGCCCGGATTTGAGGGCGGACGTGGATCAACTTATGCAAAGCATCGCCGAGAAGAAAGCCGAGCTTGACCGGCTGCGCTCGCGCGCGCCCGGAGGCCTGAGCAATTTTGAGCATGTGCAAGACCTCGAACTGACCTACACATCGAACGCCATCGAAGGAAACACGCTCTCCGCCTCCGAGACGACGCTTGTTGTCGAGAAAGGCATCACCATCGGCGGCAAGCCGCTCAAGGATCATCTGGAGGCGGTCGATCACTTCGAGGCATTGCACTACGTGCGCGAGCTTGCACGCCAGACGAACCCGGTGACGGAAATGGACGTGCGCAGTCTGCACCGGCTGGTGATGCTGCGTTCGGCTCCTGAGATCGCCGGGCGCTATGCCGATCAAGGCCGTTTCGTGCTGACCGACGCCGGACGCCACAGCTTTCCATCCCCGGCGGAGGTTCCGGCCCTTATGGGCGATTTTGGGAAATGGCTTAGCGCCGCCGCCGCGACGCCGGACAGCGCCTTCACCGCACACCGCCAGCTTGTCGGCATTCACCCATTCAATGACGGCAACGGGCGCACCGCGCGGCTTTTGATGGATCTCATCCTCATCCGTGGCGGCTATCCGCCGGTCGCGGTGCGGCCCGAAGACCGCGCGGCCTATCTCAGCGCCTTGCAGCAGGAACAGGCCGGGCGCGGCGCGGACGCGTTGAACCGCCTGCTTTACGAGCGATTGGATGCCACGTTGGGGGATCCTTAAGCGCCTTAAGGCAGGCGCTTCCCGCCCCGAAAACATCGACCGGCCGCCGCGACGGGGATAAGCCCGCGCCATGAAATTCGGCTACGCGCGGGTATCGCCGGGCGGCAAGAGCGAGAGCGTTGACGCGCAGGCGCGGCAACTGACCAAGGCCGGATGCAAGAAGGTGTTCCGCGATGTGCGTGTCAGCGGAGCCAAGACCGACCGCGCGCAGCTTCGCCGCGTGATCGAGGCGCTTGAATCGGGCGACGTGCTGATGGTGACGCGGCTCGACCGGCTGGCGCGTTCCACCCGCGACCTGCTGAACGCCCTTGCCGCCATCACCGAGCGCAAGGCCGGTTTCCGCTCGCTTGGCGACGCATGGGCGGGCACCACCACCTCGCACGGGCGGCTGATGCTGACCGTGCTAGGAGGCCTCGCCGAGTTCGAGCGCGATCTTATTCGCCAGCGCACGACGGAAGGCCGCGAGCGGGCCAAGGTGCGCGGCGTCAAAATGGGGCGCAAGCCGAAGCTCGCTCCGCACCAGCAGCAAGAAGCACGGCGGCGGCTCGCGGCGGGCGACACGGTGCGAGACATCGCGCGCAGCTACAACGTCAACGCCAGCACGATTTCAAGGCTGGCCGCGTAAGGCCGCATTCAAGCCAGACCGAATTTCCATATAAGTGCGTTCGGCGTCTCTCGAGATATGGTGGCGATGGGAATCGACGTCAATCCTATGGAATGCTGCCGGGATCCTACCATCCTGCCGGAACACCGGCAGGCCGGCGCCTGGACGAAAAGGAGTGCCATGCCCGACAAGCCTATCCTCGTCGCCGGCGGCGGGATCGGCGGCCTCTCCGCCGCCCTCGGCTTGGCGCGCAACGGCTTCAGCGTTATCGTGCTGGAGCGTTCCGCCGAATTGGGTGAGATCGGCGCCGGCATCCAGCTCGGCCCGAACGCTTTCATGCTTTCGACGCGCTGGGCGTGGGCGACGCCGCCCGGGACATGGCCGTGTTCGTGGACAAACTGCGCCTGATGGACGCAATCACCGCCGAGGACATCTGCGCCATTGATCTTGGCGAGAAATTCCGGGCGCGGTTCGGCAATCCTTATGCCGTGATCCACCGCGCCGACCTGCATGCCGTGTTGCTGCGCGCCTGCCGGTCCAACCCGGCGATCACGCTGCGTACGAGTTGCGCGGTTATGGGATATGAGCAGGACGGCGCGACCGTGACCGCCGGGCTGCTTTCAGGCGAAACCGTAGTGGGTTCCGTCCTGATCGGCGCCGACGGGCTGTGGTCGCACATCCGCCGGCAAGTCGTGGGTGATGGCCCACCGCGCGTCACCGGGCACACCACTTATCGCTCGGTCATCCCGACCGAGCGGATGCCCGAGGATTTGCGCTGGAACGCGGCAACGCTCTGGGCCGGCCCGAAATGTCACATCGTACACTACCCGCTGTCGGGCTGGAAGGTGTTCAACCTGGTGGTTACGTATCATAACGACGCACCCGAGCCGGTGGCCGGCCAGCCGGTATCGGAAGAAGAGGTCATGGCCGGCTTCCGGCACGTCCATCCCCGCGCGCAGGAAATCATCCGCCACGGCACGGACTGGAAGCTCTGGGTGCTGTGCGACCGCGACCCGGTGGAGCGCTGGGTGGATGGCCGGGTGGCGCTGCTCGGCGACGCCGCGCATCCGACCTTGCAATACATGGCGCAAGGCGCCTGCATGGCGATGGAGGACGGGGTTTGCCTCGCGCAGCAGATGGCCGCTCACCCCGACGCCCCCGAAGCGGCATTGGAGTCATACCGTGCGCTGCGCGTGCTGCGCACAGCCCGGATTCAGCTGATGTCCCGCGCCGTTGGCGAGCACATCTACCATCCGGCGGGCGCCCACGCACGGCTGCGCAATGCGATCATGTCAGCCAAATCCGACGCCGAGTGGTACGACATACTGGCCTGGCTATACGGCGGAACCGGCCCTGCTGGCGGCGCGGCGCGCGATGAGCCGACGCCGGGCTGAGGCCCGCCCGAGCAAGCCCAGGTCTGAATGGCGACTGCGCGTAAGAAACATGCGTAAGGTCCAGACCGGATTGCACCCCGGCGGCACCTTCGCGCAGGCAGCCAGCACGAGCAGTCCAACAGAAAGCACGGAGCGAACGGCGAATCGCATCTTCGTGGCCTTGGCACTGTGCCACGCAGATATGCAACGAATGGCGTATCCGCGCCATCCCGGCGTGTGCCCGCGGGCGCATCGCACGCAAACCAGTCCGCGCAAGTTCTAACTCATTTCCGTTCATTCCCGCGCAAGCGCATTCCAGTTCGACGGCAAGAATTCCGGCGCATTCGCCTGGAGCCCGCCGCGACGCTTTCGCCGGCATGAGCAGAATGGGTCAATGACGCCTCGCCGATTGTATCAGTCGTCGAAAAGCGCCATCAGCATGAGGATGAGTGCGCGTTCCCGATAACTGCCCATTTAGCAAAAAGCAATCGCCGCCGGCCGACCGCGCTACATTGACAAATGCCACTGATTGCGGATTAGCTGACAACGTTTCGGCAAGCGACAGTGCTGACTGCCGGTGCCGCGGACCAAACAGCGCCTTGCCGCGCGGCGCAAACGATTGCGAGCAGGAACCGGCTCGTCAGAGGGAAGGGGGAAATCTCGATGAAATTCGGCATCAGAGGACTGCTCATCGGCATGGCGACCGCCGCCTGCGCCTGGGTCGGGTTGGCGTCGGGCGTGCCGCGGAATCGCCAGACGGCATGAAACTCTATGTCTTCTCGTCAGGCTGGCTCGACA
>CAWGIP010000017.1:0-68397 GCA_963822675.1 uncultured Pseudomonadota bacterium | reverse complement strand
GCACTACTTTGGCAGATTATAGGGGGCAAGCGGCTTGAGCAGCTTGGAACAGTGGGGACATCGGGCGGGTGGGCGTGGGACGAGGTAGTCGATTATGGCTTGTCGCACCGCCGGGAGGCTTGGTTGTGGCGGCGGTCCCGGGATTCTTTTTCCCCCCTCCGACCTTATCGAGCCGTCGGGATTGCAGAAAAGCATAGGCGATCATCGTCAGCAGCGCATGGCGATGCAGGCCTGTCCATGAGCGTCCCTCGAAGTGGTCGAGACCGAGCTCTTCCTTCAGCTGCTGATGCGCCTGCTCGCAGATCCAGCGTGCCTTGATGTACCGGCGAGCCTCTTGACCGGCGTGTCGGCGGGTAAGTTTGAAAGATAGTATTTTTGCTCGCCGCCGGAGCGACGTTCACCGACCAGCCAGACTGGCTCGCCGGGCATGTGTTGGGCACCCATGTCTCGAATGCGCTGTGATGGCCCGTCAGCGACCCGTACGCGCACAGCAGCAAACCGTGCTGACAGACGCCCCTTTGTGCCGCGGCGCCAACTGATGGATCGCCAAGTTGCGTTCGTGAGTATGTGTTCCGCTGCGATCGACTGGCTGTCGGGGACGTGTCGCTTCCGCGGGCGACCGCGGCCGGCGACAGGAAAGACCAACGACACGTCCGCCGGATAGACCTTCTGGTGGCGTGCAATGCCGACCGCCCAGTGCAGACCGCGCTCGCTGAGCGCGTGGCGAAACGGCGCGCTCAAGCCATAGCCGGCATCGGCCAGTACCAACCAAACCGCGTGCCGCCGACCCTGATCCGGTCGATTTCGTCGATCGCGACCTCGGGCTTGCTGCGGAACGCCTGCCGGTCCGCGGGAACCCGCCGCTGCTTCATTCGGGCAGGATCGCTCGTCCAGCTCTCCGGCAGGAACAGCCGCAGCCCGACCGTTACCGGCACCTCGCCGCTTGCCAGCGTCAGCGAGACCAGGGTTTGGCAGTTGGCGGTCTTGCCGAGAGCAGAGGCATACTGCGGCGCCACACCGACCGAATGGGTGCCCTTCTTCGGCAGTGCTGTGTCGTCGATGACCAGCACCGCTTCGTCACCACCAACAAGCCGATCCGCCTGAGTAAGCAGTTCCGCTTCCAGCGGTGCCGCATCCCAGATGGCCTCCGCCACGAAGTGATGCAGCTGATCATAGTCGCCGGGAGCCAGCCGCTCCGCCATCGGCTGAACGCTTTTGCGGTCCCCCGGTCCGATCAGCCCGGCAATGTAGAGCGGGCACATACGCCGCCGCGCCTTGTGGCCCAGACGAGCCAGGAACGGCGCAAGCCAGTGCTCAAGCTCGTCGGTCCAGTTCAATCTCCGCGGTGCCATAGCCGGCCTCTCAAAAGCCGGCTCCTTAGGAATCAGTGAACAACCGATTCGGGAATCCCAAAACCAACGCCGTCAGGCGTATCTGCCAAAGTAGTGTTAGTCCGTTATTCGGAGCCCGAGCTTGTTCGTGCCAACGTCCGGCGGACGCTCGATGCCGGTTTTCGCGCTCTGAAACTTCATGAAATAAGGCTTTCGGCCGCCGGCGCCGCTCGTGACGAGGCCGGTTCTGACATCGAGTTGATGCTCGACGTAAACTGCCCATGGACAGTGAACGAAGCGCAAGCAAGAGCGAAGGATTCGAAAGAATTCAACTTGAAATGGCTCGAGGAGCCTGTTTGGCCACCGGAAAACTATGATGGTCTTGCCGAGCTGCGGAGAACATCTGGTATTCCGATTGCTGCCGGAGAAAACGTCTCCACGCTCATGGATTTCGAGCGCCTCATGAAAGCGGAAGCGGTGGACTTTGTCCAACCAAGCCCCGGCAAAATGGGAGGCATCAGCGAAATTGTGCAAAGTCTTTTCGATTGCGGCCGTCCACAATGTCACCGTTATGCTTCACAGCTTTTATGACGGCCCGGGTTTACTCGCAGCTATCCATGCGACGAGCGCGTTAGGGACTGTTGACTCGATGATTGAATGGCGCCGCTTCGACCTTGAAGCGCAGATCTATGGCGATGCACTCACCCCGGTCGACGGACGGATTCAGGTACCGCAGGGCCCCGGTCTGGGAATCGAACCGGATCCCGGTGTCATTCGCGCTTACCTGAAAACCTGAGCAGGAGGAGCAATTGGAGGCCACGATCCGTGCCGTCCGCGCGTTCTTCGACGCGCAGGGCTGAGCGCGCTATGCCGCCCGCAGTCCCCCGCTCCACTCCCAGCGACTGGCCCGCACTCCCCCTTCCGGAGTGGGCCGATACCTGCGCGACGCTGCATCTGATGACGCAGGTGGTGGGCAAGATCCGGCTCGCCCATGCGCCGATGGTCAATCACTGGTGGCAGGTTCCGCTATACGTGACCTGCCGCGGGCTGACGACGTCGCCCATCCCGTACGGCGGCCAGAGCTTTCAGATCGACTTCGATTTCATTGACCATGCCCTGAAGCTACAGACCTCAGAGGGGCGCGCCGAAACGATCGCCCTCGTTCCGCGCAGCATCGCCGACTTCCATGCCGAGCTGATCGGCCGGCTTCGCGCGCTCGGGCTCGAGACAAGGATCTGGACCATGCCGGTCGAGATCCCCGACGCTATCCCGTTCGAGCAGGACTGGTCGCACGCCTCCTATGACGCCGAATACGCCGCCCGTTTCTGGCGGGTCCTGGTTCAGGTGGACCGGGTGCTCACGGCGTTCCGGGGACAGTTCCTCGGCAAGGTGAGCCCGGTGCATTTCTTCTGGGGCAGCTTCGACATGGCGGTGACCCGCTTCTCCGGACGCACTGCGCCACTATTGAAGAGCGCATCGCCAAACCTGGGAGCTTGGGTCATGCAGGAGGCGTACTCACATGAAGTAAGCAGCTGCGGCTTCTGGCCGGGCAACGGTGCTTTCGGCAAAGCAGCTTTTTACAGCTACGCTTATCCAGAGCCGCCGGGCTTTGCCAAGACGGTTATCGGCCCGGATCAAGCATTCTACGATCAGGAGCTCGGACAGTTTCTGTTGCCCTATGATGCGGTCAGCCAGGCGCCATCACCGGATGAGCAGCTGATGCATTTCCTGCGGAATACCTACGAGTCTGCGGCCGACCTGGCGCTTTGGGACCGTGCCGGGCTGGAGCGCGCAAAGCAGATATGATCGTCACTCTCGGCGCTCGGGTTTGTTCTTCAGGATACCTTGCCGCAGGGCGCGCTCCGGCCGCTGATTAACGCCACCAGGCGGAGCTTCGCCCGCCGGGCTTGAGCAAGCCCATTCGAGATGCTTCTACGTTGGCTTCCGCGCAGGCGACCGGCCCGACGCCCTACGCACCGCTGATTGGGGGCTCGCGCCAGTTCCTGCCGTTAACCGGCGTTGTGCTGCGCGAACACGCTCTGCAACGACGGTGTGTTGACCAAGGCCGTGTCTCCGTCCTGTCGTCCCCAACTATATGCATAGTCAAAGGCCGGCGTCGGCGTAACCTTCGCCCATTCAGCCAGGATCTGCTGTTCCTGGCTTGCGGTCGGCAGCGTGTAGCTGGAGTAGCCGCCTCCGCCGAACGCCTGATAAATCGGGATAATCTGGTCGAGCGACCAACCCACTTTCAGAGCTTCGTGCACTGCGGCATCGATCACGCCAAGATTCATGCCGCCGGAGAATTGCGGTCGAACGGGTAAGGATCGAGCCCGATGAGGTTCGCCCCGGTATTGCTCGGGGTGATTGCATAGGACGGGTGCTGCGGCGTGCCGTTGTTCTCGGCGACGATGAAGGACATCTTGCCGGGTGCGTGCTGAGCGATATAGGCGTCCTCTGCCGCTAGATTGGGGATGGCACTATTTGACGGCTCGTCCGCCACGTAGAAACCGTATACTTTGGGATCGTTGGCTGCGGCATTGACCGTATTCTCGAATGAACTGGTCAGGCCGCTCGTGTCTCCGAGCCATAGGAGAGCCTTATCACCGCCGGGTAGGGCGTTGGCCGCGGCCACCGAGCTGACATCGGCCAGATTGAAGCCATCCGATCCCGGATCGCCGTGAGCGTTGTAACTGCCGTAGGCTTCGTTTGCGTTCGGCGCGTAGTGCAATGCAGTAACAGGCCCGTTGCTCATCCATATATCTCCGTTATCTATTAGTAATAAATCGGAACGACCGCGCACATGGTGGTTCGTCAGACGGGAACATCCTGTCTGCACGTCATGAATTGCTTCGAAAGTTCTGTGCCGGTGGATCCGGGGGCGACGTGGTTGCGTGAAGTCGGTGAACGTAGTGCTTCAGTGGGACGTGGCCTTAGCGGCGATGTCGGTGAACGACAAGTGAAAACGATGCTTCGCAAGAGTGTTGATGATTGTAACAATGAAGCCAAAATTCTGATCTGACCTTCGGAAATCGAGTTGAAGGGCCGAAAATCGCCAGACGCAAACGTCAATTTTCAGGAACCATGTGACACGTTTCCGCGCGACTTGAGAAATTGACGGAAGGTTGTGACCGTCCTGGTGCCGAACTTGCATACAAGTCATGCCTCATCCGTCTCAGTATCCGAGTCATGTGCCGATGTTGTTGACGTCGCGCGGGCTGTGTATCGCAATCGGATACACGGCGCCGCCATTACGCGGCAGGGCTGTGCCGGGGATGTTCGAAATCGGATTTGAGTTCCGGAATCCAGGCGATGTCCGCTCATAAAGACGGCAGACAACCATTATACGGTTTGACGGCGTGTGGCAGACGCATAATGAGGAAATTCGTCACAACTGTTCATCCTGCGGCGGCGAAGGCCCGCGCGTTGCGCGCAACAATAAGTACCTCCGCGCGTTTCTTCTGCAGCGTCGCGTTGTTCCACTCCCAGTCGTGGCGCGGATACAACTTTTGCTATCTACAGGGTTTGCAAGCCGATCGGTTACCACGCGGCAAACCCATTGGCCGAGCGCTGATCCAGCGCTTCGCGCCATTGCGTTCGGCGACGATTGCCCCAGGTTTATTGCGCGACCAAAGAGAACAACCCGAGCAACTAGCGACTTGCGATCGGGTGCGTGCTTCATTGACTATCTGCTGCAAACACCGCGGCCGGAAATGACGCAGGTCGCGAACCCCGGTTCCGAGTAGGAACTCAGACCGAATGGCGCGCGCAAATCAGCGAGAGGCGAGAGCAGCAAAGAATCTCCCATTGCCCATCTCGGCAGCACGACCCGGGCATCGCCGGGCTGCTGGTAAAGGCGGATCCCACCGAGCCGCGCCTTGACTTCCATCATTCTTCCCGACGTTGGATGGTAGATTTGATGGACAACGCCGGCGCATTGCCCACAATCCCAACTCCGCACCATTTGCCTCATTGATCAACGACAATGAGACGGTCGCAGATCACTGACCGGGAGTGCAGTGCGGCTTCCGGACCCTACAGCAAAGTTGCCATCAGCATAAGTTCGCAAACTAGGGCTTGTGCCGACTTTCAGCGCAGGGATCGCTGGTTGTCCTTCTACTCCGGTTCGGCAGAGGCTCTCGTCGCCGCCGCGTAAGCGATACTACCACACGTGACCGAGATAAACGCAACCCAGAATTTGGACTGCACTGGAGGTGGTGCCCCCCACGCGATTGCGTTCCCCATTTCACTTCGACGCCGCCGTCCCAACAGTCGGGATATCGCTCGTAGCGCGCCGGTGTTCCTCTAGCCCGGAATTTAAGGTGGACGGCACTGCGTAAAATTGTAAGTCGCGGCCACAAAAAAGCCAAGGAACAAGTGAAAGGAGGTAACAATGGTGCGTTCCGTGCCAGCGTGGCGCCTGTGGCGATTTGGGAGGCGCGACCCTCGCCGCATCTACCGGGACTGACGCTCCGGGTGTTGAACGCCCGGCTGCAAGCGGTCTGGGTGATTTTGAAACCGCTATCAAGGCGTTACGAACCCAAAGATAAGGTGGCTCTGGAATGGCCCCTCCCGCAGCCAGCCTGCTCCCCTCAGGCTATCTCACAACCGCCGGAAACCAGATCGTCAGTGCGAGTGGCACGCCCGTGCGCATCCATGCGATCGGCTGGTTCGGCACCAACGAGACTCCTGGCCAAGAACTGGTTGGCCTCCAGCAAACGAGCTACACCAGCATCCTGAACACGGTTAAAGCAAGCGGATTCAATACGATCCGCATTCCGTGGTCGGACGTGAATATAACCGCCGAGCCGATCAATTACGGCCTCAATCCAGGTCTTAAGGGCCTCGACACACTTCAGATCTTCCAGAAAATCGTCCAATACTGTGGCCAGATCGGGTCAAAGTAATCTTTGATCACCACAACGACGAAGGTGGCCTTGGGGGCTATGGCGGACAACAAGGCAATGGCCTGTGGTTCGATTCCGGCCCCGGCTCGAACGGGACCGATGGCGACGACAACACCGGGACGGTGACGGCGGCGAAATTTCAACAGGATTGGCTAACCTTCGCGAAAACGTTCGCCGGCAATTCAACGGTCATCGGCTTCGACCTGGACAACGAACCGCTGGTGTCCGGCAATAATCCCGGGCGGTTCGCCGGTCAATTGGGGCCAGGGCGGTCCGACCGATATAAGGGCCATGTACCAGCAGGTCGGCAACGCGATCCAGGCGGTCGATCCGGGTGCCCTTATCATCGCCGAGGGGCCGCAGGAATGGGGCGGCACGCTACTAAACGGCAAACCGGGAATAGCGCCGGACGGTGATCTCACGATGGCGGGGTCCAAGCCGGTAACCCTTAACGTCGCAAACAAGGTCGTCTATTCGGATCATGAGTATCCGTCCAATATCGGCGGAGAGCCGCATAACTCCGGGCCGCTCTACGTTCAGCAGATGAACCAGGATTGGGGCTACCTGGAAACCGAGAACGTCGCGCCTGTGTGGGTTGGCGAAATGGGCGCATCGCTGGATGGAACGAACGGTGCATTGCAAGACGACAGGAACTGGGCCAACACGATCGTGCCTTATCTCAACGGCGAGGATGTCAAACAGGGCGGCCCGCCGTTCAGCGGAAACCAACAGCCGGTGCCGACGGATTGGTGGACGATCGGCTATCTTCCGGGGGAAGATCCGGACGGCTACTTTGCGAGCTGGAACGGCAACCCGATCCCGCCGAACGCGGCGCAGAAGCCCGTGGTCACGAAGCTGGCACCGAGGAATACGGGTGCCGCTCTGGTGCAGTCCGGCTCTGTTCCGTCGGACAACAACGCCAGCATGATAAGCGCCAGCAGCGGCAACGTCGCGCTGGCGGGCAATGACCTGTATCTCCTGACCAGTTCCGGTGCGACGTTGGCGGTCAGCGGTTCCGGCGATCAGATTTCCACCGTACCGTTCGCCAACGGCGTCACTTTGGACGACCGTGGCCAAGGCACGCATATCACGGTGAACGAACTTGTCGGGCGGCTGACCATCGCGGATTTTGGGGCCGATCCCGCCGGCCACGTCACCTTCACCAACACCTTGCCGTACGGCACCGTGCACGAGGCGCTGGCGGCGGCCACGCCAGACGGGCATGGGGGGACAATTCTCGGCAACGTCGATTTCGTTGGCGATACCAACCTTTCGGCGGCGAGTATCTCGATCGCACGGACTTAGGACAATTCCGGGTCAGGTTGGACCGGAACGGTTACCACGCCCGTCATTGCGAGCCGAAGGCGAAGCAATCCAGGGCCAAGCGCGCAGCGCAAGCCCTGGATTGCTTCGTCGCTCGGCTCCTCGCAATGACGCTGCTCGAGCTGTGGTTCCATTCGGTCCGAAACGCCTTGCGGGGCATTCCGGCCATCCTTGCTGCCGCGAACGATCATGGTCTAACCGAAACCCGGATGCGAGCCCGTATGCGACCGGAGACGAGCCTGACTTTGCGGGGCGCCGCAAGCCAGATAGCCCCCGCCGACACCACGCAGAGCAGGATCGAGAATGCAAACGCCACGTCGTAGCTGCCGGTGCGGTCGCGCACGATTCCGGCGAGCAATGGTCCCGCCGCGCCGCCGCCGACAAGGGCCATCGACATGATCCCGAAGATCGACCCGAAATGCGGACCCTCGAAGATCTCAACTGCGATCGGCCCCATGATTGCCGTCATTCCATAGCCGAGCACTCCTTGCGATAGGATCATAAGATCCAGTAATCCCTGCGATCGACCGCCTGCCAGCGCCAGCAACGCTGCATAGGTGATGGCAAAGCCCACGCATGTGAGGGTCCAGACCATTTCCCTGCCGATGCGATCGGACAGCGCGCCAAGCACAATCTGCCCCGGAACCGCCACGCCGGCGACCAGACCAAGAGCCCACGCAGCTTGCATCGGCGTGAAGCCGACTTCCACGAGATACTTCGTCTGATGCACCTGCACCGCGTACCAGACAAAGCCGCCGCAGAAATAGCCCAGCGCGGTCCACCAGAAACGCGCAGTGCGAAGAGCGCGGCGAACCGTCCATTCGGTCGCGGCCCAACTGAAATCGACGACGTTATGCGCGGCGCCGGCGCCCTTCAGGCTGCTGCCGGTGCGGTCCCCATCCGGGTGCAAGCCCAAATCCGCAGGTTGCCTACGCACGAGCAGATTGATCGGCACCAGCACTGCAAGGATCGCGACGCCAAGCGTCCAGCACAATTCGCGCCAGCCATGGCGGGAAATAATCGCCTGCAGCCAGGGCAATATCAGGATCGCCCCGAATCCCGCACCTGCGAATGCGATGCTAATGGCCAGCGCGCGACGGCGGACGAACCAGTTCGGTAAATACTGCGACTGTGCCGTGAACGTCATGCAGTTGGCGCCACCGCCGACCAGCACGCCGAGTGTCGCGTATAGCTGCCAGGGTGTCTCGATCCGCGTCGCGGCCAGCAATCCCGCCGCCGTGAGCAACACGCCCATTTCTATAACGAAACGCGGCCCGCGTCGATCCATCAGACGGCCGACGATCGGGCTGCACAGAGCCGAAATGAAAAAGCCGAACGAGAACGCGCCGGCGGCCAATCCCCGATCCCAACCAAACTCCCCGACGATGGGCGGGAACATCAACGAGAACGCCGTGCGAGCGGAAACCCCAAGCGCGACAGTGACAAAGGCTGCGCCGACGATTACCCAGCCATAGAAAAATGGCAGTCGTGCAGCAAACCGCACCTGGATGGCGTTCCACATCAGTAAACCGCCTCCTTGATCGGTTTTGCTGCGCGGTCCCGTCGGAAGACGCCGGCCGGCGCCGCCAGTCCGGCTGGCCGCATTCGCCTTGCCCGCTTCGTCTCCGGTGCACCAGCATCTGTTCACCGCATATTCGCTTCAACTATGTCCGAGGTAGTTGACGTCGTGAAAGAAGGATTTGCCGGCAGACTGCGTTGGTGGCGAGAGCGCCGCGGACTGTCTCAGCTCGATCTCGCCAATGCCGCGGAAATTTCGCAGCGCCACCTGAGCTTCCTGGAACTCGGCCGGGCCGCGCCGAGCCGCGATATGCACCGATGCCATTGTCGGCGGCAGCGATGCCACGGCCGCACTGCTGGAGCGATCGATGCGCTATCCCGACGTCGCCGAACTCGCGAGGTCCGACCTGATCGAGAACCAGCAAGACCCGGTGCTCACCATTGACATCCGCAAGGGCGAGGTGACGTTGAGGCTGTTCACAACTTTGGCGACTTTCGGCACACCGCTGGAGGTCGCGGCCGAGGAAATTCGTGTGGAGTCATTCTTTTCGGCCGACGACCCGAACGATCGAAGCGTTGCGCGGCTGGGCGACGGCGTGATCGCAGCGTTGGCTTGACCCATGTCGAAAAGATGGCAATGATACGAGGTGCATCGGAGTCCGTCATGACCGCAGCCATTGTCACTGCGGGAGATGGGTGGCCAGTTGAGGCGATGGCCAAGGACACGTTCGGGGCGATAGAAGCGGGCGTGATGCGCGCCGAAACAGGACTTCGCCTCCCGCTTGCCGAGGCAGCGGGAATTAATTTCCGGCTAGTCCGAACTCGGGTCTGAGGGAAAAATTTCCCGTAACGCCGCAGGTGTACACTCCGCGCCGGCAATTGCCGCAGATATAGATCCAAGCCGCGTCGCCAAGCGCCAGATGTACACCTACGCCCGCAGATGCTGCGGGATGCGCATACCCAGCCGAACGGGCACGTTCCACAATTCGCGCGCCTGTCGCACCGGATGGAACCCGGCGCGCAAATATGCGGGCAGTGCGCGCGGGTGATCGGCGGTGCAGGTATTGACCGTCATGGCGCGCGCACCTTGCCGCCATACCGCATCCACGGCCTGGCGCAGGAA
Organism: uncultured Pseudomonadota bacterium; assembly: GCA_963822675.1. GTDB lineage: Bacteria > Pseudomonadota > Alphaproteobacteria > Acetobacterales > Acetobacteraceae > CAWGIP01. The sequence continues at coordinate 58,198 of CAWGIP010000017.1, read as the reverse complement.
CGCCCGGCCGAGGCCGCGGCCGATCGCGGCCGGCATCAGGCCAAAATAGCTCAGATTGACACCGGGCCAGGCGCGGGCGTCGAGTTCGAAGAAGCCGGCCGGCTCGCCCCCGGCATAGAGCACGTGGATGCTGACCAGCGGATCGCCGAGCAGCGCGGCCAATTCCTCATCCGGCATGGTGCGCCGGAGCCACCACACATAATCGGCGCCGACATGGTTATAAAGGTAACGGTAGAACGGAACGCTGCAAGAAGTTGCACGCACGACCTGATGCGTCACGGGAAGAGCGGGCGGCGGCTCGGCGGGCGCCAGGTCCATCCGCAGGAAGGTCACCGTCACGGCCACGCGAATGACCGGCTCCATCTGCGGTAACCCCCTGCGGATGCGGCCTCAATCGTCGAGAAAGCTGCGCAGCTTGCGGCTGCGGCTCGGGTGCTTGAGCTTGCGCAGCGCCTTGGCCTCGATCTGGCGGATGCGCTCGCGCGTGACATTGAATTGCTGGCCCACTTCCTCCAGCGTGTGATCGGTGTTCATGCCGATGCCGAAGCGCATGCGCAGCACGCGTTCCTCGCGCGGGGTGAGCGACGACAGCACCCGCGTCGTGGCCTCGCGCAGATTGGCCTGAATCGCGGCATCCAGCGGGATCACGGCGGCCTTGTCCTCGATGAAGTCGCCGAGATGGCTGTCTTCCTCGTCGCCGATCGGCGTCTCCAGGCTGATCGGTTCCTTGGCGATCTTCAGCACCTTGCGCACTTTCTCGAGCGGCATTCCGAGCTTTTCGGCCAGCTCCTCGGGTTGCGGCTCGCGGCCGATTTCGTGCAGCATTTGCCGCGACGTGCGCACCAGTTTGTTGATCGTCTCGATCATGTGCACCGGGATCCGGATCGTGCGCGCCTGATCGGCGATCGAGCGGGTGATCGCCTGACGAATCCACCAGGTCGCATAGGTGCTGAACTTGTAGCCGCGGCGATACTCGAATTTGTCCACCGCCTTCATCAGCCCGATATTGCCTTCCTGAATCAAATCCAGGAACTGCAGTCCACGATTGGTGTATTTCTTGGCAATCGAGATCACCAGCCGCAGATTGGCCTCGATCATCTCCTTTTTGGCGCGCGCCAAATCGCGCTCGCCGCGGCTCACGGTCATGAACACGCGGCGGAATTCGGTGATCTGCAGACCAGCGTCATTGGCCACCGCGGCGATCTGGCCGCGCGCCTGCAGTATGGGCTCGGCATCTTTGGTGGCAAACAACCGCCAGCCGCGGCCGGGCAGATCGCAAACTCGATCGAGCCAGTTCGGATCCAGCTCGGCGCCGCGATACTGCTTCAGGAACTCCTCGCGATTGACCTTGCAGCCCTCGGCCAGACGCAGCAACTGGCCCTCCAAGGCGGTGAGGCGCTGGTTGAGCTGCTTGAGCTGCGTGACCAGCTCCTCGATCCGGTTGTTGTGCAAGCCGAACCTGGGCAACCTTAGCAACCAGTTCCTCGCGCAGCTTCTCGTAGCTCTTTTCCGAGCGGGCGTTGACTTCCTCGCCTGAGGTGATGGTCTCCAGCCGGCGGTGCTGCATCTTCTGCAGCTTCCTATAGAGGTTCTCGATTTCCTCGAAGGTCGCCAGCACTTCGGGCTTGAGCTTTTCCTCCAGCGCCGAGAGCGACATGTTGACGCCCTCGCCTTCCTCGTCTTCCTCCTCGCCCGGCTCGAACGTATCACGCGGGGGTGACGGGGCCGCTCCATCCGTTACCGGACCGGCCGCCGGCGGTGGCGCGCCGGCACCGTCTGCGGCGCCGCCGCCCTGCGTCGCCTCGAGGTCGATAATGTCGCGCAACAGCATGCGACCGGCCTTGAGCTGGTCGTGCCAGGAGATAATCGCCTTGAACGTTAGCGGGCTTTCGCAAAGCCCGCCGATCATCATGTCCCGCCCCGCCTCTATGCGCTTGGCGATGGCGATCTCGCCCTCGCGGGACAGCAATTCGACGCTGCCCATTTCGCGCAGATACATGCGCACCGGATCGTCGGTGCGGCCGAGACTTTCTTCGTCAACGTTGCCGGTGGGTTCCTCTTCCTCGGCCGCCTCGTCGGCGCGCGCGGGCTTGGGTGCGGGTGCCTCGCCCTCCTCGTTTTCCTCGCTCTCGACGACCTGAATGCCCATCTCGTTCAGATTGGCCATCACGTCTTCGATTTGCTCGGAGCTGTTCTGCTCCGGCGGCAGGACGGCGTTCAGCTCGTCGAACGTGATGTAGCCGCGCTCCTTGCCCTTCGCGACCAGGCGCTTGACGGAAGCCGACTGCACGTCGAGCAGCGTGGTTTCCACATCTTGCTCGACGGTTGCGGAATCAGCGGTCACGGTCGGCTTGGTCGCCATATTCGAAGCACTCCGGCAATCGTTTCGTTTTGTTCTGAGCGGGCCGGGACTTCAACCGTCCGGCTCGTTGGCTTCGCCGCTTTCCGAGGCGCCCAATTCCCGTCGCAGAGCCACCAGCCGGCGGACTTTCACCGCATCGAAGCTCCGGCCAAGCTCACTCTCCAATGCGGCAAGCTCCTCGCGAAGTCGCCCATGCTGCATCAGCCCGAAATAGTGCCACCAGCCGTCCTCGGCTTCTTCCGGCATCGCCCCAGCCAACACACATGCGGGCAGCGGAGTCGGGCTGCCGGCCAGGACCTCCGCTACTTCCGCGTCCAATCCAGAACTCGTGAGGTGGTTGATCAAGTGCGCCGAGTCAAGCACATCGGCCCGGTCCGCCCAGTCCAGCAGCGCCGTCCTGAGCCGGTCGTAGGCAGGCGGCAGGGCTGCGCCCAGCCAGGCCTGGTCCACCCGACGGACCAGCGCCGGATGGCGCAGCAGGATCGCAGTCAGGATGCGGCCCCGCTCGGCGGCCACGGCGGCGGCGGACGGCAATGGACGGGCCGGCGCGGGGCCTGCCGTCTTGGCGCCCTCCCGGCGCCCCGGCCGGGTGGCAAAGTAATGGCCGAGCAGTGCACTGCGATATTCGGATGCTCAGCGCCCGATCCGGAATGCGAGACGAGCTTTGGATCAGTCGGTTCCGAAGCTCCGCCCGTTGCTCGGGCGTGCGATCTCCCGTCGCCTCCCGCACGAGATCGAACAGCGCCGCATCCAGCGGCCGGGCCTTGGCGAGCACGGCGCGGAAGCCATCCGCTCCCTTACGCCGGATTAGCGAATCGGGGTCATCGCCGGGATCGAGCGCGGCCACGCGCAGGCTCCGGTCCGGCGCCAGCAGCGGCAAGGCGAGTTCGGCCGCGCGTGCCGTCGCGCGGGCGCCCGCCGCATCCGCGTCAAAGCAAAGGACCGGCGCCGGCGACAGGCGCCAGAGCGCCGCGAGCTGTTCTTCCGTCAGTGCCGTACCCAGGGGCGCTACCGTCCCATCGAAGCCGCCCTGATGTAGCGCAATCGCGTCCATATAGCCTTCGACCACCACGATCTCCGCCCGCCCACGCGCGGCCCGCGCGAGGTCCAGCGCATAGAGGCTCCGACGCTTGGCGAAGGCGGCGGTTTCCGGGCCGTTGAGATATTTCGGCTGAGCATCGCTCAGGGTACGTCCGCCGAAGCTGATCGGCTGGCCGCGCTGGTCGCGAATGGGAAAGATCACACGATCATAGAACAAGTCGCGCGGACGGCCCTCGCCTTCATCGCTCCGCATCAGCCCGGCCGCGAGCAGCCGTTCGGCGTCCACGCCGGCCCGCGCGAGGTCGGCGAGCAAGGCGCCCCGCCCGGGCCCCGACCAGCCCAGGCCGAAGCGCCGAATAGTCGCCTCGGTCAGACCGCGCCCGAACAGGTAGTCAAGTGCGCGGCGCCCCTCGGGTAGAAACAGCCGCCGCTCGAAGCTGGCGGAAGCGAGAGCCAGAACCGCGTGCAGATCGAGCCGGCGTCGTTCGGCTTCCGCCGCAGCCGGCGAGGTTTGCGGCACCTCCAGTCCCGCCTCGCCGGCCAGGCGCTGCACGGCATCGCGGAAATCGGTGCCTTCCGACTGCATGACGAAGGCGATGGCGTCGCCATGCGCGCCGCAGCCGAAGCAGTGGTAGTGATCTTCCCAAACGTAGAAGCTCGGGGTGCGCTCGCCGTGGAGCGGGCAGCAGGCTTTCCACTGCCGCCCCGCCCGCTCCAGCTTGACGCGGCGAGCGATGAGCGGCGCCAGCGGCGTACGCGCGCGAAGCTCAGCCAGGAACTCGGCCGGCAGCGCCATTAGGCGCCTTGGCGCAGCGGGCGGCCGCGCTTGGTCGGGCCTGGCCGGGGTGCGGGGTGGAACCGCCGCCGCCCCGACGCGGAATTCGCTTGCATGATTTTCAAACGATATGGCAATGATCGGTAATCGTAATATCCGCGCGAGGATCGCATGTCCTGCCTTTCCCGTCACCGTTATGCGCTCGCTGCGGCCATTTGCGGCGTATTGGCGTGCAGCCCATCCTACGCGGTTCCAGCTCCGGCGCTCGACCTGTTCAGCGGCTCGGGAACCTGGAATGCGACCGCGCCCTCGAGTCTGGAAAGCGCGCCCGACGCGACGTGGTCCTTCTCTTTCGACCTGCCACAGAACTATGGCGCAAATCCCACCACATCGGCCACTAACTTCCAGTATTTTCTGAACGGCAGTCAAGTTAAGCTCGGCTTGGCCAGCGTGCAATTCTATTCTGCCGCCGATCAGGGCGGGCTGGACCTGAACCTGAAGAATGGCGACGTGGTCAACCTGTACGGGCAGGATTTCGGGAGCGGCGGCAGTCCCTTCCCAGGCACCTATGCCACGGCGATCAATTCGAATTCGTCAAACTTCCCGGCCGGGACCGGCAGCGGCTCCTTGAGCATTGCCCCCGTCGTCGCGTCCGTCCCGGAACCGGGGGTCGGTGCGGTGTTGGCCACGAGCCTGCTGGGGCTGGGCTGGATGCGTCGCCGCCGTATCGAGCGCTGACGGCATACCGCCCGGCACGCGTTCAAGCCGCTTGAACTTGTGGCAATTCGGGCCACAAACTCGCCTGCGCCATTTTTGTGTAGGGGGAACCGAGGCCATGAGCGTTAGCGTGCTCATTAAAACCCCCGGCTGGGTTGGGGAATTCCGTGCCTTCATCATTGCGGGGCAGCGTTATCGACCTCGCCGTGGGCATCGTGATCGGCGTCGCGTTCACGGCGGTGGTGAACAGCCTGGTTAAAGACATTCTGAACCCGTTTATCGGCCTGATTGCCGGCGCAATCGACTTCTCCAACCGGTTTTCGCGCTGAACGGGAAGCATTATGCGACCTTGGAAGCGGCGCGGGCAGCCGGAGCGCCGACCGTCAATGTCGGCGTGTTCATCAATGCGATCATCAATTTCGTGATCGTCAGCTTCGCTATTTTCTGGGTGATCAAGGTCTTGAACCGCCTGCGCCTACGCCGCGAGGCCGAGCCGGCGGGCCCGCCGCGCCAGGAGGTGCTGCTGACGGAGATCCGGGACGAACTGCGCGCCCGTCAACCGATCCGATAGACCGAGCGCCGGGATAATATTTCCGATCCCACTCCCCGTTCTTGCCCTGGGAACTCTTTTCCCATAGACGGCTGGAATGGCGATCACGGTGGACGGCATCATTGAACGGCTGGGCGGGCTAGAAGCGGCGGCTCGCCTGGCGGGTGTCGGCGTAGAGGCGGTGCGCAAATGGCGTCAGGCCGGCGCGATCCCCGCACGCCATTGGCCCGCCCTGGCAGCCACCACCGGGCTCTCGTTGGCGGAGCTTTCCGGCCGGTCGGTCGCCTTGCGCGACGCCGATCGACCGTCCGGCCGGACAGTTGAGCCGCCTCCCGGCGCGTCCGCCGTGCTCGTTCTGGCGGACGGTGCCGTGCTCTGGGGCCGTGGCTTCGGCGCCCACACGGCCGAACCCGAGCCGGTAGGCGAGGTCTGCTTCAACACCGGCATGACCGGCTATCAGGAGACGCTGACCGATCCTTCTTATGCCGGGCAGATCATCACCTTCACCTTCCCGCATGTTGGCAACGTTGGGGCCAATCCCGAGGACATCGAGGCTGCTACCATCGCCGCCCGCGGCATTCTGGTGAAGCAGGACGTCACCGAGCCGTCGAACTGGCGCGCCAGCGTCCCGCTTGACGCTTGGCTGCGGGCGCAGCGGGTTCCGGGAATAGCCGGGCTGGATACGCGAGCGCTGACAACCCGGATCCGCGACGGCGGGGCGCCGAGCGGCGTGCTCGCCTACCCCGCCGAAACGCGGTTCGATCTGGACGCCCTGCACGCACGCGCTGCGTCCTGGCCGGAACTCGTCGGCATGGATCTTGCCCGCGACGTCTCCTGCCGGCAGACCTATGTGTGGGACGAGACGGTCTGGGCCTGGCCCAAGGGCACCAGCCGCCAGACCGCACCTCGCCGCCACGTGGTCGCGGTCGATTACGGCGCCAAGCGCAATATCCTGCGCTGTCTTGCCGCCTCGGGCTGTCGCGTCACGGTCGTGCCGGCAAACGCATCGTCCGAGGACATTCTGCGCCACCGTCCGGAGGGGGTGTTCCTCTCCAACGGGCCGGGCGACCCTGCGGCGACGGCCGAATACGCGGTCCCGGCAATCCGCGCGGTGCTGGAGACCGGAATTCCGCTTTTCGGGATCTGTCTCGGCCACCAGCTCCTGGCGCTGGCTCTGGGTGCGAAGACTTTCAAACTGGAGCGCGGCCATCGCGGCGCCAATCAGCCGGTGAAGGATCTGGCGACCCGACGGGTCGAAATCACCAGCCAGAACCATGGCTTCGCCGTGGATCCGGATACCCTGCCTGCCTCGGCCCGGGTGACGCATGTCAGCCTGTTCGACGGCTCCAACGAGGGCTTGGCTTGCACCGATCGCCCCGCCTTCAGCGTCCAATACCATCCCGAAGCAAGCCCCGGCCCCGCAGACAGCCGGCATCTGTTCGCGCGATTCATGGCCATGATGGAGGAGCGGCATTGATGGACGCGCGCGAGGCGGTGCTTGCGGCGGCGGCGGTCGGCGTGCGGGCCGACACGGCCGAGGAAGGTCTCGCGGCGATCCGCGAGGCGACGCGCACGACCTTTTCCGACGCGGAACTGGGCGAAGCGGTGGCAACCGCGATAGCCAACGGCCAGGTCCGAGACCCGGTTCGCTTGCCGGCGGGCGCATTGCAGTGCCATTGGCGCCTGGAAATGGCGCCAGCCGCTTCCGACCCGCGTGCGAACGAGTAGCGGATGCCCCGCCGCACCGACCTCAAGACCATTCTCATCATCGGCGCCGGTCCGATCATCATCGGTCAGGCCTGCGAGTTCGACTATTCCGGCGCGCAGGCATGCAAGGCACTGAAGGCCGAGGGCTACCGGGTCGTGTTAGTGAACTCCAACCCGGCCACGATCATGACCGATCCGGGGTTGGCGGACGCCACCTATGTGGAGCCGATCACGCCCGCTTTCGTGGAGCGCATCATCGTCCGCGAGAAGCCCGACGCATTACTGCCCACAATGGGTGGGCAGACCGCGCTGAATACGGCGATGCAGCTTTTTGCCTCAGGCGTCCTCGCGCGGCACGGCGTCGAGTTGATCGGCGCCAGGGCCGAGGTGATCGAACGCGCCGAGGACCGGCTCAAGTTCCGCGAAGCGATGGCCGCGATCGGCATCGAATCGCCCCGCAGCGCGATTGCCCATTCGCCTGAGGAGGCGCGTGCCGCGCTCGCCGGGGTGGGCGTTCCCGCCGTGATCCGCCCGAGCTTCACTCTGGGCGGCACGGGCGGTGGCATCGCCTATAACCGGGAGGAATTTGATCAGATCGTCGCCGGCGGCCTCGCCTCCTCCCCTACAAACGAGGTGCTCATCGAGGAATCCCTGATTGGCTGGAAGGAATTCGAAATGGAGGTGGTCCGCGATCGTGCGGACAACTGCATTATTGTCTGTTCGATCGAGAACGTCGATCCGATGGGCGTGCATACGGGCGATTCCGTCACCGTTGCTCCGGCGCTGACGCTCACCGACAAAGAATATCAACGCATGCGCGACGCCTCGATCGCCTGTTTGCGGGCGATCGGCGTGGACACCGGCGGATCGAACGTGCAGTTCGCGGTCAATCCCGAGGACGGGCGTATGGTCATTATCGAGATGAACCCGCGCGTGTCGCGGTCCTCGGCACTCGCCTCCAAGGCCACCGGCTTCCCGATCGCGAAAATCGCAGCGAAGCTCGCGGTCGGCTATACGTTGGACGAGCTCGCCAACGACATCACCCGCGTGACCCCGGCCAGTTTCGAGCCGACGATCGACTACGTCGTGGTGAAGATTCCGCGCTTCACGTTCGAAAAGTTCCCCGGCACCCCTGCCCTGCTCACCACTTCCATGAAGTCCGTTGGCGAGGCGATGGCGATCGGGCGCAGCTTCGCCGAAGCACTCCAGAAGGGATTTCGCAGCATGGAGACGGGCCTGTCGGGGCTCGATCCGGTGGAGCCGCCCGGCGATGGCGGGCCGGACGCGTTTCGCGCGGCGCTCTCGGCACCCGGGCCGGACCGGTTGTTGATGGCTGCGCAGGCCCTGCGCGCCGGGCTGTCGATCGGCGATATCCAGATACCCACCAAATTCGATCCTTGGTTTCTCAGGGAGCTGGCTCGCATTGTTGCGGCCGAACTCGAGGTTGCCACCAATGGTCTTCCGGAGGAGGAAGGCGCACTGCGCCGGCTGAAGGCGCTCGGTTTTTCCGATCGCCGCTTGGGGGAACTGGTCCGCCGCAAGGAGGCCGATGTTACGGCGCTCCGCCGCCGGCTTGGCGTCGTCCCGGTATATCGCCGCGTCGACACCTGTGCAGCGGAGTTCGCGGCCGCGACCCCTTATATGTATTCCACCTACGAAGGCGGCTGGGGCACGCCGGTCTGCGAGGCCGATCCGTCCGAACGGACCAAGGTCGTGATCCTGGGTGGCGGGCCGAACCGGATCGGCCAGGGCATTGAATTCGATTATTGCTGCGTGCATGCCGCCTACGCGCTTCGCGATGCCGGGTTCGAGGCCATCATGGTCAACTGCAACCCTGAGACGGTCAGCACGGACTACGATACGTCCGATCGGCTGTATTTCGAGCCCCTGACCTCGGAGGACGTGATCGCGCTGATCCAGCGCGAGCAGGAGCGCGGCACCCTGCTCGGCTGCATCGTGCAATATGGTGGGCAGACCCCGCTCAAGCTGAGCCAGGCGCTTGCGCGCGCGCGCATCCCGATCCTCGGCACCAGCGCCGATGCAATCGACGCGGCCGAGGACCGCGAGCGTTTCCAGCACCTGCTGCGCAGCCTTGGGCTCCGTCAGCCCGAGAACGGCACTGCGCGTTCCGCCGCGGAGGCGGACGCAATCGCCGAGCGGATTGGCTATCCGGTGGTAATTCGGCCGAGCTACGTACTCGGCGGGCGCGCAATGGAGATCGTTTACGATCGCCAGGGGCTGCACCGCTACATGCGCGAAGCGGTGCGGGTTTCCGGCGACACTCCCGTGCTGATCGACGGCTATCTGAACGACGCGATCGAGGTGGATGTTGACTGCGTGTCCGATGGTGAGACGGTTTTCGTCGCCGGGGTCATGGAGCATATCGAGGAAGCCGGTATCCACTCGGGAGATTCTGCCTGCTCGATCCCGCCCTACACGCTGGCGCCGGCGGCCGTCACTGAAATAAAGGCGCAGACCGAGGCACTCGCAAAGTCGCTCAACGTGGTGGGGCTAATGAACGTGCAGTATGCGATCAAGGACGATGCGGTGTACATCCTCGAGGTGAACCCACGCGCGTCCCGCACGGTGCCGTTCGTGGCCAAAGCAACGGGCGTGCCAGTGGCCAAGCTGGGCGCCCTGGTCATGGCTGGCGCCAAACTTGCCGAGTTCCAACTCGATGACCGGTGCGTCGCGCCGCACGTCGCGGTCAAGGAAGCGGTCTTCCCATTCGCGCGCTTCCCGGACGTGGATACGATCCTCGGCCCGGAGATGAAGTCCACCGGCGAAGTTATGGGGCTCGACTCGAGCTTCGAACGCGCATTCGCGAAATCCCAGCTTGGCGCCGGCGTTAGCCTGCCAATGGCCGGTACGGCCTTCCTGTCGATCAAGGACCCCGACAAGCATGGCGTGCCGGCGCTGGCGCGGCGCCTTGTCGAAATGGGCTTCGCACTCATGGCGACGCGCGGTACGGCATCTGGATCCGCGATGCCGGCCTGAGTGTAAGCGTGGTCAACAAAGTTCTGGAAGGCAGGCCGCATTGCGTTGATGCGATCCGCTCGGGAGACGTTCAGCTGGTCATCAATACCGCTTCGGGACCGCAATCTGTTGCGGACAGTTTTGAAATCCGCCGTAGCGCGCTGACGCACGGCGTGCCCCACTACACCACGATGGCAGGCGCCCGCGCCGCGGTGCACGCAATTGCGGCGCTGAAGTCCGGCGCGCTTGAAGTGGCGCCGCTTCAGGCTTACTTTCGGCGGTCGTTCTGACGGATGGCGGCGACCGGGCGAGGCTCGGCCGCATCATCCGCCTTTTGCTCCTCCACACACGATCACCGAGGTCCGCGACGTGCAGAAGTTCCCGATGACCGCACCCGGCTTGCAGCGGCTGGAAGAGGAACTCCGCCACCTTAAAACGGCCGAGCGGCCTGCGATTATCCGACAGATCTCCGAGGCGCGCACGCATGGCGATCTATCGGAGAACGCCGAATACCACGCGGCGCGGGAGCGCCAGTCCTTCATTGAAGGGCGCATCGCCGAATTGGAGGAAATCGTCGCTACCGCCGAAGTCATTGATATTTCCAGCCTCTCGGGGGATCAGGTGAAGTTTGGTGCCCAGGTCCGGCTGGTAGATGAGGAAACCGAGAAGGAGGCCACCTATCAGATCGTCGGTGTGCACGAAGCGGACATCAAGTCGGGGCGGCTTTCGATCTCCTCGCCGCTCGCCAAGGCGCTGATCGGTAAGAAGGCGGGCGACACCGTATCCGTCCCTGCCCCGGGCGGAGACCGCTCCTACGAGATTCTCGACATCCGGTTCGCCTGATCCGGACAATGTTTACGCTGGCAGACGTCGAAGCCGCGTCCGCGCGCATATCCGACCGCGTACTGCGCACGCCGGCCGTTCGATCGGAAGCACTCTCGCGCGCGACCGGGGCGGAGATCATTCTCAAGCTTGAGAATCTGCAAACAACGGGCGCGTTCAAAGAACGCGGCGCGGCGAACCGGCTTGCCATGCTCTCGGCCGAGGAACGCAAGCGCGGCGTTATCGCCATGTCGGCTGGCAATCACGCGCAGGCCGTAGCGCGCCACGCGCAGCTGGCGGGCGTCGGCGCGACGATCGTGATGCCGAAGTTTACGCCTTCGACCAAAGTAACCCGCACCGCCGGCTGGGGTGCCCGGGTGGTCCTGCATGGCGAGACTTTGGCGGAAGCTGCTGAGCACGCGCTGACGCTTGCTGCTGACGAGAAGCTCGTCTTCATCCATCCGTACGACGATCCGGCGGTCATGGCCGGTCAGGGGACGCTGGCGCTCGAACTCCTGGAAGATGCGCCGGACGTCGACACGATCATCGTTCCCGTAGGCGGCGGCGGATTGCTGGCCGGCTGCGCCGTGGCGACGCGCGCATTGCGGCCGGACGTCACCGTGCTCGGTGTCGAGGTGGAGGCGTATGCCGCAATGGCGCAGCGCCTGGCGGGTGAGCCGGTCCGGGTGGGTGGCGCGACCATTGCCGAGGGCATCGCCGTTCGCGACGTGGGCGAGCAACCGTTTGCCATTCTCGAAGCTTTGTGCATCGAGGTGCTGATCGTGCCGGAACGTGCGATCGAGCAGGCGATCGGCTTGCTGATCGAGGGCGCGAAAACCGTGGCGGAAGGCGCCGGGGCAGCGGCATTGGCCGCGGTCCTGTGTTATCCCGAGCGCTTCGCCGCACGCTGCATCGGTATTCCCGTCTGCCGGCGGCAATGTCGATGCACGCATTTTGTCGAACGTGCTGCTGCGCAACCTTTTGCGCGACGGCCGGCTGCTACGGCTGCACATGCAAATTCCGGACCGTCCGGGCGTTCTCGCCGACATCGCCGGCCACATCGGCGGCACTGGCGGCAACATCATCGAGGTCTCGCATCAGCGCCTGTTCGCCGCTGCCTCGGTGCAGGCGGCAGAGCTTGAGGTGATGGTGGAGGCGCGTGACCCGGAGCATGCCGGGCAGATCGTGTCTGCGCTGGAACGCTGCTACGTGGTGCGGCGCATCTAAGCGCCCGCCGTTTCGCAAATTTTATTCCAGGTGAAACTTGGAGCGGGAGAGAAGGCATCTGCACACGTGCGTATGCTGCCTTTCCGGTGCTGTTCGGCTCGCTAGCTGCCGTGACTATCACCCGCGCGCACGCCGCTTCCTCCGACACGGTCTGGTGGCGAACCCCGGGTGCGCAGGTGGTGGAGCAGGATTGGTCTGATCCCGCCAACAGCTCTCGTCTCATTTTCTTCACTCCGACACAGGCGGTAATTTTCCGATGGCGTAAGGATGCTCCCGTGGCAATCATATTCAACAACCAGCGTTGGAGCTTCGGCCAAAGCCAGCAGCCGCTGGCAATCGGCGTGGAGATCGGCTCGAGCTGGCTGGGCAGCGCAGGCCATGCCGATATCGCACCGCACGCAATCAATGCGATGGCGTTCCAGGAGTTTGTCCGCATCGAATCCAATGAGAATTTGGAAGACCTGCTACGGAGTGCGAACCATGTTCGCGCAGTTGCCCCGATCCTGGAGAACGGAGGGATAACAATAGACCTGAACCACGAGAAAATGCCGGCGCTGTTATCGGCCCTGGGCCGATGTCGCGCGGCCATACGCGCTGGCGGCTGAGCCGGGCGCGTAATCTTGTTTATAGTGTCCTGAACCTACCTAGTATCACGATGCGCCATCGCTCGGCGGCGGGTCACGCCAATTCCGGCGATGCCGAGGCTGAGCAGAGTCAAGCTCGCCGGTTCAGGCACGGCAGTGCCCGGGCTGGCGACCAGGAACTACCGTTTGCTGAGGACCCGACAATCTCCCCGGAGTCGTTGATACCGTAGGTGAACGTGGAGTCTGCGCCGAGCACGTCGAGCATTGCGATGCTCCCGTCGGTATCGACAAACTAAGTGATGCCGACGACCTGTCCCAGAGTCATTGATGCCATAGGCCTCCGTTTGGGTTGCGCCCGGTACAGTCATCCAGGTAAACTTGCCGTTGGTATCAACGAAGCCGTGGAAGCCTGTGTCGTCAAGAATGACACCCGCCACTGCCCGTTGTCGTTAATACCCGAGACCTGCGTTCCAGAGGTTCGCCCGGGCGCGTCCATTTGGGTGAAAGTCACCGTCGCTGCAGAGAAAGCCATGGGTGTTGCCCCCGTTAACGGAAAACATCCCCACGATCTGCCCGGCATCGTTGATACCTGAGACTACGAAGAATGTGCCCGGCGGATCTATTTGAGTGAAGCTGCCGCCCGTGTCGATGAAGCCATAGTTACCTGTGCTGTCGGAAAAATTGCCGACGATCTGCCCCATGTTGTTGATGCCCTGGGTGATGGTTTAGGTTGCGCCAGGAAAGTCGATCTGCGCGAAGCTGCCGCCGCTATCGAGAAAGCCGTGTGTCTGGCCAGCGCTGTCCGTGAAAGACCCGACGATCTGACCGAAATCGTAATGCCCAACGCCTGCGTATCTAATCCGCCCGGCACCGCGATCTGAGTGAAGCTGAACACCGCCCTCGCCGGAGAGGTCAACGGGAGCGTTGCGACGACGACAATGACCAAGAGACCATGCCGACGGAAGGTTACTGTCAGCGCACGTTTGGTTTTCTTCATCGCGGCCTCGAATTCCTAGCTTTCGATAGGAGGCATTTACCAATTTAGGTCAACGTATAGCTCTGCGGCGTCAGAGGAGCGGTCAACCCGGCCATTAAGAGATTTTCCGAGCCGACGCTGAAGAGCACGCCACTCTATTGAACGGTTTGCGTAACGGGACCGCTCACCCCATGGAATTGGAGAACGTCCAGACCCGGGACGAAATCTTCAAAAGTAAGCTGAAACTTCAGTGCGCTATCTAGATTGAAGGTCTCTTGCCCCGACCCGCATTGTACAGTTTGATATGCCTCTGCCCCATCAAGATTGACCGTGTTAGTGCCGCTGCCCATCTGCAGGAAAGTAGAATTTCCATTAACTTCCCCTGTAAACGTGATCGTGTTGTTCCCGTTCCCTACAATTACGCCGGTATCTCCCCCAGCGACCCCGGATACAAGGATGTTATTGTTCCCGTTCTCCGAGGTGGGAAAGGATTCGAGAGTCACCATTATTGATGTTGTCTCCGTAATTTATGGAAACAACATTGTTACCATCTCCCGTCCAAACCTGATTTTGCGGTCCAGTGACTGTTATCTGCTTGTTGCCTGGGTTAGGAACGAGCACTGGGGTCGGGGATCCTATGTCAGTGTAATTGCCATAAATATAGTTCCCGGATCCATTTAGGACTACGACGTCGTCTCCTGCTGAAGCGGCCCCCTAATTGACCGGACAGGGTGTACCCCTTGGGTAAGAACCAGGAGTATGCCTGTGTCTATGACTGGGAAGATCGATCGGGTTGAGGTGATCACGTCGGTGCAGCGGCGGCGACGCTGGTCGGCGGAAGAGAAGGCGCGCATGGTGCAGGAGACGTATGCGCCGGGCATGTCGGTGTCGGTGATCGCCCGCCAGCATGGTATCGCCCCCAACCAGTTGTTCACCTGGCGCCGGCTCTACGCAGAAGGCGCTTTGTCGGCGGTCGGTGCCGGTGAGGAGGTGGTCCCGGCCTCGGACTACCGAGCCCTGCAGCATCAGGTGCGTGAGTTGCAGCGCCTGCTTGGCAAGAAGACACTGGAGAACGAGATCCTGCGGGAGGCGCTGGATCTCGCACAGCCAAAAAAACGGCTGTTGCGCTCGCCCTCGTCCGATCGGGACGGCACGCCATGAAGACGGTGGCGGATACGCTTGACGTGGCGCGGTCGAACCTCGCCGTCCAGGCTAAACCAGCGAGCGCCCCGGAACGCCGCGGTCGCCGACCTCAGCCTGAGGCGGCGTTGCTGGCGGAGATCAAGGCGATCATCGCGGAGCTGCCGACCTATGGCTATCGCCGCGTCCACGCGCTCTTGCGTCGTGACCGGGAGCAGACCGGCGCGCCGGCGGTGAACGTCAAGCGCGTCTACCGGGTGATGAAGGCCCATGACCTGCTGCTGCAGCGTCACTCCGGCGCCGGTATCGAACGCCGCCATGACGGCCGCGTGGCGGTCGATCAGACCGACACCCGCTGGTGCTCGGATGGGTTCGAAATCGGCTGCGACAATGGCGAGCGGGTACGCATCGCCTTCACCCTCGACTGCTGCGACCGAGAGGCAATCTCCTGGATCGCCACCACGGGCGCTATCGACAGCAACGACATCCGCGATCTGATGGTGGAAAGCGTCGAACGCCGCTTCGGCCTGGTGGATAAGCTGCCGGTGCCGATCGAATGGCTATCCGACAACGGCTCGCCCTACACTGCCACTGATACACGCGCGCTGGCCAAGCTGATCGGCCTCGTGCCGCTGACCACGCCCGTTGAGAGCCCGCAGTCCAACGGCATGGCCGAGGCGTTCGTGAAGACCTTCAAGCGCGATTATGCGCAGGTTCGCCCGCGGCCCGACGCAGCCACGGTGGTCGAACAGCTCGACGGCTGGTTCGAGCACTACAACATGGTGCACCCGCGCAAAGCGCTTGGCTATCGATCGCCGCGAGAGTTCCGTGTCTTGGTGAAGAATGGCGCGACCGATCTTGCGGTCGGCGCACCGCGGCGATCGCATCACAGCAAACCGTCCACCGGCGGGATCGGGTCAAGCCCGTCAGCCGCGCGCAGCGCGGAGACGCGAAGCGTCTGGCTTGACGCGAGCACGGCCGTGGACCACCGATAACAACTACGTCCTGTCCGGTTTTTCGGGGGCAACTACACCTGCACCGAACGTTCCCCAGCAATTGTTGACATCCAAGGTGGCGTGGTCCGCACCGGCTCCGTCAGCAAAGTGTCCATCGCTGCCATTTACAGTTAGGCTATTGTCGCCGTCCCCCGGATAGATATCGAAGTCGTTGCCGGTGACCGAGATGTCGTTGTTGCCCGCGTCCGTGCCTCCGTTATCCCCTCCGAAGACTTTCGCACCATATCCATTTACGGTGATCGTATCGTCGCCGCTACCGCCCTTGACGATCGCGTAGTCGCCATTGATGGTGATCGTGTCATTGAGTTTCGTGCCTATGACCAGGGCTCCGGTGCCACCGATGACATTGACCGGCCCTCCGGACATTTGGGACGCGTCAACCTCGTCGAAGTTCTGCTGAACGAGCGGTTCGGGCACGCCACCGACGGAAACTATCTCGTCAGGCGCCGTAAGGTGCCGGTCGAGTAGCTAGGCCATTCGGCTTCGCCCTCACAGATCCGGGCATGCGGCTTTCCCGCACCCGGCTCTTCCCGGGAGTTACCCGCACCGCGCCGTGCCTGCCACCCACGGGTGGGTGATACGAGGTTGCGGCAAGAGAGAGCGCTCGGTCAGGGCCTGGAACTGGTCCCAGCTCATGCGCCGGCTCTTCTGACTTCGCCTCCGGAGGCAGGTGAACCAGATTCGCCGGACTTCCTGATGGAACCCGCTCATTGCGCGCCAGTTGTGCGGCACTCCGTAGTAGCCGTAGTGGCCTCGTAGCACGCTGGATAGCCAGCGATGCTGGTCGGCCACCGGCGCGTGCATGTGCCGCCACGCGTCCTGGCGCAGCGCCTTCAGCTTGCGCGTCAGGCGCTTGCCCTGCGTCTTGCGCTTCACGATGAACCTGCCGTCCCGGGTCCACCCGCAGTAGTGGGTGAAACCGAGAAAGGCGAAGGTCTCCGGACGCCGCTCGCCGCGCTGTCGTCGGGTCAGGGCCGGTAGGCGGCCGAACTCGATCAGGCGCGTCTTGTCCTCATGCAGCGACAGACCAAACTTGGCCAGTCGCTCCTTGAGGCCCGCCAACATCTGCTGGGCATCCGCCGCGGTCTCGAAGCCCATCACGAAGTCGTCGGCATAACGCACGATCGATACCCGACCGCGCGCGTACCGACGGCGCCATTGGTGAGCCCAGAGATCGAGCACGTAATGCAGGAAGATGTTGGCGAGCAGCGGGCTGATGCCCGCACCTTGCGGGGTTCCCTCGTCTGTCTCGTACCACTCATCGCCCTCCAGGACGCCAGCCTCAAGCCACATCCGGATCAGTCGGAGGATCCGAGGATCGGCAATCCTGTGCGCCACCATCCGCAGCAACCACTCGTGGTCAACCGAGCCAAAGAAGTTGCGAATGTCGGCATCGAGCACCCAGTTCACGTGCTGGCTCATGATCGCCGTGTGAAACGCCGACAAAGCCTGGTGTGGGTTCCGCCCCGGCCGAAAGCCATAGGAGAAACCAAGGAAGTCGACTTCGTAGATGGCGCTCAGCACTTCGGCGATCGCACCCTGGACGATCTTGTCCTCCAAGGTCGGCACCCCGAGTGGGCGCTGCCCGCCATCGGCCTTCGGGATGTAGACACGCCGAACCGGCTGCGGCCGGTAGCGTCCGGTGTGGACACGGGCGCCGAGGTCCCGGAGTTTGACTTCCAGGTTCTGCTCGTAATCCGCCACCGTGATCCCATCGACTCCCGCACTCGCCTTCCGCTTCTGCCGGCGAAACGCTCGTTCGAGCGCCGCGACGTCGACGTGATGCAGTAAGGCGGTGAACCGGGTCTGGGCGGCCTTGCGGGCCGCTGCGTTCACCCGAGCGAGGTTGGATGGCAAGGCGACCCGGCTCAGTGTCCGGTCCTCACCCCTCTCGCCAGGGCTCCTCCCGGGCTGGCCCCTTCCCTCGGCGCGTCTCGTTTCCTTCGACGGCGTCATTGGTACTGTGGGCCAGTCCGACTCCCGACCTCAGCTCGGATGTCAGCTCCGGTTTTGCGTTGCTGACACCCCCCGCCGGAGACCAATCCGGCGGACCCGGTCGGGCCTCTCATGTTCCGATGCTTACCTTCCATACGTGATGCGGCCTTCGACCCCGACGGAGCGACGCCATCTCGCGGAGCGATGGCGCACATGCTGCCTTCGTGTTCGCGAACACACTCGGCCTCCGCGACCTTCCACCTTTCGTGGCTCAATCCCGCACCCCGTATGGCCCCTGTCTACACTTCGAACCCCGCGTCACCGCGGCGCCCGCAAGAACTCGGTCCCGGCCTGCCCGCTACGGCTTTGGCCGGATGAGACTTTCACTCACAGGCACTCATCAGCTTTTCATGACGTACTCGCAGAAGTGGTGGAAATTCCGGGTGGCGTAATCTCCGAGTAGAGCAACAACTCGCAACCGGCGTTCGCGCGCCGGCGGAGATCACGCCATGGAGAAGAATAGCACGACGGCGGAGACGGCGTCCCTGTTTGCTAGCGAGGGGTGGTTCGACCCGATCGAGGCCGAGCTGCGCGAGCGGGTCCGGCAATTCCTGGAGGAAACGATCGAGCAAGAGGCGAACGTAGCGCTGGGGCGCAGCCGTTACCAGCGGGGAGCGACGGCGGGCTACCGGAACGGAACGCGCTCGCGACGCCTGCTAGGCTCGTTCGGTCCCATCCAGATCGCGGTTCCCCGTGCCCGGTTGGTGGATGCCGACGGAAGCAGCCGGGAATGGCAAAGCGCCGTGCTGCCGCGCTACGCCCGGATGACCCGCCAAGTGGAAGCGCTGATCGCGTCGAGCTATCTCGCCGGCACCAACACAAGGCGGGTGAAGCGGGCGCTGGGGGCGCTGTTCAAGGGCGCGATCGGCAAGGACGTGGTCAGCCGCGTGTGGCGCAAGGTGAAGACCGACTGGGAAGCCTGGACACGGCGCGATCTGGCGCGGGAGGACATCGCTCCGGCTGATCCTCGATGGCAGCGTGGTGCGCGTGCGGCTCGACCGCAAGGCCACCAATATCTCGCTGCTGGTCGTCCTCGGCATTCGCCGCGACGGACAGAAGGTTCTGCTGGCCGTGCGCAATATGGGCGGAGAAAGTGAAGCCGCCTGGCGCGGCGTGCTGGATGACCTCATCGCGCGTGGCTTGCGGACCCCGGAATTCCTGATCATCGACGGGGCCGCCGGACTGGAAAAGGCGCTGGCGGCGCTGTGGCCCGAGGTGCCGACGCAGCGCTGTACGGTTCACAAGCACCGGAATCTTCTAGCACACGCGCCTGACGCGCTGCATGAGGAGATCACGGCCGACTATACCGACATGATCTACGCGACGACAGCGCAGGAGGTCGCGATCAAGCGCCGGGCGTTCTTGCGCAAGTGGCGTCTGAGGTGTCGTGCCGTTGCCGACAGTCTGGAAGAAGCGGGCGATCGGCTATTCACCTTCACCCGGCTGCCCGAAAGCCAATGGAAATCGGCCCGCACCACGAATGCCGTCGAGCGGTTGCACGAAGAGTTCAGGCGGCGGATCAAGACGCAAACCGTCCTGCCTTCGGCGGAGACCGCGGCAATGCTGTTCTGGGCGTTGCTCGCCTCAGGGCAGATCAAGATGCGCAAGATCGACGGTTGGCAAACGCTCCCCGAGAAACCCGCCCCTCATTGCGTTGACTTGGCGGCTTGACCGATATCTCATTGCAGTTGGAGACATCGCCGCACCGAATTTCCACAGCAATCGCGAGTACGTCATGAAAAGCTGATGAGTGCCTGTGAGTGAAAGTCTCATCCGGCCAAAGCCGTAGCGGGCAGGCCGGGACCGAGTCTTGCGGGCGCCGCGGTGACGCGGGGTTCGAAGTGTAGACAGGGGCCATACGGGGTGCGGGATTGAGCCACGAAAGGTGGAAGGTCGCGGAGGCCGAGTGTGTTCGCGAACACGAAGGCAGCATGTGCGCCATCGCTCCGCGAGATGGCGTCGCTCCGTCGGGGTCGAAGGCCGCATCACGTATGGAAGGTAAGCATCGGAACATGAGAGGCCCGACCGGGTCCGCCGGATTGGTCTCCGGCGGGGGGTGTCAGCAACGCAAAACCGGAGCTGACATCCGAGCTGAGGTCGGGAGTCGGACTGGCTCATAGTACCAATGACGCCGTCGAAGGAAACGAGACGCGCCGAGGGAAGGGGCCAGCCCGGGAGGAGCCCTGGCGAGAGGGGTGAGGACCGGACACTGAGCCGGGTCGCCTTGCCATCCAACCTCGCTCGGGTGAACGCAGCGGCCCGCAAGGCCGCCCAGACCCGGTTCACCGCCTTACTGCATCACGTCGACGTCGCGGCGCTCGAACGAGCGTTTCGCCGGCAGAAGCGGAAGGCGAGTGCGGGAGTCGATGGGATCACGGTGGCGGATTACGAGCAGAACCTGGAAGTCAAACTCCGGGACCTCGGCGCCCGTGTCCACACCGGACGCTACCGGCCGCAGCCGGTTCGGCGTGTCTACATCCCGAAGGCCGATGGCGGGCAGCGCCCACTCGGGGTGCCGACCTTGGAGGACAAGATCGTCCAGGGTGCGATCGCCGAAGTGCTGAGCGCCATCTACGAAGTCGACTTCCTTGGTTTCTCCTATGGCTTTCGGCCGGGGCGGAACCCACACCAGGCTTTGTCGGCGTTTCACACGGCGATCATGAGCCAGCACGTGAACTGGGTGCTCGATGCCGACATTCGCAACTTCTTTGGCTCGGTTGACCACGAGTGGTTGCTGCGGATGGTGGCGCACAGGATTGCCGATCCTCGGATCCTCCGACTGATCCGGATGTGGCTTGAGGCTGGCGTCCTGGAGGGCGATGAGTGGTACGAGACAGACGAGGGAACCCCGCAAGGTGCGGGCATCAGCCCGCTGCTCGCCAACATCTTCCTGCATTACGTGCTCGATCTCTGGGCTCACCAATGGCGCCGTCGGTACGCGCGCGGTCGGGTATCGATCGTGCGTTATGCCGACGACTTCGTGATGGGCTTCGAGACCGCGGCGGATGCCCAGCAGATGTTGGCGGGCCTCAAGGAGCGACTGGCCAAGTTTGGTCTGTCGCTGCATGAGGACAAGACGCGCCTGATCGAGTTCGGCCGCCTACCGGCCCTGACCCGACGACAGCGCGGCGAGCGGCGTCCGGAGACCTTCGCCTTTCTCGGTTTCACCCACTACTGCGGGTGGACCCGGGACGGCAGGTTCATCGTGAAGCGCAAGACGCAGGGCAAGCGCCTGACGCGCAAGCTGAAGGCGCTGCGCCAGGACGCGTGGCGGCACATGCACGCGCCGGTGGCCGACCAGCATCGCTGGCTATCCAGCGTGCTACGAGGCCACTACGGCTACTACGGAGTGCCGCACAACTGGCGCGCAATGAGCGGGTTCCATCAGGAAGTCCGGCGAATCTGGTTCACCTGCCTCCGGAGGCGAAGTCAGAAGAGCCGGCGCATGAGCTGGGACCAGTTCCAGGCCCTGACCGAGCGCTCTCTCTTGCCGCAACCTCGTATCACCCACCCGTGGGTGGCAGGCACGGCGCGGTGCGGGTAACTCCCGGGAAGAGCCGGGTGCGGGAAAGCCGCATGCCCGGATCTGTGAGGGCGAAGCCGAATGGCCTAGCTACTCGACCGGCACCCGCCGTAAGATCAATATCGACCGGCCCGGCCGGTATCCTCCCGATCCGTTGGCATTGGTGCGTATTCCGGGGCAAGTCGGCCAGGCATTCCGAGTTTATGTCGGCCACTGATTCCGAGGTGATTTCGGCCATTCCGATTTGATGTCGGCCACCCCCTGAGGGGGTGGCGTTGCCCGACCGCTGGGCAGGTGAGCGGTCTGCCGTCTCGTCAGGGCGAGAGGGGGACCGATGCCGGCCGAGAGAGTGTCGATGCGACGCGTGCGCGAGATCCTGCGGTTGAAGTTCGAGTGTGGCGCGTCCGATCGGGCGATCGCGATAGCGGTGTCGGTGGCGCGCAGCACGGTGCAGCTGTGCCTGCTTCGGGCTGCGGCAGCGGGGTTGAGCTGGCCGTTGCCGGCGACACTGACGGACCAAGGCCTCGAGGCGATGCTGTTCGCCTCCACGCACGGCGCCAAGCCGGGCAGTCGGCGCAAGGCGGAGCCGGATTGGGCGGCAATCCACCATGAGCTGCGCCGGCCCGGGGTGACGCTGCTGCTGCTCTGGGAGGAATACCGAGCGATCCATGCCACGGGCTACGGCTACAGCCGCTGGTGTGACCTTTACCGCAGTTGGGAAGCCCGGCTGTCGCCGACGATGCGTCAGGCGCACCCGGCCGGCGAGCGGCTGTTCGTCGATTATGCCGGGCATCCGGTGGAGGTGGTGGACGCCAGCACCGGCGAGCTGCGGGCGGCGCAGGTGTTCGTCGCGGTGCTGGGCGCCTCGAACTACACCTACGCCGAGGCGACCTGGACGCAGAGCCTGCCGGACTGGACCGGTTCGCATGTGCGCGCCCTGGAATTTCTCGACGGCGTGCCGCGCACGATCGTGCCCGACAATCTGCGTGCGGCGGTGCTGCGGGCGAACTGGTACGAGCCCGGGATCAACCCGACCTACCGCGACCTGGCGGCGCACTACGGCGCGGCGATCCTGCCGACACGGGTGCGCCGGCCGCGCGACAAGGCGAAGGTCGAGGCCGGCGTGCTGGTGGTGGAGCGCTGGATCCTGGCGCGCCTGCGCAACCAGCGCTTCTTCTCGCTGGCCGAACTCAACGCGGCAATCGCGGCGTTGGTCGCCGACCTCAACGCGCGGCCGATGCGCAAGCTGGGGGTCAGTCGCCGCCAGCTATTCGAGGAACTGGACCGGCCGTCGCTGTCGCCACTGCCGGCGGAGCCCTTCGTTTATGCCGAGTGGCGCATCCGCCGCGTCGCACTCGATTACCACGTCGATGTCGATGGCCACTATTATTCGGTTCCGCATCGATTGCTGCGCGAACAGGTCGAGGCCCGGATCACCGCCCGAACGATCGAGCTGTTCCACAAGGGCGAGCGCGTGGCGGTGCATCTGCGCGGCGGCCTGCGCGGTCGGCACACCACCTTGCCCGAGCACATGCCGCGCGCGCACCGGCGCCATGCCGAGTGGACGATCGAGCGCATCGGTCGCGAGGCAGCCGGAATCGGCGCCGCAACCGGGCAGCTGACAGCGCTGATCCTGCAGAGCCGGCCGCATCCCGAGCAGGGCTTCCGCGCCTGCCTCGGTATCCTGCGCCTGGTACGCACCTACGGTCGCGACCGCGTCGAAGCCGCCTGTGCACGCGGTCTGGAAATTGGCGCGCGCTCCTACGGCAGCGTGCAGTCGATCCTGCAGCACGGCCTTGATCGCCACCCGCCCGCAGCCGCGGCGGAGCACGAGTTGCCGTTGCTGCACCCGAACATCCGCGGTTCCGGCTATTACCATTAAGGAGAAGCGCCTTGCTGACCCACCCAACACTCGACCAGTTGCGCCAGCTCGGCTTTGCCGGAATGGCGCGCGCCTTCGAGGAGCTGGCCGCCAACCCAAGTGGCGCCGAGCTCGATCATGCCGAATGGCTCGGATTGCTGCTCGATCGCGAGCTCGCCGATCGCCGGGATCGCAGACTGAAAGCGCGCCTACGTTACGCCCGGCTGCGCCACCAAGCCGCGGTCGAGGACGTCGACTACCGAACCGCGCGCGGCCTGGATCGGGCGCAGTTTCGAAGTTGGCACTGGGCGGCTGGATCGAGGAGCGCCAGAACCTGATCATCGAAGGGCCGACCGGGGTCGGCAAGTCATGGCTTTCCTGCGCTCTCGGCACCGCGCCTGCCGTGACAATCATTCGGTGCTCTATCAGCGCATTCCGCGGCTGTTCGCCGATCTGGCGCTGGCTCGCGGTGACGGTCGTTACGCCAGGCTGATGCGCGGGCTCGGCGGCGTGAAACTGCTCATCCTGGACGATTGGGGACTGCAGCCGCTCGGTCCGGAGCAACGTCACGACTTGCTCGAGATCGTCGAGGACCGCTACGGCCGCGGCTCCACGCTGATTACCAGTCAGGTTCCGGTCGATCGCTGGCACGACCTGATCGGTGCTCCCACTCTGGCCGATGCCATCCTCGACCGCATCGTCCACAACGCCCATCGCATCCAACTGCGTGGCGACTCCCTGCGCCGGAAGAAATCTCGGGAAGTCGCCGCCGCTTGACCTTGCCGCGATCAGCATGGAGAGATCATCACGCCACGAGCAACGCCACCCCGGCCGACATCGATCGGAACGGCCGGCCGACTTCAATCGGAATGGGTGGCCGACGTCAGGCCGGAATCACCGGCCGACTTCATCGGAATGCGCAGCATTGGGGATTTGGCCAGGGGTCATTGGGATCGTGATTGTGTTACCGCCTGGAGTGCCCATCGCGGTGATTGGTTCGCGATTGCCTGTGATCGTCACCGTTACCGGCTGACTGACCTGATCGCCATGGCCGTCGTCGATTTGCACTGTAGAGGTCAACGTGACCGTCTCGCCGACGTCCAGAAAACCCAGACTGCTGTCCGGTATGCTGTAGGTCCAGTCGATCGTTCCGTTGTTGGTGTTGGCCGACTCCGACGCGATCGAGAACGCGTCTTCCAGGGCTGCTACCTGCTCGGTCGTGAAAGTCACCGGGGTTATGCCGTCTGCTGCAACGGCGCTGATGGTTTGACCGGTTACCGACGCCGTAGGCCGGTCGTTCACATCCACGTCGGCGAAGGCGATCTTGCCGGACGTGGTGTCGACTGTCGTCGAATTGGTGTTGTTCGGCAGCTCCGTGATGGAACCTGTGGCCGTTGTCGAGCCGGGGACTACCGTCGGCCCGGCGTCAAGCTGGACGGAGGCGCTGCCTTGCGCCACCGCATCCTGATGCTGGTCGGAGACGGTATAGCTGACAGCGTCCACCCTGCTGGTAGCGATGGTACTGCCAGCAGTGTAGATAATTTGCTGCGTGCCGTCGGCCTGCACGGTGCCGAGGCTAAGAATGCCGCTGCCGCCCGTTTGCGTCAGCGTCAGCGTATCACCGCTGAGACCCGGCGTGACCGTGCCGATCACCGTCGTCTGGCCTTGCCTCACCACGGACGGGGTAGCTGCCGTAATGCTCGGTCCGGGGTCAAGCTGGACGGATGCACTGCCTTGCGCCACCGCATCTTGGTGCTGGTCAGAGACGGTATACCTGGCAGGGTCCACGCTGCTGGTGGCGATGTTACTGCCAGCAGTGTAGATAACTTGCTGCGTGCCGTCGGCCTGCACGGTGCCGAGGCTGAGAACGCCGCTGCCGGCGGTCTGTGTGAGTGTGGGCGTGTCGCCGGTTAGGCCCGGTTTAACGGTGCCGACGACGGTCGTCTGGCCTTGTTCCACTACGGATGGGGCAGCCGCCGTAATGGTCGGTCCGGGGTCAAGCTGGACAGAGCCACTGCCTTGCGCCACCGCATCCTGATGCTGGTCGGAGACGGTGTAGCTGACCGCATCCACGCTGCTGGACGCAATGCTGCTGCCCGCAGTGTAAAGCACCTGCGGCGTGCCGTTCGCCTGCACGGTGCCGAGGCTGAGAATGCCGCTGCCGCCGGTTTGCGTCAGCGACAGAGTGTCACCGCTGAGGCCAGGCGTGAACGTGCCGATTATCGTGGTCTGGCCTTGCTCCAACACGGATGGCGTAGCCGCCGCAATGGTCGGCCCGGCATCAAGCTGGACCGAGGCGCTGCCTTTCGCCAACGCATCCTGGTGCTGGTCTGAGACGGTATAGCTGACCGCATCCAAGCTGCTTGTCGCGATGCTGCTACCCGCGGTGTAGATTATCTGCTGCGTGCCGTTTGCCTGCACGCTGCCCAGGCTGAGAACGCCGCTGCCGGCGGTCTGTGTGAGTGTGAGCGTGTCGCTGGTTAGGCCCGGTTTAACGGTGCCGACGACGGTCGTCTGGCCTTGTTCCACTACGGATGGGGCAGCCGCCGTAATGGTCGGTCCGGCATCAAGCTGGATCGAGGCGTTGGCCTTCGCCACCGCATCCTGATGTTGGTCGGACACTGTGTAGCTAACTGCATCCACGTTGCTGGATGCAATGCTGCTGCCTGCCGTGTAGAGCACCTGCTGCGTGCCGTTCGCCTGCACTGTGCTCAGGCTGAGAATGCCGTTGCCGCCGGTTTGCGTCAGCGACAGCGTATCACCGCTGAGACCCGGCGTGACGGTGCCGATCACCGTCGTCTGGCCTTTCTCCACCACGGACGGCGTGGCCGCCGCAATGATCGGCCCAGCATCAAGCTGGACGGAGGCGCTGCCCTTCGCCACCGCGTCCTGATGCTGGTCGGAGATGGTATAGCTGACCGCATCCACGCTGCTGGACGCAATGCTGCTGCCCGCAGTGTAGAGCACCTGCTGCGTGCCGTTCGCCTGCACGGTGCCGAGGCTGAGAATGCCACTGCCGCCGGTTTGCGTCAGCGACAGCGCATCACCGCTAAGGCCCGGCGTGACGGTGCCGATCACGGTCGTCTGGCCTTGCTCCACCACGGACGGCGTGGCCGCCGCAATGATCGGCCCAGCATCAAGCTGGACGGAGGCGCTGCCCTTCGTCACCGCGTCCTGATGCTGGTCGGAGATGGTATAGCTGACCGCATCCACGCTGCTGGACGCAATGCTGCTGCCTGCCGTGTAGAGCACCTGCTGCGTGCCGTTCGCCTGCACGGTGCCGAGGCTGAGAATGCCGTTGCCGCCGGTTTGCGTCAGCGACAGAGTGTCACCGCGGAGACCCGGCGTGACGGTGCCGATCACCGTCGTCTGGCTTTTCTCCACCACGGACGGCGTAGCCGCCTTGATGGTCGGCCCAGCATCAAGCTGGACGGAGGCGCTGCCCTTCGCCACCGCGTCATTGTGCTGCTTGTCGGACACCGTGTAACTGACAGCGTCGGGCCCGCTCGCGGCGACATTGCTGCCGGCGGTGTAGATCACCTGCTGGGTGCCGTTCGCCTGCACGCTACCCAGGCTGAGAATGCCGTTGCCGCCGGTTTGCGTCAGCGACAGAGTGTCACCGCTGAGACCCGGCGTGATGGTGCCGATCACCTGGTCGTCTGGCCGACTTCCACCACCGACGGGGCGACCGCCGTGATCCCCGGACCGGAGTTCAGCTGCACCGACGCGCTGCCTTTGGCCGAAGTAGATCCACCAGTCGAACCATTGTGAGCATCGGACACAGTGTAGGTAACGGTGTCGGTCCCACTTGCGGAGATACTGCGGGGCGCCGTGTAGATCACCTGCCGAGAGCCATCCGCTTGTGCCGTAGTACTGAGGCTGAGGACACCGGCACCAGCGGTCTGAGTTATGGTTAAGCCGTCTGAGCTAAGACCCGGCTTGACGGTGCCGATCACAGTGCTTTGGCCCTGTTCCATCACCGGAGGTGGTGACGGAACGGTCGCTGTGAGGACAACTCCGGCGTCAAGCTCGACGGAAGTGTAATTAATCCTTGTGTAAGAGCCATCTTGATCATAGACGGCGTAATCGATTTTATCATATGTACCAGAGGTGACCGAGGCTGGCGCCATGTAGATCACCTGCGCTGAACCGTCTGCCTGCACCGGACCGAGGGTAATCTTACTAGTGCCGCCAAATTGCCGGAGGCCTTGAAGCTTTTGGCCACTGGCCGGCTTCGCAACGGCAAGCACCCAGGTCTGGCCTTGATCGTCAACCGGCGTCGTTGTTGTCAGTGTAATTGTAGGGCCTGCCATCTTGCACCTTCACACATTCCTGTTTTCCCGCACTATCTATGGCGATCGCGCGGAACACGAGCGACGATTTCCCTCTGCCCGAGCGATCATTGCGAAAATAATCGCTTAGTTTATTGAGGGAGCGACCGAGAAATGAAAGGGTTTACCGCTCGCAATTCGGCGCTGGCGAGCTGGTGTGGCCTATCTCAGCAACGATCCAGTGAGCCGAGTCTACCTTATTGATACTAACGGAAGCCGGCGCTGTGTAGATTATTGGCAAACGCCCGTTGGAATAAGCTCCGAAGCTAAGGCTGCCTGCTCCAGACGTTTTGACCAAATGCGGCGGTATGGTGTTAGGAAGCAGTGGAACGCTTCCGATCACCGCAGTCTGGCCGTGCTCAAGGATCGTTGTCATATCGTTGTCGCTCCAAATGCCTTCTGGCCAGCGGCAAGGGCCTCGATCGCCGGGGGAGGGGATAGGTGACGGCCAGCTACGTGGCTGGCCAGGGTTGTTATTATTCTTGTATTCGCCAGTCAATATTATTCTTGTACCGCAAAGACGCTTTCGCAGCGCGACCGCCAACAAGACCGTCCAGAGTGGGATCAGCGAGCCCTGACAGGTAACACAGCGTCGGTGGAAAACTGTTGGTCGCGCGCCGCAACCAAACTAGGGAAATCAATGCGGCAAATTGAGCGTGTTGCTGCCGTCATCAACGAAATAGACTGCGTCATCTCCTACCGCCAGCAGGCCGAACAGCGTCCCCCGCGCCGGCTGGAATGCCGGTGTTGTTCAGCAGTTCACAGGCGAGCTGCGGACCATTCAGGAACCCGTTCGCTGAAAGGGGCGCGGCGAAATCGGTGCGCGTGAGCGGATGACGGCCATCCGATTACCTAGCGTATCCGCTGTATACAGCACCTGGTCGTCGTCGCTCTGGGATTGCACACAGTCCGTTGCGTCATCTGGGGCGCGTGAGGCTTGCTGGCTGAGCTCAAGACCCGTGGGGCTAATGACCAGCGCAACCCACATCCGGGAAGCACCGCACCAACTTGACGGCACGGACCCAAGGTGATGATCTTGGAATTGTAATTGTGCAGCTGGACGCCACAGCCTTGGCTGCCGGCAAGGAATTGGATGGAGTGCCGCGCCATGCCGATGCGTCGCGCGATCGTTCTGTTCTTGGGGGCCGGAGTCCTTATGGCAGCCAGTCTGGCGGCCTCAATCGCCGCAGACAGCCAAACGGATTTGCAGCTTCCGATAATTCAGGGCTCGAATTTCGGAACGGGCGCGGGCTTCGCGTTGTCACTCGGCTCGGTGGGCATGGATGCGCGCGCCGGCACATCGCGCTGGGCGGCTGTGCCCGAAGACCCCTATCGCTTCTCGATCCCGAGCGAGCGGCCAGCTCACAAGGTGCCGGGGCTATTGCTTCGCGTTCCGTTCGGCGGCCCTTGAGTTAGCGTGTGGAAGTAAGGTGAAAGTAACGATCAGCGTCAAGATCATCCGGCGACGGTAGATGTCAGGGGCCGATTTCGCCCGGCTCGTTCCTCAGGCGTCCGGTACCTCAAGCACCAGACCGTCCCACCCGGGCTCAACCCCGCGCGGCAATCGGGCCGACAACTCGGCCCAATCCAGGTCGGTGCCCATGTGCGTCAGCACCGTCCGTCGTGCGCCCACGCGCTCGGCCCAGGCAAGACCTTACCGAGATGCGCGTGCGTAGGATGCGGCGACAGGCCGAAGCAACCGACCACCCATGTCTCGATGCCGTCCAGCGCCGCGAATGCCGCATCGTCCAGCCGCGACCGTGTCGGTAGAATAGCCGAACAAGCCGATGCGAAGCCCGAGCGTGGCCCCATAGCCGTGATCCTGCGCAAACAGCCGCACTTCCATGTCGGCCGCCTCGATCTCTGGCCGGGAGCGATCTCTCGCGGCTCCAGCACCGGACGGTAGAAATTCGGCGGCTTCCAGGGACGGAACGCATAGCCGAACCGTGCGGTGAGCTCGTCCAGTGCACGCCGCGTGGCGAAGGCTGGCAGTGGCCGGCCGACGATGCGATTAAGGATGCGCACATCATCGATCCCGGTGATGTGGTCGGCATGGGCGTGGGTGTAGAGAATCGCGTCGCACTCGCGGGATGCGGCAGGCCAGAAGCTGTGCGCGCATATCGGGCGCGGTGTCCACCAGCAGCCGAGCGCCCTGCCCGCTTTCCACCACGATGCTGCTCCGGCTACGCCGATTGCGAGGCTCCGCGGGATCGCACCGTCCCCATTCGCCCGCACCGTCGGCGCCGCCGATCATCGGCACGCCCGCCGATGCGCCGCAGCCCAGCAAAACCACCCGCATTAATCGGCTTTCCGGAACAGGCGCAGGAAATTGCCGGTGGTCAGATCGCTGCCAGTTGCTCCAGGGAAACTCCCTTGATGGCTGCCAACACGCGCGCCGTGTGTGCCACGTTCGCCGGCTCGTTGCGCTTGCCCCGGACCGGCACCGGCGCCAGGTATGGCGCATCGGTTTCCACCAGCAGCCGGTCTTCAGGCAGGTCACGCGCGATGGCGCGCAACTCCTCTGACTTCGGAAAGGTCAGGATGCCGGAAAAACTGACGATAGCCGCCCATCTGCACCCCGGCTTCGCCAGTTGCCGCGCGACGAGCTGAAGCAGTGCAGCAAAAAGTCGAAGTCGCCGCCGTTATCGCGTTCTTCTTGCAGGATGTCGACGATGTCGGCATCGGCGTCGCGCGCATGGATCGCCAGCGGCAATCCCGCCAGCCTGGCAGCGCGGATATGCGCGCGAAAACTCGCCTGCTGCACCGCGCGGGGCGCGCGGTCGTAGAAATAGTCCAGCCCGGATTCGCCGATGCCGATGACGCGAGGATGTTGCGTCAGATCGGCGATCTCCGTCGGGTGCGGCACCGGCGCCTCGGCCGCATGATGCGGATGCACGCCGACCGTACACCACACATTCGGATGCGCCTCGGCAATGGCGATGGCGGTCGCGGCCTGTGGCAGTGTGGTGCCGATCGTCACCATCTCATGCACCCCGGCCTCCGCCGCGCGCTGCATCAGGCCGGGCAATTCCTCGGCGGTGAAGTAGTCCAGATGGCAGTGCGAATCGATCAGCATGACTTCTTCCGTTCATCCCCGCGAAGACGGGGATCCAGCCAGCGCGTCCCGGGCTGGATTCCCGCTTGCGAGCCTGTGAAGCAATTCGATCTTGGCCGTGAACGGGAACGATTGCGGGTCAAAGGACGGGCGGTGCGCACGCTGATGCGGCGCGTGCGGGTGGGTGTCGCGCATCGGGGTGGAGTTTGGCGCCGTAGCGGCTCGGCCTGGCCGGCGCATTGCTCAGGCGACCGCCGCACGCAGGCGGTGCGCGCGCCACAGATTGTGGGCCAGAGCCTGCAGCAGCGCCACGCAAGCGACTTTGGCGAGCGATCGGACGCGCATGATACCGAAGCCACGACCCTTCAGAATGCCGTTGGTGGTCTCGATCCGCGCACGGCGCTGATAGATCGGCTTGCTGGCGTCATCGGCCATGCGCCGGCGCCATTCTTGCACCGCCTCGGGCTCCCGCGCGCGCCGCTGCGCCCGCTGGCGCTGGCTTGCCGCCAAGGCGTCCGCCTTATCGGGTGGCGGTGGCGCATAGACGTCGATCCCGTCCGCCGCCAGCGCGACAATATCCGGCTGCGTGGCATAATGCGTGTCGACCAGCGCGCGTTTGGGCGGCCGGCCGAGCCGGCGTTTGATCTGCGCGATCATGCCGCCGGCGAGGCCCGCGTCGTTGCGCCGGTCGGTGGTCTGCACGGCGAGGATGATGTTGGTGGCGGGATCGACCGCCAATTGCACATTGTATCCGGCGTGCATCGAACCGTCGGCGAAGCGCATCTTGCGCGCATCCGGATCGGTGCGGCTGGCGCGCAACGCGCCTTTCTCCGCCTCCGCCCGGGCGTGTTTCTTGGCGTTCTCATCCTTCTCGGCACGCAGTTTTTCGAGCGCGCGGCCGGCTTTTGCGGCGCGATCGGCAATGCCTTGCGCCGCGCGCAGCCGCGCTGCCCGACGGCGCGCTTCGCCGGCGGCGGGATCGGTCTCCAACTCCCGGCGCAGCGCGCCGACGCGCTGGCGCGCCGCCGCTTCCACCTCGGCCAGCGTGCCGGCGCGGCGAAACGAACGCTTGGCGGCGTTGGCGCGGATCTTCGTGCCGTCGATCGCCACTTCCTCAAGTGTCACCACACCGCTCGCCAGCAGCGCCGTCAGGCTCTCCGTCAGCAGCCGATCCAGCATCGCCGCATGGCCGACCCGGAAATCGCTCAGCCCGTGATAGTTCACCGGCACGCCGCCGCACAGCCAGCGATACGCAAGGTCGCGTTCGCACAGCCGCGCCAGCTGGCGGGCCGAACCAATCCCTTCCAGCGTGGCATACCGCCACAGCGCCAACAGCAAACGCGGATCCGGCGGCGGACGACCGGTCTCGCCTTCACGGGCGCGGATTTGCCGATACAACTCCGACAAGTCCAGTTCACCGACGAACCCCCAGACCACCCGCGCCCGGTGATCGGCTGGCAGCTCGGCTTCCAGATCCATCACTTCCCACCGCGGCTGCGCCCGGTTGACCTGCAGATATCGCGCCCCGTCAGACATCCCGCTTCCCCCGCCAATCCGAAACGAGAGAATCGGATTTTCGGCCGCGCCGCTATTTCTTTCACAGGCTCTTGCGCGGGAATGAGCGGAGGAGATTTGGAGCCTATCATTCCACAGAAATTGTGCACTACGCCGCGTCCTCGACATAACGAGGGAACACGCCCCGAGGTGGCGGCAAGGCCGTTCCGTCCGGGGTGGGTCGCGCTAAGGCGGCGATGGCGCGCGCATCCGGCGCGACGCCCAACTGATCCAGCATGCGTGCCATCGCCCCTGGCATGAAGGCTTGCAGCAGCGTGGCCACAACCCGCAACACGTCCGTCAGCACGCGCAGCACCGCGCCCATGCGCGCCGGATCGGTCTTGCTCAAGGCCCAGGGCGCTTGGCGGTCGATATAGGCGTTGGCGGCGCGCACCGGTTTCCAAATCTCTTCCAGCGCCTCATGGAAGGCTTGCCGGTCAATCCGTGTGCGCGCGGCATCCGACAGGGCGCCAGCTTCCTCCAGCAGCACACGATCATCCTCGGTTTCTGCCCCCCTGCCCGGCAGCCTTCCCGCGCAGTTGCGGGCGATCAGGGTCAACGTGCGCTGCGCCAGATTGCCCAGATCGTTGGCGAGTTCGACGTTGATGCGCGTCACCAGCGCCTGATGGCTGATCGTACCGTCGCCGCCAAACGGCTTCTCGCGCATCAAGAAATAGCGCACCTGGTCCAGCCCGTATGTCTCCACCAGCTTGCGCGGCTCGATGACATTGCCGAGCGACTTGCTCATCTTCTCGCCCTCGACCGTCCACCAGCCGTGCGAGGAGACGCGCTTCGGCACCGGAATGCCCGCCGCCATCAGGAAGGCGGGCCAATAGACCGCATGGAAGCGCAGGATGTCCTTGCCGATGAAATGCGCATCCGCCGGCCAGAATGCCCAACGTGGCGCAGATTCATCGGGATAGCCGCACGCCGTGATGTAATTCGTCAGCGCGTCCAGCCAGACATACATGACGTGATCCGGCGCGCCCGGCACCGGAATGCCCCAGCGGAAACTCGTGCGGCTCACCGACAGGTCGCGCAGCCCGCCGCGCACGAAGCTGACGACCTCGTTGCGCCGTCCCGGCGGCAGGATGAAATCCGGCTGTTCCTCGTAAAGGCGCAGCAGCCGGCCCTGCCAGGCCGAGAGACGGAAGAAATAGGACGGTTCGCGTACCCAAGAAACCGGCGCCCCCGATGGCGCTACGCGGCTGCCGTCGGGGCGTGTGGTCAGCTCCTCCTCGTCATAGAACGCCTCGTCCCGTACCGCGTACCAGCCCTCGTAATGATCGAGATAGATCTGCCCCGCCGATTGTAAGCGTTCCCAGAGTGCCACGCAGGCGCGCTTATGCCGCTCCTCGGTGGTGCGGATGTAATCGTCAAAGGAGACGCCCATCTTTAGCGCCACGTCACGGAAATCGGCGGAGACCTTGTCGGTAAAGGATTGTGGGTCGAGTCCCGCGGCGGCCGCGGCTTGTTCTACCTTCTGACCGTGCTCGTCGGTGCCGGTCAGGAAGAACACGTCATGGCCGTCCAGCCGCTTGAAACGCGCCATCACGTCCGCCGCAATCGACGTATAGGCGTGGCCGATATGCGGCGTGCCGTTCACGTAATAGATCGGCGTCGTTATATAATACCTCGTGCTCATTCAGATGCCTTGCACGGGTTCGCTTAGCAGCGCGAGACCCTGGATGATCGCCTGACGCCGGTCCAGAGCGAAACGTTCGGTTTCGTCCTGCAGCTGCGAGAGCCCCTGCCATACGGCGGACCAGGCATCAAGAGGATGCAGCGCGGCGAGGCGCGCCTGCTCGGGATCGGCGCGGCCCCGCACGGCCTCGCGCACCGCCGCTGCGATCGCCGCACGCAGCAGATCCATGAAGGTGGAAAACGCCCCCTCCCCGCGCCCCAGCCGGTCAGCGATCGAATGCGCGCGCTCCGGTCCAAGCGACGGCAAGGCCCCTAGCACCTCATCAACCAGCGCCGCGAGCGCCAAACCCTCCGCCTCGGCAAGCAGCAAAGCCCGGCCGGGTGAGCCCTCGGCGAGCGTGGCCAGCCGGCCGCGCGCGTCCTCCGACAGGTCGGGTAGGTATTCGGCCAACAACCGGGACATCGCCGCGTCGCCCAGCGGAGCCAGGCTCAACTTCCGGCAACGGCTGCGGATTGTGGGCAGTAGCCGGCCGGGCGCGGCGGAGACCAGCAACAGTACCGCGCGGACGGGCGGCTCCTCCAGAATTTTCAGCAAGGCATTGGCGGAAGCCGCATTCATCTCCTCCGCCCCGTCCACTATTGCCACGCGCCAGCCGCCCTCGGCCGGGGTCAAGCTCATGAAGGCGCTGATGCGCCGCACGTCCTCGGCCTGGATGACGCTCCGCGTTCGCTTGCGCTTCTCGTCAAAGCCCCGTTCGACGGTCAGCAGATCGGCATGCGAGCCGGCCGCCACCCGGCGGAACACTGGATGCCCGGGCTCCAGCGCCAACGTTGGCTCGTTGGGGATACCGGCGAACAGGCGGCGGGCGAAGCGGAAAGCGAGCGTCGCCTTGCCCACGCCCTCCGGTCCCGTGATCAGCCACGCATGATGCATCCGCCCGCCGCGCATCGCCTCGATCAGCGTTGCCTCGGCCGCCTCGTGGCCGAGCAAGGTCGGGTTGGCGCGCGGGTCGGGGACTGGCATGGTCCGGTTGTCTTGTGTTGCTCCCGGGAAGGCAACCGTTTGTTGCGGACCCGGCGAACCGGGCCGGTCCTTTGGTTCGGCTGCGTGTTCAGGCAACCTGATAGGCACACGGAGGGACCGCATGAAGATCTACGATTGGCACATCGCCCCCAACCCGCGGCGCCTGCATCTTTATCTGGCGGAGAAGGGATCAACGTCGAGTTGGTGGAGGTGGGACAGGAGGATTTCACGCTAGCCGACTGGTACAAGAAGTACCCACACGCGATGGTGCCGATGCTGGAGCTGGATGACGGCACCTGTATCGGCGAAGCCATGGCGATCGCGCGCTATTTCGAAGAGACAACTCCCGAACCGCCGCGGTGCCGTAGCGGAGGTGGTGGAAAAAGGGTGGCGTAATCTCCGAGTAGGTCAACAACTCGCAACCGGCGTTGGCGCGCCGGCGGAGATCACGCCATGGAAAAGAATAGCACGATGGACGGCGGGCCGCTGTTTGCTGGAGAGACTTGGTTCGACCCGATCGAGGCCGAGTTGCGGGAGCGGATCCGAAGCTTTCTGGAAGAGATGGTCGAGCAAGAAGCGACGGCTGCCTTGGGACGCAGCCGCTACCAGCGGGGCGCGTCTGCGGGCTACAGGAACGGCACGCGGTCGCGCCGGTTGCTTGGCTCGTTCGGTCCGGTGGAGATCGCGGTTCCCCGGGCCCGGCTGTTGGCTGCCGATGGCGCCAGCCGAGAATGGCGGAGCACGGTGCTGCCGCGCTACGTCCGGGATGCATTCGACAAGTCGAGGCGCTGATTGCATCGGCCTATCTCGCCGGCACGAACACTCGGCGGGTGAAGCGGGCGCTCGGGGCGCTGTTCAAGGGCGCGATCGGCAAGGACGTGGTCAGCCGCGTGTGGCGCAAGGTGAGGACCGACTGGGACGCCTGGATGCGCCGCGATCTGGCTGAGGAGGACATCGTCCGACTGATCCTCGATGGCAGCGTGGTGCGCGTGCGCCTCGACCGCAAGGCCACCAACATCTCGCTCCTGGTTGTCCTCGGCATCCGCCGCGACGGGCAGAAGGTTCTGCTGGCGGTGCGCAACATGGGCGGCGAGAGTGAAGCCGCCTGGCGCGGCGTGCTCAATGACCTCGTCGCGCGCGGTTTGCGGAGCCCCGAATTCCTGATCATCGATGGCGCCGCCGGACTGGAGAAGGCGCTTGCCGCGCTGTGGCCCGAGGCGCCCATCCAGCGCTGCACGGTGCACAAACACCGCAATCTGCTGGCGCACGCGCCTGATGCGCTGCACGAGGAGATCTCTGCCGACTACACCGACATGATCTATGCCAAGACGGCAAAGGAGATCGAGACACGCCGCAAGTCGTTCCTGCGCAAGTGGCGTCTGAAATGCCGCGCCGTGGCTGATAGCTTGGAAGAAGCGGGCGATCGGTTGTTCACCTTCACCCGGCTGCCCGAAAGCCAATGGAAATCGGCGCGCACCACGAATGCCGTCGAGCGATTGCACGAAGAGTTCAAGCGGCGTGTCAAGACGCAAACCGTTCTGCCCTCGGCGGAGACTGCGGCGATGCTGTTCTGGGCGTTGCTCGCTTCGGGGCAGATCACGATGCGAAAAGTCGATGGTTGGCAAACGCTCCCCGAGAAACTCACCCCTCAATGCATTGACTTGGCAGCTTGACCCGATATCTCATTGCATTTGGAGACATCGCTGTACCGAATTTCCACATCAATCGCGACGGCACCACCGCCGCTGATGGGCAGCACTCCCAAGGACAAGGCGATCGTCGCCATGTGGGAGAAGCGGGCGAACGAGGAAGGCATGCTTCCCGCCTCGGAACTGTTCCGCAACATCCACCCGGCCTTCGATCAACGCGGCCTACCCGGCTCGGCCGAACCGATCCCCGCGATCCCCGCCTTGCGCGACCGCGCGCGCGGACGGCTGGGCCGGTTCTTCCGTAAGTTTGACGACCAGCTAGCCGGGAGCGTTTTTGTGGCTGGCGAAGGCTGGACGGTTGCGGATGCGACGACATTGGCGGCGGTAGACTTTGCCAAATGGTCGGACGTGACGATCCCGCCGGAGTGCCGGCACCTGCGCCGCTGGTACGACATGGTCAACGCGCGGCCCAGCGCACGCGCCTGAGACACCAGCTGGCCCGGACCGGCGTTATCTCGGCATTGGCCGCCATGCAGCGTCGGCCCGAACGCCTCAAGTGCGCGAATTTGGCGAAACATCCACAGGCGGTCACGGCAGCGGCCCGCTGCATGTCGATCAGGAGATAGAAACCCGCCGGCCACGAGCAGGCCGAACAGCAACCCTGCCGCGAAGACACTCCAACATTGACCGATGGCTCGAGTCGGCAGCAGCACCACCACATCCTCGTGGTAGAGAACTCACCGGATAGGTGACATTACCGTAGCTGCAATGATGACGCAAGTTCGGCACGGAGTGCAAACCATAACGCCCGGAGTAGCATCGGCCATTTCGATGCCAGTGTGAGTGGCGAACGGCGCAGGCTTGATCAACCCGGCATTGGCGACATACCCCGTCTCCTTGAGGAACAGGCGAAACCGGTTGCAGAGCTTTTTGTAACGGATTATCAACATCCCTTCGGTTGGCCTGACGGAATCCGGATTTTCGCGGCAAACGGGAAGACAGTCCTAATACAGCAAGTGCGTAAGCACAACTTCTCGATAAATTTGCAGCTCTGAAACCAGTTTGGTGGCGCACAGCCGTTCAATACCTGTATCAATCTGATTGCACGATCACTAATCACTGGGGGAGCCAATAAAATGAGTGGACGCCGCTAGTTAAATCGGAATCAACCCGAACGCCTCCCGCTCGATCAGGCGGGCAGTCGCGCGCCGCTCTCATTGGCGAGCGCTTGCGATAATGTTTGCTCTAGTTCTAGGGATAAAGTCCTATGAAAGCTCTTCGCCTCGAGAGTTGGGGTGAGCGCCCGGTAATTTCGGAAGAAATGAACTCTGAGATGCCGGTAGGAGGCCTCCAGCAACGCAGGGCAACGTCGGCGAGAAAATCTGTCGCTCTCACGCGATAAATAACTATCGCGAAAGATCATCACACTCCCGCCTCCGCTACGAAGCCGCGCTTCGGCGTAACGACGTATCTCGCGCGCGCATAGCCTGCGCTCGCTCGCCGGCGGCGCAGAGCCCGTACAATCCAGGAAACTTCGACGATGGCAACATTGTTCTCTGCCGGCTCCGTGTTCAACGTCCCGTTCGGTCCCGCTGCGCAATGGAGCGGGAACACGCAGCTTTCGAGTGGCAATTTCACCATGAACGTCAGTACCAGCGGACAGCTCGGCGGCACCGGCTACAATTCGCCTCTTTATTGGGATACGGCTAGCGACCCGACGGTCACTGTGACGGGAGCCCAGAATTGGAACGGTCAACCTTATGGTCCGATCACAGTGCATATTCCGGCCGGTGCGCAGCCGGCGACCGGCAGTGACCATCCCCTTAGCGTCGTCAGCAACGGCACGCTCTATTCCTTTTATAACTTTACTTGGACGGGAGATGGGACGGCGACCGCCTCGTACACCGGCATTGAAAGCGCCAGCGGCAGCGGCGTAACTGACGCGCCGTCCGGCGGGTTCGACGGCAGCGACTTTGATTTTGCGGTCGGCACCATTACGCAGCAGGACCTCACTCAAGCCACGAATACCGGCGCGATCGGCCATATGCTGCGGATTGCGATTCCCACCAATCTCGCGGAGTCCTACGGGTCGAGCTTTACCGATATAGCGTCCTATGCAGGTCCTCAGACGATGGAGGATGGCTTCGGGCCGCAGCAATATTCCGGCACGCTGCCCTACGGCGCGACGCTCGGCATTCCCAAGGGCACGCCAGAGCCGGCCGACATCAAGGCAAACGAAGGCGCGAATATCCTCTGGAATACTTTGGAAACCCACGGCGCGATGGTACGCGACACGGACGGTCCCGCCAATAATATCAGCTTCTCAGCGGACCAGAACGTCAATCCAAATGACCCGATCATTCAAGGCATGGATCAATATGGAGGCGAGATCGCGCGATATCTGCAAGTTTTGAGCAATCAAAGCGCCGCAATGATAAATGGCAATCCGGGCTCAAACTGGGTTGCCGGCAGCGGCGCGGGGAGCGGCTCCGGCAGTGGTGGCGGCGCGGGCTCCGGCTCGGGCGGCGGCGGCACGAAGCCGTCGCCCGGCGCCACCGTCATAACGCCGGGCCATGGCTCGTTCACCGACAGCGCCGGCAACGTCTACGCCCTGGCGCAAAACGGCAGCGCCATGGAGAATGATGCGGCCATCCCGGGAGCCATTAATACGCAGAAAATGGAATTCTACAACGGCAACGTCTACGGCGAAGATGCCATAACCGGAAATTGGTACACCTGGAACCAACAGGAGTGGAGTCCGGCCTCCGCGCCTCCATCAACGGCCGCGATCATGCAGAGCGCTACGGCCTCCGGGGACACCGCACCGAACATTCCGGCCGCCGCCGTCCAGCCGGTGACGACACCGAACGCCGCAGCGACGCCGCCGCTTGCGTTGCAGAGCACGGCGCAACCATCCTTCATTCCCGCTCTGCACTAACCGGTAACCCGGGCCGGGGCGACCCCACGTCGTAACTGACATTTTGGCCCGACGCGGGTCGCCCGGCTCGCCGCCGGATGACTGCGGACTCAGCATCGGCGCGATCATACCGCTAGCCAAATGTTGCAAAGGCCGCATCGCGGTTCGTTCCGTTAGCTGCCGTCAATTTTGAGCAGATCGGGAATTGCGTCCTAATACCGCGGGCCACGAATGTGGGCTCCGCGCTAAATCTCATATCTGGGGCCATTCTGTTGCACATCCAGTTCTAGTCCGATACCAGAACATTGTGCCGCATACGTTGCAAGCGTGCACACTCACCAACAGCTACGGAACACCGAAATGACCCCGCTTCTCCGCCGCTAATCAGTCCGATATCGGACCGAATTATCCGTCGCCCGGCTGGCGATAGCCGCGGGCTCGCCGCTCGGCGAGCACGTTCGCGATAGCGCTCATCCAAATATTAGGGAAGAAGTC
Source organism: uncultured Pseudomonadota bacterium (assembly GCA_963822675.1). Taxonomy (GTDB): domain Bacteria; phylum Pseudomonadota; class Alphaproteobacteria; order Acetobacterales; family Acetobacteraceae; genus CAWGIP01. The sequence continues at coordinate 18,257 of CAWGIP010000017.1, read as the reverse complement.
CTATGGGATTCTCCGTTCAGAACGGGCGTCTAATCGGCCCGAACGGGCAGCCATTCGTTGCTAAGGGTATCAATATCGGCGACTGGGTCTTGTCACAAGCGATCGGTAATGCGTCGGCCCAGCCGCTGACCACCGACTTCCCCGGTGTCAACTTCGTACGGCTCGACATTGCCCCATTCGGCAGCGCCGACAATACGGTTGACAACCTGGATCCGCTCTCGTCGATCGAGCAATCCGTCAATTGGGCAACATCACACGGCATCGTCGTCGACATCGTATACCTCCCGTATGACCGGACGCTGACCGGCTCGCCGCTGAGCACCGCGGCCGCCTGGTACGGGCGGCTTGCGGCGGCGTTCAAAGCCAACCCCTATGTGTGGTTCGAGACCCAGAATGAGCCGCCGGACACCGCCGGGAACGCCGTCTCGAATGAGATGACCGCGATCTACAATGCGGTTCGCGACGCCGGCAACACGGCGCCCATCCTGCTGACCCCGCATGGCGGCGGCGACGACACGCAGGGAATGAGCGCGTCTGCGATCGCCGCCATGCACAATGTCATCTGGGACCTCCACTTCTACAATTGGGTGTCGAACTACAGCACGAGTCAGTCAGCGAACAACGCGGCTTGGCGAACGAGATTTCGACCTTCCAGAACTTCACGACCGAAGCGGGCGGCTCGAGAATCCCGGTGATCATCGGCGAGTACGGCGACTCCACCGATGGCACGAATGTCGACCCGGGATGGCGGCCGACAGTCACCGCCGTGCAGACGAACAGCACGATCAGCGGCAGCGCCGCGCATGGCTGGAATCCGGGCGGCAATGCGGATCAGCTGTTCACCAACAACAATCCCGCCGATGGGCTCGATGCCTACGGGCAGATGGTCGCCAATTTCATCGCCGGCGGCAGCACGGGCGGCGGTGGCCCCAAGCCCTCGCCGAGCGGCACCGTCATCACCCGGGGGCACGGCTCGTTCGTGGATGCGAAGGGCAACACCTACACCCTGACGACGGGTGACGTTGCCATGCAGAACGGAAGAGCGATGCCAGGCGGCGGCGGAACCGGCGCGATGGAATACTACCAGGGCCAGGTTTGCGCCCAGGCCGCCAACACGCACGACTGGTACCGATGGGACGGCGCCTACTGGCGGCCGATCAGCGCGCCGCCGACGACCCCCGGCGGTGGCGGCAGTACACCGGGCAGCAGCGGCGGCGGCATCGTCATCACACCCGGCAACGGTTCGTTCACCGATACGGCCGGGAATGTTTACGTCCTGGCCCAGAACGGCAACGCCATGGAGAACAGCGCGGCGATCCCCGGCGGCGGCAACACCGAAAAGATGGCGTTCTATAACGGCCACGTCTATGGCGAAGATGCCGCAACCGGCAACTGGTACACCTGGAACCAACATCAGTGGAGCCCCGCCTCCGCGCCGCCGTCAACCAGCGCCCTGCTGCAGAGCGCCATGGCCGCCCCGGACCTCGCCCCGAGCCCGCCCGCAGCCGCCGTCCAGCCGGTGACGACGCCCGCGATCGCCGCAATGCCGGCCGCGTTGCAGAGCACGGAGCATCCCACCATCATTGCTGCCCTGCACTGACGGCAAGCACATGCGTAGAGCGGTCGGGGCAATGTAGCGGGGAGCCGCCGCGGGTCTGGACGCAATCCAGGGTCGTGCACCGGCCCTGGATTGCTTCGTCCCGAAGAACGGCAGACAGTGACGGGTTGGAGCCGGAAATTCAGCAGCCTAACATTTTTGGACGCATACTCTTTGCATGTCCCTGAGGTTAACGTAAACGTTGAGACGATTTAGCCATAGCGCGCGGGTGGTCCTGCTGAGTGACTTCTGAAACACCTTACTCTTGCTCATTACTGCGACATTGTGGAAAAGGCGATCCAATGTCAGAGAACGCCCGACATACCGGAGCTCGACCAACTTAAACCCTGCGGCCTCATAAAGCCTTTGCAATGAGGACGTGGTAAAAAAGTAGACGTGTCCTTCACAGCTCAGGCTTCGTTCACGCCGGCCGAGGACCCGAAACGCCAGCGTGTCATAGCGAGGTGTTTCCATAACCAAATGCCCATCAGGCTCCAGGATTCTGGATTCTGTTGATCTCTTTCAAAGTCCCAAGGGGGTCTGGCAGATGTTCGATCACATGGTTCATTACCACGACATCAAATGCTGCATCAGGCAGACGCGCCGCCTCAAGAATGCCTTCCATTGCATTCACGCCATGGGTCTTCCTCGCGTAAGCGCATGCGTAATCGTCATGGTCGATCCCTTGCACGCTCCATCCGTCTGCCCGGAGCTCTGCCAGCAAATATCCAAACCCGCTGCCAATCTCCAGCAACCTGCCTCGAAATGGATGAAGAGCATTTATCTCCTTTCGAGTGGGGAGGAAGTCGTGTACTTGCAGGCGTTCCTTTTCTCTCCGATGCATAATATTGAGAATATCATCCTCGTTGGGTTCTTTTCCGGCGCATCGCTCTATAACTACGTGCTCCGGATCGGCGGGCCGCGGATTAGCATACATGAGACCGCATTCGTTGCAGCGCACGATCTGCAGACGTTGGGCAACACCAGGGCCAAAGATCGCAGTGGCGTCAACACAACCACAATAGTTACATGGCACTTGAACATCTGCCATTGGGAGCTCCTCCAGCCTCTCGGTTCCAGACGCACCAACATAGCTGGTCTGCGGCAAAGAGGTTAGATGCGCGCTCTGTTATAGCGGTGTCGACATGTCGGACACCTCCAAAAGGTTGGCATCTCTGCCCGGAGCCAATCCAAACTCAGCCCGGGTCGAACTTCATCGCGGCGCCGTTCATGCAATACCGCAGCCCGGTCGGTTGCGGTCCGTCCTCGAACACGTGCCCGAGATGTCCGCCGCAGCGGCTGCAATGCACTTCGGTCCGGACGGTAAAGAAGCTGCGGTCCTCGGAGGTCGCCACCGCGCCGTCCATCGGCGCATAGAAGCTCGGCCATCCCGTCCCGCTCTCGAATTTCGTCTGCGCCCCGAAGAGCGGTGCGCCGCAGCCGGCGCAGACAAAGGTTCCGGGCCGCTTCTCCTTGTTCAGGGGGCTCGTGCCCGCGCGTTCGGTCCCGTGCTGGCGCAGCACCCGGAACTGCTCGGGCGAGAGCAGCTTGCGCCACTCCTCGTCGGAGTGCGTAACCGGGTACGTTTCCGCCTCATGCGCCTCAGCCGCGCCGCCGAACAAACGCTTCATGCCGCATCTCCCTAATCTTGTCCTGCCGGTATATAGGGCGCGGGCCGCGATTTCAGCTTAGGGGGGACAGGGCATGCCGGAACTCAGGGACACGCTGGAGCCGGCTCTGCCGGACGATGCGTCGGTAGCCACGCTTGTCGGCCGCGTCTGGCGACCCGAACTCGGCGGCCCGTCGGTCGTCACCGTGCGCGACGGCGCGCTGATCGACGTTAGCGACTCATTCCCGACCGTGCGCGATCTCTGTGAATCGGCCAATCCGGCCGCTTCCTTGCGCACCGCCCGGGGCCAGACGATCGGCGCACTCGCCGAGGCGCTCGCCAACACGCCCCGCCCCACGCGCGATCCGTCCAAGCCTTGGCTGCTTGCGCCGATTGATCTGCACGCGATCAAGGCCGCCGGGGTCACGTTCGTCGTTTCCATGATCGAGCGCGTGATCGAGGAGCGTGCGCGCGGCAATCCGCAGGCCGCGGCGGCGATCCGGACGGAGGTCACGACGCTGGTCGGTGACGACCTGGCCAGGCTTCGCCCCGGCTCGCCCGAAGCCGCGCGGCTCAAGCAGGTGCTGACCGAGCAAGGGGCGTGGAGCCAGTATCTGGAAGTCGGCATCGGCCCGGACGCGGAGATTTTCACCAAGACTCAGCCGATGGCGGCCGTCGGCACCGGTATGGATGCGGGGCTGCATCCCGCATCGTCGTGGAACAATCCGGAACCCGAAGTGGTGCTTGCGGTCTCCTCCGCCGGGCGCATCGTCGGTGCGACGCTCGGCAACGACGTAAATTTGCGAGACGTGGAGGGGCGCTCCGCCCTCCTACTCGGCAAAGCCAAGGACAACAATGCGTCCTGCGCCGTGGGACCGTTCCTGCGCCTGTTCGATGCGCAGTTCGGGCTCGATGATATCCGCCGCACCATCGTGCGCCTGACGGTGGACGGTCGGGACGGATTCCGCCTGCTAGGCCAGTCCTCGATCGAGCGGATCAGCCGCGACCCCGCCGATCTCGTGGCGCAGATGCTCAATGCGCATCATCCCTACCCCGACGGCGCCGTTCTGTTTCTCGGCACGATGTTCGCCCCGGTCGAGGACCGCGACGCTGAGGGCAAGGGTTTCACGCACAAGACCGGCGATATCGTGACGATCGCGGCACCCAAGCTGGGGCGGTTGGTGAACCGCATGCTGCACACCGATCAATGCGAGGCCTGGAGCTTCGGTGCCGGTGCCCTGATGCGCTATCTCGCCCGGCGCGGGCTGATTTGAGCGGCCAGCTCGGGCGGAGCAGGCGGGCCGCCGCACTGGAGTTCGACCGGGACGTACCATGTAAGATTAGACACTCGGTTCAGGCCGGGTTTCCGTTCGGCACGGGCCACTTTTCCCGGCGACAAGCTGCCGTAAGTCCGAGGAGCGACATGCAGACGAACTTTGGACTGGACGTTCCGACCACCTTCTCGGAACTTTGCCGTCCCGACGAGATGGCGCTGATCGTCTACGATATGCAAGTCGGTGTCGTCAGGCAGCTGACCAATGGTGCGGCAATCACCGAAAGCGTCGCGCGCGTGCTCGCATCAGCGCGCGGCAGCGGCGTTCGGGTCATCTTTACGCGACACATGTCACTGCCGGTCAAACTGATGGGCAGTTTTCAAATCCGGCAGGCGATGGCATGGCAAAGACTTACCGATCCCGACCAAGTCCAGCCCTGGTTCCTGCGCGGATCCCCAGGTTTCGGGATCGTACCTGAACTCAAGCCGCGCGACGACGAGGCAGTCCTCGATAAGATCACGTTCTCGGCCTTCGAGGGTTCGCCTTGGCGATGATCCTTCGTGATTGTCGGCTGCGCGCATTCGCCATCGTGGGCATCGCGATCGAAATTGGCATCGACCCGACTGTCCGGCACGGCGCCGATCTTGGACTTGTCCCGATAGTCGTGCGGGACGCCTGCGGTGCCGGCGATTTTGAGGCAGCGCAGCGGTCCCTGGCCAATCTCGCCTCCATGGGTGATGCGATTCTTACCGACGCAGCCGCATTCTGCGAGACTTTAGGCACATCGAGTTAGGCGCCCCGGTCCCGACGCCGGCTCGCCCGAATGACAGCAGATGTCGAAAGACGAACAGGTGGAGTAGCCTCCAGCGATTTGGCCCGGCCGGAGCACGTGCAACCGAGCAAGCGTCGCCGGACGCGCTACATTTGATCATTTTGGTCCCGGCGCGTATGCGCGATACTGTGTGTCATGCGACGCGCCGCCGCCGTCTCGTTTTCGTTGCACGGGCTCGTGCTCGGCGGGCTGATCCTGTGGCTCGCGCCACGAGCGCACTCGCCGGACGCGCCGGATACGCCTGTTTTTGTTGAATTGGTCCTGCGGGCGGAGCAGGGAGCCAACGCGCAATCAGCGCCGGAACAGGAGCAGGCAACCGAGGCGCCTGCGGAGCAGCCGCCGCTTGTCGCATCCGGGCCGGACATCGAGCCCAGCCAAACGCAAGCCGATATGGCGCTGCCATCCGGAGCGCTGCAACAAACCGTGCCATCGCCCCCATCCACGGCGCCGGCTACAAAAGCGCAGCCGGCGATGGAAACCAACCTCGGCGGCACCGGCGACCTGACGAACGCGATCGTGCAAGGCCCGACCGTGCTGCCCGCCAAGCCCGATTCGCACTATCGCAATCGCGAGCCGGTCTATCCCATTGCCTCCGCCGTTCGCCGTGAGCATGGCACGGTGGATCTCATGATCCATGTTTCGCCTGAGGGTCTCGCCAATAGCGTGGACGTGCTGCGAACTTCCGGCTTTCCCCTGCTTGACGCCGCGGCGCGTGACGCGGTGGCGAGCTGGCGGTTCCTTCCAGCCGTCAAGGACGGCGCTCCGGTCCCGGGCGAGATGGCCATTCGGGTCGTGTTCCAGCTTCGCTAGGGAGCGAGCAATGGTGGTGGTCCGCATCGACAAGGTGGTGACGCGCGGCGGCGACAGGGGCGAGACCTCGCTCGGCGACGGCGCCCGCGTTCGCAAGGACAACCCGCGCATTGAGGCGCTCGGTGCAATCGACGAGGCCAATGCGGCGATCGGCGTCCTGCGTGCGGCCGGGGTGCCGGCGGATGCGGACGCAATGCTCGCGCGCGTTCAGAACGACCTGTTCGATTTGGGGGCGGATGTATCGGTGCCGGGCGAGGATGGCGCTAGGCTGCGTCTAAGCGACACGCAGGCGGCGCGCCTGGAAGCTGAGATCGCGGCCATGAACGCCGCGCTCCCGCCGTTGACCAGTTTCGTGCTGCCCGGGGAGTGTATGTCAGCGGCTCAGGCGCATGTCGCCCGAACACTAGCCCGCCGCGCGGAACGGGCGATCGTGCGTGTGGGTGCCGAAGAGAAGCTGAACGCGGCGGCGCTACGGTACCTTAACCGCCTGTCCGATCACCTGTTCGTCCTCTCGCGTGTCCTGAACGACAACGGCGCACGCGATTTGCTTTGGGTGCCGGGGGCGAACCGTTAAACGCCAGCGTCCTACCGTTCAGCCCCTTCCCGCCCATACAGCAACAGCAATACAAGAATAATAAGCCCATAGACGATGCTGCGTCCGTAATCCGGCATGTTCATTGCCATCAGCACGCTGACCAGCGTCACTAGCACGATCGACCCGGCCACCGCGCCAAGATAGCTGCCGCGTCCGCCGAGGATGTACACCCCGCCGATCACCACCGCCGCGATGGACTGAAACAGGTAGGGATCACCCATCCCAAGCGCCGCTTGGCCGCCGAAGCCGACCAGCATGATTCCCGCCACGGCCGCGAACAGCCCGCTTAGCGCGTAGAGAGCGATCGTGACCAGGCTCACGCGCACGCCAGCCAGATAACTCACCAACGCGCTGTTGCCGACGGCGTAAGTGCTGCGTCCGAATGTCGTGCGCGCGAGCGCGAAGGAGACCAGCAGCACTACGACGAGCCAGACATAGAGCACGGCCGGCACGCCCAGAAGATTCTTATGCACCGCGTCCTGAATGATCGGCGGTGCGTACGACGCGCATGCCTCGCAGGTCATGCCGCTGGACAGGCCGAGCGTCAGCCCTTCCATAATGCCGTTCATCGCCAGCGTCATCACCACGGCCGGAACGCCAAACAGGGCGACGCCGATGCCGTTGGCAATACCCACCGCCGCACCCATGCCAAGTGTGGCGGCCAGGCCAAGCGCCAGCCGCGAATCGCTGCCGCCGGTGCTTGTCACCATGACAATTGCGGCGGCGTTTAGCACCCAGGGGACCGACAGGTCGATGCCGCCGATCAGGATCACGAAGGTCTGGCCAGCGGCGGCGAAGCCCACGAAGGACGCAACGACGAGAACCGACTTGATGCCGTTGCCGGAGGCGAAGCCCGGGCGCACCGCCTCGCCGATCGCAAACAGCGCGACCGCTGCCGCAAAGGCGAACAGCACGCGCCACTGCTCGCGTGAGAGAAGCGTGCCGATGCGGGAAAGGCCAAGCGCTCGCATCAGGCTTGCCTGCGCACGAGAAGCCCGATGCCGTTCGCGGCGAGCACTGCCAGCACCAGGAACATGCCCTCATAGAAAGCCTGGTACAGCGGGTCGATATGCGCGAAAAACAGGATATTGACGATCATGTTGATCACGAATGCGCCCATAATCGCGCCGACGCCGCTGCCCCTTCCGCCGAACAGGGATACGCCGCCCAGCACCACCGCGACGATGGAGGTGAGCGTGAAACCGTTGCCTGTTGTGGCGTCGCCCGCCGTGGCGCTCGCGGCGAGGAACAGCCCGCCCGCGCCGGATAGGGTGCCGGCCAGAACATAGGCCAGAATGACCGAGCGGCGCACCGCGATACCGTTCGCTTGCGCCGCTGACGGGTCATTGCCGACCGCATAGATCGCCACCCCGAGCCGGGTCCGCCGGAACCACATCCAGCCGAGCGCCAGCACGCCGATATACAGCAGCGACCAAGCGCCGTTCGGGTTGGCCAACATGTTGGTGTAAGCCTGCGGCACCTGCCCGCCCGGCTGCGGCAAGACCCGGATCGCGACGCCCTGAAAGACCGAAAGCGTCGCCAGCGTTACGAGTATCGGCTGCAAGCGTCCGATACCGACCAGAAGTCCGTTGACCAAACCGCAGGCGGCGCCAATCGCCAGTATGGCCACCGACCAGCCGATCATGCTGCCCGGCGACTCGCCAAGCGTGATCGCCGCGGTGGCGTTGGTCAGGTCGATGATGCCGCCCACCGACAGATCGATCCCGCGTGTCAGGACCACGAGGGTTTGGCCGATTCCGGCCAGCACCAGGGGCAAAGTGTTGTTGACCGTAGAGGTGATCTCGAACCCGCCCGGCAGACGCTGCTGCTGCGCATAGAAAACGACAGCGTAGGCGATCACGCAGGCGGCCAGCATACCGACCGAGAGTTCCAGCCCGACATTCTGCGCCAGGCGATGCGCCCAGGGCCGGCGCCGGGCGCCGGCGGACGGCTCAGGCGGCGATGCGGTCATGGACGGCGGCAGAGACGATCTGCTCGGCAGTTATGCCGGGCGGGGCGAGTTCGGCGGCGATGCGCCCCTCGCGCATGACCAGAACGCGATGACAAAGCTCGGCAAGCTCCTCTGCATCCGAGGAGTAAAACAGGATGGCGTTGCCTTGCCCCGCAAGCCGCGCGACCAGCTGGTAAATTTCGAACTTGGTGGCGACATCCACGCCGCGCGTTACGTCGTACAGCAGCAGGATGCGCGGCGCGGCGAGCAGCCAACGGCCGAGCAGGACTTTCTGCTGGTTTCCGCCCGACAGGGTGCCGACCGGATTGGCAATGCCCGGCGTGCGAATGGCGAGGCGCTGCACCATCTCCTGCGCCGCCTGCCGTTCGGCCCGCGCCCGAAGCACGCCCCCGCGAGAGATGCGGTTGAGAATGGAGAGCGTGATATTGTCGCGCACGCTCATGCCCAGAAGCAGCCCCTCGGTCTTGCGATCCTCGGGCACCAGCGCGATGCCGATATCGTGTCGTTTCGCATCACGCGGACTGTGTATCCGCACCTCTCGCCCGTTGACGTGGATCCGACCGCCGGCCGGGCGCTCGGCGCCGAACACCGCGAAGAACAGCTCGCGATGTCCCTGCCCCGCAAGCCCGCCCACGCCGAGGATCTCGCCCCTGCGGAGTGCCAGATCAATGCCCTGAAGGCGCGCACCATGCAGGCCCTGAACGCTCAGCACCGGTTGCCCTTCGGGCGGGGCGACACGCGCCGGGAATTTGGCGGCCAGGCGCTGGCCGGTCATCAGCGTCACCGCCTCGTCCTCGGCGAGTTCCGTGAACGTGCCCACGTCACGTCCGTTGCGAAACACGGTGATCCGATCCGCAATCGCAATGACCTCGTGCCAGCGATGCGAGGTGAAGATGACCGAGGCACCTCGGTCGCGTAGGGAGCGCACCTGCTCAAACAGCCACGCCACCTCGCGCTCCACCAAAGAGGAGGTCGGCTCGTCCAGAAACAGGATGTCCGGCTCGTGCGAGAGAGCGCGCACGATCTCAATGATCTGGCGCTGCGCCAGCGAGGTGTCCTCGATCAGCGCCAGAGGGTCGATATGGGTGATGCCCATGCGGGCGAGCAGCGCATCGGCCTCCCGCTCCATCTGCCGGCGGCTGATCGCGCCCAGCGCGCCGCGCGGCTCGCGTCCGATCAGCAGGTTTTCGGCGACCGTGAGGCCGGGGAACAGCATGAGTTCCTGAAACACGGTCCAGGCGCCCAGCACGTGCGCTTCTTCGGGACCGCGTAGCGCAACGGCCTTCCCCTTGATCCGCACTTCGCCGGAATCCGGAGCGATGCGTCCGCCCAGGATCTTGATCATGGTGCTCTTGCCGGCGCCGTTCTCGCCGACCAAAGCATGAACCTCGCCGGCGGCGGCAGCAAAGGAGGCATTCTCCAGTGCATGCACGCCGCCGAAGGCGCGGGAGACCCGGAGGCCTTCGACGGCGTTTGCCCCGCTCGCCGGCCGATCGGTCATACGGTGGGCAGGTTGACCGCCAGCGCGCCGCCGCACGGTGCCCCGTCCAGCGCCGCCTTGGCGCAGAACACCACGGACGGATGCGGACCGGCATCGGTGAAATCGTCAAAGAAGCTGTCCGGCAGGTCGGGGAAGACCGTCTCACCCACCTTTACAGTATCGTTAGTAACGTACGGGAACGGGATGGTGATGTCCTGCTTCGGATATTCCTTCTTCAGCACGCGGCGGGCGAGTTCCAGTGAGATAACGGACAAGAACGGGGGCTGGCCGATCGAAATGCCGTCCACCTTGTGTCCTTCGTAGCCGATCATGAACTTGCGGAACCCGTTCTCGGCCTCGCCCGCGGTCGGCGGCAGCCTACGGTTCGCGGCGATGAACGCCTTCAGCACGCCGTCGGTTCCGCCCTGGCACCAGATGCCGTCGATCTGCGGCAGTGACGGGAGCACCGAGGCGGTATTGCGCTCGGCGGTCGAGGAATCCCACATCCCGGTGTACCGGCTTACCACTTTGATGCCCGGGTTCTTGGCCCACACGCTCTCGGCGCCCTTGTTGCGGTCCTGGTCAACGTACGTGCCGGCGACGCCAGTGACCATGATCACGTTGCCCTTGCCGCCGAGCTTCTGTGCGAGCCAGTCCGCCAGTTTCTCCCCGAACTTCGTCTGGTCGGTGTTGACCTTCAGGGCCTTGGGCGTCGTCACCACGTTGTCGAACGACACCACCAGGATACCGCGCTCCGCCGCCTGGTTCAGGATGCCGTTCAGGCCGGTGGGCGAAGCCGCGTTCACCACGATCGCGTCCACCCGCTCGGCGATCAAATTCGTAAGCTGCTGGGACTGTTTGGAGACATCGTTGCCGGAGTTGAACCAGGAGCCCTCAATTTCGGATTTGTACGGCTCCATCTGGAGCGCCGCCTTGAAGACGTTCTCCATCTCGATGCGCCATTTGTTGCCGATATAAGAGTTCGAAAGCGCGATCTTGAGCTTCTTGCCTTGTGCGGCAGCGGGCAGACGCAACGCCGCCGCGCCGGCCGCACCTGCGGTCGCCGCGATCAGGGCGCGGCGGGTGAATTGGATTGTCATGGACCCCCCCCGTGTTGACTTCTGTCAAAGCCAAACCAGCGCGAATTGCACGCGCGGGAAGGTGCGACACCGAGCGCGGGATGGCAACGGCGGTGGGGCTGAAACGCGCGGACCACGGAAACTTGAGTGGAGTTGCTCCCTGCGCCTGCCCCCAGCGGTACCGGCCGATCGGACCGTCATCCGCCGGTCCGTGTTCTCGCAATCCAAGCCGTGCGACCGCCTGCTCGCGGGTCTGCCACCGTGTGAGCCATTACCTCGAATCCGGAACGTTTAAGCAATGATTCATATTCCGCCGGATCCAAGCTGGCGTGGTAAACCGGCTCGCCGCGATATTCACCCATTACCTCGCCATGCGCCGGGCCAGCGTTGAACATCAAAACGCAGGTTTTGGCTGCGTGGGCTGCAAACCGAGCGAACATGCTTCGCTGGTCACCGTGCCGTAAGAAAAAGAAGCTGTCCCAAGCAAGAATCCCACCGAATTGCCGATCGAGTGTAACAGTCCGCATGTCGGAAACTATCCATTCTTGCTCAGGCATGCGGTTACGGCAGAGCGATATCATTGTCGGGGACGAGTTGACGCCGGTGACACGAAAGCCGTGTCGGACGAGGTTGCGTGCGACCGGCATTCCCGACCCGCAGCCAAGATCGAGGACAGCGGCACCCGGGATCAGACGTTCAATAAAGCAATCGTGCCAACCCGTGTCATTCCACCCCGCGTTGTTGCGGTCGGCATCCCATTCAATGGCGAACCGCCTATATACCTCGACGATTCGGTCGGCGGGATGTGCATTCATGATTAGCGGCCGTTTGTAACCCCTATCAGTTCCGTCCGCCGGCGCCCTGACACACAAGCCAATCCCGGATCCGACCGATAGCCTCCTTCAGCGCGTCCAGGCTCGCGGCGTAAGAGAAGCGAAGGTGGCCATCGCCGAGGGCGCCGAAACTGGTGCCGGAAACGGTCGCAACACCGGCCTCCTCCAACAGTCGCGACTGAAGCGTTCGAGAATCGAACCCGGTCTCGCGGATGCTGGGGAATGCATAGAACGCGCCGCCCGGATTGGCGCACCCTACGCCCGGCAACGCGTTCAGCGCCGGGATGATAAAGGCGCGCCGCTCGGCGAACGCCGCAACCATCCGCTCCACCGGCTCGCGCGGGCCGGTCAGCGCGGCAATGCCCGCGTGTTGTGCCGCGGCGTTGACACAGGAATGCGAATTGATCGCCAACCGTTCGGCGTGCGGCAACAGTTCCGTCGGCCACACGCCATAACCGAGCCGCCAGCCGGTCATCGCGTAGGTCTTGCTCCAGCCATCCAGCAAGATCAGCCGATCGGCGAGTTCGGGATAAGTCATCAGGCTGGCATGCGCGCCGCCATAAACAATCTCGCCGTAGATCTCGTCCGAGAGGATCGCCACGTGAGGATGACGCGCGAGACCGGCGACCAGCCGATCAAGCTCGGTTTTCGGCACCACGCCGCCCGTCGGATTGGCAGGGCTGTTCACGATCAGCAGCCGCGTGCGGGGGGTGATCAGCGCCAGAACCTCCTCGGCGCTGAAGGAAAACCCCTTGCTCTCGTGCGATGGCATCGGCACAGGCGTCGCGCCGGAATGGCGGATCACGCTCTCGTAGATCGGAAACCCCGGATTGGGATAGACGATCTCCGCGCCCTCCTCGCCGAACATCGTGATGGCGAAATACATCGTGACCTTGCCGCCCGGAACGATCAGCACACGCTCGGGCGAGACCGAGACGCCGTGCCGGCGATAGAGATCGGCCGCCACTGCTTCGCGCAACGGCAAGATGCCGTTGGCCTGCGTGTAGCCGTGGTGGCCGTCGGTTAGCGCTTTGCATGCCGCGTCGACGATGTGGCCGGGCGTGGGGAAGTCCGGCTGGCCGATGCCGAGGTTGATGATGCTCCGGCCTTCGCGCTGCAATGCGCCCGCCCGCGCCAGGACTTCAAAGGCAAACTCGGTGCCGAGCCGGCTCATGCGCCCGGACAGAATGATCATGCTGCTGGTCCTTCGGATGAAGATCAGGACGATGGAAAGGCAGTATGCGCCGGTTGCGCCCGGGTTGGGAATGGCGTGAGCTACCGGCTCCTCATTCGGAAAGGAACGATACTATCCTCGACCCGATCACCGCCGCCCTTCTTCGAACCGTCCGAGTGACCCCGAAACCCATCGGAGATCGATAGTACGTCGCAACGGGAGCGCGGACCAAACGGATGCGCCCGGAGCCAAGGGTTGCACGCGCTTCGATCGGCTGGCCGCGCCAAGTCAACCGAAAGTGTTGGTCGGCACCGTTGCGCCGAATGAGCCCTACGCCATGAGTCTGATGTTGCCAGGCGCACGCGCCAACCCAACCAACCATCTGCCCGGCTTGCGGCTAGGACCCCGGCAGCGCACGCTGGGCCTGGACGCCCAGGGCTCATGCGCCATCGGACGCGGGAACAATCATCATGATCAAAGGTCTGCACCACAGCGCCTATCGTTGCCGTGATTCCGAAGAGACCCGGCGTTTCTACGAGGACTTCCTCGGCCTCAAACTGGCCGGGGTCTTGCGCATTCGCCACTCCGCCACCGGACGGGAAACGGATGTGCTGCACAGTTTTTTCGAAATGGCTGACGGCTCCTATCTGGCATTCTTCGAGGTGCCGGACCTTCCGTTCATGTTCAAGGAACAGCACGATTTCGATTTGCATATCGCGCTGGAGGTCGATCCCCCGACGCTCACGCACATGTTCGAGAAGGGAAAGGCGGCGGGGCGAGAGGTGCGCGGGATCTCCGATCACGGCTTCATACATTCGATCTATTTCCGTGACCCGAACGGCTATGTGATCGAGCTTGCGGCCAAGTTACCGGGCCATGCCAACGCGATGAACCCGGCGACCAACGGCGCGCGCCATATCCTGCAGGCGTGGCAGCTGGAGAAGTGGGCGTAGATGGTGTCGACCGCCCTGGTTCCCGCCATCCGGAGCCCCCTTCCGCGGGACGGGTCGGGGGACGGATCAGAATGGAAGAAAAGTGCCGTAGAATAGCCGGCCCGTATCAGATTGCGTCCCACGGATAGACGTCGCGCGTGCGCTCAAGCGGAGTCAGGTTGGCGCGGATCGCCGGCAGCAAATGTTCGGCCATTAATGCGGGCGTCCAGCCCTCGCCCCGATGCAGGATGCGCACTGGGCGCGGCTGACTGTAGAGGTAAATTTCGTTGCCGCGCGCGCCGAGTATCTGGCCGGAAATCTCGGCCGCAGCGTCGGACGCCAGAAAGGCCGCGAGTTGCGCCACCTGATCGGGACGCGTGCGCGCCGCCCGCTCCTGCAACAGCGCCTCGCTCTGGCCGGGAATGGCCTCGATCATGCGGCTGAAAGCGTGCGGTGCAATGCAATTGGAGCGTATCTTGTAGCGCTGCATGTCCATCGCGATGTTGCGCGACAGGCCCGCTATCGCGAGCTTCGCCGCGCCATAGTTCACTTGCCCCACGGCGCCGATCAATCCGGAAGTGGAGGTCATGTGGACGAACGCGCCACTTTCCTGCTTGCGGAAATGCACCACCGCGGCGCGGCTGACATAGAAGGCGCCGTACAGGTGAACCTTCATGACGGCGTCGAATTCTTCGGGCGACATGTAGTGAAACATGCGGTCGCGCAAAATGCCGGCATTGTTCACCACGAGATCGATCCGTCCGTAGCGTTCAAGCGCCGTCGCCACTATCCGCTGCGCCGAGTCCCATTCGGCAACACTGTCGGTATTCGCGACCGCGGCACCCTGCCCGCTCCCGCCCTCGATCTCGCGCACGACCTCCTGCGCCGGGGTCTCGTCGCGCCCCTCGCCGGTGACAGCGGCGCCCACATCGTTGACCACCACCTTGGCGCCGTGCCGCGCCATCGCCAGCGCAATGGCCCGGCCGATACCGCGACCCGCGCCGGTGATGATCGCGACCTTTCCGTCCAGTATCTCGGCCATCGCCATCCGCTCCTTCCCAACCCGCATTGCGTCGCCGCGGCCAATCCGGCTTGCGAAGGCCGCGCGGCGGCGTCAGCCTGCCTGTGTCATGTGCAACCTGCAATGCCTTACCTATCGGCATGAACGGACCGAATCACTCGGGGCCGCGCCCGTCCCGCTCACCGTCCGTCGGGCAGCCGACTTGCGAGGTGCCGTGTGACCCAGAGGCTGGCGGTTGCGGTCTGCATCGTGGGCGCCGGGCCGGTCGGCGGCTCCCTGGCTTGCCGCCTCGCCGCCGCCGGGGTGCCGGTGGCGATCATCGACCGCGCGCCGTTGCCGCCGATGGAGCATCCCGCCTTCGACGGCCGGGCCTTCGCCATTGCGGCAGGCTCACACACCTTGCTCGAAGCAGCAGCGTTGTGGGAGCGATTGCCCGAAACGCCCTGCCCGATCCTAAGCATAAGGGTCAGCGACGGGCGGCTCGGCCGACCCGCCTCGCCCCTCTCCTTGCATTTCGATGCGCCGGAGGGAGCCGCGCCGTTCGGCTGGATGGTCGAAGCGCGCGCCTTGCGGATCGCGCTCAACTCGGAACTGCGGCGCCTGCCGGCGGTGCATGTCTTCGCCCCTGCCGAGGCAGAGGTGGAACGCCATGCCGGGCACGCGTTGGCGCGGGTGACAGGCGGGCCAGAGATTACCTGCCGCTTGGTCATCGCCGCCGAGGGCCGCCGCTCGAAGCTGCGGCATGCGGCCGGCATTCCGATCACCACCCTGCCCTATCGGCAGACCAGCATTGTCAGCGCTGTGGCGCACGAACGCCCTCATCGCAACGTCGCATTGGAACATTTCCTGCCGACCGGGCCGTTCGCGCAGCTGCCGATGGCGCCAAGTGCCGATGCCGAGGCCGGCGGCGCCATGAACGTCTCCGCGATCGTCTGGACCGA
Organism: uncultured Pseudomonadota bacterium; assembly: GCA_963822675.1. Taxonomy (GTDB): domain Bacteria; phylum Pseudomonadota; class Alphaproteobacteria; order Acetobacterales; family Acetobacteraceae; genus CAWGIP01. The sequence goes on along the minus strand of CAWGIP010000017.1, from coordinate 2,108 downwards.
GCGGGAAGACATCGCCGATCGCATGCTCGGTCTGGACGACGTCGCGTTCGGACGCGAAATCGCTCGCCGGTTAGGCGGTCATCTTGGCCGGGTGCGCCCGGTCGGTCGGCGCTGGCGCTATCCGCTTTCGGCGCAAATCGCACACCGCTATACCGATATCCGCCTCGCGTTGGTGGGTGATGCGGCGCATGCGATCCATCCGATTGCCGGCCAGGGACTTAATCTCGGATTCCGTGATGCGATCGCATTGTCGGACCTGGTGATCGGTGCGCATCGCGCGGGGAGCGATCCCGGCGCGCCCGCGCTGCTGGCGCGTTATCAGCGCCAGCGCCGGCCGGCCAATCTGCTGATGCTGCTGGCCACCGACGGGCTGGACCGGCTGTTCAGCAACGACATACCACCGCTGCGCCTTGCCCGCGACCTGGGGATTGCCGCCGTCGATCGCATGCCGCCGCTGAAGCGGCTGTTCGCGCGCCAGGCGATGGGGCTCACGGGCTGAACACCTCCGTCCCGAAATTGCAGTCCGGGTGGATTGCTGGGGTGCGTGACGTCGCACGGATCGTCACAGCTATATTTTAAACCGCGTTCGAATAGAATTCGAGGTCGAGTTTAAATCGGCTCGGGTCGTCAATTCGGGAACGCCAAAATGCAAGTCGATCGTCTGCTTTCAATGCAATTCACGTCGCTGCTGCTCGCGACGCTCGGTTCCAATCTCGCCGTCGCGCAGCTGGCACCCCCGGCACCGATATCGCGTGCAACGCTGGAGCAATTGCAGCGCGAACCGGATCGCCTGAAGAAACTGACCGAACCGCAACAGACCGTTATCGAGCCGCCGCCTCCAATTCCACCCGGCGGTTCTCCCTGGACGCCGCTTGCAAGCCAGCCGCCGTTCAATGCGGGGGCGATGCTGCTGCTGACCGACGGCACGGTGATGGTGAACGATCAGGGCGTGCAGAACAACGGCGGCGCGGGATGGTGGCGGCTGGTGCCCGATCGCAGCGGCAGCTACGTCCACGGCGCCTGGACCAGCCTTGCCGCGCTGCCCTCGGGCTATGCGCCGCTTTATTTCGCCTCCGCCATTCTGCCGGACGGCAGGGTGATCATTGAGGGCGGCGAATACAATAACGGCACTGCGGACTGGACATCACTGGGAGCGATCTACAATCCCCTCTCGGATCACTGGACGATGGTCTCTCCGCCAAGCGGGTGGGCGAGCATCGGCGATGCACCCTCCGCGGTTTTAGCCGACGGCAGCTTCATGCTGGGCGCGTGCTGCTCGACGGCACAGGCACTGCTCAACCCCCGGACGCTCACCTGGACGGGGATCGGTACGCATCAGGCCGACAGCAACAACGAACAGGGCTGGACTCTGCTACCCAAGGGAGATCTTCTGACGATTGACGCGAACAATCCGACCCATCCGACCAATGCCGAGATCTTCAATCCGACAACGGGCGCCTGGAGCAGTGCGGGAAGCACATTGGTCAAGCTGGACGATACCGACCCGGACGGCAGCGGCTCGCACGAACTCGGACCGGCGGTTTTGCTGCCGAATGGTACGGTGTTCGCCGTCGGAGCAACCGGCCACAATGCCATCTACCGGGCTGCCACGAACAGCTGGAGCCCAGGACCGGCTTTCCCGGTCATCAATGGCAAGCAATATGATGTCGCCGACGGTCCCGCCGCGCTGCTGCCCAGCGGCAAGGTGTTGATGGCGGCCAGTCCCGGCATCTATCAGAAGCCGACGCATTTCTTCGAGTTCGACGGCACTAAGCTGACGCAGCTGGCGGACACCGCGACCTCGGCTTCAATCCCGTCCTATAACGGGTTCATGCTGGTCCTGCCGACCGGGCAAATCATGTTCAACAGCCGGGTGGGCGATATCGAAGTTTACACCGACCCGACCCCGCCCGACGCTGCCGCGGCGCCGATCATCGCATCGGTCCCTACCACGCTCCCACGGGCACAGCTACCTTCTTTCGGGCACGCAACTGAACGGCCTTTCGCAGGGTGCGGCGTATGGCGACGACTATCAGTCGGCGACGAACTATCCGTTGGTCAAAATCGTGAACGCCGCATCGGGGCACGTTTTCTACGCAAGGACATTT
>CAWGIP010000016.1:0-18786 GCA_963822675.1 uncultured Pseudomonadota bacterium | reverse complement strand
CTGCTTGCCTGGCGTCGCGAGGGAGCGTGACTGGGCCAGTTACGCGTGGTTCCAAGGGCCTGGAAGCCGACTTCACCAAACGGATTGCCTGAACCTTGAGCCGGATGCGTACCAAGGGGGCGATCAGCAAGGAGGGATAGGGCGAAGGCGCGGGTGGGGATTGCCGGATAAGCTACGGAGTTGATTCTTCCGGCTAGGCTGCAACCCCAGCACGCCTTCGATTGTCAGTCTCTTCGTCTCGATCGAAATCTATTTCAATAGCGATGGGAACTGAGCGGAAGAGTTCCGTAAGCTTGTCGGGGAGCTTGGGGAGAGTTCGCATTTGAACTGCCATGCCAAAAGAGTGTCACTACGGCGGTGAGCGCTTTCTGATCCAGAAGATCCTTCGAGTCTAAGGAGACGAGTAGCAACGGTAAGGACTGATTCTTGTTCGCCCGGAATGTTCCCTGGTAAACCAAGAATAATGAACAACAACAGGTGTAAGTGATGATAAATATCCTTGCTTGCTGACAAATGGTCAGTGCTAAACAGCCAAACTCCGGTGTTTGGGACGATACTACTCCTACCAGTCGAATATGGCTGACCTTTTTTATGCGAATGGGTAGGTATAACTTCCAGGAATTCCGTAATTTCCTCAGGAACTAGGGTATCTCCAGCGACGCGAAATGTGGCAAATGCCTCCTTTGTTAGGTTATATTTCGTCGTGGATATTGCCGATCTCGTCGCCATTTGATGCAGTAACTCTCCCGTCTCTCTGGATTATTATCTGGTCGGTTGGACCTATATTACTCCTTGCTTTGATTTTGTGAATGGCCTGCCGCAACTGCCACCGTTCAATTCCCAAAGCGTCGCTGACGTGTCGTGTCGGGTTGCGCCGCTTGTCCCAGATCACTCTAGCCATCGTGATCTGCCCGCCCGCAGAGATTACAAGAACCGTTGCTTTCTAGGAATTAAAATCTCCAGTCCTTCGGGGGAAGGGATTCTTGCCGGAGGCGCCGGAGCGAGGTCGCAAGGCGCCGCGGCACTAGCGCTGCCGCCAGGGCAGGCCCTCGGCCTTCCAGCCGGAGCGGTGCCGCGATGGCCTTCGGCGTCCGGCGGTCCCTCGAACCCGTCGGCGATGTTGTAGGCGTGCGGAAATCCCGCCGCCAGCGCCGCCTGCGCCGCCGCAGGCTGCGCGCCCCGCTGCGGCAGAGGAAATAGAGCTTGTGTCCGGGCGTCATGCCCGCCTGCCGCAGATGTTCGAGAAACGCGGCGTTGAGTTGCATCGCGGGTAGAGTTGCCACGGGATCAGCACCGGCTGCTTGCCGGCGGCCGCCAATCGGGCACGCCTACGAAATTCCACTCCGCATCGGTGCGCACGTCCACGAGCTGTGCGCGGGATCGGCCTATCAGGGCTTCCCAGACCCGGGCGGGCGGCACATTCTCGACCATCTGATTACTCTCCGGCGACATGAGGAGCGATGACCCAGTCTATCACGGCTCGGCTGGCAGGACGACCTGGCGGCCGCGATCGGGAAGACGCCGCTGATCAAGTTGCGCCGGGCTTCCGAGGCGACCGGCTGCACGGTCCTGGGCAAGGCGGAGTTCATGAACCCCGGCGGATCGGTGAAGGATCGCGCCGGGCTCTACATCATCACCGACGCCGAGCGGCGCGGCATATTGCGGTCGGGAGGAATTATCGTCGAGGGCACCGCCGGCAATACCGGCATCGGGCTGACCCTGGTGGGCAACGCACGGGGCTATCGCTGCGTCATCGTCATGCCGGAGACGCAGAGCCAGGAGAAGATCGACTTTCTGCGCATGATCGGCGCCGACTTGCGGCTGGTTCCGGCGAAGCCTATCGCGACCCCGGCAATTACGTCCATCTCTCCCGCCGGCTGGCCGAGGAGATGGCGGCCGAAGGTCGCACCAGGGCAACACGATCTGGGCCAACCAGTTCGATAACCTGGCGAATCGGGACGGCCATCGCGCCTCACGGGTCCGGAGATCTGGGAGCAGACCGCCGGCAACGTCGATGCCTTCACCTGCTCGGCCGGCACCGGCGGCACGCTGGCCGGGGTCGGGTTCGCGCTCAAGGAGCGCAACCCGGACGTCCGCATCGTGCTGGCCGACCCCGAAGGCAGCGGGCTTGCGGGTGGAGTGAGGTGCGGCGATCTCAGCATTGCCGGCAGCTCGATCACCGAGGGCATCGGCAACTCCCGCATCACCGCCAATCTGGAGGGAGCGCCGATCGACGATGCCATGACCATCCCGGATCCCGAGGCGCTGGAGCAGATCTTCGATGCGCTGATCCATGAGGGCCTGTCGCTCGGCACCTCGTCGGGGATCAATATCGCCGCGGCGATCCGTGTGGCCAGGGACCTGGGGCCGGGCCACACGGTCGTGACGGTGCTGGCGGACGGCGGCGCGCGCTACCAATCGAAGCTGTTCAACGTCGATTTTCTACGCTCGAAGAATCTGCCAGTGCCGGCATGGATGGCTTAACCGGAGGCCACGACGCACCATGACCAAACCGGCGGGCTATCGAGACCGATTTCTACGCCTGGGCCACTGAGCAGGCACGGCTGCTGCGCGCCGGTTGGTCTGTCCGATGCGGATATCGGAAATATCGCCGAGGAGCTGGACAGCATGGGGCGGGCCAAAAGCGCGAGCTGGTCGGCCAGCTGGCCGTGCTGCTTGCCCATCTCCTGAAATGGCGGTTCCAGCAAGTTTCGCGGCAACAGTTGGCGGCTAACGATCGCCGAGCAACGGGGCCAGTTGGACGAACATTTGAAGGACAACCCGAGCCTGAAGTCCGCGCTGCCGGACAGTTTCGCGACCGCCTATCGCTTTGCCTGCTTGCGGCACAGCGGGAAACCGGCTTGCCGGAGGACGCTTTTCCGCCGAATTGCCCTTGGACCAAGACCAAGAGCCCGCAAACCAACGGCATCGTCGAGCGGTTCCACAAAACCCTGCTCGATGAGTTCTATCGGGTGGCGTTCCGCAAGAAGCTCTACAGCTCCATCAACGAGTTGCAGTCCGATCTTGACTCCTGGCTCGCCGACTTCAACGAACACCGGGCCCATCAGGGCCGCTACTGCTTCGGAAAAAAACCCCGCTGCAGACCTTCGTCGATGCAACTCAGCTGGCCCGCGACAAGCAAATCGGCGATGATGCCCACCAATCGCAAGTCGCTTGATCATAATCACCAGTGGATATTGTCCATGAGATCAAATATAGACTTGTACAGTTTATCGTCTCGACCCCTCCCCTAACTCCGCCCACAAGGGGGTCCGAACCGGGGAGGGGTCGCAAAGCGTCAAAGGATTGGGCGGTGGCTCTTACAGCGGCACGCCCGCGAGCAGGCGGCTGGTGCGGATCGTCTGCAAAGTCTGCACTCGGCTGACCGAGGGTGCCTCCGTCAGTCGCTGCGTCAGGGCATTCTCGTGCGCCGTGTCCCTGGCGACCAGCTTCAAGAGGAAATCGCCACCGCCCCGGATCATGTGACACTCGCGCACCTCAGGCCAGGTGCCCACCAACTGCTCAAAGGCCGCGAGCACGGCCTCCTTCTGACTTCTCCAGCCCGACTATGGCGAAGAACGTGACGTCCCAGCCGAGCTTCTGAGGATCGGTGTCGGCATGATAGCCCAGGATCAGCCCGGCTTCCTCGAGCCGACGGACCCGGCGCAGACAGGGCGGCGCGGAAATCCCGGCGCGGCGGGCCAACTCCACATTGGTGATCCGCCCGTCGGCCTGGAGCTCGGACAGAATGCGCCTGTCGATCGCGTCCAGAAGCGTCGCTTCGGAGGTGGCGTCGATCTTCATGCGCAGACGAATCCGGCTCCCGACATTCCCGGACGGACGGGCTGCACGAAATATCGTTGCTTGTTCCGGCGGCGGCAACCCCGCGGCGGGGTCAGTCCTCGGCCGCTCTTCGGATCAGCACCTCGCGCTTGCCGACATGGTTGGCGGGGCCGACCACGCCGTCTTTCTCCATTTGCTCGATAAGCTTGGCCGCCCGGTTATAGCCGATGTTGAGGTGGCGCTGGATGAACGAGGTGGATGCCTTGCCCTCGCGCGCGACCACCGCAACCGCCTGTTCGTAGAGGCCCTTCTCGCCCTCGCTACCGCCGCCAAGCCGGGCAGCGGCGGGCCGCACTCGTCATCCTCGCCGTTCGGTGACGGATCTCGACATAGGCGGGCTCGCCCTGTTCACGCAGGAAGGCCACGACCTTCTCCACCTCCTGGTCGGAGACGAACGGGCCATGCACCCGGGTTATTCGCCCACCGCCCGCCATGAACAGCATGTCGCCCTGACCGAGCAACTGCTCGGCGCCCTGTTCGCCCAGGATGGTGCGGCTGTCGAATTTGCTGATCACCTGAAAACTGATGCGGGTCGGGAAATTGGCTTTGATGGTGCCGGTGATCACGTCAACCGACGGGCGCTGCGTCGCCATGATGACGTGGATGCCGGCCGCGCGCGCCATCTGCGCGAGGCGCTGCACGGCGGCCTCGATCTCCTTGCCGGCGACCATCATCAGGTCGGCCATCTCGTCCACCACCACGACGATGAACGGCATGGGTTCCAGCGCGATCGGCTGCTCCTCGAAGGTGGGGCGGCCGGTCTCGGGATCGAACCCGGTCTGCACGTGTCGGGTCACGACCTCTCCCTTGGCGCGCGCATCCGCGACGCGATCGTTGTAGCCGGCCGATGTTGCGCACGCCGAGCTGGCTCATCGCGCGATAGCGCCGCTCCATCTCGCGCACCGTCCATTTGAGCGCGGTGACCGCCTTCGCGGGCTCGGTCACAACCGGCGCCATCAGATGCGGGATGCCTTCGTACATCGACAGTTCCAACATCTTCGGGTCGATCAGGATCAGCCGGCACTGGTCGGGGGATAGGCGGTAGAGCAGGCTCAGGATCATGGCATTGACGCCGACCGACTTGCCGGATCCCGGTGGTGCCGGCGATCATCAGGTGCGGCATGCGTTGCAGGTCGGCCACCACGGCGGTCGCCGCCGAAATCCTTTCCCGAGCGCCAGCGCGAGCCGGCCGGAGTGTTTTTCCAGCTCGTCCGTAGCGAGGATCTCCGACAGGAAGACCGTTTCGCGCTTGGCGTTCGGCACCTCGATGCCGATGACATTGCGCCCGGAGACGGTGGCGATACGGACGGCGGTGACGGAGAGACTGCGCGCCACGTCATCGGCCAGACCGATCACGCGCGCGCTGCGAATCCCGGGCGCCGGTTCCAGTTCATAGAGCGTAACCACCGGGCCGGGGCGGATCTCGACGATGCTGCCCTGCACGCCGTAGTCCGACAATACCGTCTCCAGGAGCCGGGCGTTCGCCTCCAGCGCTTCGTCGCTGGGTCCGCCGCCTGAGCGCGCCGGCGGCGTCTTGAGCAGCGACAGCGGCGGGAAGCGCCACCCCGGTTCGGCCAGGGGCAGCCTTTCCTGACGCGCCCGGCGCGCCGGTGATGGCACGATCGGCTTTGCCGACGTATCATGGCGGACAGCGAGGGTCCGGGCGGCCTATCCGGCGCGCCTGCTGCATCCGCCGCCTCGCTATCTGGCCGCGGCTCTCCCCGCGCATGAAGGCCAGCCGGCGTGTAACCCGGACCAGGCGCCCGGTTTCGGCGCAGCAGCGATACCAAGGGACGGGCGAGCACCCCCCGCGCTGAGGCCAAACGAGCGGTCACGAGGGCGGCGCTCCAGCCCGTCGAGACCGAGAACCGGCCGACCAAGAGCAGTGTTCTGCCCACCAACCGCCACTCGCCGCCGGACAGGCCGCACGCAAGAAGGGTGAGTGTGACGGAAAACGCGGCGCAGATCGTCCAGGTCAGGAATGCACCGACCGGCCCGAGCACCTCCCGGCCAACAGCCAATTCGAACCGGCCGAGCACCAAACCGGCGGCGCCGCCGACCCCCGCTCCGGCCGGCCACGCGAGGGCATGCGAGAGCGGCAATGTCGCGAGGGTCGCCGCACTTGCCGGGACTACGGCAAGGGCTGCGACCGCGCGGGCTGCAAGACTGCCCAGGCCGCGGCGCGACGCGAGGCGCCATGCCCAGCCCAGCATGGCCAGTGCCGGCAGCACCCCGGCCAGGCCAAAGCCCTGCAGCAGCAAATCGGCCAGCACGGCGCCTGCCGGTCCGGCAAGATTATGCGTCGCCCCATCGGACGCTGTGTTGAGCGATCCATCACCGGGGTTGTAGCTCGCTAAGGCCACGAGCACGGCGAGACCGAGCACACCGAAGCCGAACCCGCCCAATTCTGCCGCCCGTCGCTGAATCAGCGAACGAATGGCGGGAGAGGCAAATCGCCCCTTGGCCTGGGTCATGCGAATGGCTGTCGCCATGCTGCTCGGCACCTTGGTTCGGATTTCGTCCGGCGGCGCAACTATACGCCACCGGCGATTCGGAGTTTTCGGTCGCTGTAGTGGCCTCGAACAGCCCCCTTCATCAGGGAAGTCCGCGCAACCAGCCAGCTACCGCGCGCCCGATTGCGGGACCGGAGTCCTCTTGGATGAAATGCTTTCCGGCCACTTGCACCTCAAGCTGATTGCGCCAGCCGCGACAGAACTCGCGCTGCGCCCCGATCAGGATCGCACCGGGATCCGCATTGACGAAAAGCTTCGGAATCTCGTTTGCGGCCATCCAGTCTGCATAGGCCTGAACGCGCGCAACGACATCCGCGGGCTCGCCGCCAATCGGTATGGCGCGCGGCCACGCGAGCATGGGCCAACGGTCTTCCGGGCGAAGGAATGGGCGACGGTATTCCGCCATTTCCTCAATTGACAGCGTGCGCAGGATCGAGCCCGGCAGCACGCGCTCAATGAACAAGTTGCGTTCCAGTATCAGCGTCTCTCCCTGTTCCGAGCGGAAGCCCTGGAAAAGTCTGGCCGCGTCCGGGTTCCACTCCTCCCACCCCGACAAAGGACGCACGATCGCTTCCATGTAAGCGATCCCGCGCACGCGATCCGGGTGGCGGCGCGCCCAATCGAAACCAAGCGCCGAGCCCCAGTCGTGCACGACAAGAGTCACCCGATCGGCGGGCGCCAGATTCTCGTTGATGAACGCATCGACGAAGTTGCTATGCAGATCGAAGCTGTACGTGCCCGACGCCGCCGGCGAGAGCTTCTCGGAATCACCCATGCCGATCAGGTCGGGCGCAATGCAACGCGCCGCTCCAGCGATTTCCGGAATAACCCCGCGCCACAGATACGAGGATGTCGGATTGCCGTGCAGGAACAGCACCGGCTGACCGTTGCCGTGCTCGACATACGCCATACGCCGCCCCATCACTTCGATGCTGCGTTTTGCCTGTGGCTCGATGCCTGTCATGCGTCCCCCGGCGGCGTTCGTATCCATGTAATTTCCGGCCAGCGCCACCCCCCCCTCTAGGCCAGTCCGGGGGCAATTTGCTAGACCATGCTCAGCTTGGGTGAGGTTCAGGGACGTGGAAAAGCGAGACGGATGGCGTACACGCGAACCGCGGCGGCGGCGGTTCGACGATGATGGCTTTCGGGCTGAGCCGGCGTGGGCGGCCCCGGCTACCCGGCCGCCGGGACGAACACCGTCCTTCGCCCCATCCGGGCCGGAAGTGGACGCCTCGGTGAAATGGTTTAATCCCGACAAGGGCTTCGGCTTCGTCGAGCTGAGCGATGGCACGGGCGATGCGTTCCTGCACGCGAGCGCGCTGACGCGTGCGGGCGGTACGACCGTGGCTGCCGGGACGCCCCTCAAGGTCCGGGTTGGCCAAGGGCAGAAGGGCCGGCAAGTAACCGAAATCACCGAAATCGGCGAGGCGCCGAGCACGCCGCCGGCTTCGCGGCGTGAGGGCGGGTTCCGACCGGGCGGGGGAGCCGCGTTTTCCGCCGTGCAGCCTTCGGGCGGCGGACAGGAGATGGGCGGTACCGTGAAATGGGACAATGCGCAGAAGGGCTTCGGCTTCATCACGCCTGAAGTCGGCGGCAAGGACGTTTTCGTGCACGCCACGGCGCTTGCCCGCAGCGGGATTACCGAACTGCACGAAGGTCAGGCCGTTCGCCTGCAAGTCGTGCAGGGCAAAAAGGGACCGGAGGCCGCCTCAATCAGCCTTCCGTGAGCTTTAGAGCTCGCCGCGCTTGGCCATTGTTTTGATACGATCGCCTGCCCGACAGGCGAGGGCTTGAATCGTCAGCGACGGGTTGACGCCGCCGATCGTCGGGAACAGCGATCCGTCGCAAATCCATAAATTGGGAATGTCCCAGGACCGACCATCGGCGTTGACCACGCTGGTTGCGGGGTCGTCGCCCATCCGGCACGACCCGTTCAGATGCGCCGTGCTTTCCGAATCCCAGATATCCTTGGCGCCGACCACCTCCATCGCCTGACGCATGAAGCGGATGGCGTGCTGACGAAGCCGTTGATCGTTCTCGCAATAGGAGAACGTCACTTTAGCGATGCGCAGGCCATACTGGTCGGTTTCATCCGCAAGCTCCACCCGATTTTCCTCGCGCGGCATTACTTCGCCGCAGATTTTCAAGCCGGCTTGGTGGATGTAATTGGAGACTTTATCGCGCAGAGCGTGGCCCCACAGCCCGCGTCCGGTGGCCAAGGATCGGGCCCATTCGATCGGCAGCGGCCCTTGGCTCATATACGCGTAGCCGCCGTGGAAGTCCTTTCCCTGGTCGCAATAGTTCCAATGCTCGGTGCAAGCCATCGAGGGCGGCCCCTTGTACCACCGGATCTCTTCGTCCATGACGCCCCAGACGGCATCGTTCGACTGAACCATGAAGTATTTGCCGACCAGCCCGTTGGAATTGGCCAATCCATCCGGGAATTGCGGGCTGGCGGAGTTCAGCAACAAACGCGGCGTCTCGATCGCGTAGCCAGCGACCACTACGTTGCGAGCCCTTTGAAAGCGCCAAGTACCGTCGCGGTAGTAATGCACGCCGGTGACGCGGCCCTCTGCATTGACTTCGATGCGTCCGACCATCGCCAGATCGCGCACCTCGGCGCCCGCCGCCAGGGCACGCGGTATCCAGACGATCAGCGCACTCTGCTTGGCATTGGTCGAACAACCGATTCCGCAGAAACCCCGATAGACGCAGGGCGGTGAAAGACCGCGCGGAGCCGAGACGGTCGCGAGTGGCGTCGGCGTCCATTTGATCCCGAGCTTTTCACAGCCCTGTGCCAGCACCAGCCCGGCCGCGTTCACCTCGTGCGGGCGATACGGATAGCGCCGGCGATGCGGGCCCCACGGATAACGCACCGGCCCGGCTATTTTCAGTGCGTCCTCAACCTCGTCGTAGTAGCGCCACATCTCCCGCCAATCGACCGGCCAATCGGCGCCGTAGCCGAGCTTCGTGCGGGATTTGAACCATTCCGGGCGGAAACGCAGCGACACCATCATAAAATGCACGGTGCTGCCGCCCACCGCCTTGCCGCTGTTGTTGTGGCCCAGTTCGATCGGATGGCCACCATCGACGATGCGGTTATCCAGCCAATAGAGCTTGGTCTGCTCCATCTCGTCAGAGGCAAACTCCTCCAGCGGGCGGTACCAGCCACCGGCATCGAAGGCCACCACGGAAAACCCGCCTTCGGCCAGCTTGGCTGCGAGCGTACCGCCGCCCGCGCCGGTCCCGACAATCGCGAAATCCACTTCCTCGCCTTCGAGGTATTGTTTCATCGGCACCCATGCGCCAGGGCGCATGGGGTCCGGCGCACGGTTGTTCACCCCGCGTGGGCGATCCGCGACGATTTCAGGCATGCTTGCGCTCCACCGCGTCCCACGGGTCGTAACGATTGAATCCCATGCGAACGTAGCCGCGCGGAGAGGCAGGGCCGCCAAATCCCATCTCGTCCCACCCCTGCGGGTGAGCATAGTACATTGTTACGATGTCGTGCAACACTCGCCCCTTGAAGAAAGGCTCGGGCGGCACTTCGGACCAATTCGAGGCACGCACCTCACCCTTTTGCACCATCTGCAGGATGTCGTCCTGGCGCCCGCCGGGCAGGTCCGGAAAAGGGTGGTTGAAACGCAACCGCGCCTCGGCGTCGATCGCGTGCAACCCCCGCCGCCACATCTCCTGCATGTTCGGCTGACCCGCCTGCTGCATGCCGTCGCCCTGATTCTCAGCCATTTTCTGGTCGATGAAATTGGCAATCGGAACCTTTGGGTTGCGCTCCTGCGGCTGCGGCATGATCCGGTCGCACAGCGCGAGCAGAATCGTCCATTCCTCGGCAGTGAAGAATTGGCGCGGCGGCGGGCTGTTCAGCCGCTTGTCGATCACTCGCCGGGTCGCGTCATTCCAGGACGGCGTGTCGCGTTTGGCGAGCGTACTGTAGCCGGGAAAGCGGTTGACGCCGTCGTGCATTACCGTGTCTCCTCCAGCAGGTCGAGCGCGGCCAGTCCGGCAAGCGCGAGGCCGGTAAAACTGGGCGGTGCGGGAATGGGCGGACCATTCAGCACGTTCTGGCTCCAGTTCCGCCACCCGCCCATGTTGCGGCTGACACCGTATGTGTGGAAACCAGCACCGGCGAAGCCAAGCGCGGCGGTGATCCAGAACCAGATGCGCGTGAAGCGCGCCCAACGAGGCTTGCGCTCCGCTCCGGCCTTGGCGATCAGTGCGGCGGCAACCGGCGGGATCGTCACGGGGAGATACATAAACGGATCCTGGAAGGCGCCCCGGAAATGCAGCAGCGCTGCCTCGGCAACGGTTCCCGCCAGACCGCCCGCCGTGATCGCTGCCAGCGCGTGACCAGCGGGAAAGCCGAACAGCGAAATGCGCGGTGTGCGCCTGTCGCGCACATGCTCGGCCGCAGTGCCCATCGTACCCGCCAAGATCAGGGCGTAGGGAGCACCCAGCGGCGCGCCGTAGAACAAATTGACCCAGGACAATCCGCCCGCACGCTTGATCACGTTGTAGAGGTGAAATCCGCCGCCGATCACACCAATGCTTGTCGATGCAATCGCCGTGACCTGCCTGAAGCGATGCACTCGCGGCGTACGGTCCCGCGTGCCGTGCAGGCTGGTCGCCAGCGTCATCGCCGATGAAAGGATCGGCAGCACCATCGCCTTATTGTGGAACATGCCGCGATAGTGTTCGATCGAGCTATCGGCTAGGACCGAAAGCGCCAACAGCGCTGAACTGGCATTGAGCTGGCGTGCAGCCTGCGCGGCCAGCCGATCTGCGTTCTGAGTTTGCGGAAGGCGGATCGGCAATAGCCGTGATTTCTGGCGTGCAGCTGGAGCGTCAGCGACGGTGGAACGCGCGGCTAGAAGCCCGAGCACCCCGGTCGAGACGGCGGCCAGGGTCAAGAGGCCGGCGCCCTCAAGTTTCGTATCCGACATGTCCTCTCCCTGTCAGTCGTCCGCGTAGCGCTCGGCGTCCCCGCTCTTTAGCGCAATCCCGAGTTCCGGCCGCGACAGGTCGGGTCCGATCGCGCCGTCGCGGGGGATCGGCGCGCCGTCGAACAGCATGTGCTCGATCCGGACATGGTCATGGAACCACTCCAGATGCCGCAGCTTCGGCACCGAACACGCCGCGTGCAGATGAACCGATGGCGCGCAGTGTCCGGAGAAGTCGATCTGGTGCGCGTCGGTCATGCGGCCGATTGCGGTAAATCCGCTCACACCGCCACAACGTGTTGCATCCGCCTGCATCACATCGACGCAGTTGGCGGCGAGCATCGCGCGCGCATCTTCCACAACATAGATGTATTCGCCGGCGGCAACTTCCATCGGCGCGGGGATGCGTTCGCGCAAAAGCCTGAGGCCGGCGAGGTCCTCAGACGAAACCGGCTCCTCGAACCAGCGCACGTCATGGATCAGGATGTGATCCGCAAAGGCGAGCGCCCGCTTCGCAGCCAAGGCGCCATTGGCATCGACGAACAGGCCGGCATCGCCGATCGCCTCGCGCGCGACCTTGACACGCTCCCGGTCGCGCCGCGGGTCGCGCCCAACTTTCATCTTTACCCAGCGGCAGCCGTCCGAGCTTACCCAGCCGCCCAATTGCTCGGCCAAGCGGGCATCGGTGTAGTTGGTGAACCCGCCGCTGCCATAGATCGGCACGTCCGGCCGTGCCGCGCCGAGCAGACGCACGAGCGGCAGATCGAGCAGCTTCGCCTTGAGATCCCAGAGCGCCACATCGACCGCCGAGATTGCCGTCGCCGCGAGACCGCGCCGACCCATGTTGCGTACCTGTCGCTGCATTTCCGCAGCGCAGCCCGGGATGTCGAACGCGTCCTTACCCTCGATCGCCTTGGCGAGTTTCCCGCTGATCAGCCCCGCATTGCCCTTGCCGGCGTAAGTGTAGCCGATCCCTTCCCGCCCCGCCGCCTGGACGGTCGCGACGATCAGCGTGGTAGTATCCCAGTCGAGCGTTCCGTCCTGCTCGGGCTGGTCGGTCGGGACCGTGTAGGCGCGCGCCTGCACGGTCCCGATCGGAGCCGCTGGCCGGGTCATGCCCCGTTCAACCCACGCCGGGAATATAGGTTGCCGCGAGCTCCTTAACGGTGCCCTTCAGAGTGGAGACAAGCTCGGGATCCTGCGGCAGCGAAGTGGCGAACCCCTTGGCATCCTTCAGGGTGATGTGCGGCGGCAGCGGCGGCACGTTCGGGTCGCAATAGAACTCCAGGATCACCGGTCGATCCGCCGCCAACGCCTCGTCCCAGGAACGGGCGATTTTCTCCGGGTCGTCGCAGAAGATGCCCTTGAGTTCGATCAGGTCGGCGTAGCGAGCGTACGACACGTCGGGAATGCTCTGTGTCGCCTCGAATTTCGGGTCGCCGGCCTGCACGCGCATTTCCCACGTGACCTGATTAAGATCCCGGTTGTTCATTACCATGAAAATCAGATGCGGATTGCTCCATCCCTTCCAGTACTTTGCAACGGTAATCATCTCGTTGATGCCATTCATCTGCATCGCGCCGTCGCCAACCAGGGCGATCACCGGACGGTCGGGATAGGCGAACTTGGCGGCGATCGCGTACGGCACGCCTGCGCCCATTGTGGCGAGACCGCCGGACAACGAGCCCATCATGCCGCGCCGCATCTTGAGGTCGCGCGCGTACCAATTGGCACCGGAACCGGAATCGCTGGTCAGGATCGCCCGCTCGGGGATCTTGGGCGAAAACTCATGGAAGATACGCTGCGGGTTAATCGGATCGGCCGAGGTCATCGCGCGGGACTTCAACACCTCCCACCACTCGCCGACTTCTTTCTCGATCTTCTGGCGCCAAGAGCGGTCCTGCTTGTGCTTAAGCATGGGCAGCAGGGCGCGCAGGGTATGCTTTGAATTGCCGAGCAGGCAGACGTCCATCGGGTAACGCACGCTGAGCATCGTCGCCTCGATGTCGATCTGCACGCCGCGTGCCGCGCCCTCCTTGGGCAGGAACTCCGAGTAGGGGAAGCCCGAGCCGACCATGAACAATGTGTCGCAGCCCATCATCATGTCCCAGCTAGGCTTGGTGCCGAGGAGACCGATTGAACCCGTCACGAACGGCAGGTCGTCGGGCACCGCCGCCTTGCCGAGCAACGCCTTGGCGACACCCGCGCCCAGCTTCTCCGCCGCCTCGATCACCTCGTCGGTGCAATGCAGTGCGCCGGCACCGACCAGCATGGCGACCTTCTTGCCGCTGTTCAGCACCTCGGCTGCGCGGCGCAGCTCCGAATCGACGGGCGTCGGGGGCGGTGCCGGCGCAGCGATGCCCGTGTGGATCGCGCCGTGTTGGGCGTGCGGCGGCTCCTCATAGTTCATTTCCTGCACGTCTTTCGGCAGGATGAGGCAGGTAACGCGGCGGTCGCACCGAGCGATTCTGATGGCGCGATCTACCAGATGACGTATCTGCGGTGATTCCGCCTGCTGGACGAAGGCGCCGGCTACATCCTTGAACAGCGCTTCGAGATCGACCTCCTGCTGGAAGTGCCCGCCCAGGGATTGGCGGCCCACCTGACCGACAATGGCGAGCACCGGCATGTGGTCGAGGCGGGCGTCGTAGAGTCCGTTCAGCAAATGGATCGCGCCCGGTCCCGACGTCGCCATGCAGACGCCGAGTTCGCCGGTGAACTTGGCATGGGCGGAGGCCATGAGGGCAGCCATCTCCTCATGTCGCACTTGCACATAGTCAAATTGGTCGATGGTGCGGGCCAGCGCGCCGACCAAGTGATTGATGCCGTCGCCCGGATAACCGAAGATGCGGCGCACGCCCCATTCGTGCAGGCGTTCCCAAAAGAAGTCACTTACCGTCTTGGCCATAGACGCGCCCTTCCGTTCACGTGTCGATACAACGGGCGCGCGCAAAGCCGGCCCGATCGGCGGCTTGAGCGGAGGTGCCCGTCCCGGTCGGGCTTTGAACGCGAGCCGCCCTATTGCGTTGCTCGGCGGAGACGGAGTGGTGCATCCGCCAGCGGAATCGTGAGCCCCGCGCTGATGCCAGCCACGTATTCGTCTTTGTACACAGGAATTTGCGGCCTTCGCTTCAAACGGTGTGAGTGTGTGTCCGGTTTAACGATCGCGCGGCCGCACCCGGCCGGGAGGCCGCGCCCCCGCTTGCTGGGGCGGACCGGACAAGAGGAGCAAAGCAGCAATGAGATCCATGAACGATCTGTTCCTGACGTTTCTACAGGACATGTACTACGCCGAGCGCCAGATCCTGAAGGCACTGCCAAAGATGGCCAAGGCCGCCGAAAGCGAGGAGCTGAAGCAGGCACTACTGCAGCACCGCGACGAGACACAGCATCACGTCGAGCGGTTGCAACAAGTGTTCGAGCATATTGGCAAACGCGTCCGGACCCAGACCTGCGAGGCGCTGAACGGCATTGTGGAGGAAGGCGAGGAGGTGATCGAGCAGTTCGAGCCGGGTCCGGTCCGCGACGCCGGGATTCTCGCCAACGCTCAGGCCGTCGAGCACTATGAAATGGCGCGCTACGGAACAATGATCGCCTGGGCGAAAGCCTGCGGATTGAAGGACTTGGTGAAGCCGCTTGAAGAGACGCTCGCCGAGGAGAAGAAGGCCGACCAGCTCCTTAGCAAGCTTGCCAACACGGCGCTGAACCAGCAGGCGAGCCAGAGAGCGGCGTAGTGGGGACATTGGGCGGCGCCCGCGCGGTGTTGCGGCGCCGCACGTCCGGTCACCAGGGTATCAGTTAGAGCGAGGCGAGCATGGCCAGCCAGGAAACACCAGAGCAACGCGCCACCGTCCGGCGCGTGATGCACGAGTTCAAGCATGGCGAATTGGAAAGCAGCCGGGGGGGCAAGGTCCGCAATTCCAAACAGGCGGTCGCCATTGCCTTGTCGGAATCCGGCGCGTCCAACCAACAGTCCGCAGAAGCGAACCGTCGGCAGCTCAGTCGTTCCAAGCGGAAGGAACGGGCCGGGCAGACCGCTCAGGCGGAGGCGGAGGGGCAGGAGCCGGCCCGCCGTACCTTGCAGGAGGGGCGGCGCGGGGCTCGACGGTCGCGCGCGGATCGGCCGGATTCGCGCGGAGGCGACAAAAGCACACGCAAAGCCCTTTACGCCGAGGCTGCGCGCAAGGGTATCAGCGGACGCTCACGAATGAACAAGGAGCAGCTCGCCCGGGCCTTGCGGGATTGAACCCTGACGTCGTGTCGGCGAAGACTTTCCACACGGACGCCCGGCGGCACGGCGCCAGGTCGCTTTAACAGCCGCTCTTGGTGGGAATAACATGCCCTTGGACCATATTGTTGCAAATCAGGGTCAAGACCGGACAGTTGACTTGCTGACCCCGGCTGGTTGCGCGCTCGGACTTGGAATCGTGCCGGTCAGTCTCGACCTGCTGGACTCGCATTGCCAGCGCATGGTCCGCGCGCATTCGGTTCCCGCGGGTGCCGGCCGGTGGCACCCGATCGGGGTTTCCGCTTTGGGGGGACTGCTCGCTGCGCTGGTCGCTGTTGCGGGCGCGAGCCCTGAGGCATGGGTCATTGTCACCCTGGGCGGCATCGCCGCTGCTTTCGCCGCCGCAATTCGTTCGGCGCGGACGGCGCAGCGATCGGTCTCCTGGGTAGAGCGCGAAATTCCGGCGCATGCCTTGGACCGGTCCGGCATTCCGGCCTCCATCCGCTCCATTGCCGGCGACATTCGTCGTCAGGTGCCCGGTGCACGCTTCGTGCTGGGCGAATTGCGGCGGAAATCCGTTGTGCTGGACCCGTACCTGATTGTGGAACGCGATGCGCAGCGCATCGTGCTCGGCATCTGGGACGACGAGCAGGTTACCGCCTGCGCGCGCAGGATCTGATTCTCCGAGCCCGGCGGCGCCAAATCTGCAATTAAGCGGATAAGGTGAAGCTTAACCGCGCACCGCACATTCCCAGGATTATGACGGTCGCGAGCACCGCCCCGCCTATGGCTCCGCCAATCATGATCCGGTCGGCGATCGGCTTGCGGAGTTATGCGACAACATCACGCTGCGGAAGCCGGCAAAGGCGTGCGCCACGACGAAGAACACGCCCAGTCCATAGTGCGGCGCCAGGCGAATATTCCAGGCATTCGCGATGAGCCCGCTTGGCCCGCCGGTGGCGAACGCCCAGTCGGAATCTATGTGCATGTAAGTTCGGGCGTAGATGAAGACCGAGTCCATGTGACCGAGAATGTAAATCACAAGGTAAATCCCGCTCGCGACCTGGAAGGCACGGAAACGGTCCATCGGCGCAGCGGCTTTTCGCACTGCCAGGCTGATGCCGCTGCCCACCTGGAATAGGAACAGGGCGACGAGAATGGGCTGCACAATCTCGGCGCGATAGAAGTGGCGGAACAGCTTTTGCACAGCGTTATAGGTTTGCGACCCGGCCAGGAAGAACAGGTGGTTGCCAAGGTGCAGCGAGAGATAAGCCACAATTATGCAGAGCGCCGAGACACCATGTGCGGTTCGCAACCACGGCGGTGACGGCCGCGTAATGGTTGCAGGCAAAATGCGGTCGCTATCGGCGAGAGCGATAAACAGCAAGGCCGAGATCCATGCGGCGCACCAAATCCAGGTGTCGCGCACGGGATCGTGCAGCATGAAGAGGACAACTCCGAGAAAGACGAACATGGTCGGTGCCGCAACGGCGAGCAGGGCGACCATCCCTGCCCGAGTTTGCGCAACCGAGCGCAGGCCCGATGCGGCGAATGCCATGAAACCGAGTAGGGCCACAATCGGCACTGCAAGAGCAGCCAGCAGGAATAATGCGGCCGCAATCCAGCCGCCGGTGTCGCCTCCCATCCCGGCAGCGGCGCAGGCGTGGAAGCCGGCCAACAGAAACGGATATACCAGGGCCAGCAGTGCCGGTAGCAAGAGGGCGAGCCGCGCTTTTATTCGTTCGTATTTCGGCGCCACCCGGATTGCAAATCGAAACGTTAGCTCCGGTGCCATAACCGTTTCTCCGGGTGGCCCGACCACCCTACCCGCGGCGGTAGGTACGTCTGAAGCTCCCAGACGCCGATCCGGGGGACGGCTCGCAGAAGCATCTGCTGCCAGAATTCCGGGCCGAGCATCTCCGAGGACAGCAGGCGCGCTGCCAGGCTCCGCTGGTCCAATTCCGTGGTCGGAACGCTGGTCGGAACCCCGCGCGTCGAGGCCAGCCACGCGCGCGCCTCGGGCTCACCGCCGATCGCGTCTCGCCCGTTCGTCAGTGCCTGCTGTCCGGTATAGGGCCGCCCGTCCGCCAGCGCCTTTACCCTGCCGGGGTCCATGTGCCGACCCTCGGCCACGATGCGGACGAACTGATCATAGTAGTCCATGACCAAGCCTTGCAGCATGTCGCGGCCTTGCGGCGTCAGCGGCTCCACCAGGCTGGGCTGGTTCTTGAGCGGTCCCGACTTCACCACGGTGGTCTCAACCCCGAGCTTGGCCAGCAGCCCCTCGATCTCTGCCGTTTGCAGATAGCACCGATCGAACCCGTGAGCGTGCCGCGCCGGGCGAAGATGCGGGCGGCCGGCGTGGCGATCATGTAGCCGGCCAGGCGGCCGTGCCGCCCATGACGCAACCGCGGCTTGACGGCGGCGACCGCGGCGAAAGCGTCGTGCAACGCCTCGCCCCCGGCCCGCTGCCACCCGGACTGTCGATGGCGAGGAGCACCGCTTTCACCTGCCGGTCGCCGGCGAGTGCCCGGATCGCCCGTTCCAGCTTCGGATCGTCGGTGATGATCCCGCTGATCCGCACCGCTCGACCCGCGTGCCTCCGCCGCCGGCCGCACCGCCGACCCGAAGCCCGACCAGCACCGCCGCGACCACGGCCAACACGGCCAGCGTTTGCCAGAAAATCAGGCGGCGCTTGAGGCGCCGCCTGTCGATCAGCAGATCCGTTTCCAGGGACAGGTTCTTTACCCGATCGCTCAGCCGTTCTCCGCGCTAGCTGTTCTCGGATTGGGCCTGCTGGTTGCGGCGCCGGATCGCGGCTCCCAGGATATCACCAAGTGAGGCGCCCAATTCGAAGATCCGTACTTGGCCATCGCCTGCTTTTCCTCCTCCATCTCCTTGCCCTTGATGGTGAGAGTGAGCTTGCGCGCCGCGCGATCGATCGAGGTCACCTTGGCATCGACCTTTTCGCCGACAGCGAACCGATCGGGGCGCTGATCCGCCTTGTCGCGCGCAAGCTCCGAGCGACGTATGAAGCCGGTCAGCACGTCGCCGACCTTGACTTCGACGCCGTTGGCCTGAACCGCGGAGACGAGGCAGGTCACAACGTCGCCCTTGTGGACGGTCTCCAGAACCGAGGCGGCCGGGTCGTCCTTCAGCTGCTTGATGCCGAGGCTGATCCGCTCCTTCTCCACATCCACATCGAGCACCTTGGCCTTTACCAAATCGCCCTTGTTGATGTGCTGAA
>CAWGIP010000015.1:0-80246 GCA_963822675.1 uncultured Pseudomonadota bacterium | reverse complement strand
AATCCCCTCCCACGCGGGGTGGAGCAGCCCGGTAGCTCGTCAGGCTCATAACCTGAAGGCCGCAGGTTCGAATCCTGCCCCCGCAACCACCGATCCCAATACTCCCCCAGAACGGCCGTTCCCCACCCGGAGAATGGCCGTTTTGCCGTCCGCTCCATTGTTCCGCGTGTCGGCTAGAGCGATTTTAGGGTGACTGGCGATAGCCGCAGTGTGCGAGATAGTTCGAGCATTCGGACGGGTAAATCGGTGCAGCAGTTTTCTCACTGCAAACCACAGGGAACTTAGCTTGCGCGCTGCCTTCGCGCGTAGCAGGGCCTTCAGTTTCGCGAATGCCTGTTCGATGGGGTTGAGATCCGGCTAGTATGGCGGCAGGAACCGCAGTTCGGCTCCACGCGTCTCGATCGCCTCCCGCACGCCCGCCACCTTGTGCGAGCCCAGATTGTCCATGATCACGATGTCGCCCGCCGATAGCGTCGGCGCCAGGTACCCGCTCGACATAGGCTACGAACAGCTCGCCGTTGATCGCACCGTCGAACAGACCGGGAGCAGTGAGACCGTTCTGGCGCAAGCCGGCGATAAAAGTCGAGGTCCGCCAACGTCCGTGCGGCACCGCCGCGACCACGCGCGCGCCGCGCCGGCCGCGCGCATAGCGGCGGGCCATGTTGGTCGTTGCCCAGGTCTCGTCGATGAAGACAAGCTTGGCGGGGTTGAACTCCGGTTGCCCCGCCCGCCATGCCTCGCGTGCGGCGGCCGTCTCGGGACGGTCCTGCTCCGCCGCGCGCTGCGACTTTTTTTCGCGTCAGCCCCAGTTGGGCCAGCGTGCGCGACAGCAGTCCCGAACTGGCCGAGGCGGCATGCGTCCGGTGCAGCCAAATCGCCAGTTCGGCCAGGGTGACATCCGCTCGGCGCTCCACCTCGGCGCGGATGGCATCCTGGAGCGGGGCCAATTTCGGCCGCACGTGCCCCCGTTGCGGACGCGCCGCACTCTCACCGGTCTGTCGGCGCCGCGAGACCGCCTTGGAGACGTAGGAGATGCTCACCCGAAACAGCTTGGCCGCTTGGCACACGCTCAGTCCGCCGTCCACGCCCGCAAGAATCCGATCCGCAAATCCTGCGAATACGCCTTGCCCCGTCGCCAGGTCATCTCGCCTCCGGTCCACGCAACCGGAAGCCGGTGAATCACAGATCGCCCCCGTGCCGGAATCCCCCCATTCCAGTCACCCAGGGACCGCTCTAGATGAAGGAACGCCGCGAGATCACCGCGCAGCTGCACCGTGACTTCGCCCCGTTCTCGCCCAGGAAGATCAGGATGGCGTCGATCAGGGTGCGGAGCGCCTCGGTCGCGGCCGCGGCGGCGCGGATCGCGCAACGCGGCCTCCAACGCCTCGACCTTGCGGCGATACAGCTCCGGTAGGTTGGTATGCAGTGTCGGTAGCGGCTCCGGTTCGCCGGCGACCGCGACTCGCCCGCCAACGTCTCCTGGCGCTGCTCCAGTCTCCGCAGTTCGCCGACCATGGCGGCACTGCCGTGGCTATCCTTGATCAGCTCCAGCGGGTTGCGGATCTGCCGGCCGAGCTTGGCCTGCTCTTGCGCCAGCGCCGTCTGGCGCTGTGCCCCGCTCGCGGTTCGCCGCGTTCACCCCGGCGACGAAGGTCCGGACGAACTCTTCGACCAACTCCGGCGCCAACAGCCGCTGCTTGAGCCCGATGAGCACGCGTTGCAGCAGCCGGTCACGCAGGAGCGTCCGCCGGTTGCCACAGGTGCCGCGCTCGACGTGATTGGCGCACCCGAGTCGGCCGTTGCTGGCTATCACGCTCATCGGGCCGTCGCCGGCGCCGCAGCGCACCCGGCCGGAGCAGCCAGCCGGGTCGGCGCCCGCGCGCAAGGCGGGCGCCGCGTCGCGGGGAGCCGGGTCGCCGGCGCGCTTCGGTCGGCCGAGTTGTCCGGCCGAGCACGACCTGCCGCCGCCCAGCCCTGCAGACGGCGCTCTGCGCCGCTGCCCAGAGAGCGTCTATCGATGATTCCCACAGTGGCGGGACCGGCGGTGATGATCCAGGCTTCGCGCGGGTTTGGCCGCGCTACCCGCCTTCCGGTGTCGGGTCCTTGATGAAGCGTTGGCGGTTCCAGACGCGCTCGCCGGCATACAAGCGGTTGCGCCGGAGGCCGTTCTCGCGCTCGAGCATTGCCGAGAATCAGCGAGGCGGTCCACTTGCCGCTGCGCGGGCCCGGCACGCCCTCGGCATTGAGACCCTTGGCGATCGAGCGCGGGGATCGGCCATCGGCATAAGCATGGAAGATGCGGCGAACGGTGGCCTGCTCCGTCGGCAACGACCTCCATTCTCGCCGGCAGCGGCGGGCCATCCGGCCCGAGCCCCCCCTCGACTCGGTACCATAGCTCAGCCCGCCGCCGCTTCGTCCGGACCGCACCCGGCCCTTCAATGCCGCGATAGGTATTTTGTGCGAGGTCCTTAAGGAACAGCGCGGATATCGTGCCCTTGAGGCCGACATGCAGTTCCGAATGTCGCCCTCCGGCAAAGTCACCACCTGGACCCCGGCAAATCCGAGCTGTTTGTAGAACCGGCGATGTGTTCCTGGTCGCGGCTGACCCGGTCCAGCGCCTCCGCCAGCACGAGGTCGAACCGGCCGGTGCGGGCATCCGCCATAAGATGCTAGAACTGTGGGCGGCCGGCGTGGCGCCGCTGATCGCATAGTCAGCATAGACCTCGACCACCGTCCAGCCCTCGCGCTCGGCCCGGGCCCGGCAGACCCTCACCTGGTCCCTCGTCGACTGTTCGGACTGCGCGTCGCTGCTGTAGCCACGTAGATCGCGGCACGGATGGGCAGAGCGGGTGGTGCAACTCGGAGCATGCCTTTCCATGGATCGGCGAACGCATACTGTAACATGTCTATGTTCTACGACATGGCGCTCTATAAGCCGCAGGCGCACTTCTTTCGTGTGCGCTCGCGTTTCGACGGGCAGCCCCTGCCCGGTAACGGCTTCGTCACCGGGCCGGACGATCCGTTTTCCGATCGCACGCTTAATCCGACCGTCTCGCTGGACGAATTCGCGGCTGAAATCGAGTGGTTCAGCCACCCCCCGGGCGGATGCCTGGGCGTTAGCGCATGCGGGCGAGGCGGCGATGCGTATCAACGGCGAGCCGGTCATGACCTGGGGCGAGCTGTGGGCGCAGATGCCCCGGCTCGCCCTTGGGCAAGAACCGGAGATGGAATGTATTGAGGTCTGCTACGCGCGCATAGTTGCCGGTCAGTAGAAGAGCGCCCCTCCTCCACTGCGGACATTCCATCCGTCGACCTCCCGGGCTGCGGTGGATGGACTCCGGACCTTCCCTTGGTCGGAGATCAGGCTCCGGAGACGTCGAGCGTTTGAACTGGTCATGACGTCAGACGCCATCGGCTCCTGCGTCCCGGCATTGCCAAGTCGCGCTGCGCCGCGTGAGCTCCTTCTCCGCCTCGGGCAGCTCGGGCAGCGTTGCCGGCCAATCTTCAAGTGTCCCGGTCGTGTGTTTCGCCATTGCCCTTCACTTGCTTCGTTGGCCATCACACTGGCCGGGCAACTGGCGTCTCCCGCAACCAAAGCACCAACACGATGCATGCGACCGCTATCAGGCCGAGCATCCCGAACGTATCCGCGCACGCCATGACATAGGCCTGCACGCTTGCCCTGACCGAGACCGATCCCGAGCGCCGCGTTCGGGATACTCACCCGGTTGGACATGCAGCAGGATCATCGCCGAATGCACACGCTCGCGCACAGTTAGCACCGCCCCCGCAACCGCCGTGCCCAAGGTGCCGGCGAGCAAGCGGATGATGTTGAACAGTGCGCCGCCCGACGCCGCGTTCGCCGGCGTGATCAAGGACGTGGTGATCAATACCAGCGGCGGCATGATGAAGGGGAATGCGCAAGCCTGCACGAGCTGGCTCGGCAGAAAGTCGGCGATGTACCAATCGCTCGTGATGTACGTAGCCATGTACGCGCCGACCGAGAATGTGAACAATCCGCAGGCGAGCAGCACGCGCGCATCGATGTAGCGCAGCAGCAGCGCGGATAAGGGCGTGAGCACGACCTGCGGCAGCGCCAGCCAGATCAGGATCTCGCCGATCTGCAGTTCGCGCCAGCCTTTCACCACCGCGGCGAACTGCGGGAGTACGTAGTACGCGCCGAGCAAGGTGAAGTTGAAGGTCAGCAAGACGATCAGGCCAAGCGTGAAGTTAACTTGCCGGAACAGCCGCACGTCGATCAGCGGGCGGTTGCAGGTCAGCTCGTTGATGGCGAACGCCGCGAGGCTGAACCCCGCGATCGACGAACAGGCCGTTGATCACGCCGGAATCGAACCAGTTCAGCGTCTGTCCCTCGCTCAGCGCCGCCGTCAGGGCGGCAACGCCGAGGATGCAGAAGATTATCGCCGGGTAATCGGTGTGGCGGAACACCTCAAGTCGCAATGGCTCGACCGGCAGCCCGATCATAATCGGGACGATCGCGATCGGCGCGACCACGACGTTCTGCCAGAAGATCACTTTCCACGAGAGATACTCGGTGAACCAGCCCGCGATCGACTCCGCCACCGACGGCGAGAGCGTCGTGATGCCGGCATACATCGCGATGCCCCACACGCGCTGCTGCAGGGCGTGAAGCGCAGCACCGCCCCCAGTAGCAGCGGCAACAGCGCGCCAGCGCCCAGACCTTGCA
Source organism: uncultured Pseudomonadota bacterium (assembly GCA_963822675.1). GTDB lineage: Bacteria > Pseudomonadota > Alphaproteobacteria > Acetobacterales > Acetobacteraceae > CAWGIP01. The sequence goes on along the minus strand of CAWGIP010000015.1, from coordinate 75,538 downwards.
GGAAGCGCAACAATACGATGAAGGGATACGTCGGAACCGCGCCGAGGGCCACCGCGCTCACGGTCGTAAGCAGGATGCTAGCCACGAACAGGCGGCGCAGCGAGAATATGTCCGTCAGCCAAGGCGTCGCCGGCACGATGGCGATGCTACCGACCGAGAATGCGGTTGTCACCCAGTTGCCCAGATCGACATCGAGGCCGACCCCGCCACGCAGATCAGCGACGCCGAATGAGGTCAGGCGCGTGTTCAGAAGCGACATCACGCCGGCGACCAGGGCGCCGAACAGGCCGAACATCAGGCGCCCTGTCAGCGGCGGCGCGCCGGGCGGAGGTGTTGATCGACCGTCCGGACCGCGCGAACACGAGCAGGGGCGGCCCAAGCGCGGCGAGCACCCGCTTCATGGTGGCGATACCGGTGCGGTCTGGGGCGCGGCTACAGCGGCGGTGCTTTCGGCTCCGCCGAGGTGTCCACGGCGGCTTGCACCGAGAGCCCGGGAAGCATGCGGCCGATCAGCTCGTTCTGATGCGCCTGGCCGGCGTCGATGCGGATCTTCACCGGCACCCGCTGGGCAATCTTGGTGAAGTTGCCGACCGCGCGGTCGGGCGGCAGCAGCGACCCGAGCGCTTCGCTGCCCGGCTCGATGCTGTCGACGTGGCCGGTGCAGCGTGATTCCGGGATAGGCGTCGAGCGTCAGCGCGCGCGGCTGGCCCACACGCATGTTGCGCACCTGCGTCTCGCGGAAATTCGCAACCACCCAGACGTCGTTGCGCGGCACCAGCTGGATCAGCGGCGTCGCCGGGCACGACATACTGACCGACGCGCGCGATGCGGAAGCCGAGCCGTCCGTCGCGCGGCGCCAGCACGCGCGTGTAGCCGAGATTGATCTGCGCCGTCTTCGAGCGCGGCCTGTTTCGCCTGAAGATTCGCCTGCGCCTGCCCGAGCGTCGCGTGCAAGACCTTGAGCTGCGCGGTCTGCGACGCGATGGTGGCGCGGTTGCCGGCCACCGTCGCCTGCAGCGCCAGCGCGTTCTGGGTCGCCTGCTCCCAGTCGCGCAGCAGATAAGCGGGCGTGCCGCGCAGCCCGTTCTGCCGATCTCGCTCCTGTTCGGCCTGGATCAAGTCCGATTGCGCAAGGTCGGCGTTGCTCTGCGTGACGTCGATCTGGCGCTCCTGAAGGCGATCTGTGCCGCCGCGATGGCGACCTGCGCGCCGGCCTCCGCGACCTGGGCGCGCGCGAGGTCGACCTGCGCGCGATACTCCGCATCGTCGATCTCGTACAGGATCTGGCCGTCCTTCACCGTCGCCATGTCGGCAACGGGGACGCGGTGCACGTAACCGGGAACACGCGCGCTCAGCGTCGTCGGATCGCCGCGAAGATAGGCGTCGTCGGTGCGCTGGACAGAGCTGAGCAGCAGGAGATCATCCCAGTCGACCATGAACAGGCCGCCGGCGAGCACGGCGAGCCCGACAATCAGCGCGCGCACGACCACACGGCGCAGCCGGTCCGGTGGCGGAGCGCTGGGCGGCGGCGGTGCCGATACGCGGCTGTGCCGATGACGGCGGCCGCAGCGGCGGCGTCGTTCCGGGCGCCGGGCAGGAAGCGGCTCGGTGGCGGGCGAGCCTCGTCGCTCATGGCGCGTTCTCCCGTGCCGCGCGTCGGTGACCACTTCGACCCGGGCGGACATGCCTGGCAGGACCCGCCCGATCAAATGCGTTTCGGCGAGGTCGAGCGCGATCTTGACCGGGATGCGCTGCACGATCTTGGTGAAATTCCCGGTGGAGTTGTCGGCCGGCACGAGGCTGACCTGCGAGCCGGTAGCAGGCTGGATGCCGGCGACCTTGCCCCGGATACGGCACGTTGCGGAACGCATCGACGCGAACGATCGCGCGCTGCCCGAGACGGATGTTGGTGATCTGGCGCTCGGTGAAGTTGGCGGTGACGTACACCGCGTCGAGCGGTGTCATGCGTGTCGACCTCGGTGCCGGGCGCAGCAGCGCGCCTTCGTGCACCTCGCGGACACCGAGCGTGCCGTCGATCGGCGCGACGATGCGGGTGTAGCCGAGCGCGATCTGAGCGAGCGTGTTCTGCGCGTCCGCCTCGCCCGTCTGCGCCTTCGCTTGCAGAATTTGCGCGTCCAGCAGATCGAGCTGGCGCTGGTTTACCAGTACCTGCGCCGCCGCCTGCGCCCGTATTGCTTCCGCCCGCCGCAGGTCGGCCTGCGCCGCCTGCAGGCTCTGTAACAGCCCGGACGCCGTGGGCAGCAGCTCTTCCTGGCGATGCGACTCGTTGACGGCATGGACGAGTTGGTCGGTAGCGGCCGTCACGGCGTCTTGCGCCTGCACGACCTGCTGCTGCAGCACCTCCCGCTTCTCTCCGAGTGCCGCGAGTGCCGCGCGGGCGGCGTCCGCTTGCGCCTGGGCCTCCGCCACCATGGCGCGGTAGTCCTCGTCGACCATCTGCACGATCGTGTCGCCGGCGCGCACCGACTGGTTGTCGCGCACGAGGACGCTGCGGACATACCCGGATAAATGCGAGCTGAGCGGCGTGCGGTCGCCTGCCACGTAGGCATCTACCGTCACCGGATCACGGCGGCGGGTGAGCGCGCCCTCCCAGCCGAGCGCGAGCGCGGTGCCGGTGACTGCGAGGACGACGATGGTGATGACGATCAGGGCAACCCGCATTCCGCACTCCGGGGTTACGGCGGCCGCGTCGGTGGGCCGCCCGGGCGCAAGCTCGCTACTACCGTAACTCAAGGCGAGATGCAGCGCATTCCGCCATCCTCCCAGGGCCAAAGCATCCCACGTCCGCGGGGACTGGCGTCGCTCCAAAGCTGCCAGCCGAACTCGGCCAACATTGCCTTCGGCGTCGAACCTGGCGGCGTCTCACTCTGCTCCCGGCCAATGGTGGCCAGAGGAGAAAGGTAATGTGAATTTGATCCTGGCGCCAAACATCGGAAGCCATGAAACGTAGGCCGAAAGCTTGGCGCCAAACGCGCTCTAAAGCCGCAGCAGATCCGGGCTATCAAATTTCTGGCTGGACCGAGAGCGGTCGGCTACGCGACCGCGCGATGTTCGCCGCCCTGGCGATCGACAGCAAGCTGCGTGGATGTGACGTCGTCAAGGTCAAGATCGGCGACCTCGTCAGCGGCGGTCAAATACGCTCACGCGCGATCGTCATCCAACAGAAGACCGGCCGACCAGTTCAGTTTGAGCTCCTTGAGCCCGCCCGCGGCAGCATTTTGGCCTGGCTCGAACGCCGCGGCGGCACGCTCGACGAATTCGTATTCCCGAGCCGGATCGATCACGCCGATCATATCAGCTCCCGGCAGTATGCTCGCCTCGTCGATGGCACACCTAGGCCGTCGCAGAGGCGTCCACCCCATCACAGTCTGCAAGAATTCCGCAGCAGCACCCGCTAGAGGTCGAGCTCAACGGCGGTTTTTGGCGTTGAGCAGCAGATGAGCGCATTGCCTTCGGCTGGCGCGTCCAACGGCTCTGGCGCGTAGGCGAGTTCGCCTTCGATCAAGCCACTCTCGCAGTTGTGGCATACCCCCGATCGGCAGGACCAACGCACGGGAACGGCGCAGGCTTCCGCCAACTCGAGCAGGCTGCCGAAGCGGGAGTCCCATGGCACGGCGAGACCGCTTCGCAAGAACGTCACCATGGGTCCGCCGCCCGCAGGACCGTCAGGACGATGAGGCAAGGCTGCGGCGACGCTGGAGATGCCCGGCGTGAGAGTGGACGCGGGCCCGAACACTTCGACGTGGACCCTGGGCCAGGGAATGCCCCATGCCGCCAAGCCTTTCTGGAAATCCTCGAGAAAGCGGGGCGGACCACACAGGTAGAAATCAGCGTCCTGGGGAATCCCGAGCTCCTGGAGCAACTGGGGCGAGAGATGGCCTGGTCGATCGAAGTCCTGGCCGAGCATGTCTCCCGGTGCAGGTCGACTGTAGATCACGCAGCGATGGGACGCGCGGAGCGCAACGAGCAGATCGTCCGCCTCCTTGGCAAACGAATGGTGCGCCCGATCGCGGGCTGAATGCAGCCACCAAACCGGCCGAGACGCCACGGCGTTTGCAGCGGCCGCACCATGCAACATCGCCAGCATCGGCGTGACGCCGACACCGGCGCTGATGAGGACGACGGGAGTCGCACCGGCCGCGAGCGTGAACGAGCCGCGAGGAGCGCTGACCTCCAGGTGACTGCCTGCCCGGACGCTTTGGTGGAGAAAGCCGCTTGCAACGCCGTGCTCGTTCTTGACGCCAATCCGATAGTTGGGGGTCCCGGGCGGACCGCACAGCGAATAGTTTCGCGTGACGGCGGGAGCATCCGGGCTCGGCCTCATGCGGACCATGATGTGTTGGCCCGGTAGTGCCGGTGGTAGCGGCGAACCGTCTTCGGCGGCGAACTCGAACGATCGGACGTCCGCGCTTTCCTCGCGCGAAGCCACGACCACAACCGGGCGGAAGCCACGCCACGCAAGGGGCGCCGACGCGCCGAGCCCGAGGCCAGCGTTGCCAGTTGTGCCTCCCGCTTCGGCAGCGGCGAGCAGCGCCTGCATTGAGCCTTGCCAGTCCAGGCTGAGCGCCGGAATTCGGACTGCGCGGCGCAAGGCTTCGAGCGGGTGCTCCGCCGAGTAGAGGAGGGCATCGATCTCGGCGACCGTCATGCGCTCGGGGCCGTCAGAGAGCTTCTCGATGCGATCGCCGGCGCCGAGCTCGCCTTCCTGGATGACGCGGAAATAAAAGCCGGGCCGGCGGTGCGCAACCAGCAGCGCTGGCATCTCCGGATGTTGCAGCCTGATGCCGACCCTGTAGCAGGTGTCGCGCGGCTGGCTGACCTCGACGACGGCACCGCCGATCCTGAAGCGATCGCCGATGCAGACCTCGGTATCGGCGAGGCCCTCCACTGTGAGGTTCTCGCCGAAGTTCCCGGCGACGAGATCCGACCGCCCAAGATAGCTCGCCCAGTAGCGGTAGGATTTCGAGCTGGTAGACCAAGAGCGCACGTTGCTCGCCGCCATGGGCGCGGAGGTCCCCTTGGCCGTCGCCATCGAGATTCAGCCGGCCGGCGAAAATCCGCCCCGTCACCGGCTTCTTCCAGACCGCCGTCCGGACAGTCCTGCCCTGCCACGCGACGTCCTGAGGAAGTCCGACGTTAACCGAAACGATCACGCCCATCATGGAACCTCCGGTGACGCATCTAGTCCGTCTCGGCAGCGGCGAAGAGCATCACACCTCCATCGGAGGTGAGGCGGCTGCCCTCGAATGCGGCAGTGAGTTTGCACGCCATGCGCCGCCGGTGTACATCCAAGGCGATAACCCTGGAAGAGCTCGAAGACTGGACCGATCAACTGGACCCGCCGCCACTGGTCGACAACGTCTCCATGCTCAACGGCTATCTCAACGCGATCGTCGTCGGTCCGTGCTCTATCAATCCATACGGATGGATGGATCACGTGCTCGGTCCGCACAGCGCTATCGGCATGGAAGGAACGACGCAAGCCGCTGTGATCATTGCGGTCGTGGCGCGGCCCCACGCCATTGAGTTCAGTTCAACTGACTCGGGGAATAAAGCCAGGTACGCCGGTCCCCACCACCGCATTGAACCGGACTTTCGTCGTGATCCTCTCCCGAATTTCCCGCATCGCGTCTTCAGGCAGGGCCGATACCTCAAAGTTCTCTTGGATATAGCGAGGTGTGGTCGAGGTGGTCAGGAAAGCGGTGCCGCGTTGGACGGTCCAGGCCAACGCAACTTGAGCAGGCGTCTTGTGGACGCGCTGCGCGATTGTCGTGATTACCGGGTCTTCCACTACTTTCGGACTCAAGCCGTGTCCAAACGCTGCAAACGCTAGCAGTGCAATCCCGTGCTCTCGACAGAAACCGAGCAGGTCCCATTCAGGGAGGTACTGATGGGATTTGGCTTGCACCACGGCAGGCTTGATCCGCGCAACCGCAACGATCTCTCGCAGCTTCGCTAACGTAACATCTGATAAGCCGATCGGCTTGCACTGTCCGTCGTCAACGAGACGCTCGAGCGCCCGCCACGTCGACCAACGTCACCCCTGAATCATGGATTACCTGACCGCGCTCGTCCCTCGGGTCCTGCGCGTCGCCGGGTCGAAATGCAAAAAGGGGCATGGATGAGATAGCAGTCGACGTACTCGAGTTGCAGTCGCCGGCGGCTGGCGTCAAAGGCGGGCTTGACCCGCTCGGGACAGCGCATCGGGGGTTTGCCATGTTCATACTCCTTCGTTTGAGACTGGCCGCCGCATAAGCGGCGAACGGGTTCGATGTTGCGTACGCATCTCAGTGCACCCATTCGATTGACCGAGCGCGGGGACAGATAACAGCGACCTCAACTCGTTCAGTGCCGTCAGAACCGGCTTCAAAACTGGCGAACGGATGCATCGGCCGCTGCTCGAAAAACCAAGGTGCCCTAGCATCCTGGCCCCGATGACGATTGTGCAATTGCGCCCAATTTTCGACGTATCGACCGACCCCGCTCCTTCGGGTCAACGCCTTTCCAGCGGCCCGGGATGCCCACCAATCGGAACCGATTTTTCGAGCAACGGACAACTTTTGGAGGAGCGGCTATTCCGGCACATCACTCGACGAGTTGGCCTCTCTCATCTATTGAGCGCCCGCGGACCGCTGACGAAACCATTGCCCCGAACGTAGAATCGCAGCGGACTGTCGGCCGCGCGCGTAATGCCGATCCGTTTGCTCTGCCCGATTTCGCCCGCCGCCTGACCGTCAGATCCGAGCCACAGCGGACCGGCCTGACAGAGGTCGATCCCGTCCAGCCGGCGATCAATCCCCAAGGCCGCGCACAGCCGTCCCGGGCCCCGCGCCAGGTCTCGCAGCCGCTCGGTGCCGCGATTTCGCTGCATGATCGTGATGCCATCGGTTGGCTCGATCGCCCTGATCAAGACGCCCGCGCCCACGCCGGCCGTCTCGCTCGAGACGTTCAGCATGAACGAGACTGCCATAGGCGAGATAGACATATGCGTGGCCGCGCTCGAGGAAGAGCGCCCGATTGCGCGGGGTCATGCCGCGATAGGCGTGACCCGCGGGGTCGCCGATGGCATACGCCTCGGTCTCGACGATGCGGCCGCCCGCCACGCCTTCGGCCAGCATCCGCACGAGCATTTTGCCGATGAGAAAACGAGCGAGCTGGGCGGTATCGACGGGCAGCTCCGCCCGGTCCAGCACGCGCGGGCACGCGACTGTCGCCGCCGATTTCATCCCATCCGCTCAACCCATTGCGCGCGCGAAGGTCCGGGCTCGAACGGGTCGCCAAAGTATTGGGTCTCGCGGGCCACCTTGCCATCCAGGAACTCCATGATGCTCACCGAATAGGACGGCCGGCCGTCATAGGCGAGGATGAATTCCGTGACCCAGAGGTCGCCCGTGCCGACGATGCGGCGCACCGTGAAGCGCTTGGCGTTCGGCTGCGCGGCGCGAGAGGCCTGGATGTTGCGCCGGCCCCTGATGCGCTCGCCCGATTGCGGATATTCGAGCACCGCGTCCTCTCGGTAGATGTCGTGCTCAACATCGAAGTCATTTGCGTCCGAGGCGGCCCAGTGGCGATTGAGTGCCTCTCGAATCTCATTCTCATCCATCCTGCTACTCCCGTTCCTCTGGGCTGTCATCGCGATCCTGCGCTTGCATCGCCCGTTTGGCCATAGGTCGGAACGCGGCAATGCCATCGGTCGACGCTGTGATCGGCGGCGCGGTGGCCTTAGGGTATTTCGCCAGTTACGTGCTCACCGAGCAGGAGGCGGAAATGACAGCCTACGACGCGATTATCATCGGAACCGGGCAGGCTGGGCCACCACTCGCACGACGGCTGGCGGGTACGGGAATGAAAGTTGCCATCATCGAACGCGGACGCTTCGGCGGCACCTGCGTCAATACCGGCTGTACACCCACGAAAACGCTGGTCGCGAGCGCCTACGCCGCCCACCTCGCGCGCCGCGGAGCCGACTACGGATTTAGCACCGGGGACGTCAAGGTCGATATGAAGCGTGTCAAAGCGCGCAAGGATTACGTCGTTGGCCTTTCCAACCGCGGCGTCGAGCGATCTCTCAAAAGCCTGGAGAACGGCCAGGTCTATGAAGGCCATGCAAGGTTCGTGTCGCCGCGTGAGGTGCAGGTCGGCACAGAAATTCTGAACGCCGACTGGATTTTCATCAATGTCGGTGCCCGCGCAGCTGTGCCCGCGATCTCTGGCCTGGATCAGGTCGATTACCTCACCAACAGTTCAATGATGAACGTCGACTTCCTGCCCGACCACCTGTTGTACTCGGCGGCAGCTACATCGGCCTGGAGTTCGGTCAGATGTATCAGCGCTTCGGCAGCGCTGTCACCATTATCGAGATCGGTCCGCGCCTCAGTCCGCGCGAAGACGAGGACGTATCAGAGGCGATCGCCGGATTCCTGACGAAAGAAGGCGTGTCTGTTCGCGTGAATGCGAAATGTCTCCGCGTCCGCAAGGAAGGCAGCGATATCGTCATGACCGTCGATTGCGGCGGCACTTCGAGATTCGCGGCTCACACTTGCTGATCGCAACGGGCGTCGGCCCAACACGGATGATCTCGGGCTCGAGCGCGCTGGCGTCAAGCGAGACGCGCGCGGATACATCATTGTCGATGACGAACTCCGCACCAACGCAGCCGGGATCTGGGCCCTCGGCGATTGCAACGGCCGAGGTGCCTTCACCCACACTTCCTGGAACGATTACGAGATTGTCGCCGCCAATCTGCTCGATGGCGAGCATCGGCGGGTGAGTGATCGCATTCCTGCCCAGGCGCTCTACACCGATCCGCCACTGGGCAGAGCCGGCATGACGGCAGCGGACGCTCGAACAAGTGGCCGCCGCACACTGATCGGCAAGATCGCCATGGAGGATGTGTCCCGAGCATTCGAAAAGGGCGAGACGGAGGGCTTCATGAAAATCCTGGTCGATGCTGACACAAAGGAAATCCTGGGCGCGGCATTTCTGGGTATTAGCGGCGACGAGGTCATCCACTGTGTGCTCGACGTCATGTACGCGAAGGCACCCTATACAGTGCTCAAGCGCGCCATGCACATCCATCCCACAGTCGCGGAGTTCTTACCCGGGATCCTGGACGATCTCGCTCGATTGCCGGAACTGAACCGTACCGGGTTCCCCGGAGGCCGTCTTGCTTGAGTTCACGCCGCCATGGCGAGACCTTCAGTTTGCACATAAGAACGGGCTTCGGCTTCGGCCGGTGGGCTGTTACCGATCGGCTCGAACAGACGCCGGTGGTTAAACCAGTCGACCCACTCGAGCGTGGCGAGTTCCACGGCTTCCGCATTGCGCCAAGGACCGCGCCGATGGATCACTTCGGTCTTGAACAGGCCGATTATCGTCTCGGCCAGGGCATTATCGTAGCTGTCACCGATGCTGCCGACAGAGGGTTCGATCCCGGCCTCGGCTAAGCGCTTGCTCACCGTAGTGCGCATCCGCTTGCCTGAATCGCGCCGTGCAGTCCCATCTGGCGCATCAGGCGGGCGACGGAAACACCGCGCCACATCGCCACCTCCGCCTTCGATGACCTCGACTGCGGTATCGCGCAGCCGAAGAAACCGTAGCAGGCGGCCAGCGAACATGAACGTATCGCCGGGGCGCAATAGCGAGACGAAATACTCCTCGATTTCGCCCAGGACGGGGCCGAAGCCCCGCTTTCCGGCAAGCCGCACTTTGACCAGCGGTGCCTCGACGATCGTGCCGATATTCATTCGATGCTGGCGAGCGATCCGTTCGCTACGCACATACACCCGGCCTTCGAAGTCGCGAAAGAGCTTGCGGTTCCGCTCGATAGGCCGCGAGCGCATAGCCGCCGTTCTTGACGAACGCCAACACGTCGTCGAATTCCTTGCGCGACAGCGCGGCATAGGGCGCGGCGCCGCGAACTTCCGCGAACAGCGTGTCGGGATCGAACGGAGCCGCGCAGGCCACGCCCAGCACGTGTTGGGCCAGCACGTCGAGCCCGCCCGGACGCGGCCTATCGCCGTCCAGTTCCCGCCCCGCGACCCCGAGCAGCGCCGCTTCGCATTCCAGCAGCTCGAAGCGATTGGCCGGCACCAGGGTGGCACGGCTGGGCTCGTCCATGCGGTGATTGGCCCGGCCCACACGCTGCATCAAACGGGAGACGCCCTTGGGCGCACCGACCTGGATCACCTGGTCCACCTCGCCCCAATCGATACCGAGATCGAGCGAAGACGTGGCGACGACGGCGCGCAGCTCGCCTTCGGCCATCGCCGCTTCCACACGGCGGCGCTGGGAGACTTCCAGGCTGCCAGGGCGATCGGTAGCGTCGGCTCGTTCAGCTTCCACAATGCCTGGAACAGCAGCTCGGCTTGCGCGCGCGTGTTGACGAAGACGATTGTCATGCCTGCCGAACAGATGCGTGCCATGATTTCGGGCGCCGCTTCCAGTCCCATGTGACCCGACCAGGAGAGCGGTCCCGGCGGCAGCATGACGGACAGCGCGGGCGGTGCGCCGCCGGTCTCCTCGATCAGCCGGGTTGCACCGACATAGGCCTGGATTGCGTCGGGATGCGCGACGGTCGCCGACAGGCCGACGCGGCGCAGCCCGGGTGCGAGTGCCGCCAGGCGGGCGATGCACAAGGCGAGCTGGTCGCCACGCTTGCACCCGCCAGCGCATGCACCTCGTCCATCACCACCGTGGCGAGGTTCGCGAACAGCGCGGGCAAGTCCGGCAGCGACAGCAAAACGGCCAAGCTTTCGGGGGTAGTGAGCAGAATGTGCGGCGGCGACTCGCGCTGCCGGGCACGACGATTGGCGGGCGTATCGCCGGTGCGGGTCTCGACCGCGATCGGCAGGCCCATGTCCTCGATCGGGCGCGTCAGGTTCCGCGCGATATCGATCGCGAGCGCCTTCAGTGGGCTGACATAGAGTGTATGCAGTCCCGCTCGCGGCTCTCGGGCGAGCGCGATCAGGCTGGGCAGGAAACCCGCGAGGGTTTTGCCGCCGCCGGTGGGTGCAACGAGTAACACGCTTTCGCCAGTGCGGGCCGCATGCAGCGTCGCAAGCTGATGTGCCCGTGGCTGCCAACCGCGCGCGGCGAACCAGGCGGCGAAGGGTTCCGGCAATGTTCCATCCATCGCCGGGTTTGTAGGCGAGTTCGCGGTTACTGAAAACGCCGTGCACTCATTCGAAAGGGCATGAGGAACGGGGCCGGGCAGACCCGGCCCCTGGCGCCTATCCGCATCGAATGATCTTGACCTTGACGGTGAAGACCATCACGATCACCAGCAGGAACCCACGATGCGTTTTCCTCGCGTCCTCCTTTGTGGGCCGCTGCGCAATCCGGCGGCCGGGTCGGACGCCGGCCAGCTGCACACTGGCCGGCGTCGCTTTTGTGCGGGCTTAGCGACCAAGAAATCGTTTATCGAACTCAGGTGCTGGTGCACTGACACATTCGGCCGATTCACAGGCGTGCGGTGTCGTGCGAGTCTGGCCGCATGGCACAGACCGTATGCATCCTGCTCAGCGCCTCTGACCGCAATCGGCTGGAAGCGATCGTCGCTGACCGGAACCGTCAGCACAAGCACATCGAGCGAGCGCGGGTGATCCTCGCATCGGCATCGCCGGAGCGGCCGGTGCAGCAGGTCGCCGTGGCGGTGGGCGTCAGCCGTCCGATGGTCTGGCGCTGGCAGCAGCGCTTTGCCGAGGAGGGCGTGGAAGGGCTGCTGCGTGACAAGACCCGCAAGCCTGGCAAGCCGCCGATCCCGGCCGAAACGGTGGAGCGCGTGGTGGCGATGACCTGCGGCGCACCGCCGGGCGAGGCGACGCACTGGACGGGTCGCGCCATGGCCACGGCGGTCGGCATCTCGTTGCGGTCCGTGCAACGTATTTGGGAAGCGCATCGGCTGCAGCCGCATCGGGTTCGCACGTTCAAACGCTCGCGCGACCCGCAGTTCACCGAAAAGCTGGTCGATGTGGTCGGCCTCTACCTCGATCCGCCGGAGCATGCCGTTGTGTTGTCGATTGATGAGAAGAGCCAGATTCAGGCGCTCGACCGCACCCAGCCAGGCCTGCCGCTGAAGCCTGGCCGCTGCGGGACCATGACACACGACTACAAGCGCCACGGCACCACAACGCTGTTCGCCGCCCTCGATGTGCTGCAAGGCAGGGTGATGGGGCGCTGCATGCAGCGCCACCGGCATGAGGAGTTCATCCGCTTCCTCAACCCCGTCGACCGCGCGGTGCCGCCCGACAAGACCGTCCAGGCGGTTGTCGACAACTACGCCACGCACAAGCACCCAAAGGTGCGGGCTTGGCTGAAGCGTTATCCACGCTGGACGTTTCACTTCACGCCGACCTCCGCTTCGTGGCTGAATGCCGTGGAGAACTTCTTCTCCACTCTGACACGCCAGCGCATCCGCCGCGGCAGTTTTCACTCCATTGTCGATCTGCAGGCGGCGATCAACCGCTATCTCGCCGAATACAACGCCAATCCCAAGCCGTTCGTCTGGACCGCATCCGCCGCTTCCATCCTGGCCAAACTCGAACGGCTGCCTGTAGCTTCCGTTTGAGTCGGAGCACTAGGTTCACCGGGCGTTCTGATCCCTGGCGTTCGGGCTGGAAGCGGACCAGATGACCGAGAATGGCACCGCATCCTGCGACTTGGCTGAAAGTCCAGCCTCAGGGGCTCTACTGCGAACCGGGTGGAATTCTTCATCGACCCGACAGCTTCGGTAGAGCGCGCCGTCATAGCCCATGCGCACTCGGATCATGCGCGACAGGGGCACCGTCACGTGCTGGCGAGCCCCGATACGCTCGCGCTGATGCGTGTGCGGATGGGGGAGGCGGCTTGGGGCGGTTCTCAGCCGCTCGCGTGGAACGAGACGCTGGACGTCGGCGGCGTGCGGCTCGGGTTGCGTCCGGCCGGGCATGTGCTGGGAAGCGCGCAAATTGTGCTTGAGTCACGGCGGCAGCCGCGTCGTCGTCAGCGGCGACTACAAGCGCATGGCCGACCCGACCTGTGCCGGCTTCGAGCCGGTGCGCTGCGACGTCTTCGTCACCGAAGCAACCTTCGGGTTGCCGGTGTTCTGCCACCCGTCGCCCGCGCATGAGACGGCCAAGCTTCTGGCGAGCCTTGCACTGTTTCCGGATACGAACTCATCTCGTCGGCTGCTACGCCCTCGGCAAGTGCCAGCGTATGATCGCGCTCTTGCGCGCTGCCGGGTGGGACCGACCGATTTACCTACACGGCGCGCTTGCCCCGCTGTGCCAAGCCTACGAGGCGCGCGGGATCCAATTGGGCGAGCTGCGCCCTGCTACGGCGGCGGCCAAGCAGGAACTGGTGGGCGCCATCGTGCTTGCCCCGCCCGGCGCGGCGGCCGAGCGTTGGGCCAGGCGGCTCGCCGACCCGGTCGTGGCGCTCGCTTCCGGCTGGATGCGGGTCCGTCAGCGGGCGCGCGCTCGCGGCGTGGAACTACCGCTTGTCATCTCCGATCATGCCGATTGGGGCGCGCTTAACAGAACCATCGACGAAGTCGGCGCCCCCGAGGTGTGGGTAACGCACGGGCGGGAAGAGGCGCTGATCCACGCCGTCCAGCAGCGCGGTATTCAGGCCCGGGCACTCAGGCTGCTCGGCTATGACGAGGAGAATGAAGGGGAGGCCACACTTACCGCAAATTGATCCAAGCTGCGGGAGCCATGTCCGGTAAGTCAGCGTCGCCAAAGTCAGCGTCGCCGACGCATCACCGCCAATCAGTTGTGATACCGACGAGGTCATGTTGCTTCCGACCGGTCCGCGTCGTTGCCCAATCCAACCGGATAGTGTGGCCGTCTTAAGTTAGCGGTGTGAATTTTCCAGCGGAGTCGACAACTCCTAGTTTTCCGCCGACATTGCACAGCTTAAGCCCGGCTTTGGTGCCAGCGGGCGGCGCGGCGAGAGGGCGAAGCAGCAGCGATCCGTCCGGCAGCAGAGCGAAGATCGTCACTCCCGAGGGATCGACGTAGTGCAGGATCTCCCCGGAGGTGCCGCCGGTCGTGGACTTCAGGAAAATGCCTTGGGCTGCAGTGCCCGCGGTCTGGCCCGCCTGTAGGTCGATGCTGATGGCGGCGGCGTTAGAGTCGGACGCCACATCCGGGCCGGGATTGACGTGCGAGATTTTGAGTGTGCCATGAGCGGTTTCATGGCCAGACACCTCGCACGCGCTGAAGGCGGTATTGGCCGACACCACATTCAGGCCGGCGTTGTTCGTTCCGCCGTCGGCCGCCAGATTCAAGACCGCGACATGCTCCCCTGGAGTTTTTGATGTGGATTTGGCGCTGATCGCAACGCCCGAGGATACGATTACGGAAATGGGTGTACTCATAGTTCCTCCTGTCTCGGAATTGCTTGGTTGGTCGTGTGGCGCCCCGGTTCCCTGCACATGCAACTTACGCGATCATCAGTGATCGGGCGGGCATCCTTGCCAGTGACTTGCATCCCCGCCTTCGCCATGCTGAATCAGCCGTTAGCAGCAAAGGTTTTCTGCCATGGCCGATCCCGAGACTTTCTCGTTCACCGACGACGGCACGATCCCGAACTCCCGGCTGCCCTTGCTTGTTTATCGTCAGGTCGTGCCGGCCGACCCGAACGCGATCGAGGCCCGTTTCGCCGAGAACCATTGGCCGCCCGCCTGGCGCGATGGAGTGTTTCCTTATCACCACTTTCATCCGAATGCGCACGAGGCGCTCGGCGTTGCGCGTGGACAGGCAACGGTCCTGTTCGGCGGTCCCGGCGGACGAGCGTTGACGCTGCAGGCTGGCGATGTAGTGGTGATTCCTGCGGGAGTGGGCCATTGCCGACAAAGTGCCTCATCCGATTTGCTCATTGTCGGCGCTTATCCCCAAGACGCGGAACGGCCGGAGACACTCCGAGCCGATCCGGACCGGCACGAAGAGGCGGTACCGACGTCTGTCACGTACGAGCTTTCCGGAGTCCGATCCCACGTCCGGCCCGACCGGGCCGCTCCTCCGGATCTGGAGCGGCTGATCCTATCGCGCCGCGCCCAACGCCCAGGCCAGCACGCCCTTTTGCGCGTAAAGCCGGTTTTCGGCCTCATCGAGCACGACCGATTGCGGCCCGTCGATCACGTCGGCCTCCACTTCCTCCCCGCGATGCGCCGGCAGGCAATGCATGAAGATCGCATCCGGCGCAGCCTTCGCCATCAGCGCCGTGGTCACGCGATAGGGTGCGAGGAGGTTGTGGCGGTTCTCGGCCGGGTCGTCGGACATGCTGATCCAGGTATCGGTCACGACGCAGCGCGCCCCGGCCACCGCCGCAGCCGGCTGGCCCGTAAGCTCCACTCTCCCGCCCTGAGCCCTCGCCCATTCGATCAGCTCAAGCGGCGGGCGCAGCGCATCGGGGGCCGCCACGCGCAGCGCGAACCCGAAGCGCACCGCCGCCTCCACCCAACTGCGCGCAACGTTATTGGCGTCGCCGCACCACGCGACAACCTGACCGGCAATCGGCCCACGGTGCTCCTCGAAGGTCAGCACGTCCGCCATGAGCTGGCAGGGATGCGACGCCTCGGTCAGCCCGTTGATCACCGGCACCGTGGCGAACCGCGCCAGTTCACGCAGCTTGGAGACGCGGTCGGTGCGCAGCATGATCGCATCGACATAGCGCGACAACACGCGCGCCGTGTCGGCGACCGTTTCGCCACGGCCGAGCTGCATTTCCTTGGACGACAGAACGATAACGTCACCGCCGAGCTGGCGCATCGCCACCTCGAAGGAAACGCGCGTTCGCGTCGAGGGCTTTTCGAAGATCATCGCCAGCGTCTTGCCCGCGAGCGGCCGTGAGGAGAGCCCGCCCGCGCGCTTGAAGCCGGCGGCGATCTCAAGCATCTGCCGCAGCGTGCGCGTGTCGAAATCGCGCAGGTCGAGAAAGTGCCGCATCCCGTCCTGCGCCTCACTCGCGCTTGCGGCACTCCCCTGCCGATCCGTCCGGCGCAACGAGACGCTCATTTCGCCGCTTCCTTGGCGGATGACGGCAGACAACGCCGCGCCGCGCGATGCAGCATGCCAAGCGCCTCTTCGATGTCGGCATCAGTGATCACCAGGGGCGGAGCGAGCCGCAAGACGTTCTCGCCCGCGATGATCGCCATCAACCCCTCGGCGACACAGGCAGCCTGAACTTCGTTCTGCGGAATCGCGCATTTCATGCCGAGTAGGAGGCCCGTGCCGCGTACGTCCTCAAACACTTGCGGGAATTCGCGGGCGATTGCCTCCATTCCGGTACGAAGCGCGCGGCCCTTGCGTACCACGTCTTCCAGGAAGCCGGGTGCCAGCAGCACATCCAGAACGGCATTGCCGGCTGCGCAAGCTAACGGATTACCGCCGAACGTGCTGCCATGCGTGCCGGGAACCATGTGCTTGGCCACGAACTCCCGGGCGAGCACCGCGCCAAGCGGGAAACCGCTGCCAATTCCCTTAGCCAGGCTCATGACATCCGGGGCCACGCCAGACCACTCATACGCGAATAGTCTGCCGGTGCGCCCCATCCCGGACTGCACTTCGTCCATGCCGAGGACCAGACCAAACTCGTCGCAGGCCGCGCGCAGAGCGGGCAGGAACGCCGGGTCGGCCGGGCGCACGCCGCCCTCGCCTTGTATCGGTTCGACGATAATGCCGGCGGTTTCCGGCCCGATGGCATTCCGGACCGCGTTCATGTTATTGAACGGCACGTGGTCAAATCCTTCGACCGGCGGGCCGAAGCCAGCCAGGTATTTGGCATTCCCCGTCGCCGCCAGTGTCGCCAGAGTGCGGCCGTGGAACGCGCCCTCGAAGCAGATGATCCGATAACGTTCCGGCTTCCCGGTCTCCGCCATGGTCTTGCGGATCATCTTGATCATGCCCTCGTTCGCCTCGGCGCCCGAGTTGCAGAAGAAGACGCTGTCGGCGAAGCTGTGCGCGACTAGCCGCTCTGCCAATCGCTCGGCCTCCGGGATGCGATACAGATTGGAGACGTGCATCACCTTGGCGGCCTGTTCGGCGATGGCGGCGGCCAGATGCTTATGGCCGTGGCCGAGCGAAGCGGTGGCAATGCCAGAGCCGAAATCGAGAAATCGTCGCCCATCCACCGTCCACAGCCAGGCGCCCTCGCCCCGCTCGAAAGCGAGGTCGGCACGCGCGTAGTTCGGCATCAGGGCGGGAATCATGAATATCGGACCCTTTTCGGCTCAATGTGGATTATCCCCGTCGCCCGGGCAGGCGCATCCGGGAACCGAAAGTCTTGTCCGCTGACCGCGCGGGTGTCAAACCGCGTGAAACGAGCCAGGAACGTGACAGAGACGGATTATTCGCATCGGCAATGAACAATGCGATAATGCATGCATGCATGCGCTCGTCCCGCTCCGCAGGCCCGCCGCCCGGCCCCGATGCGCTGCATCAGGCGGCGCTGAGCCATCTCGCCCGTTTCGCCACAACGGCCGCCGGTCTGCGTCGCGTGCTGGACCGCCGGGTGCAGCGTTGGGCGCAACGGGCAAACGGTGAGAATGCGCCCGAAGCAATCGCCGCGTATTGCACCACGGCCAGGCAAGCCGTGCAGACGATCGTCGCTACCCTCGTTGCGTCGGGCGCGGTGGATGACGCGGCCTTCGCCGCCGCGCGCGCACGGCGCCTGCTGCGCGCGGGCCGTTCGCGCGCTGCCCGCTCCGCCCATTTGGCGGAGAAAGGCGTCGATGCGCCGACCAGAGAGGCGGTACTCGCCTCGGACGAGGACGCCGAGCTTGCCGCCGCTCTGGTGCTGGCGCGACGCCGCCGGATCGGCCCGTTCCGCGCGAGCCCGCCACATGATCCGGCCGGTCCGCGTCGCGAGCTTGGGATATTGGCCCGGGCCGGCTATCCACAGCGCATCGCCGCGCGCGCACTGGCCATGGACCGGGCGGAGGCCGAAGAACGCGTGCTGCGACTGTTGCGCGATTAACGGCGAGCGTCAGGCGTTTACCTGGCGCATCAGACCGGCCCAGCGATCAAGGATCGGTAGCACCTCGTCGGATTTCGCTGCCGGCAAGGCAACGACCGCGCGCGCAACACCCAGATCGCAGCTGCGCTTCAGCACGTCGAGGTTATCCGCCATTGCAAACAGCGTCACCGGAACACTCGAGAGCTCCCGCCCTGCGTCCGTCACCATGGCCCGGAATTTCGTCATCATCTCCTCGACACCGCCATTCTGACCCCGGCCGGCGATCGGGATCCATCCGTCTCCGTAACGGATCGCCCGGCGTGCCGCCTGCGGGAAGGCGCCGCCCACGATCACCGGCGGGTGCGGCTTCTGCACGGGCTTGGGCCAAGCCATCATCTGTGGGAAATCAACCAACTCGCCATGATATTCCGGTTTCGACTTGGTCCAGATCTCCTTCATGGCTTCCACCTGCTCGCGCATACGCTTGAAGCGGGTCGCGAAGACCGTGCCGTGATCCTCCATCTCCTCGGCATTCCAACCGCCGCCGATCCCGAACAGGAATCGCCCATTGGACACCTGATCGATCGAGGCAACGAGCTTGGCGGTCTGGATCGTGTCGCGCTGGATCACCAGGCAGATCCCGGTGCCGACCTTGAGCCGGCGCGTCACCGCGGCCGCCGCCGTCAGGGTTACGAACGGGTCCATACAGTCGTAATAGGGTTTCGGTAGCTCGCCTCCGCCCGGCCAGGGGGAACGGCGCGACAGCGGGATGTGCGAGTGCTCGGCAGCCCAAAGCGATTCGAAACCGCGCTCTTCCAGTGCCCGTCCCAGATCCGTGGGCGAAATGGAATAGTCGGTGAAAAAGATCGATGCGCCGAAATCCATATGCGGTCCTCCTGTTTCAGCCGGGCAGCTTGATCATCACCGCGTCGCCATCCACCCGGACCTCGTACACGGCGATGTCCTTCTCGACCGGAGCACAGAGCGCCTTGCCGGTGCGCACGTCAAAGCGGCCGGCGTGCAGCGGGCACTCGATCTCGCCTTCCTCCAGCCAGCCATCGGAGAGTTGGGCATATTCGTGCGTGCAAACGTTGTCGGTGGCACGGAACTCGCCGCCGGGCAAATGATAGATCGCAATCTCGCGGTCGCCGACCCGCACGCCGATCGCGCCGTTCTCCGGCACCTCCTCGGCTGAGGCCACCCGCACCCAGTTTTCCGCCATCTCTCTCTCCCGAGTTCATCTCTCGCCTGACAATGCCAGCGACCCCGGTTTCGGCCAACCCGCTTGCGGTTGGTTCACTTGGCTTGGTGCCGGATGCAAGCCAGCATGACAGCATGAGCGAAACCAATGCCGTGCATGCCATCGTGGGCGCCGGCCAGGCCGGGGGCTGGGCCGCGATTGCGATGCGGCAGGCCGGGTTCTCCGGGCGAATTGTCCTGATCGGCGAGGAACCGTGGCGCCCCTATGAGCGGCCGCCGCTGTCCAAGGCGATGTTGAAGGAAGCGGAAGAGCCGCCGGTGCAGTATTTCCATGATGCCACCCGCTATACCGAGCAGGGGATCGAACTCAGGCTCGGCACAAGGGTCGAGGCGCTGGAGCCGGCAGCACAGCGGATTACGCTCGGGAATGGCGAGGTCGTCGGCTACGATCGCCTGCTGATCGCCACCGGCGGACGCGCAAGGCGCCTGAATGTGCCCGGTGCCGAGCGCGCGGTGGTGCTGCGCACACTTGATGATGCGCGCGCCCTGCGTGCCCGGCTCGCAGCTGCGCGCCGTGTGATCTGTATCGGCGCGGGCGTGATCGGGCTGGAGATCGCCGCCTCAGCGCACGCGCGGGGATGCGCGGTCACGGTCTTGGAAGCCGCACCGGCCCCGATGGGTCGCTGTGTCTCGCCCGAAGGCGCACGATTCGTGATGCAACTGCACGAGCGTGCAGGGGTGCACCTTCGGTTCGACGTTGCCATCGAAGCGATCGAGCCCGGGCCGGGCGCCTCCGCCCGCGTGCTCTGTGCCGGCGGAGACTTATTCGCGGCCGATCTGGTTATCGCCGGTGTGGGCATGGAACGAAACCTCGCCCTTGCCGCGGATGCGGGGCTCGCGATCGAGGGCGGCATCGCGGTGGACGAGCTTGGACGGACGAGCGCACCCGGTATCTTCGCGGCGGGCGACGTTGCGGCTTTCATTCACCCCTTCTATGGAAGGCGCCTGCGTCTTGAATCATGGCGGCATGCGCAGAACCACGGAATCGCGGTCGGGCGCGCGATGAGTGGCGATCCGGTGCCGTACGATGACGTGCCCTGGTTCTGGACCGAACAGCATGGCGTGAACCTTCAGGTGGCCGGGCTGCCCGCCGAGGCGGCGCGAACGATCGTTCGGGTGGATCAACCGACTTGTTTCGTCGCGGTGCATCTGGCTGCGGACGATTCGGTTGTCGCCGTAACCGCTGCAAACAGTCCGCGCGACGTCCGCCCCGGGACCGCTCTGATCAAGTCGCGCCGGCCGATCGACCCGATCCTGCTCGCTGATCCCGCTGTGCCGCTGCAACGACCGATCGGGCGCTGAGCCGGCACGCTCGATCCGAAGGCGATCAGAACGCCATGCGCGCGCTCAAGATCCAGGCGTGATCATATACCGGCGTAAGCGCGGGCTCCTTGACGAGTTTCGGCGTCACGGCAAACTGGTAGCCGGCGCCGATGATGGTTCTCAAACGGCCGACAATCGGGAAGCGTCCCAGGACCAATCCCGGTGTCAGGAACACCTGGGTCTTGCCGCCGCGCTGCGTGCCGTTCCACCAATGCGTGAGGTTCATCTCGAATTCCGGCCAAAACACCTTAAAGATGTGATACTGGAGGGCAACGTTCAGCGTGGTCTGAGTGCCAAGCGTGTTCTGATGCTGAAGCGGCACCGGAACGCCCAACGTGGCCTGGACATCGAAGTCCCCCCACCCCTTGCCGCCGGCGATTGTCGGCGTAAGCACCCAAGCATTGTTGCTGAACGCCTCGATTCCGGTCGGCGCCTGCACACCAAAAAAGCCGGTGACGATATAGTTTCCCTCCTGCTCATTGGCGCTGAGGAATCGCTGCTTGACCGTTATGAACGGCGTGTCGCCGAAGCTCGAGGCCGGCTTAACGTTACTGCGTTCCTGATAGGGCGGCGGGTTCAGCAGCAATTCATTGGTGGTCGTCGGGATCAGCTCCAGACCCTTGGCTGAGCCGAACGTGTTGACTTCGGCGCCGTTGCCGAGGTGCTCCCAGTATTGATCGTAGCGGTATTCCTGCTCCAGGCGCGGCGTGACGGTGACCAGCGGCGTCATCCAGTGCGGCTGAGTGGCCTGTGCCTGGTCCACGCGCTCGTACCAGCTTCTGAAATAAGCGGCGATAGGGTTATCCGGCCCTTCGTTTGTCGATTGACTCGGCGCCGGTCGCGGTTGGACTTGCGCCAAGCGGGTGAAATCGTCGCCCAGACTGAGGTTCAGCTCTGGCCCTGTCCCTTGCCCGGCTGGAGCAGCGGTTTGGGCGCGGACCGCGCAGCCCGCCGCCACGCTGATAAAAGCCACGAGCGACACCAGTGACGCTTGCGGTCGGGTCATTGTCTCTCCTGCGGGAAGCAGCGCGTTCGGCGCGAGGCGGTATATCCGGCCGACTATAACCAGGATTGGAGAAGGCGCCAGCCTTCGCGCCAAGATCCCGGAGCCTGTTAATCACACTCGGTTGTGTGCGCGCACGCGATACAAGCCACACACCGTCTCCGTCGCTTGGGGCGGAAGGGGTCGGAAGAGGCGGGGCGAACGGCACAGGCGGAAATCGCGTGCACTTCGGGTTCTTTACTGGCGAAATGGATTGTCGTCGCGGGAGTTGAATGTCTGGCCGTGAGGTTACGTCTGATCAATTTCATTTGCCGTCGTACTGACGCAGTGATACGAAGGCAGTCTCGGCGCGGTAGGGGCATTACTCGACCGGTGAACGAACCTGCTGTGCGTTCATCACTGAACGTGCGCGAGTTGAATGCGCGCACTCTCGGACCCTGGAGCGCGGCTCTTGGGCAAGGGAGGGGCCGTAGCAACGATCCTCTTCCGAATATGCGGCGATCCGCAGTGGCAATACGCCGCTGGCTGATCGTGGCCGTGAACTCGCCCGGCATGGGGCAGCCAAAAGAAATCAGCGATCGAGGAGGAAAACATGTCCGTTACAAGACGTGCCCTAATTGGCACCGCGACGGCCGCTCTGGCAGTTCCGTATCGACACGCGCGAAGCGCGGGCAAGCCCGATCTGCGGGTCGGCCTGATGAACGCGACGTTCAGCGGGAAGATGCGGGTATTGGCGGATGCAAGGCCATACAGGAATTCATCGCGGGCAAAGGCCTGACCGTCGAGGTCTTTGGAGGCAGATCACAAGAAAAGGGCTGACGCGGTCGCCATAATCCGATTGAGTTCGCAGGCGACGATCCGTGCCATCGGAGAAGCTTTCAGTAAGTGTTAACTGCATACCGGACAACAACGGGACGCAGAAAGAAACGTGTCAATAGGCGGAAATAATGCGCCTGTTACCGTTATTGCTGGTCATCATGGCCCTCACAGACAAGCCGCTACACGCGCAAAGCGATCTCTACTCGCAGTTTAACGCTTGCGCGGACGGTCAGCATGTTCCTGCAGCAGACCGAATTATGATTTGCTCCCAACTCCTACGCTCCGCTCCGCTGACAGAGTTCGGAAGGGTGGCAATCCTGAACAACCTTGGCGATGCCTACGTGCACAACGGAGACCCCAAGCAAGGGCTTCGCTATTACGTACAGGCGAAATTCCAGGCCGATATGACTGTCAAGAATTCCCGCTTTGATTGCAGTGATTTACGCCGGAATGGGTGAAGCGTGGTTCCTTCTAGGAGACACCGAGCGTGCACGAACACTTACAAAGAGGCACTCCGCCTTGACCCAGGAAATCCAGATGCGAAAAATGGTATGGCAGCTTTGGGACCTGAGCCAACACGCCCCGTGCCGTCGGGACGAAATAGCGCTGAGGCATCTCAGAATTCCGGGGTTGTCGAGATATCCTTCAGCCTCCAATTTGTGAGCCCACCTGCGTGGGTTTATTTCTACGCGTCGGAGAACGGAAATCCGAATGGCCGGGTCGTAGACACAAGTGATTTCGGCTGGTATCGGGTATGACAAATTGGATAGAAGTAACCAGCGAGAAGACAATGATATGTTGGGACGTGGTATGTTGATGGAAACTCCCAATAGGAGACGCGTGCTCGACAAGTTCGTGGCTAAGCTGGAAGGCCAGGGCTGGCGGCCAGCTGGTATGGGGCAATATTCGGTACAGTTATCGCTTCGTTCGCTGAGCCGCTGTGGCGGTCGCCGACGGACAGCAAAGGCGATGCCCACTCGTGGAGTGCACCTGAAACGAACTGCCCCACGCGCTCTACCGCTCCCACCGAAATGGAAGAGATCGGTTCGCACAACGAACCGTGCAGGCGCGTGAGGTTCGCGGAAACCCTCACCCGCCGCGCTGGCGCGCGGCGAAGGGCGTCAGCGCGATCTCGGTGCGGCGCAGCACCTCCAGCACTGCGTCGCGCTCCGCCGCCACCACGCCCGCCGGCGTATCGGTCGGCATGTGCCCGGTCCCGGAAACGGTCCGTTGCATCAATACGCGTGGCGGCGTTCGGCGCAGGTCAAGCAGCATAAGCGACAACGCAGCATGGCCCTGGCGCTGCTGAGGGTCGGCGATGAAAGTGGTCAGCTCGCCTTGCAAAGCCAGGTCGGCGGTCAGGCCGCTGCCGGTCCCGACAACGGCCGCGAACAGGCCGGAGCCAGCGAGCCATCGCCGCAGGTTGTCGGTCACCGCTAGTGCCGGCGAGACGATCCACAAATTGTAGAAATCCACGTGGATGCTGCCGTTCGGCAACCGCCATTGCACGCCCTGCTGATCAAGTCCGGGCGCCGCGATGATGTCCTGGACCTGCAGCACCTTGCCATGCCGCGGCGGCGGCAGCGATTCCGGCCGGCTTAACGTCAACGGCCATTGGGTCCGCTCGATATAGCTCGGCTTTTGCAGAATGCTGCAGCCGGCGAGCGACGCGATGCCCGCAACCGCCAGCCTCCGGGAAAGCGGCGCTCCAGGCCTCATTTCAGCGGCCCGCGAACCGGAGGCGGCGGTCCGCTCAGCAGTTGCGCCGGATACTGCCGCAGCGAGGAAGACAGCTCGCGCAGATTTTCAGACACTGCCTGCATGTTGCGCAGCAACGGCGCAAGCGACGTTTGCAGCGGCGCGGTGCCGTTGGCGATCTGGCGCACGACGTTTTGCAACGCCGTGACCAGCGGGCCCATCTTTGCGGTCAGTTCCGCCAGTCGGTCGGTCGCCATCGCGCCGTTCGACAGCATCTTGCTCAATTCCGGGTTCTCCGCGACCGCACGCAGCGCATCGGATGTCTGGCGCAGATTGTCCACGAGCTTCGGTAAATCGGCGGCGGTTACGGCCTTGTCGGTGTTCGTCATCAGTGCATCCGTCGCGACCAGGACGCGGTGCAGGTCGCCATTGTCCAACTCGCCATCGAGTTCTTTCGGACAGGTCGGTCAGGGCGGCGACAAACTTCGCCACGTCCACCTTGTCGAGCTTGGCGAGCAGTTCCTGCCCGGCGTTGCGTACCTGCGCAAACGTGCTTGGAACCGAGGGTATGTAAGCAGCCCTCGGCGTCCACGGCACGGGCTGCGGCGGATGGCCCTGCGGCGAGTCGAAATCAAGATCGATATAGCTTACCCCGGTGATGAGCTGCGAACCGAGTTGCGCCCGCAAGCCGAGTTGGATAGCGTCCTGAATGCCGGGTAGCGGGCCGATCTTCGCCGTATCGACGAGAAAGCGCACATACACCATCCGATAAAGCGGATTGTCGATCGTCTTGTCCTTGCTGCCGTATTCAGCAGCGGCGACGCCGATTTGCACGACGCGGCCCACCGTGACGCCGCGGTAGTTCACGTTGGAGCCCTTCTGCAATCCTTGCACGGGTTCGGAAAAATACGTCTCGAACTCCGTGCCGTTGTTGATACGCGCGCCGCCCAGGAACCAGGCCAGGGCGATGCCGATGGCGAGGCCCACGACGATCAGAAATCCAACCCGCAAATAGGTGCCGCGCCCGTCCATCAAGCGGCTTCCTCGGCCAAGGGCTCGCGGCGGAAGAAGGCGCGCACGACAGGGTTCTCGCTCTCATCCCGTAGCCTATGCGGATTGCCTTCGGCGATCGCGCCGCCGGCATCCGGGAAAGCGCGCCGATCCAGCATGATGCAGCGATCAGCGATGGCCAGGATCGAGGCAAGCTCGTGCGTCACGACAACAAACGTGGCCGTCAGATCGGTTCGCAGATCCAGGATCAAGGCGTCGAGACCGGCGGAGGTAATCGGATCGAGTCCCGCCGACGGCTCGTCAAGGAACAGCAGTGGCGGATCGAGCGCCATCGCCCGCGCGATCCCGGCCCGGCGCGCCATGCCGCCCGAAATTTCGGCCGGATAAAGCCCGGCCGCATCGCCGAGCCCGACCAGGGCCAGCTTCACGTGCGCCACCGTCGCTCGCGCGTCCGGCGGCAACGGCGTGTACATCTCCAGCGGCAGCATCACATTCTCCAGCAGCGTCATGGAGCCGAATAGCGCACCCGACTGGAACATCACCCCGAACCGGCGCTGCACCGCCGCGCGCGCCGCCGCGGCATCGGAACCCGTAATGACGCGCCCGGCGATCTCGATGCTGCCCGCAGACGGGCGGCAGCAAGCCGATCAGCTGGCGCATGAGCGTAGACTTGCCGCACCCGGAGCCGCCGAGGATGACGAAGATCTCACCGGGAAAGACCGAGAACGATACGTTCCGGTAGATGGTCCGTCGTCCGAAACGCTGCGCAAGCCGTTCGGCGCGAATAATCGGCGCGGCCATCAGAAGCCCAGCCGATTGTAGATGACGGCTGCGAGGCCATCGAGCACGATGGTGGCGACAATGCCGCCGACCACGGCGGCCGTTGCAGCTTGTCCAACGGCGCGCGGGCCAATGCCGGTGCCGAGACCCGAGCGGCAGCCGATTGCCGCGATCACCGCTCCGAACACCGCAGCCTTGGCCAAGCCGCCGTAGAAGTCGCTCGGCGTTGTCCAATACTGCACTTGCGTTTCGATTAGACTAAGCCCGAAGCCGAAACCGCGCATGACCACCGCCATGCCGATCAGCCCAGCCAGCTCCAGCACAAGCGTCATGACCGGCATGACCAGCAACGCAGCCGCCATGCGCGGCAACACCAGCATCGTCATGGGATCGAGCCCCATCGTGACGAGCGCGTCCACCTCCTCGTTCACTTTCATGGTGCCGATCTCGGCGGCGAACGCCGAGCCGGTACGGCCGGCAAGAATCACGGCCGCGAGCAACGGACCGAGCTCACGCGTAAGGCTGACGGAGACGAGATTGGCGACGTAGAGCGTGGCTCCGAAGCGCTGCATCGGCACGGCCGATTGAAACGCCAGGATCAGGCCCATTAGAAAGCCCAGCAGGATCACCAGCGGCAGCGAGCGCACGCCGGCTTGATCGGCGAAGCGAAGCAGGTCTGCGACCCGGAACATGCGCCGCCGCCGGGGGAGCCGGAGGGTGGCCATCACCGCCTCGCCCAGAAAAGCGATGCCGTTGGCCGCGGCGGCGAACCCGAAAAGCGCGGAGCGCAGCGAGAACGGCTCGGGGGCGGTTGCCGGGGCGCGCCGGCCCACGAAGGCCGCGCGGGCCCGAGTAATCAGCGCATGCAACGTTGCATCGGCGCCGCGCAGCTCGGCCGGCGAGCCATGCGCGGATTCGGCTGCGGCAAGCAGCGTTGCGCCGGCCATGTCGCAACCCGATACCGAAGACAGCTCGAACACGAGCGCCCGTCCACGTGCGCCAGCGGCGGCCCGCAGCGCGTTGTGCCAGATTTCGGCCGCCCCGGCGGCGTTCAACTGGCCGGCGAAGGCGAGTTCGGTCGCATTCCCGCGACGGTCAATTCTGAGCCGGGCGATCGTTTCATCCATGCCTCGGAGTTGTCAGTGCTGCAACCAGGCGTCAAAGCGCTGACGCAGCTTGGCGGTGTTGGCGAGCCAGAATGCGGTATCGAGCCGCAATCCCGCTTGCAAATTGGGCGGGTAGGTAGGCGACAGCACGGCCAAATCGGGTGCAAGCCCGTCATTGGCGCCTTTCGCAAGCCCTCCTAGCCCGACGGCCGGCACAAGACGCGCCTGGATCGCCGCCGTGCCCGAAAAATACAGGAACTGACCGGCCTCGCGCTGTTGCGGGCTGGTCTTGAGCACGGCCCAGCTTATCACATCGTAAAGGCTGCCCATCCATTGCATGCCAAAATTGCGGTGCGTGGACGCGGCTTGCGCAACCACGGCCGGACTCGGCGCACTGGTCATCAGGACGTCGCCCGATCCCAAAATTTTCGCTGCCTCGTCCGGTGTCTGCCACCAGACAATATACGGCTTGAGCTGGTCGAGCTTGCGGAATGCGCGGTCAACACCGTCGCCGGTCGCCAGCGTCTTGTACACGTCCTGCGGCATCACCCCGTCCGCCATGAGGGCGATCTCCAGATTGCCCTTGACGGTTTTGCGCAAGCCACGCTTCGCGGGGAATTTGGTCACATCCCAAAAATCGACCCAGGTCGGCGTGCCGGGGAACTTGTCGCGATCCCACGCCAGGACCGTGTTAGTGACGGTGGCCCCCACGCCGCAATCCGACGTCGCCATCGGCAGGTAGTGGTCCTTGCCGCCGATCTGCGTCCAGTCCAGTTTTTCGAATAGCCCGCCCGCGCAGCCTGCCGCCAATTGCTCGCTGTTGACCTGCACAAGATCCCAGGCTTCGACATTGGCCTTGGTGGCGGCTTTCAAAGCATCCAGATCGCCGTTCCAGACCCCGACCTTCGCCCCGATAGTGGTCGCGTCACGAAATGGCTTCACGAAAACGTTGTCCCATGGCGCGACCATCCCGGTATCCTGAACGCGCAACGAGAGATCGCGCGCACACGCCGGTGCGAGCGGCGCACGCCCATCAGGGCCGCGGCAGCCACGAGCATGGCGCAGGCGTGCATCGGGTCGGGTTTCAAGGTCCTTGCCATCGCGGAGACGCTACAGTTGGCCCGCGCGATGGGCAACGCGGGACGGCCCAGCTATAGCGGGTTTCGACCAGGAGGTAAGCTGCATGCAGATGGAGGACAGCGTCATCGCCCGGCGCGATGGTCGCTTGGGACGGATCGTGCTCAATCGGCCGAAGGCGCTGAACGCGCTGGATTTAGACGATGATTCGCGCCATCACGCGTGCGCTCGAAGTCTTGGCGCGATGAGCCCGCTGTGCACGCGGTCGTCATCGAGGGCGCGGGCGATCGTGCCTTCTGCGCAGGCGGCGATATCAGGGCGATTAGACAGTTCCAGTTGGAGGGCGCGGGCGATCGCGCGGAGGCTTTCTTCAGCGAGGAATATGCGCTGAACCTGCTGATTGCGACCTATTCGAAACCCTACATCGCCCTTATCGACGGCATCTGCATGGGCGGGGGGATTGGCCTATCCGTGCATGGCGCGTACCGCGTCGCCAGCGAGCACGCGCAGTTCGCCATGCCCGAAACGGCGATCGGCTTCTTGCCCGATATTGGTGCCACCTATGTCATGCCACGCCTTCCGGGCTCTCTTGGGACATACCTGGCGCTGAGCGGAGCACGGCTGAGCGGGGCGGATGCCGTTCATGCGGGATTTGCCACGCATTTCGTCCACCGCGCGCGGCTCGCTTCTCTGGCCGCCGACTTGGCCGCGAACGGCACGGCTGTTCTGGCGGGGTATGCAGAGACCCTGCCCCCCTTCACGCTTGCTGCACACCGTAGGGTGATCGACCATTGCTTCGGCGCGGAGAGTGCGATCGAGATTGTTGACCGACTGCAAGCCGATGACGGCGCCTTCAGCCGCGACACGATCGAGACATTGCGGCGCATGTCGCCGTCCTCACTCGTCTGGTCGCTTCGCCTGCTGCGCGAGGGCGCGCGGCGAACCCTGCCGCAATGCCTGGAAGCGGAGTTGCGCGCGACGCGCACCGTAACGCGCCATCACGAGTTCCTGGAGGGCGTGCGCGCTATGGTTGTGGACAAGGACCGCAACCCAAGCTGGGAACCCGCCCGACTTGAGGAGGTGGATCAGGCAGCCGCGGAAGCTCTGCTGGAGTAGCTGCGTCAGCGCAAGATCGCGACGGCCGCCAATCCCGCCCCGAACGCGGCGAGGGTGGAGGTCATCAGCACGCCGAGCACCGCCCAGAGATAGGTCTTGCTGGGCAGCTCTGCGAGGCGCGCCTCAAGTCTCGCCTCGAGAGCGACTAAATCCGCGCGCACGCTTGCGTTTCCCGCGGCGATCTCGCCGCGTAGGCTCGTATCCGCACGCGCGCTTTCGCCACGCAGTGTCAGTGCCGAGCGCCGCAATCTCTCCGCGCAGCGCGGTTCCAAGCGCGCCGATTTCAGCCCGCAAGCTTGCGTTGCTGTCGGCAATCTCGGCCCGCAAGCTTGTTTTGCAATCGGCGATCTCCGCTCGCAAGCTTGCGCTGGAATCGACGATTTCGGCACGCACGCTCGTGTCCCCGCTGATCATCTCGCCGCGAAGTTCGGCGCCGTGCGCTCGTGTCGCCAAGTATGGGAGCACAGCCTCGATGCTGCACGATCATGGGCTCCATCCGGGTGAGCAGAGCCTTCAGATCATGCATGCCCTCCTCCAGCCGTGACACGCGCATCCCAAGCCTAGGATCGTAGGGTCCGCCGTCAGGACGATCAACCGGTGTGTCCGGCATTCAGAACGCTCTCTGTACTCATATGCTCCCGACCGTGCGGATGCGTGCACGCGTGAAAATCTCGGTTTGCGCGAGTACCGGCGTATTCGGGCGGATGCGATCGACAATGGCGCGGACGTGCAGCCTGATCCCGGAACTGGTCAGAAGCGCCGCGTGCTCACCAGCGGCAGTCGCCGATTCGAGCACCCCTTTCAACCGCTGGATGAAATCCTGCAGCTGGGTCGGGGCCATCGCCAGCTGGCGGTCCTCGGCCGGGCCGATCAGCGCCTCGGCGAAGGCGGATTCCCATTCGGCCGAGAGCGCGATGAGCGGGATGTAGCCGTTCGGCCCGGTATGAGCATCGCTGATCTGGCGGGCGAGGCGCGTGCGCACATGCGCCAAAATCACCGGTATCGGCCGCTGCGGGCCCGCCTCCTGGATGCTTTCCAAAATCGTCGCAAGATCACGGATCGATACACGCTCGGCCAGCAACGCCTGCAAGATCCGCTGTACCCCGCCGACATTGATTTGCGCAGGAATGAGGTCGGCGGCCAGTTTGTGATGCTCACGCGGCAGTTCGTCGAGCAGCTTCTGCGTCTCTGCGTATGACAGAAGCTCGGCCATGTTCTCGCGCGCAACTTCCGTCAGATGTGTGGTCAGCACGCTGGGCGGATCGACGACGGTATAGCCGCGTGCCATTGCTTCCTCGCGCGCGCCGAGCGGGATCCAGAGCGCTGGCAAGCCGAAGGCGGGTTCGCTCGCGCGCTCACCCTGCATGTCCGGCAAGCCACCTTTGGGGTTCATGGCGAGCAGCATGGCCGGCCGCAACTCGCCGCGCCCGGCTTCGATCTCCTTGACACGAATCACGTACGAGTCGGCCTGGAGCTGCATGTTGTCCTGGATGCGGACTGCCGGCAGCACGAACCCCATTTCGGCCGCGATCGAGCGGCGGAGGCTCTTGATCTGTTCGGTCAGCCGCGCAGAAGTGCCACCGGCAAGCGCCAGCAATCCATATCCCAGTTCGATGCGCATCAAATCGATTCGCAAAGATTCGCTGATCGGCGGCTCGATTGGTCCGGCGGGCGCTGGTGGCTTGGCAGCGGGATCCGGGTGAGGGTTCTTGTGCCGAAGCCAGGCGCCGCCGCCCGCCAGCCCTGCCAGCGCAAGGAATGGCAGAGCCGGAAGCCCGGGCAGCACCGCCAGCACACAAGCCGCCCCCGCGGCAAGGGCGAGCGGCTTCGGACCGGCGCCCAATTGGCGCACCAAGGCCCGATCCGCGCTGCCTTCGGTGGACCCCTTGGTCACGACGATGCCGGCCGCGGTCGAGACCAGCAGCGCCGGTATCTGCGAGACAAGTCCGTCGCCCACCGACAGCGTGCTGAAGGTCGCTGCCGCATCGGCAATCGCCATGCCGTGTCGGACGACCCCGATGGCAAGGCCACCGATAATGTTAATTGTGGTAATGATCAGTCCGGCGATGGCATCGCCCCGCACGAAGCGCGCCGCGCCGTCCATTGCGCCGTAAAATCCGCTCTCCTCCTCCAATTCGCGCCGTCGCTTGCGCGCGTTTGCCTCGTCGATCAGTCCGGCGGACAAATCGGCATCGATCGCCATCTGCTTGCCCGGCATGGAGTCCAGGCTGAACCGTGCCGCCACTTCGGCTATGCGGCCCGAGCCGCGCGTGATCACCATGAAGTTGACCACCAGAAGGATGGCGAACAGGATCAGGCCGATCACCAGATCACCACCCATCAGAAAGCCGCCGAATGCGGCCACGACATGACCGGCGGCGAGCGGACCTTCGTTGCCATGCGCAAGTATCCGCCGCGTCGTCGCAACATTGAGCGACAGGCGCAGCAGCGTCGTCAGCAGCAGCAGCGTAGGAAAGCTGGTGAAATCCAGCGGGCGCGTCAGGAACAACGAAACCATCAGGACCAGCACCGCGCCCGTAACCGAGATCGACAGGCCGAAATCGAGCAGCAGCGGCGGCAGCGGCAGGATCAGCACCGAGAGCAGCGCCACGACTCCAAGCGCGAGCGCGACATCGCTGCCGGGAGCATAGGGACGCAGCCGATCGAGAAGCTGCCGAGAGTTGGGGAGGTAACGCGGGCATCAGCGGAATGCTGCCCGGAAGCTTATAGGCTCATGAGTGCTCATTCACCCGCCGGTCACGCCGCCACGCCCTGCGCCGGCGGCGGCACGGTGATGCCTTGCGCGGCATAGTCGCGCAGCTTGTTGCGTAGCGCCCGGATCGAAATGCCAAGGATGGTCGCCGCATGCGTCCGATTGCCCAGCGTGTGGCCTAGTGTCTCCAGGATCAGGTCGCGCTCCACGTCCTCCATCCGCCGTCCGACCAACGATCCAAGGCCCAAGCCGGCCGATGATGCGGCCGCTGCGCGGTTCGAACCGGTGTCGGTCGGCATCGCACCGGGCGGAAGCTCGATCGCCTCCGGTCCAAGCTCCGCGCCCTCGGCCAGCAGCACGGCCCGGTGCATCGTGTTTTCCAGCTCGCGAACATTGCCGCGCCAGACATGCCCGCCGAGGCGGTGCAGTGTCGCCGCCGACAATGACCGGTAATCGATGCCGTTCACCTCGGCATAGTGGCGTGCGAAATGCTCGGCCAGGGCCGCGATGTCGCCCGGCCGTTCGCGCAGGGGCGGCACGCGAAGCGAGACGACGTTCAGACGGAAATAGAGATCCTCGCGGAAGCGTCCGACGGCAACCTCGGCAGGCAAATCGCGGTTGGTGGTCGCGAGAATGCGCACGCTCACTTTCACCGGCGCCGAGCCGCCCAGCCGGTCGATCTCGCGTTCCTGCACGGCGCGCAACAGTTTCGCCTGCAAGCGGATATCCATTTCGCTGATTTCATCGAGCAGCAGCGTGCCGCCATCGGCCGCCTCGAATTTGCCGACGCGTCGAGCCACCGCCCCGGAAAAGGCGCCTTTCTCGTGACCGAACAGCTCGGATTCCAGCAAATTCTCCGGAATTGCCGCGCAATTCAGCGCCACGAACGGGCCGGCAGCGCGTCGAGAGCGGCGATGGATGTGCCGAGCCAGGACTTCCTTGCCGGTGCCCGATTCACCGAAAATAAGCACCGAGGCTTCGGAGCCCGCGACTTGTTCGGCACGCCGCAGGGCGGCCAGCATCACCGGGTCGCGCGCGATCAACGCGTGTGTCTCGCCGGACGCCGCCTGCAGGATCGCGGCGATCAGATCGGGATCGGGCGGCAACGGCAGGAACTCGCGCGCGCCGTCGCGGATCGCGCGCACCGCCGCTTCGGGATCGTCGCCGGTTCCGCATGCGACCACCGGAACGGCGATGCGCTCGGCTGCAAGTGCGCGCACCAAAGCCCCAACGTCGTATACCACGTCGCACAGGACAAGATCGGTGCGCGCATCGGCGCGCAGCCGTACCAGTGCCCGCTCCGCGTCATCCGCCTGGTCCAGCTTAGCACCCCGGGAAATCGCCAGCCGTGCCGCCTGGCCGAGTTCAGCCGCCAGCGAGCCTATGATGAGCACGCGCATTGACCCGCTCTCCCGCTCAGGCGGTTTTGTCGGCTTTGATGATCTCGGTCATGGTGACGCCGAGCCTGTTGTCGTCCACCATCACCACCTCGCCGCGCGCAACCAGACGATTGTTTACGTAGATGTCGATCGCCTCGCCCAGCTTGCGGTCCAGCTCGACCACCGCGCCGCGACCAAGTTTCAAAAGTTGGTTCACCTGCATCGTCGCCTTCCCCAGCACGGCGCTTACCGTAACGGGGATGTCATAAACCGCGTCGAGGTCGTGCGCGTTGCGCAGCGCACCCGGTTCGCCGCCGCCGGAATCGGGCAGTTCTGCGAGTTCCAAGTCATTGCTCATGCCACCGCCACCTCCTTAAGCTGCGTGGCCGCATCGAGCCCGATCCCGGCGGCCTCCAGCACGGCAACGACATCACGCCAGATCGCGCCCGCGTCGCGCGTAACCGCGCCGCCCGTCCAAGCAATCCGAACGTCGCCTTCCGCTGCAAGCTGATCCGGGATCAGCCGCAGCCGGTCCGCCATGTCCGGATCAAGCTGAGCCAGCGAGCGTGCGAGTGCCGCTGTAGTTGCGGGGCTGGCGCGAATGCTCGCGCCGGTCTGCTGTGTCAGGCCCGGAAGGATGGCGCGCAGCAGGGCGAGCGCTTCCGACTCGCCGTGACTGGCGCACAGCGCCGGGAAGCAGGCCGCCAGCGAACCCAACAACAATCCGGCGATGCGCTCGGCATTCTGCTCCGCATGCGCAGCAGCCGCTCGGCGCAGCGCCGCCAGTTCGCCGAGCAGGTTGCCCGCCGCTTCGTGCAGCGCGCCCGCCGAGGCCTGCGAGCGCCTCCGCTGTTCCGGCCGCATGACCCGCCTTCCAGGCTTCGGCGCGCGCCGCTTCCAAATCGGCGAGAGAGAAGACCGGGGCGATGGTGGCGGCCGATTCCGGCTCAGGCATCGGTGTGACCGGCTCCGGACCATCGAAATCTTCGGCGAACAACACCCCGGCGAGCGCCCGTGGATTGTGATTGCCGGCAAACCAGCTTTCCATGTCAGTACACCAATTCCTCGTCTTTGCCTTCGCTGATCTCGATTTGGCCCTGAGCCGCCAGTTCCTTGGTCAGAGCGACGATCGCCGACTGCGCCTCGTCCACCGCGCGCAGCTTGACCGGTCCGAGCGACTCGATTTCCTCGCGCAGCATCTTGGCCGCGCGTTCGGACAGGTTCTTGAAGAACAAATCCTTGATCCGCTCCGAGGCACCCTTGAGCGCCACCGGCAGCTTGTCCTTCTCGACCTCGCGCAGCAGCGTCTGCACGGCCTGCGCCGAGAGCCGAGCCAGATCGTCGAAGGTGAACATGAGTGACTTGATCCGGTCCGCGGAATCGCGACTGCGGTCCTCCAGCGCCGCGATGAACCGCGACTCCACCTGCCGATCGAGGTTATTGAAAATGTCCGCCATCAGTTCGTGCGCGTCCCGGCGGGTGCTGCGAGCCAGGTTGGTCATGAATTCCGCTCGCAACGTGCGCTCGACGCCATCCAGCACGTCTTTCTGGATGCTTTCCATACGCAGCATGCGCATGATGACTTCGAGCGCGAACGCCTCCGGCAGCAACGACAGCACGCGGGCTGCGTGCTCGGGCCGCACCTTGGAGAGCACGACGGCGACGGTCTGCGGATATTCGTTCTTGAGATAGTTCGCCAGCACCGCCTCGTTGACGTTGCCCAGCTTGTCCCACATGGTCCGTCCGGCCGGCCCGCGAATTTCCTCCATGATCTGCGCGGCGCGCTCGCGCGGCAGCGATTTTTGCAGCAGGCGCTCGGTGCTTTCGAAGCTGCCGACCAGATTGCCCGAAAAGCTCATGCTGTCCACGAAATCAAAGCAGAGCCGTTCGACAAGCTCAGCGCGGATCGACCCGAGCTGGGTCATCGCCGCGGAGATTTCCTTGATCTCGTCCTCTTGCATCATGCCGAACAGGCGCGTGCATTGCTCCTCGCCGAGCGCCAGCATCAGGATGGCGGCCTTCTGCGCTCCACTGAGTGTGCGGTAGTCCTCGGGACGCAGCATTTCAGTTCGCTTCCTGTGCCATCCAGCCACGCATGACAGCCAATGTTTCTTCCGGGTGCTTGTCAGCCAGATCGGAGATCCGGCGGATCGAGGAGGCACGCATCTGGCCTTCGACTTGGGCGATAGAGACCATGCTTTCGTCTTCCAGCAGCGGCACTCCGGGCATGGGCAAAGTGCTGGCAGCGGGAACCGCGAGCCCGCCCGGCAAAGTCGCCAGTCCCGGCCCTATCCCGGGCGCGGCCGCCAGTGCGTCCAAGCTACCGGACCCGGTCAACGCCGCTTCGGCTGTTCCCGGCAGCGACGTCAGACGCAGCACCATTGGTCGCAGCACCATCAGCACCGCTACGACGCCAATAGCCCCGAACAGCGCGAGTTGCGCGAGCCGCATCAGATCGAGCTTATCCAGCGCGCCACCCAACAGACCGCGCGCCGCCTCGGCTGGTGGCGCGTTCTGGTCTACGAACGGCATCGCCTCGACGCGCACCTGATCGCCGCGCTTGGCGTCAAATCCGATCGCGGTCTTCACCAACCCATCAATGCGCGCAAGCTCGTCCGGCTTGCGGGCCTTGGCCGCATCCACCATGACCGCGAGGCTGATCCGGGCGATCTCCGGCTGTTCGCGAATGAGCGTGCGCACGGTCTTGCCGATCTCGTAATTCGTGGTCTCCTCGCGTTTGGATTCCTCCGAGGCAGCTCCGCTCTGTGCCGAGTCGGCGTTCGGAAGATTGTTCTGTACCGAGACGCTGGTGCCGGGTTCGTTGCTTTTGCGATTGGTTGTAACGCTCTGCTCGCTGCGCGATACCTTCCCGTCGGGGTCGAATGTCTCGCTGGTTTCGCGAAGCTGATCGAAATTCATCCGCACGGCGGCCTCGGCGCGGACGCTGCCGGGCCCCAGGCTTCGCTCCAGCATTTCCTCGACCGCGCGGGCCAGCCGGAGTTCGGTCGCGCGACGCACCTCGTCGGCCGACATCGCGCCGTCCGCGGCGCCGACCGGCGTGCCGGCGCGGGCCAGCACGTCCCCGCGGGAATCGACAATCGCCACGTTGCGCGACTTGAGGCTGGGCACCGCGGCGGACACAAGGTTCAGAACGGCCTGCACGCCCTCGCGGTCGAGCCGTGCAGCGCCGGCCATGGTCAGCAGCACGCTTGCCTGCGCCTCTTGCGGCTCGCGGGCGAACGGCTCGCGCCGGGGCATCACCAGATGCACGCGCACGCCGCGCACGCCGTCCAGCGCTCGGATGGTGCGCGCCAACTCGCCTTCCAGGGCGCGCGTTGCGTTGATCTGCTGCTGGAATTCGGTGACGCCGAACCCGTCCGTTCTATCGAATATTTCGTAGCCCACGGTACCGCCTGCGGGCAGCCCGGCCTTGGCGAGGAGCACGCGCGCCTGCGGCACCTGGTCGGCAGGCACCAGGATCGCCGTGCCGCCGGCGCCGAGCTGGTAGGGGATGTGCTGGCGGCTGAGCTGATCGGCGGCCTGACCGGCATCGGCAAGATCAAGCCCGGCATAGAGCGGCGCCCAGGGCTGGCTGGTGCTGCCGAACGAGAGCAGGGCGAGCAGGCCCAGTACCGCCACGCCGACCACCCCCATGGCCGCCAGTCGCACCGGGCCGAGCGCCTTCAGCCCCTCAATCAGAGGCTGCATTGCGCGCGCGCCTTATGCTGGCGTGCTTCCTGCTGCATGCGGGCGGCTCCTGCGGGCCGGCGTCCTGCCGTGCGGCAATTCTTGCCGAGACCCGCTTACCGCATCGTTAACGCAGAAGGCGTTCGGGGCGTCAGGAAGCCCCTGCTTCCCGGTTTCGTTTCATGCACCGATCAACGGCCGAATGGTCTGCGCCGTTTTCTCCACCAGGGCGGTGTAGAACTTGTCGCTCAGCAGGCTGCTGCCGTGGTCCTCGATGAACTTGAGCTGCTCGGGTGAGATATCGACCGGGTTCTGCTCGATTTGCTCCGGAAAGGGAGAAACCGGCGTGCGATCCACGGGAGCGACGAATTCGTTGGTCAGCGCCCCGTCGTAACCGATCTCCGTCAGCGCGCGAACGATGCGGGGCCAGTCCAGCGCGCCCATGCCGGCCGCAAGCCGGTTGTTGTCGGCCACGTGGAAATCGGCGAGACGCCCCTTGGCCGAGCGGATCGCCGCGAACATGTCCGCTTCCTCGATATTGAGGTGAAACGCATCCAAGCAGACGCCGCAATTCGGTCCCACCTCGCTCGCCAACGCAAGCGCCTGGTCGGCGCGGTTGAGGAAATAGGTCTCGAACCGGTTCAGCGGCTCCAGCGCGAGGCGGATGTTCAGTCGCTCTGAAAGCTCATAGACCTCCTTGAGCGCATCGACCACCCAGCGCCACTCCTGTTCGGGCGTGCCGTCGGGCACGATCTTGCCCACGGTCGCCGGCACGATGGTGACGATCTTGCCGGAAAGATCGGCCGCCATTTGCACGACCGACTTGACGTAGGCGATCGACTTGGCCCGCTGCGTCTTGTCCTTGGCGGCGAGGTTTCGTTCGCCGATTTGCAAAGTGACGGTTCCCCAGCAGTCAATTCCATGCTGCTCCAGCAGACGCTTGGTTTCCGCAATCCGGTCACTGCGCCGGCTCGCCACTGATCTCGATGCTGGCGTACCCGAATCGCTCGATCCGCTTCAGCGTCACCTCCAGCGGCTCGGCCCGCATCCAGTTATGGGTGGAAAGGTGCATTGTCGTTTTCTCCCCCTGCGAGCTGCACCGCAGCCCAAGCCTAGTGACGGCCGTTGGCGGCGGTCAACACGCCTGGCGCGTGACTGCTCCCTATGCTTTCCTTGCCGGACGCGTTCCTGGCAGACCAGAGCAAGCCTGACATGCCGCGGATCCCCCGTGCAGAACTGCTTGACCGTTTTCGCTCGATGATTCGCCGCGGCGAGCCGATCATCGGCGGTGGCGCCGGCACCGGCCTATCTGCGAAATGCGAGGAAGCCGGCGGGATCGACTTGATCGTGATCTATAATTCCGGCCGATACCGGATGGCCGGGCGCGGCTCGCTGGCCGGCATGCTGGCTTACGGCAACGCCAACGATATCGTGCTGGAGATGGCGCGCGAGGTTCTGCCGGTCGTGCAACGCACGCCGGTGCTGGCGGGCGTGAACGGCACGGATCCGTTCTGCGTGTTCGACGACTTCCTCGATCGCCTGGCCGCGCTCGGGTTCTCCGGAGTGCAGAATTTCCCGACAGTAGGGCTGATCGACGGCACGTTCCGCGCCAATCTGGAAGAAACCGGCATGGGCTACGCGCTGGAGGTCGATCTGATCCGGCTGGCCCGCGCCAAAGACCTGCTGACGACGCCCTATGTCTTCACAGCGGATGACGCTGTGGCGATGGGCCGAGCGGGTGCCGATATCCTCGTCGCGCACATGGGGCTTACCACCGGTGGGGCGATCGGCGCCGGCACCGCGCTCACCCTCGGCGACTGCGTGCCGCGCATCAATGCCATCGCCGAGGCGGCCAAGCAGGTCCGCGCCGACATGATCCTGTTGTGCCATGGCGGACCGATCGCGACGCCCGAGGATACGACGCATATCCTGCGTCACTGCCCGGACTGTCATGGCTTCTACGGCGCGAGCAGCATGGAGCGGCTGCCAGTGGAGATGGCGCTCACTGAGCAGACGCGCCGGTTCAAGGCGATTACCCGTTAAGTCATTGACTGGCTCCAAATCCCGACCACGTGCAACGTGAGAGATGGAGGCGAGCCATGGCTATCACCCTGAACCACACGATCGTGCCGGCGCGCGACAAGGATGCGGCGGCGCGGTTCTTCGCGCGCATCTTCGATCTCACAGTGGAGGACAGCGGACATTTTGCCGCCGTGCGGGTCGGCGATACGCTGACGCTCGACTTCGACGATCAGCAGCAATTCGAACCACACCACTATGCTTTCCATGTCGGCGATGGCGAGTTCGACGCGATTTTCGCGCGGGTCAAGGCAGCGGACATCCCGTACAGCGCCGATCCCTTCGCGCGCCAGCCGGGGCAAATCAACCATTGGAACGGAGGGCGGGGGTTCTATTTTCGCGACCCGGATGGCCACCTTCTGGAGCTATTGACGCGCACGTAAGCCGCACGGCCCCGGCGTCGCTGGCGGCGGCTCCGAGCCTGGCGGGGAATCGCATTCCCCGCCCGGGTAGCAATTTGCGTGGGGGCGATGTCGGCGCGCCGCGTTCTCGTTCGTCCTAGCTAATACGGAGGTTCGCATGCTCTACGCCATTCTCTGTTACAATTCCGAAGACGCCGTCGCGGCCCGGACCGAGGAGGAGGACTCTGCGGTGATGGCCAAGCTTGCAGTTGTCCAGGACAAGCTGGCTAAACAGGGCCGGCTCGGACCCATCGCCCGCCTGTTGCCGACAACCGCGGCGACCACCATCCGAAAGGGGCGCGAGCCGCTAGTGATCGACGGCCCCTTCGCCGAGACCAAGGAGCAGTTGCTCGGCTTCTACATTGTTGACTGCGCCAGCCTGGAAAACGCCCTTGAGACCGCACGGGATCTCGCACGCGCCAGCGGCTCGGCCGGCGCCTTTGAGCTTCGTCCGCTTAGTCATTACTGGCCGGGCGTGGGCGTTCGATGACGGATCTCGCCTGGATCGAAACCACACTCGTCGCGGCCCGACCCCGAGCCCTGGCGGCGCTGCTCCGCGCCTTCCGCGATCTCGACATAGCGGAGGAAGCGTTCCAGGAAGCGTCGCTTCGAGCACTCCGAGCTTGGCCATTAAACGGACCACCGCGCGATCCTGTCGCCTGGCTGATTCTCGTCGGCCGCAACGTTGCAATCGACGGCGTGCGGCGGAACGTCAGGCATAGCCGATTGCCGGCCGAGGAGGTGCTCTCCGACCTCGATGATGCCGAAGCGCCACTGGCCGAGCGGCTCGACACAAGCGACTATCGCGACGACGTGCTGCGCCTGCTTTTCATCTGCTGCCATCCCGATTTGCCGGCGACCCAACAGATTGCACTTGCGCTCCGGATCGTTTCTGGACTGTCGGTCAGCCAGATCGCGCGCGCGTTCCTTGTCGGCGAGAGTGCAATGGAGCAGCGCATCACCCGCGCCAAAGCCCGTGTGGCCGCTGCCGGGGTGCCGTTCGAAACCCCCGGCGCCGTTGAGCGCGCTGAACGGCTGGCAGTAGTCGCCACCATGATTTACCTGCTGTTCAACGAGGGCTACACGACCGGCGGTAGCGCCGCCAGCGAGCGCACCCGCTTGTGCGCCGAGACCATCCGGCTCGCGCGACTGCTTCTGCGGCTGTTCCCGACAGAACCCGAGATTATGGGCCTTAGGGCGCTGTTGCTGTTGCAGCACGCGCGCACGCCGGCGCGGTTTGACGCGGACGGCACGATCGTCCTGTTGGAGGATCAGGACCGTCGGCTGTGGGATCCAAACATGATGAGGGAGGGGCTTGCGCTGGTGGACAAGGCGATGCGCCACCGACGGCCCGCCCCGTATCAGATCCAGGCCGCGATAGCCGCCCTGCACGCCCCGCGCGGTCCGGGCGGAAGAGACCGACTGGGCTGGCATCGACCGGCTACATGCTGCGCTGGAGCGAATACAGCCATCGCCCGTGGTCACGCTCAATCGCGCCGTCGCGATTGCCAAGATCCGCGGCGCGGGCGAGGCGCTGGCAATGATCGAACCGTTGGCCTCGCGATTGTCCGGCTATTTCTACTACTTTGGCGTTAAGGGCGCAGTGCTCAGCCAACTCGGCCGCACCGAGGAAGCCTGCGTTGCATTCGATCGGGCCATCGCATTGGCCAACAGTGCGGCCGAGGCGGCGCATATTCGGATGCATCTAGACCGGCTGGCAAAGGGCGACCGAGCCCACCCCTGCGATCCTTGCTCGGGATGAAGCCAAAGAATTTTCCAGACGGGGGTCGGCTACGCGTTTGGTACCCGTCCTCGGGCCAGGTTCACGGCAAGGATGCTAGCGATGACGACGCATGCCAACGAGATCGAGATTCACAAATTGTTGGAAACCAAGACCAATGCGATCCGCAGAAAAGATGCGGCGGGCGCTCTCAAACCATATGCGGCGGAGGTCATCAGGTATGATCTGGCGCCGCCGCTCGCCAATGCGGGTCCGCAGGCACTGTCCAAGGATCGTATCGAAGGCTGGTTCGCCACTTGGGACGGACCGATCGGCTTTGAGCTGCGCACTACCAGCACGCTGGTAAGCGGCGATCTCGCCTTCTGCTGCGGATTCGTCCGGATCAGCGGCACTAAGACAAACGGCGAGTGGAATGACGTCTGGCCCGCCAGACGACATGCCTGCGCCGAATGGACGGCGCTTGGCAGATCGTGCACGAGCACATCTCGGTTCCGTTCTACATGGACGGCTCCCTGAGGGCGGCCGTGGACCTCGCACCGTAGCCCCATCGTGAGAGCGACCGAGGCGCGAATAGCCCATCCGACAACGACGGGTGGGGCCGTGCGAGGCGCGGGAATCGACGCCGCGCCTCTTTTTCTCATAGGATCATCGGAAGTGCGCTGACGTGGACCGGCTGGCGGCAAACCGGGCCGCCGAGCTGCCTCCCTGGAGAAACGAGATGACGCAGATCAGGGGATACATTCCACCCACCCGCCGAGCCGACGCGCTCGGCGTGCATTCGCTGGATCATTTCGCGATCACCGTGCCGGATCTCGCCCCGGCGAGCCGGTTTTACTCGCTGTTCGGACTGGACGTGCGCGAACATGGCGCCGCCTTGCACCTGCATACGGACGGTCATTCGCATCGCTGGGGCCGGATATCGGAAGGGCCGCGCAAGGCGCTGCACTATCTGTCGTTCGGTGCCTTTGCGGACGACATCGCCCGGTTCCAACAGCATTTGGATCGACAAGGCATCGAACGGATCGATCCGCCGCCCGGCGTTGACAGCAACGGATTGTGGTTCCGCGATTGCGACGGCACGCCGGTCGAGATCAGGGTCGCCGAAAAGACCTCGCCAAGTGCGAAATCGTCGTTCGGCGAAGTGTCCAGTCCAGCCGGTGCGCGCGGCGTCGGCGGACGCGCCGGGGCGGCGCGTGCGCGCCCCAAGCGGATGGCGCATGTCCTGATCTTCACGCCTGACATTACCCGCTCGATCAACTTCTATGGGATGCGCTGGGACTTCGGCTGTCCGACCGGTCGGAGTTCGTGGCGTTCATGCATGGCGTGCATGGCAGTGATCATCACGTTCTGGCCTTCGCTAAGTCGGAGGCGCCGGGCTTCCACCATTGCAGCTGGGATGTCGGCGCGATCAACGAGATCG
This sequence comes from uncultured Pseudomonadota bacterium, assembly GCA_963822675.1. Lineage (GTDB taxonomy): Bacteria > Pseudomonadota > Alphaproteobacteria > Acetobacterales > Acetobacteraceae > CAWGIP01. The sequence goes on along the minus strand of CAWGIP010000015.1, from coordinate 32,967 downwards.
GGCTGGGCGCGATGCAGATGGCGGAAAGCGGCTTCACCCGCGGCTGGGGCCTCGGACGGCATGTGCTCGGCTCGAACTACTTTCATTACGTGCGGGATCCATGGGGCAGCTTCGCGGAATATTCGGCTGACATCGACTTCATACCGGTCGATATGGACTGGAAGTCCGAGACACACGCACCCGAGGACAGTTTCTACCTGTGGGGACCGGAGCCGCCGGCGGATTTCACGATCAATCACGAGGCCGAGCATGGACGCGCCTAGTCCGCGCGCCAAAGCAGAGGATGCGATGGGCGACGAGCTTGACGCCCGCGCCACCGCCCTGGTGCCGCAGCTTCTCGACCCCGCGGCCGAAGCGGACCGGCTTCGGCGCATGCCGGACGCGAACGTTGCGGCGCTGCAGCAGGCCGGGCTCCTCAAGGTGCTGCAGCCACGCCGCTTCGGCGGTTGGCAAGCCTCCTTGCGGACGCATCTCGACGTGGTGTCCGAAATCGCGCGCGGCTGCGCCTCGACCGGCTGGTGCCTGGGCGTGATGCATGCGCATAGCTGGCTGATGAGCCTGTTCCCGCCGGCCGCCCAGCAAGACACGTTCGGCCACAATGCGGATGCTATTATTTCGGCCGTCATTACGCCGCACGGCACCGCGCGAGCGACGCAAGATGGTTATATCCTGAATGGCTTCTGGCCGTTCGCCTCGGGCGTGGAACATGCCGACTGGCTGTTCCTGGGCGCCGTCGTGCAGGATGCAGGCGGGGGCGGTGATCGACGAGGCGGAGCTGCTGGTGCGCGTCTCCGACATGACCATCAAGGATGATTGGGACGTCGCCGGTCTGCGCGGCACGGGAAGTTGCAGTATCGTCGCGAAGGACGTGTTAGTGCCGAAACACCGCTATCTTTCCCTGCCGGCAGCGATCGAAGGCCGTGCCCAAGGCGCCGAACTGCATGAGGGATGGCTTTACCGGTCGGCGGCGGTCCCGGTGCTGGCGCTTGCGATCACGCCGGCGGCGCTCGGCGCGGCGCAGCGCGCCATCGAATTCGTTCACCACGCGCCTGCCCGGGCGGTGGTGGCCTACACGCAGCGCGAGGTGCAAATCGACATGCCGGTGACGCATCTGCAGGTCGCCGAGGCCGCGACCAAGATCGATGTCGCCCGGCTGCTACTCTACCGCGCAGCGGACGAGATCCAGTGGGCGGCGGAACGTGGTGAAATGATGGATCTGGTCAAGCGCGCACGGGTGCGCATGGATTGCGCGCACGCAGTGCGGCAGTGCCTTGAGGCCGTCGAGACGCTCTATCTGGCATCCGGCGGCAGCGGCATCGCCGAGTCCAATCCGACGCAGCGGGCCTGGCGTGATGTCCACGCCATCAACATGCACGGCGCACTCAATCTGCAAACCAATCAGGAGATGTACGGACGGATTCTGTTGGGGCTGAAACCGAACACGAACCTGATCTGATGGCCATTTCACAGAATCGCGCCGACCCGCTTGCCGCCTTCCGTCTTGATGGCGATGTCGCGGTGGTAACGGGCGGGGCCAGCGGCATCGGCCGTGCCGTGGCGATCGCATTCGCCGGCATCGGTGCGCGGATCGCGGTGCTCGACCGCGACGAAGCGGCCGGCGCCGCGACCGCCGCCGAAATCACCGCTGCCGGCGGCAAAGCGGAGGCGCATGCGCTCGACGTTGCAGACGGGCCGGTGGTGGACCGGGTTTTTGCCGCGCTGTTCCAACGTCACGGGCGGCTTGATGTGCTCGTCAACAGCGCCGGTATCGCCATCCGCAAGCCGGCGACCGAGCTACCGCTCGCCGAATGGGAGCGCGTGATGGCGGTCAACACGACCGGCTCCTTTCTCTGCGCCCGCGCTGCCGCCCGTCACATGCTGACGCGCGGCGAGGGACGCATCGTCAATATCGCCTCGATCATGGGCTTCTCGGGCGGCATCTACCCGAATGTCGCCTACCAGACGTCGAAAGGGGCGGTGGTCAACCTGACCCGCGCGCTCGCCATCGAATGGGCGCGCCAGGGCATTCGCGTCAATGCGGTGGCGCCGGGCTATATCCGCACGCCGCTAACGAGTGCGCTGCTCGCACAGCCGGATGCCGTCGCCGAGATCGAGCGGGCCACGCCGATGGGCAAAGTCGGGGAGCCGGAAGATATCGTGGGTGCGGTAATCTATCTCGCAAGCCGCGCCTCGGCGCTGGTCACGGGCCACATCATTGCCGTGGATGGTGGGTTCCTCGCGCGGTGAAAGCTTACCTGGCTGGACCCGACGTATTCCTGCCCGATGCGCGCGAGCACGCGTTGCGGAAAGTCGCGATCTGCGCGCAGTACGGCATCACCGGCTGCCCGCCGCTGAACGAGGACATTGACGGACTTGCGGCCATGCCGGCGGACCGGGCTTGGCTAACGATCTTCCGCAAGGACGTTGCGATGATGGAGGCGTGTGACATCATCATCGCCAATCTGACGCCTTTTCGCGGCGCCTCCGCCGACGCCGGCACGCTGATCGAGGTCGGCTGGTTCCTAGGGCGGCGCAGGCCGATCTTTGGATATTCGAACTGCGAAATGCCCTTCGCGGACCGCGGTCGCCGGCTGGCCGAGGCGTGGCCCGATCCGATCGGCGGCCTTTCCGTCGAGGGCTTCGGCTTGCCGGACAACCTGATGATAGCCGGCGCGGTCCTCGACGGCGGAGGCTATCCGGTGGTGATACCGGAGGACGGCAGGGACCGCGTCTTTGATGCGCTCGATGTGTTTGATCGCTGCGTCGCGCTCGCCGCCAAAGTCAAACTTGTTGCACCTCGATCGTGAGATGGGATAGCGAGCGGTATCGCGCCAATTTGGCTCGATAATAGTCGAGCCCGCGAGCCTCGCGCGTATTCACGGACACGATCGCTCCGAGATGGCCGGGACCCAGCCTCCAGAGATGCAGATCCGCTAGTTGATCGCCGTCTCCCTCAATGGTCTGCCGCAAGCTTTCGGCAATCCGCCGGTCCGGGTTCATGTCGAGCAGTATGGCCCCGGTGTCCCGGATCAAACCATACGACCAGCTCGCGATCACGCAGGCGCCGATGATGCCGGCGAGCGGGTCCATCCAGAGCCAGTTAAATGCGCGGGCGAGCAACAAGCCGGCGATCACCAGCATCGAAACAGCGGCATCCGCCATCACATGGATGATTGCCGCCCGCATGTTGTTGTCGCGTCCCGCGCTATGATGGGCGTGTTCAGCGTGTTCATCTTCCTCGAAGATGACGGAGTTATGGCCAGGCTCGTCGCCATGGCCGTGCGAATGCGCGTGGCCATCACCATGATGGTGATGGGCACCGCCGCTCAGAATCCATGCACTCGCGATATTCACGGCAAGGCCCAGGCAAGCAATCGGAATCGCCTCGGCGAAGTGTATCGGCACCGGTGCCAGTATGCGCGAGACGGCTTCGTAACCGATCAGGAGTGCAATCATCGCCAAAATGATGGCGCTCGTAAATCCGGCGAGATCGCCCAGCTTGCCCGTGCCGAAGGTGAAGCGCGGGTCATCGGCATGATTTCGGGCGTAGCTGTAGGCGAGGGCAGCCAGCAGCAGCGCCCCGGCATGCGTGCTCATGTGCAGGCCGTCGGCCACGAGCGCGATAGAGCCAAACAGCAAGCCGCCGACGATCTCCGCGATCATCATGGCCCCGCAAAGCCAGATCACGGCCCACGTCTTGCGTTCGCTCGTCTCGTGCCCCGCCCCGAGAAAGACGTGCGAGTGCTGCCGTGGCGTTGCGGTGCGCAGGGGGTTGTTCACTTGAGGTAGGTCCGAATCAAATCGAGCAATCGCTCGGCAGCTTCCGTGTTGAGCGCGTTCGGGTGCGCCTCGGCGTCAACCAAGTGGGTGCGGACGTGATCTTCGACCACCTCCGCCATCAGCCCGGCCGTGGATCCGCGCACGCCCGCTATCAGGTGCATGACCTGTTCGCAGCCCGCTTCGGCATCAAGCGCGCGCTCGATAGCCTCGACCTGACCGCGAATGCGGCGCACGCGTGCGAGCAGTTTGTGCTTCTGATGAACGGTGTGTGTCATGGGCGGAAGCCCATAGCATAGCCCCCCTCCCTATCGCAAGGGGTTCAGCGCAGCAAGCTAGGACTTCGCCTCCAGCCCACCGACCCTCTCGATCAGCGCCATCGCCGCCGCCGGCGCACGCACCTTGGCGCCGCTGATCATGTAGATGAAAACCGCACGCGGCGCCCCGGGCGCGATCGTTGGCTCGAAGCGCGGCAGGTCTTCCGGCGTCCCGCCCGCTTCCCAATGCCGGGCCCGTTGCGCCCACTGATCGAGGTCGGCGGGAGCGTAGCCAGTCTCGTTCGTTGCCTCGGTCCGCTGTAGTCTCGCATAAACGAAATCCGCCGTGACATCGGCGATTGCCGGATAGTCGTCGGAGTCGGCATAGACCACCGCGACATTGTGCGCGCGAAGCAGGGCCACGAATTGCGGCACGAGGAAGCTCTGGTGGCGAACCTCCAGAACATGCGGAATCCGTCGCCCGCCCGCCTCCCGAGGCAGCAACTTCAAGAAGGCGTCGATATCCTCCGGGTCGAACTTCTTGAACGGCGCGAATTGCCAGAGAATCGGCCCCAGTTTTTCGCCGAGTTCCAGAACGCCGCTCTTGAAAAACCAGTCGATCGCCTCACCGGTTTCGGCAAGCTTGCCTTTGTTGGCCACGGCGCGATGGCCTTTCACCGCGAACACGAAACCGTCCGGCGTTTCGTCCCGCCATTTGCTGAAGCTCGCGGCCGATTGCGTGCGATAGAACGTGCCGTTGATCTCGATCGTGCTCAAATGCCGGCTCGCATAGGCAAGCTCGTCGGCGTGCTTGAGCCCTGCCGGATAGAAACGACCGCGCCACGGCTCATAGGTCCAACCACCGATTCCGACTCGGATCATCGTATTGCCTCCGGTTTGGCCTCCCGAATACGTGAGAAGGCTTTGCGACGGCGCGCTTGTAAAGGGCCGTTGCAGGTTTCGGCGGAGCCAGCGGAGGAAAAGGCTTGCAACGCATCGCCCGGGTCGGACAATCCATCGAGCGCGTCGAGGATGCTGCGCTGCTGACCGGGCGTGGCCGGTTCATCGATGATCTCGGAGAGAAACCCGGCGCGCTGCACGCAGCGATCCTGCGATCACCGCACGCGCATGCCGATGTTGTCTCGATCGACACCACATCCGCTTGCGCCGGTGAAGGCGTCGCGGCGGTGCTCACCGGCGCCGATATCGCGGCTATCACGTCGCCGCTCCTCGCCGGTGTTCGTGCGAAAATCGACGCTCGACCGATCGCGACCGACCGAGTCCGCTATGTCGGCGAGCCTGTGGCGGTCGCCATAGCGAGTGACCGCTACCGTGCCGAGGATGCACTCGACCTGATCGAAATAGAATACCGCCCGCGTCCGGTCGCGGTGGACCCTATCGCGGCGCTCACGGCTGAAGCGCCCGTGCTGCACGAGGGGGTCGGCAGCAATCTGGTCAGTGACCGAAGCTTCACCTACGGCGATCCGGACGCCGCCTTTGCCGCCGCCCCACAGCCGCATTACGGTGCGCACGCATTACCCGCGCAACACGGGATCGCCGATCGAGACCTATGGCGCGGTCGCCGACTACGACCCGCACGAGAACGCCTATGACGTTCTGGCCAATTTCCAGGGTCCGTTCAGCATTCACGCAGTGATCGCGCGCGCGCTGAATGTGCCGGGCAACCGGCTACGCCTGCGCCTGCCGCCGAGTCCGGCGGCAGCTTTGGAGTCAAGCAGGGCATTGCCGCGTATATCGTGCTGATCGCCGCCGCCGCGCGCATCGTCGGACGGCCGGTTAAATGGATCGAGGACCGGCTGGAGCATCTCGCGGCCTCGGTCTCGGCGACGAACCGTGTCACCACGCTCGGAGCTGCCGTCGAGGCGGACGGGCGCATCACCGCACTCGACTGGGATCAGATCGAGGATTGCGGCGCCTGGCTTCGCGCCCCGGAACCGGCAACGCTCTACCGGATGCACGGCAATTTGACGGGAGCCTACGACATTCGCAACGTGCAGGTGCGCAACCGCGTGGTGCTGACGAATAAGACGCCCACCGGCCTGGTGCGTGGCTTCGGCGGCCCGCAAGTCTACTATCCGCTGGAACGTCTGTTGCAACGTATCGCGATCGAGCTCGGCCTGGACCCGCTCGCGGTGATCCGGCGCAACCTGATCCCGGCGGACGCCTTTCCTTATGAGACCGCAACCGGCGCGCGCTACGATTCCGGCGATTACCAGCGCGCGCTCGATACCGCCGTGCGGGACGGCCGTATCGAAGAACTGCGCCGCCGGCGCGAAAAGGCCCGCGCCGAGGGCCGCCTCTATGGCATCGGCTATACCGCCGTGGTCGAGCCGAGTGTCTCGAATATGGGCTACATCACCACGATGCTGACGCCTGCGGAGCGCCGAAAGGCGGGTCCGAAGAACGGCGCTCAAGCGACAGCCACGATCGCCTTCGATCCGGTCGGTACGATCACCGTTCAGGTCGCCTCGGCCCCGCAAGGCCAGGGACACCGCACCGTCTTGGCGCAGGTCGTCGCCGACGTGTTCGGCGTTTCCACGGACGACATCAGGGTTATCACCGAACTCGATACCGCGAAAGATGCATGGTCCATTGCGTCCGGCAACTATTCCAGCCGCTTTGCCCCTGCCGTTGCCGGCGCCGCCCACATCGCCGCGACCCGGCTGCGCGACAAGCTCGCCCGCATCGCTGCCGTACAGCTTAACGTCCGGCCCAATGAGCTGGTGTTTGCCGATGGCGCCATCGCCGCGCATGCCAATCCAGACGCCAAGCTGCCCTTCGCGCGGGTCGCCGCCACGGGGCACTGGTCGCCGGCAATGCTGCCCGACGACATCGGCGACGGCGGATTACGGGAGACCGTCTTCTGGACACCACCGGAATTGACGGCGCCGACGGAGGCGGACGAAATCAACTCCTCCCTCTGCCACGGCTTCATTTTCGATTTCTGCGGCGTAGAAGTGGACCACCTTACTGGCAAGGTACTGATCGATCGGTATGTAACGACACATGATTGCGGCCGGGTGTTACATCCCGGCATGGTCGAGGGTCAAATTCGCGGCGGCTTCGCCCAGGCGCTCGGTGCCGCGCTTTATGAGGAGCTGTCCTATGGCGAGGACGGCGCCTTTCTGGCCGGCACTTTCGCCGACTACCTGCTGCCGACCGCAACCGAAGTACCCGATATCGAAATACTGCATATCGAGAGCCCCTCGCCGTTTACGCCGCTAGGTGCCAAGGGCGTCGGCGAGGGGAACTGCATGTCCACCCCGGTCTGCATCGCCAATGCAGTGGCCGACGCGCTCGGCGTGGCGGAGATTGACCTACCGCTGACGCCGGCCAAACTTTCTGCATTTGCATTTGGGGACGAGCGACCACCGCCGCAGGGCGCCGTGCATGCGCGGTCGGTCGGACCAGGGGCACGGACGCTGCGCGGAAGCGGCGAGGCCCGGGTGGGCGCTTCGATGGACGACGTTTGGAGCATGCTACTCGACCCCGATGCGCTTGCCTCCATCATCCCCGGTGCGCACGCGGTGCAAAGATTGTCGCCCACGCATTTCCGCGCCGATGTCACCCTGGGCGTCGGTCCCGTGCGCGGGCGATACAGGGCGGAGATTCGCCTGTCCGACCTCGACCCGCCGCGCGGCGCCACCTTCAGCGGCGCGGCAAGCGGCGCGCTCGGCGGCGGGGATGGAACCGGGCACATCACGCTTGCATCCGACGCGGACGGTAGAACGCGCGTCGCCTATACCTACGAGGCCGCTATCAGCGGCAAGCTCGCCTCGGTCGGCGGGCGCTTGCTCGACGGCGCCGCCCGTGTGGTGATCGGCCAATTCTTCGCGGCACTCGCGCGCAAGGCTGGTGATCGGGCTGTGCCGCGTAGCCTGCTTGCCCGCCTGCTCGCCCTGCTGGGATGGCGCCGATGAAGCCCGCCGCCTTCGATTACATACGCGCCGAAACCGAGGAGGACGTGCTTACGGCCTTGCATGCGCATGGAGCCGAGGCGCGCATTCTCGCCGGTGGGCAGACGCTTGTCCCGATGCTGAACATGCGCCTGGTCAAACCCGCCGTGCTGATCGACATCATGCGCATCCCCGGGCTGGCCAAAATCGCCGAGGAGCGCGAGGCTATCGCTCATTCCCGCAGCGGTCCGCCAGGGCGAAGCCTTGGCGCATCCCGCCATCGCGCGCGAGATCCCGCTGCTCGCTGCCGCGCTGCCTTGGGTGGGCTATTACCAGACGCGCGCGCGTGGCACGATCTGCGGCTCCGTCGCGCACGCCGATCCGAGCGCGGAAATTCCGCTTTGCCTCTTGGCGCTGGGCGGCGCGGTGCATCTGCGCGCGCGACGCCGGCAGCGCCGCGTGCCGGCCGAATCCTTCTTTGCCGGCATGATGGTCACGGACAGGGCGGATGACGAATTCATCACGTCCGTAAGTTTCCCGAAGCGTTGCGCCGGCATGGGCTACGCCTTCGAGGAGTTCGGCCGCCGCCACGGCGATTTTGCTATTGTCGCCTGCGCCGGCGTGGTCAGCGACAGGACGATGCGCCTCGCCGTCGCTGGCGTCGCAGATCGCCCAACGGCGCGTGACTTTCCGCCGCTTGACGGCACCGCTCTGGATGACGCGCTGAACGAGTTTGCCTGGACCCTGGGCGGAAGCGAGGACATGCACGCAACACCAAGATATCGCCGCGACCTGATGCGCAAGCTCGGGACCCGGGTTCTGCAAAAAGCCGCCGCATGCCGCTGCTGAACGCGCAATCGCGCCATATTGTCCGATTCACGCTGAATGGCCGGCAAGCGGCGTTCGAGGTCGAACCACGCATGCTGCTGACCGATGCGCTGCGCCACCTGCTTGGCGCCACCGGCACGCATGTCGGCTGCGAGCATGGCGTTTGCGGCGCTTGCACCATTGTCATCGACGGCGCGCCGGCTCGTGCGTGCCTGACGCTCGCCGTCCAGGTTGAGGGCTGCGATATTCGCACGATCGAGGGTCTGGCGCCCGCGACCCGGGCAGTCTGTCCGCCTTGCAGGCCGCGTTCCGCCGACATCATGCGCTGCAATGCGGCTTTTGCACCGCGGGTATCCTGATGTCGCTGGACGCCTATCTTGCCGGCCATCCCGACCCGTCCGAGGACGACTTGCGCGAGGTTCTCGCCGGCCATCTTTGCCGCTGCACCGGATATGCCCCTATCATCGCCGCCGCGCTCGACGCTGCCGCCGCGCTGCGCCAGGAGCCCGTCATTGCTTGATCTCGGAACCAGCTTTATCGCCTCCGTTGCTCGCCGATCCGGATGCACTTGCGATCGTAGACGGCAATGTGCGGCTGACTTATCGTTCCTGGTACAAGGTGATCTCGTCGGTTGTCGCCGGGCTTGAGGCGCTTGGCCTGCGCAAGGGCGATCATCTCGTCACGGCGCTGCAAAATCGGTGGGAGGCAGCCACGCTGCATTGGGCCTGCCAGTTCGCCGGCGTAGTAATCACGCCGATTAACTGGCGGGCGACCAGCCAAGACGTGGATTTCGTGGTCGAGGACGCAGGCGCTGTCTCGATTGCCTACGAGAGCGTCTCCGCCGCGTCCGTAGCCGGGAGCCTCGCGTGCCGTCACCTGAAGTGCCTGACAGTCGATCTGCCTATTGGCAGCAACGAAATCGGTTTCGCCACGCTCGCAGCCCGGGATGCGCCGCTCGCAAGCGCGCACGCTGGCGCGGAAGACTGGTCGCTGATGCTCTACACCTCCGGCACTACCGGCAAGCCGAAAGGGGCGCCGCGCCGTCATCGTGTCGAGCGTGCCGCCGCGGTCGCGCACGTCGCGCAGAACCTCTATGCGCACGGCGAGCGAACGCTCGGCGTTATGCCCCTCTATCACACGATGGGCGTGCGCTCGCTGCTGGTCATGTCCTTGATCGGCGGGGTGTTCGTCTGCCTGCCGCGCTTCGATCCGGCTGCCGCGCTTGCGCTGATCGCCGCCGAGCGGATCAGCAATCTCTATCTGGCTCCGACGCTTTATCACGACCTCGTTCACCACCCGAGCTTTGCCGCCACCGACACGTCCTCGGTGCGCAAGCTCGGCTTTGCCGGCGCGCCGATGACCGATGGATTGCTCACTGCGCTGTCCGAAGCATTCAAGCCGGACCTGTTCGTGAATCACTACGGCTCATCAGAGATCTACACTTTCACGATCAACCAGAACGCCGCTGGCAAACCCGGCTCGGCGGGACGCGCCGGCATCAATCAGATGATCCGCATCGTGAAGCTCGGTCGCAATGATCCGAACGACGTTGTCGCCCCCGGCGAAGAGAGCGAGATCGTCGCCCTCGCCGCCTCCGACGAAGCCTTCGAGGGATATTGGAACCGCCCGGAAACCGACGCGAAGTCGCTACGCGGCGGGTGGTACTTCACGAGTGATACCGGCTATGCCGATAGCGACGGCGATGTTTTCGTGACCGGCCGCGCCGATGACATGATCATCACCGGCGGCGAGAACGTTTCACCCGTGGAAATCGAGAGCTGTCTCTCGCGGCATTATGCCGTGCTGGAGGTGGCGGTGGTCGGCCTGCCCGACGAACGCTGGGGCCGCGCCGTCGCCGCTTTCGTCAAACGCCGCGAGGCGGTTGCCGAGGAGGTGCTGGACGCGCACTGCAGCGTATCGGGTCTCGCGGACTTCAAGCGCCCGCGCCGATACGTGTTTGTTGACGAGCTACCGAGATCGCCGGTCGGCAAGCTGCTGCGCCGGAAGCTTGTGGCTGGGGAATATGTCGCCGAGAAAGCTGCCGACCGGGCACATGGATCAAAAGCGTAAGGCGATGCCGGGTGCGGGTCCGGGCCGGTGGCCCCCGGGCGCCCGGCGCAATTGCACGATCCCAAGGTTGCGCATAAGGATCCGCATGGCCGGAGCACCCGCCGATATGCGCTTGCAGCGTTCTATGCCTTTCGTCAATTCCCGCCAAACGCCCCGCTCGCTCCCGCGCAAAGCGGAGCGCCGGCCTGTTCGCCAGACGAGAGCCAACGCAGAAGAGAGCTATAACGCGATCTGACAGGGAGACCGTACATGACGAGTTCCGCTACCGTGTCGCGTCGCAATGCCCTGAAGCTGACAGCGGGTGCGGCGGCGCTGCCACTCGTTCATATCCGCAGTGCCGGCGCCGCCGGCAAATTGTCGTTGGGGTTCTTTGACCATTGGGTTCCGCGCGGTAACGACGTGCTGCGACAGCAAGTCAACCGTTGGGCGGCGCAGAACAAGGTTGATGTTTCCCTGGATTTCATCACGATCATCGGCAACAAGCTGCTGGTGGTGCTCGCTGCCGAGGACGAGGCCGGGACCGGCCATGACGCCTTGGCGTTTCCGCTGTGGGAGGTGCAAAACCACAGCAGCAAGCTGGAACCGGTAGACGACGTTGTTGGTCGCTTGGAGGGCAAGTACGGCAAACTCGATCAGATTTTCCAATACATTGCCAAGGCCAACGGCCACTGGATGGCGGTGCCGAGCAGCCCGCAATCCGTCTATCAGGTGCCGTGCGCCCGCATCGACTACTTCAAGCAGTATTGCGGGATCGACCTGCCGGCCATGTATCCGCCGGAGCCGGTGTACACGCCGCTTGCCAATGAATGGAACTACGACACTTTCCTGAGATGCGCCGAGCAATGTGCGAAGGCCGGCAAGCCGTTCGGCATCGGTCTCGGTACCACCCAGGATTCGGTGGATATCATGGGCTCCTTTTGCGCCGCCTTCGGAGTCCAGTTCGTAGACGCAAAAGGCAACATCACCGTCAAATCCGACAATACAAGACGAATGCTCGAATATATGAAAAAGCTGGTGCCATTCTATCCGCCGAACACCTACAGTTTCGATAACGCGACCGACAATCGCATGCTAATCGCCGACCGTACCGCACTGATATACAATCCGCCCTCGGCCTGGGCGATTGCGCTGCGTGACGCGCCGCATGTTGCCGAGCGATGCTGGACATTTCCGACCCCGGTCGGGCCGGCGGGCCGGTTTGAACCGTTCGATCCGATCTTCTGGGGTGTGTGGTCGTTCAGCAAGAACAAAACAGCCGCCAAGGAACTGATCGAGTACCTCTCGGAGCGGCCGCAGGTACAAGAACGCTGCAATGTGGTGGACGGCTACGACATCCCGCCATTCGACAGCATGCTGGACTTTGACGTGTGGGAAAAGGTAAAGCCACCGCCTGGTACTGTTTATAACTATCCGTTGCGGCCGTCCCATCATGCTCAGCGGTTGGTCACCGGCTATCCGGCGCCGCCGGAAATCGCCGTGCAAATCTACAACCGGGCGTTGCCACCTAATATGGTAGCGAAGGTTACGCACGACGGGCAGTCGATCGAGCAGGCCATCGCCTGGGCAGAAAACGAGCTGCAAGGCTATATCGGCTGAGCCCGCTGCCGGGGTTGCGAGCTCTAACATCGTCGGGGCGGGATGGTGCAGGGCCCGGGTGATCTTGACGGCTTTCGCGTCGGCATCGACGCCGGGCGCGAGCGCGCTGATGTCGTGCTCGCGCGCCCGCCGATGAACACGATCTCGATGCCGCAGCGCGACCAGCTCCGCCAGGTTTTCGAAGCGCTCAACGAAGACCCGAAGGTCCGCATCATCGTGCTGCGCGCCGAAGGCGAACATTTCTCGTCGGGAGGCATCATTCGCGGCTTCCTGGAAGCTTCGCCCGAGCATGTCTCGAAGCTCGCCTGGAACATCGCCGCCCCGGCGCGCTGTTCCAAGCCCGTGATCGCAGCGAACCGCGGCTATTGTTTTGGCGTCGGGTTCGAGATCTCGCTCGCCTGCGATTTCCGCATTGTCTCGGAGACGTGTCTTTACGCGCTTCCCGAACAGAAGCTTGGCCAAATCCCCGGCTCGGGCGGCTCGGCGCGCCTGCAAAAGATGATCGGCATCGCCCGCACGAAGGATATCGTGATGCGCTCCAGGCGCATCTCCGGCCGGCAAGCGCTTGACTGGGGGATTGCCACGGACTGTGTTGCCGATGACCGGCTTGAGGACACCGTGGATGCCCTGGTAGATGAGCTGCGCGGCTTCTCGCCGATCGCTCAGCGCACGGCCAAGAAGCTGCTCAACGATACCGACGATGCAACGCTCTCGATCGCCATTGAACTCGAAGGTCACTGCTACAGCCGGCTGCGCCAGTCGGACGACTTCCGGGAAGGCGTCGAGGCATTCCACGCCAAGCGTCCCCCGAAGTTTCGCGGCAGCTGAAGCGCCTTTGGGACGGAATGATCGACAGCAGCAAAAAGACGGATGCAATGAGCGGAGCGAGCGAAGTCAGGCTGATCGCGATTCTCAAGGCAAAGCCGGAGCATGAAGATAGCCTGCGTCGCAGACTGATGGAGCTGGTTGGCCCGACGCGGCGCGAGCAGGGCTGCCGCGAATATACGCTGCACGAGGATACGGACCATCCGGGTGAGTTTGTCTTCTACGAGATCTGGGCAAGTCAGGCCGATCTCGATCGGCACATGGCGACGCCGCCGCTGCAGGCGCTGTTTGCGTCGTTGGATAGCATGCTCGCTGAACCGCTGACGCTGCGCAAGCTTCGCGTCGCGGGGTAAAGCGCGCTTTCCGGGCGGCACTGCGGCCGCCCGGATCGCGTGCACGAAAAATCACGCCTTCTTCAAGCCCTCCAGGATTGCCTCGGGCGCAATCGGCATGTGCCGCACGCGCACGCCCACTGCATTATAGATCGCGTTGGCAACCGCAGGTGCCACGATCGTGGATGCCGGCTCGCCCACACCGCTCGGATGATGGCCGGAGTTGATGAGTTCCACTTCGATTTCGGGCACATCGGCGAGACGGATCGGCCTGTAGTCGTGGAAATTGCTTTGCTCGATCGCGCCGTTCTTAAAGGTGAGTCGCTCGGACATGACCTGGCTCGCGCCCCAGAGCGCCGCGCCCTGGATCTGCGCCGTCGCGTTGCGCGGATTGACCACCGTTCCGGGGTCCATAGCAATGGTAATGCGGTTGATCCTGTAAGCGCCCGAGCTTGGATCGACAGCGACTTCAGCGATGCCGGCGACCCAGGTTGGGCTCTGCCGCTCCTCGGCCGAAGAAACGGCAATTCCCATGCCGGTGTTGGGCGGCAACTGCTTCGATCCCCAGCCCGCTTTGCCGGCCGCGACCCGCAGGCAGTTCGCCAACCGCAGCGCGCCGCCGACCGTGGCCGATTCGTAAGGCGGCCAACTCTTGTCCGTGGCCCAGGGCAGCGAAATCCACAGCCGATCCATGTAGTAGTCGGACGGCGTGCCCGGAGAATAGCCGGTGTTGGGAATGCCCCGACCGCCGCCCTTGCCGCTTAGCATCGAGAGGCGGAATTCCAGAGGATCACGCTTGAGCGCATGCGCCATCTCGTCCATGAACGATTCGACCACGAACATGTTGTATGAGTTCGAGACCGTGCGCAGCGCGCTCGTCTGCATGGCCCATGTCGTGCGGTCGCTATCCCAGGCGCGCACGCGATGGTTTTTTACATCGTACCAGTGATCGCTGCCGCCGATCGACCATTGGTCGATGTCCTGCTTCTTGGCGTCCCACGAACTCGAGCTGCAGCCAGTCCGAGCCGTATTTCTTGCCGACATGGAACCGCGGCCCCATCCAGCCGCAGCAGATGTCGTGATTCATCGCGGTGAGTTCGCCGTTCTTGAGTCCGGCTTTCAGCTTGTGGTAGCTCGGCGTGCGCGGGAAGCTGGTGGCAAAGTTGGTTTCTCTGGTCTGGATCAGCTTGACCGGACGCCCGACCTCCTTGACGCAATACGCCGCTGCCAGGATCTCGTCGTAATCCTGCTTCCCGCCGAAACCGCCGCCCAGCACGTATTCATGCACGTAAACTTTGATATCTTCCGGCTTCTGTTTGAGTATCGAGGCAAGGTACGCGGTCAGCGTCATGCGCGCGAATGATGTGCTTTGCGTGCCGACGTAAACGTGCCACGCCCCATCGACAAACTGTACGGTCGCATTGAGGGGCTCCATGGTGGCGTGGCACACCGGATCGGTGGTGTACTCCATCTCCAAAACCCGCTCCGCTTCGGCCAGCCCCTTGTCGACGTCGCCTTCCAGCACCCAGTTCGCGCCGTCATCGCCCTTGCGAACCCGATCGCGGAATTCTACGAAAATGTCGGCAAGGCCAACGTCGCCGTATGGCCCGGCATCGGTTTCGATCCGCAGAACCTTTGCCGCCCGCATCGCGGCCGGGAAGCTGTCCGCGATCGCCACCACCCAGCCGGTGCATTTACCAAGCGAATCATCGATTTTCACGGCCTTCACGAAGCCCGGTATCTTGCGTGCCTCGGCATCATCAATGCTGAGCACCTTTGAGCCATAGCGCGTGCGGGGCATGGCGAGTGCGCCATAGGCCATGTTCGGCAGGAATACGTCGATGCCGTATTTGGCCTGGCCGCTAGTCTTTGCCGGAATGTCGAGCGCCGGCACCGATTGACCGATGATCGTGTAGCTGCCCGGCGCTTTGAGCTTGATGCCCTTGAAATCTTCTGGATAAGCGAATTTGCGGTCGATTTGCACTTTTCGGAGGATCTCGCCATAGCCGATGGAACGACCGGATGCGGTATCCATCACGCGACTGCTCTGCGCAATGCAGTCACCTTGCTTCGCGTCGAGCAGCTTGGCTCCGGCCTCGATCAGCGCAAGGCGGCCGGCCGCGCCGGCACGCGAAAGCCGGTCGAACTCCGTGGTGATGCTGCCGCTATTGACCGTGTACGCCAGGCCGTAGATGGCAAAGTTCTGAACACTCTCGAGTGGCGTGTCGAGCCGAACATCCTCCCATCGGACCGCCAACTCCTCGGCGATCACTTGCGCCAGACCGGTGCCGATGTGCTGGCCCATTTCGGCTTTCACGATATGCATCGTGACTTTGCCGTCCGGCGTCAGCGTGAACCAGATCGACGGCGTAAAGCCGGTCATGGCAGCGCCGGTTGCGGCTTCGGCGTTGCCGCCCGTGAGCAATGCGGGAAGACCGATACTCAGGAACGCACCGGCCGTCGTGGCGGCTGAGCGCACCAGGAAATCGCGGCGCGTGGTCGCGGACGAGATGATGTTACGCATGGACCGCGCCCTCCCTCATCAGTTCGGCGGCCCGTTTGACGGCGCCCACGATGCGGGAATAGGTGGCACATCGGCACAGATTGCCGTTCATCCCGTCGATGATCTGCCGCTCGGTCGGATTCGGATTCGCCGCGAGCAGGGCTGCCGCTTGCATGATCTGACCCGATTGGCAGTAGCCGCATTGCGGCACCTGGTATTCGATCCAGGCAAGCTGCACGGGGTGAGCATTGGCGGGGTCAAGCCCTTCGATCGTGGTAATGCTCGCCCCTTCGACATCGCCGACCGTGATGGAGCACGAACGAACCGCCTGGCCGCCGATATGCACCGTGCATGACCCGCACAAGCCGGCGCCGCAACCGTATTTCGTGCCGGTAAGCCGCAGATCCTCCCGAATGACCCACAGCAGCGGCGTGTCAGGCGAAGCATCGGCAAAGTAGCTTTGGCCGTTGATCGTCAAATTCGGCATCGCGCGTACCTCCTCGGCGGCTAGGTGAACGTCCGATGTAACCGTCCCAGAGGCGGCATGTGCTCGCGACCACAGGCGAGGCCAACAGCACGCCAGCCGGGACGTTTCATTTGGATTTGACCAAGGGGCAACCGCCCTGGTCCAGAGGACGAAAGGCCTTTTCGGCCGGGATGGTCGCGAGGATCTTGTAGTAGTCCCAAGGCCCGGTCGACTCCGCCGGGGTCTTGACCCGAACGAAATACATGTCGTGAACCATCCGGCCATCCTCGCGCACGTGCCCGTTCCTGGCGAAAAAATCGTTCACGGGAATTGCACGCATCTTGGCCATCACCGCCTGCGCCTCGTCGGTGCCGGCTGCCTCCATGGCGCGCAGATAGTGGCGAACCGCGGAATAGACGCCCGCCTGCGCCATCGTCGGCATCCGTTTCTGGCGCTCGTAGAACCGCTTCGCCCAGGCGCGGCTCTCCTGGTCGCGGTCCCAATAAAACGGTGTGATGAACGTCAAGCCCTGAGCGGCTGCCAGCCCGACGCTGTGGATATCGGTGATAAAGACTACGAGCGCGACGATGTTCTGCCCCGCACGCGTCAGCCCGAACTCGTTCGCCTGCTTGGTTGCATTGATCATATCATGGCCCGCATTGGCGAACGCTATGACTTTCGCGCCGGATGCCTGCGCTTTCAGCAGATAGGAGCTGAAATCCGCGGCACCGAGCGGGTGCCTGACGCTGCCCAGCACCTTCCCGCCGCTGGCGATAACGGCATTCCGGGCGTCCTGCTCGACCGAGCGGCCAAAGGCGTAATCGACGGTTACGAAGAACCAGGTATCGCCCCCAGCCCGCACCAACGATTGCGCGAGACTTGTTGTCAAGGCGTAGCTGTCATAGACCCAGGCGGCTTCGTTGCGAGTGCAGGATTTTCCGGTGAAATCCGTCGTCGCGACCGCACCGGCGATGGCGATTCGGTTCTTCTCAGCTGCAAGCTGTTCGACCGCCAAGGCGACGGAGGAATTGTCGAAGCCAACGACCATATCAACATCATCGGAATCAAACCATTTGCGCGCAATCGTTACGCCGACGTCGGGTTTGCTCTGATGATCCGCGGAAACGACTTCGACCGGCTTGCCGAGTATTCTGCCGCCGGCATCCTCCACCGCCATTCGCGCGGCGATCACGGAGCCCAGGCCCCCGAACTCGGAATAGGCCCCGGATTGGTCGTTGAGCACGCCGACCCTGACAACATCGCCCGAAGCCAAGGCACTGACGGCATTCATCATAATGCCGACGGCGAACAGCAAGTCCCGAACAATCGCCAAACGAAGCTGCACGGGTCTCCTCTCCCCGAGAACTGCCGGATCGCTTCTGTACTGGACGCTAGGGCCGCTGGCCGGCAGCGTCAATGGTTTCGGTCAAAAAACTCCAGATTTCAGCAGATCGGATTACCGCTTCGCACGCAGTGCCGCGACCCTGCTCGCGTGAAAGGACGTGATCGCTCCGTACGGTGCCGGCGGCGGTCCCGGTTGCTTCCTCGTCTTCGTCCGTCTCCAATCAAACCAGTTGGCCCGCATTGGACAGGGCGGCTCCACACGCCCACGCCTTACGGATTGTAACGCCCGCGTGGAGCCGTCTATAGCTCCTTCCTCGGCCGCCTATTCGATCAATCAAGCCGTTGGAGCGAACAGGGATGCGTGCAACCGGACCCGGAGCCAAGGGGCCACAAGGAATGAGCCTTCGGCGCAGCGGGTTTTCGCGGCGCCAAGCCTTGGCCTTGGGAGCCGCCGGCATGGGGCTTGGGCTGGCGCCCCGGGCGCGCGCGGCGGATATTCCGGGCGGGGTGGTCAAAATCGGCGTGCTGACCGACATGACCAGCAGCACGGCCGATCAGTCTGGAATCGGATCGGTCGCTGCGGCACGGCTGGCTGTCGAGGATGTCGGCGGGCGCGCGGCCGGACTGTCGATCGAGGTCGTCAGTGCCGATTTCCGGGCCAAACCGGACATTGCGGTGCCCATTGCCCGGCGTTGGTTTGACCAGGACGGGGTCAGCGTGATCGTGGATTTGCCCTATTCGCAGGTGGCGCTCGCGGTCTCGGATGTCGGGCGCGAGAAGGACCGGGCCATTCTCGTGGCCTCCGGCGCCACCTCGGATCTGACCGGCAAGGCCTGCAACCCGGTCACCACCCATTGGACGGATGATACCTACGCCCTCTCGTCCGGCACGGCGCGGACACTGACCCGGGCCGG
Organism: uncultured Pseudomonadota bacterium; assembly: GCA_963822675.1. GTDB lineage: Bacteria > Pseudomonadota > Alphaproteobacteria > Acetobacterales > Acetobacteraceae > CAWGIP01. The sequence continues at coordinate 14,138 of CAWGIP010000015.1, read as the reverse complement.
CAAGAAGACGTGGTTCTTTCTGACGGTCGATTATGCGTTCGGCCATGCCATGCAGCGCGACGCGACGGCGGCGGTGGAAGCGGCGGGCGGGAAGGTGCTGGGCTCGGTGCTGCATCCGCTGAACAGCCCGGATATCGGCGCTTTCGTCCAGCCAGGCGATCGCCTCCAAGGCACAGGTGGTCGGGCTCGCCGATGTGGGCGGCGACACGGTGAATGCGATCAAGCAGGCGGCGCAGTTCGGCATCCGCCAGACCGGCCAGCAGCTCGCCGGGCTGCTTGTGTTCATCAATGACGTACACGCGCTCGGGCTGGAGACCGCGCAGGGGTTGCTGGTCACGTCGGGATATTACTGGGACCAGAATGATCCGTCGCGCCGCTTTGCCGAGCGCTTCCGCGCCAAGATGGCACGTCCGCCGGCCAAGTCACAGGCTGCGGTCTATGCCGCGCTCCGCCACTGGCTGCGCGCGGTCGATGCGACGGAAAGCATCTCCGGAGCGCTGACAACCAAGGCGATGAAGGCGCGTCCCGCAGATTATTTCGGCCAGCAGGCGACGATCCGCCCGGATGGGCGGGTGATGTATGATCTGATGGTCTATCAGGTGAAAGCACCGGCGCAGAGCAAGGCGCCGTGGGATTATTACAAATCCGTGGCACTGCTGCCGAAGGAGGAGGCGTTCCGGCCTCTGGTTGGCGGCGGCTGCGCGCTGGTGGGGAAGGCGTAAATCAAGTCGGTGACGGCGCACGTCCGGTTTGGCGCGCGCCAATTGATCTCTAACCAAGAACAATTTGATTGGTTGTGCCTCTGGGCGGAATACCCGTTTAGCGCGCGTCAACTAAACGTGATGCCTTCGTATTCGGCAATGAATACGATTGTCGGTGCGAGTCAGGGATGAAGTCCCTATAGTTCGCGCAACGATTTCACCTGTGATCGCAGGCACCCGAACGCCTGCATTCGCAACAAACCAGATGCTTCAGCGGGAGGGACGGAACATGGGTCTCAAGTTCCAGACGCTCAACAACGCGCACGATCTCACTTTCAACCAGTTGCTCGCGATCAACAACGAGGGGACTATCGCCGGCTATTTCGGAAGCGGCGCGACGGGTCATCCCAACAAGGGATACACGCTGTCGCCCCCCTACGGACAGGGCAATTATACCAACGAGAACTTTCCCACTTCCGCACAGACGCAAGTGACCGGCATCAACAATGCCGGGCTTACCGTAGGCTTCTGGGTGGACGGCGTCGGCGACAATCTCGGTTTTTTCGACAAGAACGGCAGTTTCACGACGGCGCTCGACCCGAACGCCCCGCCGCTGGGCGGCAAGACGCCCGTGACCGAGCAGTTTCTGGGTGTGAACGATCTCGGCAAAACGGCCGGGTTCTATAACGACGCGGCCGGCAACTCGCACGGCTTTGTTTACGACATCAATACCGGCGCCTTTACCTCAGTCAATGTCGCGAGCGCCACCTCCGTTACCGCGACCGACATCAACGACAAGGGCGATATTTCGGGGTTCTTCACCTCCGGCACCGGCGCGATGGACGGGTTTGTCGATAACAACGGCACCATCACGACGCTGACCGGCCCCAGTGGCGCGGCTACCGTGCAGGCTCTCGGGCTGAACGATATCGGCCAGGTGGTTGGCTCTTTCACCGACGCCAAGGGCAATACGCATGGCTTCATCTATAACGAGGCAAGCCGCACTTACACGGTGGTCAACGACCCGAACGCAAAGGGCATGACGGTGGTCAATGGCATCAACGATATCGGCCAAGCCGTCGGGTTCTATCTCGACCATAAGGGCAACACCGACGGCATGCTGGTCACGCTGCCGCATGCGCCGACCCATTTCCGTTTCGAGACGCTGAACAACGCTCACGATCCCACTTTCAACCAGTTGCTGGCAATTAACAATGCCGGGGTCATCGCGGGTTATTTCGGCAGCGGTGCCACGGGGCATCCGAATAAGGGGTACACGCTGTCGCCGCCCTATGGGCAGGGCAACTACACCAACGAGAATTTCCCGACTTCAGCGCAGACACAGGTCACCGGTATCAACAATGCCGGCCTGACGGTTGGCTTCTGGGTGGACGGCGCCGGGGACAATCTGGGGTTTGTTGACAAAAACGGCAGCTTCACGACAGCGCTGGACCCGAACGCGCCGTCGTTGGGCGGCAAGACGCCCGTGACCGAGCAATTCCTGGGCGTGAACGACCTTAACCAGGCCGCTGGATTCTACAATGATGCAGCCGGTAACGCGCACGGCTTCATCTATAACATCGCCGACGGCAATTTCTCTGCGGTCAATGTCGCCGGGGCCAGCCAGGTCACTGCGACCGATATCAATGATCGGGGTATGGTCTCGGGGTTCTTCATCAAAGGCGGCGTAACAGACGGCTTCCTTCAGTTCGCAATGGCAGCGATCTTCTCTTGAAGGGTCCGTCCGGGGCCACTTCGGTCCAGGCACTCGGCCTCAACAACTCGGGCCAGGTGGTCGGTTCGTTCACCGACGCGGCCGGCAACACGCACGGCTTCGTTTTCGACGTAGCGACATCCACCTATTTCACGGTGGATGATCCGCACGCCAACGGCATGACGGTGGTCAACGGCATCAATGACCAAGGGCAACTCGTCGGCTTCTATCTGGACCATAACGGCAACACCGACGGCATGCTGGTGAACGGCGGCGATTTTCAGACGACGCTTGCCGACCTCGTGCCTCCCGTGCCGGGCATGACTAGCACGAGCGGGGCGTCGCAATCCGCCGCCGCCCCGCCCTCGGCTGCTGGCAGCCTCCATCCGTCAATATCGGACTTGCTGGCGGCCGCACATGCGGCAACGACACCGCATTCATAGCCACCGCGAAGCGCGTCTGCGTTCCGGCCCGGAAGCAGTTGCCAACGCGAGAAAGGACTGGACGTCCCCGGTTGCTGGTCGGCGCAAGAACGCGTTGCGCCGAACCGGTGGTTCAATCGACTTACATTCCGTACCGCAAAGCGGGCGCTCGGTTCCCTTCAAAGCGCCGGACGACATAATTGCGTCCGCCGGCCGGGTACGCGGCTTATCACAAAGTAGTGTAGACATTCCGACGGGGAACCACAAATTCATCTTTTCGCAGTCTCTTAAGCCAAACATCTTAATACGCCGTGGCAGAAACGGGTTTCATCCGAACCCCTTGCTCTCGCGCCTGAGAGGCCATGTCATTTCCGCATGCAGACCCCATTCGCTGAGCGTTGAGCTAATGGCACTCCGTCCCATTTGGCGCGGCCATCTGCGCCTCGCACTGGTATCGTGCCCGGTGGCGCTCTACAGCGCCAAGCACAGCCGCGAGGCGATTTGATTCAACATGATCAATCCGGAGACGGGCCACCGAATCCGCATGCTGACCGTTGACGCCGAAACGGGAGACAAACTGGAGCGCCGGAATCTCGTAAAGGGCTACGAGTTCAAGAAGGACCATTTCCTGCTGCTCACCGAGGCCGATCTCGACAGCGTGAAAGTGGAAAGCTCGTCACTGATGGCGGTGGAGAAGTTTGTTGATTTCCAGCTCGATCGATCCGATCTATTATGACGCCGCTTACTATTTGGCCCCGGACGGGGAGGCTGGGCGCGACGTCTATTATGTGCTTCGGGAGGCGATCGCGCGAACCGGACGCGTGGCCCTGTCCCGGGTCGTGATTGCTCAGCGGGAGCGGGTGATCGCCCTTCGCCCCTACGACGGGGGGCTAGCGGCCCATACGCTTGATGAGCAGCGGGATCTGAATGCCGCCAGCGGATTGTTTGGCGATCCCGTCCCGGTTGATGGGGAGATGGTAAAACTCGCCACCCAGCTGATCGATCGGCAGACCGCGGAATACGATGCGGCGGATATCGAGGATCGCTACGAAGCGCGGCTCAGGGCCATGCTGGATGCCAAGCTGAAGGGCGAGGGTATAGAGGCCGGTCAGGAGCCCGAGCCGTCGCGCGGCAATGTCGTGGACCTCATGGCAGCGTTGAAGCGCAGCCTTGGGCAGGCCGACGATAAAGCAGCACCGTCTGCCGCGTCACCGGCACGTTCGGAGAACGGCAAGGACGCGGGCAAGGAGCCGACGGCGAAAGCCAGGCGCAAACGGGCCTGAGGCTCACAGATCCCGGGACTCTGGCTGGGTGCAGGACTTGCGGCGTTTGCTTGCGCTTCTGAAGCGAAGCCGTGCCCCGAGCTTAGCGGGATCGCGAGCCAGGGAGCGCTGACACCCGAGCAAAAGTGGGGCGGGCTCGCGCAAGCTGGCTTCGGGGTTATGGCGGGGATGTTGCCGGCCCCCTGCGATGTTTGGGCCGCGGGCAGTCCGAACCAGCAGAAGCTGTGGAAACGGATCGCCGGCCGCCTATTCCCGATGCTTCGGTGCGCTCATCGGCATGCTGCTCGAGGAACGCCAATGCTCGGTTCCAAAAACTGTTCGCCGTTCTTGAGAAATGCCCGGTAGGAAAGCAGGCGGTAATATAGTTATAACAGCAGCCGGACCATTGAAGCTGCTGGCTATCACAGGGCAAAGCCCTAGCGGTTCATAGTATATCGTAACGAGTGAAGCGGCGAAGGTCACCTGCCATGAAGCTCATTGTCATGTTGATCAGTCTGAACGTCCACTACGGACCGGCGACGATTTCCGGCTTCGACACGCTGGCCGGTTGCCGGGCGTCGCAGCCGATCGTCGCCGCCTTCTACAAGAAGACAACCCCCAGTCCTGTAACCACCGAGTGTGTTGAGCTACCAAGATAAAGGTAACAGCGGGCGCGGTGGCGATTTGCGCCGAAACTTCGGCGCGGTCTGACCTGATCCTGCCGTCCGTGTCTCATCGCAGTGTCAGCATCGCCAACCGCCGAGCCATATCATTCGCGGTAACGGATCAGCGCCGCGCGCGACGACTTTGGAGACGCAGGTCTACGGCTTGGAACCAGCCTGTCGTTCGCGCTGATCGGCTTCGAACAAACCCGACAGTTCATCCGCCGCTTGTTTCGCGCTTTGAATGAGCTGTCGTTCATCCTCATAGTAGGCCTGGCTCTCGACAAGGCTGCGCTCGTCATAATCGGCAAAGAGCTGTACGACACGGCGGGATTCATCGTTCGGGATACCCAGGTCCTCGAGAACCAATTCGCCGAGGCGGAGGCTCGAGTAAAATGTGTCTCGAACCAGACCGGTGACGCCGCGGTCCATGAGCAAGTGGGCGTGTCGCCTGTTGCGTGCGCGCGCGAATAGCCGTAGGTTGGGAAAGTTACGTCGTGCGATCTCGACCACCCGCAGTGTTTTTTCCATGTCGTCTAGCGCCACGACCAGAACGCGGGCGTTCTCGGCACCAGCTGCGCGTAGCAGGTCGGGGCGGGACGGGTCGCCGTAGTAGACCTTGTTGCCGAAGCGACGGACCACCTCTACTTGACTGCTGTTCTGCTCGAGCGCGGTGAACGCGATTCCACGCATGCTCAGGATGCGTCCGACAATCTGGCCAACGCGGCCGAACCCGCAAATGATCGCCGGCGAGCCGTCCGCTCGGATCGCGTCATACGTTGGCTCCCCGCGATCCTTCAGCCGGCTCACCATGAATTGCTCCGAGGCGGCGAAGAGTAACGGCGTGGCGGCCATCGAGAGCGCGATCGCCAGCGTCGCCCGATCGGATGCCAACTGCGTCATGGCACCGGAACCGATTGCCGCCCCAAACAGCACAAAGCTAAATTCGCTGCCCTGGGGCAGGGCTAATGCGAAGCGCAGAGCAGTCTGGTTCGATTGACCCGCGAGCCGCCCCAGCACGAACGCGACAGCGGCCTTTGTCGCCATGAGCCCGGGTACCGCCGCGATGAAGAACCAGGGCTCCTGCGTAGCCAGCCGGAGATTCGCCGACATGCCGACCGAAAGAAAGAAGAAGCCGAGCAGCAGCCCTTCGAACGGCTCAACATCGGCCTGCACCTCATGCCGATACTCGGAATTGGAAAGCAGGACGCCCGCAAGGAAGGCGCCCAGCGACATGGAGAGACCCGCCGCACTGGCCAATAAGGCTGTTCCTGCGATCACAAGCAGGGCCACTGTTGTAAACAACTCCGGCGTGCGGGCGCCGCCAACAGCACGAAAGGCGTACGGGATCAGAAAACGACCGCTAACCAGGATTGCGACAACCGCGAGCAGTCCTTTGCCCACCTCCAGCCATGGAATGCGATCGGGCACGGTGCTGTTGCCCAGGACAGGCATCGCGGCGACGAGCGGGATAAAGGCGAGGTCCTGAAACAACAGCACTGAAAACGTGTTTCGCCCTGACGGGGTGCCAAGCAGATCACGCTCGGCCAGCAGCGGTAACACGATGGCCGTCGACGATAGGGCCAAGCCGGCACCCAGGGCCATGGCAGCCGGCCAAGTCGCCCCACCGAATGCACGTATGGCGACAGCCAGCACGGCGCCGGTGGCAATCACCTGGGCGGCTCCAAGCTCAAACACGGCGCGCCGCATCACCCAGAGACGCCGCGGCCGCACTTCAATCCCGATTAAGAACAACAGCATGACAACGCCGAACTCTGAGACGGCGGCGATCTCGCCCACGCCGGTGATCAGGCGCAGGCCGTATGGTCCGATGAGAGCCCCTCCCACCAGATAGCCAAGCACGCTCCCGAAGCCGAGACGACGCGAAAGCGACACCATGGAGACGGCCGTCGCCAGTAGGATCGCGATAGTGGGAAGCATCCGTAACTCATAGATACATATTTTGGGCTTCTATGGCAGTGATAACACAAGGGCGAAAGGCCACATGCAAAGCTACAAGCCGCGTGAATGTAACGTCGGCGCGTTCCCGGGAATGTCCCTCAGGATTTTAGCATGTGCGGTGCGCGGGGCGCGCTCGCCATAGCCCATCGATGCACATAGCGATCTGCCGGGCTTTTCAACATCACGCCGCGCCATCCGCGCCAGCCAGGTACGCACCGTTCCGCCGCTTTCTCCAGGCGAGAAGCGCCGGGAGTCTGCGCCCCGGCGGGCCGGGCGCCAAGCGCAACGGTTGCTGCCTTGCCGAGCGCGAGCCTTGGATCACAGCTCGCCGAGTTCCGGTTGCTTGACCTTGCGCGTGCGCGTTCCTGCGCGCCGTCGAGAAGCGCCACCCTTCGGTTTGGCGAGGCCGATGAGCGGCATTTTGAACTGGGGATCAGGCGCCCCGGAGGCCGCGTCGGCCGCGCCCGCGCGCATCTTTTCTTGATGTTCCAGAACGCGGCGACGGTGTTCCTCGGCCTTGGTGAGCCTGACCACCATGACACCTCCGTTAGTCGCCGTTTGCCGATCTGTTGCTTGCCATACGCTTGCCGGCGGTTTCGTCGCCTTGCCTTGCGGGAACCATAAACCTTTGAAAACTCTGGCGGACCCGACACAACTCGAACGTGCGACCTTCGCCTTCGGAGGGCGATGCCCTAATGTTGCACCGGTTTGCGCGAGGGTAGAAGTCAGCTTGCAAGCCGCGCCCACCTTGGCCATCACGTTGCAGGCGTATGATTGACGTTGTCCTAGTCTGCCGAAATTTGCTACCTATCTGCTACCTAGAGCCCAGTAGACAGCGCATGTCAATTCGCGAGCGGAAGCGCATTGGTCTGCGCGAGGTGCGGGCGCTACCGCCGAATACTGAAGTTTGGGACGCGGCCGTGCCTGGATTTGGCGCCCGCCGCCAGTTCAGCGAGGCAGTATCCTATGTCGTGTTGCACAGGACGCCGGAAGGGCGCAGCCGGCGCTTCACCATCGGCCGGCACGGCGCGCCGTGGACGCCCGATACGGCGCGGGAGGAAGCCAGGCGACTGCTGGGGGAGAATGCGAGGGGCGTCGACCCTGCGGCCCGGAAGAAGGAAGTGCGCGACGGTGCAACGGTCAGTGAGCTGTGCGACCTGTATTGGGCTGACGCCGAGGCAGGCCGCCTCATGACGCGACGAAGGGCGCCCAAGAAGGCAACCACGCTCTTGTCCGACAAGGGTCGAATCGAGAAGCACATCAAGCCAGTGCTCGGACGCATGAAGGTTGCCGCCCTTACGCGGTCGGACGTTGAGCGGTTCATGCACGCGGTGGCGGAGGGCGCGACGGCGCGCAAGTCCAGGACCGGCAAGAAACGTGGTCTATCCAATGTGCGCGGCGGGCGCGGCGCCGCGTCCCGCACCGTCGGCTTGCTCGGCGCGATTTTCACCTATGGCATCATCAAGCGGCTGCGGCCGGATAACCCGGTGCATGGCGTGATGCGGCCGGCAGACGGAAGACGCGAGCGTCGCTTGAGCGATGACGAATACGCTGCACTAGGCGGCGCCATGCGGCGAGCTGAGGCTGAGCATTTTTGGCCCGCCGCCATCGCCTGTGCTCGTTTCCTCGCTGTGACGGGCTGGCGCTCGGGTGAGGCGCTGTCGCTCCGCTGGAATGTCGTGGACCTCGGGCGGCGGACGGCAATGCTCGTGGATAGCAAGACCGGACGCTCTATGCGTCCACGGTCGCACCCCGCTTGTGACGTGCTGCGCGGGCTGACGCGGGGCGCAAATGCGTCCTTGGTGTTCCCGCCAACCCGTGGCGAAGGACCAATGAGCGGCTTTCGCAAGCTCTGGAATCGCATGGCGATGGTGGGCAAATTGCCCGCCGACATCACGCCGCACGTACTGCGTCACTCCTTTGCGTCGCTCGCGGCCGACCTAGGCTATTCCGAGCCAACGATTGCCGCGCTGATCGGGCACAAGGGACACACGATCACATCCCGATATGTCCACAGCGCCGATGCCGTGTTGCTCGCGGCGGCCGATTCGGTGGCGAACGAGACAAGGCAGCGCATGGGTGAGGCCACGCCTCCGGCCGACGTGGTCCCTCTGCGGCGGGCCTAGCCCGGAGACGAATCGCCGCGACCGCAGCGTGGGGGTTGAAGGGCACAGGGCATGGGCGACAGCGCTTATTCCCTACCGCGAGGCGGCTGTTTGCGCCATGAAGACGGCTAGGCGCGGCTAGGCTGATCCCCGAACCCCCGGCTCCTCCGCAGGGGCGCCGCGCCGATCTTCGGGCGGAGTGCGCTGCGGAGGCGCCCAATGAATACTGAACCGAGCGACCGCGACGAGCCGCTGGCCCTACCACTGCTGTGGGCGAGCCTTGCGAGGCGGGCCGACGACCCGGCTCGCATCACTGTCGCGATCGTGCGGGATCTGTTCCACCAGAATAGGATCGTAAGAGGCTCGATGCGCTTGCCCTCCGAAGAGGGCTTTGTCCACCTCGCGAGGAGCATGGATGTCCTGTGGTCCACAAAAGAACGGGGCACGGTCTTCCTCGAAGAAAAGCAGGATCTGCACTCCCGCCTTCGTTCCGCGTTGAGCGAGTTGGCTGCGGTTCTGCCCCCGTTGATTGAGATCACACGCACTGAAGACGAGCGCCCAGCTGATATTTTTGTGGCAACTCTTTCCAGCATGGTTGCATTTGCGCCCGAAGCGAAATCAACCAACTGGCGCCATTACCGCCGTCTGTTCGAACTACTGGTCCCGGCGATCCCCGTGATCTCAGATTTGCAGGGTCGAAGAGCACAGCGCATACAGGCTGAAACGCTGCCGCAATGCGAAACTGGCGGCCCTGGAAAAGCTCCATGCGGCGGCAGTTGATTTTGAAGATTTTGCCCGGGACCCTGAAGGTTAGCAACAATTTGAGAAAAACCAAACTGGCATGGAATGATTTCGCGACTTCGCTGGCTACACGCTTCCGGGAAGCGATGCAGACCACGAATCCCGATGTCATCCTCGAGCTTTCCGATACCGGGCCGGTGGCGCGCTTTGTGACCGCTGCCATCCCGCTGATCACTGGCGAGACGCCGACACAGGTGGCCGTCGCGCGGCACCTGCAAAGGAAGGCGACAAAACGAGCCCGAGCGCCCGTTGCTGACAACGATCCCAGTGGCCTTTGTTGCTAGCAACAAGCTGGTAGGCGATTTGTTGTCCATAGCGGAGAGGAATGACGCCCTTAGATAGCTGCCATCACAAACCCATGATTGAGGGCAATAGATGGCAAGCTCGATACCCGATGATCCGAACGCGCTGCTTCGCCGAAAGCAGACGGCAGCGGCGCTGACCGAAGCCGGCTTTCCAACGGCGGAAACGACCCTTGCGACCAAGGCCGTGCGTGGCGGCGGGCCGGTGTATCGGCTCTTCGGTCGCATTCCCCTGTATCGCTGGGGCGACGCGCTCGCCTGGGCCGAGGCGAAGCTGAGCGCCCCCCGCCGCCACAGCTCCGAAGCCGATGCGCAGAATTCGATCGGGACGCCGTGGTGACGGCGCTCGCAAACAAGGCAGACGCGATCGCCGGTAATCGCAAGCTGCACGGGGTCACGGGCATGACTTCCGCCGCCGATCTTGCCGACCGCCTCGGACTTCGGCGCTCGGGCCAGTCGTGGCGTGGCGATTGCCCACATTTGTTCCTACAAGGGCGCGTTCAGTATCCGCCCCGGCAAACTTCGCCGACCACTGCTCTGGTGCGCCAACGGCTGCGGCCGCGAAGAACTCACTGCTGCGATAGGCTATACTATCGGCAAATCGTTCCAACCGCTCGACCCCTACGAGCAAGAACCAGAGGTCCAACGTGCTCGAAACAGCTTGCGTGCTCTCGCCCTTTGGAATGGAAGCGAGCCGGCGCCCGGAACGCTGGTGCAAGCCTATGGGATCGCCCGGGGCCTTCCCGACCTGGCCGCATCGTCCGCACTCCGGTTTCGCCTTGATACTCCGCATCCGGATGGCTGTCGTTTGCCGGCTATGATTGCGCTAATAACGGACTGGAATGGCGCGCCCGTTGCGGTGCATCGCACCTATTTGCGCCGAGACGGAACCGGCAAGGCGGACGTGACGCCTGCAAAGGCATCGCTCGGCCCGATCTGGGGTGGCGCCATTCGCCTCAATCCGACCGCGCCCGAGCTGGTAATCGGCGAAGGCATCGAAAGCAGTGCGAGCGCTGGAGGCATGCTCGGTTTGCCCGCGTGGGCAGCAATTTCGTGCGGCAATCTCGGGCGCGGGTTGGTGCTGCCGGATAGGGTGCGATCCGTCGTGATCGCGGCGGACGCGGACGAACCGGGTCGCAATGCCGCGCGCGAAGCTTGGCACCGCTGGCACGCCGAAGGCCGTCGCGTGCGCATCATGGTTCCTACTGGGGTTGGAGACTTTAACGACTTGGCGTGGGAGGAAACCCATGCCTGACGGCGCCAGCTACGCCATGCATGACACGCCTCCGGCAGAACCCTGGCCTGACCCGGATATAAGTGTGCTGCGACTGCACCGGCGCGCCGCGCCAACATTGCCGCTCGAGGTCTTCGGTCCGGAATGGCAAGGCTGGATCGAAGGTGCGGCCGAAGCGGCATCCTGTCCATCGGACTACGTCGCCGCGCCCTTGCTCGCCAGCGCTATCGGTGCTGATCGGCAACGCGCGCTGGGCGCAAGCGGGGCCAGGGTGGGCCGAACCGCCGCATCTGTGGTGCGGCGCAGTGGGAGATTCGGGTTGCGGTAAATCCCCGGGTTCAGATGCGCTGATGCGCCACGTTCTGCCGGCGCTGGAGGCCCGCATGGGGGCCGACTTCCCCGACCAGCACAGAGAATGGCGTTCGGCGGCGGAGGCGCATCAGCAACAACCGAGGCGTGGAAAGCGGATATCCGGACCGCGCGGAAGAGTGGCGATCCTCCTCCCCTTCCGCCTCCACGGCGCGCCGCCGATAGAGCCCCAGGCGCCGCGGCTTCGGCAGTCGGACGTCACGATTGAAAAGTTAGCTTCCTTACTTGCCAGCGCCGCACCCAAAGGCTTGCTGGTCGTCCGCGATGAATTGGCCGGGTGGCTGCTCGGCATGAATGCCTATAACGACGCCGCCCGGGCGTTTTGGATAGAAGCTTATGGCGGGCGGCCGTATCGCGTGGAACGACAGAAATCACCCGAACCTATAATCGTGCCGCACCTTGTTACATCCGTTACTGGCGGGACGCAGCCAGACAAACTTGCGGCACTGTTCAAGGACGCCGATGATGGACTGCTCGCGCGTTTCTGTTGGTTCTGGCCGGAGCGCGTTCCCTTCGCGCTCGCCCGCCAAGCGCCCGCGACAGATTGGGCGAGCGAAGCACTCGACCGCTTACGGCTGCTGGAATTGTCGCCAGCCTCTCCGCCGGAAACGCATCTGCGTCCCCTCATGGTGCCGCTCACTGACGATGTGCTGTCCGATCTGCAAGAGTTTGGCCGCGAAATGCAGAACCGTCAGGAGGAAGCCGGCGGGCTAATGCGTTCGGCTTATGGAAAAGCACGCGGAACCGCGCTTCGGGTCTCCTTGATCCTGGAATATCTGTGGTGGTCTGCCCGGCCGGGAATGACGCCTCCGCCGGTGCGTATTCCGAGTCGCGCATTTCTCGCCGCTGCCGGATTCGTTGCCGAGTATCTGATGCCGATGGCGGAACGAGTCTATGGCGATGCCGCTGCCGCTCCGGCGGATCATGGCGCCGCGACCCTCGCTCGATGGATTCGGAAGGCACGTCCTGCCGAAGTGCATGTGCGCACTCTTCAACGGGAGGTGCGCTTACCGGGGCTGGACAGTGCCGACGCGATCCATGCCGCGTGCGCCGTGCTGATGGAGGCCGGATGGCTTGCCGCGCCGGTCAAGGCCGGCGCCGCGCACCGGTCCCGCCAAGCCTATGAGGTGAACCCCAAGCTGCGGGAAGCCATGCAGTGAGCCGGTGGTTGGAGGCGTTCGTTTCCCTCTCGTCATAAGCCCGACACAACGGACACAACCGACACAACACCGCGAACGGGCGAGGCAGAGGCGCCTTCTGTCAGTTGTGTCAATTGTGTCCAGCCTTCGGTAGAGGGCACTGGCGGTCTACGGACCGCCAGTGCCGAGCGATCGGCGGTCAGTCCGTTGTTTGGTGAGCAGGGGCGCACCCTGCTTGCCGCAATCTTCGATGCCTGGCCCGAAGCCACGATCAACCCCATGCCGATCGCTTGGGCGCCGCCGTTGATGTCCGCCTCTGTCCTGGCACGCGCCCGCCCTCTTGGGCCCGGCCCGAGGACGAGCCGGCGCCGAGCGACCGCTGCTCGTGCTGTCGAGGTGGCGTGTTCTGGGCCGAGCGGACCGATCCACGCGGCTGGTGCTGCTGGAGCTGTCATCCGCCGGACCATCCGGCGCTCGGGTTGGTTCGTGAGGTGCGAACGTGACGAGTGGCCTATCGAAGCCGCGGAGTTGGCCTAGGGCGCCTGGTTCTGGCGTGGCGTCACCTCACGCCCAAAAGACTTCCTGATTACGCATAAGCCTCAGCCAATTTCAGGAACCGATAGGGCATGGGGGTGGTCCGCACGGCGGCCCATGTGAGGCGTGGGATCATGGCCACGAGATCGTATCTTCGGTTGAAGCGGTACCCGAATTCGGCGAGGTAGCGCGGAACATGTTTGCTATTGATAGCACGGTAGGTTCCCGTGATGGCGGCCTTGATGTTGCCGAGCGCCGTGTTGGCCCATTTGAATGCCGGCGTGCGGGCGGCCTTCGGTCCTGATCCGGTCTTGACGACTTGGTGGGTGCATCCGGCGTCGGCGACGCTGCCGAAACACTGAAGACCGTCGCTGACGACAGAGCAGGTCTGGTCCAGGCTGCACTTGGCGAAGCCGGAGATCGCCATTGCGCAGAAGTTGGTGATCCGACGCAGCTTCAGTCGAACCGGCTTTCCCTCGGTGGTCGTCTCGACCGCGACGACAAACGGCGTCTTGCCAGGAGCCCCTTGACCCCGCTTACCGCCGGCGCGCTCACCACCGAGATAGGCGTCATAAATCTCGACCCGGCCGGTGAGACGCTTGGTCGCATCGCGCTCGGTGCCGTAGCGGAGGTGGTGGAAAAAGGGTGGCGTAATCTCCGAGTAGGTCAACGAGTCCGCAACCGGCGTTGGCGCGCCGGCGGAGATCACGCCATGGAAAAGAATAGCACGATGGACGGCGGGCCGCTGTTTGCTGGAGAGACTCTGGTTCGACCCGATCGAGGCCGAGTTGCGGGAGCGGATCCGAAGCTTTCTGGAAGAGATGGTCGAGCAAGAAGCGACGGCTGCCTTGGGACGCAGCCGCTACCAGCGGGGCGCGTCTGCGGGCTACAGGAACGGCACGCGGTCGCGCCGGTTGCTTGGCTCGTTCGG